>NZ_BCYO01000008.1 GCF_001598235.1 Polaromonas jejuensis NBRC 106434 | reverse complement strand
GGCGCTGATCGTCGAAATCGCAGGCGGCCAGGCCTTGGGGCTGGGCTGGGTGCTGCTGGGCCTGGTGGTCGGCGGGGGCTACGGCGCCTGGCGCGCCAAGACGGTCGAAATGACCAAGATGCCCGAGCTGGTCGCCTTCTTCCACAGCATGATCGGCCTGGCCGCGGTCTTCATCGCCGTGGCGGCCGTCGCCGAGCCCTACGCCTTTGGCATCGCGGCCAAGGGCAGCCCCATCCCCAGCGGCAACCGGCTCGAGCTGTTCCTGGGCGCGGCCATTGGCGCCATCACCTTCAGCGGCTCGGTGATCGCCTTCGGCAAGCTGTCGGGCACCTACAAGTTCCGCCTGTTCCAGGGCGCGCCGGTGCAGTTTGCCGGCCAGCACAAGCTGAACCTGGTCCTGGGCCTGCTGACCATAGGCCTGGGCGGGGTCTTCATGTTCACCGGCAACTGGCCCGCGTTCTTCGCGATGCTGGCGCTGGCCTTTGTGATGGGCGTGCTCATCATCATTCCGATCGGCGGCGCCGACATGCCGGTGGTGGTGTCCATGCTCAACAGCTACTCCGGCTGGGCGGCCGCGGGCATCGGTTTCTCGCTGAACAATTCCATGCTGATCATCGCCGGCTCGCTGGTGGGCTCGTCGGGTGCGATCCTGTCCTACATCATGTGCAAGGCGATGAACCGCTCCTTCTTCAACGTGATCCTGGGCGGCTTCGGCGGCGAGGCCGCAACGGCGGCGGTCGGCTCGAAAGAGCAGCGCCCGGTCAAGTCGGGCTCGGCCGATGATGCGGCCTACATCCTGGGCAATGCCGAGACCGTGATCATCGTGCCGGGCTACGGCCTGGCGGTGGCGCGCGCCCAGCATGCGGTCAATGAACTGGCCGAAAAACTCCTCCACAAGGGTGTCAACGTCAAGTACGCGATTCACCCCGTGGCGGGCCGCATGCCGGGCCACATGAACGTGCTGCTGGCCGAGGCCGAGGTGCCCTACGACCAGGTGTTCGAGATGGAAGACATCAACGGCGAGTTCGGCCAGGCCGATGTCGCCATCATTTTGGGTGCCAACGACGTGGTCAACCCGGCCGCGCTCACCAAGGGCAGCCCGATTTACGGCATGCCTATCCTGGAGGCCTACAAGGCCAAGACCGTCATCGTCAACAAGCGCTCCATGGCGGCCGGCTATGCCGGGCTGGACAACGAGCTCTTCTACATGGACAAGACCATGATGGTGTTTGGCGACGCCAAGAAGGTCATCGAGGACATGGGCAAGGCGATCGAATAAGTCTTCTGCGAGCCGCTTGCGCGCCATGCCAGGGCCGCAAGCGCAAGCCATGGCACTATGAATATTAGAGGGCTTCCCCTTCGGATTTCCACGATTCCCTAGGGAAAACGCAATAGCCACGCAGAGGGCACGCCACGAGAATCCGTGGCAGTAAGAAAAAGCAAAGGAGACAACCCGCATGAATGCAGCGACCATAGACCGCCCATGGCTTAAGGCCTACCCGGCCGGCGTTCCCGCGGATATAGACGCTTCGCAGTACCCGTCGCTGGTGGCCTTGATGGAGGAGAGCTTCCAGAAACATGGCAGTCGTGTGGCCTACAGCTTCATGGGCAAGGACCTCACCTTCGGCCAGATAGACAGCCTGTCCGTCGCCTTTGGCGCTTATCTGCAGGGCCTGGGCCTGACCAAGGGCGACCGCGTCGCCATCATGATGCCCAATGTGCCGCAGTACCCGGTGGCCGTGGCCGCCATCCTGCGCGCCGGTTATGTGGTGGTCAATGTCAACCCGCTCTACACGCCGCGCGAACTGGAGCACCAGCTCAAGGACTCCGGCGCCAAGGCCATCGTCATCATCGAGAACTTCGCCAACACGCTGGAGCAGTGCATTGCTGCCACACCCGTCAAGCATGTGGTGCTGTGCGCCATGGGCGACCAGCTGGGCCTGCTCAAGGGCGCGCTGGTCAACTATGTGGTGCGCAATGTCAAGAAGATGGTGCCCACCTTCAACCTGCCGGGCGCGGTGCGTTTTAACGATGCGCTGGCGCAGGGCACGCGCGCAACGCTCAAGCGGCCCGACATCAAGCCCGACGACGTGGCCGTGCTGCAGTACACCGGCGGCACCACCGGCGTCTCCAAGGGCGCGGTGCTGCTGCACCGCAACGTGATTGCCAATGTGCTGCAGTCCGAAGCCTGGAATGGCCCGGCCATGGCCAGCCTGCCCGCCGGTGAGCAGCCCACATACGTCTGCGCGCTGCCGCTGTATCACATCTTCGCTTTCACCGTGAACATGATGCTGGGCATGCGCACCGGTGGCAAAAACATTTTGATCCCCAATCCACGTGATCTGCCGGCCGTGCTGAAAGAACTCTCCAAGCACAAGGTCAACAGCTTTCCGGCGGTGAACACGCTGTTCAACGGCCTGGCCAACCACCCCGACTTCAACACCGTGGACTGGTCGCACCTGAAGATTTCTCTGGGTGGCGGCATGGCCGTGCAAAGCGCGGTCGCCAAGCTGTGGCTGGAAAAAACCGGCTGCCCGATTTGCGAAGGTTACGGCCTGTCGGAGACCTCGCCCTCGGCCAGCTGCAACCCGACCAACAGCAGGGCCTTCACCGGCACCATTGGCGTGCCGATTCCCGGCACGTATTTCAAGCTGCTGGACGACGACGGCAATGAGGTGCCGCCCGGCCAGCCCGGCGAGATCGCCATCAAGGGCCCGCAGGTCATGGCCGGCTACTGGCAGCGTCCCGACGAAACCGCCAAGGTCATGACGCCGGACGGTTATTTCAAATCGGGCGACATCGGCGTGCTCGACGACAACGGTTTCTTCAAGATCGTCGACCGCAAGAAGGACATGATCCTGGTCAGCGGTTTCAACGTCTACCCCAACGAAATCGAAGACGTGGTGGCCAAGCTGGAAGGCGTGATGGAATGCGCCTGCGTGGGCGTGGCCGACGACAAGTCCGGCGAAGCCGTGAAGCTGGTGATAGTGAAGAAAAATCCGGACCTCACCGAAGCGCAGGTGCGCGACTATTGCAAGGCCAATCTCACCGGCTACAAGCAGCCCAAGGTGGTGGAGTTCCGCACCGAGCTGCCCAAGACGCCGGTCGGAAAAATCCTGCGCCGTGAGCTGCGCGACAAGAAGTGAGGTAAAGCCTCGCTTCTTTCGGCGGAGGCTGACAACTGCCCTGCTTGCAGGGCTTGTGATGCCGAAGCGACAGGAAGTGAGCGCGTAACACCTCACCCGCGAACAAGTTTTAGAGCCTGCAAGGGTTTTCTGGGGGCGACGCAAGGCGCCCTTTTTTATGCCTGTCGGGATTCAAGCCTGGGCTTTGTGGGCAAAATCAAGGCATGCCTTTCACCGCCCATCCTGCCGCCACGCCGACCGCCATCCTCAGCGCCCTGGCGCAAGAGCAGCTTGGCTTGATCGAACTCTTGAAGCAACCGCGCAAGCTTATCCATGCCGGTCGCGACTTCTGGCTCGGTGATTTGCATGGCCAGCCCGTGGTGCTGGCATTGTCCAGGATTGGCAAGGTCGCGGCGGCCACGACCACCACGGCGCTGATTGAGCGTTTTGGCGTGCGGCGCATCGTGTTCACCGGTGTGGCGGGTGGCTTGGGCGCAGGGGTGAGGGTCGGCGATGTGGTTGTGGCCACCGACTTTGTGCAGCACGACCTGGATGCCTCGCCCTTGTTTCCGCGTTACGAAGTGCCCCTGTACGGCAAAACCCGCTTCGATGGCGACGCGGCCTTGACGGCCCTGCTGTTCAAGGCGGCCTGTGGCGCGCTGCAAGACCGGCAAGAGGAGGCGCAGCAGGGCCTGGCCCCTCATCCTTATCCCGACGCGCGTGTTCATCGGGGCCTGATTGCCAGCGGTGACCGTTTTGTTTGCGGCGCCCACGAGTCCGGTGCGCTGCGGTCGGCGCTGGCGGATGCCGGTCATGAGGTGCTGGCCGTCGAGATGGAGGGCGCGGCCGTGGCCCAGGTCTGCCTGGACTATGGCGTGCCGTTTGCCGCCGTGCGCACCATCTCCGACCGTGCCGATGACAGCGCCCACGTCGATTTCCCGAGCTTTATCGACCTGGTCGCCAGCCGCTACGCCCAGGTGATTGTCGAGCGATTTTTAAGGTTGCTATAAATAAGATAGCTTTTTGCGCCCGTACCTAAAGGGCTGGGGCCGTATTTTCTTCGAACTTCTCGGGGGTGCCGCTGCCGGTGAGTTGCCAGCGGTCAGCCCGGGACATGCCTACTTCAGCCAGCCGCGCTTCCTGAAGTACCACATGGGCCCCATGGCGCTGGCCACCATCAGTCCCAGCGCATAGTGGTAGCCCAGCGCCCAGTCAAGCTCGGGCATGGACTTGAAGTTCATGCCGTACACGCTGGCGATCAGCGTCGGCGGCAGCAGGGCCACGCTGGCCACCGAGAAGATCTTGATGATCTTGTTCTGGTTGATGTTGATGAAACCGACCGTGGCGTCCATCAGGAAGTTGATCTTGTCAAACAGGAAGGCGGTGTGCGAGTCGAGCGAGTCGATGTCGCGCAGAATTTGCCGCGCGTCCTCGAACTGCTCGGCATTGAGCATCTTGCTGCGCATCATGAAACTGACCGCGCGGCGCGTGTCCATCATGTTGCGGCGGATCCGGCCATTCAAGTCTTCGTGGCGTGCGATGGCGCCCAGCACTTCGCTGGCCTTGGTATCGGTCACGTCGCCCGACAGCACCTGGGCGCTGACTTTTTCGAGTTCGACGTAAATGCCTTCCAGGGTGTCGGCGGAGTATTCCGCGTCGGCATCGAAGAGCTTGAGCAGCACTTCCTTGGCGTCTTCAATCAGCCCCGGCGCGCGGCGCGCCCGCATGCGCAGCAGCCGGAACACCGGCACATCCTCATCGTGAATGGAAAACAGCACGCCCTTGCTTTTCAGGTCGTCATTGACCAGGTTGAGGATGAAGGCCACCCGCACCGTGCGCGGCTCGGCGTCATCGGCAATCAGGAAGTCGGAGCGTATGTGCAGCTCGCCGTTGTCCTCTTCATAAAAGCGTGCGGACTCCTCGATGTCCTCGTCCATCACGTCTTCGGGAATGGACAGGCCGTAGTACTGCTTGATCCAGCGTTTTTCTTCCAGGGTGGGGGATTCCAGATCCACCCAGATCGGCTGGAATTTGGAGAGTTCTTCCAGGGACTCGATTTCTTCCTGGAAGAGGCGCCCGTTGGCGAGCGTGAAAATATTGAGCATGACTAACGGCCGATCAATTCAGGGCAGGCACGAGGCATGCGTCTGGCCTCGTGCGGGAAGGGGGTGAGGATGGTGGCATCGCTTTCAACCCCTGGCCCAACGTCATGCGGCGTCAGTCTGCGGTGTTGAAAGCCAGCGACTAGGACTGCTTTCCAAGGATTTCTCCGGAACAAATAAGCCGCGATTATGGCATTGCAAAGCTGTTTTATCCACCGCCCGCCCGGCCAAATGCCGGGCTGAAAAATGTCAGCAGTTCGTCCCTGCGGGCATAGGCGTCGTGCTCGCCCAGCGCCATCAACGCCTTGACGAAACCCGGCTCGAACAGCAGGTAGCTGGCCAGTGCGGCGCCGCCCGGGCTACTTTTGGCGCCGAGCGCGCCCAGGCCCGCCAGCGCGTTATAGGTGCTGGCGGGCAGCTCGCCGGCGTGCGCCTGCGCCAGCGCATCGAGCGACTGCGAAGGGGCGATCGCCAGCACATCCACGGGCCGGTAGGGCATGAGGGCTGCGATCTCACGCGGCATCTGGTGCATGGTTTTGCTGATGCGCTGGGTTTGCTCCACATCGGCCTGCAGCGTGTCCTGGAAGACGCTGGCCATGGCATGGCCGGCAATGGCGCCCAAGGTGGGCCTGCCGCTGACGCTGGGGCCATTGCCCGTGAAGCCGGCGCGCTCGGGCTGCCCGACGCCTATCACCAACACCTTGCTGGCGCCCAGGTGCACGGCCGGCGACAGCGGCGAGCTCTGGCGCATCGAGCCATCGCCAAAAAACTCGCGGTGGCCGTCCACCCACAGCGGCGTCGACGGGAACAGGAAGGGAAGGGCGCTGGAGGCCATCAGGTGCTCGATGGTGATGGGCTGGAATTCGGCGCGCCTGCCCGGCCGGCTCCACAACGCCGCCTGCCGGTCAGCAGCCATCTGGCAAAACGTCCAGTGCACGCCGCTGCTGTAACTGGAGGCCGTGACGGCGAGCGCCCGCAAGGTGCGGTTTTGCAGCGCCAGGTCGATGCGGCTCAGCGAAATCACGCGGTGCAAGGTGTCGATCAACGGTGTGTTATCCAGCAGTGACTGCTGGGCGCGTACCTGCTGCGACAGCAACAGGGCGGCCGCAATGCGGCTGGAGCGTATCCAGGCGGGGACTTTGAGCTTGTACACCTGCGATGAGTGCAGGGTGCTCCAGAAGCTGGCCAGCTGCCCAAAGGCCTGCAGCCCTTCACTGGCGTGGCTGGCCAGGAAGGTCGCGTTGAGGGCGCCGGCCGACGTGCCCACCAGGATCTGAAAGGGAAAGCGCTGGTTGGCCACACCACCCTGCAGGCTGAGCAGGGTGGACAGGGCATGCAGCACACCGGCCTGGTAGGCCGTGCGCGCGCCGCCGCCCATCAATACCAGGGCGGCAGGCGCCTCGTCAGGCCCGGTCGGATTGGACGCCGGGGCGGTTTCAGGCGGCATGGCCAGGCCTTGCGCGGAGCCGCGACGGTGAGGAGTTTCCGTGGAATTTCATGAATGCGCATGATGCCGTCTGGCCGGCGATTTTGTGAAGGAAATTGGGCCGCCGGCTCCTGCTCACGGTTTGGGCCCCTTGCCACACGCCTCGTGAGGTCTAGGGGTTTTTCAGAAGGTTGCACTATTTATTGTGGGGCAAGGTTGCAATTACCGCACTTCGGGCGCATAGTAAATCCAAGCACGTGTCCCCGTCTGTCGCCTCGCCTCACCGGTGAGGCGGTGTTTTCAACCCAGTTCCAACCTTGGAGAAGGAGTCTCTTTATGAATTTGACGATCAGCGGTCACCATCTTGAAGTTACCCCCGCGCTGCGTGGTTATGTGACTAGCAAGCTGGATCGGATTACCCGGCACTTTGACCAGGTAGTGGATGTGAAAGTTCTGTTGACAGTGGATAACATGACGGAAAAGGATAGACGCCAGCGAGCCGAGTGCAATGTGCATGTCAAGGGTCGCGACCTGTTTGCCGAGAGCTCACACGCTGATCTTTACGCCGCAGTCGATGAATTGGCTGACAAACTGGACCGCCAGGTCGGGCGTTACAAAACCAAAGTTCAGGATCATCAACACGTGACCGCCAAGCGGGTGGTTTCCTAGCTTTTGCGCCGGCCGTCAACCGTGCCCGGCACCTGACCTAGGCTGCCAGCCCTTAATGTGTCACCGAGTGTGACCTGATGGGCGTCCCGATGAGCCGCTTGCGCGGGGCAAGCGGCTTTTTTATGCCCCTTTTTTCTTTCATCCCGCTGCAAAGTGCATAATTCGGCGACTAAAAGATTGTTATGAACCGTCTTTCGCAAATTTTGCCCCCCTCCCAAGTGCTGGTCAGTGTCGAAGCGACCAGCAAAAAGCGTGCTTTTGAAGAAGCCGGCCTGTTGTTTGAGAACCTGCATGGCTTGAACCGTGCACTGATCACCGACAGCCTGTTCGCGCGTGAGCGCCTGGGGTCGACCGGGCTGGGCCATGGGGTGGCCATTCCGCATGGCCGCATCAAGGGCCTGAAAGCGCCCATGGCGGCGGTTTTCCTGCTGCAGGAGCCCATCGGTTTCGATGCGCCCGATGAGCAGGCGGTGGTTTTGCTGATCTTTCTGCTGGTGCCCGAAGCCGCCACGCAAAAACACCTGGAAATCCTGTCTGAAATTGCCGAGCTGCTCAGCGACAGCACCTTGCGCGAGCAGCTGAAAACCAGCACCGACGCGGCGGCGCTGCACCACCTGATCGCGTCCTGGCACTCCGCCCACGAAATCAGCGCCTGAAGGCCCTGGTTTCCTGAATCACAAGGCCGGCATGAAGCCCACTGTTGTCAGCGCTGACGTTCTGTTTGAAGACCACCGCGCCACCCTGAAGTGGGAATGGGTGGCGGGGCTGGGCGCCTCTGAACGGCGCTTTGATGAAGTGGCCGTGCGTGCCGCGCGCTCGGGGGCCGACCTGGTCGGTTACCTCAATTACATCCACCCCTACCGCGTGCAGATCCTGGGCGAGCGCGAAGTCGCCTATCTCACCAATGCCAGCCCCGAGGACTGCGCCCGGCGCATCTCGCGCATCATCACGCTGGAGCCGCCGGTGCTGGTGGTGGCCGACGGCCAGACGGCGCCCGACACGCTGCTGTCGATGTGCGAGCGCGCCCAACTGCCCATGTTTGCCACGCCGGAGTCGGCCGCCTTCGTGATTGACGTGCTGCGGGCCTATTTGTCCAAGCATTTTGCCGACCGCACCTCCATGCACGGCGTGTTCATGGACATTCTGGGCCTGGGCGTGATGATCACCGGCGAATCCGGGCTCGGCAAGAGTGAGCTCGGGCTGGAGCTGATCTCGCGCGGGCATGGCCTGGTGGCCGACGATGCGGTGGACCTGTACCGCATCAACCAGACCACGATCGAGGGGCGCTGCCCCGATCTGCTGCAAAACCTGCTCGAGGTGCGCGGCATCGGCCTGCTGGACATCAAGGCGATTTTTGGCGAGACGGCGGTGCGCCGCAAGATGCGGCTCAAGATGATCGTGCACCTGGTGCGCCGCGAAACGCTGGAGCGCGACTACGAACGCATCCCCTACGAGCCGCTGACGCAGGACGTGCTGGGCGTTGCCGTGCGCAAGGTCATCATCCAGGTGGAGGCCGGCCGCAACATCGCCGTGCTGGTCGAGGCCGCCGTGCGCAATGCTATCCTGCAGCTGCGCGGCATCAATACCTACCAGGAATTTGTCGAGCGCCATCGCAAGGCGATGGAGCAGGATGACTGAATCCGCGCGCCGGGCTGCCGGCGGTTGCTGCTGAATTGATAGCTGTGCGCGCCCGCCCAGCCTGGGCTGGCGGGTGTTTTGTTTGAAAAATCAGGGGTGGTGGTGGTGCCGGACGGACGTCGCCGTTGCCCGGTTGGGGCAATCACTCTTGGTGCAGTTGGCGTAGATCGACAGCGAGTGGTCGGCAATCGCAAAGCCCTTGGATTCGGCCACCGCATGCTGGCGCTTTTCAATCTCGGCGTCGTAAAACTCTTCGACCTTGCCGCAGTCCAGGCACACCAGGTGGTCGTGGTGCTGGCCCTCGTTGATCTCGTAAACCGCCTTGCCCGACTCGAAGTTGCTGCGGTTGAGCAGGCCCGCCTGTTCAAACTGGGTCAGCACCCGGTACACCGTGGCCAGGCCGATATCCGAACGCTCCTCCAGCAGCACGCGAAACACGTCTTCGGCCGTCATGTGGCGCTGCTTGCCGGCCTGAAAAATCTCGAGAATCTTCAGGCGCGGCAGGGTTGCCTTGAGGCCTGTGCTTTTCAGCTCGTCAATATTGCTCATGGGAATCTCTCTGGGGGGAAAACGGGGAGCGGCCCCGTGCGGTCTGGTCCGGGCCAGGAAGCACCCAGCCGCTACAATGATCAATCATATCGCTACACCCTATTCCATGTCCGCAAATCATCGTTACGGCGTCCAAACAGTTTTCATCGTCATGGCCTGTGCGGTGCTGGCGGCGTGCAGCGGCATGAGCAGCAGCGCCGTCAACCCGGTCAACTGGATCACCCCCTACAAGGTAGACGTCATCCAGGGCAACTTCATCTCCAGCGAGCAGGTCGAGCAGCTGCGGCCCGGCATGACGCGTGATCAGGTCAAGGCCACGCTCGGCACGCCGCTGATGGCCAGCCTGTTTCACGCCGACCGCTGGGACTACGTCTTTACCCTGAAGCGGCAGGGCGTGGAGCCCCAGTCCTTCAGGTACACGGTGTTTTTCAAGGGCGACCAGCTGGAGCGCTTCGAGGGCGACACCATGCCCAGCGAAGCGGAATTCATCTCCAAGCTGTCCAACCGGCGCAAGCTGGGTGACGTGCCCGCGCTGGAAGCCACCGAGGAACAGCTGAACAAGGCCGCTGAAAAGTCGTCGGCCGCCAAACCGGCCGCCGGCGACGCGCCGGCCAGCGTGCCGGACAGCCCTCAGACCACGGTCTACCCACCGCTCGAGAGCCCCAAGCAGTGAGCGCGGCCGTCATGATGCCAGCGCGTGCGCACCGGATCGCGATCGCCGGCGCCGGTGGCCGCATGGGCCAGATGCTGATCGAGGCGGTGAACGCCAGCGCCGACTGCCAGCTGACGGGCGCGCTGGATGTGGCCGCCAGCCCGGCGATAGGCCTGGATGCCAGCGCATTTTCCGGCCGCGCCAGTGGCGTGCTGATCCAGGCGGACATCCGCCAGGGCCTGCAGAACTCCGGCGTGCTGATTGATTTCACCCGGCCCGAAGGCACGCTGGCCCATTTGGCGGTCTGCCGTGAGCTGGGCGTCAAGCTGGTGATAGGCACCACCGGTTTCTCGGACGCGCAGAAGGCCGAGATTGCCGCGGCCGCCAGGGACATCGCCATCGTCATGGCGCCCAACATGAGCGTGGGCGTGAATGTCACGCTCAAGCTGCTGGAGATGGCGGCCAAGGCCATGGCCACCGGCTACGACATTGAAATCATGGAGGCGCATCACCGCCACAAGGTCGATGCGCCCTCGGGCACGGCGCTCAAGATGGGCGAGGTGATCGCCGGCGCCCTGGGCCGCGACCTGAAGGATTGCGCCGTGTATGCGCGCGAGGGTGTGACCGGCGAGCGCGACCCGTCGAGCATCGGTTTTGCCACCATACGCGGCGGCGACATCGTCGGCGACCACACCGTGCTGTTTGCCGGCACCGGTGAGCGCATAGAAATCAGCCACAAGTCCTCCAGCCGCGCCACCTACGCCCAGGGCGCGCTGCGCGCCGCCCGTTTCCTGGACGGCCAGGCCAACGGCCTGTTTGACATGTTTGACGTGCTGAATTTGAAGTGAGCCGGACATGAGCCTGCTGGCCCTCATGACACAAGGCGGCTTCGTCAGCCAGTTGGTCGCAGTGCTGTTGCTGGGGATGTCGGTGGCCAGCTGGGTGGTCATTCTGTGGAAGGCCTGGCTGTTGCACCGTGCGCTGGGCGACGTGGCGCGCAGCACGGCCGCCTTCTGGCAGTCGCCAACGGTCGAGCAGGCCAGCGAGAAAGTCGCCGCCTTCGACCGCGAAGCGCTGGTGCTGCCGCTCATCACGGCGACGCAATTCAAGGCCCATGGCACCCTGGCGTCGGCCGGCGACAGGGCGCAACAGCTGACCCGCGTGCTGCGCGATGCCCTGCACGCGGTTTTGCACAAGCTGCAGTTCGGCCAGGTCTTGCTGGCCACGGTCGGCTCTACCGCCCCCTTTGTGGGCTTGCTGGGCACGGTCTGGGGCATTTACCACGCGCTGGTGGGCATGGCGACTGCGGGCCAGGTCACGATTGACAAGGTTTCGGGCCCGGTCGGCGAGGCGCTCATCATGACCGCGGCCGGGCTGGCAGTGGCGATTCCTGCGGTCCTGGCCTTCAACATCTTCGGCCGCTATATTGGTCGTATCGAGGCCGATCTTGAGGGCTTTGCGCGCGATCTGCGTGAATTGATGGCTCCCACACTGGTCGCTTCGCGCCCCCCGCTGGCCCCCGAGGCGGCTGGCTTCCCAGGTGACGGTGCGTCAGAGAATTTGCTCGCAGGCAGCCAGCTGCCGGTGAACTAGCCATGGCTTTTGGTCGTCTGGAGCGCACGCCGGGCCCGCGGCCCATGAGCGACATCAATGTCACGCCGCTGGTCGATGTGATGCTGGTGCTGGTGGTCATTTTCATCATCACCGCGCCCCTGCTGGCCAGCACCATCCGGCTCGACCTGCCCAAAACCGATGCCGCCAGGGTCGCCGAAACGCCGCGCTTTGTGACCTTGGTGGTTGACAAGTCCGGCCAGGCCTTCCTGAACGACAAGCCCCTGGCGCTGGACGAGCTGGCGCGCCGGCTGGCCGAAATGGCCGGCTCCTACCCCGACACCGAGGTTCAGTTGCGGGCCGACGAGGCCGTGCCTTACGGCCGGGTGGTGGAGGTGATGGGCGTGGCGCAAAAGGCCGGGCTCAGCCGCATTGGTTTTGTCGCCGAGCCCGGGCCGGCCGCTGCAGCGGGCCCTTGAGCGGCGCGATGCGCCCCAGCCTCTAAAATCAAGGGTTGCGGTAAAGGGCTGCCTGTCCCGTGTTCCAGGCTTCTTTTCGGTTTTCCGTTTTTTTCATGCAAGATAAATACAACCACCTCGACGTTGAGCGCGACGCTCAAACCCACTGGACGGCTGCCGATGCCTACCGCGTGAGCGAAGACGCCAACCGCAAGAAGTACTACGCCTGCTCCATGCTGCCCTATCCCAGCGGCAAGCTGCACATGGGCCATGTGCGCAACTACACCATCAACGACATGCTCACGCGCCACCTGCGCATGAAGGGCTACAACGTCCTCATGCCCATGGGCTGGGACGCCTTCGGCCTGCCGGCCGAAAATGCCGCGCTGAAAAACGGCGTGCCGCCGGCGAAGTGGACCTACGACAACATCGCCTACATGAAAAAGCAGATGCAGGCGATGGGGCTGGCCATCGACTGGAGCCGCGAAGTCGCCACCTGCGATCCCGATTACTACAAGTGGAACCAGTGGCTGTTCCTGAAGATGCTGGAAAAAGGCATTGCCTACCGCAAGACCCAGGTCGTGAACTGGGACCCGGTGGACCAGACCGTGCTGGCCAATGAGCAGGTGATAGACGGCAAGGGCTGGCGCACCGGCGCCACGGTGGAAAAGCGCGAGATCCCCGGCTACTACCTGAAGATCACCGACTACGCGGAAGAGCTGCTGGACCATGTCCAGACCAAGCTGCCCGGCTGGCCCGAGCGCGTGCGCCTGATGCAGGAAAACTGGATAGGCAAGAGCGAAGGCGTGCGCTTTGCCTTCCTGCACGAAATCCGGGATGCCTCCGGGGCCCTGATGGGTGGCGGCAGGATGCATGTCTTCACCACGCGTGCCGACACCATCATGGGCGTAACCTTCTGCGCCGTGGCGCCCGAGCATCCGCTGGCGATCCATGCGGCGAAGGGCAACTCGAAGCTGGCGGCCTTCATTGAAGAATGCAAGGCCGGCGGCACCACGGAAGCCGAGCTCGCCACGCAGGAGAAGAAGGGCGTGCCCACCGGGCTCTTCGTCACGCATCCGCTGACCGGCGACAAGGTCGAGGTCTGGATCGGCAACTACGTGCTCATGAGCTATGGCGACGGCGCCGTCATGGGCGTGCCCGCGCACGACGAGCGCGACTTCGAGTTCGCCAAGAAATACGGCCTGCCGATCAAGCAGGTGACCGATGTGAAAGGCCAGACATACAGCCTTGACGCCTGGGCCGACTGGTACGCCGACAAGCAGCAGGGCGTGGCCATCCACTCCGGCAAGTACGACGGCCTGGGCTTCAAGGCCTGCGTCGATGCGGTCGCCGCCGACCTGGCCGCCAAAGGCCTGGGCGAGAAAAAAATCACCTGGCGCCTGCGCGACTGGGGCGTCAGCCGCCAGCGCTACTGGGGCACGCCGATTCCCATCATCCACTGCACGGAACACGGCGCGGTGCCGGTGCCGGAAAAAGACCTGCCCGTGGTGCTGCCGCAGGACTGCGTGCCCGATGGTTCCGGCAACCCGCTGCACAAGCACGAAGGTTTCCACGCCGGCGTGACCTGCCCCGTCTGCGGCAAGCCCGCGCGCCGAGAAACCGACACCATGGACACTTTTGTCGACAGTTCATGGTATTTCATGCGCTACTGCGACCCGAAGAACGACCAGCAGATGGTGGCCGAAGGCGCCGACTACTGGATGCCCATGGACCAGTACATAGGCGGCATCGAGCATGCGATTCTTCACCTGCTCTACGCCCGCTTCTGGACCAAGGTCATGCGTGACCTGGACCTGGTCAAGGTCGACGAACCCTTCACCAGGCTGCTTACCCAGGGCATGGTGCTCAATCACATTTACTCGCGCAAGGGCGACAAGGGCGGCAAGGAATACTTCTGGCCGCACGATGTGGAGCATGTGCTCGACGACAGCGGCAAGGTGGTCGGCGCCAGGCTGAAGCACGCAGTCGGCGATCTGCCGGTGGGCACCGCCATTGACTATGAGGGCGTGGGCACCATGTCCAAGTCCAAGAACAATGGTGTCGATCCGCAGGACCTGATCGAGAAATACGGCGCCGACACGGCGCGCCTGTACACCATGTTCACCTCGCCACCGGAAGCCACGCTGGAGTGGAACGATGCCGGCGTGGAGGGCTCCTACCGTTTCCTGCGCCGCGTCTGGAATTTCGGCGTCAAGCTCAATGCTATGAATTTGGAAGCTAATGGCGCCGGCGGAACGGGCGCTGAGGCCGGTTTTGACAAGGAAACCAAGGCGCTCAGGCTGGACATCCACACGGTGCTCAAGCAGGTGGACTACGACTACCAGCGCATGCAGTACAACACGGTGGTTTCGGGCACCATGAAGCTGCTCAATGCGCTGGAAGACTTCAAGGGTGTCGCGTCACCCGCTTCGGTGGCGGCCCTGCGCGAGGGTTTCAGCATCTTGCTGCGCTGCCTCTACCCCGCCACCCCGCACCTGACGCATGCGCTGTGGGCCGAACTCGGCTATGCCGCGCAGTCAGGCGAGCTGCTCGACGCGGCCTGGCCCGAGGTGGACGAATCCGCGCTGGTGCAGGATGAGATAGAGCTGGTGCTGCAGGTCAATGGCAAGTTGCGCGGTTCGGTGACCGTTGCGGCAGGCGCCGACAAGGCGGCGATCGAGGCGGCGGCGCTGGCGTGCGAGGCCTTCCTCAAGCAGGCCGCCGGTGCGCCGGCCAAGAAAGTCATCGTCGTGCCCGGCCGCCTGGTCAACATCGTTATTTGAGATCACTCCGGATAAGGTTCCCCCCATGCAGCGTCGCGTCCTACTGAGCGGTTCAATGTCCCTGATGGCAACGGCTGCCGCCCTGAGTCTGGGGGGCTGTGGTTTCGCGCTGCGCAAGGCGCCCGACTTTGCGTTCAGCACGCTGTACACCGGCCTGTCCGAAACTTCGCCGCTGGGGGTGGAGCTCAGGCGTTCGCTGGAATCCACGCGCAAGGTCAAGGTGATCACCGACGGGCGCCAGTTCAAGGAGGCGCAGGTCATTTTCGATGTGCTGCTGGACCAGCGCGAGAAGGTGGTGGTCAGCCTCAATGCCTCCGGCCAGGTGCGCGAGTTTCAGCTGCGCATACGTTTTCGCTTCAAGCTGCGCACGCCGGCCGGCAAGGAGCTGATTCCCGATGCGGAAATCCTGCAGCAGCGCGACATCAGCTTCAACGAGTCGGCGGTGCTGGCCAAGGAGGCCGAGGAGGCCCTGCTCTACCGCGACATGCAAAGCGACATCGTCCAGCAGGTCATGCGCCGCCTGGCGGCGGTGAAGGAGCTGTAGGCCGGACCATGGCTGCTGTACGCGCTGTCACGATGAACGGCGCGCCAGATGAATGCCGGCGATCATGCAGCGCACCGAGCCACCGGCCATTTCAACCGTGGGGACTGACAGCGGCAAAAGCTCCGCATGCCTCGCGATGACATCGCGCTGCGCCGAACTCAGCCGGGCCACGCCCCGGCTCGACATGGCCAGCACCGGGCCATTTTTGCCGCCGAGTTCGATCGCGTTGCCGGCAAAGGCCTCGATCTGGCCCTGATCGAGTGCCAGCACGGTGCGTCCGCTTTCTTCCAGCCGTCTTTTGACCTCTGCGCGGCGTGCCGCGTCGGTGATCAGCTCGAGCCCGACCAGCGCAAACCGGCTGGCAATGCACATCATCACATTGGTGTGGTAAACCGCCTGGCCCGCGCCATCGGCGGTGCGAAACACCAGCGGCTCAAAATTGAAATGGGTGCAAAAGCGCTCCAGGACCACCTCGTTGGCGCGGTTTGACAGCGCGGTGTAGGCCACGCGCTGCAAGTGATCCAGCACCATGGCGCCCGTGCCCTCCAGAAACAGGCCGTCGTATTCCAGCCCCGAGTAGTCGATGACATCCTGCACCCGGTAGTTCGCCTTCAGCATGTCGATGATGTCGCTGCGGCGCTCCCGGCGGCGGTTGGGGGCGCACATGGGGTAGAGGGCGATGTGGCCGCCGCTGTGGGTGGAAAACCAGTTGTTCGGGAACACGGAATCCGGCGTGTCGCGCTCGCCATGGTCGTCAAAAACATGCACCTCAATGCCCGCCTCTTGCAGGCGCGCGGCGGCGGCGCTGACTTCATCACGCGCGGCGCTTGCCAGTGCCAGGCCAGCGCGGGCGGTGTGCCCGACTCCGCCCTGTTGAAAGGTATTGTCTTGCGCCGTTTCCGGATTGGGATGAAAACGGTGGGGACGGATCATCACCACGGCGCTGGGGGCTTGCAATGACGGCGCGTGCATGGACATGCGATGCCTCTTTACTTCGTTGAGGTTGAAAATGCATTCCGCGTGTTCGGCCGCGGATATCAATGGGACCGGACAGGCAGGCAGTCCGGGCGCAAGCAGCTATGAATTCAGTAGCAACACCAGACTGGCCTACTGGCGCATCAAGGTGCTTTTGCCGAACAGGCTTTCAATCAGGTCCAGCGCCAGCTCGGCCGTGCCGTTGCGCACGTCCAGCGCCGGGTTGAGTTCCATCACGTCGAGCGAGCCCATGCGGCCGGTGTCGGCAATCATTTCCATGCACAGCTGGGCCTCGCGGTAGGTCGGCCCGCCCTTGATGGCGGTGGCGACGCCCGGGGCGATGGAGGCGTCCAGAAAGTCCACATCGAAGCTCACGTGCAAATGCGTGTTGTCGTCCATGCCGGCGAGCGCGGTTTGCATGGTGTGGCGCATGCCCATTTCGTCGATGTAGCGCATGTCGAACACTTCCAGGCCAGCCTGCCGCACAAAACGTTTCTCGCCTTCGTCCACGCTGCGGATGCCGATCTGCCGGATCGCCGAGGGGGCCATGGCCGGCACCACGCCGCCTATGCCGGTCAGTTCGGCCGGGCCGTGGCCGCACAGCACGGCCACCGGCATGCCGTGCACATTGCCGGTCGGCGTCAGGGCATTGGTGTTGAAGTCGGCATGGGCGTCCAGCCACAACACCCGCAGCTTTTTGCCGCTCTGCCGGCAGTGGCGCGCCACGGCGCTGATGGAGCCTATGCCCAGGCAGTGGTCGCCGCCCAGCAGAATCGGCAAATGGCCACTGCTCAGGCTCTGGAACATGGCTTCATGCACGGTCCGGTTCCAGGCGGTCACTTCGCTCAGATGCCGGTAACCGTTGACCGGGGGCAGCCAGGGGTTGGCCGGCCCCGCCAGGTTGCCCAGGTCAGAAACGTTGAGGCCGCGGCCTTGCAGCGCTGCCTGGATGCCCGCCACGCGCAGCGCCTCGGGCCCCATGGAGGCACCACGGCTGCCCGCGCCAATGTCGGTGGGCGCGCCTATCAGGTCTATAGCCAGCTCAAGCGGGATGTTCATCATGGGTCATTTCAAGTTGGATGGACACCGCGCCATTTTGCCCGGCCGGGCTACCCTGCGCAGGGGCCAGCAGGCCAAACAGGTTTTTGGGGTTGTCAAGGTCGGGAATCAGGTCGATGTGCTGCTGGCCTTGTGCGTCTTCCTGCTGGAGCTTGTGCAAATAACGCAGGGCCGAATAGTCTTCCAGCGCAAAACCCACGGAGTCAAAAATCGTCACCTCGGCCGGCGCGCTGCGGCCGGAGGCCGCGCCGCTGAGCACCTGGGCAAATTCCGTCACGGCAAAGTCGGCCGGCAGCTGCTGGATTTCGCCTTCTATGCGCGACTGCGGCTCGTATTCCACGATCACGCGCGCATCGGCGCGGCGCAGGATGTCGGCATGCAGCTCGGTCTTGCCCGGGCAGTCGCCGCCCACGGCATTCAGGTGCATGCCGGGCGCGATCATCTCGGGCGTCAGGATGATGGCGTTGCGCTTGTCGGCGGTGACCGTGGTCACGATGTCGGCGCCCTGCACGGCTTCGGCCGCCGAGCGGCAGCGTTTGAGCTGCAGGCCCGGCAGGCCGAGCGCCTCCAGGTTGCGCGCCAGCTTGTCGGTGGCCTGGCTGTCGACGTCGTACAGCCTGAATTCGCGTATGCCCAGCATGTGGTGAAATGCAATCGCCTGGAACTCGCTTTGCGCGCCGTTGCCGATCAGGGCCATGACGCGGCTGTCCGGCCTGGCCAGCCATTTCGCGGCCAGCGCCGACATGGCGGCGGTGCGCAGGGCGGTGCTCACGGTCAGCTCCGACAGCAGCAGCGGGTAGCCGGTTTCCACATCGGCCAGCACGCCAAAGGCGGTCACCGTCAGCAGGCCCAGCGCGGTGTTTTTGGGGTGGCCGTTGACGTACTTGAAGGAGTACATCTGGCCGTCGCTGGTCGGCATCAGCTCGATCACGCCCACGGGCGAGTGAATGGCGTGGCGCGCCGACTTGTCGAAGTCGCCCCAGCGCCGGTAGTCGGCCTCGATTTCCGCCGCCAGGCCTTCAATGAAAGCCGCCGGCCCCATGCGCCCGACGATGCGCTGTATGCCTGCGATGCCGATGTACTCAACCATGATGTGTCTCCCGACGCTTGACTGTTAGTGAATGCTGGATGGATAGCGGACGGCGCCATGCCGTCAGGCTTCAATCTATTGTGCTGAGCCGCAGCGCTAAAAAATAGACAACAAGTTGACTATTTGGCCAATTAAATTGAACAAAACGTCAGACTTGGTTGGCGTTTAGTCATTAAAATCACGCCATGGACGACACCGACCGCCAACTGATCTCCTTGCTGCGCGACAACGCCCGCGCCTCGGTGGCCTCGCTGGCCAAGGTCTTGCGCGTGTCGCGCGGCACGGTGCAAAACCGGCTGAGCAAGCTCGAAGCCGACGGCACCATCGTCGGCTACACGGCCCGCCTGCGGCCGCAGGCCGAAGCCCACCAGATCCGGGCCTTGATGACGGTGGCCGTAGAGGGCAACCGCATCGGCCATGTGCTGAGCGCCCTGCGCGGCGACCCGGCCGTGAGCGCCCTGCACACCACCAATGGCCGCTGGGACATCGTGGCCGAGCTGCGCGCCGACAGCCTGGAGGCCTTCGACCGCGTGCTCGGGCGCATCCGCCTGCTCGAAGGCATTGCCAACACCGAGACCAGCCTGCTGCTGTCCACCAGCAAGCTCTGATATGAACCCCGGCGCTAAACTTCCCCCATGAATCTGGCCCCCGCCCAACTCTCCGAGCACCTCAAGCGCGGCCTCAAAAGCCTTTACACCCTGCATGGCGACGAGCCCCTGCTGGTGCAGGAGTTTGCCGACGCCCTGCGCGCGGCGGCGCGGGCCCAAGGCTATACCGAGCGCACCGTGCACAGCGTGGCCGGCGCGCATTTCGACTGGAGCGAGGTGCTGGCCAGTGGCGGCTCGCTAAGCCTGTTTGCCGACAAGCAGATCGTGGAAATCCGCATCCCCAGCGGCAAGCCCGGCAAGGACGGCTCGGCGGCGCTGCAGCAGATTGCCGAGCGTGCCCAGGGCGATGACGCCACGCTGACCCTCATCATGCTGCCCCGGCTGGATGCTGCGACCCTCAAGGGCGCCTGGTTTGGCGCGCTCGACAGTTACGGCGTCACCGTCAAGTTCGAGCCTATAGAGCGCCGCAACCTGCCGACCTGGATCGCCCAGCGCCTGCAGCTGCAGGGCCAGCGCGTGGCCGCGGGCGAAGAAGGCCAGCGCACGCTGCAGTTTTTTGCCGACCGGGTCGAGGGCAACCTCCTGGCCGCGCACCAGGAAATCCAGAAGCTGGGGCTGCTGTACCCGGTCATAGCCGGCAGCGACGGCGTGCTCAGCTTTGACCAAGTCGAAAACGCCGTGCTCAATGTCGCGCGCTATGACGTGTTCAAGCTCTCGGAAGCGGTGCTGGGCGGCCAGGTGCTGCGCGTGCAGCGCATGCTGGACGGCCTGCAGTCCGAGGGCGAGTCCGAAGTGCTGGTGCACTGGGCGCTGAGCGAAGACATCCGCAATCTGAAGCGGGTCAAGGACGCGATCAGTGCCGGTCGCCCCATGCCCATGGCGCTGCGCGAATACCGCGTCTGGGGCGTGAAGGAAAAGCTGTTCGAGCGGGTGCTGCCGCAGATCGGCGACGCCACGCTGGCCAATTTGTTGACGGCGGCGCACAAGGTGGATGGCATCGTCAAGGGCCTGAAGCAGCCCGACTGGCCGGCCGACGGCTGGCAGGCCCTGCACCGCCTGGCCGGCATGGTCTGCGAGCAGTGTGCCGCGCCGGGCCGCCCCAAGCAAGCACGGCCCCCTCGGGGGGCAGAGAGTTACACGCCGTGAACGAACGTGGGGGTCTACTGAAGTGCGCCGCCCGCCTGCCATTTGGCAGTCCGAACCTCCGGTGCAAGAATGGGTGCGACGGCCGCCGGGCGGCATTCGCCCCGCGGCCCTTTCTGAGGAGCGTGTGCCATGAAGCGCGACCACTTTGGCCGGCCGCAAGACGTGACGGCCACCCAGCCCATCAGCCAGGACGTGCTGAAGGAGAAATACCTCAAGCCCGGCGAAAACGGACTGGACGAGCTGTACCAGCGCGTGGCGCGGGCCCTGGCCTCGGTCGAGCCCGAGGCGGAACGCGCCAGGCACGAGGCGCTGTTCCTGGAGAACCTGCATGTAGGCGCCATTGGCGCCGGCCGCATCATGAGCGCGGCGGGCACCGCGATCCAGGCCACCCTGATCAACTGCTTTGTGCAGCCGGTGGGCGACTGCATCCTGGGCGTGGATGATGGCGGCTACCCCGGCATTTACGAGGCCTTGCGCGAGGCGGCGGAGACCATGCGGCGCGGCGGCGGCGTGGGTTATGACTTCTCGCGCATCCGCCCGCGCGGCGCCGAGGTCAAGGGCACGGCCTCCATCGCCTCAGGGCCCTGCAGCTACATCAACGTGTTCGACCAGTCCTGCTCCACGGTGGAGAGCGCCGGCGCGCGGCGCGGTGCGCAGATGGGCGTGTTGCGCATCGACCACCCCGATGTGCAGGAATTCATCACCGCCAAACGCACGCCGGGCCGCTGGAACAACTTCAATGTGTCGGTGGGTGTGCCCGACGCCTTCATGCAGGCCCTGAACGACGGCCAGCCCTGGGAACTGGTGCACCAGGCCCAACCCGGCGCGGCATTGATCGCGCAAGGCGCCTTCCGGCGTGCCGACGGCCTGTGGGTTTATCAGACGGTGGCGGCGCGCGAATTGTGGGACACCGTGATGCGCTCGGCCTATGACTTCGCCGAGCCCGGCATCCTGTTTCTGGACCACATCAACGAGGACAACAACCTGCGCTATTGCGAGGCGATTGCCGCGACCAACCCCTGCGTCACGTCGGACGCCTGGGTCCTGACGACGGACGGCCCCGCGCAGGTGGCGGAGCTGGTCGGCCGTCGCTTTACGGCCGTGGTCGATGGCAAGGCGTATGCCGTGAAGAGCGAAGGCTTCTTCAAGACCGGCCACAAGCCCGTGCTGGCTTTGAAAACCCGTGAAGGTCAGGCCTTGCGCCTCACGGCCGACCACCGGGTGCGTCGCGTGGCGCGTAAAACCCGTTACACGCTGCAGGCCGAGTGGATAGCAGCCGGGCAGTTGCAGCCGGGCGACGAAATTTTCTTGCACGACCACCGCGCATTGGGCGGCTGGGACGGCGTGGGCACGCAGGCCGAGGGCTATTTGCTCGGCCTGCTGATCGGCGATGGCACGCTCAAGAGCGACAAGGCGGTGATTTCGGTCTGGGCGCCCGAGCTGAGGGCGGTGGGCAATGGCGCTGTGGCCTATGCACAAACCGGTGCTGGAGGCATTGTGCGGGCGGCCGAGGCTGCCGCCGCCACGCTGACGCATCGGGTTGATTTCCGGGGATTCCAGCGTCCCGTGGCCGGGCGCGGCGAGGCGCGCATGGCGAGCGCCGCGGTACGCAAGCTGGCCCATGCGATGGGCATGCGCCCGGGGCACAAGACCATCACCGCCGCGATGGAGAAAGCCTCGTCCGTTTTCACTGAAGGGCTTTTGCGCGGCTTGTTTGATGCCGATGGCTCGGTGCAGGGGACGCAGGAAAAAGGTATCAGCCTGCGCCTGTCACAAAGCGATCTGCCTTTGCTCCAGACGGCGCAGCGCATGCTGCTGCGCCTGGGAATTGGCTCGACCATCTACCCGAACCGGCGGCTGGCGCAGGCGCGGCCCCTGCCCGATGGGCGCGGCAGCCTCAGGCACTACGAGACGGCAGCGCAGCACGAATTGCTGGTCAGCGGGGACAACCTGCGGGTTTACGCCGAGCGCATTGGTTTTGCAGACACCGACAAGGCCGCCCGCCTGGCGCAGGCACTGGGCAGTTATAAGCGCAGCCTGAATCGCGAGCGTTTCATCGCCACGGTCGAATCGCTGGGCGAGGATGGCTGCGAGGACGTGTTTGACGTCACCGTGGCTGACGTTCACGCGTTTGACGCCAATGGCCTTTACGTGCACAACTGCGGCGAGCAGCCGCTGCCACCCTATGGCTGCTGCGACCTCGGGCCCATCATCCTGACGCATTTTGTGCGCCATCCGTTCGGCTTTGACGGCGTGCCGGCCTTCGACTTCGAGGCCTTCGGACAGTCGGTCGCGACCCAGGTGCGCGCGCTCGACAACGTGCTGGACCTGACCTTCTGGCCGCTGCCGCAGCAGCAAGAGGAGGCGGCGGCCAAGCGCCGCATCGGCGTGGGTTTCACCGGCATGGGCAACGCGCTGGCCATGCTGTGCCTGCGCTACGACCTGCCCGAGGGCCGCGCGATGGCCGCGCGCATTGCCGTGCGCATGCGGGATGCGGCCTATGCCGCTTCGGTGGCGCTGGCGCGTGAAAAGGGGCCGTTCCCGAAGTTCGACGCCGCGGGCTATCTTGCCCCCGGCACCTTTGCCAGCCGGTTGGCGCCGGAGTTGCAGCAGGCCATACGAGCGCACGGCATCCGCAACAGCCACCTGCTGTCGATCGCGCCCACGGGCACCGTGAGCCTGGCCTTTGCCGACAACGCGTCCAACGGCATCGAGCCGGCATTCTCCTGGATGTACCGGCGCAACAAGCGCGAAGCCGACGGCAGCCGCACCGAATACGCGGTGGAGGACCATGCCTGGCGGCTGTACCGCGAACTGGGCGGCGACGTGGAGACGCTGCCCGCCTATTTCGTCTCGGCCCTCGACATGTCCGCGGCCAGCCATATCGCCATGATGGAAGAGGTGCAGCCCTTCGTGGACACGGCGATCTCCAAGACCGTGAACGTGCCGGCCGACTACCCGTATGAGGACTTCAAGGGCCTGTACCGGCAGGCCTGGCACGCGCAGCTCAAGGGCCTGGCCACCTACCGGCCCAACACCATCCTGGGCGCCGTGCTGGAAACCGGCCCGGCCAGCGCCGATGCGGCGGCCCTGGCCGGCGCAGCCGCGGTCGACCCGATGCGCACGATGATCGAAAGCCGTCCCAAGGGCGCGCTGTCGGCCGTGGCGGAAAAGGTCGAGTACTGGACCCAGGAAGGCCGCAAGACGCTGTACCTGGTGGTGTCCTTCCTGCCGGTGCCGGCGGCCAGCGGCGTGGGCACGGTGGACCGGGCCATCGAGTTTTTCATGCCGGTCGGCCAAAGCGGCGAATCGCAGCAATGGGTCACGGCCAGCATGCGCCTGCTGTCGCTGGCGGCGCGCGGCGGATTTCTGGAGCGCGCCCTCAGCGACATGCGCAAGGTCGCCTGGGACCGCGGCCCGGTGCGCCTGGGAACGCACCAGAAGGCCGACGGCACCCTGGTGCCCCTGTGGCATGACTCCGAGGTCGCGGCCATCGCACACGCCATCCAGAGCATACTGGCGCGCCGCGCCGGCCAGCGCGAGGATGCGCCGCCGCAGCCGCAGAAAAGCGCCCCTGCCGCCGCCACGCCGCCCGTCATGGCGGGCAAGAAGTGCAGCGAATGCGGCGCCCATGCCGTGATCCGCAAGGACGGCTGCGACTATTGCACCCAATGCGGCCACCTGGGCGCCTGCGGCTGAGCCGGGACCCGTGATTACGGGCTAGCGCGCAGCGAAGGGCCGTCCCGAGCAAGCGACGGCCCCCTCGGGGGGCAGGGAGCTACACGCAGTGAACGACCGTGGGGGTCTAAAATGGGGGGATGAACGCGCCTGATTCACCGATTGCACTCGCCCAGCTCATGGAAACCCTGGGTTCCAGGGCAAAAACGGCCTCGGCGCAGATTGCACGGGCGCCGGCAGCTATTAAAAACAGAGCTCTGCTGAACCTCGCGGCCTTGCTGCGGCAGAATGTCCCTGCGCTGCAGGCGGCCAACCAGCGCGACCTCGAACGCGCCGGCGCCGCCGGACTGGCCGGCCCGCTGCTGGACCGTCTCAAGTTGGATGCCAAAACCCTGGAAACCGTGGCCCTGGGCTGCGAGCAGCTCGCCGCCATGGCCGACGTGATAGGCCAGATCATCGGCCTGAAGGAGCAGCCCAGCGGTATCCGCGTCGGCCAGATGCGCGTGCCGATCGGCGTGTTTGGCATGATTTACGAGAGCCGCCCCAACGTCACGATCGAAGCCGCGTCGCTGGCCATCAAGAGCGGCAATGCCTGCATTTTGCGCGGCGGCTCCGAGGCCATCGAATCGAACAAGGCGCTGGCCGCGCTGGTGCAGCAGGCACTGACGGACGCCGGCCTGCCGGCCGATGCGGTGCAGCTGGTGCCCACCACCGACCGCGAGGCCGTCGGCCTCTTGATCACCATGCCGCAGTATGTGGACGTCATCATCCCGCGCGGCGGCAAGGGCCTGATAGAGCGCATCAGCCGCGACGCCAAAGTGCCGGTCATCAAGCACCTGGACGGCAACTGCCATGTCTATGTGGACGACCCCTGCGACATCGCCATGGCGGTCACGGTGGCCGACAACGCCAAAACCCAGAAGTACAGCCCCTGCAATGCCACCGAAGGCCTGCTGGTGGCGCGCGGCGTGGCCGCCGAATTCCTGCCGCAAATCGGCGCCATCTATGCCGCCAAGGGCGTGGAAATGCGCTGTGATGAGGCTGCAGCCAAGATATTGCGGGCACAACCAGCTATCAATTCAGTAGCGAGCATTGTTCCGGCGACCGAGCAGGACTGGTCCGAGGAATACCTGGCGCCGGTCATCAGCATCAAGGTGGTGGCCGGCCTGGACGAGGCGATTGCCCATATCAACCAGTATTCCAGCCACCACACCGACGCCATCCTGACGCGCGACCACATGCATGCCCAGCGCTTTCTGCGCGAGGTGGATTCGGCCAGCGTGATGGTGAATGCGAGCACCCGCTTCGCCGATGGCTTCGAGTACGGGCTGGGCGCCGAAATCGGCATCAGCACCGACAAGTTCCACGCCCGCGGGCCGGTCGGCATCGAGGGCCTGACCTCGCTGAAATACGTGGTGCTGGGCCAGGGTGAAGTCCGGACCTGACCGCTGGGCACCGATGGCGCCGGGAGGCAGCGTTTTGCCTCTTGTAACCGGCCGCCGCATCCCAATATCCCTAGAATTCGGTCAGATATAACCGAGTCAGATAAGAAACCCCCTCTCCCTTCTGAAAGTGGCCGCATGGTTCCGCATCTCATCACCGCCCTGACCGGCCCCATCAACGAACTCGAACAGCGCATTCTCGACTCCACGCCGGCCATAGAACGCTGGTTCCGGCTGGAGTGGATGGAACACACGCCGCCGTTTTACAGCTCGGTCGATGTGCGCAACGCCGGCTTCAAGCTGGCTCCGGTGGACACCAACCTCTTTCCCGGCGGCTGGAACAACCTGACGCCGGCGATGCTGCCGCTGGCGGTGCAGGCCGCCATGGCCGCGATCGAGAAGATCTGCCCCGAGGCGCGCAACCTGCTGGTGGTGCCCGAAAACCACACGCGCAACAGCTTTTACCTGTCGAATCTGGTGCAGCTCAAGCGCATCTTTCACCAGGCTGGCCTGAACGTGCGCTTTGGCTCGCTGAGCGCCGAGATCAAGGCGCCCACCACGCTGAACCTGCCGACCGGCGAAGCCATCTCCATAGAGCCGCTGATCCGCACGGACCGCCGCCTGGGCCTGAAGAATTTCGACCCCTGCACCATTTTGCTGAACAACGACCTGTCGGCCGGCATTCCGGGCATGCTGGAAGACCTGCACGAGCAGTTTCTACTGCCACCGCTGCACGCCGGCTGGTCGGTGCGGCGCAAGTCGCATCATTTCAAGGCCTATGAAGAGGTCTCCAAGCGCTTCGGCAAGCTGCTGGGCATCGACCCCTGGCTGATCAACCCGATGTTTGCGCAATGCGGCGAGGTCAACATCGCCGAAGGCACCGGCATGGAATGCCTGACTACCCATGTCGATGCGCTGCTCAGCAAGGTCAAGCGCAAGTACAAGGAATACGGCATCAACGAAAAACCGTTTGTCGTGGTCAAGGCCGACAACGGCACCTACGGCATGGGCATCATGACGGTGCGCGATGTGAAGGACCTCGACGCGCTGAACCGCAAGACCAAGAACAAGATGAGCGTGATCAAGGACGGCCAGGCGCTGTCCGAGGTCATCATCCAGGAGGGTGTGCTGACCAACGAGCGCGTCAATGACGCCGTCGCCGAGCCGGTCGTCTACATGATGGACCGCTACGTGGTGGGCGGCTTCTACCGCGTGCATGCCGAGCGCGGCGTGGACGAAAACCTCAACGCGCCCGGCGCCAGCTTTGTGCCGCTGGCCTTTGCCGACAGCGGCCGGCTGCCGCAGCCCGGCGAAAAGCCCGGCTCCAGCAGCCCCAACCGCTTTTACATGTATGGCGTGATCGCCCGGCTGGCCATGCTGGCCGCCAGCTACGAGCTGGAAGCCACCGATCCGGATGCCGAGGTCTACGACTGAGGCGGCGGGGCCAGCGCCCCGAAGCCGGCGCTTTCCGGATTTCCTCGACGTTTCAGGCTCTCTGTGACGGCGTGATGGGCACAACTTGCTATGTAAACAATAGCAAATCCGGTCCCGCAGCCCGCCCGTGGCGGGCGGTCAGTTGTTGCGTTGCAACAAAAGTTCTAGTTTCTGCGCGCTAGGGGTGTTTGCCAGCCCGCAAGTCAGTTCCCTGAGCGCAAAATGGCGTTCCCAAAACTAAGCATCCCCGCGGCCTTTTAACTGGTGGGTACCGGTTGGTAGCCCTGGACGGGAAGACCTTGTGTCAAATTCAAAATCATCACTTGCGGCGCTGACCCTGGGCGCCATCGGCGTCGTCTATGGCGACATCGGCACCTCGCCTCTTTACGCCTTCAAGGAGGTTTTCGCCGGCGGTCATGTCCCCATCACGACGGCTAACGTGCTGGGCGTGCTCTCGCTGTTCTTCTGGACCCTCACGGTGGTGGTGTCCATCAAGTATGTGGTGCTCATCATGCGCGCCGACAACGCCGGCGAGGGGGGCTTGATGGCCTTGCTGGCCCTGGCGTCGCAATCGGTCAAGGATCAGCCCCAGCTGCGGCGGATGCTGCTGATCCTGGGCGTGTTCGGCGTGGCCCTGTTTTTTGGCGACGGGATCATCACGCCGGCGGTTTCGGTGCTCTCGGCGGTGGAAGGGCTTGAAATCATCACCCCGGCCGCCAAGCCCTACGTCGTTCCTATTTCGCTGCTGGTGCTGCTGGGTCTTTTCATGGCGCAAAAACGCGGCACGGGGGATATCGGCAAGTTTTTCGGGCCCATCACGGTGTTCTGGTTTCTGGCCATCGCGGCCACGGGCGTGGCGCAGATTGTCCAGAACCCCTCCGTGCTGTTGGCCGTCTCTCCGTGGTATGGGCTGCGCTTTGCGATGGCGCACTACGGGATTGCCTTCATCACGCTGGGCGCCGTGTTCCTGTGCGTCACGGGCGCCGAAGCGCTTTACGCGGACATGGGGCATTTCGGCAAGCAGCCCATCCGGCTGGCCTGGTTTGCGCTGGTCATGCCATCCTTGATGCTCAACTACTTTGGCCAGGGGGCGCTGGTGCTGGCCGACCCCAAGGCGGCTGAGAACCCGTTTTACCTGATGACGCCCGAGTGGGCGCTGATTCCCATGGTGGTCCTGGCGACGATGGCCACGGTGATTGCCTCGCAGGCCCTGATTTCCGGGGCGTTTTCAGCCGCCAAGCAGACGATTCAGCTGGGGTTTCTGCCGCGCCTGAGCATTTTGCACACCTCGATTCGCGAGACCGGGCAAATCTACATCCCCGCCGTGAACTGGACCCTGCTGGCCGGCGTGGTGCTGGCCGTGCTGATGTTCGGCTCGTCGTCGGCCCTGGCGGCGGCGTACGGCATCTCGGTGAGCCTGCTCATGGTGATCACCACGGCGCTGACATTTTTTGTGATCCGCTACGGTTGGGGCTATCCCTTGTCGCTGTGCATCGCCGCGACCGGTTTTTTCTTTGTGGTGGATATCGCGTTTTTCGCCTCCAACGCCCTGAAGATCGCCCATGGCGGATGGTTCCCGCTGGTGATGGCCGGGGCGCTGTACGTGCTCATGACCACCTGGAAGGACGGCCGGAACATCCTCAACGAAAAACTTCGCACCGATGCCATTGACCTGCCCAGCTTCCTGGATGCCGTGTTCGTCAACCCGCCTGCACAGGTTGAAGGCACGGCCGTCTTCATGACCGGCGAGCCGGGCATCGTGCCCAATGCGCTGATGCACAACCTCAAGCACAACAAGGTGCTGCACGAGCAGAACCTGTTTGTGACCGTGCGCAACCATGAAGTGCCCTGGATCGGCCTGAACAAGCGGCTGGAGATTGAAGCGCTGGGCCATGATTGCTGGCAGGTGATCGTCAACTATGGCTTCAAGAACGATCTGGACCTGCCCAAGGCGCTGCAATTGATGCGGGGCCGGGGCTGCGAACTGGAGGCCATGACGACCAGCTATTTCCTGTCGCGCGACACCGTGGTGCCGACCATTGGCAGCGGCATGGCGGCCTGGCGTGAAAAACTGTTTGCCCAGATGCACCATAACGCCAGTGGCGCGGCAGACTTTTTGAACTTGCCCAACAACTCGGTGGTGGAGCTGGGCAGCAAGATCGAGATTTAGGGCGATTCTGGTCCCTGGCCCAAGGGGTATGGGTGTAGTTTGCTATTGAATTGATAGCTATTTGCCTTTCGCCGGCAGGCCTGGGCGAGTCCCGTCGCGGCCAGATGGCGTGGTCTGAGGTTGCTTTTTTTTTTTGCCGTGCCGGTGTTCGCGATGCCGAGGTTCAGCTGGGCGGCGGCCGTCACCGGGCTGCTGACGGCCTTTCCGAGGGAGCTGGTGGTGGCGATTGCCGGGCTGGCCGCCGCCGTCAGGGATGAATCGCACCGCGAGACGGCGCCTATCACATTTCTGGTCACGCTGTCGGGCGTCGTGATAGCCGGTGCCGGTTCGGCCTTTTGGGGCGTGGTCGCGGGCGCAGTGGCGCTGTTTGTACAACAATACGGCCAGCAGCGCCGCGCACCACCCGGTCCGGCGCCCACCTCCAAGACAACGACGACCTCGTCCTGAACCGACCATGAACCTTCTTTTTGTTGCCGATCCGCTGGCGTCTTTCAAGACCTACAAGGACAGCACCTTTGCCATGATGCGCGAGGCGCAGCGGCGCGGCCACCGCATCAGCGCCTGCGAGCCGCAGGACATGAGCTGGCAAACCGGCGCCAGGGTCACGGCCCGGGTGCGTCACATCACGCTCACAGGACAGTTGGACGACTGGTTTGTGGCCGACGCCCAGCGCCCGGACGGCCGCGAGGCCGTGGCCGGCTTTGATGCGGTGATCATGCGCAAGGACCCGCCCTTTGACAGCGAATACTTCTACAGCACGCACCTGCTGGAGCAGGCCGAGCGCGAGGGCGCCAGGGTCTTCAACAAACCGGCGGCACTGCGCGACCACCCGGAAAAGCTGGCGATCCTGGAATTCGCCCAGTTCAGCGGGCCGACCCTGGTCACGCGCAGCGCCGACGACATCAAGCGCTTTCACGCCGAGCACGGTGACATCATCCTCAAACCGCTGGACGGCATGGGCGGCATGGGCATCTTCCGCGTGAAGCAGGATGGCCTGAACCTGGGCAGCATCACCGAGACGCTGAACAAGCATGGCACGCAAAGCGTGATGGTGCAGAAATTCCTGCCCGAAATCGCCCAGGGCGACAAGCGCGTGCTGGTGATTGGCGGCAAGCCGGTGCCTTATAGCCTCGCGCGCATTCCGCAGGGCAGCGAGGTGCGCGGCAACCTGGCCGCCGGTGGCCTGGGCGTGGCGCAGCCGCTGTCAAAACGCGACTTTGAAATTGCCGAAGCACTCGGCCCGGTGCTGGCCGCGCGCGGCCTGCTGCTGGCCGGTGTGGATGTGATTGGCGACTACGTGACCGAGATCAATGTGACCAGCCCGACCTGCTTCCAGGAAATTTTCGACCAGACCGGCTTTGACGTGGCCGCCATGTTTGTCGATGCGCTGGAGCAGGCCGTGGCGGCTGCCTCCTGATGTGGGTCAAGGCAATGACCCGGCCCGCTCCTGGCCAAGGTCTGCGGCGCGCGATCCTGTGCAGCCTGTGGCTGCCTTTCGCCTCCTGGGCCGCACCGGCCGCCGATGCAGCCGCAGAGGTTGCAGAGCAGAAAATCATCTTCATCCGCCATGCGGAAAAACCGGCCCGGGGCCTGGGGATGATCAATTGCCAGGGATTGAACCGCGCGCTGGCCTTGCCGGCCGTGCTGCTGGCCAGGTTCGGCAAGCCGGATTTCGTGTTTGCGCCCGATCCGCATGAGAAAAAGGTCGATGGCGACCAGTCCTACAACTATGTGCGGCCCCTGTTGACCGTGGCGCCCACAGCCGTGCAGCTGGGCCTGCCCATCGACACCTCGTTCGGGTATGAAAACATTCAGGGCTTGCAGCAGGAGCTGGCCGCTCCGCGCTATCAAAACGCGGTGGTGCTGGTGGCCTGGGAGCACCGGCTGCTTGAAGAGATGGTCAGGGCCATGCTGCAGCGCATGGGCGGCCAGGCCAGCGCGGTGCCGCACTGGAAGAGCAGTGATTTCGACAGCATTTACGTGCTGACGGTGCGGCGCAGCCAAGGTCAGGCCAGGGCCAGCTTTGCGCTGGAGCAGCAGGCGCTCAACGGGCAAAGCCCGGGCTGCGCCGCCACACCCTGAGCGGCTGGTCGGGCCGATCAGGCCGGTCAGGCGGCGGCGAGCGCGCCGTCCACAAACACCTTGAGCTCTCCCGGCGCAAAAGCCGTCCAGTGCTCGTTGGTGGTCAGCGGCGCCGTCACCACCACGGCCACACGGTCGGTGGGCCGGGTGTGTTCGGCAAAGTTGACGCTCACGTCTTCGTCGCTCAGCGTGGCGTGGGCAAACGGATGCCGGCGCTCGACGTAATAGAGGCTGGTGGATGCGTGCGCCCACAGCGCCTGCCCATTGCTCAGCAGGCAATTGAAGCTGCCATGGGGGGCGATCCGGGCCGCCAGTTCGCGCAGGGTGATGCTGAGTTCCTGCACGCTGGGCACATCGGCGTGGGATTTGGCCAGCTCCTGCATGATCCAGCAAAAAGCGCGCTCGCTGTCGGTGCTGCCGACCGGCCTGAAGCTGCCGTGCAGCCGCGGTGCGAAATCCTTGAGGTCGCCATTGTGGGCAAACACCCAGTAGCGGCCCCACAGCTCGCGCACAAAGGGGTGGCAGTTTTCCAGCGCGACGCGGCCTTGCGTGGCCTTGCGGATATGCGCGATGACGTTGCGGCTCTTGATCGGGTAGCGGCGAATCAGCTCGGCCACCGGCGACTCGCAGGCCGGCTGGTGATCGACAAAATGCCGCAGGCCCCTGTCGCAGCCGGTGCTGACGGCATCGTCATTGCCTTCAAAAAAGGCAATGCCCCAACCGTCGGCATGGTGGTCCGTGTGGCCGCCGCGCTGCGCGAAGCCGCGAAAGCTGAAAGTCACGTCCGTGGGCGCGTTGCAGTTCATGCCCAGCAGCTGGCACATGCTCAGTCCGCCCTGAGTTGTTCGGGCCGCGGCTGTGGTGCGGCAGCCCGTTCGCGCAGCTGCCAGGCCGCCACCATGGCCAGCGCGCACAGGGCGGCCAGCATCAAAAAGGCTTCGTTAAAGGCCGCCAGCCGCGCCGGGCTGCTGCTGGCGTTGGCGAAGGAGTCGCCATGCGCGGCGAGCCGCCACTCCAGCACGATGCCGCACAGGCTCACGCCGATCGCGCCGCCCAGCATGCGCACAAAGCTGATGGCGCTGACGCCCTGCGGCATCAGGTCCTTGGGCAGCGGCCGCAGCGAGCCCAGATTCAGCGAGGGCAGGATAAAGCCCAGCCCGATGCGGCCCAAAATGGCCCACAGCACCAGCAGCCACAAGGCGCTGCCCAGGCCGACCGTCAGCATCAGCGCGAACGAGGCCGCCAGCAGGCTCAGCCCGGTGCTGACCAGCAGCCAGGTGGGCTGCCTGTCGGCCAGCCGGCCCACACCGGCAATGGTGGCGGCCAGCACCAGCCCGGCGGGCAACAGGATGGTGCCGACATGCGAGGCCGACAGGTTCAGGCCCAGCTGCATGTAAACCGGCAGCAGGTAGGTCGAGCCAAACAGCGCCGTGCCGTAAATGAAGGCGACCACGCTGCCCATGGCGAACTGGCGGTAGCCAAAGAGCGCCAGGTTCATCAGCGGCGCGCGGCCCGTGTCGGCCATGTGGCGCTGCCACCCGATAAACACGGCCATGGCCATCAGGGCCGCAACCAGCAGGACCACGGCCTCCAGCAGGCTGTTGCCATGCAGCGCCACCATGCCGTTGAGCAGGCACAGCGTGCCCACGCCGCCCAGCAGCAGGCCGCGCCAGTCGATCATGGCACTGTTGCGGTCGGCCGCCACACCGCCGGGCGCGCTGTCCGGCACATAGCGGTAAGCCATCCACAGCGACAGCAGGCACAGCGGAATCACCATGAAAAAAATTGAGCGCCAGCCAAACCAGTCGACCAGCAGGCCGCCAATGCTGGGGCCCAGCGCCGGCGCCAGCACCACGCCCATGCCAAAGAGGCCGCTGGCCCGGCCCTGCTCATGGGGTCCGAAGGCGCGCATGATGATGATGGCCGGAATCGGTTGCACGATGCCGGCCGCCAGCCCTTCGGCCACGCGCGCGCCCATCACCAGGCCGAAGCTGTTGGCCAGGCCGCCGACCATGCCGCCGGTCATCAGCAGCAGCATGGTGCCGGCGTAGGTGCGTCGGTAGCCGTAGCGCGCCAGCAGCCAGGGCGTGGTCAGCATGGACACCGTCGTGGCCACCATAAAGCCGGAGCTGACCCATTGCGCCCGTTCCTGGCCCAGCGCGAAATGCTGGCTCATGTCGGGAATCGCCACGTTGACGATGGTCGACGACATGATGGAGGCCATGGTGCCCAGCATCACTGACAGCAGCAACAGCCAACGGTAACGCGGGCCGTAGCGGGCCCGCAGATTGGCGAGTGTGAAGGGGGCGGCGGGGGCGGTCACAAAAAGATGGGCAAATGCATGCCCGTCAATTGTGCCAGCTGCCTGCGTCGCTGCCCAGGTTCCGGGAAGAAGGTGGTTCGCGTGTCACCCAGTGGCATCGGCTGCCCGCACGGCCACCTGGGCGCCGTGCGGCGTTGAAAATGCTATGAATTTGATAGCTGTTTACGCAATCAGAACAAGAGCTACAGGGTTATTTTCCCTGTGTTCAGTCAACCTTGATGCCGTTGTCGCGGATCAGCCGGCCCCAGCGCTCGCGCTCGCTCTTGACGTAGCTGGCCATCTGCGCCGGCGTGCCGGGCAGGCCCTCGACACCGAGCGCCTGATAGCGCGCCTTGACCGTGGTCGAGTTGAGGGCCTCGACAAGTGCCCTGTTGAGCTTGGTGATGATTTCGGGCGGCGTGCCGGCGGGCACCGAAAGACCCTGCCATGCGTAGGCCTCGAAGCCAGTCAGCCCCTGCTCGGCGAAGGTCGGCACCTCGGGCAGGGTGGCGATGCGCTGGGTGCTTGCCACGGCGATGGCCTTGACCTTGCCGGCCAGCACGAACTGGTTGCCGCTCGCGGTATCGACCAGCATGAAGGGGACGACGCCGCCCAGGATGTCCTGCAGCGCCGGTGCCGCGCCGCGATAGGCCACGTGCGTCATCTTGAGGCCGGTCTTCTCGCGCAGCAGCTCGGTTGCCAGGTGGTGCGGGCTGCCTGCGCCGGCCGAGGCGTAGTTGATGCCGTTCGGCTGCGCCTTGGCCCAGGCCAGGAATTCCTTGAAGTTGTTCACCGGCACGTTCGCACCCACCACCAGCACCAATGGAAAGCGCGCCAGCATGCCCACCGGCGCGAGGTCCTTCTCGGCGTTGTAGCTGAGCTTGGAAAACAGGAAGGGGTTGGCCGCCAGCGTGGCGAAATCGGCCGTCAACATCACATGTCCGTAGTCCTTGGCGCGCGCCACGTAGTCGGCCGCGATATTGGTCGCAGCGCCGGGCTTGTTGTTGATGATGATGGTCTGGCCGAGGTTCTTCGACATGGTTTCGGCGGTGGCGCGCGCCACCGAGTCGGAGCCGCCGCCGGCCGCGTAGCCGACCACCCATTCGATCGGCTTGCTGTTTTGCGCCGGGGCCGCGAAGGCGGTGAACGACAGGGCCAGGGCGAGAATGCGGGAAGTGATTTTCATGAATGTCTCCTTGGGGTTGGTATGCGGGAATCAGGCGCGCTGCGCCGCGGCGAAGGCCTCGCGCAGCACGGCCAGCGCGCCGATGTGGTTGGCCAGTACCAGCACGAGGCGCGCGTTGAAGGCGTGGCTCTCTTCGGTCGAGAGTCCGTGGTGGGCTTCAATCAGCGCTTCGTAAAAATCGTCGGGCGCATCGAGGTTCGGGGTGGTGATCAGATTCATGGCGGGCTCCTTCATGCCTTGGCGAGTGCGTGGTCCAGTGCGGCGCGGATGGCTTGTGTGTCCGGTTGCCGCCAGCGTGCGCAGACGTGGTGGTCGGGCCGCAGCAGGTAGACGGTACCGGGCCGCGCATCGTAGCGCTGGGTAGCGAGCGCGTGGACGCTGTTCAATGCGATGCGCACCACCTTCACGGCCGGGTCGGCCTCGGCGACCGCGTGTGCGCTGCGCTCGGCCAAATCACCGCCACCACTGGCGTCGCCGAACACCAACGCACTGAAACCCGTGCGGTTCAGTTCGCGCAGCAGCCAGCCGGCGCTGCCGTCGGCGCGAGCGATGGGCGCGTCGGCGGCCGGTGCCCCGGGCACCAGCTTGCCTTCGAAGAGGTCGGTATCGGCTGTGTTCAGCACTGAGCCGTGCAGCGTGGACGGTACGGAGAGCCGGCCACTGTTGACCAGTGTGCGCGCAAAGCCGTGGCGCTTGGCCAGTTCGAGCACCGCGTCGCGGAACAGCCGGCTGATCTCGCTCTTGGGCGTAATGAAGTCGGTGGCGCGGGTGGAGTTTCGGATGTTCTCGTCGGCCGCGTATTCGCGCTCGCTGGCATAACTGTCGAGCAGCGCATCGGGCGCGTCGCCGCGCACGACCGCCGCCAGTTTCCAGGCAAGGTTCTCGGCGTCCTGCACGCCCGAGTTGGCGCCGCGGGCGCCGAAGGGCGACACGCCGTGCGCCGAGTCGCCGGCGAACAGCACGCGGCCATGACGGAAACTGTCCATGCGCAGGCAGGCGAAGGTGTAGACGCTGGCCCATTCGAGTTCGAACTGCGCATCCTTCATCTCCGAGTGAGCCAGCAGCGCCTTGACGCGCGGAATGATGTTCTCGGGCTTCTTCTCGTGCTCGGGATCGGCATCCCAGCCGAGCTGGAAGTCGATACGCCAGACGTTGTCGGGCTGCATGTGCAGCAGCACGCTCTGGTTCGGATGAAACTCGGGGTCGAACCAGAACCAGCGCTCGGCAAAACCTTCGGCCCCCACGCTCGGCACTGCGTGTCCTCGCTGCCCCCCGAGGGGGCGCTCGCCCGGCTTGGGGCGGCCCGGCGCCGGCGAATCCAGCTTCATCTTCACGTCGGCGATCAGGAAGCGGTCCTTGAAGATGCGGCCCTTGCTCTCCTGCCCGATGAGCTGGCGCAGCGAAGAACGCGAGCCGTCGCAGGCGGCGACATAGCTGGCCGCCAGTTGGTAGTTGCCGTCGGGCGTTTCGACGGTGAGCAGTGCATGGTCGGCCTGTTGTTCGACGCCCACCACCTGGTTCCTCCAGCGCAGGTCTATGAGCGGCAGCGCTGCGGCACGCTCGGCGAGGTAGCCTTCGACGTAGTACTGCTGCAGGTTGATGAAGGCCGGACGCTCGTGGCCTTCTTCGGGCAGAAGGTTGAAGCTGTAGATCTGATCGTTTTTGAAGAACACCTTGCCGACGTTCCACGAGACGCCCTTGTCCGTCATGCGCTGGCCGCAGCCGAGGCGGTCGAACACCTCGAGCGTGCGCTTGGCAAAGCAGATGGCGCGCGAGCCGGTCGAGAGCGTGCAGTCGTTGTCGAGCAGCAGCACCGGCACGTTCTGCTGCGCCAGGTCGATGGCGAGCGCCAGGCCCACCGGGCCGGCGCCGACCACCACCACCGGGTGGCGCGCGGGCGGGTCGGCGTCCTGATCGGCATGACGCTCGTAGTCGAACGCCAGCTTCTGGTAATCAACGCCGCGACCCCGCGTGTTTTGAAGTTCCTGCAATTTCATTTTTGTCTCCCCAAGGGGCGTGTCAACCTTCCAGCGTTTCCCACATCTGCCGGTCGCGCTCGGCCGTCCAGATGCGCGGGTCGGGATACTGGGTGGCCTCGTCGTAGCAGCGCGTTACGTCGAAGGGCATGCAGTGGTCAAAGATCACCCAGTGGCCGTACTTGGGCTTGAGCTGGGCGAAGGTTTCCTTGTAGACCGCGTTGAGATCCTTGCCCGCCTTCACGCCGGCGTGAACGCTGGCGTACACATCGGCGATGAAGTCGCGCGTGCCGGCCAGGCCCTTTTGCACCTGCTCGGGGCTGGTGAGTGCAGCGCCCCGGCCGGGCACCAGCGCCGCCGGCTTGAGCGCCGCCAGGTTGTCCAGCGTCTTCGGCCAGTCCTTGAAGTAGGCGTCGCCGGCATAGGGCGTCGCGTCGAACTCGACCAGGTCGCCCGAAAACAGGATTTTGTCCTTCGGCAGCCAGACGACCGTGTCACCCTTGGTGTGGCCGCGGCCGAGCTGCAATAGCTGCACTTCGAGCGAGCCCAGCCACAGCGTCATTTTTCCGGTGAAGGTCAGGGTCGGCCAGGTTAGGCCTGGCGGCACCGATTCGACATCGCGGAACAGGCGCGGGAAACGGCCGATCTCGCTGGCCTTGTCCTGCTCGCCGCGTTCGACGATCAGCTCGTAGGTGTCCTGGCTGGCCAGAATGTGCTCGGGCTGGTAGCCGCTGGCGCCCAGCACACGCACGGCGTGGTAGTGCGTCAGCACCACGTACTTGATGGGCTTGTCGGTCACCTCGCGGATGCGGCGCACCACGTCGGCCGCCATGGCCGGCGTGGCCTGGGTGTCGGCCACCAGCACGCAGTCGTCGCCGATGACGATGCCGGTGTTGGGGTCGCCTTCGGCCGTATAGGCGTAGGCGTTGTCCGAAAGCCTGGTGAACGTGACCTGCTTCTCGTCGAGGTCGGCTTGGGAGGCGAATTTCTTGGGGCTGCTCATGAGATCTCCGGAGTGGGCTGACAGAGTTACGATTTGTCTATTGCAAATTGATTTGTTGATTTTATGCAGAAGTTTGCTATTGTCAAATCCATTTGTGGAATGATTGACGCTTGCGGCCGCCGGCCACCCCCTTCACCCCCTCAACTGAGAAGCCAGCCATGGACAAGGACGAACACGATCACCAGAAAGAACCCAAAGAGCAGCGGGCCGTGCAGTCGGTCGAGATCGGCGGGCGGCTGCTGCTGGCGCTGGCTGAGCACCCAAGCCCCATGACGCTCAAGGATCTGGCGGCCAAGGCCGGCCTGCCGGCGTCGCGCGCGCACACTTATCTGGTGAGTTTTGGCAGGCTGCGCCTGATCGAGCAGGACCCGGTGACGGGCCGCTACGCGCTGGGCGCGGCGGCGCTGCAGGTGGGCCTGAGCTGCCTGCATCAGCTCGATCCCCTGAAAGCCGCCACGCCGGTGGCCGAAGCGCTGGCGCTGGCCATCGACCAGACGGTGGCGATCGCGGTGTGGGCCAATTTCGGCCCCACGATCGTGCGCTATATCGAGGCCAGCCAGCCGTTGCATGTCAGCATGCGCATGGGAACGGTCATGTCCATCCTGGGCACGGCTACCGGACGGGCCTTTGCCGCCACGCTGCCCCGGCATCAACTGGAGCAGGCCATGCAGGGCGCTTTCGGCGATGGCCCACGGCGGCTCGACCGCAGCGCCGTGAAAGACGTGGCCCAGGAAATCCAGGATATTCAGGCGGAACTGCGCCAGCATGGCGTGGTGCGCGCCGCAGGCCGTCCGATTCCGGGCGTCAATGCTTTCAGTGCCGCCGCCTTTGATCACGAGGGCAAAGCCGTACTGGTGATCACGGCATTGGGGCATGAGGACAATTTTCCGGCGGACTGGGATTCCGCTATCGCCCGCGCCGTGCGCCAGGCGGCGGCGGATGTGTCGCTGCGGCTGGGCTACCGGGTCAAGGGATAAATCGGCCGTCGTCCAGAGGGGGAAGGGCGCTGCAAGGTGTTGGCTTGCATGCCGGGCCGCAGCGCGCCTGCAGCTCGGCGAGCGAGGCAGGCGCAACGGACGTATTCAAAAGCTTTCCTGGTGCTCAGCTTCGGGGTTCTGACCAGAGCTTGCCGCCGGTGGCCCAGTTCTCGCGCTTGATGTCAGTGATGATGATGTCCACCGAATCGGGCTGGCCGCCCAGAATCTCGACGCTCACGCGGGTAATGGCGTCGACCAGCTTTTTCTTTTGTTCAACAGTGCGGCCTTCCATCATTTCGACATGGTATGTGGGCATGGTTTTCCTTTTGTGGGGGGACAATGGGTAGATGATAAAAGCAAGGGCGATCCGCGCGGGCCGCCGCCCCGAAAAAAGCCGCCGTGGCCAAGAAAAAAAAGCCGGCCAAGCCTTGGCGTCCGGCCGTTCGCGCGACCCGCGGTTTCATGAAGAAAGTGCCTCCAGCCCTACAAAAATGGGCGCGATATGCTATGAATTTAATAGTGACTGGCGGCTGGCTGCAGGGCCTTGCCAGGGACATGGGGTGCGCTATTCGAGGGCGGTCACGCTCACGCCATGCTGCTCGGAAAAGGCCTTGAGGATTTTGGCGACCTGCGGCTCATCCAGCGTGGTCACCAGCTCGACGAGTTTGTTGTCATCGCCCCGGTGGCTGTCGCTCACCATCACGCTGGCGCGGCTGTCCTGCGCGGCCAGCAGGCTGCGCAGCGAGGGCTCGAGCGAGTCCATCAGCTGATCGCGCTCGGCTTGGGGGGCGGCCGAGTGTGCGGGGTATTGCACCTCAAAAGAGAAGCTGGTTTTTTCCGTCATGGTGGTCTTTCCGGAGAGGGGCCTGAAACCCCAAGTCTGCACCGGGCGCCCGGGACGCGGCGTCAGACAGCGCCGTGATTTTCGACGGGGCGCTCACGCAAAGTCCGGCAGCGGTCACCTGGGCGGTCAGGCCGCTAGGCCGCGGCCGGCTCGGCCCGTGGGGACATGGCCACTTCCGTGGCGACTGCATCCAGCGCCTGCGCCACCACCCCGTGGGTGTGCACCGGCCGCAGCAGCCGTTCCCGGATCAGCCGCTCGCAGCTGCGCCTGGTCATCGAGTGCGGCTGGCCGCCATGGCTGACAAACATGAACAGCGTGCCCTTGGCGCTGGCCCAGACCAGCTGGGCGCGCAGCCAGCGGCGCCTTGAATACAGATCGACCCAGTTTCCGGTGCGCAGGCCCAGCAGTATTGGCGCGGCTTCGGCGGGGGGCAACTCTGGCAGGCAGGCATCGCCGACACCCTCAGCGCTTGCCGGCATCGCGGTGGCCGCGGGCATCTCTTCTTCAAGCGCTGCCAATTCGCCGGGCACGGAGGACAGGGTGTCTTCAAAGCCGGCGGCATCGAGGTCGTCGCGGCGCAGCCAGGGTTGCTCGGCCACCTTGGCGCGGCGCTGCTCGGGGCTGGCCGGCAGCTCTTCGGGCGCCAGTGGTACGGCGCCGGACTCTTGCGCATCGCGTCTGCTTTTGAGGCGGCGCAGCTTGAGCACCGGCCGGTGCAGCTTCATCAGGCCTTCAAAAAACGCATCGTTCTCGCGCGGGTCCTGACCCAGCAATGCCAGCCCGGCATGCAGCTGGCCCAGCAGGCCCGGGATCATCTCGATCAGCTTGGCGGGCCGTTTCAGCGTCACTTCCCGCTTGACGCTCCAGAGCAGGTCGGGCACCACCGAGCCAAAGCCCATCGGGTCGATCTGGTTGCGCGTGTCGGTGAGCCTGGCATGCGCCATGACCAGCGCCCACGGGCCGAACAGGAAGTCGAGCACCAGGCCGGATACTTTGTCCAGATCGGAACGCGTGCTCAGGTCCAAGGCAATCTGGTCGGCCTGGGTCTGGCGCTCCTCCGCAAAGCGCAGGGTCTGCAGCACGTTGTTGCGGTTTTTCGCCTCGCGCTGGTCCTGCTCGTCCCAGCCGTGTTCCAGCGTGGCCAGCGACATGGCAAAGGGCTGGGCGTCTTCAATGCTCAGGCCGTTGAGTTCATTGAAGGCGCGCGTGAGCGGCTCGAAAAAAGCCAGGAACTCGGGGCTGAATTCGTCGTTGTACTTGAAGCTGCGCTGGGCCACGCGCTCGATGAGACGCCGGCCCGCATGATCTTCGTCATTGAAAAAGTGCGGGTCCACCATGGCCAGGCGCAGCAGCGACGGCTCAAGGGCTACGATGGCCTCGCGCACCGGGACCAGCAGCCGGGAATCCTGCGCCACCTGGTCGACCAGTTTGCGCACCACCTCCAGCCCCAGCACCTGCCCCACCTGCCGGGCCGCCTTCTTGAGTTGGGTATGGAGAATGTCGCGTTCCCGGGGGCGACTATAAGACCCCCACACCTCCTGGTTGAGCTGGCTGCGTTCATTGACAGGACGCGGGGGACGGTCGACGGCCGGCACCTTCTGGTTGCCCGCGTGCGGAGCGTCGCGTGACCCGGTCAGCGGCGCTTGCGCCGATTCGCGCGCTGCTTTCAGTGCCAGCAGCTCTTCTTCTATGGTGGCGTAATAGGCTGGCGCCAGACCGCGGTTGGCGTTGCTGCCGCCATTGAGCAGGAAATCATGGAACATTCCGTCCTTGATTTCGGGGTCAGACAAGTCGGCATACTGCGAGGGCCGTGGGGCCATGGGTTCGTCGGACACATAACCCCCCCGTGGGGTGCCTGCCATGCTGGCGCCGCCGTTGCTGGAATCCGACCCAGGGCCAGTCTTGTGGCTTCCCCGGCCCTTGCCGCCACTCACAGGCGTGTGCCGCACCCGATAGTCGGCTCCCTTGACTTTTGCTAGTTCAAGCTGATTGACTATCCGCTCATACACCAGCGTGAGCTCGCGCCCCAACGGGTCGGCCAGATTCTTGAGCCACAGCGAGGTGATGGCCGGCTCGCTGGATGCGGCAAAGACCATCTCGCGCAGCGTTTGTGCAAAAACCTCGGGGCGCAGCGGATTGAGCTCCGGCCTGACGTTGGGCAGGCCCTGCACGGTGCTCATCAGCTTGTTGAGTTCGGCCAGGGGCTGCTCAACGAGCGGCAAGATTTGCTGCAGCAGCCGTGATGATTCGATCGCCTGCGATACATCGGCGTCGTCCACCAGCGAAAAGGCGTCGGCCGACGCAAACGCTTGGGTTGAAGTGCCCGCGAGCGCAGGTATCGATGAAGCAGACGGGGCGGCTTGCCCAGCTGCAGCCACGCCGCTGCTGAATGTGGTGCGCAGGTCGGCCGGGTACTGGATGCTCCAGGCGGGCTTGTTTTTCAGCAACTCGCGCCAGGCCATGGCCAGCGCATCGCGTTCGCCGACTTGCTCGCTCTGGGCTTCGGCGAGCTGAAGCGCCGCGACCGCGGCTTCAATACAGCGTTCCAAGGCGGGCCGGGCCGCTTTGGCGGCCTCCTGGAGGCAGGATTGAAGAACGTCGGGTTGCAAAGCCATCTGGGGCGGGGATTCCGGAGTTTTTTGATCTTGATGCTCGGCCACGAGCCGGCCACCGTCATGCCCGGGCGAGGCAGGGCTTAGGGTAATGGGCAAGCCTGGTTGAAACGCGGCGCTTGCAAACTGTTTCATTTGCTTGCCAATGCACACGAACAATGAGCTTTTGCCATGGCCGGTGGCCCTGTGTGGCCGGATTTTTGCGCGGCGGCAGAGCGCGCGCGTCCTTTGTAAGATCCGTGCTGCTTGTAATACGGCGGTTTTGGCGCAAGGTCCTGTTGATGAAAAACGGAAGATGCGCCGACGCCACGGAGTGTGAATTGAAGCTTTTCCCCTTATTCCGCGCATCCCCTTCTCGTTCGCGGGCCTATTTTTCAAGGCTCCGGCTGCCGCTGTTGCTGCTTGGCGCGCTGTGGGCCGGCTCGAATGCCTGGTCGCAGACGGTGCTGGATGGCGCCGCCTTGCTGGGCATGAGCCGCCAGCAACTCGCCTCCGCGATGGTCGATGCGCGGCCGGTGAGGTCGCCCCGGCGCCTGTCGTCGGGGGCCGTTGGTTTGCTGCGGGTGCCCGATGTGCTGTGCGAGGGCCTGCATTTTGAGCAGACCCTGTTCTTTGGCCGCCACCAGCTTGAGCAAATGGACCTGGTGTTGCTGAACCCCGGCTCCTCGACGGGCGCACGGGACGCGGCGACGGCTGCCGGCTTCGCGTCGCTGGTGCAATCCCTGCGTGCAAAGCTCGGCCCCGAGTTGGCCGCGTCGGCCTCGACGCCCGTGGCCTTGATGAATTCCGCCTCGTGGGTCAGTGGCGATGCTGACGTGATGCTGTTCCGCTCGGGCAGCCCGGCGCATCCATCCCTGCGGATGGTGATCAGGCAGCGGCAGCTGGTGGACGCCAGCGAACTCTGAGCCGGCGGCGGTTTTCCGGGTTTCGGGGCGGGCGCTGGCCTGGGGCGGCCCCGGCGTGCGAGGGGAACCAAGCCGCGAGCGCGGGTTCTAATTCTTGTTAGTCGGCATGCTTTACGGCTGACAGGAGGTGAAACCATGAAGCAACTCAAGCATTGGCAAGACCCGCTCAATGCCCTTTTGGGTGTCTGGGTCATTCTCTCGCCTTGGGCGCTGGGCTACCAGGATACAACGGTGGCCATGGTCAACGCGGTCGTGATTGGGCTGGCACTCATCGCCGCCGCGCTGGGGGCGATTTTCGTTCCGCGTGCGTGGGAAGAATGGACCGAGGTGGTGCTCGGGGCCTGGCTGGTCATCGCGCCTTGGGTACTCGGCTTCAGCACGCTTTACCGGGCCACGCTGAGCACGGTGGTCACCGGTCTGGTGATCGTGGCATTGGCCCTCTGGACACTGATGACCGACGAGGACTACCGGGGCTGGTTGCGCAACTGGACGGCGCACTGAGCGGCTGGCGGCGGTCTGCCGTGGCTTGCTGAACACGGCACGCCTCTGCCGAGTTGGGCTGAGGGGACGGCATCCGTCCCGGAAAACAATGGTTCCCATGGACGGTTGCATTGCTCCCGCTTGTCCGGCAACACCACGCGGTGTTGCGCGGCTTGTTCACACAGTGCGTGAGTTGCACTGCGGGGGAGGGTGTTTTTGAATGATTGCATGCCCCCTGGTGGCGGCCGGTTCATGGTTTCGATTTGCTTTGGTCTGATTCAGCGCTGGATGAAAAACGGCACCTGTGGGTGCCGTTTTTCTGGAGGCCGTCAGGAAAATCCGTCTTTGGCCCTTTTGTTATCTGCATAGTTTGCTATGGAATAAATAGCGGGCGTCAGGCGGTGCCGGTCTTCACCTCCAGCCGCCAGGCATGCCGCAGCGGCTCGGTGTCGCCGCTGGGTTGTTTCTGGTCGAGTTTCTGCGGTTCTTCAGTCGCGCAGCCGCTCAGTCACGAACTGGCGGAACAAGCCCATAGCCGGCGCCTCGGTGCGACCGGCCAGCGTGACAAGCGCAAAGCGCGGGCCGTTGATCAGCTCGGGGTCGGTCGCCAGCTTGACGAGCTGGCCAGTCGCTATGCCGGCGCGTGCGGCCGCCATGATGCCGAGGTAAATCGCGTCCGAGGCCTTGACCGTCTCGATCAGGCTCATGATGTCGTCGCAGCGCAGGCTCACGGCCTGCTGCGGGTCGGCCCGCGGCCCGAAGCGGTCGACCAGGGTATGCGCCACTTCCGTGCTGAGCGGCGTCGAGGCCAGCGGGTAGCGCAGCATGTCGTCAAAGGACACCGGCCTGCCGGCCCGCAGCAAGGGGTGGCCGCTGCGGCAGACAAAGCCGGCCCGCATTTCGGCCAGGCGCTCAATGGTCAAGTCGGGGGCCGGCGCAATGTTGCGCACCTCGATCACCAGCGCATCCAGTGTGCGCTGGCGCAGTTGAACCAGCTGCAGTTCGATGGCGCCGGACGTGATGCTGACGCGTACGCCCGGGCGCTGCTGCGCCATGTGCACCAGAAACGGTGTCGTGAGCATCGCGCCCGGCCCCGAGCCCAGCCCGACCCGGATCGCACCGACGCTGCCCTCTTTGAGCAGCTCCGCGCTGCGGCGCAGCTCGGCCGCGTCGAACACCATGCGCCGGGCGCGCGCGGCCACGGCCTCGCCCAGCGGCGTGAGTTCATTGCGCTTGCCCGTGCGGTCGATCAGGCGGGCGCCCAACTCGTCTTCCAGCACCTGGATGCTGCGGCTCAGGGCCGACTGCGTCAGGTGCAGCTGTTCGGCGGCGCGGCTGAACGAGCCTGTTTCCGCCACGGCCAGCAGGTGTTCCAGTTGCCTGAGGTTCATCGGGCTTGTTTTTGAGAATGAGTTATTTTGCTGACAATAACAAAAATTATGCATTAGACAAATACACCGGGGGTTTCTATATTTGCGTGCATCACCCATCCAACCCTCATCCACTGTTTGACAGGAGACAACGTGAACGCACCATTCGCATTGACCAGGAAACTCGGCACGCTGCTGGCGGGCCTGCTGCTGGCCGGCGCCGCGACGGCGGCCGATCCCTACCCGTCCAGGCCGGTCACCCTGATGGTGCCCTACCCCGCGGGCGGCCTGTCGGACTCGATTGCGCGCGCCATCAGCGTGCCGCTGGGCAAGGCGCTGGGCCAGCCGGTCATCGTGGACAACCTCGGCGGGGTCAGCGGTGCGCTGGCCGCGCAAAAGGTGCTCAAGGCCCCGGCCGACGGCTACATGCTTTTCCTCGGCTCGCCGAATGAGGTGATCCTGTCGCCGCTGGCCAATGCCGCGGTCAAGCTGCGCGCCGAAGACTTCAGGCTGCTGACCCAGCTCACCGTCAACCCGCTGGTCATGGTGGCGCGCAAGGACCTGCCGGCCAACTCGATTGACGAGATCGTGGCGCTGGGCAAAAGCGCCGGCGGCAAGGGCCTGACCTACGGCAGCGTGGGTGTGGGCTCCATGTACCACCTGGTGACCGAAAGCATGGCGCAGCAGACCGGCATCAAGCTCACCCATGTGCCGTACAAGGGCGGCGCCCCGCTGCTGCAGGACATGGGCGGCGGCAATGTGGACATCGCCATCCTTCCTTATGCCACCAACTACCGCGGCATCGTGAAGCTCGTGGGCTGGGTCGGCGACCAGCGCAGCAAGCTCGACAGCAGCATCCCCGCCTTTGGCGAAGGCAAGGTGCTGAAGAATTTCAATCAGCAGATCTGGGCCGGCATCCTGGTCAAAACGGGCACGCCGGAGGATGTGGCGGTGCGCCTGCACAAGGCCCTGGCCGAGGTGATGCAGGACGCCGAGGTGCGCAAGCTGCTGGAGGCGACCGGCTCGGAAGTCGCCAAAACCACCAGCCTGGGCGAGGCCAGCAAGCTGCTGGAGGCCGAAACCGCCAAGTTCCGCGCCATGGCCAAAAGCATCAACCTGCAGCCGCAGTAAGAGGGCCACCATCATGAGCGCTGTACTTGATGCCCTGAACGCGCAGGCCGATGAATTCATTGCGGTGCGGCGCGACATCCACCGCCACCCCGAGCTGGGTTTCCAGGAGCACCGCACCAGCGACCTCGTCGCCGAGCGGCTTGCGCAATGGGGTTATGCGGTGGAACGCGGCCTGGGCGGCACCGGCCTGGTCGGGCAGCTGAGGCGCGGCAGCGGCCCCAAACGGCTGGGCTTGCGCGGTGAAATGGACGCGCTGCCGATTGCCGAAGCCACCGGGCTCGGGCACGCGAGCTGCCACGCCGGCGTGATGCACGCCTGCGGCCACGACGGCCACACGGTCATGGTGCTGGCCGCGGCCAAGTACCTGGCCGAGAAAGGCGAGTTCAACGGGACGCTCAACCTGATCTTCCAGCCCGCCGAGGAAGGCTTGGGCGGCGCCAGGAAGATGATGGAAGACGGCTTGTTTACCAAGTACCCGTGCGACGCGATCTTTGCGATGCACAACATGCCCGGCCACCCGCAGGGCCGGCTGCTGCTGCGCGATGGCGCGGCCATGGCCTCGTCCGACAATGTGAGCATCACCCTCGATGGCACTGGCGGCCATGGCGCGCTGCCGCACCGCGCGGTCGACCCCGTGGTGGCGGCGGCCAGTATCGTGATGGCGCTGCAGACCATTGTGTCGCGCAACGTCGACCCGCTGCAGACGGCCGTGGTCAGCGTGGGCGCGCTCAACGCCGGCAAGGCCGGCAACGTGATCCCGCAAACCGCGAGCCTGCAGCTCAGCGTGCGCTCGCTCGACCGGGAAGTGCGCGAGTTGCTGGAGCAGCGCATCAAGGCGCTGGTCCACGCGCAGGCCGAGAGCTTTGGCGTGCGCGCGAGCATCGACTACCGGCGCGGCTACCCGGTGCTGGTGAATACCCCGGCCGAGACCGACTTTGCCCGTCAGGTGGCGCTGGAGCTGCTGGGCGCGGATCGCGTGGAGCTGCATGCCCGCCCGCTGACCGCCAGCGAAGACTTCGCCTTCATGCTCGAGCAGGTGCCCGGCAGCTACCTGCTGATCGGCAACGGCGATGGCGACAGCGCTGGCGCCTGCATGGTGCACAACCCGGGCTATGACTTCAACGACGCCAACCTGCCCATAGGCGCGGCTTACTGGGCGCTGCTGGCGCAACGCTTCCTGGTCTAAGGCCGCCACAGTGCCATGTGTCGCCGGAACCATATCTGTTCCGCGCTGAGAAACATAACTGTGCCGCCAACAATCAGCTGTGGCGCGCAGCCGCAAGGCTAGGACAGCCGGCGCGAAGTAGCCTCACCGCGGTGTGGTCCGCTCATCCCGGCACACTGGATTGTTGCGCAAGGGTCGGATAGTCGGTGTAGCCCTTTGGGCTGGGCGTGTAGAACGTCGCCATGTCTACGGCATTCAGCGCCGCTTCGGCCCGCATGCGCTCCACCAGGTCGGGATTGGCGAGGAACGGGCGGGCGAAGGCGATGAGGTCTGCTTCGCCTGCCTTGAGCGCACTTTCCGCACCGGCACGATCGAAGCCACCGGCAAGGATGAACAAGCCCTGGAACGCAGCGCGAAGCCGAAACTTCAACTCGGCAGGCACCGGCGGCGCGCCCATCGCCGAGTGATCCAGTAGGTGGATGTACAGCAAGCCCAGCTGCGAGAGTTCCTGGGTGAGCGCCACGTACTGAGCCTCGACGTCGGGGTAGGCGCCCGTGCTGTTGAACACGCCGTAGGGCGACAGCCGGATCGCGACGCGATGGGCGCCGATGGTGGCGGCCGTGGCGCGGGCGACCTCGAGCGCAAAGCGATTGCGGCCGTTGATACCGCCGCCGTAGGCGTCGGTGCGCTGGTTCACATTGGCGTTCAGGAACTGCTCGATCAGATAGCCGTTCGCGGCATGCAGCTCGACGCCGTCGAATCCCGCTTCGATGGCGAGCTGGGCCGACTTGGCGTACTCCAGGGCGGCGTGGGCGATGTCGGTTGCGGTCATCGCCCGAGGGGCGCTGTGCGGCAGCATGCCCTTTGAGTCGGTGTACATCTCGCCGGGGCAGACATCGGCCATCGGCCCGACCACTTCCGCACCCGCTGGCAGGTTGGCCGCATGCGTCACGCGACCAGTATGCATCAGTTGCACGAAGATCTTGCCACCATTGGCGTGGACCGCATCGGTGACCGCCTTCCATCCGCGCACCTGCGCGTCGTTCAAGAGCCCCGGGATGCGCGCGTAGCCCAAGCCGTTCGGCGACGGCGAGGTACCCTCGGTGATGATCAGGCCGGCCGTTGCACGCTGGCCGTAGTACTCGGCCATCAATGCGTTGGGTGTGTTGGCATCGACGGCGCGACTGCGCGTCATTGGCGCCATGACGGCGCGGTTGGCGAGTTGAATCGAAGGTGTGACGAGAGGTTCGAAGAGCATGGTGATCCTTGGCTGAATGCGGGGCGCGGGGGCCCCAGTTGTTGGCTGGCGATCCAGTCAAGTTTCGGGTTCAGGACGCCTGCGGAAGGTAGCTGGGCCTCGCCGCCGTCATCCCGTGCTTGACCTGCAGAGTGCGTTCATCCGCCAGCACCTCTTCGAGGCCCGCTTCGAGTCCGTCGAGCGCACGCTTGACGATTTCCTCGGGGCTGGACTTCGGCACATCGAACCCGCGCGTGAGATCGGTATCGACGTAGGCCATGTGCAGCGCCAGCACTTGAGTCTTCTGCGCCGCCAATTCGTTGCGCAGGGCATTGGTGAGCGACCAGGCCGCGGACTTGCTTGCCGAATAGGCTGCCAACTCGCCGCCGTTCACCCACGAGGCGACCGACAAGACGTTGAGCAAGGCACCGCCGCCGTTGCCTTTGAGGATAGGCGCGAAGGCCTTGCTCATGCGCAACACGGCGAAGAAGTTGGTCTCGAAGATGCGCCGTGCGGTGTCTTCGCTATCGACTGCGAGAAAACCTCCCGGCTGGGCAATGCCGGCATTGTTGATCACCAGCGTGACATCCGGCGCCAGCGCTGCGGCGGCCGCCACCTCTTCCGACTTGGTGACGTCGAGTCGCAGGGCTTGAACACCGGTTAGGGTGACGGTTGCGGGGTCGCGTGCGGCCGCGTAGACCTTGCGGGCTCCGCGGGCGAGCAGCTCGCGCGCGAATGCCAGGCCGATGCCGCGATTGGCACCCGTGACGAGGGCAACAGAATTTTCGATTTTCATAGGAATCTCCAAAGAGGGGGACAAACAGATTCAGCTGCCGGCTTTCAGGTCTTCCAGGTCCTCCAGCCGCACTGACACGAACAAACTCACTTGATCTTGACGACGACCTTGCCTTTTGCGCGGCCAGCTTCGACGTAGGCCATGGCCTCGTTGGTTGATTCGAACGGGAAGACCCGGTCCATCACGGGGCGGATGACGCCAGCGTCAAAGAGACGGGTGATCTCGCGCAGTTGGCTCCCGTTCGCCCTCATGAAGAGGAACGAGAAGCTGACCCCGCGGCTCTTTGCCTTGCGTCTGATGCCTGAACTCAGCAGCCGCATGACCAGTTTCACGAACCCGGGGGCCCCGCTTTCCTTGCCGAATTCGGGATCAGGCGGGCCGGAGATGGAGATGAGTTTCCCGCCGCTCTTAAGCACGCGGAGGGATTTTGCGAGCGTCTTGCCGTCCTGGCTGTTCAGGACCACGTCGTAGTCGCGCAAGACATCCTCAAAGTCCTGCGTCTTGTAGTCGATGACGACGTCCGCGCCCAGGCTCTTCACGAGCGCGACGTTGGTCGTGCTCGTCGTCGTGGCGACGGTTGCGCCCAGATGCTTGGCCAACTGGATGGCAAAAGTGCCTACGCCGCCGGAGCCAGCCTGGATGAAGACCTTCTGCTCCTTCTGCAGGTTGGCTTTTTCGACCAGTGCCTGCCAGGCCGTCAAAGCCACCAGGGGAATAGAAGCGGCTTCTTCCATCGTGAGACCCTTGGGCTTGAGTGCGAGGGAGTCCTCCTTGACCGGGACGAATTCAGCGAACGTACCAATCCGAAAATCATCCGGCCGCGCATAGACCTCATCGCCCAGCTTGAACTGCCGCACGCGAGGGCCGACCTTGACGACCACCCCAGCAACGTCGTGGCCCAGGATGAGAGGCAGGCGATAGGGCAGGATGAGCTTGAACTCTCCATTCCGGATCTTGGAGTCCAGCAGGTTCACGCCAGCGGCATGGACCTGGACCAAGACCTCGCCGTCACGCAGCTCCGGCTCTGGCATGTCGGCCAAGCGCAGCGCGCGCTTTTTTCCATATCGCTGGAGAATAAATGCTTTCATGTTTTCCTTATTCTTGGCGTACCCAGGTTCTCCTGAGTCAACGACTTGAACTACTTCTCAAGAACCGGAGTGCGAGGCCGCGACACCGTCGAAGCGTCGAGCTGCAGATTCTTTCGAATCCCGGCATCCACCAATCCGGCAGGCGCAAATCTGCGAAGCCATCGCAGACCGCCCGCGCGGACACCGGCTGGGTATCGGAGTTTCGGGCGGGCTGCGAGGGCAGCTTTCAGGACGGCGTCGGCCACAACACCAGGCTTGTCTCCAGCCTCGACGAGCTCCTTCATCTTCTGGGTCACGGCCGCACGGACCTCGCGATACTCATCGAGCTTAGCGTCGGGTTCCAGCAAGTTCGCGTCGAACTGCGTGTTCGTGTTCGCAGGCTCGATGACCGAGACCCGGATGCCCCTGGTGCGCAGCTCATGGTCGAGCGATTCCGAATAACCTTCTATCGCGTGTTTGCTTGCGGCATAGAGCGCCATGTACGGCATGGGCAAGAAACCAAACACTGAGCCGATGTTGATGATGCGACCACTCCCCTGGCGTCGCATATGCGGCACGACGGCCCGGATCATCCGCACCATCCCGAAGAAGTTCGTATCGAAGATCGACTGGGCCTGCTCGATCGAGTTCTCTTCCGCACCGGCTGCAGCGACCCCGAAGCCGGCGTTGTTGACGAGAAGGTCGATGCGGCCTTCCAACTGCATCAGCTTCTGGACCGCGGCTTCGACCGATTCGTCCTGGGTCACATCCAGGGGCAAGATATCGAACGATCGTTGACCCGGCTGGCCGCCGCGCCTGCTGGTGCCGTACACCTTGTAGCCGGCCTTCGAAAGCCGCTGCGCAGTTGCTTCGCCGATGCCCGAGGAGGCCCCCGTAACGAGGGCAACTTTGTTTTCCATGTTCATGGCGTTTCTCCTTCAGCATGTGGGATTCGGGACTCGTCGGCATGCGCGGTGCATTGCCGGACAGAAGGGCTCACCTGACAGGCTGCATGTTGATTTCGCATGATATTTATCATATGTTTAGGCGAACGAAAGGGCGGTGTGTCTCAGGGGATTCAGGCGGGGGGCAGGTGCTTCAATGCGGCCGCGCACAGGCTGTCCGATAGCGCGGGCTCGTCGACTGCACGCGCTAACAGCAATGTGCCCACCATGGTGGCGACGGTCACGAGGGCGCGTTCGTGGGCACCGGGCTGCCCCCAGTCAGGCGACTGGCGGGCGACAAGATCGATCATTTCCTTGATATGCCGGGTGGTCACCCGGCGTACCTCGGGCGCCTGGCGCGCCGTCTCCGAGCCCAGCGCGGCCAGGGGACATCCCATTTCAATCTGCTCCAGGTGCTCCCGCGAGAGGTAGGTGCGAAGTACGGATGCCAAAGCCTGCTCGGGGGACACGCTGGCGACAACCTTCGCCACCACGGCGGCCGACTCCGCGCACGCCCGACTCGCGGCTTCCGCCAGCATGGCCTCGCGCGACGTGAAATGGGCGTAAAAGGCGCCATGGGTCAGGCCTGCCTCCTTCATGATGTCGGCGACTCCGGTACCGTCGTAGCCGCTACGACGGATCGCCCTCGCAGCGGCGGACACGATGCGCTCGTGTGAGGCTTCCTTGGCCGCCGTTCTGACATTGTGCTTTGTGTTTCGCATGATGTTTATCATACACGTTTTCGCAGAACACGTGCTGTGATGTTTTTGGCAATGCCGACAGTCGGCACCGCGCAAACGCAACGGGCATTCAACCTGCAAAAGTATGGTGCCGGGTGGCGCCTATGCGTTCCACCAACAGGACGCAGAGCGCCAAATGCCTCGCTCTCCAATGCCTGGACGCTCTTGGGTTGCCGCGTCAGCCACTGCATGCATCTGGCTCGGGCGTTGGAGGGCGCTAAGGCGGCCTTGGGCCACAACGACAACTGCCGCCGGTAGAGGCCGCATACTGTCCATGGCCTCTGCTCAGGCCATTCATGAATGCCGGCCCAAAGGGGGCGCATCCGCTGCGTCTCGCCCCAGTGCAACGATGCCCTTGCGGTCGGGTTGCCCGAACGAGGCCGTGTTTTGAAAACGCGAACACAAGAGTTCGTCGGCAAGCGCGCAGCACACTGTGCGATGAATTCGGGTCATTGTTGTCTGAATGACCTGCCGAGTGACTGCCCCGAATGCAGTGCTAGTCCAAGCGGAGCCGGCATAAACTGACATTGACCAGCGCATAGCCAGCCAGTTTCAGTTGAGGCGTATGCGCGGGTCCTCCTACGGTTCCGGCGAAGTTTGCTTCCGGCGGCCACCTATGCTTGCCGCGTCAATTTGCTGGTCAAGCTACCCAATCAACGCCTGTGCGGTCAAGATTGGGCTCTAAAAACGCTGGAAGCAATTCTGTGCCGGAAGTCGCATAAGCGTTCCGCTCAGCAAACTCAGCGTGGTCAAACATGAGCATCTTCAGCATTTCAAGGCGACAAATTGCACATTGAATGCTCAAAAACAGGCAAGTTCTACTACCCGCTGTGAGAAGGGATAAGCGTTCCGCCCTGAAAAGGAAGAATAAGCGTTCCGAAGCGGCACACTTATGCTTCCGGCGACACCAAGAAAGAAAACGGCGCCCGAGGCGCCGTTTATTTTTCACCATATCTGCAGGTTAAACCGGCCGCTAGCCCTTGTCGGTACTGTGCAAATAGCTATCAAATCTATAGCGATTAAGGGCTGGCCCCGTTCAGGCCGCGCCTGCCTTGACCTTCAGGCGCCAGGCATGCAGCAGCGGCTCGGTGTAGCCGCTGGGCTGTTCCAGGCCCTTGAACACCAGGTCGCAGGCGGCCTTGTAGGCGGCCGAGGTGTCGAAGTGGCCGGCCATGGGTTTGTACAGCGCATCGCCGGCATTCTGGCCATCGACCACGGCGGCCATGCGCTCGAAGGTTTCGCGCACCTGTGTTTCCATCACCACGCCGTGGTGCAGCCAGTTGGCGATGTGCTGGCTGCTGATGCGCAAGGTGGCGCGGTCTTCCATGAGGGCGACGTTGTGGATATCGGGTACCTTGGAGCAGCCGATGCCTTGGTCGACCCAGCGCACCACATAGCCCAGAATGCCCTGGGCGTTGTTGTCGAGTTCCTGCTGTTTTTCGGCGGCGCTCCAGTTCGGCGTGGCCGTGACCGGGATTTGCAGCAGCGCGTTCAGGAGCTTGTCGCGCTCGGCGTTGGCGTCTATCTTTTCCAGTTCCTTTTGCACATCGGACACCAGCACCTGGTGGTAGTGCAGCGCATGCAGCGTGGCGGCGGTGGGCGAGGGCACCCAGGCGGTGTTGGCCCCGGCCTTGGGGTGGGCGATCTTTTGCTCCAGCATGGCGGCCATCAGGTCGGGCATGGCCCACATGCCCTTGCCGATTTGCGCCTTGCCGCGCAGGCCGCAGGAGAGGCCGACCAGCACATTGTTTTTCTCGTAAGCGCCAATCCAGGTGCTGGTCTTCATGTCGCCCTTGCGGATCATGGGGCCGGCCTGCATGGCGCTGTGCATCTCGTCGCCGGTGCGGTCCAGGAAACCGGTGTTGATGAAGGCCACGCGGGCGCCGGCTTCGGCGATGCAGGCCTTCAGGTTGACGCTGGTGCGGCGCTCTTCGTCCATGATGCCCAGCTTCACGGTGTTGGCGGGCAGGCCCAGCAGCGCTTCGACGCGGCTGAACAGTGCCGACGCAAAGGCGACTTCTTTGGGGCCATGCATCTTGGGCTTGACGATGTAGATGGAGCCGGTGCGCGAGTTCTTGATGCCGGGCCGGCCCTGGCGCTTCAGGTCGTGCAGGGCAATGGTCACGGTGATGACCGCATCCATGATGCCTTCGGGAATCTCCTTGCCGCCTTCATAGAGGATGGCCGGGTTGGTCATCAGGTGGCCGACATTGCGCACAAACATCAGCGAGCGCCCATGCAGTGAAACCGGCTGGCCATCAGCGCCCGTGTACTCGCGGTCCGGGTTCAGGCCGCGGGTAAAGGTCTTGCCGCCCTTGCTGACCTGCTCGGTCAGCGTGCCCTGCAAAATGCCCAGCCAGTTGCCGTAGGCCAGCACCTTGTCTTCGGCATCCACCACGGCCACCGAGTCTTCCAGGTCGAGGATGGTGGACAGGGCCGATTCCAGCACCACATCGCTGATACCGGCTGCATCGCTCTGGCCGATGGCGGTGCTGCGGTCTATCCGGATGTCGATGTGCAGGCCGTTGTGCCGCAGCAGCACCGACGAGGGCGCGGCGGCATCGCCCTGGTAGCCGGCCAGCTGGCTGGCGTCGGCCAGGCCGGTGCCGCCGGTCTTGAGGGCCACCACCAGCTTGCCGCCTTCGATGCGGTAGCCGGTCGCATCCTTGTGCGAACCGGAGGCCAGCGCCGCGGCCTGGTCGAGGAAATTGCGCGCGAATTCAATCACCTTGGCGCCGCGCACCGGGTTGTAGCCCTTGCCTTTTTCGGCGCCGCCGGTTTCCGCGATGGCGTCGGTGCCGTAGAGTGCGTCATAGAGCGAGCCCCAGCGTGCATTGGCGGCATTGAGCGCGTAGCGCGCATTGAGCACCGGCACCACGAGTTGCGGGCCGGCCTGCACCGCCAGCTCCGCATCGACGTTGGCCGTGGTGGTCTTCACGTTCGCGGGCTGCGGCACGAGGTAGCCGATTTTTTCCAGAAAGGCGCGGTAGGCCGGCATGTCGGCGATGGGGCCGGGGTGGGCTTGGTGCCAGTTGTCCAGTTCCATCTGGAGGCGGTCGCGTTCGGCCAGCAGGGCGACGTTCTGCGGCGCCAGGTCGGCCACGATGGCGTCAAAGCCCGTCCAGAAGGCCTCGCTGGCCACGCCGGTGCCGGGCAGCACCTTGTCTTCAATGAAGCGATAGAGTTCGCTCGCCACCTGAAGGCGGTGGCGGGTGATGCGGGCGGTGGCTTGGGTGGTCATGGCGGGCTTCCTTTTGAAAAATAAACGGTGGATGAAAAGTTGTCAGTACTGAGGCGAATCGGTGCCTGTCGCGTGATGAAGGGCGGGCTGGTTCAGCCCAGCGTTTGGTAAAAATAGCAAACCGTCAGGGCGCCGCCCACGGCAATCACGACGCGGCGCAGCCAGGGCCCCCGGATGTTGCGCGCCATGCGCGCAACCGCCCAGGCTGGCGGTCAGCAGCATGTCCACGGGCGTCATGCCGGCGCTCCCGGCAAGGAGGAAGGCGCCAGCCCCGGCAGCGAGAGCACCGCGCTCAGCTTGTGGCCGGTGTGTGTGGGCGGTGTCCCCAATTCTTCAAAGGGCGACTGGTCGCGGTTGACCCAGAGGGTTTGGTAGCCGAACCAGGTGGCCGCCAGCGCATCCCAGCTGTTGCTGCTCACAAAGACAATTTGCCTGGCGTCCAGGCCGGTGGCCTGCAGGCCCAGCGCATAGGCGTCTGGATGGGTTTTGTATTTGCGGATGCCGTCCACGCTGATCACATGGTCCAGCAGGCCCTCCAGCCCGGCGGATTTGACGGCCACGGCCAGCATGGACGGGTCGCCATTGGACAGGATGCCGGTGACGATGCCGCGCTCCTTGAGCGCCTGCAGCACCGCGCGGTTTTCAGGGAAGGCCGACAGGTGCCGGTACTGGCTCATGAGTCGCTCGACTTTGGCATCAAATCCGCCTGTAGCCCAGGCAGAACGGGCGCTGATGACTATCTTTTTGATAGCGTAAACCAGCGCGGCGCGGGTCAGCTCCCAGAACGGCCGGTAATGCGCGCCATGGTTGCTGGTGGTGACCAGCCTTGTGTACTCGATCTGCTTGTCGCGCCACAGCACGCTCAAGGCCTGGCCTTGACCCGGAAACAGTTGCTCCGCCAGCAGGCCCACGCTGTACACGTCGAACAGCGTGCCATAGGCGTCAAACAGCACGGCGCGTAGAGGGGCCGGCGAGCTCATGCGGGGCTTTTCCATCCCGCTACTTTATTTGATACCTATTGGAAAATTAATTAATAGAAACGTCTTTTATACGTGACAAAAATGCATGTAATCGGTGGCCATGGAGGCGGCTCATCGGAGCGCTCCATGCTCGGATTCCGGTTCGGGCGGGCGCTCCAGCCCGTGCTTGTCCATGCGGTAGCGCAGGGTGTCGCGACTGATGTCGAGCTTGCGCGCGGCCCCCGCCACGTTCCAGCCGGTTTGCGTGAGGGCGCGTACCAGGTAGGCGCGCTCCAGTTCATCCAGCTGGGCCAGACCGGCGGGGCCGGCCGCCACCGGCAGCGGCGACACGATGGCTGCCGGCGTGGCGGTCAGGGCTAGATCCGAGGACGAGATGGACTCGCCCTGGCACAGCAGCACCGAGCGCTCTATCAGGTTGCGCAGCTCGCGCACATTGCCGGGCCACGAGTGCTGGCGCAGCGCGGCCTCGGCCGAGGCGTCGAGCTGCGGCGCGGGTTTGCCATAGCGCCGCGCCAGCTGGGAGACAAAGCGCTGGGCCAGCAGCCAGACGTCGTCGCCGCGGGCGCGCAGCGGCGGGATGTTGATCTGGAACACGCGCAGGCGGTAGAGCAGGTCGCTGCGGAACTTGCCGGCCTGCACCAGGGCGTCGAGGTCGCGGTTGGTGGCGGCGATGATGCGCACATTGACCTGGCGATCCTGCAGGGCGCCGAGCCGGCGCACGCGCAGGTTTTCCAGCACCCGCAGCAGCTTGGCCTGCAGCGCCAGATCGAGCTCGCCAATCTCGTCGAGCAGCAGGGTGCCGCCATCGGCCGCTTCGATCAGGCCTATCTTGCGCGCCTGGGCATCGGTGAACGCGCCCTTTTCATAACCGAACAGCTCGCCTTCCAGCAGTTGCGGGGGCAGCGCGGCGCAATTGATTTCGACAAAGGCGCCGGCCCCGCGCAGGCTCGCAAAATGGCAGGCGCGTGCCACCAGTTCCTTGCCGGAGCCGGTTTCACCCAGGATCAGGATGGGCGGCACGGGCGAGTGGTCGGCCGGCTCATGGGAGGCAATCGCGCGGACCAGCTCGCGCAGCGCGCGCATGGGCACAGACTCGCCGGCCAGCAGGTCCAGGCCCGAGGCATCGGCTTCGCGCCGCTGGTAGTAGTCGAGCACGCGCAGGCTGCCGGTTTCTGCCAGCGCGCGGTCCACCACGGCCCTCAGGTTGTTCAGCGACACCGGCTTGGTCAGCAGGTCGAACGAGCCGGCCTTCATGGCGTCGACCGCGATCGACACGCTGGCGTGGCCCGACACCATCACGGCGCGCACCTGTTCGTCGTTGCGGCGCAGCGCCCGTATCACCTCCAGCCCGTCCAGGCCCGGCAGCTGGTAGTCGACAATGGCCACGTCCGGCATCAGCCGCTGCGCCGCCTGGATGCCGGACGGTCCGTCATGCGCGATCTCGACCGTGTGATTCAGCTGCTGGAAGTAGCGCGCCATGTTTTTGGCCAGGGCCGGTTCGTCTTCAATAACCAACAGGGTTGCCATGGGGTGCTCCTTCCTTGGAGGGGACTTGCGGAACTTGGCTTGCCGGCCGGAGCGCCTCGGCGCGCGGCAGCAGGATCTCCACGCAGGTGCCGCAGGGTTGGGCCGCGCTCAGGCTGAGCGAGCCCTGCCATTGCTCCACCATGCGTTTGACCAGGGCGAGACCTATGCCCAGGCCGCCGCTCTTGGTGCTGAAAAAAGGCCGGAACAGGCGCTTGCGGACCTCGTCCGGAATGCCATGGCCGCTGTCGGTGAGGTGCAGGCCGGCCAGCCGGCCCTGCTCGCACCAGCTGACCCGCAGCTGGCCGCCCTCCGGCATGGCCTCGATGGCATTGGCCATCAGGCTCAGCAGGATTTGCCTCAGGATGGCGGGGTGGGCCAGCACGTGGCCGGGCGGCGTTAGCTCCACCGTGCCGCGGACCTGCCGGCGCGCCATCTCGCCGGCCATCTCGTCGAAGCAGGCGCTCACCAGCGGCCCGAGCGCGACCACTTCCGGCTGCAGCTGCGGTGCCTGCGCCACGCGCACCAGCTCGCTGATCCAGCGGTCGGCCCGCTCCACGGCACTGACGATGTCGCCGCAGTGTTCGCCGAGATCGGCCTGCGGCGTGCCGCTGTGCTCCAGCAGCTCGGCCGAGAGCCGGATCGACGCCAGCGGGTTGCGGATGTTGTGGGCCACTGCGCTCGCCAGTTCCACGGCCGAGGCCAGGCTCTGGGCTTCGGCCAGCTGCGCGTGCTGCCGGCGCAGGATGCGGTCGGCGCGGGCCACGATCCAGTACAGCGTGAGAAACAGGCCGCTGGCGCAGATGGCACAGGCCAGCCAGAGCTTGATCACCGCCAAGCGAATATCCGCGCTGAGCTGGGTCGGCTGCTTGTAGAGCTCCATCACGCCCAGCACCTGGGTCGAGCCCGGCTCCCGGAGCGGGATGTAGCTCTCGACAAAATAAGTGGCGTGCTGGTCCAGGCCTTGATGTTCGGCCTTGGGATCATGCTGGCCGATGACCCCGCTATGCACCACCAATTTGCCGGAGAGGGCTTCGTCGAGTTCGTCGTTGACCGGGAAACGCTGCCCCACGAGCGCCTTGTCGGTGGACCACAGCATGGTGCCGTCGGGCCGGTAGGCGTTGGCCCGGACCGGCTCGCGCACGGCGGCAATGTGCTCCATGGACCCCAGGAAGCGCTTGCGCAGTTCCGGGTCCTCGGGCGCCGCGAAATAGCGCGCGGAGCCGTCCGTGGTGAGCAGATTCTGGATGAAGTCCCGGTTGGCTTCGCCCTCGTGCTGCAATAGGCTCTGGGTCAGCAGGTTGGACAGCAGCCAGCCCAGGGACAGCGCGATGACGGTGATGATGCCCAGGCTGGCGATGGCAAAGCGGCGCCGCAGGTTCAGTGGCGGGCCCGGAAAAGCAGCAGTGCTGGCGTCCATGATTGCCCCCATTTGTGGGTCAAACCACCCAAAAGTGGGGGATTGGATTGGGTGTTTTAACCCATTTCCTGTTAATGAGATAGCGAATTTGTTGGGTTTTCATGGCAAACCTCACTTTCTGTGTCCCCGTGCCGGTCTGCCAAGCAATTCCCGGGCCTGTTACCGCGGGCCTGCTGCGCGGTGCAGTGTGCTCAGGGCGGCGCGGGCGTCATGCCTAGCTGGGTGCTCAGGGCTCGGGCCGCTTCCAGCACCTTCTTCACATGGCGCTCGTCGTAGCGCTCTGCCGGCATGGTCAGCGTCAGGGCGGCGGCCAGGCTGCCGTCGGCCTTGAACACCGGCGCGGAAATGCCGGCCACGCCCGCCAGGCGGTCACCCGTCGCCGAGAAATAGCCCTGCTCCCGGATGCGGGCGTAGAGGTTTTTGTCCCGGGCCGTGAGGGTCCCTGCCGGCTTGGCGCCAAAGGCCATCAACACCCGGCCGCCGGTGCCGCGGGCCAGGGGCAGCACGTCGCCGGCCTGGATGTGGTCGCGGATGGGTTGGGGCGAGTCCACGCGGTACAGGCACAACCTCGCGTCGCCCTGCGCCACATGGTAAGCGGCGCTTTCACGGGTGGCCGCCACCAGCGCCCGCAGCACCGGCAACACGACGCGGTCCAGGGAAAACGACGCGGCATACACGGCGTTGAGCCGCGCCACTTCGCTGCCCAGGCCGTAGCTGCCATCTTCCAGCCGCTGGATCAGCCGCGCATGTTCGAGCGAGGCCAGCAGGCGCAGCACGGTGCTTTTGTAAAGCTGGGTCCGGCTGGCCAGCTCGGCCAGGCTCAGGGACTGGTCCCCCTGGCGGAAGACCGCCAGCAGCGTCAGCGCGCGGTCAACGGCGGCGGCGCCACCGGGCGCGGCGTGGCTGTCGGCCAGGGATTCGATGTGGGCTTTGCGGGGCATGGGCATTCCTTGCGGTGATGCCTGCTGGCTTGACAAGCGGACAGGCCTCTGTGATTATTTCATTAGAAAGAACTTTGTTCTATCTTACAGAATTAATAAATCCTTGCAACCATGCTCAAACCTCCCGTGCCTCAAGTCCTGATCAGCGAGGTCGGCCCACGCGACGGCCTGCAATCCGTCAAGACCACCATGCCCACCGACTACAAGAAGCGCTGGATCACGGCCTTGTACGACGCGGGTCTGCGTGAAATCGAAGTCGCTTCCTTTGTGCCGGCCAAACTGCTGCCCCAGATGGCGGATGCGGCGGAGGTGGTGAGGCACGCCCTCACGCTGCCCGGTCTCACCGTCATGGCGCTGGTGCCCAATTTGCTTGGCGCGCAGGCCGCGCTGGCCGCCGGCGTGCACAAGCTCACCATGCCCGTGTCGGCCAGCGCCGCGCACTCGCTCGCCAACGTGCGCAAGACGCGCGAGGACATGGTCGAGGAGGTGCGTGCGATTGCCGGGCTGCGCCGCGAGATCGCGCCGCAGGTCAGCCTGGAGGCCGGCATATCGACCGCCTTCGGCTGCACCCTGCAGGGCGAAGTGCCGGAAGACGAGGTCATCCGGCTGGCCGTGCAATGCGTGGCGGCCGGCGCCGACGAATCGGGCCTGTCCGACACCGTCGGCTACGCCAATCCGGCGCAGGTGCGGCGTCTCTTCAGGCGGCTGCGCGCCGAGCTGGGCGAGCAGGCCGGCGCCGCCCACATGCACAACACGCGCGGCCTGGGCCTGGCCAATTGCCTGGCGGCCTACGAAGAGGGCGTGCGCACCTTCGATGCCTCCTTGGGCGGCCTGGGCGGTTGCCCCCACGCGCCGGGCGCCTCGGGCAATGTCGTCACCGAAGACCTGGTGTTCATGTTCGAGGCCATGGGTGTTGCGACCGGCGTCAACCTCGACCAACTCATGGCGGCGCGCGTGCCGCTCATCGCCGGCTTGCCGGGTGAGCCGGTTTACGGCATGACGCCCGAGGCCGGTCTTCCCAAGGGATTCGTTCAAGGAGCACCCCGTGTCTGAGTCCAAGCCCCAGTCTGCCGACGATGCCGGCGAGGCTCGCCTGCCTTATGCCGGCATCCGCGTCGTCGAATTCACCCACATGGTGATGGGCCCCACCTGCGGCCTGCTGCTGGCCGACCTGGGCGCCGAGGTCATCAAGGTCGAGCCCATCGAGGGCGACGGCACGCGGCACCTGCTGGGCTCGGGCGCTGGCTTTTTCCCGACCTTCAACCGCAACAAGAAAAGCATCGCGCTCGACCTCAAGCAGCCCGAAGGCGTGGAGGCGGCGCTGCGCCTGATTGCCACCGCCGACATCGTCAGCGAGAACTTCAAGCCCGGCACGATGAAGAAGCTGGGCCTGGATTACGAGACCCTGAAAAAGCTCAACCCGCGTCTCATCTATGTGAGCCACAAGGGTTTTCTGCCCGGTCCCTATGACCACCGCACGGCACTCGACGAGGTGGTGCAGATGATGGGCGGCCTGGCCTACATGACCGGTCGCGCAGGCGATCCGCTGCGCGCCGGCAGCAGCGTCAACGACATCATGGGCGGCATGTTCGGCGCGATCGGCGCGCTGGCCGCGCTGGCCGCACGCGACCATCCGACAAGAGGAACCGGCAAGGGCCAGGAAGTGCAGTCAGCCCTGTTCGAAAACAACGTGTTTCTGGTGGCGCAGCACATGATGCAGTACGCCGCCACCGGCAAGGCCGCCGACCCCATGCCCAGTCGCATCTCGGCCTGGGCGGTGTACGACGTGTTCACCGTGAGGGACGGCGAGCAGATCTTCCTGGCCGCCGTGAGCGACAAGCAGTGGGCGATCTTCTGCAAGGCCTTTGGCCTGGAGAGCATGCTGGCCGATTCGCGCCTGAAGTCCAACAACGACCGGGTGCGGGCCCGCGAATGGATGATGCCCATGCTGCGCGCCCACCTGGCGGGCTACAGCGCGGCCGAGCTCAGCGCCGTGTTCGAGCAGCACGAGCTGCCGTTTGCGCCTATCACCAAGCCGCAGGACCTGTTCGACGACCCGCATCTGTTGGCCACCGGCGGCCTGGCGCCCATCATCCTGCCCGATGGCCCCAGCGCAGGAAAAACAACCCCGACGGCATTGCTGCCCCTCACGCTGGGTGGCAGCCGCCCCGGTGTGCGCATGAACCCGCCCAGACTGGGCGAGCACACCCAGACCTTGCTGGCCGAGCTGGGGTACAGCGACGACGCCATTGCAAGGTTTCAATCCCGACAGATCACACGCTAAGCCATTACGCATTACGCATTACGTATCCCCAGCCCTACCACGAGACAAAGACGAGACAAACCCATGAAATTCCAACGACGCACACTGATCACCGCCGCCCTGATGAGCCTGACTGCTCTGGGCGGCGGTGCTGCCATGGCGCAGGCCGCCTGGCCCGACAAGCCCATACGCTTCATCGTGCCCTACACGCCGGGCGGCGGCACCGATGTGGTCACGCGCCATATCGCCAACACCATCACGCAGGACACCCAATGGGCCTTCCTGGTCGACAACAGGGCCGGCGGCGGTGGCAACATCGGCCTGGATGTCGTTGCCAAGTCCAGGGGCGATGGCTACACCATCGGCATGGGGCAGACGGCCAACCTGGCCATCAACCCGACGCTGCTGCCCGGCATGCCCTTCGATCCGGCGAAGGACCTGATACCGGTCGCCCTGGTGGCCGAGCAGCCCACCGTGATGGTGGTACGCGCCGATTCACCCTGGCGCACGCTGGCCGATGCGGTCAAGGCCGCCAAGGGCAAGCCCGGCGAGGTCAAGCAGGCCCTGGCCTCCACCGGCACCGTGGGCCACCTGGCCGGTGAAATGATGGCCCGCCGGGCCGGCATCAAGGTGCTCAACGTGCCTTACAAGGGAGCGGCCCCGGCCATCACCGACCTGCTCGGTGGCCAGACCGACTACATGTTCGCCACACCGCAGGCCGTGGTGGGCATGATCAAGGGCGGCAAGCTCCGCGCGCTGGCCGTGACGTCCAGCAGGCGCGTGGCGATCCTGTCCGAGGTGCCGACCGTCGCCGAGTCCGGCTACAAGGACTTTGAGGCGGTGGACTGGAAGGCCATTGTGGCGCCTGCAGGCACGCCGGCCGACGTGGTCAAGCGCCTGAACGCCGCCGTGGCGAAGGCCCTGACCCAGCCCGCCATGCTGGCCCAGCTGGCCGCGGAAGGCAGCACGCCCATGAGCGGCAATCCCGCGCAGGTTGCCGCCTACATCAAGGCCGAGCAGGCCGGATGGGGCAAGCTGATCCGCGAAGCCGGCATCAAGCAGGAGTGAGTGTGAAGCGCCTGCCGCCAACGCAGCGCCTTGCCGCATAGTTGCCGTAAAAAATAGAGCGTACTGCGCCCGTTGGCCGGGGGGATCTCAAGCCTGAAGCACAGCCCCTAAACCGGTCGGTCAATCCTTCCGACTCGGGTGTCTGCAGCGTTTGCGGGTACTCGCCAGCGGCAGCTTTCTGGATGCGTAACCGCAAGTTTCGGGGTGGCCGAATTGCAGCCGTTCATGACGGATCGCAATCGACCCAAAGCAGCCAATCGTCGCGTAGTTAATTGGCGCACTTTGCATATCATTGGGCGTCAAGTGCATATCTGCGCAACCTCAGATTTCCTAAAGTTCACCCATGCACCGAGAGCAAATCTCTGCATGACTACCAAGTGAAATTTCTAAAAGGAGTCTGTTATGTCCAACCAAGTCACATTAATCACAGGCGGCGCCTCAGGAATAGGGAAGGCGGTTGCCTTGAAGCTGGCCGCACAAGGTATCAATGTCGTCATCAGCGGTCGCCGCGACGATGTGGGGCAAGCCGCGTTGAGGGAAATCGCTGCAGTCGCTCATTCCGGCGCACAAGCCCGCTTCCTCCGCAACGATGTTACAGACGAAACTGCTGTCAAGGACATGGTGGCTCAGGTGGTGAACGAGTTCGGCCGCCTTGACATGGCGGTGAATAATGCAGGCATCTCCAATGAGATCAGCACCATCGACCAGTCGAACACGGACAACTTCCGCGCCATGCTGGATACCAATGTGCTGGGCGTGTATTTCTGCATGAAGTACGAGATCCAGCAGATGTTGAAGCAAGGCGGCGGCTCCATCGTCAATCTTGCGTCTATCGCTGGTCTCAATGGCATTCCTTGGGCCGGTGCTTATGCGGCCACCAAGCATGCGGTGGTTGGCCTTACAAAATCCTCGGCACTGGACCACGCCGCCCAAGGCGTTCGCATCAACGGCGTGGCGCCGGGTGCCACCAAGACCGATATCATCGCCAAGCAGCTCGACGGCAGCGACCCAAACTACAACGAGGCCAATATTTCGGCGATGCACCCCATGAACCGACTTGGTAAACCCGAAGAAATCGCCGACGCTATCTGCTGGCTGCTTTCACCCGCATCGAGCTACGTCACCGGCCACATCCTCAACGTGGACGGTGGTTTTCAGGCCAAGTAAACATTTGCTGCGCCTATGAACGACCACTTCAAAATACCTTCAGCCCTATGGGAAGGCATGCAGCGCGTTGGCCTGGCAAGGCATCAAGTGCTGGCCCACGCCAAGTTGTCCCTTCGGTTGGTGCAGGACGACGCGCCCATCAGCACCGCGCAGTTTTTTGCGCTATGGCGGGCCATGGTGGTCGTCAGCGGTGATCCGCACATTGGTTTGTGGATAGCAACCGAGTTGGATGGTGGCGTCATGCCGCCGTCGTTCCTTGCCGCCTACCACGCCCGCGACTACCGCGATGCCTTGCAACGTGTCGCACGCTTCAAACGTCTGTGCGCGCCCGAAGAAATTCGCATCGAAGAGCATGCAGACCACGCCAGCGTGCAATTGCACTGGCTGCACGCCGAGGAAGCCGAGCTACCTCCCGCATTGGTCGAGGCATCTTTGGCCTCCCTGATGGAATTGGGCCGGAGCGGCACAAGCGCGCCGCTCCATCCTGTTTTTGTCTCATTGACGCGCCCCAGCGAAGACCCTGTGGTACTTGAGCGCTACTTTGGTTGCCCGGTGCAGTTTGGCGCTGCGCACAACGGTATGACGTTGCGCGTTGCCGATCTGGCCAAACCTTTTGTGCAGTACAACAGCGAACTACTGCAAATACTGGATCAGGCTTTACAAACGCAGGTTGATGCCCAGGCCCATAGGGCCACGCTGAGCGAACAAATCCGCTGGATTTTGCGGAGAAGACTGACTGCAGGACGACCGGACATTCGGTCTATTGCCAGCGAGCTGGCGATGAGCGAGCGCTCTTTGCAGCGCCGACTGACGGAAGAAGGTGTGCGCTTTCAAGACCTGCTGAGCCAGAGTCGCCACCAGCTTGCACTGGAGTATCTGAGGGACCGACAGTTCTCACTGATCGAAGTCGCCTTCATGCTGGGGTATGAGGATCAGAACTCGTTTTTTCGAGCATTTCGGCAATGGGAGTTCCGCACGCCATCTGAATGGCGCGCCGATCACAAGGCAGACAGTGGAGTAAACACATGAAAGTCTTGATATTTGGCGCCACCGGCATGGTCGGGCAAGGCGTGTTGCGCGAGGCGTTACGCTCAGACGCCGTCACCACCGTGTGCACAGTAGGACGTAGTACCACTGGCATCAGGCATCCCAAATTGCGCGAAGTGCTTCACGGGAATTTACTGGACTTGTCGGCAGTAGAAGATCAACTGACAGATTTTGACGCCTGCTTCTTCTGCCTCGGCTCCTCGTCTGCCGGAGCAGACGAAACCACGTTCACACGCATCAACTACGACATGCCAGTGGCTGCCGGTCAGCAACTGGCGCGGTGGAACTCGGCCATGAAGTTTGTCTATGTATCGGGCGCTGGTACGGGCAGTAGCAATGCCATGTGGGCCAAAGTGAAGAAACGTACCGAAGATGCTCTGCTTGCAATGCCGTTTAAAGCCGCCTACATGTTTCGGCCCGGTGTGATTCAGCCTTTGCACGGCATTCGCTCCAAAACACCGCTCTACCATGCCTTCTATGTAGCGGCAGCGCCTTTGCTATCAGCCGCGCGGCGCTGGTTTCCCAGTGCAGTCGTAAGCACCGAGGAAATTGGTCAAGCCATGATTGCCGTTGTCGAGACTGGGTATGCCAAGCAAATCTTGGAGTCAGCAGATATTCGCTCCCTTTTAAACAGCTAATCCTTTGAAATACATGGCGGCCATGGTCTGCTTTTGGCTGGATTCTGCCCTACGCATGAGCGGCAGCTCTTGGCCGGTTGCGGGTGCAGCAATCATCGAAATCGGCGCCACATTGCCGACACCCAACCTGCCGATGTCAACGTCGGGTATGGAGCGAGCATTTCGGATAGTCCTATGTCGGCAGTCAGTCTTTGGACTAAACCGCTCGCGCGGTAGTTCGCCGCAAAGGCCCTGACGCCGGGTAAACATCGCGCCCCTGTCTATGTTGCCGATAGTCGGTGTCGGCTTATCGGCAACCCAATTGATTTCCGGTCAACGGTCGTTCATGACCGGCTCCTGACGACCCTCAACCGCCGTTCGATCCGGCGCCTCATCAGCGGCGACTTCCGAGGTCCAACGGCCATCCGTGAGTCCGCGACGGCCGGCACGTTCTCGGCCAAAGCTGACCTTCGGCGGCAGCTCGTTCAAACTTGCGGCAATGCCCGCTTCCCGGTTCACAGGGCTACAATCATTCATCTGGCGTTACCTAGCCCAAGGCATCGCCCGACTGCGCGCCGGCCATGAGCGTTGCATTGATACCCCGTTTAGCCACGCTCCTGGCAGATCAGCGGTGCGCAAATGGTCCGGTCACAGCCGGACATGGGTGACGGCCCCGCAAAGGAGGGGCGATGTGGTCGCAAGTGAGGTCCAGAGTGCGCTTGGGACGCAATGCAGTCACGGTTGCGGCCGTCGTCGTCGTCGGCCTGATCGTCGTCGGGCGCATCACTGGCGTCCTGGTCGACTGGCTGTGGTTTTCTTCGATCGGCTATATCGACGTTTTTTGGACGGTCCTTTCCGCCCAGGCGCTCCTGTTTGTCACCGTGTTCACCGCCTCGGCGGGCGCTATATGGGTGTCGGGGTTCCTGGCGCATCGTTACGCCAGGAGCCTCGGTATCTCGCAAGCGGGAGCGGACTTTTCTTCGGGTTCGCGGGAGGTCGTAAGCGAACTGGCCGACCGGGTCGCGTCGCGCATTCCTTGGCGCGCTGGCATCGCTTGCGGTGCCGCCCTCTTGGGGCTGGCTATCGCCGCCGGCGAGATCTCGAGCTGGGGCACTGCGCTTCGCTTCCTTCATCAGGTGCCCTTTGGCGAGCGCGATCCGATCTTCGGCAAGGACATCAGCTTCTATCTCTTCTCGCTGCCCGCCTACGTTGCGCTCAAGAACTGGCTGCTGCAGGTGCTCTTTTGCTGCACGGTCGTCGCAGGCGTGGTCTACGCGGTGCGCGGCGACATCGCGCTCGAGCAGTCGCCGCGTGGGCTCTCGCCCGCCGCCGCCGCTCATGGCTCAGCACTGCTCGGTTTGTTCTTTGTCCTGAAGGCCTGGTCCTATGGGCTTGACCGCTTTCTGCTGCTCTACGGCGACAATGGCGTCGTGGTCGGCGCCGGCTATACCGACGTACACGTCGAGCTGCCGGTCCTGTGGCTGCTCGTCGGCCTTGCCACTGCCGCATCCATCTCCTCGTGGGCCAATATGCGCTGGCGGAGCTATCGAATTCCTGCCGCCTCGTTGCTGCTGGTGTTCGGCAGCTCATTTGCGTTCGCCTTGATCTACCCGGCGCTGTTCCAGCGCTTCTACGTCAAGCCGAACGAGCTACAGCTGGAGGCGCCCTATATCGAGCACAATATCGCGCTGACGCGGGAGGCCTACGGTCTGGAGCGGATCGCGGTAAAACCGTTTCCGGCCGAGCAGGGGCTGAATCTCGCCTCGCTCCAGGCCAATCGCGCGACCATCGACAACGTCCGCCTGTGGGATGTGCAGCCGCTGATGGATACCTACGCGCAACTGCAGGAAATCAGGACCTACTACAAATTCCTCTCCGTGGACATCGACCGCTACCGGCTTGACGCTGGCTACCGGCAGGTGATGCTGTCGGCGCGCGAATTGGCGCCGGCGATGCTTCCGGCGAATGCCCATACGTGGGTGAACCTGCATCTCCTGTTCACCCACGGCAACGGCGTCGTGATGTCGCCGGTCACCGAGAAATCCACGGAAGGCTTACCTTCCCTTTTTCTTCAGGATATTCCGCCCGTCGCTAACGGCGGACCGACCATACACGAACCGCGCCTCTATTTCGGTCGAGGCGGTCAGGACTACGTCATCGTGAAGGGCGGCATTCCCGAATTCGACTACCCCAAGGGGACGGACAACGTCTACACCACATACAGCGGGCGCGACGGTGTCGCCATCGGCAGTGTGGCGCGACGCAGCCTCTTCGCCTGGGAGTTCGACGATCCCAACATCCTGCTTACCGGCTACATCACGGACGAGAGCCGGATCCTGCTCCACCGTAACATTCAGGACCGGGTGCGCACGATCGCCCCGTTCCTCCGCCTCGACCATGACCCCTATATCGTCGCGAGCGACGGGCGCCTTTTCTGGATGCAGGATGCCTATACGACCAGCCGCTGGTTCCCGTACGCCCAGCCAAGTATCGGCGGCGGCGCCAATTACATCCGCAACGCGGTCAAGGTGGTGATCGATGCGTATAACGGCACGGTCGACTTCTATGTCAGCGATCCTGCCGATCCGATCCTGCGGACGTACCAGCGCATCTTCCCGGGTCTGTTCAAGACCTTGAACGCGATGCCACAAGACCTGCAACAGCATATCCGCTACCCCGAGGATCTGTTCCTGATCCAGGCGCAACTCTACCGCGCCTACCATATGGATGCGCCGGAAGTCTTCTACAACCGCGAGGATCTCTGGGCGTTCCCCCGGGGATTGGCCGGCATCGATGGCGGGAATGCCCCCAGCATGCCGATGACGCCTTACTACATGATCATGCGGCTCCCTGGGGCGCCGCGCGCCGAGTTCGTGCTGATGCTGCCGATGGTGCCCAGCCAACGCGAGAATATGATTGCCTGGTTGGCGGCGCGTTGCGATCCGCCCGAGTACGGCAAGCTCATCGTCTACACCTTCCCCAAGGACAAGCTGGTCTTTGGGCCGTTCCAGATCGAGGCGCGCATCCAGCAGAATACCGAGATCTCGCAGCAGATCTCGCTGTGGAACCAGATGGGCTCGCGCGTCATCCGCGGCCACCTTCTGGTCGTGCCGATCGAGAACTCGATCCTCTACGTCTCCCCGCTCTACTTGCGCGCGGCGTCCGGTCAGTTGCCCGAGTTGAAGCGGGTGATCGCCGCCTACGGTGACCGTGTGGTGATGGAGGGGACCTTGGGCGAAGCCTTGGCGGCGCTCTTCAAGGAGACCGCCCCGGTGGCATCGCCGCCCCGGGGCACGGCGGACGTGCGCGCCCGCGAGGCACTCGCCCATTACGACCGCGCCATCGAGCGACTGAAGGCGGGAGATTGGAGCGGTTTCGGCTCGGAACTCGATGCTCTCCGTCCGCTGCTCGAGGCGCTCGGCGTCGGCCGTCCCGAGGATCAGAAGTGACCTGAGTGCAATGAAAAGGACGTCTCCTCAACCCAATGGGTCCAGAGTACGCGTTCCGCTTTCCGAAAGCGGACGTTGCCAGTTGATGGTTAGCACTTGGTCGCGAAGGTCCGCTCAGGCCGATAACCACACTTCATCGGTGCAGGGAGGGCCGAGCTACTTGAACTGCCAAGTCACCCTGTGTTCCACGACGATCGCGCCCAGACCCTGCCCGGGCGCGGGGAGTGGGCTACCGGTGAACGGCGCGGTGCCCGATATTCCTTTGTATTTGCCGGTGCCGCCGATCAGGGTGTGGACCCGGGCCCCGGCGTCGACCGTGATGAAAACTTTGTCGCCGTCGCCATCCGTCTCGGTACAGGCGCCGCTGCCTTTATCCTTGCCGCCCACGGCCTCGCGGTAGAAGAGGCAGCGCACCGACATGTTGTCGAAGAATTTTTGCCCCTCGGCATTTCGGGTGATTCCCACCAGTTCCAGCAGCGCTTCGGACCCTACCTCGCCCATGTCGAGGTTCGCCAAGGAATGGCTGGTGTAGTAGGTCACGTAGGTCGCAGTGCCTTGTTGCGGCATCTGGAGTTTGTCGGCGGCCCATGCAACTTGACTGAGAGACAGGGGTATGACTGCGGCAAGGGCAGCTGTAGCGAGCTTTTTCATTTCTTTTCATCCTCTGCTTTTCATCGGTGCGGGTTGTCGATGTGTATCTCGGTCTTCCAAGTCCCATCGTTTCGATTTTTAAAGTTTTCATGGTCGCCCCTTCTTCACCGGGCACATAAAAGGACCTGCCTGACGACGCTGTAGAAAAAACCAATTCTGAACGCCCAGTTCAGTGTTGGGAGAAATTTTTTGAAACAGATTTCACTCGTCATCATCTTTTTCCCCGTTTTGCACTCGAACTCGCTTTACGGCGTCCACGGTGTATCGGCTCGGGCCACGGCGGCCATCGCTCAACGTCAATTGCCACTTCTTGTCACGTAGCTCGAAGCTCATGTACAGGTCGGCCTGGATCGCCGTATCCTGACCGTGTGAAGCTGTCTGGGTGATAGACATTTCAGTTCTACTGCCAACCCGCTCTCGTCGGGGCAACGCGCGGGACAGGGGTTCACTTGGTGTGCACGGAGCCTCGTCCTGGCCCATTTTTTGTGACTGTGGCCGGCTTTAACTTTCACAAATGGCGCGTGAGGCGTTGAAGCGGTTCAAGACATAGAGTCAAGAAAGCTGGCTTACCCCCAATGCGTTGGTCGTGGTGCAATGGCCTCGTTCGGATCCCGGTAGGCGCCTGCCCACCTGGGCAGTAGACGCGGCCCGGGGCGGCTCGCACAATGAAGCCAACTCAGGAGATCCGATGGCCGATACCTCTACTTTGACCCTTGAGCAGCTTTCCACGGCGATGACCGAAGCGGTGGCCGCGGCGTCGCGCAGTGTGGTCGCGGTGCATGCGGGACGCGCACGCGCGAGCGGATTCGCCTGGCGCGACGGACTGGTCGTCACCTGCGAGGAGGCGCTTCCCGAAGACGAAGACGTGGCGGTCGCGCTGCCGGGCGGCGCGACCACGGCGGCCACCGTGGTTGGCCGCGATGCCAGCACGGACATCGCCTTGCTGCGCATCGACGGCGCGCAGCTTCCACCGATGGCGCTCGATGCCGCACCCGTTCGCGCAGGAGCGATCGCCCTGGCGGTCGGAGCGTTCGAAGGCAACCCGGTGGCCGCAGTCGGCGCGGTCTCGTTGGCCGGGCCCGCCTGGCGCAGCCTGCGCGGTGGCGACATCGACGCCCGGATCGAACTCGACCTGGTGCTCCGCCGCAGCGCCGAAGGCGGCCTGGCGCTGGACGCGAGTGGCCGGGCCATCGGCATGGCCGTGTTCGGGCCGCGCCGGCGCGCACTGGTCATTCCGGCCGCGACGATAGAGCGCGTGGCAGCGCTGCTCGAGGCCCACGGCCGCGTGCCGCGCGGTTACCTGGGGCTCAGCCTGCAGCCGGTGCGGGTCAATCACTCCGGCGTCGGCGCGATGGTCATGGGCATCGCCGACGACGGCCCCGCGGCGGCGGCAGGGCTGCGCCAGGGCGACGTGATCCTGGCCTGGAATGGCCAGCCGGTCCGAAGCGTTCAGATGCTGCTGCATGCGCTGGGGCCGGCCAGCGTCGGCACCGTCATCACGCTGTCACTCAAGCGCGCCGGCGAGGCCGCGGAGCTGGAGCTGACGGTGGGCGAAAGGCCAGCCGATTGAACGCGAACACCCCCAGGGAGTCGATCGTGATCGCGCTCGAGATCGCGGACCCCGTGCTGTCGGAACGCCTGGCCGCTGCCCTGGCGGGTGTGCCGGGCGTGCGCGTGGCGCGGCGCGGTGAGGCGGCCGACGTCGCCCTGGTCGCGACCGCCACGGCAGCGCCCGTGGACGCCGATGCTGCGCTTACCAAGCGGGAGTTCGAGGTGCTGTCCCTTATGGCCGAAGGGGCGTCCAACAAGGCCATTGCACGCCGCCTGGGCATTTCGGTCCACACCGCCAAGTTCCATGTCGGTTCATTGATCGACAAGCTGGACGCTTCGGGCCGTACCGACGCCGTCGCCCACGCGGTGCGGCTGGGTGTCATTCATCTTTGAGGTGCGTCATGTTCGACGAGACAGCCCTACCGGCGCCGCCGGAAGGCATCGGGCCCGACACGGATCAGGAGGCGCTGGTCGACGCCTACTCGCGTGCGGTGGCGGCGGTGGCCGAGAGCGTCGGGCCGGCCGTCGTCCGGGTGGAAAGCCGCGCGCCCGGTCGGCGTGGCGGACTCGGATCCGGCGTGGTCATTGCCGGCGACGGGCTGGTGCTGACGAACAGCCACGTCGTTTCGGGCGCACGGCGCGTGCGGCTGGGACTGGCGGAGGGCGGTGACAAGGAGGCCGATGTGCTCGGCGACGATCCCGCCACCGACCTGGCGCTGCTGCGCGCCGAGCTCCCGCGCGGTGCCGTGGCCGCAGTGCTGGGCGATTCCAAGCTGCTGAAGCGCGGTCACCTGGTGGTAGGGATCGGCAATCCCCTGGGGTTCGAGTCGACGGTCACGGCCGGCATCGTCTCCGCACTCGGCCGGTCGCTGCGATCGCAAAGCGGCCATCTGATTGATGATGTCATCCAGACCGATGCGGCGCTCAACCCGGGAAACTCCGGCGGCCCGCTCGCGGCGGCATCCGGCCAGGTGGTTGGCATCAACACCGCCGTGATTGCGGGAGCGCAAGGCCTCTCGTTCGCGGTGTCCAGCAACACCGCACGGTTCGTGGTCGGAGAATTCATCTCGCATGGCCGCGTGCGGCGCGCCCACCTTGGCATTGCGGCGCAAACGGTGCCGGTGGCCCGGCGCCTTGCCCTTGCCATCGCGTCGGGTGCACACGGTGTGCGCGTTGGCGAGGTGGAGGCGGGCGGCGCCGCGGACCGGGCGGGCCTGCGCGTTGGCGACATCCTCGTCGCACTGGACGGCGCGGTGGTCGCAGGCGCGGATGACCTCTTGCGCCTGCTCAATGCGGATCGAATCGGGCGCCCCGTTCAGGTCTCCCTGCTTCGAGGCGGCCGGCTCGTGACCGAGACCGTGACGCCGCAGGAGCGCGTGCAGCCGGCGTCCCCGCGCCGCTGACCTTCAACGAACCTGAGAATGCTCGAAGCGCGTCTGGCACACGATGCAGCGTGACGCGCTCGGCTGCGCCTTCAGGCGCTCGAAGGGAATGGGCTGGCCGCAGTCGATGCAACTACCATAGCTGCCGTCGGCCATGCGCTCCCGCGCCTGCTGGATGGCGCGCAGCTCTTCCTGCTCGCGCTCCAGGTCGACGTGTTCGAGCCCGTGGCGGAAATGCTCTTCCGCGTCCTCGCCCGGGTCCTGCACCTCGCGCACGGTCGCGGGCGGGCGCTCGGCGGCCGCCTGCTTGGCCGCGCGCACTTCGACCTGCAACTGGGCGTCGCGTTCGGCGAGGGCGCAGCGTAGCAGATCGAGCTGGTCGTTTCTCAGGGTCGTCATGGTCGGGCGCAGCAATTGTCGTGCCTGTCAGGTGGCTCCAGCGCTGCCGGTGACCGACAGCACGATGCCTGTGATGTCGACGGAGCATACAGGCGCGGCGAGAAACACGTATACCGGCGAGAGTTTCGCCGGCGAAAGTAGCGGCGTGATTTCATAAATTGGGTCATGAAGCAAAAATCGATACGCCGTTCCGGCGCATTTCTCCAAGGCTGTTGTGTCTTTAACAATAGGACACCTTAAAACCGCCGGAGTTCCAGACCGGGCTCGACCAAGGCGCTCAGCGCAGCCGCGCCGCGCGCTTGTGAGCCGGCTTGTCCCAGCCCAGTACCGCCACTCGCAATGGCCGCTACGCTATAAAGCGAGTCGAAAAACGATCGCCACCGACAGGTACGGGCCCTGTGCGGTCACTGATGATTGGGATTCGAACGACGGGACTGCAGCGTAAGCGGGTATTGGCGAAGGTCTGCTTTCTGGATGTCATTCCATTTCCAAATCATCCGTGCACTTTGTCGGCTTCGCTTGGCCGAAGTCTGTACTGCCTGCGCTTCGCCTTCGCGTTCACGAATGATTTGGAAATGGAATCAGATACCCGGATAGCCCAAACCTCTTTCCGTTTGAATGGTGTCTTTTGTCCGACGATCACACCCTTATTCCAAGGATCGTGATGTACGCGACTGATTGCACTTTCCATTTTTGACTCCTTGTTAATTGAGGGATCCAGCTGTGGCCGTGTCTCGGAAAACTGCAAGAATTTTTCGGTATTGCTTAGACTGCGCTCGCCCGGCTTATGGATTCATGTTTCAGCTTTCAGCACAATGCTCAGAAGACGCCAGCGGGTTAAGTCCAATCTGGTGTCTGAGGGGCGTGGAAAAGTCTGGCACGTCCCTTATGCCCATGATCATTCAGGAAGAGAGACGTTACGAAAAGAACGCCAGATCGCGATGTCATAGGCGATTTTGAGTAACCCGCAGGTGACTAACGGCGCTGCGAGCCAGCCAATCGAAAACAGAGCGCCGCCGATGGTAGGGCCTGCCGCTGAGGCCAAGCTTCGCGGCACGGCCGTGAAGCTGGCTGCGGCGGTCCGTTCTGCAGGTGTCACTACTGACATCACAAACGCGCTACGGGCGGGTACATCCATCTGCGACAGCAGGGAGCGGATGATGAGCAGGGCGAGCGAGGCATAAAGGCTTGACGCGAAGGCCGCGGCGATCAAGCACAGGCTTGCAGGGATATGCGTGAACACCATGGTGTTGAGCAGCCCGATGCGCTTGGCCAACCGGGGCGCTGCCAGCTGCGAAGCTGCAGAGCAAAGCCCTGACCAGAAAAAGAACGCGCCCGCGGAGGCAACTGACATGTCAAACCGCTGGAACAGCCACAGAGCAAGCAGCGCGTTGACCACCAGGCCGCCCGCAAACGAGTCCACCGAAAAAAGCGCTGCAAGGCGGATCACCACCGCACGCGACTGGGCAAGAGGCGTTGGCGCCTTGACCTCATGCCCCTGCGGGTTCGGCAATCTTTGATAAAGCAGCCAGACCACACAGCCGATGGCGCCGTAGAGGACAAACATGGCTCGCAGAGCATTCAGGGGCGACATGTACGGCCACGAGCCAAGATAGCCGGGAAGCGCGGCGGCAAGCGATCCAAATGCCCCAAATAGCGACCCCGTGAAGCTATACCTTGCAAACAAGGCAGTGCGTGTTTCGCCGTCAGTCACCTCCGCGAGGCGTGCATGCTCCAAAGGCAGGAAGAGGCTGACATCCCCTGAGCTGGGGTTAAGAGTGCCGACGAAGGCGATGATCAACAGTGGCCAGAAGGAGGAGCTCGCGGCGAAAGCAAAGCCGGTGGCGGCCATCAGGACCGCGGCAAACGAGAGCACGTGGCTGCGGTGGAAGCGATGCCCCCACGCGCCCACAGCCAGCGTTGCGAGAGCGGACCCCAGAAGCGTCGTTGTGGCAAGAAGACCCACTTCCCAGGTTCCCAATCCCAGAGCAAGCAGGTAGGCAGGCAAGAGCACGGCGACAAACCCGTCTGCGAAGGCGCGCATGGCGCGCGCTTGCAGCAGAAGCAAAGCGGTCTTGCCTGCGTCCTTGGGTAATAGCAGTTTGCGCGTCACAGGCTTCTCGGAGCAGGTGTTCCAGCTTTGAAGGGAGCCTTCGCGCAAGCGGCATATAAAGCGTCGTAGATGACCATACCGTGGGCTAGCATCTGGTGATCGTCATCGAAGTTCATCGAAAGCCCGCGCGAAATGGCCAGAAGTCCTGCCGCCTCTTCAGCCAGTTTCGCAGCACCCGTGTCGGCGGCACGAACGATTAACGCGAGCTTGTCCAGTGCTGCGTCCTTGAGCTCGTATTTTTGGATGAATGCGTCGAAGCTGCAGTGGTGGCCGTGATGTCCCAGCTCAACGCCGGGCACGTCGTAGGGGATAGCGCCGACTTCGCCAGCCACACGCATGACATCCCCGGCAGGCACATAGAGAAAATCAGGTGCGGCATCGATGAAACGCGCCACAAGCCAGGGGCACGCAATACGGTCGATCTTCGGTCTTTCGCGAGTGATCCACTTCATGACACGACTCCTTCGTCAAAATTGAATTTCTTCGGCATGGGCTCGGCCGTGATGTCGAGCCGGTCCTGATCGAAGCGGTCAGGCTTTTGCTGCTGACCCGATACGACGGGCGACTTCTTCCCATTGAATGTTCTGGAAAAACGCGTCGATGTATTGGGCCGCTGCCGCCCCAAAATCCATTTGGTAAGAGTGCTCATACATGTCCATGGCCAAGATAGGCAAGGTGGCCGCAGGCCCATGGGCATGGTCGCCAAGCCAATAGTTTTCGAGTTGGCGGGTGTGGACATTGAACCCCAGGATCACCCACCCCGAGCCGCCGCCAAGACCCGCGCCCATTCGGCGAAATTCGGTTTCCCAGGTGTCGAAGCTGCCGAAGGCATCCGCGATGGCCTTGCGCTCGTTGGCCCCTGCCTGGCCATTTCCGCCGAGGTTGTCGAAATAGCATTCGTGGAACACCACCGACCCGGTACGCAGCAGATGCTCGCGTTTCAGGTCGTTGTAGATGAAGGCAGGCGTGTCCTTGTTGGCCAAGGCCTCGGCCAGTTGCTTCTTCACAGTGGCGAGGGCTTTGACGGAGCCGCCATAGTTGTTCTCCCAGTGCGAGCGAATCAATCGCTCGGAGAGTCCGGCGAGCTTGGCCGGATCGAAGGACAGTGGCTTGAGCGTGGCTTGGCTCTCGAATGCGGGAATGCTGGTCATGGCGTTTTCTCCTTGGGTTCGCGGTTACGGGTGCAACAGCGGGTAGATGGCAAGCCCGATCAAAGCCGCGCCAAGCACGACAAAGGGTTCGGGGATCTTCCTGAACTTCCACAGCAAGGCGGTCGCGCCCACTGCCAGAATCGCCGTAGGGATGTCCGTGATGGAGCGCTGCGCGATGACCACCACGGAACCTGCGATGGCGCCTATGGCCGCTGCCGTGATTCCATCGACGAAGGCGATGACCGAGGGATGCTTGCCCCACTTCTTGAAGTGCGGAGCGGCAATGATGGTGATCAGGTAGCAGGGGAAAAAGGTTGCCGCCGCAGCAATGCTCGCCCCTTGCAATCCCGCGATCAGGTAGCCAATGAATCCGGTGGTGATCACAACGGGTCCAGGCGTGATCATGGCCACGGCGACCGCGTCCACGAACTGGCGATCATTTAGCCAATGGTGCTCAGTTACGACGCCTCCATAGAGGAAGGGGACGATGGCAAGGCCGGAGCCGAAGACGAATGTTCCGGCCTTGGCGAAGAAGAGGCCAATCTGGAGGACCAGGCTGGGGTCGGCAACCACCGGCAGCACTTGTGGGAGTTGGGTTGGCATGGCCACAGCACAAGACGCGTTTCCGAACTTCGGCTTGCAGCGGATCAGCCAGACCAGGATGCCCGAGCCAATGAACAGCCATGCGATCTCGGATTGGGTGACGATGGTGACAATCGCCAGGACGCCAAAGATGGCCCACAGCAGCCTGTCCTTGCCGATGTTCTTGGTGGAGAGCTTGTGGGCGCCGATGACCATGATGCCCAGCACCGCAGCACCCACTCCGTAGAAGACCGCCTGCATCCAGGGCAGCCCGCCATAGGACACATAGGCCATGCCCAGGCCCACCACCATCAGAAACGACGGCAGCACAAATGCGAAGCCCGCGACCGTGGCGCCAAGAATTCGGTGATGGACAAAGCCCAGGTAGATCGCCAGTTGCGCGGCCAATGGCCCCGGCGCGATCTGCGCGAGCGCGAGTCCCTCCTTGTAGTCGGCCTCCGAAATCCATTTGCGCTCCTCGACCAAGTCGCGGTGCATGAAGCCCACAAGAGCCACAGGGCCGCCAAAGCCCAGCGCGCCCAGGCGCAGGAAATAGAGCATGAGTTGCCAGAGGGTATAGCTGGCTGGCTCGTTGGATTGATTGGAGTCGCTCATGGCTTTTTTGCTTTCTGGTCAGTCGGGCCGCCTTGTTGGTAATTCGTGAGAAGGCCGTCGAACACCGCGCAAGCGGCGGCCATCAATTGATCGTCGTCCTCGATGCCGGTGCGAAGCCCCGCCAGGATGCTTTCGACGCCCGCAGCTTCGGCGGGCTGCACGCCGCCGACATCCAGGTAATGAACGAGGGCGCCCATCCGCGACAGCGCTGGCGTCTCGATGCCAAAGCTCGCGAGCAGGACCTCAAAGGTCACGCGCGCGCCCACATGGGTGAAGCTCGCGCCGTCGAAGTCAAAGCCCAAGGCCTTGGGCGGGCAGTCGGCGGGGGACTCAAGCCAAAGAAACTTGGCCTTGGGGTCGATGAGGCGCCGAATCAGCCAGGCGCTCGCAAGCCGATCGACCCAGGGCCGCTTGCGCGTGGCCCAGGTCTTGCCCTTGAAGTCCTTGAGGTGGCGCCGATCGATGGCGGCGTCCAGTGCGTGAGGTTCGTCGGGAGAGAGAAATTGATTCGCGGCGGCTTCCAGCTCGCGCAAGGCGGCTTCGGCTTGCTTGCGCGCTTCGCCCGGAAAGAAGTCGATATCGGAGACGCCCGCAAAGGCTTTGCTCAATTTCCTCGCCTGTTTGAGCGCCTCTGCCGCGCTATCAAGCGTGAGGTCGGCTCTTGCTGCGCCAATGTCGGCTAGCAGGGTGGCGTAGTCGGAGCCGCGATCGAACAAGCTGACGAAATCCCCCTCTTTCGGGGGCTCCATGCCCACAAGCATCGCGCTGCCGCCTGCCGAGACGATATCGGAGGCGACCGCTTCCAGAGTGGAGCGGCATTCCTTGCGCTCAGGCATCAGATAGACGCCGTCGCGAATTGCGGCGGCTCCCGACGCCTTGAGCGCGCGCCAGGTCCGCATGCGGGCCGTGGCGGTCTCAGTGGGCAGGCTGGTGATAAGGGCGATCCATTGGTTCATGTAATTAAGTCTACTATTATGTAGAAGGTAATACAAGATATGTTGTCGAGCCTGCTCCCAGGCCTCGAAGGCTGATGGCTAGGTCATCCCCGGTGGCTTAATGGAGCCTTGATGGACAAACGCATGGATCGCAAAGCAACCATGAACGCAGGCGTGGCATCGGCTCTTGGGCCGCTCTTCTTTTTGGGGCGGGCACCCCTTTGCCAGGATTCTTCTGGGGAACGTTGGCCCCTGGATGCTCGCGGGACTGTTCTACCTGGGATCGGGCCTGGGGCTGACGATCTATTGGCTGGCGAGCCGGTCGGCTCCGGTCAAGCTCCCGCGCGGCGAGGCGAAGTGGCTTGCAGGGGAGCTTGGCCTTGTTCGAGATGGGGGCTATCAGCCAGCACCGGATGTTCGACCTCATCTCCATAGAGGTAACGTTCAACCAAAGGGCCAGCATCACGACAATGGCTGCATTGCCCGCAATCCAGCGTCATGCCGCCAGCGCGTGCTTCTTGCCCGTGGTCTTGTGTTTGTAGTTCCAACGCAAAACACGTAAGATTTCGCGAGACAGACCGAACAACTCTGGGAGCGATGCGATGAGCAACCATGTCTACAAGCTGCTTGAACTGACCGGCTCCTCCACCGTCAGTATTGAAGATGCTGTGAGCACCGCCATCGCCAAGGCGCATGAGACGGTGCGGAGCATCCAGTGGTTCAGTATCACCGAGACCCGGGGCCATGTGGTCGATGGCAAGGTGGCGCACTGGCAGGTTTCCCTGAAGATCGGATTCACGCTCGAATAGCCGCCGGCGTGTTGGCGGCGACCACCCATTGATCGGGTGTGCCGATCTTCAAGTGGCCAGGTCTACTCTCCGAATAGACATGGCCGGCAACCTTCTGAAAAACAAGTGATCACTCAATGTTTGGCGCAGGCCATGTTGAATGATCAATCTGGCGTTGGTGTCACGGTGCGCATCGCTCGCGGCACAGGTGTCAAGGCGCCCAACAGGTGCGACTGGCAACCTGCTGAGGCGACTTGCTCGAAGATCATGATGGTTGCTTGACGATGCGCAGGTAGGGCTTGGGTGCCTTCCAGCCCTGCGGGAACAGCTTCTTCGCGTCGTCGTCGGACACTGAGCCGGCGATGATCACGTCATCGCCCTGTTTCCAGTTCACCGGTGTGGCGATCTTGTGCTTGGCCGTCATCTGCATCGAGTCGAGCACGCGCAGGATCTCGTCGAAGTTGCGGCCGGTGGTCATCGGGTAGGTCATCATCAGCTTGATTGTTTTGTCGGGGGCGATGATGAAGACCGAGCGGACCGTGGCGTTGGCGGCCGCCGTGCGGCCCTCGGACGTGCCAGGCTCCGCGGCAGGGAGCATGTTGTAGAGCTTGGCCACCGCCAGGTCGGTGTCACCAATCATCGGGTACTTCGGCAGATAGCCTTGTGTCTCCTCGATGTCCTTGGCCCAGCGCGCGTGGTTGTCCACCGGGTCCACCGACAAGCCGATCAGCTTGCAGTTGCGGCGCGTGAACTCGGGCTCGATCTTTGCCATGTAGCCGAGTTCGGTGGTACAGACCGGCGTGAAGTCCTTTGGGTGCGAGAACAGGATCGCCCAGCTGTTCCCTATCCATTCGTGAAAGCGGATCGTGCCCTGGGTGGTCTCGGCCGTGAAGTCAGGGGCGGTGTCGTTGATGCGCAAAGACATGATGATTCCTTTGGCGCCAGTTGGTCAGCGGCGGCCCGCCCGGCGCTCTGAAGCGCGGCCACACAAAATTTTAGCAAGTAGCCTGCCGCAGGTCGAGGACGAGGTATCTGCCGACCATGGGGCCGCTGATGAGGTTGACGAAGCCAACGCCGGCGAGGCAAAACACGGAATCCGATCGCCTCACGATGGGCAGCGTCGGCTCAGGGTGGCCATCAGGTCGGTCGGCGGTGACAGTCCGGCAGCCCCGGCAGGACCCGGCGTGAGAGCTGCCGTAAGACCACGGTCTGGTTCAGCCCTTGGCCGCTGTTGATGTCATGTCTGAGGGGGATAAGCGTCTTGAGAGTTATTTGGAAACGCAATGATGTGTATTGCCTTCATTGCATGGACGCCATGTCCATTCGTTTCTAGGATTGTTTCCACGTCTGCAGGTCAGGCGCATAACAACCCAAGCCCCTTTCCTTTTCAGGAGACAACAGATGACGAATGTATTTGGCCGGATCACGCTATCGCTTGCCCTCGTCGGTGTGCAGGCCATTGCCGGCGCCCAGCCCATCCCCATCGCGGGTCTGGTTGAGCTGTCCGGCTCGGGCGCCACTGCAGGCACCAATTTCGACAATGGCGTCAAGTTGGCCATCAAGGAAATCAATGCCGCGGGCGGCTTCTCCGGCAGGAAGTTTGACTACACCGCATGGGATACCCAGACCCAGCCAGGCGTGGCCAAGTCACTGGCGGCCAAGGCGGTGGACCAGGGCGTGCCGCTGGTGATTGGCCCGGTTTTCTCGGGCTCGATTCTGGTCAGCATGAACGAGACCCGGCGCGCGGAGATTCCGAACATCATCGGTGGCGAAGCCGCGCAGATCACGCAGCAGGGCAACCCCTATGTCTTGCGCAGCTCATTCACCCAGGCTGCGGCCATGCCCAAGGTGGTGAGTTACATCGCCAACAGCGTCAAGGCGCGCAGTGTCGCCGTCATCTATGTGAACAACGACTTCGGCAAGGGCGGACGCGACGCGATCACCAAGGAGTTCCAGGCGGCAGGCATCAAGGTGGCCGCCGACATTTCCACCGAGCCCGGGCAGCTGGATTTCTCCAGTGCGGTGCTCAAGGCCAAGCAGGCGCAGGCGGATGCCCTGTTCATTTACACCAACGAGGAGGAGTCCGCCCGCGCGCTCAAGGAGCTGCGCAAGCAGGGTTATGACAAGCCCATCATTGGCGAGTCCACCCTGGCCAACGACAAAGTCATTGAACTGGCGGGCGATGCGGCCAACGGCGTGATCGCCCATGTGGGCCTGACCCCCGACGCACCCAATCCCACCGTGCAGGCCTTCTCGAAAAGGTATCAGATGGAATACAAACTTAAGCCCGACCACAACGCGATGAAGGGTTACACCGGCATGCACGCGGCCAAGGCCATTTTTGACAAGATCGGAAAGATAGACCCCAAGGCCTTTGCGGCCGCGATGCACACGGCGTCTCTTTCGGCCAAGGATTACCCCGGGGTGCTGTTTGACGTGCGCTATGACGCCAAGGGCGACCTCGACAGGGAAAGCTTCATCGTCAAGATCGTCAACGGCCGGGCCCAGGTCATCGAAACCCTCAAGCCGGTCGCCAGGTAAGCCTTTGCGTTTACATCCCTCTTTCTGCATCGGTCCGCTCAGTCGCCAGCATGCACCACCCTGATTTCCGTCATTGCCGTTTTGAGTGCGAAGGGCCGGTGCTGACGCTGACCCTGGACCGGCCCGAGGTGCTCAATGCCTTGCATCCCGAGGCCCATGCAGAACTGGCCCGCGCATTCGATCTCTATGCCGCCGATCCGGCCCTGAGGGTGGCCATCATCACCGGCGCGGGCGACAGGGCGTTTTGCGTAGGCACCGATCTCAAGGCACTGGCCAGCAGCGGCAGCCATGAAAAGCCGACTACCGGCTTTGCCGGCATCACGTCCCGCTTTGATTTGTTCAAGCCCGTGATCGCCGCGGTGAACGGTCTCTGCCTGGGCGGCGGCGTGGAAATTGTCGCGGCCTGCGACCTGGCGATTGCTTCGGAGCAGGCTGAATTTGCGCTGCCCGAGCCACTGGTGGGTTTGGCCGCGCTAGGCGGTGGCGTGCTGCAGCGCCTGCCGCGCCAGATGCCGATGAAGGATGCCATGTGGCTGGTGCTCACCGGCCAGCGCATGGATGCCCTTGAGGCGCGCCGTCTGAGCCTGATCAACCAGGTGGTGCCGCATGCCGAGCTGATGCCGCGCGCCCGTGCGCTGGCGCAGACCTTGCTGGCCTGCGCGCCCCTGGCCTTGCAGGCGTCCAAGCAGGTCATGCTGCAAAGCCTGAATGAACCCGACCTGGCCGCTGCGATGCGGGCGCGTTATGACGCCGCCGAACGCATGCTGGCCAGCGACGACGCCATCGAAGGCCCGCGCGCATTTGCCGAAAAGCGCAAACCGCGTTGGACCGGAACATGACGCGGGGCAGCATCACCAACTCCCTTGAATGAACCTTCCATGAACCTGCAATTGAAAGGCCAGGTCGCCGTTGTCACCGGTGCCGCTCGTGGCATCGGACTGGGTATTGCGAAGCGGCTGGCCGACGAAGGCTGCCGCGTCGTGGTCTGGGACATCGACACCAGTCCCTTCGATCCGGCCAGCGCCGGGTTTGAACCGGCTTTTCTGGCGAACGTGAATGTCGCTGATCATGCGTCGGTCGAAAAGGCATTTGCCGCCACGACGGCAGCCGTCGGCCTGGTGGACATCCTGGTGAACAATGCCGGCATCAACGGCCCGGTGGCCAATGTGTGGGACTACCCGGTTGAAGCCTGGGAGCGGGTGCTGGCGGTCGATCTCTCGGGCGTTTTCTACTGCTGCCGGGCAGTCGTCCCGCAGATGCGGGCGCGCGGCTACGGCCGCATTGTCAATGTGTCGTCGATTGCCGGCAAGGAAGGCAATCCGGGCATTGCCGCCTATGCCGCAGCAAAGGCCGGTGTCATTGGCCTGACGAAATCGCTGGCCAAGGAATTGGCGGACTCCGGCGTGCTCGTCAATGCGATTGCCCCGGTGATCACCGAGACCGAGCTCTTCAAGGAAATGACCGCCGAGCACATCGCGCTTGCCAAGGGCAAGATTCCCATGGGGCGATTCCTCACCATTCCCGAGATCGCGGCCATGGTGGCATGGATAGCCAGCCCGGAATGCAGTTTCACGACCGGCTTCGTTTTCGACCTGTCCGGCGGGCGTGCCACCTACTGATTCAAGACACTCATGATGCGGCGGCATCCACCACGCCGCGGCCTCGTGCCTGACAGTGTCGTGCGCCCGCGTGCCTGCTATGCGCTTCGATTGACTAGGGGGCGTGCGTACAGGGGATGGCGCATGCTGCGTACCTCGTGCTCGAGGGTGGCCAGCACCTCGCCCGTGTCCAGGTCGGTGATGTCCTGAAAGCGGTACTGGCTCTCGTTGCTTTCCTCGGTGATCAGGTCACGTTCGAGCAGACGCCGGTGCACGCCCGAAAAATCGGCGACGGTGATCTGGACGTGGTGGCCGTCGAAGGGCGGCAGCGCGCGGCCGGTCTCACGGAATACCAGGCTCTCGCCGAGGCCGATGGGAATACGCGCGAAGGCGCCGGTGGCGTCGCTGCCGATGTGGGCTGGCGCCGCAAGGATCTCGCTGTAAAAGCGGGCGATGCCCGCGGCGCTACCGGGGGCGCTGTCAATCTCCACATAGGGCATGCCCAGCGTCATCCGGCCAAAACGCGCGGAGTCTGGCGCGTGCACGCGGATACGGTTGCCCCAGGGACAGGTGACATCCACGCATTCGCCGGTGCGGACAAAGGCAAACTTCGTGTCCGTCAGGCGCGGCGCAACACTCCCCAGCCGTGCAAGCAAGGCATCCAGATCCGGCATGACGAGGCCGGTCATGCCACGGAGCACCTGGGCCGGTCCGACTGGCAGGTGGAACTGGCAGGTACCGACATTGATCCAGGCGTTGTCCACGCCGGTCCTCAGGTAGGGGTCGCGTGTGAGGCCCAGGCCCATGATGTAGAAGATGAGCGCCTGCTGCTGGTCCGGCACGCGGATATTGACGTGACCGAACTCGACGATGTTTCCGACGTCTTCGGTGGTGCGGTTGAAAACGGATGGGCTCATCTTGGATGCGAATAATTGGGTTTTGAATGTAGGCGATGCGCATCATGGCGTCCATGTCATGGGGGAAATGGGCGCCATGTCGTTTGGCAATGCGTTCCATGTTCCTGATGGCATGGAGGGTTGGCCATCATCGCCTGTATTTCCCTCAGCTTTTCGTCAGCGTATTTTGTTCCAGTTCACAACTGCCATGGGCCCGGCCGCGTCACTCGAAATAGCCATGACCATCTCTGCATCGCCAAAAATCGGCTGCCATGTGCTCGATGCCCATGGGGTGCAACACGCGCTGATCGCGGGGCCCAACCCGGTTTATGGCCTGGGCAACACCTGCCAGGCGCCGCTGCGTCCGGACTCGAACAGCGCCTCGATCGTGCGCAGCGTGCCTAGCGCATCCTCTATCGGCCAACTCGCTTCCTGGTGGCCCAGCAGCAGGCGTGAAAAGCGCTCGACCTGAAGGGTGTACTGGTTGACCGGCTCGAATGTGAAGGTCTCGGTCGGAAAAGAGCCCACGCTGGTGGCGTCACCCAGCTCGATACGGCACGCGCTTGGCCGCCCATGCGCATAGGGAAAGTCCAGGCGCAACCAGCCGGTGGCGCCCAGCACCGACAGCTGCTGGTGCGAGCCCCAGCTGGAGGGGCCCGCCTGCGTGGCGACGGTGAACGCCGCGTGGCGGTCGCCGTAGTCGAGCAGCGCGCTCGACAGGCGGTCGATGCCGAAGGCCGGGTCGTGCTCAAGCGCCGCCACCACGCGCGTCGGCTGGCGCTTGAAGATCAAATTGCAGGCGCTGATCGCGTAGGAGCCGAGGTCGTAGAGCGCGCCGCCGCCGGCTGCCGGGTTATTGCGAACGTCGGCCGGGTCGAGGAACTGTTTTGCCAGGGTGGCATGCACCGCGCGCACGGGTCCAATGGCGTTGCTTGCGAGCAGGTCGTCCAGCTTGGCCCACTGCGGGTGGTTGCGAAAGCTGAAGCCTTCCTCGATGTGCAGGCCGCTGCGGTCGCGCACCGCGCAAAGCTGCGTCACCTGGGCGGCCGTCAGGCACAGCGGCTTCTCGCACAGCACGTGTTTGCCCGCTTCGAGCGCGCGCACCGACCATTCCAAGTGCAGCTGGTTGGGCAGCGGCACGTAAACGGCGTCGATGTCCGGATCGGCGAGCAGTTCATCGTAGCTGGCGTACACGCGCGGCACGCCGAGCGCCTCTGCCGCCGCGCGGCCTTTGGCGCCGTCGCGCGAAGCGAGCGCAAGCAGTGTTGCGCTCGGCGCTTCGTTCAATGCCGGCATGGTGCGGCCGGTCGCAATCGCGGCAGCGCCGAGCACGCCCCAGTTGATGGTTTTTTTCATGTCGTGTTCTTTCATCCGGCCGCGAGGCCGCGCTCAATGGGCACAGTTCCAGCCGGCTGCGACACGAACGATAAACAGGCGTCTTCACTTCGTCCAGACACGGGAGCCAATACACGCCATTGCTTCTTGCAATGGGGGCCGCAGCGGTGGCGCGGCCCATGTGGACCGGCTCGACGTAAAACTGCCGGGACGGGTGGTTGCCGCGATAGTTCAGGGTTTGAGTGTGCTATTAAATTGGTAGCTTGTTACGCCCGTATTGCCTGGGGTTTAAGCACTTTTCATGAACAATTCGGCACACAGGCCGCGCAGCCAGCGGTTGGCGCTGTCGTGGTGGTAGCGGGCGTGCCAATACTGCTTGACGGTAAACCCAGGGATGGGCAGGGGGCAGGGCAGCACGCGCAGCCCGGCGGCGCGGGCCAGGGTTTCGCCGATGTGGCGGGGCAGGGTGGCAATCAGGTCGGTGGTGGACAAAATGCCTGCCAGACCCAGAAAGCCCGGCAGCTCCAGCAGCACCCGGCGCGAGACATGCTGTGACGCCAGGGCGTTGTCCAGCAGCTGGTAGCCGGTTCCCGAACTGATGGCGATATGCGCCTCGGCCTGGTAGGCCTCCAGGTTCCAGTCCTTGCCGGCTTCGCTGCCCACCCGCGGATGACGGGCGTTGGCCAGGCAGATCCAGTCCTGGCCATACAGCGTCTGCTGGTAAAAGCCGGCGTCCAGCCAGGGCAGATAGCCCAGCGCCAGATCGGCGTCGCCGGACTGCAGCGCGCGCGCCAGCTCGCCGTCTATGCGCCCGGCTTCCAGCGCCACGCCCGGCGCCACCGCCCGCACATGCGACAGCAGCCGCGGCAGCAGCGTGATGTGGCTGGCGTCGGTCATGCCGATGCGAAAGCGCCGGCGGGCCGTGGGCGGGTCAAACTCGGCGCCTGACTCGGACAGCCGCTGCAGGCCGGCCAGCACCTCGCGCACTGTGCCCATCAGCGCATCGGTGCGCGGCGTGGGCAGCATGCCCTCGGCGGTGCGCACAAACAGCGGGTCGTTCAGCTGCTTGCGCAGGCGCGCCAGCCAGATGCTGAGCGTGGGCTGGCTTTGCCCCAGGGCTTCGGCCGCACGTGTGACGCTGCGGGTGGCATAGAGCTGGTCCAGCAGGCGCAGCAGCTTGATGTCCAGCAGTTCAAGTTCTTTATCCATACCTCTATTGTGATGCGCAATGACATGTATTGTCTTCATTGTATGGACGGTATGAAAGGGTCTCTCCACAATCCGCTCCTGAATCCCTAAGGAGCTTGTAGTGAAGATTTGTGTTTTGGGTGCCGGTGCGCTGGGCTGTGCCATAGGCGGCGTGCTGACTGAGGCCGGCCATGAGGTCTGGCTCATCAACCGCAATGCCCCCCAGGTAGACGCCATGAACAGCCGCGGACTGATGCTGCGCGATGACGGAGTCGACCGTGTCGTGCGGGTGCACGCCGCCACCACCGCCCAGGGCGTGAACATGGACACGGGCGCGGTGGCGCTGGTGATCGTGCTGGTCAAGTCCTTCGATACCCGCCAGGCCATGCAGAACGCCATGTCGCTGCTGGGGCCAGACACGGTGGTGTTGTCGCTGCAAAACGGCCTGGGCCACGAGGACATCCTGGCCGGGATCGTCGGCCCTGAACGCGTGCTCGCCGGCAAGACCTATGTAGGCGGCACGCAGCTGGCGACTGGCCATGTGATTGCCGGCACGCGCGGCAAGCAGACCCATATCGGCGAGCTGAGCGGCGTGATCACGGACCGCGCCCGCGCCATTGCCGAGACCTTCAACCACGCCGGGCTACAGACCACCGTCAGCGACAACATCCTGGGCACCATGTGGGACAAGCTGCTGGTCAACGTGGCCACGGGCGCCCTGAGCGGCATCACCCGCCTGCCCTACGGCGCGCTCTACCAGGTGCCCGAAGTGGAGGCCTGCGCCGTGGCGGCCGTGGCCGAAGCCATGGCCGTGGCCCGCGCCAGCGGCATCCGTCTGGACACCACCGAGCCGCGCCACGCCTGGGTCAGGGCGGCCGAAGGCCTGCCCCCGGAGTTCAAGGCCTCCATGCTGCAAAGCCTGGAAAAAGGCTCCGCCACCGAGGTCGATTACGTCAATGGCGCCGTGGTGCGCCAGGGCGCGAAGTGCGGCGTGCCCACCCCGGTTAACCAGGCCCTGGTGGCCTGTGTCAAGGGCATTGAGCGCGGCTTGCCCAACTCAATGATTTGAAAGAGACGCTGATGGCTTACACCCAAAAATCCTATGTCGAGCACGTCGCCGTGCGCGTGAAAGACATCCGCTGGCACATCGACTTTTTCTACGAGGTGCTGGGCATGGACGTGCGCGAGATCGACGGCCCGACGGACGCCCCGCGCCAGTACTGGACGCTGGGCGGCATGCAGCTGATGAGCACGCCGGACTTCGAGGCGCGGCCCTCCAACGATGCCGGCTGGCTCGCCCATCTGGGCATCATGGTCGAAGACCTGGACGCAGTCCTGGCCGAGGCGCAGAACTGGGGTGTGAAGCCGCTGCCGCAAGGCCGCAACTGGCTGCAGCTGCCCGACGGCCTGGCCATTGAACTGATCCAGGCCAGCGGCAACAGCGTGGCCCAGGCCCTCGCCGTGAAGCCGCGCGGCTAGTTTGACCCGTTTGCCTTGACTGACTGAAAGACACCCCATGCCCAAACCCGATATCCAGTTCACCACCCCTGAAAAATACTGGGACGACGCCAAGGTCGGCGACGAATGCACCAGCCCGACCTACCTGGTTACCGCCGAGCGCATTGACGCCTATGCCGAACTGACGGGCGACTTCACGCCCGTGCATGTGGACGAGGACTACGCGCGCAAGAGCCACTTCGGCCAGCGCGTCGCGCACGGCCTGATGGGCCAATCGGTCGCCGATGGCCTGAAGACGCAGAGCGAATACCGCTTCCTGCCCGGCATGTCGCTGGGCTGGACCTGGGACTTTTTGCTGCCGATCGCGATCAACGACACCGTGCACGTCAAGTTCCGCGTGGGCAGCATGCGGGCTTCCAAAAGCAAGCCAGGCTGGGGCATCGTGGTGCTGCCGACCGAACTCATCAACCAGGATGGCCAGGTGGTTCAAAAAGGCGAACACCGCCTGATGATCCCGCGCCGACCCGGCACTTACTGATTGCAAGGAACACCATGAGCACCCAAGACTTGCCGTTAAAGGGCATCCGCGTCATCGACTACAGCCACTTCCTGGCCGGCCCCTATGTGGGCCGCTGCCTGGCGGCACTGGGCGCCGAAGTCATCAAGGTCGAACGCCCCACAAGCGGAGACGCCGGGCGCCAGCACGCCTGGTTCGTCGGCAACCACAGCGGCTACTTCCTGCAGCAGAACATGGGCAAGAAAGGCCTGTGCGTCAACATCAAGGACCCGCGCGGCCGCGAGCTGCTGCAAAAGCTGGTGGACAGCGCCGATGTGTTCGTCGAGAACTACCGCCCCGGCGCGCTGGGCAAGCTGGGGCTGGGCTACGAGGAGCTGGCCGCCCGCAACCCGGGCCTGGTGTACTGCTCGATTTCGGCTTACGGCCACACGGGCCCCGATGCACACCGCGCCGGCTTCGGCCTGATCGCCGAAGCCAAGAGCGGCATCATGCAGATGGTGGGCACGCCGGGCGAGGCGCCCCCGCTGCTGCGCATCTCCCTGGGCGACATGTACACCGGCATCCACGCGGTGGCGGCCATCAACGCAGCACTGCTGGGCCGGGTCAAGTCCGGCAAAGGCCAGCACATCGACCTGGCGCTGTACGACACGCTGGTGTCCATGCATGAATACGCGGTGCAGTGCTACACCCTCTCGGGCGGCAAGGAAGTGCCGGTGCAGACCGGCCACGACATGCCCCAATCCACGCTCTACGGCGTGTTCCGCGCCAATGACGGCGACCTGGTCATCGCCGCCCAGGTGGACGATGCCTGGAAGCGCTTTGCGGCGCTGGTGGAGCAGACCGGCGGCCCGGCCGGCTTTGGCGCCGACACGCGCTTTCACAGCACGGCCGGCCGCAACGCGAACCGGCTGGAGATCCTGCCCATCGCCCGCGCCTGGGTGGCGCAGCGCAGCGTGGCCGATGTGCTGAAGGCACTGGACGCCATCGACGTGCCGTGCGCCAAGGTGCAGCGCATCGACGAGGTGCTGGCCGATCCGCAGATCCAGGCCCGCGGCATGGTGATCGAGCAGGACCACCCGGTGCTGGGCAAGATCCGCCTGCCCAACCTGCCCTTCCATTTCTCGGGCTGCGACACCACCGTCACCCAGGTGGCGCCGGACCTGGGCCAGCACAACGCTGAAATTGCCGCCAGCCTGGGCTTCAGCGACGAGGCGATCGCGGCCATGCAGGCCGACGGCGTGCTTTACAACGCTTAAGGAGACTTCCACATGACAGACAAATACGCCGTCATCGGCAACCCCATAGGCCACACCAAGTCACCGCTGATCCAGGGCATGTTTGCCCAGGCCACCGGAAGGGACATCGATTACACGGCGATCCTTGGCCCGTTGGGCGAGTTCGCCAAAACCGTGGACGCGTTTCGCGCCAGCGGCGGCCGCGGCATGAACGTCACCGCGCCGTTCAAGCTCGACGCCTTCGCCTACGCCACCGACCTGTCGGAGCGCGCCCGCCTGGCCGGTGCGGTCAACGCGATGAAGTTCGAGGGCGAGCGCGTCTTCGCCGAGAACTTTGACGGCGTGGGCCTGCTGCGCGACGTCACGCACAACCTCGGCTGCCCGCTCGCCGGCAAGCGCGTGCTGCTGCTGGGCGCCGGCGGCGCGGCGCGCGGCGCGCTGCTGCCCTTTCTGGAGCAGAAGCCCGCGCAGTTGGTGATCGCCAACCGCACCGTGGACAAGGCCCAGGCGCTGGCGTCCGAACTGGCCGGCCACGGCCCGGTCAGCGGCGGCGGTTACGCCGAGCTCGCCGGCCAGCAGTTCGACGTGGTGTTCAACGCCACCTCGGCCAGCCTGCGCGCCGAGCTGCCCCCGGTGCCGGCCACCGTGTTTGCCGAGGGCTGCCTCGCCTACGAGCTGGCCTACGGCAAGGGCCTGACGCCCTTTTTGCGCCTGGCGCAGAACGCCGGCGTGCGGCGCCTGGCCGACGGCGTCGGCATGCTGGCCGAACAGGCGGCCGAGGCTTTTGCCTGGTGGCGCGGCGTACGGCCGGATACCCGCGCGGTGATCAGCCATCTGACCGTACCCCTGGTCTGACTTTGAAGCCAGAGTTCCCATGAATTACAAAGTCGACTTCGCTCCTGTCATTGCAGGATTTCCCGATCTGTTGTGGGGATGCGCGGGCACACTGGGGCTTGCGCTTGCCGGTATGTTGCTTGCAACCATCATTGGCGTAATCGGCGTGGTGTTGCGGGATTCGCATATCGCGCCGGTCCGCTGGGTCGTGATGGCCTTTGTGGAGGTGATCCGCAACACGCCGTTTCTGGTGCAGATTTACTTCATCTTCTTTGCGCTCCCGATCGCGGGCGTCAAGCTGGACCCCACGCCGACAGCCATCATCGCCCTGGGCGTCAATGGCGGTGCTTACGCGATCGAGATCATCCGCGGTGGCGTACAAGCCATCAACAAAGGTCAAATCGAAGCCGGACTTGCACTCGGGTTGAACAAGCTGCAAGTCTTTCGTCTGATCGTGATCAAACCGGCGCTGCGCGCCATATTCCCATCCCTGGTCAGCCAGTTCATTCTGCTCACGCTCACAACCAGTATTGCTTCGGCGATCTCGGCTTATGAATTGACGTCGGTGGCCCAGCGCATCGAGTCCGACTCATTCAAGAGCTTCGAGGTGTATGGCGCAGTGACCCTTCTTTATCTCGCGATTTCGACCTTGATGCTGACAGGGTTCGGCGCCATGGCGAAACGCGTCTTTAGCTATCCGGTGAAATAAATGCACACAATTACTGCCCCGGAATTGCTCTTTTTATTGAAGGGCGCTCAATGGACGATAGCCTTGTCGGTCATAGGACTGGTCCTTGGCGCAATGGCCGGCCTGGTGATTGCACTGGCCCGCACATCGCACATTCCCGCGCTCAGGCGCGCGACCGGCGGCTACATCGCGGTGTTTCAGGGCACGCCTTTGCTGATGCAGTTGTTCGTGACTTACTACGGACTGGCGCTGGTGGGCCTCAAGCTCGATGCATGGGTGTCCGTCGCCATCGGATTCACGCTGCATGCGAGTGCCTTCCTCGGCGAAATATGGCGCGGCTCCATCGAGGCCGTACCCAAAGGCCAGACAGAGGCCGCGAATGCACTGGGCATTAATTATGTGACGCGCATGCGAAAGGTCGTCCTTCCCCAGGCGATTCGCATCTCCCTCCCGGCGACCATCGGATTCTTTGTGCAACTGATCAAGGGCACATCGCTGGCAGCCATCGTGGGTTTCGCAGAGCTTGCCCGCAACGGGAGCGTTGTTTCCAACCAGACTTTTCAACCACTGGTGGTCTATGGGATCGTGGGCGCACTGTACTTCGCCATGTGCTGGCCGCTATCGCTCTATGGATCGCGACTCGAACACAAACTTGCCACGGCCGCCCGGTGATCGTCCGACGCAAACAACTCAATCTCACCCTTTCTGCACCCTGAACGTAAAACCTGGAGACAACTGAAATGAAAAACATAGGCAAATTCCTGAATCGCCGTCGCGTGCTGCTGGGCGCCGCCGCCACGCTGGTCGCCGCATACGCACTCCTTGCCGGTCCTGCTTCGGCCATCACACCTGCCGAAATCAAGAGCAAAGGCAAGCTCGTCGTCGGTATCCAGGCGGCCAACCCGCCCTGGGGTTTTGTGGATGCCGCAAGCGGCAACGCAGACGGTATCGATGCCGATATGGGCAAGCTCTTTGCCAAAGAACTCGGCGTACCAGTTGAGTTTGTTGGTCTGGAAGTTGCCAATCGCATTCCTGCGCTGACATCCGGTCGCGTCGATGTGCTTTTCGCCACCATGGCGATGCTGCCTGACCGCGCCAAGGCAGTTCAGTACAGCAAGCCCTACGTTGCCAACAGCATCTATCTCGTGGCCGCGAAGAACACGGCCGTCAAGAGTGACGCCGATTTGGCCAAACTCGTCATCGGCGTTCCCCGCGCGAGTTCACAAGACGCGGATGTGACAAAGCATGCGCCGGCCGGCACGACGATCCGCCGTTTCGACAATGATGCCGCGACCATCCAGGCGCTGCTCTCAGGGCAAGTGCAAGCGGTTGGCGGCAACGTGTTCTACGTCAAGCGCCTCAGTGAAGCCAAACCGGACACCTACGAGAACAAGCTTGAATTCACCCAGCTGTTCAACGGTGCTTGCTCTCGTCTTGAAGACAAGGAGTTGAACGCCGCATTGAATGCGTTTATTGACAAGATCAAGGCCAACGGTGAGCTGGCAAAAGTTCAACAAAAGTGGATGGGGGCGAGCATGGTGAACTTCCCCGCCAGCGTTGAAGGCGTTCCCTTCGTCGCCAAATAATCCGAACCGTCCAAAGAGAAAGAGTCAGGGCCATGAGTCAAGTCAACAGCACAACCGCCGATGCGGCCGCACCCATGATCGCCATGGAACACGTCGATAAATGGTACGGTCAATATCAGGCCCTGACCGATATCAATTTGTCGGTCCGCGCAGGAGAAAAAATCGTCCTGTGCGGACCTTCCGGATCCGGAAAATCCACGCTGATTCGCTGCATCAATCATTTGGAAAGCTATTCAAAAGGGCGCATTCTGGTCGATGGCATTCCGTTGACCAACGATTCAAAGACGATAGGCGCCGTCAGGGCGGAAGTCGGCATGGTGTTTCAGCAATTCAATCTTTTCCCCCACCTGACCGTCCTGGAAAATTGCACGCTGTCACCCCTGAACACACGCAAGCAGACAAAGGCGCAAGCCGAAGCCACTGCGCGACGCCTTCTCGACCGTGTGCGAATCCTGGATCAAGCGGACAAGTATCCCGCGCAACTGTCCGGTGGCCAGCAGCAGCGGGTGGCCATCGCGCGTGCGCTGTGCATGGAGCCCAAAGTCATGTTGTTCGATGAGCCGACCTCCGCCCTGGACCCCGAGATGGTGAAGGAGGTGCTGGATGTGATGGTCGGGCTTGCGAACGACGGCATGACCATGATTTGCGTGACGCATGAAATGGGGTTTGCGCGTGCCGTCGCGGACCGGGTCATTTTCATGGCGGGTGGCGAGATCGTCGAGGAAGGGCCGCCCAAGCAGTTCTTCCAAAACCCCAAGCACGAACGCACCCGGGCATTCCTCGGCGACATCCTGGGGCATTGAACGCTCGCGTCTTTCGCCACGCTTAAACATCACAAGAAAGGACGCTCATGAAAGTGCTCATGCTTCATGGCATCAACCACAACATGTTCGGCAAGCGCGACCCCGTGCATTACGGCACCATCACGCTGGACGAAATCAACGCCAGCCTGCAGGCCCTGGGCCGGGATCTCGGCGTCGAGGTGGAAAATTTCCAGACCAACGGCGAGGGCGAGATGTGCGAGCGCATCCACCAGGCGCTTGTTGAGAAGGTCGACGCCGTGCTGATCAATGCCGGCGCCTGGACCCACTACAGCCATGGCATTCGCGATGCCCTGGCCATTCTGACGATGCCGGTCATTGAACTCCACATGGCAAACATCCATGCGCGCGAAGAGTTCCGGCATCAATCCGTATTTGCAGCCGTCGTCAAGGGGCAGATTTGTGGCTTCGGTCTGGACAGCTACCTGTTGGCGTTGCGGGCTGCAGTGTCCGCCGCCCAGGCTGCCAAAGCCTCTTGACGACTTCACCATGACACTCAACACGGACACACATGATGGCTAAAGAATTCGCAGGAAAAATTGTTGTCATTACGGGAGGTAGCCGAGGCATTGGCCATGGCATCGCTGCGGCGTTCGCTGCGGAAGGTGCGCAAACGGTGCTTGTCGCTTCTTCCCAGTCGAATCTCGAAGCAGCGGCTGACGCCATTGCGCGCAGCGGCGCGATGCGGCCAGCTATTTGCGCCGCCGATCTTCGCAAGGAGGACGGGTGCAAGCAAGTATTCAAGTGGGTCTCCGGGCGTTATGGTCGCTGCGATATTCTTGTCAACTCCGCCGGCGCCACACGTGCCGGCGCGTTTGTCGACCTGACCGAGGAGGCCTGGCAAGACGGTTTTGCACTCAAGTTTTTTGGCTGCGTGAACCTTTGCCGCCTGTTCTGGCCCTTGCTGGCAAGCGCGCGTGGACATGTGGTCAACATCATCGGCGGCGCCGCGCGTACGCCGGATCCGGGCTTTTTGATCGGCGGCTCGGTGAACGCGGCGATGCATAACTTCACCAAGGGTCTGTCGGGCCTGGGCAAGCGCGAAGGGGTTAATGTCAACGCGATCCTGCCCGGCCTGACGGAAACCGCGCGTGTCGAGCAAATATTCAGGCAACGCGCCTTGGCGAGTGGGAAATCGCTTGAAGAAGAGCGCGCGGCACAGATTGAACGGGAAGGGCTCGCCCGGCTGGGGACGCCCGAGGATGTCGCAGCGCTTGCGCTCTTCCTGAGCTCGGAGCGCGCACGACACATTCAAGGGACCGCGATCGCTGTTGACGGGGGCGGCACGCCGGGTCTTTATTGACATGGGCTCTGCGGATCTGTGATATGCGTAAGGAAGCCATGCAACCGAATTTTGAAGAACTCGCCCAGTCGCTGGTCAAGGCATGGAACGCGGGCGGGCGCATTGCGCTCCCCGCGGAGGATGCCGCGCCGCGCTCGCGCGCGGACGCGTATGTCATCCAGGATCGTTTTGCCGAGATTCTCGGCGATCGATGCGTCGGCTGGAAGGTTGGCGCCGCTGTACCGGCCGTGCAGGTGATGGAAGGCCATGACGGTCCTATTACCGGTCGACTTTTCGCTGCGCGGCATTACACAAGCCCAGCGCAAGTGCCGGCAGCATTGTTCGAAGGCTACAAGATCGAGAGCGAGTTCGCATTCCGTTTCAGGAACAGGGTGCCTGCGCGAAAGCGCCTTTATACGCGTGCGGAGCTGGAGCCGGGACTCGTACTCCACCCGGGTCTCGAAATCGCGGGCCATCGCTACGCGGCGAGTCGTGGCGGCCGCAAGTCAACGACCCACGATTTGATAGCCGATAACGGCGCTTGCGGTGCTTACATCGAGGCCTCCGGTATTGAAAATTGGCGGCACATCGATTTCGCCAACTTGCCCATCGATGCGCGCATTGACGGCGGTGAACCGATTCAGACCTTCTCCGGCGAGTTCTTTCGGGACCCGGTCGACATTCTGGTGGAAACGGTGAATGGACTTTCCGGGCGTGGCATTGACCTTGCCGCGGGCGACTTGTTGACGACAGGGTCGCTGACGCTGCCTGTTGCGATGCGTGCGGGGCAGACGTATGTCGCCCGCTTCGGCGACCTCGCAACGCTTCGTTTGTCTTTTTTGTAGGCATAGACCCGGTTCAGAAGCGAGATCGCATTTTTGAGTCGAGAAAAAAAGACCGCAATGAAAGCAATCGTGATGGACGAGTTCGGCGAGCCGGACGTACTGAAAATGCAAGAGATTCCCCGGCCTCTACCAGGGGCGGATGAAGTTTTGGTGCGTATCAAGTGCTGCGGCGTATGCCACCTTGACCTGATTCTCCGCTCGGGCATGCGGTCTCGCGTGAAACCGCCGCGCATCCTTGGCCATGAGCTGGCGGCTGAAGTGCTTGAGGTGGGCGCCAACGTGGATGACTTTGTTCCTGGGGACCGCATCACGTCCTTCAACTTCCAGGCCTGCGGAAAATGCGCTGATTGTCTGCGCGGCCGTCCGTCCCTTTGTCGGCAAACGCTGGGCGATATTGGACAAACCCGGGATGGTGGCTACGCAGAATACGCTGTGCTGCTGGCCAGCAATCTGGTCAAACTTCCCGACGGCATGCTGTTCGAGCACGCCTGCTTCGCGGCCTGTGTGTATGGCCCACCCTACAAGGCGATCCGTGGCGTCGGGAAGATCCAGCCGGGGCAGACCGTTGTCATCACCGGTGCGAGTGGTGGCTTGGGCCTCGCCGCCATCCAGATCACCAAGAGTCTGGGCGCTCGCAGCATCGCGATCACGAGCAACGCCAGCAAGGTGGATCGCCTGAAGGCACTCGGTGCGGACGAGGTCGTGGTCAGTCCCGACGGTGCCTTTGGGGAGGACGTTCGCCAGCTCACCAAGGGCCGCGGTGCGGACCTGGTGGTCGAGCTGATTGGTTCACCCACCTTTCACGGGAGTTTGCGCAGTCTTGCGCCCGGGGGGCGTATCGCCGTTGTGGGCGAGCTTCACGGCACGCCCGTCGAAATCAACCTCGGCCTGCTGATCATCAAAGAGTTTGAGCTGCACGGTGTGCAGAGCGCGAATCGAGCTGAACTGCAAGAAATTCTGCAGTTCATGCATGACAACGCGATTGAACCCACGATCTGGAAATCCCTTCCGCTCGACAAGGCCGCCGAGGCTCACCGCGAACTCGCCAACCGCGAGGTCATTGGCCGGGTTCTGCTGGTGCCTTGACGCTTTCGTTCACTGGACCATCCCTCCAACCCCCGCAAAGGACATTCAAATGGCTCCCGGAAACTTCTTTGACGACATCAAGATCGGTGATGAGCGTCTTACGCCTCGCATCACCGTCACGGAGGGACACATCCTGGCCTACGCTGGCGTGGCGGGCGACTTCTCACCGCTTCACATGGACGAGGTCTATGCGCAGACGACCCACTTCGGCGGGCGCGTTGCGCATGGATTGATGGGCTTGACCTTGACTGACGGCCTCAAGGTGCAATCAGCTTTCTTCCAGGATGGCATTGCGCTGGGTTGGACCTGGAACTTCAAAGGCCCGATCAAGATTGGGGACACTTTGCAGGCCAGGTTTCGGATTGCCGATGCCCGCATCTCCAGGAGCCGGCCCGAGATGGGCATTCTGGTGATGGCGATCCATCTGATCAACCAGCGCGGAGAAGTTGTTCAGGAAGGCGAACACCGGCTGATGGTCCCGCGCAAGCCGGAACTTGTCGGCCAGCAGCAGGCAGCATGAACCAATGAATCGATCCGGCACGCCACGTGCATCGCTCGCGAAGCAGGTGCGCAAGTTTCATGCGGCCCCCATCTGCAAGCAAAGCGCTGGTCGCTAGCGTTCGGCGACCTTGCTTCCGCAGTTTTTTATCGACCTTTTTACTATTTCTGCCATGAACAAAACACGTATTGCGGTTGCCGGCGCCGGCTACATCGGCCAGGCTCATATGGGCGTAGCGCTGAACAGCCCGACCTGCGACCTTTCCGCCATCGTTGACCCTTCTCCCGCTGCGGTGGACTTGGCCGCCAAAGCCGGTGTGCCTTTGTACACTTCGATCGAAGAATTGCTGGCCAAGGATCGCCCCGATGGCCTGATACTGGCCACACCCAATCACTTGCACGTGCCGCAAGCGCTGCAGTGCATTGCGGCCAAGTTGCCCATCCTGCTGGAAAAGCCCATCGCCACCACCGTGGCCGAAGGCGAACAGCTGCTCAAAGTGGTCGATGAAACCGGCGCCAAAGTGTTGATCGGCCATCACCGCGCGCACAGCCCCATCATGGCCAAGGCCAAAGAAGTCGTCGATTCCGGCAAGCTGGGCAAGCTGGTCGCTGTCATGGGCAGCGCCACCTTCCTCAAGCCTGACCATTACTACGTCGACGCACCGTGGCGCCGCGAGATCGGTGCCGGTCCTATTTTGCTGAACATGATCCACGAGGTGCACAACCTGCGCATGCTGTGCGGCGACATCGTGGCGGTGCAGGCCTTTGCCTCGCACGCCACGCGCGGCTTTGCGGTGGAAGATACGGTGGCCATCAACCTGCGTTTTGCCAGCGGCGTGCTGGGCACTTTCATGCTGTCCGACACCGCTGCCTGCCCGCGCAGCTGGGAGCAGACTTCGCAGGAAAACAAGGCCTATCCGACCTATGAAGATGAAGACTGCTACGTCATCACCGGCACCAACGGCAGCCTGTCGGTGCCCACCATGCGCCTGAAGACCTACCCCAGGCCGGAAGACCGCTCCTGGTGGAAGGAATTCGAAGTGGGCGTGGTCGGCATGGTGCGCGACGACCCGCTCAAGCACCAGATCGAACACTTCGGCGCTGTCATCCGCGGCGAGGCCCAGCCGCTGGTCAGCGCCCGCGACGGCCTGCTGAACCTGCGCATCACCGAGGCGATTGCCCAAGCCTCCAAATCCGGACAAGTTGTTGAACTGTCCACCCATTGATATCAACCTGAAAGAGCACCATGAAAATTCTCATGCTTCACGGCATCAACCACAACATGTTCGGCAAGCGCGATCCGGTGCAGTACGGCACCATCACGCTGGACGAGATCAACGCCAGCTTGCAGGCCCTGGGCCGGGATCTCGGCGTCGAGGTTGAGAGCTTCCAGACCAACAGCGAGCGCGATATGTGCGAGCGCATCCACCAGGGCTTCACCGACGGGGTGGACGCGGTGCTGATCAACGCCGGCGCCTGGACCCACTACAGCTACGGCATCCGCGATGCGCTGGCCATCCTGACCTGCCCGATTGTCGAACTGCACATGTCCAACATCCATGCCCGCGAGGAATTCCGCCATCACTCCGTGTTCGCTGAAATCGTCAAGGGCCAGATCTGTGGCTTTGGCGTGGACAGCTACCTTCTGGCGCTGCGCGCCGGCGTCTCGGCAGCGATGGCTGCCAAAAAGTAGAGCCTTTCCATGCTTATCAACGGCAACACCGAACTTATTGCCCACATCGGCTTTCCCACGCACGCCTTCAAGGCGCCGATGATCTACAACCCTTGGTTCGAGAAGGCGGGCGTCAACGCCGTGGTCGTGCCCATGGGCTGTCAGGCCAGCGACTATCCGGACTTTCTGCGCTCGGTTTTCAGGCTGGCCAACATCCGCGGCGCGCTGATCACCATGCCGCACAAGGTCACCACCGTGGGCCTGCTCGACGAGGTGTTGCCCACGGCGGCGATCGCAGGTTCGTGCAACGCGGTGCGCCGCCTGCCCGATGGCCGTTTGCAGGGCGACATGTTCGATGGCGCGGGCTTTGTGCGCGGCGTCCAGCGCAAGGGCTTGAACCTCCAGGGAGCAAGGGCGCTGGTGGTGGGCAGTGGCGGCGTGGGTTCGGCCATCGCCGCGTCCCTGGCCGCCGCTGGCATTGCGGCCATCAGCCTGTACGACATGAATGCGGCATCGGCCGAGGGCCTGGGGCAACGCCTGCGCCAACACTACCCGGCCCTTCAGGTCAGCACGGGTTCCAACGACCCGGCCGGCTACGACCTGGTGGTCAATGCCACCCCCATGGGCATGAACGAAGGCGACCCGCTGCCCATGGATGTCTCGCGCATCGCGCCTTCGACCTTTGTCGGGGAGGTGGTGATGAAGACGGAAATGACCGCCTTTCTCCGCGCCGCCCAGGCGCGCGGCTGCACGGTGCAGGTCGGCTCGGACATGCTGTTCGAGCAGATCCCGGCCTACCTGGAGTTTTTTGGTTTCCCGACCACGACGCCCGAGGTGTTGCGTTCCCTGGCGCGTCTGAGCTATTAATGGAGATCAGCTACAGGCGAGTGGCATGAACGGGGCGCGGCAAGCGCGCCGGGCACGCTGGCGCAGAACCAAAGCGCTACCCGTGCAACACCTGGTCCAGCACGGCCAGGCTGTTGATTTGCTCGATCCGGGCGGCGAGGTCCGGCGGCACCGTCTCAGGCTGGCACAGTGAATACACCCGCATGCCCGCCGCCAGTCCCGCCTCGATGCCTGGCAGGCTGTCTTCCACCACCGCGCAGTGCCGTGGCTCGACGCCGAGGGCTCGCGCTGCGTGCAAAAACAGCTCGGGTGAAGGCTTCCAGGAACCCACCTCGTACGCGCTGAAAATCCGGTTCTCAAAGTAGGGGAGCAGGCCGGTCAGGCCCAGGGTGAGTTCTGCTTTTTCGCGCGGCCCGTTGGTGGCCACGCAAAACGGCTGTTGCAGGCGCGACACCAGCGCCAGTGCGCCCAGCATCGGATGCAGGCCCTCGCTAAAGCGCGCCGCCATGGCCTGGCGCACGTGGACGGTGAAATCAGCCTCGAAGCTGGCGGGCCGCTGCGCCAGGCGCCGGCCGATCGACTCGACGCACAGCGCCATGCGCCTGCCCCGAAACTCGGCATGGGCCTCCTCGCGCGTCATGCGCGCGCCCAGCTTGACCGCCTCCTCATACAGCACATCCAGCCCCGGCGTTTCACTGTCTACCAGCGTGCCGTCGCAATCGAAAATAATGGCCTTGAAACCCGTCGCCATGCTCAGTCTTTCGGTGTGTTCAGATGGTTCCAGTGTAAACAAACGTCCTGGTCGAACCCGGTCACTTCGAGCTGAATGCCGAGTTCGCGCTGTGCCCGCACCTGCGCCATCTGCCTGAGCACAGCGTCGAAGTGACCAAGCCAATTCTCCGAATGGTCATAGCCAGCAACCTTTTTCAAGACGACCCTGACCCGGAAAACCTGACTATTCAAAAATAGAAAATTGACATCAAAACCATGTTGGTAAACCCGATTGGTTGACTTACTTCCAAGACATAAATTCGCGCTGCAACAAATGCAAGTCCTTTTTATTTTTTGGAGTTTTGATGAAGAAATATTTGATCACGTTGGCCGTGGTGGCCGCTTCTGGCGCCGCAACTGCGCAGTCCTCCGTGACCTTGTACGGTATCGCCGACATCTCATTGGGTCTCGTGAATGATGGTGCTGTCCGGCAAGCAAAAATTGACAGCGGCACTTTAAATACCAGCCGTTTTGGTTTCAAGGGAACGGAAGACCTGGGCGGGGGCTTGAAAGCCAACTTTCTGCTGGAACAGGGGTTCAGTCTTGACAACGGGGCTTCCTTGAACGACAGCCAGGACGGCCAGACCAAACTTTCCCAGATGTTCAGCCGCAACGCATACGTTGGCCTGTCGGGTGGATTTGGCGAGGTGAGGCTGGGTAAAGTCTGGTCGGCCTTCGACGAGATGAACGGCTCTGCCAACGCTGCGTGGGACTCCGCGCTTTCGCCCAGCAGTGGTGTGTTTTATGCCGGAGCAATCGGCGGCTATACCTCCAATCCTCGAAATTCCGTTATCTATTTCACACCTGATATGAGCGGCATTCGCGGCGCATTCAGCTACAGCCTTGGTGAAAACAAAACAGCCACCGTCGCTGCCGGCTCGGTCGCCGCCGTGAATGTCAAATACGCCAGTGGACCGCTGTTCGTCGTGCTGGGCCATCAGACCGAACGCGTTGACGGCAGCGTCGGCATGAAAAAATTCACCCGTTTGAATGCCAACTACGATTTTGGCGTGGCTAAACTGCTGGTCGGTGTGGGGCGCCAATCCCAGGCTGACAAGGCGACCAACGACTGGACCTTCGGGGCGACCGTACCGGTGTCGAACAATGTGGCTATTTCCGGTGGTTTTGCCGCTTCAACCGACAATGTCGCCGCTGGCGACATCAAGCGCAAGGGTTTTGGCGTGGCGACCCAGTATGCGCTGTCCAAGCGCACCGCGCTCTACGCCGGCTACCGGACTGCCAGAATCACCTCTCCTGTGCAAGCCCGCCTCACCACCAGCCTGTACGCGATGGGCGTGACTCACTCGTTCTGATCGTCTGCGCGGGTCCGGAGGCCCGCGCCTGTTGATGGCCTCAGGACCGCAGCATATTTGAACCCGAGGTGTCGCCCATCTGCCAATCCGTCTGCTGGGCATGGATGCCTAGGCCGCACGGAGGGGGTCGCCTTCACACGAGGCATCAGCATTGGCGGGAATGCAGATGAACCGCGATGCCGTAGTCAATTAACCTGCGCAAGGCTTTCTCCCGCATCCGGTTGGCATGAATTCCGAGCAGCGTCAAAGATCCCGGGCGGGGCTGCCTGTCAGGCCGGTTGATCTCGCGGCATTCCCCGGATGTCAGGTGGCAGTTTCAGAACTGGCGGCCGTGCTGCTCAAGGAGACATTTTTCTTTTCAAGCCGATAGGCCAGCGCAACGAAGATGCCTTGGGCCAAGGCCATTGAATTGGTCATGGTGCGAAATCCGAAGGTGCAGTTTTCCTGGACCAACAATACGACTTCAGCCTCCCGCGCCAGTGCGCTCACGCGGCTGTCGGTAATGGTTATCAGCTTGGCACCGTGCGACACGGCAATCTGGGCTGCCGTCAGCGTTTCTTCCGCATAAGGCGAGAAGCTCACCGCAATCATCACGTCATTCGCTCGTATGCCGCGGAGCTGCCCCTCCTGCATCGAACCGATGTGCGTCAGCAACTGGATGGACTTGTTCGTGTGCTGTAACGCATAGGCCAGGTAAGTCGCCACCGGGAAGGCAAAGCGCGCGCCGGCCACCCACAGTGTCTGCGTGTTGGCCATGAGTTCAACGGCCTCGCCCAGCGCGGTGTCGTGAAGGTCCCGCTGCAACTCCTTCATGCCTGCCAGTGCGCCGCGAATGAACTCATGCGTGACATCGGCGCTGCTCAGGTGCGCCGACGTTTCCGCCAGTGCATCGTAAATTCGATCCTGGTAGACGCGGCTTAACGCATTTGGCGACTCGATGCCGCCCCGGAACACTGCCTTGAGCTCTAGGTAGCCATGAAAGCCGAAGTGCTTGGCAAATCGAACGATTGCCGAGGGCTTGACGCCACAACGCTCGGCTACGCACTGGATTTTCTCCATGCCGATGACGTCACGGTGGCGCTCCACATAGCGTGCGATCACTTTGTGCTGCTTGCTCAAATGCTCAAACTCGGCGCTGATGTGCTGCAGCAATGGCTCGACGCCGGTGATGCGCGGCGGAGCCGGCCGGTGGGCGGCTGCCTGCAGGATCATGCCCTGGGGCGGCAGTGGGCATTCCTGCGGCCTGGAACCCGCCGCGACATGGCGCAGATTGTCATAACTCATTGTTGGGTACATCCTGAGATCGGATTGGCTCGTGGTTCGCTGGTGTCCTGCATCCAAAGCATGGCATGGCTGTTCCGGGTGGGCCGCGTGCGGCTCTGCAGTCTGTGTGGCTAGAGCGTGAACGCATGCTCGATCTTGCGGCTTTCAGCGGTGGCATCGGCGATGCTTTTTGGCGATCAGGCCATCCACCGGGACGGTGGTCATTGACAAATCAGCAGTTGAAAAATTTCTGCTGGAGCGTCTTTATTACCACGGCAGCGATGACAGGTCAGTCACCGGATAAATGCTCGGTATGTAGCCTCATTGATAGTCCCAACAGGCTGGACTATTGCAAGAAGTGGCCCCTTCCTTGGAGGGCGAGAGACCGAGGAGGTCTCACACCGTGCCACGTCACAGAGATTCAAAAAGCCTGTTGCCCCGTCGCCTTTTCAATCAGTTTGTCAATCGAGACAGCCAAAACCAGCAGAAGGCCCGTCACGATCAGGCGGATTTCGTTTTCAACACCCATCAGGTTCAGGCCATTTTGGACGGTACCGATCACGAGCGCCCCCAGAAGCGCCGCATGGACTGAACCACGACCTCCAAACAGGCTGACACCACCGATGACCGCCGCCGCAATAGATTCGAGCAAAAGGGTTCCGCCCCCAACACCACCGCCAGAAAAGACACCAACGCCCAATGTTCTGGAAGCAGCCAATACACCGGCAATTGCCGACACTGAACCAGCGATTGCAAAAGCCGCCATCTTGATGATTCCGACATTGATACCTGCTCTACGAGCCGCTTCGTCGTTGTTGCCGACTGCATACAAATAGAGACCAAACTGGGTTTCCTTCAAGATGTATCCGCCCAATCCCAGCATCACTGCGAATATCAAAACCATCAACGGAATTCCCTGGTGTGAATTGAGGATGAGCAGCAATATGACGCCGAAGAGTGCACCGCCGGCCAGCGGTAAAACCAACCCTGTCGATACAGAAACGGGCAGGCCTGCACGCTTTCTCCGCATGGCGTTTGACAGGGTCAAGACCGCATATGCGAACAAACCAACAAGCAAAACAACCCAGGACCCGATACCTTCTATTTTGGTTTGGGCGATTTTCTCAATTCCGGTCCCCATCAGGCCATAGCGTGCCGTTGGAGGAAGCAGCAGTAGCTGCACGCCATTCAGTGCGAGCCCTAAACCAAGCGTGACCACAAATGACGGAACACCGACGAATGTCATCCAACGTGCGGAGAACGAGCCGATGAGTGCGCCAATCACAATCGAAGCAGGCACCGCCAACCACGGCGAGAAGCCGAACTCCACCATCAGTTTGGCCATCAAGACAGCTGTGACACCATTGATCGCCGCTACCGATAGGTCAATTTCCTTGACCAGGAGAACGAACATCAGACCCAAGGCCATGATGCCCACCACAGTGCTCTGCACCAGCATGTTGGACAAGTTCTGTGGAGTCAGAAAAACATCACTTTGAAAGGCAAAAAATATCCACAGGGCGATGAGGCCGATGACCACGGGCAATGCCCGCAAATCTGTTGTCAGCAGTTCGCTGAAGGTCCGCCTCTGCGCGGGCACGGGACTGGTTGAAGTGGAGGTGGCAGTGGCCATCTTTGTTTCTCCTGGAAATTGACGGCTTTCAGCCTGCGAGATTGACATTTTCATTACCTCCAACCATGGCGTTGACAACTTGTTCGCCGGTCACTTCGCTTGATTTAAAACTTGCCACATTTGCACCTAAGCGCATGACTTCGATGCGGTCAGTCGCATTAACAACAAAATGGTGGATGTCGTGGCTCACAATCACGATGCCCAGTCCTTCATTGGCCAACGTACGGACAAGTGTGGAAACCTGTTCCGCGGCGGAGTGACTGAGGGCCGCGGTCGGTTCATCGAGAATCACGACCTTTGGCGTCCAAAGGATGGAGCGTGCAATCGCGATGTTTTGTCGTTGTCCACCCGACATGGCGCCCACGGGGCGACTGAGCGAGAGGTTGCCCAAACGCATGCGCGTCATCACTTCACGGGCCCGCACTTCACACTCTGCGCGCTTGATACGGCGCCCAAACCAGCCTGGGCCGGTAAGCTCTCGGCCCAGGAAAAGGTTTTGCACTGCGTCCAGGTTGTTGCATAACGAAAGATCCTGGTACACCGTCTGAATGCCATAGGCGCTTGCATCAGAAGGGCTATTGATCTTGGTTTGCTTGCCTTCAAACTCGTAGTCGCCGGTGTCATATCCGTGCACACCAGACATAACCTTGACCAACGTTGACTTGCCGGCGCCATTGTCACCCACAAGAGCAACAATCTCACCCGCATGAACGTCGATGGACGCGCCGCGTAGCGCATGAACCGAACCGAACGATTTGTGAATATTCCGCATCGAAATTAGCGGAACACCACGCTTTTGCGAAGATCCACCAGGGCGATTGGAGTCAAACATGATGACCTCTGTCTCTCTTTAATGTGGGGCAGCCTCAATGCTGCCCCGTTTAACACTTATTTATTGTTCTTCTGGCAAATAGGCGTACTTTCAATGCCTTGGCAGATTTGCTTCCAGGTCCAAACACCAGCCTTCACAACGTCAGAAATATTTTCCTGCGTGATGTTCGAAACCGGCAAAAAGACCGCGGGAACATCCATGAATTTATTATTGACTTTCCCGTTGACCAGATTGGCAGGAACACCCTTGCCGGCCAAGATCGAAGACACGACGTCCGCAGCGTAGGTCGCTTCTACCTTGAGGTCCTTCAAAACGGAGTTGTCCTGCCAGCCCTGCGCGACATAACGCAGTGCTTCCACCGTAGCGTCTTGACCACCCGTAACAATCTTCTGACCAGGCTTATAGCCTTGGCTGATCAGTGCCGCAACAGAGCCTCCAGTGGTGCCGTCATTCATGCCCAGGAAGACATCCACATCACCCTTGTTCCGTGTCAAGCAATCTTCCGCGAAAGACTGTGCTTTCACAGGATCCCAGTTTTCGGTGTATTGCTCACAGACCACTTTCACTTTGCCAGAGTCAATCAGTGGTTTGAGGTACTGATTTTGGCCCGCTTCATATTGACCGGTGCCGTACTCGCCTTGGTTTCCTTTGATTCGTGCGACCTTGACGGGCGTTTTTTTCAACTTGCTGATCAGTTCAGCTGCACGCTTGCCTTGTGCTTGACCCACCGAGAGTGAGTCGAACACGACGTGTGCATCCGCCTTTCCGCCCACTGCATCATGGTCGTACAAAACAACGGGCACTTTGGCACTCGCAGCGGCCGCGAGGCTACCGGCAGCGAGGTTGGAGTCCGCGGAAGCCAGCAGAATGACTTTCGCACCCTGAGAAATCGCATCTTCAACAAGTCGTTGTTGACGAGACGGATCGCCTTGCGCGTTCTGAACCACAACCTTGGCGTTTGGCGATTTCTTCTTCATTGCCTCCACAAAGAAAGGCGCGTCTCGGCTTTCAAAGCGAATCGTCGTCGAGTTCGGAAGAAGGAAGAACACTTTATCTTCGGCCTTTGCATAGCCACCTGCGCAAGCCAGGATTGCTGCGATTGCCAGACCGTAGAATTTTGCTTTCATGTTTGTCTCCATTGATTTATGAAAGTGGCTTGGGACGGCTAAGCCACTCTTTTTGAAAATTACTCCAGACACGTCCTCTGGAGGTGATTCATTGAGTTAAACCTTTACCGCACGCCCAGTGACCACAGATTCAATGGCAGCTTCTGCCAGCCGCAGCGCCTGGCGACCATCCCATGGACTTGTCGGCATCGGTGTTCCTTCTTGCAGTGCTTTCAAGAATGCATCCAACTCATTGCGATAGGCGTCCGTGTAGCGTTGCAGAAAGAAATTCAACAGTGGTTGCAAGGCCTCTGTCTCATTCGCGTTGTAGCGACGCACGGTGCTGGGCCGCAGGTTGTCATTCATCAGCATCCCGGTGGATCCGAGAATTTCGAAACGTTGGTCGTAACCGTAGACCGCCTCGCGGCAGCAATTGATGTGGCATTGCTTGCCAGACGCGGTCTGCATGACCACCATCAGCGTGTCGTAGTCGTTGAACTCTTCCATCAGCGCTTTGTTGACCACGCGGCTGGCCTTCGCGTACACCTCGGTCGGCTCCTCGCCGAGAAGGAAGCGTGCCATGTCGAAATCATGGATGGCCATGTCGCGGAAAATCCCGCCAGAGTGCGCTACGTAGTCACGGGGCGGCAGCCCTGGATCGCGGCTGGTAATGATGACTTGGCGGACATCACCAATTTCACCGGCATCGATGGCTCTGCGCAGTTCAATGTTGCTGGGGTCGAAGCGACGGTTGAACGCCATCATGACCTTGGCGCTCAGTTGCTTGAGTTCCGCAACCGCGGCATCGGCCTTGCCGAGGTCGTTGTCCACCGGCTTTTCGCAGAGCACGGCCTTACCGGCGCGGGCCGCCAGAAGCATGAGGTGGGCATGCGTGTCGGATGGTGTTCCGATAACCACGGCATCGACGTCGGAACGAGCGATAGTCGCCGCTGCATCGATTGATGCCTCGCAGTTCAGCTTTGCCGCCAAGGCATCGGCTGAACTCTCGACTGGATCAACCACCGCGACAAGTTGCGCGCGTGGATTGGCGGCAACGTTGGCCGCGTGGATTTGTCCGATGCGCCCCGCACCGAGTACAGCAACTCGAATCATTTTGATGTTCTCCAGGTAAAAATCAGACCGGCAGGTTTTTGAACTGCCGCATGGTGCTTTCGTAGGAAGTGCGCGCCATCACTTCAAGCGGTTGCTTCCGAAAGGTTTCAGAAATAATTTCCACGCCGTAGTAGGGAGCGTTAAAGCCTGCTGCGAGAACCGCCTTGATGAAGCCAGGCAGATCAAAACTACCTTCGCCGCAAAGCCGCCGGCTAAAGCGTGTGTCTTCGAAAAGAGTTCCGACCACGTCCTTGTTGGCGTCATCGAGCTCAATGGCTTTCAAGAACCGGGCTGGAATCTTGGCGATCTCGCTGCAATTCATGCCTCCGCGCTCCAAGTGCCAGATGTCCAGCAAGAGCCCGCCGTTGGACTGATCGGCGCCGGCAATGATGGCCATCGCGGTGTCGATCGTCTTCACGTTGGTGAATGGCATCATTTCCATGACGATGTCCGTTCCGACATGGCGCCCCTCTTCGCAGAGGCGTGCAAACTCGTCTTTCAGCAAAGGAATATCGGGTGGCGTCTCATCAAAAAGAGCCGGCGAAATTTTGAAGTTCCGGGCGCCCAAAGCGGCAGCAGCCTCGAATAATTCACGACGCACCTGATCCGAGGCCTTGCGCCGAGGGTCGGCTGGGTCTACAAACCAATCGGACAAAAACTCGACTTCGACATGCTTGATACCGTTATCAGCAAGCACCGTCTTGATTCCAGAAAGGCCCATCTTTGCGACATTGGCCATCAAATCAGCGTGGACAATGCCCATACCGGTATAGCCCGCCTTGGAAGCGGCAGCTGCGCGTTCCTGTAGCGTGAACGGACTGACTTCAGTAGGGGCGCCGGGATAGACATCACCTGCCAGCGTCCAATATGCGGCGAGTAATTCGGGGGTGGTTTTGTTCACAGTAATACCTCTGCACCAGAGTTTTTGGAAGATGCGAACAGCGCTTCGATCAGCGTGCTGATGTTGAGCGCCTGTGTCGCGGGAATCACGACCGGTGCACCATGGCGCACCGAGTTGTTGAATGCGGCCAGTTCCCGGTCAAAGAACACCGGGTTGCCGATTTCCGCCAGTTCAGGCGAATAAATTGTTTTCTTGGAAGCCCAGTTGATCGGGAAGCTGGTTTCGCTCCATTCGGTCCAGCCTTGAGGGAAGCCCTGGTTACCTTTGTCGTATATGCGGTAGCTGGAGGGCGAAGGACAGCTTTGCATCACCCCTTCGGTGCCGTAGGCGCTGATGTCCCAGGTTTCCAGCCACGGGAGTGGGTCCCAGGAGAAGAAATCGACCACCACGATCTTGTCTTCATAGTTGAGCACTGCACCAGCCGCATCTTCTCGCGAGGTCGGGCCCATGGCGCCAGGGAACTTCGTGATGCGGGCGTTGACAGACTTGGGCATGCCAAAGTGATGAATCACGCGATCAAACAGATGGCAAGAGATGACAAACATCGCACCGCCAATGTCTTCTGGCTGCTTCATGTGATTGGTATCTGCCTCGTCATGCGAACAGCCACCGTGCGCGCGCACCTGCAGCACCTTGCCCAGGCGACCGCTTTTCAGCACCTGCTGCATCGCATCCACCGAGGGAGAGAAGCGCCAGCAGTAACCCACTTGCAGTATTCCGTTGGTGCGGTTCACTGCTTCGACAATGCGCCGTGCATCCGCGGAGTTGCGGCCCGCAGGCTTCTCGCACAACACCGCCTTGCCGGCCTCCAGTGCCTCGATGGACAGGTCCGCCATCTTGTTGCTCTTGGAGTGCACGTACACAGCGTGGACATTTGGATCATCCAAGATATCTTGCTTGCTACGTGCTTCGATGCCCATCGCCTCAGTAAAAGGCTTGAGCAACGGACTGTCGTCGTAGGCACCCAGCATTTGCGCATTCGGCAATCGCTGAAGTGCTCTGACACGGCCTGATGTATGGGGGTGGGTAATACCCAGACAGGCCACCCCGAGTTTGGTTTCATCGCCAATAAACTTGCCCATGACTGTCTCCTCTTTGAATCGAAAATTTATGGGTATTACCCGCTACAAATGTTCGCCCGGTAGCAGGCGGGCCGTGCGCGCCAGGCGGGCGAGATCGGTGTCGAATCCCACGGCCAGCACATGGCGTGCGCCCAGCCGCTTGCCGACTTCCAGCGCCGGCACCAGCTGGGGCACATCGGTCGTGGGCTGCAGCCAGATCGCCTCGATGTCGAGCAGGCGCACGCCGGTGGCGCGCAGGCGCTGATCGATCTCGCGCACCAGCGCGGGGTTGCCGACCACATCGACCACGGCGTCCGTGGCCATGGGCGGCACGATGCGGATGCCGCAGTACTCGAAGCCGCCGGCGGCCGTGGCGTCGATCAAGGCCAGCGGATGGGCGGCCAGCATGGTGAGGTGATGCAGGGAAAGTTCAGGGGACTTCATGGCGTTCATGCGGCGTAGTCCACCTGGTGACGCGTGGTGCGCAGGCCGGCTACCTCGGCCTTGACGCGCAGGTGTTCGGGGTGATCGGCATAGGCGTCGAGGTCGGCCTGGCTGGCAAACTCGCTGTAGAGCACCACGTCGCAGGCATAGTCGATGCGGCTGTGGTCCGCGCCGATTTCCAGACAAAGCAGGCCGGGAATGCGGCCGCGCAGGCTCTCGAAGCTGCGCCGCACCTGGGCGATGGCGGTGGATTTCTGGGCGGCCGAGTCGCCGCGCACGGTCCACATGACGATGTGCTTGATCATCTTGCTACGGGGTTGAGTACAAAGTCGTAGTTCAGCAGGTAGCTGCCATCCGGCTGCTTCGCCCAGTCCGCCACCAGCGACTGGCGCACGCCGAACACGGCATCCGAGTCGAGATACTGGTCACCGTCGCGAAAGACATGGGTGATCAGCGTCTCGTAGCCTTCGGCCTTGATCATGAAGTGCAGGTGCGCGGGCCGCCACGGGTGGCGTTTCGTGGCGTTGAGCATGTCGCCCACCGGGCCGTCGGTGGGGATGGGGTAGGCCTCGGCCACGATGGTTTTGAAGTGAAAACCGCCGTCGGCGCCCGAGGTCAGCACGCCGCGCGCCTGGGGCTGCGTCAGCCCGGGCTTTTGCACGTCGTAATGGCCCTCGTTATCGGCCTGCCAGACCTCGATGGTGGCGTTGGCAACGGGTTTGCCGTCCAGGCCGCGCACGGTGCCGCGAACCAGGCAGGGTTCGCCGCTGGCGCCGTTGGCCACGTCTTCGCCATGTTCGTAGTGCGGTGCACCCTCCACATAGAACGGACCGAACACGGTGGCCTCGGTGCAGCCCTGGGGCTTGTCGTTGTTCATGGCGACCGTCAGCATGGACAGCCCCAGCACATCGCTGAGCAAAATGAATTCTTGCCGTGTGTCGCTGCACTTTTGACCCGTGGCGGTCAGGTACTGAATGCCCGCGAACCACTCGGCTTCGGTCAGTTTGACCTCGCGTGCAAAGGCGTGCAAATGCTGGACGAGGGCGGTCATGATTTCATGCAGCCGGCTGTCCGGCGTGTTGGCGAGCCGTGCCAGCACGGCTTGGGTGATGTTGTCCTGGTTGAGGTTTCTCATGGTGTTCTGGCGTTGTGGCTTAAGGGTTTTCAGGTGGGGCGCACGCCCTCAAAGGCGTTTTGCAGCAATTGCCGAAGGGCAGGGCGCTCCAGTGGCCGGGGGTTGGGGTACTGGTTCTGCAGGGCGAGGTCACAGGCTTGGTCCAGATCGGCCTCTTGCATGCCGATGTCTTTCAGGGCCACCGGCGCGCCGTTGTCGCGGGCCAGGTCAAACACCGCTTGCGGGGCTGAGTCCTTCAGCAATGCGCGCGCGATCTTCTGCATGGCCAACGGCGCGGCTTCGGCGTTGTAGGCCAGTGCATGCGGCAGCACGATAGTGTGGGTCTCGGCATGCGGCAGGTTGAAGCTGCCGCCCAGTGTGTGGCACAGCTTGTGGTGCAGTGACATGCCCACATTGCCCAGCACCGTGCCGCAGAGCCAGGCGCCGTACAGGGCATCGGCGCGCGCCTCCAGGTTGCTTGCTACTGATTTGATAGCTGGTAGCGCCCGTCCCATGGCGGCGATGCCCTCTTGGGCCATTAAATCCATGATGGGGTTGCTGTCGGCGGCATAAAGTCCTTCGGCGGCATGGGCGATGGCATTGATGCCGCTGGTCATGCTCAGTGCCACGGGCAGGCTCAGGCTCAGCTCGGGGTCGTAGATCACGGTGCGCGGCAACACCCGCGGGTCTTTGCCGGTTTTCTTCAGCCCCCCCTCGGTGATGCCGTAAATCGGGGTCATTTCCGAGCCGGCGTAGGTGGTGGGAATGGCCAGAATCGGCAAGCCGGAGTCCAGCGCGATGGCCTTGCCCAGGCCGGTGGTGGAGCCGCCGCCGATCGCCACGGCGCAGTCGGCGCCAAGTCCTTGGGCCACTGCCCGGGCTTCGCGGGCGGTTTCGATCGGCACATGCATGACGGCGCGGTCGAAGATGCCGGCGGCGCGGCCGCCCAGCAGGTCGGCCACTCTCTCGGCTGAGGCGCGTTGTTCGGGGGTGCAGAGAATCAGGGCTTTGGTGGCACCCAGCGCCTCGATCTCGCGCGCCAGGTGTTGCAGGCTGCCTGGGCCGAAGACGACCCGGACTGGCTGGCTGGTGTAGATGAAGTGGTGCATGGGCCTTGGTGCGTCTTGCTGTTCGTGAGAGCAAGTATGGCGAGGCCTGGATGATCGGACAAGCGTGGTGGCGGAAATCAGTTTTCCGTGTGGCGCAACGTTGGCCCGCCGGGATGATGGAACGAAGGCTTCTCAGCCAACATCAAGCCGCGCGGTCCACTTGCGTTCGTAGTCCATCCTGGCGAAGTACTCCGCCATGAAGTCGATGAAGCTGCGCACCTTGGCCGAGAGATGCTTGCGGCTGGGGTAGGCGAGGTTGATGGTCAGGCGCGGCAGGTCCCAGGCGTCGAGCACCGGCACCAGCCGTCCGGCCACGATGTCGTCGTACAGGATGTAGGTGGGCTGGATCAAGATGCCCATGCCGTCGAGCGCGGCGGCGCGCAGGATCTGGCCGTCGTTCGATTCCAGCAGGCCCCGCACGTTGACGACGCTGGTCTGCCCGTCGCGCGTGAAGCGCAGCTCGTTGGGGTTGTTGGCGTAGGTGTAGATCAGCAACTTGTGCCGGCACAGGTCTTCCAGCGTCCCGGGCTTGCCGTGCTGCGCGATATAGCGCGGCGACGCGGCCAGGATGCGGCGCGTCTCGCCCAGCCGTCGGATGGTGATGTTGGAGTCGGGCTCGACCTCGCGCGTGCGGATGGCCACGTCGATGTTGTTGTCGATGATGTCCAGGTAGCGGTTGGCGGCTTCCACATGCACTGAGACGTTCGGGTAGCGCTGCGTGTACTCGCGCAGCAGCGGCGCGATGTGGTGCATGGCAAACGACAGCGAGGCCGTGATGCGCAACTGGCCCGTGGGGTTGATGGCGGCGGCGTTCACCGCCGCTTCGGCATCCTGCAGGTCGGCCAGGATGGCCTTGCTGCGCAGAAGGAACTGCTGGCCGGTTTCCGTGAGGTACAGACGGCGCGTGTTGCGTTCCACCAGCCGCGCGCCCAGGCGCTCCTCCAGCGCCGACAGGTGTCGGCTGGCGGCTGCATTGGAAACCTCCAATGCCTCGGCGGCCCGGCTCAGAGAGCCGGTTTCAGCCACCTGTACGAACAACTTCATTTCAGTCCAGCGGTCCACGGTTGTCTCCTGCTTTCGTAAATTATCGAGGGCTCAACGAAGCGATTTCGTCGGCCAGTGGAAAACACATTTCCTTGCGAGTCACGGTGCCAGGCACTGAAGCGTGAGTACGGTGACGTGAAATCTGGCCTGCGGCGCTCGACACGCAGCCCAGCTACAGCGGCGCCGATGAAGCCCCTCAGGCCAAGGCATCACGGGCCCGCTTGAAAGTTTAAATTGTCGGAATCGATGCCAAAAAATGACGGATTCAGAACAGTTGTACACATAATTCGAGATGGACAAACTCAAGCAGCTGGAGTCTTTTGTGGCCGTGGTCGCGCGCGGTAGCCTGACGGCGGCGGCCAAGGCCGAAGGTGTGGCGCCCGCCATCAAGCCCGGATTCTGGCAAGGGCGATGAAATACCTGACGGTTTGCGCGGACGACTTCGCCGCCAGCGAAGGCATATCGCAGGGCATCGCCCGGCTCGCTGGTCTGGGCCGCATCAGCGCCACCAGTGCCATGGTCTTGTCGCCGCGCTGGGCGGAGGATGCCGCGTTGCTGCAGGAAGTGCGCGGGCACATCGACGTCGGGTTGCATCTGGACTGGACGAGCGCGTTTGCGCACGCGGCCGGGCATGGGCTGTCCTTGCGGGGCGCCATGCTCAAGGCCGTCATGGGCGGCTTTGACCAGGCGGCGGCGCGGGCGGTGATTGAGCGGCAGCTCGACGCGTTCGAGGCCGTGTGGAAGGGGCCGCCCGACCATATCGACGGGCACCAGCATGTGCAGCAGTTTGCCGGTATCCGGCAGGCCCTGGTGGCCGCCGTGCGGGAACGCTATGCTATGAATAACAGAGCGTACTTTCGCCTTTCCATGGGCGCAAAGCCGGATAGCAGCTTCAAGACAAAAGTGATTGCCGGCCTGGGCGCGGCCGCGCTGGCAGGGCTGGCGAAGACGGCGGGCATTGCCAGCGCACCGGCCTTGTCGGGCATTTATGACTTTAGCGGCGGGGCGCAACGCTACGCGCAGTTGATGGCGCACTGGCTGCACGAGGCGCCCGAGGGCGCCATCCTCATGTGCCACCCCGCGGCGTGGGCCGAGGCGGGTGACGAGATCGGTGCGGCCCGTGCCTGGGAGTACGCGTATCTGGCCGGCGACGCTTTTCCCCAGGCGCTCGCAAGTGCCGGCGTGATCTTGTCGCGTGGGGCGCAGCTACACTTGAATGCGTGACTGAACAACGTAAATCCTGGCTCACGCTGGCCGCAATTTTTCTACTTCTTTTGGTGCTCGCGACGCTGCGACCACTGGCCGTGCCCGACGAGGGCCGCTACGGGGAGATGGGCCGCTGGATGCTGTACAGCGGCGACTGGCTCACGCCGCGCCTGAACGGGATTCCCTTCTTTCACAAGCCGCCCTATCTGTACTGGCTGGAGGCGGTCTCGCTGGCCACCTTGGGCGTGAACGCCTGGGCGCTGCGCCTGGTACCCGCGCTGCATGCGGGCTTGATGCTGCTGGCGATGTACGCGAGTGCGCGCCGGTTTGCTTCTGAAAGCATAGCGCGCCGGGCCGTGTGGATGCTGGGCAGCAGCCTGTCGTTTCTGCTGGGCGGGCAGTATGTGAACCACGACATGCTGGTTGCGGCGTGGATAGGCGTGGCCATCTGGTGCTTTGCGCTGGCCTTCATGCACGCGGACAGGCCGCAGGCGAATCTGGCCCGCTGGGGCTTCGTGGCCTGCGCGCTGGGCGTGCTGTCCAAGGGCTTGATTGGCGTGGCGCTGCCGGGCCTGGTGCTGCTGGTCTGGCTGCTCTGGACGCGGCAGCTCAAAAAGGTGCTGTACCTGCCCTGGGGCTCGGGCCTGGCCCTGTTTGCCGTGATCGCGCTGCCCTGGTTCTGGTTCGCGGAGCGCCAGTTTCCCGGCATGCTGGATTACATGTTCGGCACGCAGCAGGTGCGCCGCTTCAGCGCCACCTCGTTCAACAACGGGCAGCCCTGGTGGTTTTACGGGCCGTGTCTGGTCGTTTTGTTGTTCCCGTGGGTGTTTTTTGCGATCAATCAGGCCGTTGCCCAATTGAAACGGTCGCAGGCAGCTACCAATTTAATAGCAAGTGCCTGGCGGGCGCTGTGCTGGATCTGGGTGCTGGCGATCATTGGTTTCTTTTCCATCCCGAGCTCGAAAATCATAGGCTACGCCTTGCCGGTCATGCCGCCGCTTGCGCTGCTGGCGGCAATGGGCTGGGATGACGCCATGGCCAGACTCAGGCTCGCCGCGCGGGCGCGGGGCCGGTGGTTTGCCGCGCTGTGTCTGGCCAGCCTGGGCATTGCGGTGGCGGCCAACATGGCGGCGGCAGACTACACGCGCAAATACGGCGCGCAGGATGTTGCGCAGGCACTCCAGGCGGCCGGGGCCCAAGCCTCGGACACGGTCTACCTGCTGGGCGACTATGCCTACGACCTGCCGTTTTACCGTCAGGCGAGCACGCCCATGCTGGTGATTCAGGATTGGCCGGCGCTGCGCAAGCTGGACGGCGATGACTGGCAGCATGAACTGCTGGACGGGGCTGGTTTTGATGCCCAGGCCGCGCGCGTGCTGCAGGCGCCCGAAGTGCTGGCGCAGGCCGGCAAGCAAGCCGGGGTGTGGGTGGTGGCTGGCCGTGACACCCCGCTGGACGGTTTTGTTCGGGTGTTCAAGGGCCGCGCCTGGTCGCTGTACCGGCCGCAGGCCGCCAATGGATCAGCGCCTGAAGGCCCAAAACCGGCTGAGTAAAAAGGTCTGTCCCGCAGCCAGCACCAGCGCGACAAACAAGGCCATCAGCGCGGGCCAACCGGCCACGCGCAGCAGCAGCACAAACAGCCCCTCATTGCTCGCAAAGCCCGCCAGTGCGGTCACCAGAAAGCGCTGAAAGCTTTGCGTCACGGTGGTGCCGGCATCGCGAAAAGTGAGCAGCCGGTGCCCGCCAAAGCTCACAAAAAACGCCACCACAAAGCCGAAGGCATTGGCCAGCTCGGGCCACAGGCGGTGCTGCGTCAACGCAAATACGGCCATGTGTGTCAGGGCGGCGCCGGCGCCCACGGCCAGGAACCAGAATCCGCGCCTGAGCGGGTCCGTCATGGGTGGCGAGGGCCCAGGTCGCATCCGCCCTGCCCGTCGGGCAAGCCCTGGCCGCTGCATTGCGCCACGATGTAGCTGGGCCGCCGCTTCACCTCGTCGTAAATACGGCCCACGTACTCGGCCAGGATGCCCAGGCCCAGCAGCTGGATGCCGCTTAAAAACATCATGCCCACCACCAGCGTGGCGTAGCCGGGCACTTTGATGCCCCAGAAGAAATACTCCACAACGACCCAGCCGCCATAGCCCAGCGCCGCTGCCGCGAGCAGCAGCCCCCCCAGAGTCAGCAGCCGAAGCGGCGCCGTTGAAAAGGCCACCATGCCTGTGAGTGCCAGCGAGAACGATCCGCCCATGCCAAACTTGCTGAGGCCGTCGGCGCGCGGCAAGGGCTCGTAGTCAATCGCTGTGCTGTGAAAGCCTACCCAGGCGTACAGACCCTTCATGAATCGGTTGCGCTCGGGTATGGCCTTGAGGGCGTTCACCACCTGGCGGTCCATCAGCCTGAAGTCCCCCGCGTTGGCCGGAATCTCGATGTGGCTGCCCCAGTTGATGAGCTTGTAAAACAGCCCGATCAGGCCCGCCTGCAAGGCCGACTGGTCCTCCCTGGCCTTGCGCACCGCATACACCACATCCGCGCCTTGCTTCCATTTCGAGAGCATCTCGGGCAACAGCGACGTGGGGTGCTGGCCGTCTGCATCCATCTGTATGACCACCTCGCCGCGCGCCATATCCAGCCCCGCGGTGAGCGCCGATTCCTTGCCAAAGTTGCGCGACAGCCTCATATGCACCACTTGCGCATGGGCTGCGCACAGGCCCTGCATCACGCGGGCGGTGTCGTCCGTGCTGCCATCGTCCACCACGATCAACTCGGCCTGGGGTGACAGCTGTTGCAGCGCGGCGAGCGTCTGCGGCACTACCGCGCCCAGGTTGCTCGCTTCGTTAAAGGCGGGTATGACGCAGGAGATGGTGGGCGTCGTGTGGGGGCGGGGGTTCATGCCCGCATCATGCCAAAGAATATGGCGCAAAACGGAAATCAGGCCGATCAGCCATGCCAATCCGTGCCCATCGCAGCGGATTGAGCGCCGCCCGGGCGGCTGTATTTTGCTGCTAAAACGATAGCTGGTGGCGCATGTTCAGTGCGGGCTGGGGGCTGTTTCGGTCAATGATTCAGGCTGCCAGCCGCCGCCGAGGGCCCGGTACAGGCCGATGTGGGCCGTGAGCTGGTCGGCACGCAATTGCAGTGCGCTTTGCTCCGCGCTGAACAGGTTGCGCTGCGCGTCCAGCTCGTCGAGGTAGGAGGCATAGCCCTCGCGGTAGCGGTTGCTGGCCACGCGCACCGCTTCCTGCAGGGCCTGGCGCTGGGCGCTGACTTCAATGCCCTGGCGCGCCAGCTCCTGCACCGCCGCGAGTTGGTCTTCGACTTCGGCGAAGGCCGTCAGCACGGCTTTTTCGTAGCCGGCAAGCGCCTGATCGCGCCGCGCATCCGAGGCCCGTACCTGCGCGCGCAGCCGGCCGCCGTCGAAGAGGGGCGCCAGCACGCTGCCGCCCAGGCTCCACAGGGTGAATGGATTGCCCGTGAGCGCGCTCGAACTGATGCTGCCCAGGCTCGCCGACAGGCGCAGCGAGGGCAGCAATTGCGCGCGCGCGGCCGCCAGCTGGGCGTCGCTGGCGGCGAGCTGGGCCTCGGCGCCGGCGAGGTCGGGCCGGCGCCGCAGCAGCTCCGACGGCAGGCCCGTGCCTGGCAGGGCCGGCAATTGCAGGGCCTCCAGCGTCAGCCCGCGCGGGATGGGGCCGGGCGCCGCGCCGGTCAGCACGCTGAGCCCATGCTCCTGGCGGCGGATCGCGAGTTCGAGTTGCGGAATGGCCTGCGCGGTGGCGCGGTATTCGGCTTCGCTTTGCTGGGTTTCCAGCGCCGAGGTGTAGCCGCGCTGCTGGCGCGAGCGGGCCAGCTGCTGCGCTGATGCACGGGAGGCGAGCGTCTCGTGCGCCACCTCCAGCCGGGCATCGAGCGCGCGCAGGTTGATGTAGCCCGAGGCGGTGCCCGCCGCCACGCTCAGCGCGGCGCTGTCCTGTGCGGCCTTGCTGGCCTGCAGCTGGGCATAGGCGGCGCGGTTCAGCTCGCCGAGCTTGCCCCACAGGTCGACTTCATAGGACGCCTGGAATTGCGGCTGGACCACGCTGGCGTCGTAGGGCTTGCCGGTCGCGGCGCTGATGCTGCGGCTGCGCTGAACGCCAGCGCCAAAGTCCAGGCTGGGGCCGCTCGCGGCCTGCTGGGCGTCGCCAAGGGCGCGTGCCTCGGCGACGCGGGCGGCGGCGGCGCGCAGGTCGCTGTTGTGGGCCAGTGCCTGGTCCACGAGGGCATCGAGCACCGGGTCGCCAAAGGCGCGCCACCAGCCGGTCTGGAGCACCGCGCCCGGCGCCACGGTGGGCGTGGCCTGCCAGGCGCTTGGCACGGCCATGGCCGGCGTGGGCGTGTTCGGCATGCTGCCGCAGGCCGGCAGCAGCAGGGCGGCGGCCAGACTCAGCGCGCCGCAGCACATCGTGTGCCGCCTCATGATGGATTTCCCGCGGTGGGTGCCTGGGCTCCGCTGCCCGGGCGGGTGTCGACTTCCACCACCACCGACATGCCCGGTCGCAGCCGCTGCGCCAGCGCCTGGCCAGCATCGACGGCAATGCGTACCGACAGGCGCTGCGGGATTTTGGTGAAGTTGCCGGTGGCGTTGTCCTGCTTGATCACGCTGAACTCCGATCCCGTGGCCGGCGACAGGCGCTCGACATGGCCCGTGAGCGCGGCGTCGGCCAGGGCGTCGACGTGAAAGCGCGCCGCCTGGCCGGGCGCCATGCGGGCGGTCTGGGCTTCCTTGAAATTCGCTACCACCCAGACCTGATCCGGCACCACCGCCATGAGCTGCGTGCCGGGGGTGACATACTGGCCCAGCTTGACGCCCACCTCGCCGACATGGCCGTCGCGGGGCGCGCGGATCTGGGTGTTTTCCAGGTCAATCTCGGCGAGCTTCACGGCGGCGCGGGCGGATTCGACGCCGGCTTCGACCGCCTCGCGGTTGACCACCACCGTCTGCAAATCCTGCGTGGCCACGGCCTTGCCGGCCTGGGCCTGTTTGGCGGCGGCTTCGGCCTGCTTCAGCGCCGCCTCCGCCTGGTGCAGGGCGGCTTCGGTCTGGTCGCGCTCGCGCTGCGACAGCGAGCCGTCCTGCGCGAGCGGCGTGGCGCGGCGCATGTCGGCCTGGGCGCGCTGCAGCTGGGCCTGGGCATTGGCCAGTTGGGCGTCGGCCCCGGCGATCTGGGCCTGCGTGCTGCCCAGGGTGGCTTCGCGGGCACGCCGGGCCTGCACGGTGTTGGCCAGGTTGGCCTGCTGGGCCGACAGGCTGCTGCGCGCCTGATCGAGCTTCTGGCGGTAGATGCGGTCGTCGAGCCGCACGATCACCTGGCCGGCTTTCACCGCCATGTAGTCCTGTACCAGCACCTCGGCCACGTAGCCGTCCACCTTGGGCGCGACGATGGTGACCATGCCGCGCACATAGGCGTTCTCGGTGGACTCGGTGCCGGTGTGGAAGGGCGGCAGGCGCCAGGCGTAGAGCACCAGCGCAAGGCAGGCCAGGGTGGCCGCCAGCACGATCCAGGTGCCGCGGGCGCGAAGGGTTTTGGCGAGAAAGGTCATGGTGGAAGTCGATCAGGAAGAGGTGGCAGGAAGTTCGGCGGCGGGTGTGTTGCGTCGCGCGCGGTGCCAGCGGTGCGTCTTGATGCCCGCAAAAACGAGGAAGCCCAGCGTGGAGGTCAGTGCCACCGTGTGGAACAGGTCGTTGTAGGCCATCACATACGACTGCTGCGTGACCTGCTGGCTGAGCAGCGTGAGCGCCTGGTTGCCGCGCGCCGCCGCATCGTTCAGGGTGGCGGCGTAGGCGCCGCCCAGCTGGGCCAGGCGCTGCACGACCTGCGGATCGCTCTGCTGCAGGTGCTCGACCAGCTGGCCGTAGTGCAGCCGCTGCCGCTCCGCCAGCAAGGTGGACAGCCAGGCCTGGCCGACCAGGCCCGCCAGCGCCTGGCCGCCGCTGAACACGGCGATGAAGCTGATGAGGTTCTTCATCCCGCCGGCGATCACATGGCCAAAGCCCTGCAGCATCGCCGAGGCCAGGAACATCGAACTGGCCGCCGCGAGCAGCGTCTGCGACAGGTAGAGGTCGTGCGGACGGGTGAGCACGGTCGATTGCCCATCCATCCAGGCTGCCAGCATGATCAGCACCAGCGCGGCATCGCCCAGGAGGCCGAAGCGGCGCGAGGGCAGGGCCAGCAGCGCGAGCCCAAAGCCCGCCATCGTGCCCACGGTGACAAAGACAAACAACAGGTGCATCTGGTCATTGGTGAAGCCCAGGGTGTTCATGAGGCCGACCGCGCCCACGCTCTGTTCGGACAGCACGATGCGAAACAGCAGGATGGCGGCCATGAAGCGCAGCATGAAGGGGCTGGCGAGCCAGTGCAGGTCCAGCAGCGGCTTTTCGCGCCGCAGCTCGATCACGAGGTAAAGCCCGAAGCACAGCACCGCGCCGGCCAGGCAGACGCCAAGCCAGGGCGTGTCGCTCCACCAGCGCAGGCGGCCCTGCGTCAGCACCACGCACAACAGGCCCAGGGCGAGCGCATAAAGGGTGAAGACTATGCCGTCGCCGCGCGCGAACATCTTTTGCGTGGGCACGTGTTTGGGTCGCACCACATTGATGGCCGCCACGCAGAGAATCGCCAGCGCCGCGTCGACCAGGTGAATGCCCTGCCACTGGCCGTTTTGCAGCAGTTCTTCGGAAATGATGCGCGACAGGGGGGCGCCGATCTGCGTCATCGCAAAGCCCAGCACGGCGCCGGTCATGGCCCTGGCGGGCGGGAAGGCCTGCACCATGTAGAGCACGGCCAGGCTGCTGATGGGTGCCGCCGCCAGGCCCAGCGCCGCGCGCACCGCGATCGCCGACCCCAGGTGCTGTGTGAACAGGTGCGCCAGGGCCAGCAGCAGGAAGAGGACGATCACGACATCGGCAAACAGGCGCAGCCCATACTGGTAGCGCACCTTGGTCAGCAGCAGCGATGCGGTGATGTTGGTGGCGAAGTAGGCGGTGGTGAGCCAGCTGGCCTCGGCGGCCGTGGCCCCCAGGGAGCCCTGAATACCCGTCAGGTTGGAGTTCACGAGGTTGACCCCCAGACCCTGCGTGATGCCCAGCAGCAGGGAAACCGCCATGAAGCTCAGGCCCTGCCACATATTCCAGGGGTCTGCGGGCGCCGGTGCCGGTGGCGCTGCAGACGTGGAGGCCGGCGCTGCCGCAACATGCTGATTGCTCATCGCGACGCCTTCGGGGGAATGGTGCGCACCATGGGCATCACCATGCCGTCAACCAGGCGCTCAATGGAAGCGCGGCTGACTTTCTCGGCACGGGTGTTGTAGCGATAGAGGATCATGGCTGGCACGATGTCCAGCAGCACATCCATTTCTGCCGGGGCGGCGATTTCGCCGCGCGCGATCGCCCGTTCTAGCAAGGCCAGCACCTTGGCGCGCCGGGCGGTGAGCCGCTCCGGGGCCACTTTTTCGGTCCAGGCCAGGTGCTGGCGCACATTGCCCAGCATTTCCTGCACGGCGGCCTGCATCACATGGTTGCCTATGCCGTAGTAGTGCTCATAGAGCTTCACGAGGTCGTCGCGCAGCGAGCCGGTGTCCACCTCGACGTCGATAGGCGAGTACAGCGTCAGCGCTTCGGCCAGCAGTTCGTCCTTGGACTTCCAGCGCCGGTACAGCGAGGCCTTGCCGGCGCCGGCGCGCTGCGCCACCGCTTCCATGGTGACCGCCGCGATGCCGCTCTGGCCCAGCAACTCCATGGCGGCGCGCAGGATGCTGGTGTCGAGCGCGGCATCGCGCGGGCGACCGACCGGGGGCGTGAGGGGGGTGGAAGTCATGAGATATACGGAACGATTTAGTTTCGAAACTATAGTGTATCGAAAAATCCCGAGTCTTGCTGGCGAAGTCGTGGCAGCTGCGGCTGATTTACTGGAATCAAGGGTAAAAGCGGGTTGATTCCAAACATTCATCGCCATAATCAGGTATGGACAAACTCAAGCAGCTGGAATCCTTTGTGTCGGTGGTGGCCCGCGGCAGCCTGACGGCGGCGGCCAAGGCCGAGGGTGTGGCGCCCGCCATCATGGGCCGCAGGCTCGATGCGCTGGAGGAGCGGCTGGGCGTGAAGCTGCTGGTGCGCACCACAAGGCGCATCGCCCTCACGCATGAGGGCAGCGCGTTTCTGGAGGACTGCCAGCGCGTGCTTGCCGACCTGGCCAATGCCGAGGCCAGCGTGTCGGCGGGCGGGGTCAAGGCCAGCGGCCATTTGCGCATCACCGCACCGGCCGGGTTTGGCCGCCGCCATGTCGCGCCGCTGGTGACGAAATTCCGCGAGCAGCATGCGGACGTGACGATTTCGCTGAACCTGAGCGACCGCGTGGTCGATCTGGCCGGTGAGGGCTTCGACTGCGCCGTGCGGGTGGGCGATTTGCCCGACTCTTCGCTGGTCAGTGTGCGCATGGCCGACAACCGGCGCCTGTGCGTGGCCACGCCGCGCTACCTGAAAATGCACGGCACGCCGCAGCATCCCAGCGAGCTGGCCAAATTTGACTGCCTTGCGCTGTCCAGCGATGCCTCGCAGACGCGCGGCTGGGCGTTTCAGGTGGACGGCGAACTGATCCATCTGAAGCCCGGCGGTCCGCTGGATTGCTCCGACGGGCAGGTGCTGCACGACTGGTGTCTGGCCGACTGCGGCATTGCCTGGCGCAGCACCTGGGAGGTCGAGTCGGAAATTGCCGCCGGCCGCCTGGTGGCGGTGCTGGAAGACTTTGCGGCCCCGCCGAATGGCATTTACGCGGTGTTTCCGCAGCGCAAGCATTTGCCGCTGCGGGTGCGGCTATGGATTGATTTCCTGAAGCACCATTACAGCCAGTCCGAGTTCTGGCGTTCCGCGGCCGCGCCGGCGTGAGCGCCGCGCTCAACAAATCAGAACAGGCCCTTCACCAGCCACAGCGCCGTGCCCCACATCATCAGGGCGACCAGCGCATCCAGTGCGCGCCAGAAACGTGGGGAGTTCAGGTGCCGCCCCAGGCACCACATGGCAACGCCCAGCGCCGTGAACCACAGCAGGGAACCGGTGGCCGCGCCCATGCCAAACACGGCATTGTCCGGCTGGCCATAGGCCAGCGAGGCCGTGCCGATCAGCACGGCGGTGTCCAGCCAGGCATGGGGGTTGAGCCAGGACAGGGCCAGCGCCAGCGCGATGGCCTGGCGGCGCGACACGCCGGCCGCCTTGCCCGCCGGTGCGTCCGTGCGGAGGGTCTGGCCCGAAGGCCTGAGAAAGCGCTGCATGGCCAGTGCGCCGTAAGTGAGCAGCACCAGCGCGCCCGCGCCTGTCAGGGCACCCAGCAGCTTGTCGGACAGCCCGCCCAGTTGTGCCAGGCCGGCCACGCCGGTGGCGATCAGGACGATGTCGGTGGCCACGCAGATGGCGATCGTGAGCCACAAATGCTGGCCGCGCAGGCCCATGCGCATCACATGGGCGTTTTGCGGACCAATGGCCATGATGAGCGACAGGCTCAAAACCAGGCCGGCGAAGAAGGCCGGAGCAGTGAACAGATTCATGAGGCGGACAAGGAGTGGCGTGAGGAAAAGGCAGGTTGCCCAAGATGGACCGGGCTGCTGCGCCCTGAAGTCCCTGCGCATGAGTGTCGCCAAAAGCGGGAATTAATTAAACAAAATTAACTAAAATTAAGTTTTATCAATAAATATTAAAGTTATTGCCGTGCTGGATGCCCGTCAACTGGATGCGCTGGCCGCCGTCATTGAACACGGCAGTTTTGGGGCGGCCGCCAAGGCTTTGAGTCTGACGCTCGCGGCGGTGTCCCTGCGCATCAAGTCGCTGGAGGCCGACTTGGGGCAACGCCTGCTGGTGCGCGGCAAGCCCCTGCGCGCGACGCCCGCGGGCCAGGCCTTGCTGGGGCATGTCAAACAGGTCAGGTTGATGGAGGCGGACCTGGTGGCGGGCCTGCCCGGCGGCGGCAAGGCCGCCTGCATGCAGAGCCTGAGCGTGGCGGTGAATGCGGACTCGCTCACCAGCTGGTTTCTGCCGGGCGTGGCCGCGGCCGCGCACCAGCACCGTCTGCTGCTCGACATCGTGGTGGATGACCAGGACCACACCCACGATGCGCTCAAGAGCGGCGCTGTCGCCGGCTGCGTCACCACGCTGGCGCAGGCCATGCGCGGCTGCGTGGCCGAGCCGCTGGGCCTGATGCGCTACCGCTGCATGGCGGCACCGGCGCTGATTGCGCAGTGGGGCGCCGCCGCTGCGGCTGGCGGCACGGCCCTGTCGCGCCGCCTGTTGAGCAGCCCGGCGGTCATTTTCAACCGCAAGGACGCCTTGCAGGATGCCTTTTTGGCGCGGCATTTCAATCTGCAGAACGCCCTCTATCCGCACCATGTGGTGCCCGCCGTGGACGCTTTCGAGCTGGCGCTGGAGCTGGGCATGGGTTGGGGCATGGTGCCCGACGTGCTGCTGGCCGCGCGCCCGCGCCAGCAGGCCCTGCGGGAAATCTGGCCCGATCACCCGGTGGATGTGATGCTGTACTGGCAACACTGGGTGAGTGAGCCGGTATCGGCCCAGCGGCTCACGCGGGCCGTGAAGGCGGCGGCCCGCGGCTGTCTGCTTCAGGCTTGAAACGTTGCGGGCTTGCCCAGTGAAATAGGCTTGTGCCGCCCGGACAGGCCCGTGAAGGCAAAGTCCACCTGGGGCGTCAGCCCGCTCACGATGTCGGCAATCGCCGCGCCGGAGCCGCAGGAGTGGGTCCAGCCCAGGGTGCCATGGCCCGTGTTGAGAAACAGGTTGCTGGTTTTTGACCGGCCTATGTAGGGCACGTTGGAGGGCGTGGCCGGGCGCAGGCCGGTCCAGTACCGGGCGTTGCGGCCGTCGCTCATGTCGGGGAAGAGCTCGCGCACGCGCCGCACAATGGCTTCGCAACGCACCAGGTTCAAGTCCGTGTTGTAGCCATCAAGCTCGGCCGTGCCGGCAATGCGCAGGCGATTGCCCAGGCGCGAGAACACCAGCTTGTATTCGTCGTCCGTCAGCGAGACGCTGTACGACGCGGCCTCGTTGGTGACCGGCAGGGTGACGGAATAGCCCTTGGCGGGGTAGATGCGCAGGCTCTGGCCCAGCAGCCTGGCCCACTGCGGGCTGTACGAGCCCAGGCACATGACATAAGCGTCAGCGCTGATGTCGCTGACCACGCCCTCGGTGCTGGCGATCTGTATGCTGCGCAGCTGATCGCCTTCCTTGCGCGCGCCCACGATGCGGGTGTTGTATAAAAACTCCACGCCCTGGGCGGCGCACAGGGCTGCCAACTGGCGCGTGAAGGCGTGGGCGTCGCCCGATTCGTCGCTGGGCGTCATGCTGCCACCGACGATTTTCGACCGGCTGGCCGCCAGCGCGGGTTCGATGGCCACGCATTCATCGGGCGTTTTCATCTCCAGCTCGCAGCCATACTCGCGCATCACGGCGGCGGGACCCTGGGCATCGGCAAACTCCTTCTCGCTGGTGTAGAAATGCAGGATGCCTTCGGTTTTTTGCTGGTAGTCCATGCCGGTGTCGGCGCGCAGTTTTTGCAGCGTCGCCCGGCTGTACAGGCCCAGGTTCACCATCTGCTTGATGTTGTGGCGGGTTCGGCCCGGCGTGCACTGGCGCAGGAAGTCCAGGCCCCAGAGCCACTGGTTCAGGTCGGGACGCAGGCGAAACAGCAGCGGTGCGTCTTCGCGCATCAGCCATTTCAGCACCTTCAGCGGCGCGCCGGGGTTGGCCCAGGGCTCGGCGTGGCTGACCGAAATCTGGCCGCCGTTGGCGAAGCTGGTTTCCAGCCCTGCACCAGGCTGGCGGTCGATCACGGTGACCTCGTGACCGGCCTGGCGTAAAAACCAGGCGGAAGTGATGCCGGTCACGCCGGCGCCCAATACGGTAACTTTCATAGCCAAATCTCCAAGGAAAAAGAGGTCGCAGGCCAGAACGGGTGTGCGCAAGCAGCTATGAAATCGATAGTGAATTTCATGGCGGCAGCGTGCACCAGTGCTGGTGCCGCTCCCACTGTCCTTGGTACCTGAGAGATTCAACCCGGTGCGCCGTGCATCGGGTTTTGCTCCTTCGGTGGCGGCAGCGTTGCGCTGCAGCTCTCTCCAGATTCGGCATGGTTCATTCAATACGTGGGCCTGAGCGATCATGGGAGATTGCGCCTTCGGCGGTTGGCGCGGTGGCGCAAACGCTCTCTTGAATGAGTCCCGATTCTGCCATGGGTGGGACCATGATGGCCATGCGCCCAAAAGAAAACCCCGGCAGCTCTGGGCTGGCGGGGTTTGCAGGGGGAGGAAGCCGGAGCTTACTTGCTCAGGCACTCTTTCATGAAGGCCTTGCGCTCGTCGCCTTTTTTGCCGGCGGCATCCTTGTTGCAGGTCTTCATCTTGCCCTGCTGGCTCGTGTCTTTGGCGGCCACTTCTTGTTTGGCGCTCAGGCACTCTTTCATGAAGGCCTTGCGCTCCTCGCCTTTTTTGTCGGCGGCATCCTTGTTGCAGGTGCTCATTTTGGTTTGCTGGGCGGTTTTGGCCGGGGCATCCGCGGCATGGGCCGCGGCAGACAGGCCCATGGAGAAGGCAAAAGTGACCGCGATCAGGGACAACAGCTTTTTCATGGTGGCTCCAAAAGTAAAGGAATCAGGGTTTGAGTTCCGGCTGGAATTCCAACACATAACGTTGCGCCCGGCAAATTCGCTGACCGGGGCTGGCCGCGCCGCTTCCCGGCCCCGGCCTGGCTTAACCGTAAAATCGGCCCATGCTCTCGATTAAAAAAGACCTGCTCGCGGCCCTGGCTGCCGGGCTGGAAGAACTCTCCCCCGGCGCCGGTGACAAAGCGGCTTTTGAATCCCCCAAGGTGGCGGCCCATGGCGATTTCGCCTGCACGGCGGCCATGCAGCTGGCCAAGTCGTTCAAGCAAAACCCCCGCCAGGTGGCGGAAAGCCTGCGCGCACTGCTGCTGCTGGCGCCCGCCTTCGAGCGCTGGGTGGACGCGGTGGAAATCGCCGGCCCCGGCTTTATCAACATCCGCCTGAAAACATCGGCCAAGCAGCAGATCGTGCGCGAGGTGCTGGCCGCCGGCGAGGCCTTCGGCCGGCAGCCCGCCACGGGCGAAAAGGTGCTGGTCGAGTTTGTCTCGGCCAACCCGACCGGACCGCTGCATGTCGGCCACGGCCGCCAGGCCGCGCTCGGCGACGCGATCTGCAACCTGCGCGCCACGCAGGGCGACCAGGTCTGGCGTGAGTTCTATTACAACGACGCCGGCGTGCAGATCCAGACCCTGGCCAGCAGCACCCAGCTGCGCGCCAGGGGCTTCAGGCCCGGCGATGCCGAGTGGCCCAGCGGCGACAAGGCCCCGGCCTACAACGGCGACTACATCGCCGACATCGCCGAAGACTTCAAGGCAAAGAAGACCGTCAAGTCGGATGACCGCGAGTTCACGGCCAGCGGCGACATCGACGACCTGGAGTCGATCCGCGAGTTCGCCGTCGCCTACCTGCGCCGCGAGCAGGACCTGGACCTGCAGGCCTTCCGCGTCCGCTTTGACCAGTACTACCTCGAGTCCAGCCTCTACACCAGCGGCCGCGTCGAGGCGACGGTGCAAAAGCTGGTCGCCGCCGGCAAGACCTACGAGCAGGACGGCGCGCTGTGGCTCAAGTCGACCGACTACGGCGACGACAAGGACCGCGTCATGAAGAAGGGTGACGGCAGCTACACCTACTTCGTGCCCGACGTGGCCTACCATATCGCCAAGTGGGAGCGCGGCTTCCACAAGGTGGTGAACATCCAGGGCACCGACCACCACGGCACCATCGCGCGGGTGCGCGCCGGCCTGCAGGCGGCCGGTGTCGGCATTCCGGCCGGCTACCCCGACTACGTGCTGCACACCATGGTGCGCGTGGTCAAGGGCGGCGAGGAAGTCAAGATCAGCAAGCGCGCCGGCAGCTACGTCACGCTGCGCGACCTGATCGAATGGACCAGCACCGACGCCGTGCGCTTCTTCCTGCTGAGCCGCAAGCCCGACACCGAGTACACCTTCGATGTCGACCTGGCCGTGGCGCAGAACAACGACAACCCGGTCTATTACGTGCAGTACGCGCATGCGCGGATCTGCTCGGTGCTGGCGGCCTGGACGGAAAAGGACGCTGGCGACGCCGCAACCCTGAAGGACGTGGACCTGTCGGCGCTGGAGAGCCCGCAGGCCCAGGCGCTGATGCTCTTGCTGGCCAAATACCCCGACATGCTCACCGCCGCGGCCAGGGATTTCGCGCCGCACGATGTGACCTTTTACCTGCGTGAACTGGCCGCCTGCTACCACAGCTATTACGATGCCGAGCGGATTCTGGTCGATGACGTGGCCGTCAAGCTGGCCCGCCTGGCGCTGGTCGCCGCCACCGCGCAGGTGTTGCACAATGGCCTTGCGGTGCTGGGCGTCAGCGCCCCCCGCAAGATGTAAAAACATGAGGCAAGCCGCGTTTGGCAAGGAGTTTGGGCAAGGTATGAACAAGGTATGAAAACACAACGAGGCGGAACCCTGCTGGGTTTGATTATTGGCGCGCTGATAGGCCTGGGGGCCGCGCTGGCCGTGGCGGTCTACATCACCAAGGTGCCTGTGCCCTTCATGAACAAGAGCCAGCCGCGCAACCCCGACAGCGATGCCGCGGAAGCCAAGAAGAACAAGGACTGGAACCCGAATGCACCGCTGGCCGGGAAAAACGCCGTCAAGCCGCCGCCTGCCGGCGAGCTGGGCAATGTCCCGGCCGAGCCCGGCGGCGCCGTGACCCCGCCCGGGGCCGCTGCTTCATCGTCATCATCGGCGGCCGTCACTGCCGCACCCAAAACCGCCAAACCGGCCGTGTCGGCCGATCCGCTGGGGGATCTGGCCAAGGCCAAGCTGGAGGGCCTGGCCAACGGTGCCAGTGCCGATCCCTTCACTTATTTCGTCCAGGCCGGCGCTTTCCGCACCCCGGAAGACGCCGAGCAGCAGCGTGCCAGGCTGTCGCTGCTGGGCCTGCAGGCCAAGGTCAGCGAGCGCGAACAGTCGGGCCGTACCGTCTACCGCGTGCGTCTCGGGCCATTTGATAAAAAAGACGAGGCCGACAAGGTCAAGGAACGGCTGGACAGCAACTCGATAGAGACCGCCCTGGTCAGGGTGCAACGCTAGGGTGAACAGGCCCTAAGCCGGTTGAACTTTTTTGCGCCAGGGCGTCAAACCCCTGCAACATCGATACCAGGAGTAAATTTTGATGCAACGACGTGAGTTTTCGCTTTCCGCCGCTTCCGTGGCCGCTGCCGCCGCCTTGGGCGCAGGCGCGCTGCCAACCGCGGTGCAGGCCCAGGCCCGGGCCTTCAAGGATGGTACCGATTATTTGAAGCTGGACAAGCCGGCGCCGACCGAGGCGCCCGCCGGCCAGGTCGAGGTGGTGGAGTTCTTCTGGTACAGCTGCCCGCACTGCAATGCCTTTGAGCCGCAGCTCGAAGCCTGGATCAGCAAGGCGCCCAAGGATGTGAGCGTGCGCCGCGTGCCGGTGTCTTTCCGCCCCGATTTTGAGCCGCAACAGCGTCTTTACTATGTGCTGGAAGGCATGGGCAAGGTCGCTGAGCTCCACAAAAAGGTGTTTTACGCCATTCATGTGGAAAAACAGGCGCTCAACACCGCCGACCTGGTGGCGGCCTGGGCGGACAAACAGGGCATCAACAAGGCCAAGTTCGTCGAGATGTACAACTCATTTTCCGTGAGCACCAAGGTGCGCAAGGCCACCCAGCTGCAGGACATCTATGCCGTGGACGGCGTGCCGGCACTCGGCATAGGCGGGCGTTACTACACCTCCGGCTCGCTGGCCCAGACCATGGAGCGTGCGCTCCAGGTCACCGATTACCTGATTGGGCAATCACGCGGCAAGGCCAAGTAAGGCCGCGCCCGGCACAAAACCCGCCGCCGCCGGCGGGTTTTTTTATGGGCCAAATTTGCCCTGGAAGCCATTCCGTCACCGGCCATGGCTACAATGGCAAAACCCTCTGCAGCAAGATTCGTGCCTTATGAAACCCACCCTTTTCTCCCTGATCGTGACGGCCGCCCTGGCGGCGGGCGTGGTGTTTCCGGCCGCTGCCGAACGGGCCGACCGCGACAAGCCCATGAACGCCGAGGCCGATGCCCTGCGCTACGACGACCTGAAGCAGACCAGCGTCTTCACCGGCAATGTGGTCATCACCAAGGGCACGACCATCGTCCGCGGCGCGCAGGTGGATGTGAGCCAGGATCCCGAGGGTTACCAGCTGGCGATTGCCATTGCGGCACCCGGCAAGCTGGCCTATTACCGAAAAAAACGTGACGGCGTCGACGAGTACATCGAGGGCGAGGGCGAGCGCATCGAATACGACAGCCGCGCCGACCTCGTCAAATTCATCAAGCGCGCCGTGGTGCGCCGCTACAAGGGCGCCACGCTGAACGACGAAACCACCGGCTCGCTGATCGTTTACGACAACAACACCGATGTGTTCACCGTCGATGGCGGCGAGCAAAACCGCACGGTGGCCAACCCCAGCGGGCGGATTCGCGCCATGCTGTCGCCGGGCGCCGCTGCCCCGGCACCGGGCAAGCCGGCGCCGCCCGCCGGGCCCGTGCCCAGCCTGCGCCCCAGCGTCACGCTGGGCGCCGATAAAAACCAGAAAGAACCCTGAGCCGATGCATGTGGTGACTGATACTTTGGCGGCGGATTTGGCGGTCGCGCCCGCCATTCCCAGCCGCCTGGTCGCGCAGGGGCTGCAGAAATCCTACGGCAGCCGCAAGGTGGTCCAGGATGTCTCGCTGTCCGTGCAAAAAGGCGAGGTCGTGGGCTTGCTGGGCCCCAACGGGGCCGGCAAGACCACCTCGTTTTACATGATCGTGGGCCTGGTGCGCGCCGATGCGGGCGAAATCTCCATCGATGGCCGGTCCGTCGAGCAGATGCCGATTCACCTGCGCGCCCGCCTGGGCCTGAGCTATTTGCCGCAGGAGGCTTCGATCTTCCGCAAGCTCACCGTCGAGGAGAACGTGCGTGCCGTGCTGGAGCTGCAGCTGGACGCATCCGGCAAGCCGCTGGGCCGTGCCGACATCGAATCGCGGCTGGACGCCCTGCTGCAGGATTTGCGGGTGGACCACCTGCGCGACTCGCCGGCGCCGGCGCTGTCGGGCGGCGAGCGCCGCCGCGTCGAGATCGCGCGGGCCCTGGCGACCCAGCCGCGCTTCATCCTGCTGGATGAGCCCTTTGCCGGCATCGACCCGATTGCCGTGATCGAGATCCAGCGCATCATCGGCTTCCTCAAGTCGCGCGGCATTGGCGTGCTGATCACCGACCACAACGTGCGTGAAACGCTGGGCATTTGCGACCACGCCTACATCATCAGCGACGGCCATGTGCTGGCCAGTGGCACACCCTCCGAGATTGTGAACAACGCCGATGTGCGCCGTGTTTACCTCGGCGAACACTTCAGGATGTGATGGCTCCCCCCCGTTGTCGCTCACTTCGTGTAGCTCCCTCCCCCCTCAGGGGGCTGCGCCTGCGGCCCGGCAAAGCCGGTTCCGCGGCCCATGCTTGTGAATTCGCTCCCTTCTGTGGCTCGCTCACTTTGTCCGACCGTGGGCGCTTGGGACTGTCGTGAAACAGGGTCTCTCACTTCGCGTCTCGCAGCATCTGGCGCTCACGCCGCAGCTGCAGCAGTCGATTCGCCTGCTGCAGCTGTCCACGCTGGAGCTGAGCCAGGAAGTCGAGCAGATGCTCGACGAAAACCCGTTTCTGGAGGTGGCCGAAGAGGCCGCGGTGCGCGAGGAATTCGGCCTGGAGCACACCAACACGCCGGTCAGCCAGGACAGCCGAGAGTTTGAATCTGCTACAGATTCAGTAGCTACTGGCGCAGATAGCGCGGGCGCTACAAGCCAAAATGATGTCGAAATCGGCGCGGAATCCGGCGCCGAAATCAAGATCGAGGACAGCTGGGACGGCGACGGCACGGTCGAGTCCGCGCCCGATGACAGCGAATGGGGCGGCGACGCGCAGCCCCGCAAGAACAACATCGACGACAGCGAGGCCGAGGCCTCCGACCTGGCGAGTGCGCATGTGTCGCTGCAAGACCATTTACACCGGCAGGCGCTGGGCCTGCGCCTGTCCGAGGAAGACCGCGCGGCCCTGCACTTCCTGATCGAATCGCTCAACGACGATGGCTACCTCGAAGACAGCCTGGCCTCGCTGGCGGCCGGCCTGGCGGGCGATGACCTGGAGGCCGCCGAAGAGCTGGTGCAGCGCTTTGCCATGGCGCTCAAGCTGCTGCAGCACATGGAGCCCGCCGGCGTCGGCGCGCGCAACCTGGCCGAGTGCCTGAGCCTGCAGCTGCTCGACTGCAGGAACTGCGAGGAAACCCGTGCCGCCATGGCCATGTGCCAGCAGCCCATGGAGCTGCTGGCCAGGCGCGATGTCAAGCGCCTGTCGCACCTGTGCGGTTTCCCGGAGGCGGTCATCAAGGGCGCCATCGCCGTGATTGCCCGGCTGGACCCCAAGCCCGGCCGGCGCTTCGTGAATGTCGAGCGCAACCTCATCGTGCCCGACGTCATCGTCGTCAAGTCGGGCCGGGGCTTCAAGGTTTCGCTCAATGGTGACGTGATGCCGCGCCTGCGCGTGCACGACATTTATGCCAACGCCCTCAAGCAGCACAACGGCAAGGGCGGCGGCGGGCAGGCGCTGCAGCAGCGCCTGCAGGAGGCGCGCTGGTTCATCAAGAACATCCAGCAGCGCTTTGACACCATACTGCGGGTGAGCAGCGCGATCGTGGAGCGCCAGAAGAACTTTTTCACCCATGGCGAGCTGGCCATGCGCCCGCTGGTGCTGCGCGAGATCGCCGATGAGCTGGGCCTGCATGAGTCGACCATTTCGCGGGTCACCACGGCCAAATACATGGCCACGCCGTTCGGCACTTTTGAGCTGAAGTATTTCTTTGGCTCGGCGCTGGGCACCGAAACCGGCGGCAATGCGTCGAGCACGGCGGTGCGTGCGCTGATCAAGCAGTTTGTCACCTCCGAGAGCCCCAAAAAGCCGCTCAGCGACAGCCAGATTTCGGAAATGCTCAAGGAGCAGGGCATTGAATGCGCGCGCCGCACCGTGGCCAAATACCGGGAAGCCCTGCGCATCGCGCCCGCCAGCTTGCGCAAGTCGCTGTAAGCGGCACCGTCCTCTTTACTTTCAGGTCGCCGTCGCGCAGCATTCCAGCCGGGCGTCACGCCAATTTTCAAAGCCTACTTATGAATCAACTCCAACTCTTTTTGCCATGCGCCGCCGGCGTGGAGGCCCTGCTGGCCACCGAGGTGCAGCGCGTCACCGGCATCCAGGGCAAGGCCTGGCGCGCCGGCGTGCAGCTGCAGGGCTCCTGGCGCGATGCGCTGCAGCTTAACCTGCACAGCCGGCTGGCCCAGCGCGTGCTGATCGAGCTGCAGCACAACCAGTACCGCAGCGAGCAGGACCTCTACAACGCCGCGGCCAACGTGGCCTGGGAAATCTGGTTCACGCCCAGGCAGACCTTCAAGGTCGAGATCACGGCGCAGCACAGCCCGCTGCAAAGCCTGAACTTCGCGGCGCTGAAGATCAAGGACGCGATTGCCGACCGTTTTCGCGCCAAGTTCGAGGTGCGCCCCGACGTCGACACACGCTGGCCCGATGTGCGCGTCTATGTGCACCTGACCACCGACACCGTCACCATTTACATCGACACCTCGGGCGAGCCGCTGTTCAAGCGCGGCTGGCGCGAGGACAAGGGCGATGCGCCACTCAAGGAAACCCTGGCCGCCGCCATGATTGCCGCCAGCGGCTGGGACCAGCAGTGCCGGAACGGCGTGCCGCTCTATGACCCCTGCTGCGGCTCGGGCACCATAGCCATCGAGGCGGCGCAGATCGCCTGCAACATTGCGCCCGGCATCAACCGCCGTTTTGCCTTCCAGAAATACCTGCCCTTCCAGGGCCATGTCTGGGACGGCCTGCTGGACCAGGCCGAGGCCGCCATCACCGAGCCGACGGCGCCGGTCTTTGGCAGCGATGTGTCCTTTCGCATGGTGGACTTTGCCGAACGCAATGCCGAGCGCGCCGGCGTGGCCAAGGCCGTGCAATTGCGCGGCGGCGACGCGCTGCAGCGCATGCCGCCCGCGCCTTCCGGCGTGATGCTGGTGAACCCGCCCTATGGCGAGCGGATTGATGTCGCCGGTGTGGCCGGCATCACCGGCGTGCAGGGCCGCGACCAGCGCCGTTCGCAATTCCAGGGGCAGGGCATCGACGAGTTTGGCCAGCCGCTGAACCGCAATGCGGGTGATACCCGCGAGGAACCCGCCTTCGAGACGCCGCGCGACCGCTCCGCCAACCCCGGCCGCGAACAGGCGCTGAATGCCTGGGGCGAAGAGGCCAATGACTTCTTCCCGCAGCTGGCCGCGCACTGGAAGAAGCACTACGCCGGCTGGACCGCCCATGTGCTCACGCCCGACCTCAAGCTGCCCAGCAAGATGCGCCTCAAGGAATCGCGCCGCGTGCCGATGTGGAACGGCCCGATTGAATGCCGGCTGTTCCGTTTTGACATGGTGGCCGGCTCGGCGCGCGGAAAACCGGAGAACCGGCCCACCGGCGAGGCCAGGCCTTGATGGCCAGGCCCATCGTTCTGGACACCAACATCGTCCTCGACGTGTTTGTCTTCAACGATGCGGCGGCGCTTGCGGTCAAGCAGGGTCTGGAGTCCGGCGAGCTCGACTGGCTGGCCACCCAAGCCATGCGCGACGAGTTGGCCCGCGTGCTGGCCTACCCGCAAATCGTTCCGCGCCTTGATTTTTACCAGCTGGGCGCCGCCGACGTCCTTACAGCCTTTGACCGCCACGCCCGCCTGGTTGAAGTGGCCACCAAAGCCCGCCTGACCTGCAGCGACCCCGACGACCAGAAATTCATCGATCTGGCGGTGGCCCATCAGGCCTTGCTGCTGAGCAAGGACCGGGCCGTCACCTCAATGGCGAAAAGGCTTCTGGCCCATGGAGTACGTGCACAGGCAGCTATGTAATTGATAGCTAATTCCTGGCTGATGTGCTGATTGGTTGAAGCGCCAATGGCGCGCAGGCTCCACTTTGCGCCGGCCCGAATGTCTTTGGTTGGGCGCTTCAGGTCGCGCCATGAGTGTCTGACCCCATTTCCCCGGAGCCCGCGGATTTTTCACCATTAATGGAAATGCGAATTGTTCTTAATGTGATTTATAATTTATCCGAATTTGGCTACGGCGCTCCCCGGCCTGGCTTGATTCCTGGTCCAACCGTTCAATTGCCCAACTGTCCAACCCAAAGACGAAATCACCATGATCCGCCACATTGCCCGTACCACCCTGATCCTTGGTTCCCTGCTGGCCGCTGCTGCTGGTTGGGCAGCAGACACCACCTTCAACCTTAGCCTGAAGGACCACAAGTTCACCCCTGCAGAGCTGACCATTCCGGCCAACACCAAAGTCAAATTGGTCGTCAAGAATCTGGATGCCACACCGGCCGAATTCGAAAGTGATGACTTCAAGGCCGAGAAGGTGATTCCTCCTGGCAAGGAAGCCACCTTGTTCATCGGCCCGCTCAAGCCCGGCAAGTACGAGTTCCACGACGAGTACCACGAAGCCGTCTCCAAAACCTACCTGATCGCCAAGTAGACACGCTGCCGGAGCCCGCATGCTGTCCACCGCACTCATCGTCTTTCGCGAAATCCTCGAGGCGGCCCTGGTCGCCTCCATCGTGCTGGCCGCGACCAAACAGGTCCCGCGGCGCGGGCGCTGGGTCGGCCTCGGCATTGCCGGCGGGATTCTGGGCGCCTGCCTGGTCGCCGGCTTTGCCGACATCATTTCCTCGTGGGCCTCCGGCATGGGCCAGGAGGTATTCAATGCCTGCGTCATGTTCGTGGCGGTGGCCATGCTCGCCTGGCACAGCATCTGGATGAGCCGGCACGGACGGGAAATGGCGCGGGAATTGAGCGCCGTGGGCAGTGCCGTGGCCAGCGGCTCCCGGCCGTTGACCGGCCTGGCGGTCGTGGTGGGCGTTGCCGTGCTGCGCGAGGGTTCCGAGGCGGTGCTCTTTCTTTACGGCATTGCCGCCGGCGAGCCGGGCCAGACCTCGCAGATGGTGGTCGGTGGCCTGCTGGGCCTGGTCGGCGGTGTCGGGCTCGGTGCCGCCATGTACTTCGGCCTGCTGAAGATCGCGACGCACCGGCTGTTTGCCGTGACCAATGCCCTGATCATCCTGCTCACAGCGGGCATGGCCAGCCAGGGGGTCGGCTTTCTGCTGTCTGCCAACCTGGTGCCCAGCTGGGGCGATGCCATCTGGGACAGCTCCTGGCTGCTGAGCGACACCAGCATTCTGGGCAAGATGCTGCACACCCTGATTGGCTATACCGATCGCCCAGCCGGCATACAGCTGGCCGTCTATGTGCTGACGCTCACCACGGTCACCCTGCTGGTGCGCACGCAAGGCAGGCGCTAGGCTGAATCGCCATTCATTCATGGCGCCAGATGAGGGTTGAAGCGACGCACAGGGAAGCCCTGCTTTCCATGGAGAAATGGCTGCTGACCCATGGTGCACGGGCGCAGGCAGCTATTTAATCAATAGCGTATTGGGCGGGTCCCCGGGCCGGCATGGCCGCGCGCGCACCCCATTTGCCGAACAGATAAAAGCGCGGCTCAGGCTCGCCCTGCCTGAGCCAGGAGCGCAGCACGGCCGGCACGCTCTCCAAATCCTCGCGCCGCTGCTCCGGCGCGACGGTATCCGGGCCCAGGTGTTCACGGCGCCCCGGATGGCGGCAATCTGCTGCAGCAGGCGCCAGCCCACGAAACGGAAAAAAATCGTACGCCAAGCCCCCTGGAGCGGCGAACCCATGGCTGTGTCGCTCAATTCGTTAGCGATGGCGGGCGTACAGCCGGTGAACCAGGCCCATGAGGACAGCCGCAACAACAATCAGCAGCAGTGCTATTTCTTCATACTGTTTGAGGTCGGTGACCAGCCATTGCAATGTTTCGCCGAAAAGATAGCCTGCCCCGGCGATCAGCACGGCCCATATCGCGGCGCCAAGGAGGTTGAGCAACAGGAATCGCCATGCCGACACATCGCTCATGCCAATGACAAGCGGGCCAGCGATGCGGAATCCATACATAAAACGCACCCCGACGATGAGGCCGGTCTGGTAGTGTTGTATCCACTGGTTGATCGGCTGGGCGCGCGAGGCAAGACGTGGGAAGCGAGACAGCAAGGGAGCGCCGTAGTACCGCCCGATGAAGAAGGAAATCTGGTCTCCCAGCGTTCCGCCACAGAATGCCAGCGTGATCACCAGCGGGAACGACAGATAGCCTTGATGTGCTGCGAAACCGGCCAGGACCAGGACGGTTTCGCCTTCGAGGACGCTACCGACGAACACCGCCAGGTAGCCATATTGAGCAAGCAGTTGGGTCAACGACATGTGTTGCCTTCCTTCGTCGTTTTACCGCCGCAGCCAACCCCACTTGATTGGCTGTGCCATGGTTCCGGTACCGGTGTTGATTTTTAGGAATGACACCTGGTTGAATGTTTCGACGCGGTACATCAATTCGGTCCATGTCCCCTTAAGGGGTGCTCGCAGAATCCGGAAAAAATTGTATGCCAAGTACGGAAGTTTGATGCCGATCTCATCACCGCGGCTGACGCCAACCCCGATGACTTCAAGCGGCAATTGCGTGTCCATGAGGAACTGGTTCACATCTCGGTGGAAATCAATCGCCAGCGTTGATGGCCGCCAAATCAGGTGAAGCACTTCTTGACATCGAAGCTTGATCGTCGCCCGACGTCAGCCGAGTGCTGCGCCTGCCAAAAGGCGGCACGCTCGCGGCCCTGGTCCCGCAGCAGCTCAAGAAACGGGCTGTGCGCCAGCAGCTTGGTCTCGGTGCGCTCCAGGCTGCTCAACTGGCTGGCATCGATCATGTGAAAGCGCATCTTCTGCAGCCGCCGCTCTAGGCGCCCCCAGCTCAGAAATGTCGGGCTCGAAAATTCAGTCGCATGCGCGAACATCCGCATCTCGCGCATGAAGTTGGCGCTGAACGCCAGCTCGACAATGCGCGATTCGATCTCCTTCACCGTGTGCGGTGTGCCTTCGCGCTTGAGCGGGCTCAGCAGCACCAGCAACACATCGCGCGCCTCGCAGTCATAGAACAGCGGGAATACCGCCGGATTGGCGGCGTAGCCACCGTCCCAATAGGGCTCGCCGTCAATTTCCACCGTGTGATGGATCTTGGGCAGGCAGGCCGAGGCGAGCAACATGTCCAGGGTGAGTTCGGTTTCGCGAAATATCCGCAGCTTTCCGGTACTGGCCTGCGTGGCGCCGACAAACAGCTTGAACGGACTGCGTGCGCGCAGCTGCTCGAAATCGACCTGGCGCTGGAGCAGATCACGCAAGGGGTTGAGTTCCAGCGGGTTGAGCTGCGAGGGCGAGAAGTGCCCGGCCCAGTTGGCCAGCCATTTGCCGGCTGGCGACAGGCTGATCGCGTCGCCCTCGCCCTGGGTCACCATTTCCCAGGGCATTTGCTTTCCGACCTCCGTCCAGAAATCCGCCAGGCCCTGGCGAGCGCCCTCGCGTCCCCCCTTCATCCAGCCGTCGGCCAGGACCACCGCGTTCATGGCGCCGGCGCTGCTGCCGCTCAGGCCTTCGAACTCAATGCCGGTGTTTTCGAGCAGGGCGTCCAGTACGCCCCAGGTGAAGGCCCCGTGCGCGCCACCGCCCTGCAGCGCCAGGTTGAGGCGTTCAGGCGAGTTGCGGCCCAGGCGCTTGATCAGGGCAAGGCCTGATTTTTCGGGAAAGCCGGGACGGCTGTAGCTTGCTGAGCGGTCGGTCATGGAAATTCCTTTGTGGCGCACCGATTGCCGTGCATGTGCGGTTCAGTATAGGGTTTTCCCTTAATTCCTATCATCGGCGACCTGCAGGCCAGCTTCGACCGGCACCTTTCTTGCAGGAAAAAGGCTGCCAGCCCACGGCACACGGGCGCAGCCAGCTATTTAATTGCTAGCAATTGTCGGGTTGGGCTGATCCAGTGGCGTCACCCGGGCTACGCGGGTATTGACGCCCCGGGGCGCAGGCACTGGCGCCTGCTTATCCAGGGCTTCGCGGCGCGGCAGATACACTTTGCATCTTGTAAGAGCCTCACGGGAGGCTCAGGACCGCACCGCATGAAGACCCCATTTCCCCCCGCTCCCCCCTCCACCTCCGCCAAGCTGCCGCTGGCCGCCGCGCTCGATGCGCCCCTGCTGGAAGCCGAAGCCTTTGACGAGCTGGACGCCATCCTCGACGAGCTGCGCAGCCGCTACGACGAAACGCCGCAGTGGGAGTTCTGCGAGGGCTTCATGGCCGCCGTGATCTGCTCGCGCCGCCCGATTGCCGAGGACGAATACCTGTCGGTGCTGCTGGCCACGCCAGCCCCCGGCGAAGACGCCGACCCCGAAGGTGGCTCGTTCGCCAGCGATGCGCAGCGCGAGCGCTTCCTCACGCTGTGGAAGCAGCGCTGGAAGGAAGTCGAAACCGCGCTGGATTCCGAGGTGGACTCGCTGGAGGATGAGCGCTGCTACCACCCCGAAGTCATGGACATTCGCGGCGCCGTGGCCGACATGCCACCCGAAGAACAAGCAAGCTTCAAGGGCGAAGAGCTGCCCGCGTTTGCCCAGGTGTGGGCGCTGGGCTTCATGTTCGCCGTCGAAAGCTGGCCCGACGAATGGACGGCCCCGCGCGACAAGGACGCCGCCAAATGGCTGGACGGCGCCCTGCAGGCCGTGGTTGCCATGACCGAAGACGACTCCGCCGCGCCCGAGGTGTCACCCCTCAACGAAGAAGGCGCGCCCAGCACCAGCATTGCCCGGCTCAATGCCTTTGGCGAGGCGATCTGGGCGGTGTATGACCTGCGCGAGCTCTGGAAGACCCTGGGCCCCAAGGTCGATACGGTGCGCAAGGAGGCCACGCCTGGCCGCAACGATCTTTGCTACTGCGGTAGTGGCAAGAAATACAAGAAGTGCCATGGGGCCGGGTGATGGCTGGGGCCTGAAGATCGGGACTGATTGCTTCTGATTTTGTAGCGTATGGCGTCAGAATCTAAAGGGCTGGCGGCTGATTTAATGAGAAAGTAGTTCTTTGAACTCTAAAGCAGAGGTAGCGATGCTCAACGTTTTCTCGATTGAAGGGTTAGACCGCTGCGTCATGGTGCTGGAGGATTATGCGGTATGTTGGTGACGTGCATAGGCAGCATGCGCTTTCCCTCCAGCAGTTCGAGCGTTAGTTGACGCATGCGCTCCTGTTCTGACTCGATTCGGCCATGAGCCACCGGTGAGTAGGTGCCATTCTTGATTTGCGTCTTGTTGAAGTCGTAGCCCAAAGTCTTGCCCATCGCGTGTAGCAGGTCCACAAGAAGGTCAGTTCGTTTGTTTCCCCAGGCCTGAATTTCCATGTTTTTGTTTCCGAGGTGGTCAAGGTACTGTTGCCACACGTCCAGGACAGCTTTTTCGGCAGGCTTCTTGGATGAAAACTCCAAGTCAATTCGATTCAGCGCCTCGACATGCGCTGGCGATAGCGTGTACGCGCGAGTAGCCATCAACGTCTTGAAGACGTGTAGCTTTCGGCCCCGAATCTCATTTCGATCATCCAGGTATCTCGTGACTTGAACAGCAATCAGCGGGCTCGCAGCGGTAGCGAGGATCATCAGAACGTCAGTAAGTGACACTTCGTCTCCTCAGGGGTCTAAGGTGATTTAGACCGCAAACCTGCGGAATAACATGGCTGATCATTCATGCTGGCAACTCCCTTGTTCTCGTAACTCATTGGTTTATATCAGCATTCGTTTGGCCAGCAATGACTTTGCAGCGCAAATGTCCACAAACGCCGCAAAGGCACCGAATAACAGGGGAGCCTACGTCAAAGCGGTTTCAGCTCCCCCTCGGCAACGGCATGCTTTTTCAGCGCGCTTCAGGCGTGTCCAGAAGACTACAGTCTGTTGTTGAGAATATTTTCAGGCTCCAGCCCGCCGAAAACAGGCATGACCAGCTATTGATTTAGTAGCGATCCTATTGAAGGCCTGCCTGCTGCAAACCCGGCTAAACCGGGTAGCCTGTCGAAGCCTTTATTGATTTGAGCGCCATGTACTTCACGACCAAGCCGGGTCTCGCCCCGGCGGGCGAGGCACTTGTTCTTTGCTTCGCCAAAGAAAAGTACCCAAAAGAAAGGCGACCCGCAGTCTGGGTCCCTGCGCTGCGCTCCGGGCACCTTGCGCTGCTCGGAGGGGACGGAAATTTTAGAAACTTGTCGGCTTCGCCGCCTTCGGACATCTGAAATTTTTATCCGCCCCCTCCTGCGCTGCTCAGCCCAGCCAGGACGGGTTTGGGGGAAAGCAATCGGAATCGGGGAGCAGAACGCGCAAAGCGCGTTCTGCGGAGCGTGGCTGTTGGTATTGGTTTTTCTCTGCCCTCTACCCCTTCTGTATGCGCTGAGGAGCGGAAGTCCAGACGGATCAGGGCTCGTGCTTGTTTGAGCCGCAGGCGAGTTTGCACGAGACCCCGGCTGGACTGAGCACCGCAAGGTGCCCGTAGCGCAGCGAAGGGTCGCAGACAGTAGGGTCGCCTTTTCTTTGCTTACTTTCTTTTGGCGAAGCAAAAGACAAGTGAGTCGCCTGCCGGGGCGAGACCCGGCCTGGTAGTGAAGGGCAACGCGGCTAAATCAGATATGACACTTGCACAAGCAGAGGGCAGATCAAGCCGAATACACCGGCTCGCAACGCACTTCAGTCTTCACCGAATTGGCAATAAAGCAGGCCTCATGCGCCTCGTGGTGCAGCCGGTCCAGTTCTTCACGCGTGGGCAGTCGCTCGCCCGAGAAGTGCACGGCGGGCCGCAGCGTGACGACGGTCATGGCCATTTTGCCGTCGACATTCCTGGCCATGAGGCCTTCGGCGGCGTCAAGGTAGTGGTCCACGCAGAACCGGCGCTTGGCGGCGATAGACAGAAACCACAGCATGTGGCAGCTGGCCAGCGAGGCTACAAAGGCTTCCTCCGGGTCCAGCGCCGAGGCATCCGACAGGGGCAGCGGCACCACGTGCGGTGACGAGGAGCCCGGCACTTCCAGCCCGCCGTCAAAGCGCAGCAGATGGCGGCGGCTGTAGCGGTTGCCCAGAAAGTCTTCGCCATTTCGCTGCCATAAAACTTCTGCGGTGTAGGTCGACATGAGCGGCTCGCTGAATCAGTTGAAAAAATGCTGCAGCAGCCTGGCGGTTGCCTCGGGCTGCTCTTCGGGGATGAAGTGGCCCGCAGCCATGGACTGGCCCGACACCTCGCCGTTGCACTGCGCCTCCCAGAGCGCCAGCGGATCAAAGAGGCGATGGACCACGCCGCGCTCGGCCCAGAGCACCAGCATGTCGCAGGCGATTTTCTGGCCCTGTGCGCGGCTTTCGCGGTCATGCGCCAGGTCTATGCCGGCGCTGGCCCGGTAGTCCTCGCAGGCGGTGTGCAGCGCCTCGGCGTTGCAAAAGCCGCGCTCGTACTCGGCCAGCGCCTGGGGTTCGATATAGCCCAGGCCGTCGCTGCCCCAGCCGCCCAGTTTGGCGTGCAGATAAGCGCGGGCGGTTTCCGGGTGGTTGGCACCCATCATGATTTCCGGCAGCGGCGCCGGCTGCAACAGGTGAAACCAGTGGTAGTAGGCGCGCGCGAATTCCATGTAGGGCTCGCTCAGGCTGCGGCCCTCGTACATGTCCAGCGTGGGGACGATGTCGATGACGCAGAGCTTGTTCACGCGGGCGGCATGGTCCAGCGCCAGCCGGTGCGCCACGCGTCCGCCGCGGTCGTGGCCGCACAGGTCAAACCGGTCTACGCCCAGCGCATCCATCACGCCTATCATGTCCTGGGCCATGTTGCGCTTGCTGTAATTGCTGTGGTCGGGCAGGCCGGGCGTTTTGGAGGAGTCGCCGTAGCCGCGCAGGTCGGGCATGACCAGAAAGTAATGCGGGGCGAGGCGCTGCGCCACGCGGTGCCACATCACATGCGACTGCGGAAAGCCGTGCAGCAGCAGCAGGGCCGGGCGCAGCGGCTCGCCCAGCGCCACCCTGGAAAACCGGGCGTGTATGGTGGCGCCGTTGAGCTCGAAGCAGCGCGATTCAAAGCCGTCAAACCAGGACATGGTTAACTCCTGCGTTGTGTCAGGTATTTTTGCAGATTGGCGGCGGCCTGTGCGCGGACCTTGCGGCGCAGCAGCGGTGTCCATCCCAGCAGCAGGCCGGGCGCGCCCAAGGCCTGGCGTGACCAGGCCCAGAAATCAAAGCGGTCGCGGTGGCGCGCGATCAGTCCGTCTTCGCTGAATTCAAACACCCCGTCGATGGCGTTGTGCACCAGGCGCCCGGTGGCGCTGAAGCGGTAGTCGGCTTCCCAGTGGGCCTTGCCGCTTCGTGCATCGGCTTGGACGCCGCTCCAGCTCAGCTTCCAGACGTCCGCGCCCTTGGCCTGGGTGGCCGCACAAAGCATGCGCCACATGCCGGCCACCTGGTCCTGGCCGCGCAGCGAAAACACCTCGTCGTCAAACTGCGCATCCCGGGCATAGCAGGCCGCCATGGCCTCGGCGTCCAGGCGGGCGAAGGCGGCGTAGAAGTTTTCCAGCCGGGTCTGGTTGGGATGCATGCGGACTCCTTGACGGCTTGCCGGCGGTGATGGCATCGACGCTGGCCTGGCGCCGTTTCCTGGCACTGCTAGCAGGTACAGATACGCATCATGGACCTGTCAGGGGGCTTTGTGCAGCAATTCAAGCAGCCGCTGCAGGGCGTGCCGCACCGTGGCCGCCCGCACGGCGGCCCGGTCGCCGTCAAAATGCCTGACTTCCGACAGCTGTTGCCCGGGCAGCGCAAAACCAAACCAGACCATCCCCACGGGTTTGGCCGGGCTGCCGCCGGTCGGGCCCGCGACGCCGGTCACCGCCAGCGCGACCTGTGCCTTTGAATGGCTCATGGCGCCTTCCGCCATGGCGCGCGCCACGGCTTCGCTGACGGCGCCGTGGCGGGCGATCAGCGCGGCGTCCACGCCCAGCAGCTCGGTTTTGGCCGCGTTGGAGTAGGTCACAAAGCCGCGCTCAAACCAGTTGCTGGAGCCTGCCAGGTCGGTGCAGGCGGCGCAGATCATGCCGCCGGTGCAGCTTTCGGCAATCGCCAGCTGCCAGTTTTTCTGCTGCAGAATATCGGCCAGATTGACCACCAGTCCAGGCGTGGCGGGCGCAGTAAGCTCTGAATTTGGTAGCGGTTGAAGTGCGCCAGCCATCAGAAAAACCTCCACAGCGCGATGACCAGCAGCGTGCAGCCGGCGGCCGCCAGGTCATCAAACATGATGCCGAAGCCGGCCCAGGTCCAGGCGTGGCGGTCGCTGGCGGGGTCCACGCCGTGCGACAGGCGATCGGCCCAGCCGACCGGGCCGGGTTTGGCGGCGTCAAAGTAGCGAAACAGGCCGAAGGCCACCAGCTGGCCCCAAAAGCCGGTGGGCATGACCAGCCACAGCACCAGCCAGAAGGCCGCGATCTCGTCCCAGACCACACTGCTCGGGTCCAGCACGCGCATGTGGCGGGCGGTGACCGTGCAGACCAGCCAGCCCAGCGGGATGGAGGCGGCGATCAGCCAGCCCATCTGGGCCGGTGACAGCCACAATTGCAGCACCAGAAACGACAGCCAGGCCCACAGCGTGCCGGCGGTGCCGGGCGCCACCGGGCTGAGGCCTGAGCCAAAACCCAGGGCCATGAAATGCGCCGGGTGCGCCAGCAAAAACGTCGCGCTGGGCCGCAGCGGGGCGGGCGGCGCAGGCATTGGCATTGGCGACGGGGGGGTATCGGTCATGTCTATTTCAGGCGAAATGGTCGAAGGAAGAAAAAGTGTTGGGGACGGGCTGGCCGTTGGCGTCAACCAGCCTGAGGCCGCGCTCCGCCTCGATGCGGCCTATGCGGGTGACCGGTGTGCCGGCCTGCTGCGAAGCCGTGCGCACGGCTTCGCGGGCCGACGCGGGCGCGGTGAAGGCCAGCTCGTAGTCGTCGCCGCCCGCCAGCACGTACTCCAGCTGCTTTTCAGAGGGAATAATGCCTGTCTCCAAGGCGGGATGGGTGTGTACCGCTATTAAATTGGAAGCAATGGCGGTGTCGAGGGTGGCGCCCACGCCGGAGGCCTGCAGGATGTGCTGCAGGTCGCCGAGCAGGCCGTCGCTCAGGTCCAGCGCGGCCGAAGCCACGCCGCGCAGCGCCTGGCCCAGCGCGACGCGCGGCGTGGGTTGTTCCAGCCGCTGCCTGGTCTGGGCCAGCAAGGCCGGTGGCAGGATGAGCGTGCCGCGCAGGGCTTCCAGCGCCAGCCGGGCATCGCCCAGCGTGCCGCTGACGTAGATATCGTCACCGTCCCTGGCGCCCGAGCGCAACAGCGCCTGGCTCTTGCCGTCCACGACAGGCACCTCGCCGAACACCGTGATGCAGATGTTGAGCGGCCCCTGCGTGGTGTCGCCGCCGATCAATTCACAGCCATGGGCATCGGCCAGGCCCAGGAGGCCGCGCGAAAACGCTTCCAGCCAGGCCTCGTCGGCGCGCGGCAGGGCCAGCGCCAGCGTGAAGGCCAGCGGCGTGGCGCCGCAGGCCGCGAGGTCGCTCAGGTTCACGGCCAGGGCCTTGTGGCCCAGCGCGAAGGGGTCGACATCCGCGAAAAAATGCCGGCCTTCCACCAGCATGTCGCAGGAGATGGCCAGCTGTGTGCCCGGCGTGGGCTGCAGCAGTGCGCAGTCGTCGCCCACGCCCAGCGCGGCCTTGGTCGCGGGGCGCGTGAAATAGCGTGCAATCAGATCAAATTCACCCATGCGGCAAGCATACAGGCAGCGCCGGACTATGTGGCGCGCTGCGGGCTCAGGGCTGCTGAAGATGCGCCGCAGCGCCGCGAAAGCGCTCGGACGCCTGGCGTATGACCTCGGCCAGCAGGTGCTCTTCGCCCTGCCGTTCGCGCAACCAGCGGGCATCGTTGTCGTCGCGTTCCACGCTGCTGCGCAGCAGGTGCACGGACGCGCTGGCGCCGACGCTGGCCGCATGGCGCTCGACCTGGCCCATGGTCATGAGGATGTGCTCGCGCAGCGGCATGTGGCCGCCGGTGGCCGGGTCCACATAGACGGCATCCAGGCCGAAGCGGCAGGCCTGGAAGCGGTTGTAGGTATAGACCAGGTAGTCGTCTTCGCTGGGCATGAAGGGCTGCTCGTTGAGGAACCAGGAAGCCAGCGATTGCACGTAGCCGGACAGCGCGGCGGCGCGCTCCACGGTGAGCGGGGTGTCAAAGACGCGGATTTCTATGGTGCCAAATTCCGGCTTGGGCCGTATGTCCCAGTAGAAGTCCTTCATGCTCTTGACCACGCCGGTGCGCGTCATCTTGTCGAAGTAGGCGGTGAAGTCGTCCCAGGTCAGGGCGAACGGCGCGCGTCCCGACAGCGGAAAGGCAAACACCGAATTGAGCCGCGCCGAGTCAAACGCCGTGTCCTGCCCCTGCACGTAGGGGCTGGAGGCCGACAGGGCAATGAAGTGCGGGATGTAGCGCGACATGCGGTGCAGTGTCAGCAGTGCGCTGTCGGCGTCCGGGCAGCCCACATGCACATGCTGGCCAAAAATCGTGAACTGCTTGGAGAGGTAGCCGTAGAGCTCGGACAGCTCGCGAAAACGCGGCTTGTCGTAAATGCGGCGCTCGTGCCATTGCTGGAAGGGGTGGGTGCCGCCGCCGACCACGGCAATATTGAGCTTGTCGGCGCTCTTGACCAGCGCATCGCGGATTTGCGAGAGCTGGCCCAGCACCTCGGACGACGACTGGCAGACGCCGGTGGATATCTCGATCATGCTCGACGTCATTTCCGGCACCACCGCGCCGGGCAGCGGCATCTTGGCCATCAGGCGCAGCATGTCCTCGGCATAGGGGGCCAGGTCGTAATCGTGCGTGTTCACGAGCTGCAGTTCCAGCTCCACGCCCAATGACAGGGCGGCGGATTTGTGAAAAGGTTCAAGGCTCATGGACAGGTCCTGTCGCGGGGCCGCGCACCAGCGGCGCCCAGGGTTTTGAACATTCGCCGGCGCGGTACAGCGCCATGGTGGCCAGCACGGCCCCCAGCACTTCCATCAGCAAAATGGCGGGCAGGGCAATGCCCGCAACCTGGCGCCCGATGGGGGCGGAAGCGGCCATATACTCCGACACCAGCAGCAGCGCCACCGACGACATGGGCGTCATGGCGCAACCCACCCACAAGGCCTGCGTCCAGCTCGTGCCGCTGCCGGCATTGCCGATCGCCACGCCGGCAATCTTGGCCAGCATGCGCGCGACGACCAGCGCCGCCACCAGGCTGGCCACGGGACCGCTCCAGTCGGCCTGCGCGGCCACCACCGACACCAGCACGAACATCAGCATGGTGAGCATGGACGAGGCGGTGCCCATTTGCCGCGGCCAGGACCAGGGGCGCGGGTTCAGCTGTTTCAGCAGCATGCCGCCCAGCAAGGCCGCCAGCGGTGCCGAGCCGCCAAAATTGGCCGCCAGCGCAGCCCCCGCGGCGATCAGCGTGAGCAGCAGGATGGCCGTGTTTTCGCTGGTGGGGCTCATGACGCGCAGCGCAATGCGCAGCGTCAGCGCCAGCACGGCACCCACCACCACCGACAGGCCCAGCACCACCAGCACGGGGAAGAGCGTGTTCGACAATCCGGCCTCGCCGCGCGGCATCATGCCGGCGCGGGCACTGCACAGCGTCAGGGCGTACAGGGTGCCGAGGGTGGACAGCACCAGTGCGCGCTCGGTCACCGGGCCCGCCGCCCGCGTGTCTATGGCCACGCGGGACAGCACGGCCGGTGACGCGGCCATGGCAATCAGCGCCAGCGACTCGGCCACCACTTCGCGCACCCCCATCCGGCCCAGCAGCCAGTGCACCAGCAAAAAGGTGACGGTGGATTCGGCCAGGCTTTGCACCAGCACCATGGGGTTGTGGCGAAACCAGCGCAGGGGGATGCGGCCGCCGGCTTCAAACAGCACGACGGCCACGCCCAGTTCGAGCAGAAAGAGCCCTATGCCCTGCAAGGGCCAGACGGCCCCTGTGAAGCCGGCCAGACCGGCGAAGGCGCCGACCGCCGAATAGCCAACCACCTTGGGCAGGCCGGTGTAGCGGTTGATGAGATGGCCTGCGGCGGCGGCCAGTGCCAGCAAAATAGACCACTGCACCGTGGGCAATCCGGCCGATGGCTTGATCCATTCGGCCCAGATGGCCATGATTTCATTCATAGGGATGGGTCTCCACTCTAGTCAGGACTTCTGCAGCCAGGCCCGCAGGGTGGACGTGGTGCGCGTTGGCTGACCAGCCGTTGCGGCGCGAAGCCCGGTGGTGATCAGGGGAACAACGATGTGTTGCCATAATTTACAGGCGTTCGACACCAGCGCCTGTAGGACAAGGCCGAAATTCCCCCGCCGGGTGCTTGGAGCCGCTCACAAAACCCTCCTGGCGTCGTTGTGCCGCCTTGCCGTGCTACCGCACTGTCTGCGGCGGCACGCCTGGCCAGGACCGCTGCGCTGGGTTTGTCAGTGGCTCTTATTCAGGCATGAAAAAACTGCGTGGGTGGCTGCGCCAGCGCGCCCAGATGGCCGAGCGAATGCGGGCGCGGTTCATGCCGCTGACATTGTGGGCCTGCAGGGCCAGCCGGAACGCGAGGTAAAAACTCACGCCCAGATTCAGCGCGCCAATCAGGGGAATGGACGCGATGCACCACCAGAGCGTCGCATTCCTGAAGGCCTCCAGCCCCAGCGAGGCGCCGGCTGCCGCCAGCTGCCCGGTCGAGAGTGTGACGTGGCGCGCTTCGAGCTCGATGCCGAAGAAGCCCGTAAAGGCCGGAATCAGGCCCAGCATGAAGCCCAGCGCAATATTGGAGGCAAAACCGGAGATGTGCTCGCGCATGAAGGTCGACCAGCGTGCCGCCCGTTCGGCGCCCAGCACCGCGGTGAAGCGCGGGTTGTGGCGCATGGCCGAATCAAGCCGGTGCAGGACAAACCAGTTCTCCGCCCAGCCCGCCATCATGCTGGCGGCAAAGAGGATCACGCCGGTAAAGGCCGCCCAGAGCAGCGTCGGGCCCAGCAGCGTCAGGGTTTCCAGCACATGGCGGGCTTCAGTCTGGCTGATCATGGGACGGCCCAGCAGCAGCTGGACCAGCACGTTGACCAGCAGCACGGCGGGCACCACCATGCACACATTGCCCAGCACCGCCGCGACCTGGGAGCGCACCAGGTGTGTAACTTCGTCGACAAAGTCCTCTACCGTGTTGCTGGCTTCGGTCGAGTCGATGTCCTTGAGTTTGGCGGCCATGGCGGGCGCTGTCATGGCGGGCTGCTTGGTGGCCAGCGTGAAATGCAGCAGCTGGATCATGATGAAGGTGCCCGAGTAGGCCACGCTGGCCCAGAAGCCGCTCCAGAAGGCCGACAGGCCTATGCCCACCACCATGAACTTGAGCAGGGTGGTGAAGGCCGTCACGGCGCCGCCGCCCATGGCCTTGCCCAGCATTTCCAGGTATTCCCCCCGATTGCGGGTGATGTAGCGCTCACCGGTTTCGGCACTGCGTTCGGCGACCTTGGCGGACAGCAGCGTGGAGTTGGCACTGATCAAGGCGCCAATGCTTTTGCCTTCCTGTGCAATGACGACCCGGCGCGTCAGCAGCTTGAGCGCCGCCACTGCGGGTTTGGTCGAAAGCAGGGCATCGAGCAGCTCCCGCACGCGCAGGATGCGCGCACGCAATTGGCGCAAACGAAACACCATGCCGACTGAAATCCCGTTTTCCTCCAGATGGGCATAGATGCTGTTGACCGCCTGCCGGCAGGCATCGAGCCGCTCGCGGTACCGGGTGATGGCCGCCTGGAGCGCTTCCTCATCGCGTTCAGGCCGGAAAAACACGTTGCGCAGTTCCTCCACGTCGGCCGGCAGGGCGTGAAAGGCCCGGGCGTCGGGTGTGGCCCGGTCCATGCGCAATCGCAACTCCGGCGCAAAACCGGTGGCACGGATTTGCGCCGTGCAGTAGGTCAGCGCGTCCATCAGGTTGTACTGCCAGTGCAGCGTGTCCCGCTTGGGGTTGGCCGACAGCAGCCGCGTGAGCTGGGTGATGAGGGGCTCTTCCAGGGCTCCCATCCATTGGGCATCGAAACGGGTAGGCGCCACCAGCGGAAACAGCTCTGACGCATCCACGGTCTCCGGCGTGCCGGGCAGCATCTTGCGGCGCAGGCGCTCGGCCAGTTCGCTGACAAAGGCCGTCCGCGGGGCAAAGCCGAAATCCGCCAGCAAGGGGGTGATGTCGACGGTCTGGCTCAGGGTTTGCCACCAGGCCTGCAGGCGCGCCTGAACCTCGGGCTGCCGCTGGACGGCATCCACGAAGGTCTGGACCCGCGCCACGGCGGCCGGGCTGGAGGTCTGGTCGCCGCGAATCCACTCAAACAGCTTGATCAGCCAGACATGGCGCTGCGCCAGGTCGGCATCAGGGTCCAGCGCCTTGAGCAGGGAGGACAGATCTTTCATGCGGTCATCAATGCAGCACGCGGCTGGGCGTGCCGCCGCCATGGCTGGCTTCCAGCACAAACATGGGGATGGGCACCTCAAAGCGTTCGCCGTCTTCGGCCACGCAAAAATAACTGCCATGCATGGTGCCGCTGGGGGTGCGCAGGCGGCAGCCGCTGGTGTACTGGAAGGCCTCGCCCGGTTTGAGCAGCGGCTGATGCCCCACCACACCCAGGCCCTTGACCTCTTCGGTGTGGCCGTTGGCGTCGCTGATGATCCAGTGGCGCGAAATCAGCTGGGCCGCCACCTCGCCGGTGTTGGTGACGGTCACGGTATAGGAAAACCCATAGACCAGGTCTTCCGGCGCTGATTGCTCAGGCCGGTATTGGGGGGTGACTTCGCAGGAGAATTGGTATTTCGGCATGGGGAAAAGGGACTGTGAGGGTCCATGTTAACCGCCCGGATCACCGCGGCTGTGACCCGCGGGATGACGCCGCGCGGGCTTGCTGCGACAATCTGCCTATGAGTAAAACCACGCCGCCCACCTACCGGATTGCTCCGTCCATTTTGTCTGCCGACTTCGCCCGTCTGGGCGATGAGCTCAAGGCCGTCATTGCGGCCGGCGCCGACTGGATCCATTTTGACGTGATGGACAACCATTACGTGCCCAACCTGACTTTTGGGCCCATGATTTGCCAGGCGCTCAAGCCGCATGCCAAAAAGGCGGATGGCACGGCCGTGCCGGTTGACGTGCACCTGATGGTGCAGCCGGTAGACAGCCTGGCCGCCGCGTTTGCCGATGCCGGCGCCGACCTGATCAGTTTTCACCCCGACGCCTCGGCCCATTTGCACCGCAGCATCCAGGCCATCAAGGCCAAGGGCTGCAAGGCCGGCCTGGTGTTCAACCCGGCCTCGCCCATGGACGTGCTGGACTGGGTGATCGAAGATATCGACCTGATCCTGATCATGAGCGTCAATCCCGGCTTTGGCGGCCAGAGCTTTATTGACTCGGCGCTGCGCAAGATCGATGAGGCGCGCAAGCGCATCGATGCCTCGGGCAAGGACATCCGGCTCGAAGTTGACGGTGGCATCAAGATCGACAACATCGCCAGCGTGGCCGCCGCGGGGGCAGACACCTTCGTGGCCGGCAGCGCCATTTTTGGCAAGCCGGACTACAAGGCGGTGATTGACGCGATGCGCCTGGAACTGGCTAAGTAATGCGTTGGAGAAAATCACCACCGCCGTTTTAATGGCGTTCGAAACATGCGTTTCTGACTGCGTGTTCTGGTGGGGGCGACGCACCGACGTCGCCTGCAGGACTTCGTTCAGTGCGAGCACCGAGGTGCACGCAAGAGAGCCGGTCGTGCGCTGGATCGCCGTGCAAAGCTGACGGTCGGACTCGAAGCTGAGCTAGCCTGAAGAGGTGCCGCTCCAGCCGTCACCTGGCAGCGACCAGAATCTCCGAACTGTGTGCTGACCTCCGGCCGATCCGAAAGCCTGGCGGCCGTGACGGACCCCGCATGGGGTTGGACGAGAGCTGAGCATCCCGGAATGCTTGCGCGCCGACATCGTGTTTTTTCGTTCATATTCGCTGCTGACAAAGCCAGCATCGTGCCAGCTGATGCAAATTGAATACGATCAGCTACGATTCTTGTATCCATGTCGAGCGCCATGGCCAGCGGTTTGCTTGCATGACTCTTGCTGTGTTCCATCACCTATGAAAAAACTGAAATCTACCGTGACGAAGAATGCTCTGCCTGCGGCACGCAGCGTGGCAAGCAAAGCCGACATCCACCAGAGTATTTACGACGCGATCGTGGAACACAGGCTCTTGCCCGGCACCAAGCTGTCGGAAGAGCGGGTGGCCGAGCTTTTCGCGGTGAGCCGCACGCAGGTGCGCGGTGCGCTGCAGCGCCTTGCGGTCGAGCAGCTGATCACGCTCGTTCCCAACCGCGGCGCGTTCGTGACGACGCCGAGCGCAGAGGAGGCGCGTGATGTGCTGTCGGTGCGCCGCACGCTCGAGCCGGCAGCCGTGGCGCGGTTGATTGAGCGCATCGCCGCCGGCAAGGCGCCGACTGCCGTGAAGCAGCTGCGCGCGCTGGTCAAACGTGAGCAGCAAGCGCTCGCGCGCGGCGACCGCCGGCAGTCGGTGCGCCTGTCCGGCGACTTCCATGTTCTGCTGGCCGAGGTGTCGGGCAGCAGCATCCTGGCGCGGCTGATGCGCGAACTCACACCGCTCACCTGCCTGGCCATCCTGACATTCGAAGCCCCCACGTCGGCGGCATGCCCGAATGACGAGCACGCCTTGCTGATCGACGCCATCGAAGCCGGCGACGCCGACGCGGCTGAACGGCTCATGATCGACCACCTCGACCACATAGAAAACTCCCTCAAGCTCGACGCGCAGGAGGTCCAGGAAGTCGATCTCGCCGACGTGCTTTTCGGGTGAATGGCCTGCAGGCCTCAGTCCATCAGGGGAGAGAACGGCGCCGCGCCCAGCGCCTGTTCCGCATGCCATGCGAGCTGCAGTACCAGCGCGTCGGCAAAGCGAGGCCCGGCAATCTGCAAGCCCACTGGCAGCCCTTGCCGGCCGGTGCCGCATGGCAATGAAAGCGCCGGCACGCCGCCGTAATTGAAAATTGGCGTAAAAGCCGCGTGGCCTCGCGGTCCCGCCGGCAAGCCTCCGATCTCGCTCGGCCCGAGGCTGCCAAGGGGCCAGGCCTCGACCGGACTCACGGGGCATAGCAATGCGTCGTAGCCATCAAACAGGCGCGTGAAACTGGCGTGGAATTCTTCGCGCAGCTTCAGCAGTTCGGTCACGCGCGCTCCGGAAATGGCGAAGCCGAGTTCGATCTGCGCCCCGATGTCCGGATCGAGCTGCTCCGGCGTCTTTCGCCAGACCTCGCCGAAACGTTGCGCGAGCCCTGCCTGCTGCAGGGCGATGAGCGGGTATTCGCGTGCTTGCGGCGGCCAGACCGGATCAGCCCGTTCGATGGTCCAGCCCGCCTTGCGCAACTGCTCGATGGCCGCTTCCAGCGTGGCGAGTACGTCCGCATCGATAGCCAGATCGCAACCCAGTTGGGGTGACCAGGCCAGGCGCAATGGCCGCAGCGGCCGTTTCAACGACGCGATGGCATCGGGCGTCGCAAAGGCCGGCGACGAAAGCGTGTCTGCCGGCTCCCAGGCGGTGAGCGCATCCAGCATGAAGGCGACATCTTCGACGTTGCGGCCGATCTGCCCGATGACGGACAGCAAGTGGTTGGGGTCGTCGAAACCCCAGGGATTCGGCACCCGGCCGAGGGTCGGCTTCATTCCGACCAGGCCGGTATGGGCCGCAGGACGGCGGACCGAGCCGCCCGCATCCGTGGCAAGCGCGATCGGTCCCAGCCCGGCCGCCACGGCTGCCACGGCGCCACCCGACGATCCCCCCGGCGTGCGCCGCAGGTCCCACGGGTTGTGCGTTTCGCCGTGCAGCGGCGTAGCGGTGATGCCTTTGCAGGCGAATTCGGAACAGTTGGTCATGCCCAGCGGCACGGCCCCCAGATCACGCAGCCGGGCCACGCACCATGAATCGCGTGGTGCGACGAAGTTCGCGAAGACCCTTGAACCGAAGGTCGCTGGCCGGCCGCCCAACCAGAGGTTGTCCTTCACCGTGAAAGGCACCCCCGCGAGCGGCAGGCGCTCCCCTGCGGCAAGGCGTGCATCCACAGCAAGGGCGGCGGCCAGCGGCAGTGCCGGATCGAAGTCCGCAAAGGCGTTGAGCTGCGGCTGCAGTCTCGCTACCCGGTCGCACATCGCCCGCGCGACCTCGCTCGCGGAGAGCCTTCGAGCCGACACCTCCTGTGCCATGTGCCGGGCCGTCCAGCGGTGTAAATCGTCATGCATGCAAGCTTCCTTCTTTTAAATGGATGCACCAGACCTTATGTTTTGTATCCAATATGGTGCGAAATTGCACCATATTGCATCGTTTAACGGGTGTCCGCCTGTTCCCAAGCAAGACCAGTTCCAGCCCGTTCTCTTCGTCAACATCAAGGAGAAAGCAGGCCGCCAGGGGCGAAATACTGATTGGATACAAAACCTGGCACAGCGATTGCATATGTGAAGGGCATGGAATCGACCGCCGGACAAAGCCTGACCCTGGATGACATCAGGCACCGCTATGCGGGCACGCTGGCGGTCGATCACGTGACACTGGAGGTCGCCGCGGGCGAGCTCGTCGCACTGCTTGGCCCCAGCGGCTGCGGCAAGACCACGCTGCTGCGCATCATTGCGGGATTCATCACGCAGACCTCCGGCAAGGTGGTCATAGGCGGTCGCCGCATCGACGAACTGCCGCCAGCGCGCCGCAACGTCGGCATTGTGTTCCAGAACTACGCGCTGTTCCCGCACATGACGGTGGCGGAGAACGTGGGCTACGGCCTTGCCGCGCGCGGCACCGACCGCAACGCGACGCGCAGGCGCACGACCGAGATGCTGGAGATGGTGCAGCTAGGCCACTTGGCAGGCCGCCTCACGCGCCAGCTTTCTGGCGGCCAGCAGCAGCGCGTGGCGCTGGCCCGCGCGTTGGCCATCGAGCCGCGGGTGCTGCTGCTCGACGAGCCGTTTTCGGCGCTCGACAAGAGCCTGAGGCTCGACATGCAGATAGAGATCAAACGCATCCAGCGCGCTGCCGGTACCACCGCCATCATCGTCACCCACGACCAGGAGGAAGCACTCGGCATGGCTGATCGCGTGGCGGTTCTGAACCAGGGCCGGCTGGAGCAATTCGCAGCGCCTTCACAGGTTTATGACGCGCCGGCGAGCTACTTCGTGAACCAATTCGTGGGCACGGCCAATGTGCTGCCAGGCACGCTCGATTCGCTGGGCGGCGACGGCGCCAAGGTGTTGCTTGACAACGGCACCATGCTGTCGACCCGCGCCCCGACGGGTATCGCACCCGGCAGCAAGGTGCTGGCCTGCATCCGTCCGGAAAACATGCGCTTGAGCGACGAACCCCTCGGTGCGTTCGAAAGCACGGTTGAACTTGGAATGCCGCTGGGCGCGACCATCGTCCATGAGATCCGCACCAAGACCGGCTTGCGGCTCAAGCTTTCCGAACCGCGCGCACCTGGCACAGGCCCGCGCGCGACGGGGGCCCGGGTGTGGGTCAAGCCCGCCTCGCCGGCCAGCGTCACCGTGTTCGCAGCGCCCTGATCTTTTCACTGTCACTTCACGAGGAACGCCATGCAACTTACCCGTCGTCACCTGCTCGGCAGCGCGCTTACACTGAGCGCCATGGAGCTATTTCCCGGCATCAGCCATGCGCAAGCGCGCAAGCTGGTGTTTGCCACCTTCACCGGCAGCTGGGAAGAAGCCCACCGCGACGTGCTGGTGCCTGCCTTCAAAAAGGCCGCCGGCCAGGACATGCTGCTCGACGCGATGCTGTCGGTCGACCAGATCGCCAAAGTCTCGGCGGCGCGCAACAACCCGCCGATTGACGTGATGCTGCACGATCCGGGTCCGGCGCTCACCGCCATCGGACAGGACCTGGTCGAACCCTTCCCGGCCGCCCAGAGCAAGAACTACAAGGACCTGATTCCCGAGGCGCAGGACCCGATGGGTCCATCCATGTTCTTTCAGGTCGTGGGCCTCACCTACAACCCCGAGAAGGTCAAGACGCCGCCGACTTCCTGGGCTGATCTCTGGAAGCCCGAATACAAAGGTCGCGTCGGCATCACCAATCTCAACTCGACACTGGGCACCGGCTTCCTGGTTGAAATTGCACGCATGCACGGCGGCAACGAAGGCAACGTCGAAGAAGGCTTCAAGGCCATCGAGAAGCTCAAGCCCAACCTGGCGGCGGTGGCGGCCAACCCGGGCGCGCTCGCTGCCTTGTTCCAGCAAGGCCAGGTCGACATCAGCCCCGGCAACTTCAATGCGATTCAGATCCTCAAGGCGCGCGGCGTGCCGGTGGAGTTCGTGGCGCCGAAGGAAGGCGCCATCGCTTTCAAGACCAGCATCCACATCGTCAAGAACTCGCCCAACAAGGCGCTCGCCGCGCAACTGATTGACGTCGCGCTGTCGCCCGAAGTGCAGGGCAAGCTGATGCAGAGCCCGTACCTGGTCGTGCCGACCAACGGCAAGGTCAAGATGGACGGCGAAATCGCCAAGGTGCTGGCCAAGGACACGGCCGACATGAAAAAGAAGTTCATCTTCCAGGACTGGAAGAAGATCAACGAGCACCGCTCTGCATGGATAGACCGCTTCAATCGCGAGATCAAGATCTGATCCGGGCCTGAACCAGCCTCAGGATACGCACGATGAGTACCTCGGCAATGAAAGGCCCGCCCGTCACGGGCCACGGCCTGGCCTTCGCCACGCCGCTGGCGGCATTCTTCGTGCTCTTCTTTCTGGCGCCGCTTCTGCTGCTGATCGTGATCAGCTTCTATGCGACGCCCGAGCTGAAGTCCTTCGGCACCGACCAGTACGTGAAGATCGCCATCGACGGCTTCACGCTGCCGGTGCTGATCGACACGCTGTGGCTCGGCGTGCAGACCACGTTGCTGTGCCTGGTGCTCGGCTATGCGCTCGCCTGGAGCTACGTGCGCAGCCCCGGCGCCTTGCAGAAGGTGCTGATGCTGATCATCGTCATGCCCCTGCTGACCAGCGTGGTGGTGCGGACCTTCGCCTGGGTCGTTATCCTGGGGCGCCAGGGCATCGTCAACTCGGTGCTCATGGAGTTCCGCTGGATTGAAGCGCCGCTCAAATTGCTCTACACCCGCAACGGGCTCATCGTCTCGCTGGCCAATGTGCAGTTGCCGCTGATGGCGCTGCCGCTCATCACGGCGCTGCAGAAGCTCGACCCGAATCTTGAAGATGCATCGTCCGCACTCGGCGCGAGTGCGCTGCGGACCTTTGTCCGCATCACCCTGCCGCTCACGCTGCCAGGCATTCTGGCGGGTTGCCTGCTGACCTTTGCGGCCAGTATCACGGCCTTCATTTCACAGTCGCTGATTGGTGGCGGCCAGATGCTGTTCATGCCCATGTACATCTACCAGCAGGCGTCCTCGCTGCAAAACTGGCCCTTCGCGGCCGCCATCTCGCTCGTGTTCCTCGTCGCTGTCATGGCGTGCGTGACCATTTTCAACCTGCTGGGGCGACTGAGCCGCGGCCAGGTAGCCGGTTGATGCGATGGGTGCTGCCCGTCGCCACGAACCCTCCGCCATCGCGCTGACCGCCGTGCTTGGCGTCATAGCGACCATCGCGACGCTGCTGCTGCTTGCGCCCACGGTCGTCGTGATCGTGCTGTCGTTCACCAACGGTTTCTCGCTCAAGTTTCCGCCGCCCGGCTATTCGCTGCGCTGGTACGAATCCCTGCCCGACGCTTTCCAGCTCCAATACGCCGCGCTCAACAGCCTCAAGGTCGCGGCTGCTTCCACCCTGTTCGCAGTGGTGCTTGGCGTTGCCGCCGCAATGGCCATCGCGAGGTCCGAAAAGGCGATGGCGCGGGTGCTCGATTCATTCTTCATGTCACCGTTGATCCTGCCCGCGCTGGCCTTCGGCCTGGCTTCGCTGATCTATTTTTCGCGCATTGGCATCGAACTGTCGCTATTGACGCTGGTCGTCGGTCACACCGTCGTCGGCGTTCCTTATGTGATCCGCACCACGGTGGCGGCACTTTCGCAGATGCCGCCCGCCCTGCTCGAAAGCTCGGCCAGCCTCGGTGCGAGCCGTGCCTACACGTTCCGCCGCGTGACGCTGCCACTCATCGCGCCAGGCATTGCGGCGGGCGCGTTCATCAGCTTCATGTCTTCGTTCGACAACGTGCCGGTGTCCCTGTTTCTGCGCAATGCCTCGACGGACATGCTGCCGATTCGCATGTGGCAGGACCTCGAAGGCCGGCTCGACGTCAGCATTGCGGCCGTATCGAGTCTGATGGTGCTGGTGACGCTGGTGCTGATGATCGTGATGGAACGCCTGACCGGCATTAGCAAGCGCATACGCTGACGTCTCGAACTGACAAGGAAGGCTTGAGGTGGCCGACCGTATCCAGGGCCTTCACCGACCCCGGGAGCGAGATTCTGGTCGAGCACGGCAGGCCAACCAGGGGCCACATGGAAAGCGTCTGCGTGGAGGCCGAAGCCGCGGCGCGGGAACTCTGGGGCAACGAGGGGCGGCACGACTGGCGCTGACCGGCATGCGCCAGCATGCCCGCAGGGCGTGCATCCTGCACCAACCAAGAGGTATTTTGTATCCAATTTTCTTTTGCGCTAGAAGAAAATATTCCCAAAACTGTATGGTGCTTCGTCATCTTCTGAGAGAAGTAGAGAAGTTGCAGTACGCCGGTGGCCAGATTCATATTGGATACAACATTTGGCATGCCATTTGCTTTGTTGAGCGCAGGCGGCGCCTTTTCAGTCGCCCATCCAACACTTCAGAGGAACCCATATGTTCAGATCCATGGCGAAATTCATGCTGGCGTTGGCGGCCATCGTGCCGCTGGCAAGCCACGCTCAAGAGACCCCCTCGATCAAGCTGGGCTATGCCAAGTGCGCGCACTGCACGCCGCTGTCGCTGACGCCGCAGCACGCCGCCAACGTCAAGCTGGAAGCGATCGGTTTCAACACCGGCAACGACGTGCTGACGGCCTTGCTGGCCAAGAGCATCGACGTGGCGCAGGTTACTTACCTGCACTACGCTAGCGCGCTGGACAAGGGCTTTGATTTGATCGCCATTTCGGGGCAGGTCAACGGCGGCTCGCAGATGCTGGTCGCCAACGACCTGCCCATCAAGGAAAACGACTGGGCCAGCCTGAAGAAGGTCATCGCCGACTACAAGGCGGCAGGCAAGCCCTTCCGCGTGGCCGCTTCGCGCGGCAATGCGCAGGACATCCATATGCGCGGCGCGTTCGCCAAGCAGGGCATCGACGTCAACAGGGACGTGCAGTTCATCAACATTCCGAACCCTTCGGATCACGTGCAGGCGCTGCGCCGCGGCGAGGTGGAGCTGATCTGCTCGGTCGACCCGTTCGCCACGCAGATCCGCCAGCTCAACGCGGCCAGGTTTTTCGCCTACCCTTATGACCAGGCCGCCGGCAAGCTCACCAACCTGATCGTCACGCGTTCCGATGTGATCGCCAGCAAGCCGAAGGCGGTCGAGGAGACGGTGCGCTCCATTGTCAAGGTGAACGCCCTGATGGCGGCCGACAAGCCGCTATTCGTCGAGACCATCCAGAAGGTCACCGGGCTGGACAAGGCCATCGCAGCAGGCGCCGTGGAAAACCTGTACCCCGACTACAAGATGTACCGCTCGTCCGCAGTCGCCCTCGGCGCCATGATGCGCGACCTGAAGTACATCCAGTCCGATGTCTCCGCCGCGATCGAGAAGAATATGGACTACCGCTTCCTCGAAGCGGCCACGGGCAAGTCCAAGTCCGCACTCGGCTACTGAGACCAGCCATGGACTTGCCTTCCTCCCTCGCCACTTTCTACCGACGCATCGAGCGCGCGATCGTGCCGGTGCTGATCCTTGCGGGGTGGGAAGTGTTTTCCCGTTCCGGCGTGCTGCCGCGCGCCCTGCTGCCGGCACCGTCGCAGGTGCTGCTCGCCTGGGCCGACTGGATCTTCGCCACCGACGGCAACACCCAGAGCTACAGCGGCCACTGGATTTTTGACACCGCCGCGAGCGCGAGCCGGGTGCTTGCCGGTTTCGCGCTGGCCACCGTTCTGGGCGTCGCCATCGGCATGGCCATCGGCTGGTCCCGCACTGTCGAGAAGCTGATTGAACCCGTGCTGCAGATTCTGCGGCCGGTGCCGCCCGTGTCATGGATTCCGCTGGCGATCATCTGGTTCGGGATTGCCGACAAGCCGGCCATCTTCCTCGTGTTTTTGGGCTCCTTCTTTCCGGTGCTGCTGAGCACCATCCACGGGGTGAAGACCTGCGACCGCAACCTGCTGCGCGCCGGTGCCATGGCGGGCGGCTCGCCGCGGAACCTGTTGCGTCACATCGTGTTTCCGGCCGCGCTGCCGAGCATCTTCTCGGGGTTGCGCATCGCGATCGGATCGGCCTGGATGCTGTCGGTGACCGCCGAGATGGTCGCGGTGAAAAGCGGCGTCGGCTACGTGCTTTGGGATTCATACTACTTTCTGCGCTACGACATCGTCATCGCGGCCATGGTAAGCATCGGGCTGCTTGGCTTTCTCAGCGACATGGCCATCAAACTGGCGGCCGCGCGCGTGCTGCGCTGGCAGCGCGGCTCCACCCTGCAGGCCAAGGAAGGCTGAACCTATGACCTTGATCACCATAGACCGCGTTTCGCGGTTCTTCAACGATCCCAAGCGCAAGAGCGCCGTCAAGGCGCTTGACGACATCAGCCTGAAGGTCGGGCGCAACGAATTCCTCTGCCTGCTCGGGCCCAGCGGTTGTGGCAAGTCGACGCTGCTCAATATGATTGCGGGCTTTGACAAGCCGACCAGCGGCACGGTGTCGGTCGGCGGCCAACTCGTGAGCGCGCCGGGGTCGGACCGCGGCTTCGTGTTCCAGCAGCCTACGCTGATGCCGTGGCTGACGATATGGGAAAACGTAGCGTTCCACCTGACGATGCGCGGAATGGACAAGCGCGAGAGCAGGGACAAGGCCCAGCGCTTCATCGACATGGTCCGACTCACCGGTTTCGAAAACCACTTTCCGAGCGAACTGTCTGGCGGCATGAACCAGCGCGTTGGCATCGCACGCGCGCTGCTCATGAACCCCGAAGTCATCCTGATGGACGAGCCCTTCGGTGCCCTCGACGAACAGACCAGGATGGAAATGCACGGCGAGCTGGTGCGTATCTGGCGCGAGAGCCAGAGCACCATAGTGTTCGTGACGCACGGCATCGACGAGTCGCTCGCGCTCGGCACTCACGTGGCCGTCATGTCGGCTCGGCCCGGGCGCATCCGCGAGCTGATCGAAGTCGACTTGCCGCGCCCGCGCGACCCGACCGGCCCGCAATTCAACGACTACAAGCGGCACATCCTCTCGCTGCTGCGGCCCGAAGAGACGCTGGGCGTAGCGGCCTGAATCTCCTGCAAAGATTATTTGCCCTCACTGAAACCATGAATGAATTCGACCTTGTCGTGCGCAACGCGCGCGTCGTGACCGCCTGCGATACCTTCGATTGCGACATTGGCATACGCGACGGGCGCATCGTCCAGATCGGCCAAGCGCTGGACGTAGGTGCAAACGAGATCGATGCGGCCGGTCGAACGGTGACGCCTGGCGGCGTTGACGCGCACTGCCATCTCGACCAGCCGATGGCACCGCCCACGCGCAACGCCGACGACTTCGATACCGGGACGCGTTCGGCCGCTTGCGGCGGAACGACCACCGTCATTCCCTTCGCGGCGCAGCAAAAGGGCCAGTCTCTTCGTGCCGCGGTCGAGGACTACCGCGCACGCGCTGCCGGCAAGGCGCATGTCGACTACGCCTTCCATCTGATCGTGAGCGATCCGACGCCCACCGTGCTGAGGGAAGAACTGCCCGAGCTGATACGCGAAGGCTTTACGTCGTTCAAGATCTACATGACCTACGATGACATGAAACTCGACGACGGCCAGATCCTCGACGTGCTCGATGTCGCCCGCCAGCACGGTGCCATGGCGATGCTGCACGCCGAAAACTCCGACTGCATCGAGTGGCTGACCCGGCGGCTGGAAGCCGCTGGCCGCACCGCGCCGCGTTTCCACGCGCATTCGCGGCCCATGCTGGTGGAGCGCGAAGCCACACACCGCGCCATCGCACTGGCCGAGCTGGTCGATGTGCCCATTCTCATCGTCCACGTCTCGGGCCGGGAGGCTGTCGAGCAGATCCGTTGGGCGCGTGCGCATGGCCTCAATGTCTTTGCCGAGACCTGCCCGCAGTACCTCTTTCTCACGGCCGAGGACCTCGGCATTGACGACAGCTACAAGGGCGCACGTTGCATCTGCAGCCCGCCGCCGCGCGACAAGGCCAACCAGCAGGTGATCTGGGATGGGCTCAACGACGGCCTCTTCACCGTGTTCTCGTCGGACCATGCGCCCTTCAAGTACGACGGGCCGGAAGGCAAGAAGCCGCACGGCGAAGAGGTTGCGTTCCGCCATATTCCCAACGGCATCCCGGGGCTGGAGACGCGCATGGCACTGCTCTGGTCCGAAGGCGTGCTGGCTGGCCGCATGACAGCCAACCGTTTTGTCGAACTCACTTCGACGGGGCCGGCCAAGGCCTACGGCCTGCATCCGCGCAAGGGCACGATTGCGATTGGCGCCGATGCCGACCTCGTGATTTGGGATGAGCGTGAATTTGTGCTGAAGAACGAGCAGCTCCATCACGAAGTTGACTACACGCCGTATGAAGGCATGCGCCTCAAGGCCTGGCCGGGCGTCACGCTGAGTCGCGGCGAGGTGGTGTGGGATGGCTGCGTCTTTCATCCGAAACCGGGCCGCGGCGAGCTGCTTGCCTGCGGCGCACCGACGCTGTTGCCCAAGCGCCGTTTGCCGGACGCCATGACGCGCCTTCTCGGCGCCTGAACCTCGCAGTGGCCAGCGCCATCGCCCGAACCCTGCCGGCCATGATGGCGGTGCAGGCGGTCGTCGCCATGGGCACCTTCGCACTGTCGGTGCTTGCACCGCAGCTCGGCGTCGACGTTCAGGCGCTTGGACTGCTGGGCAGCGTGTTGTTCGGCATCGGCGCGCTCTCTTCTTTGGCCACAGGGCGGCTGATACGCTGCGTCGGCGACCTGCAACTGGCCGCCCTCTGCATGGTCGCGGTGATGCTGGCGATGCTGTGCCTTACCGGCGATGCGATGGGGATCGGTCCGTCCCGCTGGTCGCTCTGGCCTGCGGTGCTGCTGCTCGGCCTGGCCTTCGGGCCCGAGACACCTGCCAGCGCTTCTGTGCTGGCGCGCATCACGCCGCTCGCGCGTCGCCCCTGGATTTTTTCGGTGCGGCAGACCGGTAATCAGATTGGCGCGATGACGGGCTCGCTGGCGCTGCCCACGCTGTTGCTCCAGCATGCAGCCTGGCCCTTTGCGCTGGTTGCCTCACTCGCGTTGTGCGTTGGACTCTGGTGCATCAGTCTGGTGCGGCGCGACGGTGGCGCTGTGACGACCCTGGGGGTCGGTGGAACCGGCGGCATCAGCGGCCTGCGCGACGTGATGGAATCGCCGCTACTGCGCCTGCTGACTGCCACCATGCTGGTTTACATGGCCGCGCAGGTGTGCCTCAACTTTTTTGTCATGTGCCATGCGGTGCATCACTGGCAACTGCGCATCCCCGCCGCTGCGGGCTGGGTCGCGCTAATGCAGGCGGCGGGACTGGTCGGGCGCCTGCTGTGGGGGCGGGTCGCCCAGCGCCCGGGTCTGTCGACGGTGCAACTGCTGGGCGGGCTTGGGCTGCTGATGGGCCTTGCCGGCCTGCTGTTGTTTTTATGGCCGGCGACGCCGCCATCCATTGCGCTTGCGGTGCTGCTCGTGTTGACGGGCTTGAGCGCCAGCGGCTGGAATGGCGTGATGGTGGCGGAAGTCGCGCGCATTGCCGGGCCGGCGCGCGCGGGCGCTGTGACCGGCGCGGTGCTGCTGTTCGGCTATTCGGGTCTTGCGCTGGCTCCCTTGTGCTTCGCCGCCGTCGGCGCTGCGCTGGGTACAGGCGCAGCCTTTGTGGGCTTGCTTACGATGACTTGTGTCATGGGCACCTGTCTACTTCTTCGGCGGTAATGACGCGCGCTCAAGAATTGAAGTTGACGCTGTTCCACGGGATTTCTTCTGTGAGCAGAATAAGGTGCCAGATGGATCTACATAAACGGGCATACGAGGCTGGAAAGTACCGTCAGGTACCTGGCCATTGAGCGGCTACATATTTCCGCAGAGTTGGCACATGGTTGAGAGGCCTCATAGAGAACATTCCGTCTTGCCAATAAGGCCGGCACAGTCGGGCTGCCGGGCCCAGGGCGGGGCGAGGGTCACTGGTTTTCGAACAGGCCCCCGGCGTTCAAAATCTCGTAAGCAATTTCAGGCCGCTGCTCCAAACTGCGCTTGATTGCTGCCGGAATGGCCTGGCGCGTCTTTCGGCACAGGCCGGGCTGCTCATGCACCAGGATCGTGATTCCGCGGAGGCTGCGGACTACGTTGGGGCTGGTGCTGATGCTCAGCCGGATGCCGACCTGCTGTTCCATCCGCTCTTCCATATGCCGCAGATCGCTGAGGCTGCTCAAGTTTTCAAGCCGGTGCACCAGGCGCTTCTCATCCTCGCGGGTCAGGCGTAACACGCGCAGGTCGCCACCAGGGTTCTCCAGCAGCGCATCGCGCCCGCAGTTGCAGGCGCCGGGCGGGCATTCGGTGCGTATGGGGAAGGGGGGCAGAGTAGTAGTCATGGGCATTGCCATTCTTTGTCTCGGGCTGAGATGGCAGTTTGAGCAATCATAGTCAGACTTGGGTACCCCACCATCGCGAGGAGTTACCTTCACGGTGGCTGAGCGGGCAAGCGGGCCGATCACTAGCCCCAGGTTTGGGCTGCCGCGATACTTGGCGTGGTAGGCGTCGTTGATCGGGCCCTCGACCGGCTTGAAGATCACTTCCCTCGTCATGCCGGCAGCGATGATTGGACCCGCTTTCTGCGTCACGGCAGCCTGGTACCAGCGAGAGTTCCGCCCGTGATAGCCGCGCACGTAGAGATCATCGTCGACAGCTGCGGACCAGGTGAAGAATCCATGAATGAGACTGAACACCTACCGTAATCCTCAGTCTTTTTCAGCCAACCACCGCCAATTCTTTGTTAGACAGGATTGCAGCGGGAGCGGGCACTCGGCCATGGCGACTCGGCCTGCGGAATCGGTAAAAAGCGGTCCTCCAAGCATTTTTCCCAAAAGCGCGACCGCGATTGACAGGTACAAAGTAATGCACAAGAATGAAAGCAAAGTCGTCCGGGAAATCCGGTTTGGATAACTGAGGCAACGACCGTGAATCGAGTCATGCGCATTGAGCGTAGTTCAGGCAACACTGCGCGCGGTGATACGCAGATCAACATCAGGTGTTGTGGACCAGTGCGCCGTCAAGAGACAAGAACACAGACTGCGTTTCCCAGGAAATAGCCGCCGCGTAGTTCCGTCAGGTGGAGGACTTATGTACTATCAAAGTTACAATCCGATGGGGAACGTGTTCCTTTCCACTTTGGTAGCAGCGCTTCCCATTGTCGTTCTGTTGTACTTCATCGCCCTGCATCCGCATCGCGACGCCCAGGGAACGAAGCATCTGGGCATCTCCGCTCCTTACGCGGCATTGTGCGGCGTGCTCGCCGCCTTCCTCGTCTCCTGCGTCGCCTTCAAGATGCCACTAGCGTCGGCCGCGTCGGCTTTCGCACTGGGCTCACTCTCGGGATTCTTGGGGATCATCTGGATCATTCTGGGGGCGATGTTCCTCTACACGATGACCGTGATCAGCGGAAAATTCGAGATTGTGAAGGAATCCATTATTCAAATCTCCTTCGACCGGCGACTCCAGTGTGTGCTAATCGCTTTTTCTTTCGGCGCGATCATCGAGGGAACTTCGGGCTTCGGCACGCCGGTGGCCATCGCCGGCGCCGTGATGGTGGGCCTGGGATTCAAACCTTTCCAGTCCGCCGTGCTGAATCTCCTCGCCAACACCGCCCCGGTCGCCTGGGGGGCGATCGGCACCCCCATCGTCGTGCTGGCTTCCGTGAGCGGCCTGGACCAGGTCACGCTCTCCGCCATGGCCGGTCATCAGTTACCCTGGGTTTCACTGCTGGTTCCATTCTGGCTGGTCGCTGTTTTCGTGAAGATGGAGGGTGGCACGTGGAAGGAAGTCTTCGAGGTGTGGCCAGCGACGCTGTGCGCGGGTGGGTCGTTCGCGTTGATGCAGTATTTCGCCTCGGGAACCAATCAATTCCACCTGATGACCGATGTCGTATCGGGCGTTTTCTCCGTCATCTGCACGGCTTTGTTCCTGCGTTTTGTCTGGCATCCGAAGACCCGTTTTCTTCTGAAAACGGAGCGCGAGGCGCTCGCGAAAGCCGGAAAGTCCGCGGCCGTGACAACCGACCGCAGCACCTGGAAGTACTCGTACAGTGTGGGGGAAACAATCTACGCCTGGATGCCGTGGACCATCCTGATCATCTGCTGCGCGGTATGGGGTATGCCCGCATGGAAGAGCTATCTGAATGCGCTCTTCTCCGGTGTCACATTCAAGACCACGCTGCTGGGCTCGCCGTTTACGGGTACGCTGTCCTTGCCGGCATGGGATATGCCGGCGCTGCACAACCTTGTACAGCGTACCCCACCGGTGGTCTCGGCCAGCGCCAAGCCCGAGGCGGCGCGCTTCGTCATCAACTGGCTGTCGGCCGCGGGGACCGGCGTGTTCGTTGCCGCCATACTGTCTGGTTTGGTTCTCAGGTTGAGCGCGACGCAGTGGAAAGACGCCGTTGTTCGCACCGGACGCCGCATGGCGACGCCCGTTGTGGTCATCGCTCTGGTGCTGGGGCTCGGGTTTCTTACCCGCTACTCGGGCACGGACGCGGTCTTGGGTCTGGCCTTCACCGGCGCGGGCGTGATGTATCCGTTCTTTGCGGCGTATCTGGGCTGGCTGGGCGTGTTCCTCACAGGGTCGGACACGGCGTCCAACGCCTTGTTCGGCAGCCTGCAGCGAATCACGGCACAACAGCTGCATCTGAACGAGATTCTGATTGTGGCGACCAACTCAACGGGCGGCGTCATGGGCAAGATGATCGACGCACAGTCCATCATGGTGGCCTGCGCCGCATGTTACGACGATTCGCACGAGCGTGCGCATGCGCTCGGACCCATTTTCCGCAAGGTGTTCTGGTACTCGATCGCCGGCGCCGCAGTGATCGGTGTGATCGCTATGCTGCAAGCCTATGTCTTCCCGGGTGCGATCCCCCTACCACCGCCGCCCAAGTGAGGTCTCCGCATAGCTCGCCTGGTGATATGCCGCAGTTTGGAGGAGCCGGTCACACGGAATGTTGGAATTTTCTCGCTTGGCCGTCATCAAAAACGGCTTGACAAACGAGTCCTCATGGAAGCGGTCGTTCGTGGCGGTCAACAACGGGCCCGCAGACGACATTCGCTACCCAAAGAAGCGGACACTTGCTCCACTCTCGCCTCATCAGCGGGTCTCCTGCAGGGACGCAATCAGCGGGCAGGCGATTTTGCCCCGTCCGGCGGCGCAACGCCGGACCAGATCGGCCAGGGTGGACTCCATGCGCCGCAGATCTTCGAGCCGGTGGCGGACATCGGCGAGCTTGTGCTCGGCTATGTCCCTCGCCTGCGAACAATGCGTGCCGTCTTCAAGCTGCAGCAACTGGGCGATCTCGTCCAGCGTGAACCCGATGCGCTGGGCTGCCTTGATGAAGCGCACACGGGACACCTCCGCTGGACCATAGCGGCGAATGCCGCCTTGGGGACGTTCGGGCTCGGGCAGCAGCTTCTTGCGCTGGTAAAACCGGATGGTTTCGACATTGACGCCTGCCTCGACGGCCAGCGCGCCTATGGTGAGTTTGTGTAATGGGTATTCCATGTCGCTTGACTCCGTACTCAAGTACGGAAGTAAGCTTACTTCATGTTTCCAGAGTCATTCCAGAGAGAGGGTCGCCCCCCGCTGCAGACCGGTCGTGCTGCACTGCTGGCCGGAGGTGTGGCGGCGCTGCTCGCCTCAACCTGTTGCCTGGGGCCGCTGGTGTTGATCACGCTCGGTTTCTCGGGCGCATGGATAGGCAATCTGACCCTGCTTGAACCGTATCGCCCCATCTTCATTGGCGCGGCGCTGCTGGCATTGTTTCTTGCATGGCGGCGCATCTGGCGGCCAGCCGCCAGATGCGCTGTGGGTGAAGTCTGCGCGCGGCCACAAGTCAAGCGTGGCTACAAACTGCTGTTCGGTCTGGTGGCCTTGTTGGTGCTGGTCGCACTGGTCTTTCCCTACCTGGCGCCCTTGTTTTACTGAAAGGAGTCAAGCATGAAAAGACTGTTGGCCATGACTGCCGTGGCCGTGTTGATGGGCCCGGTCTGGGCCGCGACCAGGACGGTCACGCTGGCCGTGCCGGGCATGGATTGCCCGGTGTGCCCGATCACCGTCAAAAAAGCACTCACCCGGGTTCCGGGCGTGAGTCAGGCCGAGGTGAACTTCGACAAGCGTCAGGCGAGGGTCACGTTTGACGATGCCAGGACCAGCGTCGATGCCCTGACCCAGGCCACCCGAAATGCGGGCTATCCGTCAACACTGATAGGGACTTCGAAATGAGCGCGGTGCTCCTGGATTCGACCCTGACCTGCCCGCATTGCGGCCACGCCAAAACGGAACGCATGCCCACCGACGCCTGTCAATGGTTTTATGAGTGCACGGCCTGCCACGCCGTACTCAAACCGAAACCAGGCGACTGCTGTGTCTTCTGCTCGTATGGGACGGTGCCGTGCCCGCCAATTCAGGAACACGGTCGGCTGGTCGGCTGCTGTGGCAGATCAGCCGTCTTTTCAGCTCACCTGCCGCCGTAGCCGGCAAGCCACTCCAGCAGGCGCTTGCCATAAAGCCCGCTGAAGGTCAAGAACAGCGCCGCAACGCCGAAGTTCCAAAACAGGATCAAGACCGTTGCGTCGATCGGATGAAACAGTGACAGTGCGACCGCCGTCATCGCGGCGACCGCAAGACTCCCCATCATCGCTACGGGCACCGGTGACAGACGCGCCATGTAGCGCAGCATGAAGAGCTGCACCAGCGACAGCGGGATGCTGGTGAGCGCCAGCGTGGCAAAACAGCGCGCGGTTTCGCCGGGGGACATGCCTTCTGGTCCCATGCTGACCCAGTCCGTGAGGCAGCCATAGCCAATCGTGGAAATCCACGCGGCCAGCGCGGGCGCCGGCAGTAGCTGCCACCATCGCGATCGGCCGGGAACACTCGCCATAAACGACGCTATCGCAGCCAGAACGCCGGTCGCCAAGGCCGCCGCAAGGCCGGCGGCAAAAACCGGTTGGCGCAGCTTGAGCAGGAGATCCGGTCGCACGCCATGACCGAAGGCGACCAGCACCAGTATCAGCGCCGAAAACAGCAGCCAGCAAAGCGCCCGCAGCGCAGGCGGCCGCAGGCGCCGCACCGGTTTTGCGTCAGCCACCAGTGAATCGATGACTTCGGAGGTTGAGATCATGTCCGGTCTCCTGACTTTTCGATCATCGCGCGCAGCTTCTTCAAGGCCCTATGCGTTGCCACCTTCAACGAAACAACCGACATTGCGCTGGCCGCCGACGCTTCCTGCAATGACATTTCTTCGAGTTTCAGCATTCGTATCGCATCCCGTTGTCCGGCGGGCAGATGCTCAATGGCTTCGCGCAGCACGCGGGCGTCCGCTGCCTCTTCCTGTAAGTTCGCGTGGGAGGCCCACAAGGTTTCGTGTTCGAGCTCAATCGGTAATTCATGCGCACTGGAACGCTCCTGCCGCCTCAGCCCGTCAACGATGCGCCGCTTGGCGATGGTAAGCAGCCAGGGGCCGAATGGGAGGGCCGGGTCGTAGGTGTGGCGCACCGTGTGCACGGTCAGAAGAATGTCTTGAACCGTATCCTCAAGATCGCTTCGATTCCCGATGCGGCGGGCTGCGAGCGCCCGTAAATAGGGCGTGATTGCTTCGAGCAGGCGTCGGTAGGCATCACGGTCACCCCCTTGCGCCCGTGCCATGAGGATGGACCAATCGAGCCTGCCGTCGGCGCGGGTCTCCGCGGCGATGGGTTCGCGCCCGGGTGCCTCCGGACCTTGGGCATCCGGCTCCGGACTCGGCGTTGGACCGATTGGCAGCGTTTTGGAGGACATGACCGATTTTCCACTTTGGAGGGACCATTTCGAACAAATAAATGTTGCGTGCCCAGTAACCTTTGCTCGCCGCCGGTCGAATCTCATTTCAGGGTTGCAATCCTGCGCCCCGTGAACCTACCTTTTTTAGCTTGAGGAGAAACCCAGATGAGCAAACAGGTATTGGCAGCTTCGACGCTGTCTGCAACGATCGGTCTCGCGCTGGCATTTCTGGCGGTGCCGGGACAGGCGCAGGGCACGAAGGACATGAGCAACGCGCCGCAGGTCGTCAAGGACAACATGATGCGGATGACGCAAAACAAGCTGGAGAAATGCTACGGCATCAATGCGGTGGCCAAGAACGATTGCGCGGAAGGCGCGCATTCCTGCGCCGGCCTGTCCACGCAGGCGCGCGACGCAAAGTCCTTTGTGCTGCTGCCGGCGGGTGACTGTTCCAAGATTCAGGGCGGCAAGCTGAAGGCAAGCTAGGCGGACACAAGCCTATGCGAGTCGCTTTGGCCAAGGCGCGGGAGGCACCTGACCAAATTCCCGCGCGCGCCGGTATCGGGTTGCGCTTTCGGCACCATCAGCCGGTCGCCGAGGCGCGTCCCGATGTCGCGTGGTTCGAGGTGCATAGCGAAAACTACATGGGCGGCGGCACGGCGCCACGCTACCTCGACGCGATTCGCCGCGACTACCCGATCTCGCTGCATGGCGTCGGCCTGTCCCTGGGCAGTGCCGACGGGCTGGACACCGCCCATCTTGGGCGTCTGCGAGATGTTGTCGACAGGGTAGAACCCGGACTGATCTCCGAGCATTTGTCGTGGAGCGTGAGCGGCGGCACCTATCTGGCCGACCTGCTGCCGCTGCCCTTGACTGAAGAGGCCTTGGCCATCGTCTGTCATCATGTCGACCAGGTTCAGATGCACCTGAGGCGGCGCATCCTCATCGAGAATCCGTCGACTTATCTGCGTTTCCGGCACTCGACCATTCCCGAGTGGGAGTTCCTGGCGCATGTCGCGCAACGAACCGGCTGCGGTATTCTGTGCGACGTCAACAATATCTACGTCAGCGCCTGCAATCACGGCTGGGATACGCTGACCTACCTTGCGGCCTTGCCTCCAGCGGCCATCGGCGAAATCCACCTTGCCGGACACAGCATCCGCGAGTTCGGTCGGGGCAGGACGCTGCGCATCGACGACCACGGCTCGCGCGTCGCGCCGGCGGTCTGGACGCTCTATCGAGAGGCGCTCGCGCGCTTCGGCCCGATTCCGACACTGATCGAGTGGGATACCCATGTGCCTGCGCTTGAAGTCCTGATGGAGGAAGCAGCCGTCGCCGAGGTCATACTCAAGGAACACCGCCATGAGGCCGCCTGCGCCAACATTGCTTGAACTCCAGCTGGCGATTCGCCACAGCCTGCTGGGCGGCGTGGACGGGGACGCATCGGCCTTTGTCATCAACGAAGGATTGGACCCGCAGGAGCGGATCGGCATTTACCGCAACACCTCGGCCGGCGTGCTGGTGACGGCACTTCGCCTGGCCTTTCCGGCCGTGCAACATGTGGTGGGCGTGGAATTCTTCGAGGGCGCGGCGCGCCTGTTCGCGGCGCAGGCTCCACCCCGCAGTGCCTGGCTGGATGCGTATGGCGCGGACTTCCCGCAATTTCTGGCACAACTTGGGCAGGCGGCGTCGCTGCCTTATCTGCCGGACCTGGCCAGGCTCGAATGGAAGGTCAACCTCGTGCTGCACGCGGCCGACGCCGAACCGCTGGAGATCGCGCGTCTGGCGACCCTGGGCGAGGCAGCGCTCGAAGACCTGCGCCTGGTGCCGGACCCGGCGACGCAACTGCTGCGCTGCGAGTTCCCGGCCGACGCGGTCTGGCACGCGGTGCTGGGGCGTGATGATGATGCCATGGCGGCGATAAACCTTGCCGACGGTCCGGTCTGGCTGCTGGTTCAACGAACGGGCGACGATGTCCACACGGTGCGCCTGAGCGAGCCCGAATGGCGGGTTGCCGCAGCGCTGTTTTCGGGGCAACCACTGGGCGCGGCGCTGGCGGCGGCATCTTGTGCCGAGCCGCACCGCTTGCTCGCCGCTCACCTGGCGCGCGGATGCTATGCGAGTTTCAGCCAGGCGAGCCGGACGATGGCGCTTTAACCCCGGACGATTCGAACATGAAAAATTCGCCCCCATCCATCAAGCCGCAAGCGGCGCATGACAACCCGATGGTGCGCCTCGTCGGTTGGCTCGACCAGGTGCCCTACACACTCCTGGCCATCCCGCTGCGGCTCGCGGTGGCCACAGTGTTCTGGAATTCCGCCATGACCAAGCTGGCCAATTGGGCGACTGCCGTGGAGCTGTTTCGCGAAGAGTACAAGGTGCCGCTCATACCTCCGGAAATTGCCGCCTACATGGCAGTTTCGATCGAGTTGAGTGCGCCAGTACTGCTGGTGCTCGGATTGGCGAGCAGGCCGGTGGCGCTGGTACTTCTGGGCATGACCGCGGTCATCGAGATATTCATCTACCCGCAAGCCTGGCCTACGCATATCCAGTGGGCCGCGATGCTGCTGGTGCTGCTATGCCGGGGGGCCGGAAGCTGCTCCCTCGACCATCTGCTGCGGCAGCGATGGATGAGATAGCTCGGTGCACCAGGCAGACATGGCACAGATTGAGCGTCGAGGTCTCTAAATGGCATCTGGGCCACCTGATTGGACTCAACGGTTGAGTGGTCTAAACCCAAATGGAGACTGGCTGGCCAGGATGCTTCGACCGTGGGCTGATGCCCGAGGCTGCGGCACCTACCCGGTGCCCACGCATGCCAGCATGAAATCGACAAACGCCCGCACCTTGCGCGTCCTTAAGCGCCGACATCATCGGCGGCGCGGTTGGGCCCCAATCTATTTCAGCACACGGTCCTGCTTGGGCTTGATAGGGCAGGGGGCCGCTTCGGGGTATTGGCCCCGCAAATTGGAACGGTTCCATCTAGAACAGCCTGCCGACAGGCTAATGGGGTCTGGCAAATGATCAACTAACAGCTACGTAGCGTTGGCTCTTAGCGCCTAAGCGCTACCGGGGACTCGCGCCGTCACTGCGGTGCGCCGGCGTGCCTGCACCTCCCGCCCCCAGCGGCTACCGCTGACAATGACCAACACGGCCAGGAGATGGAAGGCGAGTTGCAAATCCGTGGGCTGGGCCTCGCAGCCCACCAAGGCAGGGGCCATGCGTACCGATGGGTGATACCGCCCGCCCAAGCTTGCGCCTACGATTGGCCGGGGGAACTGTTGGGATAACGCTGGATGCTCATGGCTTGCTCCTATGAAGAAATCATGGGCCCGGACTGTCTACCAGACCGTGGGAAGTCCAGTCTGCTGTTGACGGTCGAGAAAAAATCCGATTGGCAGTTGGCACTAAACGGCACCGAATTGCCGGTCGACGGAGCTAACGAGAAAACTGTCATTGGGCACTTCAAAAACCAGGATTCCAGATTGCGGCCACCGGTCACAGGCTCCATCGCGCCCATTGCTGTCCTACCGCTCTCGCATTTGGTCGCCGCAAAGCAGCCGGTCATCCAGGCGTGCGCGCAGGTCCTGAAGCATGGAAATTGCCGCCACAGCGCCCAATCATGTAGCCTCGTATGGCTCCCGCTTCTTCGAAAGTGTCCCTGGGTTTCAAACAAGAAGGGTCGCACCCGCCCAGAGAATCATGAGTGCTCCCGATACCCTGCCGAATGTAGCCCCGGCCGGCATCAGCTTCTCGACCAACACAAAGAGCATCAGCGCGGCGATCCAGATCAGGTTCATGATCCCGCCGACGAATAGCAAGGCCATCAGCAGCCAGCAACACCCCACACAGAAAGCGCCGTGGCGCATGCCAAGCATGAAGCCCGCCCCGATACCCGGGCGCGCGTACTGGGTCAGAAAGCGAACGGGTGAGCGGCACTGGGTCAGACACGCGCGCTTGGTGCCGGAAAACTGGTACAGGCCCGCAGCCGCCAGCACCCCCGCCGACAGGGCCGCGCTGCGCGACCAGAGCATCATCCCCGAGATGAGCCCGGCGGGCTCGAGCATCTTTTGCAGCGTCGCGGCCACCACCGAAAAGGCCAGCCACACCACCAGATAGCCAGCCATCAGAAGCGAAGTGGCCGCGTAGCGGCGGGCCATGGGTCCCGACTGCCGCTCCAGCACCTTCGAATAAAGCAGCACCAGCGGCGTCGCGCTGGGCGTCATCATGGCAATCATCATGACCCACCACATGGCGGCGACGATCCGCCAACTCGCCTCCATGCTGCCTTCCATGCTCGTCTGGCGATGGGGAAACAGGCTGAGGGTGGTCATGTCGAGCGCCGACATGCCCATTCCAGCCCCCTGCCAGATGTACACCCAGGAGAGTGCGAAGACTGCCGCGATCCCGCAGACGATGATCGGGCGCTCGTGCCGCAGCAGGGCCTCCGGTCCCATCACACGGCTGCGCGATGGCGCACGATACCCTTGTTGTTCAAGTGAAGCCGGGCGAACTGCGCGTAGCTGTTCTTCAGGTCGACCGCGAGCTTGCCCATGGATCGGCTGGTCGCGGAGCCGATTTCCGCGATTTCATATTCAAAGCCGTTCGGAAGGTCGATGCGGGCACGGTGTTCCTGGCCGGTGACGGGGTTGCGGATCGGCTCACCGACGAGATCGAACACGTCCTGGACATGCACCACGCCGCGCCGGCCCTCGACATTCACGTCGTAATCGATCCTGGTGAAGATCGGCTCATAGACTGTTTCCATGGTCGAGGCGAACACTGAGAACATGGTTGCAAAGGGCTCGGTTTCCTCGCCCGACATGATCTTCAGAAGAGCCTCGCGTTGCTGCGGTGACGCCTTGGTGTCGACGATGGGCTGGCACTTGCCTTTGCCTTCGTGGATGGGGCCGGGCCAGCTGAACACCACGCCGATCTTCAGCCCGTCGAGCGGCACCTCCCCGAAGTGGCCTTTCTCGATGGAGATTGCCCCCATGGCTTCGCAGAATCCCTTGGTGGGTAGTGCATTGAACTGGCACGGGCAGCCGTACGAGCAATTGCAGTTGATCAGCTCGGTGCCCTGAATGTCCCATGGTGTCATGGCGCGCTCCTCAGTACGGAGGGTCAGAGTAGCACCCGTGATTGCGCACGTCAATACTGAGTCTGGACAAGCCGCGATGTCAAGCCTAGAGTGGGTTCCCCTTGGTTGATGCCGGGAGAAAAGGCAATGAAGCTCAACGAGATGATCGCGTTGACCGCCATCGTATTTTTGGGACTCACCGCAGCGCCACGCTTTTCCACTGCCCAGCAAGCAGCCAGCACCGCACGGATTGGTCTGATCCTCAATTCGGCTTTTTCCCCTCGCGCAACGGCTTCTACGGCAGGCAACGGAATACCCGCGCAAGCAACTCCCGCACTGGAAGCATTTAGGCAAGGTCTTTGCGAGCTTGGCTATGTCGAGGGTGAAAATCTTGCACTCGAAGTGCGATATGGTGCCGGCCAGGTCGAAAGACTTCCCGGGCTCGCCGCTGAATTGGTCAAGTTCGAAATGAATGTCATCGCAATGACAAGTGCAAATACCCCCTCCTTGATGGACTGAGCCCGTCCGGCATACTCCGTCGGTCGGTTGACGCCCCAAAGGCGCGGGCGTATTTTGCTTTGCTTGATGTTTCCGGGAGATTCACAAATGGAAACTGCAGATCAAAGATAATTCGGATGTGTTGTGTCCGGTTCGGCCAGTTATGTGAGCAGGCAGGGATCGAAATACACACCGGGCATCAGCAAAGAGTCGGTTGGAGCGCAGGCGCTGTTTCTCGGAATGGTCACGATTCCCCCTGAAGGTCGAACCAAGGCGCATATTCACGCACTTCACGAATCGGCTTTCTACATGATGAGAGGGGGCGAAGTCGAACTGTGGACGGGCGGCGCGCTGGAGCATCGGGAAGTGGCACATCCCGGGGACTATCTCTTTATTCCCGCTGGTGTTCCGCATGTCGCGGTGAACCGTCGCGAAGTGCCCGCAGTGTTCATTGGTGTACGTAATGAGTCGACGGCCCAGGAAAGCGTTGTGATGCACCCCGAACTGGATGACCGGGGGGCCATAAGACCAGCTCAAAAGCAATGCGACCGGTTGGCAATGAAACGATGGGTCATCCTGCGATGATTCGCTTGGCGACCGCGCACTGCACGCGGTATCAAGGGAAAAAACGAGGAGCTTACCGTGGCAAGAATTGAAGCAAAGCTTGCGGAGATGGGGCTGGTGCTTCCTCCGCCGCTGCAACTCCCCGCAAATACCCGCATGCTGTTCGCCTGGGCGAGAAGCTGACATTCGTTGCCGGTGCTTGGAACTCGGGGGCGGTCATTCGACTTGGGATGTCAGTTTTTCCGTTTGACCGGCTCTTGTGCAGCGCGAGCGAGTATTGATTGAAATCAGGCGGCGGGCAAGCCTCGAATCACAACCAGCCATTGGAGATGCCTCCCGAAAGCCCACAGTCGGATGGAAGTGAGTCGGCACCACGAAAAGCGCAGAACTCATTCGACTGTCAGCGCTCCCTTCATTGTCGGATGAAGCTTGCAGATGTATGCGAATTCGCCTGGGGTGCGCGCCGTGTACTTCCATGAGCGGCTGGCCGCGATGTCGTGCGAATCAAAGACGCCGTTTGCGGTGACGGTGTGAGGAAACGGGTCTTTATTGATCCACACAACCATGTCACCGCGTTTGACCGTGAGGGTGTCGGGCGCGTATTTCAACGCTTCGATAACAACAGTGTGCGTTACGGGCTTCCCAGCGGCAATCGCGCCGGGGTCGACGCGGAGCAAGCCCACGACGCATACCAGCGCGACCACTAGCGGATATGTCCACCTGCGACCGTAACGTTGCTCAAGCAACGCGGTCATATGTGTCTCTTGCACGCCGGGTATCTGTCGCTATTTGCTGAGCGATGCCTGCATCATCTTGGCATGCTCGAGATGCGCGACGAAGGCCGGCCGGACCTTGACGATCAGCCCCTTGAGCTCTTCGTTCTTGGCATTGGGCACCAGTGTCTTGTCGATCGCGTCCAGTACGGCCTGATGATAGGCAACCTCGTTGTCGATGTAGGCCTTGTCAAAGTCTTTGCCCTTCAGCGCTTTGAGCTTCTTGAGGTTGTCCTCGCCGCCGGACATGAGGCTCTTGCTGGTTGGGTTGTCTTCTGGCTTGACCTTGAGCTTTTTGACCAGCGCGGTAGCCTGTTTGTTGACACCAGTGTGGTCGGTGACCATCTGCTTACCAAAGCCCTTGACCTCCTTGTCGCTGCCTTTCGACACGGCGAGCTTGCCCGCATTGATGTCGACCTGGTTCGCTGTAACCACAATGTGCGCGATCTGCGCGTCCGTGGGTCCGGCGTCGGCGGATGGACTACCTTGCGCCAAGGCAGCACCGGCCGCGAGAGCCAATGCGCAGGCGAAAATGATGCTCGATGATTTCATGACCTTCTCCTTACGTGACTATCGGTTGAGATTCACACAGGTCCAGTACTACAACAGCGTCGTTGTCTATGATGCGCGTTTTATTCGAAGAGGCAACAAAAATCCACCCGTCCGGGATTGATTTGTGCGTCAGCGAACAGTGTATGGTCTGTTTAGAGTAGTGCTTCTCGATTGTCCCCTTCCGCTTCGGGCGCTGAAGATCCACACAGGTAAAAACCTGTGACCGACAGTTACCGCTGCACAAGCGACGGCCCAACAAAAAGTTGATTGACGCCTACGATAAAGGGCTGGTTCGCAGAAGCGTTGTCAATGACCTGTCTGGAGCGCCTGCTCCAAGGCCAGGGTCTAATTCGAAGGGCAGCTCCCGCTGCAAGGCGGCTGACCGGGTCAATGGTCATCGCCAGCAGTCTGGTCAACGAATACAGGAACGGTGGTCAGTTTGCACCGGTATTCGCAAAACCATGCCCATTCATCAGTCCTGCGTCGAATACGCGGCTGCTGTGAACTCTATTAAGTAAGTGCGCTCCGCTTAAGATGAAGCGTTTGTTGTGAACTCTATTACTTTGTTGTGAACTCTATTACTTCAAACCAAGACCTGGTTTGATTGAAAAGAGTCCACAACAACCTTTCAGAGAGAGATCCACATTTTGGTGTCAGCGTTTTATTGTCTAAAGTCCACAACTTTTCCAAGGAAGCAGTTTTCGTGAACGTAGCATCAAGAATAGAGTTCACAACAGCCCTTCCAGCGTTTTCTCCGCTTCTTCCTCCGGGCTCGTTGATCTATTCAGCGGTAGTAATTGCCCAGAGATTTGGGGGGTATCCGAGTAGAGGGCTTGCGATGGAACGAGTTTACGGGCACCGCAAAGGGATCGCATCCAATCTTTTCGGTGTGGGTGCGAATAACATTGCCCGCAGCTACTTTGCAGACTCCCTGACACCAGATCAGGTGCTTCGGCAAAATACCCTTTTTGGGTTCTACGCATTAGGGCTCAGCAAGTCTGTTGAGTCAAAATGGGCGGCCCAGTTAAAGGTGGGAACGTCGGTGAGACCTGCTCAATACAAAAGAATCTATGTGCCTGAGGCGGGAGCCCTCGGGTTGAGGTGGTGCTCAATTTGTGCTTGTTCCGATCAGTTGAAGCTGGGGTTTGCCGCTTGGCGAGTTATTCATCAGCTGCCATTCATCCGCTCCTGCTCAGTCCATGGGGTGCCCTTAAGCGTGTGCTGCGAAGATTGTAAGAGACCACTAGACACCGGAAATCAGTTCAGGCTACCTGGGGAAAGTTGTACCGCATGTGGGTCAGCACGGTTCACTGATCTACCGGCAACTGCGAATAAAGGATATCTCTCGTTGATTTCGCAATGCGAGGACGCGTTTTACACGCGAAGTGAAAAATTCAGACCAAACGCATGGGCAGAGCTGGTAAAAAAGTTTCGAGCATCTTTTGATTCTCCTCGTACAGCGCTAGAAGTTTTATCAGACCGAATTGGTACAAAGTGGGGGGTGCAATCACCTGACGGCGTGAGTGAAATTCTCCTGTTTCCACTTGACAAATATTACGTGCAGTCTTCGCTTAGCGGACACACCTCAAGCAGCTCACTTGTCGCTCAACTCATTGTTTTGGATGCTATGTATATGGGTATGCCAGATGGATCTACGTAAATGGGCGCGCGAGGCTGGAAAGTACCGTCAGGTAACTGGCCATTGAGCTGGAGATCTCGAAGACGGCCGATATCCAGGCTGCTTTCGGCTGCGGAGTCAACCGGTCGATACAACAGCATCCGCCTCGCAGTGCGACTATGCTAGCTATTTGCAATTTCGCGGGGAGTATTCGATGCAGCTCAAAGGTATTGAAGCAGTGAGCGTAGTCCATCAGATCAGGTGCGATCGATGTGACAAAGAAGCCCTGCGTGGCGAGCCCGGTTTCGCAGAAATGACGTCCATCGGCTTCGATGCAGGCCATGACTCGATTTTTGGTGATGGAAATCGCGTAGAAATCGATTTATGCGAGACATGTTTGCGTGCAACCCTGGGTACTTGGCTTAGAGTGCGAGCACGCGGGAATATCGATCAAATGCCCCAGGAATAAACTGCGACAGCTGTCGAGCATCCTCAAGCAACCATCGACAGCCAGAAACCCGGCCGCTTTGCGCATCTATACGGCGTGCTTACAGCCGAGGAGATGGCCGGAGACCTGAAGTGTGCGCCGGAGGCGGTTTACGAACGCGCGGTTGCCGGTGAATTCATTGTCCTCTTGTCGCTAGCCCGAGTCGATGGCCGGCGCTACCCCGCGTTTCAGCTCGATGAACGCCTGGATAAATCGCTGCTTAAGCAAATCATCCGGGAATATCGCGACGCCGACGTCTCCTCGACCTTGCTCTGGAGTTTCCTGCGGAGCCCGCAAAAGATATTTGCCGGCCTGACCCCCATTGAAATGATGCTGGGCGGTATGCCACCAGCACCGGTGACGCGCTGCAAAAACGCGTCGAAGCTGCGCCGAAATTGCTGCACGTGCGTGTCTTTGCGGATGATGCCGCGGTCAGGTGCGACTGCTTGAAATTCCACGACTTCGCGGCCGACAGGATGCGCGACCTTGCCGGAGATGCTCACGACAACCGACACTTCGCGCGGCAGCTTCGCGGGCACATGGCAGGTGTAGCTACCAGAGGGCTGAGTCGCGTACGCTTTCGATTTGCTCACGTTCTCGCTGGAGCCGACGCCCTCGCCACCACTCCAAAAGCGCCAAGATCGCGGCGGTAGCAACAAACGCTTCCCAGAGCCTGAGGGGGCGATCAATAACAACTGGAGCCGCTACCCAGAGTAAGGCTCCCAGCAAGACTGCGACGACAAGAGTGCCGACGGACGTGAAACGCATGGTTCGGATAGTCACAAGTCCATTTTCCACAAGGAAGGCGCCAAATCGTTGGGGAAAACTTTGATCGTGGTCTGCACGCAACGTCAATGGACTGACCAGTGCAGTGGCACCCCGGGCGAACGAAGCGAGGCGCCATAGCCGTTTCCGGCCGAAAACGGTCTATATCCCGGTCAGCTCTGAAATTTCCAGTGCGCCATCCACTTCGATTCCCAAGTAGTGAACAGTGCTCTCGAGCTTCGTGTGTCCCAGTAAGAGCTGCATGGCTCGAATGTTTTTGTTGCGCTTGTGGATCAGCGTGGCCTTCGTTCTACGGAGCGTAGTGCGCTCCATCATAGTGATGGTCAAAAATTCACCGAGAATTTGGCTGATCAAATCGACAATTTCTTAACGATGTTGTACCCTGACCTAAAAGTGCTCAGTAAGGAACACAGATGTCTGAATCAACCATCACAGCAAAAGACCAAACTACTGTCCCAAAGCTTATTCGTGATGCCATCCGCGCGCAGCCTGGGACCAAGTTGAAGTGGCATGTTATGTCAGGCGGGAAAATTATCGTGAGGGCTAAGACGAAGTCAATACTTGAAATGCAAGGAATGCTAAAGCCGCCTAACAAGAAGAAGGTTCGCATCGAGGATATGAATCCTTAGCGCTGAAGGTCGCCTTGAGCCCCTTGCCGACTTTCTGATTGCTACCGTGCAATTCCGCATTGCAGCGAATCCGGCCATTCAGTAACTACCGAAGCGCTGAAGAGTTACGTCCCAGGCCGCGACATTGACGCGTTTTCCCGGCAACAAACTCCGGCCAGGCGTGACCGAGTCAACCGAGCTTGGCCAGATCACTGCCACTTGTACTCCGCCAACAACCCGCCCACGACAGCCTTCACCTCTTTGATGGCCGGGTCGCGCAGGGTGTCCATGCGCCAGCCCAGTTCGATCGGGTAGCGCGGCATGTCCAGCGGACACGGCAACAGGCGCAGCCCTGTGCGTGCGGCCAAAGCTCTGGCCGCATGCAGCGGCAAAGTGGCCACTGCGTCGCTCCCTTGCAGCAGGAAGGGCAAGGCAGCGAAGTGGGTCGTAGAAGCGAGGACCTGCCGTTGCAATCCCATGGCGGCGAGTACTTCATCGACCACCCCGACAAAACCGCCGGACGAAACCAGCAGATGCCCGCGGCGCACGAACTCTGCCACCGACAGATTAACCTGTCCGGCGGGCAGGCTGTCGGATTCAACCAGACAGGCATAGCGCCCCTCGCCGAGGGCTTCGCGGCTGAGCGAGCGTGACGAAAACCCACCCGCGGTGACGCCCAAGTCGAACTCGCGCGCCATCAGCATCTCCGCCACGATCCGGCTATGGGTTTGCCGGAAAACCAGCCGCAGTCCCGGCGTGCGCTGGGCGACAGCTTCGATCAAGCGCGGGCCCAGTGCGATCTCGAAATCGTCGGACAGGCCTATCGCCACCGAGCGCCCTTGGTAGCCGCCTGACTGGCTCGATACCAGTGCCAGGCTCTGCCGACACTTATTTAACGCTTCGCAAATCAAGGGCTTCAGCTCGTTGGCCCGCAGCGTTGGAGCCAGTCCGCGCCCAGTACGGACGAACAAGGGGTCGACGTACAGCGTGCGCAAGCGGCCGAGAGCCGCGCTCACCGCCGACTGGGTCAACCCCAAGCGCAAGGCGGCCCGGCTCGCGCCGCCTTCTTCATACAAAGCCTCGAAGACCTTGAGAAGGTTCAGATCTGTCGACTCGATATTAATTCCATTCATATCATTCAGTGACGATGCTACGTTGATTAATTCTATGGGACGGGAACAATGGCTTCATCCAATTCTGCTGAGGCTGTATTCCATGTCCACATCTATCGTCGCCGCGCTCCAGATCGGCTCTTCACCCGCCGGCAAAGCCGAAACCCTGGAACACATCCTGTCGTTCGAAGCCGAGATCGCCGCCGCAAGCGCCTCTCTGGTGGTGATGCCCGAGGCACTGCTGGGCGGCTATCCCAAGGGCCAGATCTTTGGCACCCGCCTTGGCTACCGCTTGCCGGAAGGCCGGGAAGAGTTTGCCCGCTACTACGCCAATGCCATTGACGTGCCCGGCCCGGAGACCGAAGCATTGGCCGAGCTGTCCCGGCGCACCGGCGCCAGCTTGGTTCTGGGTGTGATAGAGCGCGACGGCAGCACCCTCTACTGCACCGCCTTGTTCTTCGATCCGCAGCAGGGCTTGCTGACCAAGCACCGCAAACTGATGCCGACCGGCACCGAACGGCTGATTTGGGGCCAGGGCGATGGCTCGACTCTGCCGGTGGTGGAGTCGGCGGCCGGTCGTCTGGCCTCGGTCATCTGCTGGGAGAACCACATGCCGCTGCTGCGCACAGCCATGTATGCCAAGGGCGTCCAAATCTGGTGTGCCCCGACCGTGGACGAGCGCGATATCTGGCAATGCTCGATGCGCCACATCGCCCACGAAGGCCGCTGCTTCGTCATCAGCGCCTGCCAGGTGCAGCCTTCGCCGAGCAAATTGGGCATCAAGGTGCCCGACTGGGATCCCGAACGTCCACTGATCCGTGGCGGGTCGCTGATCGTCGGCCCAATGGGTGATGTCCTCGCCGGCCCACTGATGAACCAGACCGGCTTGGTGACGGCGTCCATCGACATCGAAGAACTGGTGCGCGCGCGCTACGACTTCGATGTGGTCGGCCACTATGCGCGTCCGGACGTGTTCAGCTTGACCGTCGACGAACGGCAAAAGCGTTCGGTGAATTTCGTTTGAGTAAGCGCAGTTCGTTCGAGGAGATGCACGAATGATGATGAAAGACAAGGGTCCTGATCCGGCGAGACACCGTTCTCCAGGCTTGCGTACCCTCGCAGTCCATGCGGGTCAGAAGCCGGATGCCAGCACAGGCGCGATTGCAACGCCCATCGTTGCAACCTCCTCTTTTGCCTACGACGACTTCGACGCCGGTGTGGCGCGCTTTTCAGGGAAAGCGCCGGGCTATCTTTACAGTCGTTTCGCCAATCCAACGGTCGCGGCCTTTGAGGCCAAAATGGCGGCGCTTGAGGGCGGCGACGGCGCGGTGGCATTCTCCAGTGGGATGGCCGCAATCTGTTCGAGCCTGTTCGCCGTGCTCTCTGCCGGGGACGAAATCGTGTCTGTCGGCACCCTGTACGGCGGCACTGAAGGGATCATGCGCAACCTGTTGCCTCGGCTGGGCATTCGCAGCGTCCATGCACCGACGGTGGACGATCTGCAGGCACGCATCAGTGCGCGGACGAAAGTGGTCTACGTCGAGACTCCCACCAACCCGGTGCTGGGAATTACCGATCTGGCTGCGGTGGAGAGCATTGCACGCAATGCAGGCATCATCAGCGTCGCGGACAACACGTTCGCCACTCCTTGTCTATCGAGACCGCTGGCGCTGGGTGTCGACATCGTTGTTCATTCAGCCACCAAGTACATCGGTGGTCACGGCGATGCCACCGGCGGCGTGGCCATCGCACGCGCTGAACTGGTGGAGGCGATCAGGTCGACCGGCATGAAGCAGTTTGGCGCGTGTTTGAGTCCCCACGATGCGGCGATGCTAATGCGGGGCTTGAAAACGCTGCCCTTGCGCATCGAGGCCTCCTGTGACAACGCCGAGGAGATTGCCGAGGCGCTGAATAATCATCCGGCGGTGGAGCGAGTGCACTATCCGGGGCTGGCGAGGCATCCAGGCCACGCGGTTGCCCAACGGCAGATGCGCCGCTTTGGGGGCATTCTTTCTTTCGAGCTGCGAGGAGGACTGCCCGCCGCGCGCTCGTTTCTCGACGCACTGACGCTTGTCACCCAGGCCGTATCCGTGGGCGATACGGACTCGCTGGCCTGCCACCCGGCGTCAACAACACACAGCGCCGTTGACGAAGCGGTTCGCCGCCAGAGTGGGGTGACGGACGGTCTCGTCCGCATGAGTGTCGGCATCGAAGATATCGCGGACTTGCTCGCCGATGTTGAGCAGGCGCTGGTAAAGGCCTCGCTCTACTCAGGCGCAAGGTCTTGACGAGGCGGTACGCCCGACCCGACCGGCTCCGTTCGCTGCACTGCAGGCGCTCAAGCAGAACACGTTGACCGGCTAGTTTGGACCAAAATTCGACATTGGCCCGGTCCCCGCGAGTGGCAACTTCGCAGCGTTTGCGGGTATTGGCCAACGGCGGCTTTCTGGAGATCCAATCTCTAATTTTGGCTTGCCGGTCAGCTGTCGTTCGACCTCACTTGAACTCAACGACAGCTTCCAGAGGCGTGCAGCCGTAGGTATCCAGAATCGGTCATGCAGTAACTTGGCCTGCGCAGTCGTTGCTAGCCGTGCGATAGATATCAGGACATGTAGAGATGCGAAAATCTTGCTCATGAACCGCTTGTTGTTTATTGTTATTTTTGTTTTCTCTCTGCCAGCCATAAGTGCCGACTTGGTAGTCGGATCACCCGCGCCCGACGTCGAAGCAACGCTGCTCGACAGCCCCACGCTGGTCCGGCTGTCGGCCAACCAGGGCAAGGTGACCATCATCAATTTCTGGGCCACGTGGTGTGCGCCGTGCAGAGAGGAGATGCCTGCGATTCAGGCCTACTACGACAAGCACAAAGCAGAAGGGCTGGAAATTTTGGCCATCAGCATGGACGATGCGAGCAACCTGGAAAAAGTCAGAAAGGTCGCCCAGAGTTTCACCTTTCCCATCGCGATCAAGTCAGAAGCCAACTTCAAAGGACTGGGGCGAGTCTGGAGGATGCCGTCCACGTTCGTGGTCGACAAAGACGGCATCCTCAGAAAAAACGGTCATGTCGGTGATCCGGAAGTCACGCTTCCTTTGCTGGAATCACTGGTCACGCCGCTGCTAAACAGCCGGTGAATCAAAATTCGACGCGGGTACCCACTGAGAAGATGTATTTCGCCGCAAGCTGAAAACCATTGAGCTTTCGGTAAATCGGCAGCTGCACGGATCCATACACCTTTACCTTTTCGGTTAGCGGGGCTGTGAAGCCAGGGCTCAAATAAACCGTTGTGCCGCCGCTGTCATCTGGCGCGGCATTCGCGCCTGAGTCTTTCCCCAAAAACTTCACGTTAAGCTGAACTTGCGGCACCACCTTGTCAAACCCCAAGTACCGTAACCCGGCATTCAGGTTAAGCGCTTTGCCAGGCTTGTAGTCCGCACGGCTATTGAGCGGAATCTGAACTATGGCCTGGGTGAAGTAGTTCCAGTTCTGAGACAACGGCGAAAATCGGAAAGCTCCCACAATGGCGTCCGTTGTGCCCGTTCCAGGCTGCAAACCGCGATCAAGCGGCTGTCCAGCAATAGGCCCTCCGTCGAAGTTCTGGGTATAGCTGCCAGTGGGCAGCTTCAGGCCAAATTGAACACCCAAGTTATGTTCATCTGAAAGACCCATGTAGCTTCCAATCACCTTGATATCGCCGATGCTCTTGGTGTGAGAAGTGCCAGCATCCGTGCCGTCGAAAGCAAAGCCATTTGTTCCATGTGCGCGATCAAGGTAAGGAACCTGGACATTGACCGACCAATATGCGTTCCAGCGATAGTCGAATCCGGCTGTGACAGTTTGACTCTTTGTATAAAGCTCTTGTTCATGACCGTCTACAGGGAAAACCGCGGGCGTGCCGGTTCCGCTACGGATTTGGTTCTGGTTCAGGTAGTCATAACGAAGGTCGAATCTGAATCCATTGCTTGAAGACAGCCACTCCACGTCCACATCCGAGCTCAGCGAACATCCGTCGCTGGCACAGGCGAATACGGCGGTGGAAGGTAATACAGCCAAAAATGCCAGGAGGCATTGAGTTTGTTTTTTCATATCGTTCTCCCTCGGGCGGGGTTAAAAACCCATCGCCAAAATTAATAGGTTAGGCCGTCGCTGGAACGGACAGCTCTTTTGTAAAAAATGAAATGGCGGACGCCACAAAGGGAAACCAGAAGTTTCCCGGACGTCAATTCAACGCGCAGTCTTCAGCAATGAAGTGGAGGTGCGCGCTGCTGCGCTGACGACCAAGGCAGTCGTAGATGCAAGGGCAGGAGGTCACGCGAGTGATCAACGCCTTGGTCACCTGGAGAAATGACGGG
>NZ_BCYO01000007.1 GCF_001598235.1 Polaromonas jejuensis NBRC 106434 | reverse complement strand
GACCTCCATCTCATCAGGGTCTTGAACACCGTGCTCACCGAACGCAGCGTATCACGCGCCGCCATCCGCCTGGGAATGTACCAACCCGCCGTCAGCGCGGCGCTCAAGCGCCTGCGCGGTCTCGCGGGTGATCCTATCCTGGTGCGTTCGGGCGCCGGCATGGTGCCCACAGACGCCGGCCTGCGCATGATCGAACCCTCGGCCAGCATCCTGCGTGCGGCCGGCATGCTGTTCAGCGATGCCCGGGGCTTTGACCCCGCCACGGCCCAGACCACTTTCCGCCTGGCGGCCAGCGATTACCTCGACCCCCTGTTTTTGCCGCAGCTGGTCGCACAGATCAAGAGCCAGGCGCCGCATTGCCATGTTGAAATCCATCCGCTGTCGGCCGAATCCGACTACCGCGCCCAGCTGGCGCAGGGGCAGGTGGACATCGTGATCGGCAATTGGGCGGCGCCGCCCGACGATCTGCACATGGCGCGTCTCTTTGGCGACGAGGTGGTGTGCCTGGTGGCCGAAAACCACCCGGCCGTGCGCCGTGGCTGGGACCGTCAGGGCTGGCTGGAGGCCGAGCACATCGCGCCCACGGCCACGCACCCGGGTGCCAAGGGCGTGATCGACGAGCACCTCGACAGCCTGGGTCTGGCGCGCAATATCACGGTGCGCTGCCCGCATTTTGGGCTGATGCCCTCCATGGTGGCATCAAGCTTGCTGGTGATGACCACCGGCCGCCAGTACTGCGAGCGTTTTTCGGGCCGGTTAGCGGTGAAAATACTGCCTTGCCCCATTGAATTTCCCCGCATGATGTATTACCAGCTCTGGCACGAACGTACCCACGCGTCCAATGCGGCCAGGTGGCTGCGTGACCGGGTCAAGTCCGTGGCCTCCATGCTCCGAAAAGAATAGCTGCCTGTACCCGTTTATAAAGGGCAGGAAGCCTGAAACACCATAAATTTCCGGAATTCCAGAGACCATGACCGCTTTCTCCTCCCTGACCGACAAGCCCGCCGCCGCGCCGCTGCGGCTGCAGCTGTCGGGCATCACCAAGCGCTACCCGGGCGTGGTGGCCAACAGCGAGATCGCGCTGGCCGTGCAGCCCGGTGAAATTCACGCCGTGCTCGGCGAGAACGGCGCCGGCAAGTCCACGCTGATGAAAATCATCTACGGCGCGGTCAAGCCCGACGCCGGCAGCGTGGCCGTGGACGGCCAGCCGGTGGTGGTGCGCAACCCGCACGAGGCGCGGGCGCTGGGCATCAGCATGGTGTTCCAGCACTTCAGCCTGTTCGACACCCTGACGGTGGCCGAAAACGTCTGGCTCGGCCTGAGCAAGCGCCTGAGTCTGGCCGAGGTGTCCCAGCGCATCATGCAGACCACCGAGGCCTATGGCCTGCAGCTGGACCCGACGCGGCCGGTGCACACGCTGAGCGTGGGCGAGCGCCAGCGCGTGGAGATCGTGCGGGCGCTGCTGACCCATCCCAAGCTTTTGATCCTGGACGAGCCGACCTCGGTGCTGACGCCGCAGGCGGTGGAGAACCTGTTTGTCACCTTGCGCCAGCTCGCCGGCCAGGGCTGCAGCATTCTGTACATCAGCCACAAGCTGCATGAAATCCGCGCACTCTGCACCGCTTGTACCGTTTTACGCGGCGGAAAGGTATCCGGTGAATGCGATCCGCGCCAGGAGTCCAACGCCTCCCTGAGCCGCCTCATGATCGGGGCCGAGCCACCGGCGCTGGAGCACCGCGCGGCCCATGCGGGCGAGGTGGTGCTCGACGTGCACCGGCTGGATCTGGCCCGGGACGAGCAGTTTGGCGTCGATTTGCACCAGGTGGCACTGCAGGTGCGTGCCGGTGAGGTGGTGGGCATTGCCGGGGTTTCGGGCAACGGCCAGAAAGAGTTGCTGTATGCGCTGTCGGGCGAGGATACCCGGACGGCCGCCGCGGCCATCAGCGTCAGGGGCCAGGCGGCGGGCAAGCTGAGTCCGGGCCGCCGGCGTGCGCTGGGCCTGCACTTTGTGCCCGAAGAGCGCCTGGGGCGCGGCGCCGTGCCTTCGCTGTCGCTGGCCCGCAACCTGCTGCTCACGCGCAAGCAAGCCGTGGGCACCAGCGGCTGGCTGAAGGGCGGGGCGCTGCAGGCCCAGGCCGCGCAGATCATTGCACGCTACAAGGTCAAGGCCGGTGGGCCGCAGGCGGCGGCCAAGTCCCTGTCGGGCGGCAACCTGCAGAAATTCATCATGGGCCGCGAAATCGACGCGGCCCCGACGCTGCTGATCGTCTCGCAGCCCACCTGGGGAGTGGACGTGGGCGCGGCCACGCAGATTCGCGGCGAGCTGCTCAAGCTGCGCGACGCCGGCTGCGCCGTGCTGGTGGTGAGCGAAGAGCTCGAAGAGCTGTTTGAAATTTGCGATCGCCTCTATGTGATGGCCAAGGGCCAGCTCTCGCCCTCGCTGCCGCGCGCGGAAGCCACGGTGGCGCTGGTCGGTCAGTGGATGAGTGGCCTGTGGGCGCAGCCGGGCAAGGCATCGGAGGTGCAACATGCCGCAGCTTGAAGTCCGGCCCCAGGCCTCCTCCTTCTGGAGCTACGCTTCGCCCCTGCTGGCGCTGTTGATCACGGTGGCGATCGGCATGGGCTTGTTCCTGGCGCTGGGCAAGGACCCGGTCAAGGGCCTGCAGGTGTTTTTCTGGGAACCCATCAAGTCACCGTATGCGCTCGGCGAGCTGCTGGTCAAGGCCACGCCCCTGCTCATCATTGCGCTGGGCCTGGCCGTGTGCTTTCGCTCCAATGTCTGGAACATCGGCGCCGAAGGGCAATATGTCATGGGCGCTCTCGCGGCCGGTGGCGTGGCCCTGCTGGCCGACAAAACCACCGGGGCCTGGATCATGCCGGTGGTTTTGCTGGCCGGCGTGCTGGGCGGCATGGCGTGGGGCGGTATCACGGCGCTGCTGCGCGACCGCTTCAATGCCAATGAGATTCTGGTCAGCCTGATGCTGGTCTATGTGGCCGACATGGTGCTCAGCTACCTGGTGTTTGGCCCCTGGAAAGACCCCAACGGCTACAACTTTCCGCAAACCAAGACCTTTGAGGCCGTCACCCAGATCCCGCGCCTGATGCAGGGCTCGCGCGTCAACATCGGCATTGTGCTGGGCCTGCTCGGCGTGGCCGGGCTGTGGCTGTTTCTGTTCAGGACCTACGCCGGATTCCGGCAAGAGGTCAGCGGCCTGGCGCCGGCCGCGGCACGCTACGCGGGCTTTTCCTCGCGCCGCGCCTTGTGGGTGGCGCTGCTGGTGTCCGGCGGGGCGGCGGGTCTGGCCGGGGCGCTGGAGGTGGCCGGCCCGATTGGCCAGCTCACGCCCTACGTGCCGGCCGGTTACGGTTTTGCCGCCATCATCGTCGCCTTTGTCGGGCGGCTGCATCCGGTGGGCATGGTGTTTTCCGCCCTCCTGATGAGCATGTTCTATATCGGCGGCGAGCTGGCACAGTCGCGCCTGGGCCTGCCCAAGTCGCTCACCGGCGTGTTCCAGGGCCTGCTGCTGTTCAATCTGCTGGCCTGCGACACCCTGATTGCCTACCGCCTCAAAATATTCAAATCGCGCGTCAGCACGATGGCGGCGTCTGTGAAAGGAGCGCACTGATGGATTCCACCGCTTTGCTGGTGGCGGCGACCCTGAGCGCCGGCACCGTGCTGGTCATTGCCGCGCTGGGCCTGCTGATCAACGAAAAAGCCGGCATCGTGAACCTGGGCGCCGAGGGCATGATGCTGTGCGCCGCCATTGCCGGCTTTGCCACCGTGGTGCACACCGGCAACAGCTGGCTGGGCTTTGCGGCCGGCATGGCGGCGGGCGCGTTGCTGGCCGCCGGTTTCGGCGTGCTGGTGATCTGGCTCAACACCAACCAGTACGCCACCGGGCTGGCCCTGAGCCTTTTCGGCGCGGGCTTCTCGGCGTTTGCGGGCATCAAGTACGTGCAGGAAAAGCTGCCCGAGCAGTCGCAGCACCCCATTCCGTTCCTGGGTGATATTCCTTTCTTTGGCCCGGCGCTGTTCCGCCAGCATCCCATGGTCTATATCGCGATGGGATTGACGCTGGCGCTGATCTGGTTTTTATACCGCACGCGGGCGGGGCTGGTGCTGCGCTCGGTCGGCGAAAGCCCCGAGTCGGCCCATGCGCTGGGCTATCCGGTGCGGCGCATCCGGCTGGCGGCCGTGGTGGCGGGCGGGGCGCTGTGCGGCTTGGCGGGGGCCTATGTGTCGGTGGTGTACACGCCGCTCTGGGTCGAGGGCATGATTGCCGGCAAAGGCTGGATTGCGCTGGCCCTCACCACCTTTGCCACCTGGCGGCCGGCCCGGGTCTTGCTGGGTGCCTACCTGTTTGGCGGCGTGACCATGCTGCAGTTCCATCTGCAGGGTCTGGGCGTGAATGTGCCCAGCCAGTTTTTGACCATGCTGCCTTACCTGGCCACCATCGTGGTGCTGGTGCTGATCTCGCGCAACCCGCTGTGGATACGCGTGAACATGCCCAGCTCGATTGGCAAGCCGTTTTACCCCGGGGCCTGATGTTTCGGGTCGCATAATTTGACTTTCTTCCTCCAGCACCGATTCCTTGACCCTTGAACGAAAGCGAGATGACATGACTGACCTGCAAAAACGCTCCCTGCTCAAGCTGGCAGCACTCTCCGCGGTGGCGGCCGCCGCCCTGGTGGGTTGCGGCAAAAAAGAGGAGGCGGCTCCGGCACCGGCAGCCGCTCCTGCGGCAGCGGCTCCGGCCAAGCCCGAGCCGCTGAAAGTGGCTTTTGCCTATGTCGGCCCGGTGGGCGACGGTGGCTGGACCTTTGCCCACGACAACGGCCGCAAGGCGGTTGAAGCCGCTTATGGCGACAAGGTGGTCACGACCTTTGTGGAAAAAGTGCCTGAATCGGCCGATGCCGAGCGCGTGCTCCGCGACCTGGCCGGCCAGGGCAACAAGCTGGTCTTTGGCACTACCTTCGGCTACATGGAGCCCATGCTCAAGGTCGCCAATGACACCAAGGAGGTCAAGTTCGAGCATGCCACCGGCTACAAGACCGCCGGGAACCTGCGCACCTATGACAGCCGCACCTACGAAGGCGCCTACATGGCCGGCGTGGTGGCGGGCAAGATGAGCAAGTCGGGCACGCTGGGCGTGGTCGGCTCGGTGCCGATTCCTGAAGTGGTGCGCAACATCAACAGCTTCACGCTGGGCGCCCAGTCGGTCAACCCCAAGATCAAGACCAAGGTGGTCTGGGTCAACGAGTGGTTCAACCCGCCCAAGGAAACCGAGGCTGCCACGGCGCTGATCAATGGCGGTGCCGATGTGCTGTTCCAGAACACCGACTCGTCGGCCGTGCTGCAGACCGCCGAAAAAATGGGCAAGCGCGCCTTCGGCTGGGACTCCGACATGACCGCCTACGGTCCGAAAGCCCACCTGGCTTCTGCCGTGATCAACTGGGGACCTTACTATGTCAAGTCCGTGGGTGAGGTGCTGGAAGGCAAATGGAACGGCGGCACGGGCTCCTGGTGGGGCGTGAAGGAAGGCGCGATCGACCTGGTGTCCATCGCCGCCGACGTGCCTGATGAAACCAAAAAACGCATTGACGAAGTCAAGGCCGGCCTGAAGGACGGCAGCTTTGCCATCTGGAAAGGCCCGATCATGGACAACACCGGCAAGGAGCTGGTGGCCAAGGATACGGTCGCCGATGACAAGTTCCTGGGCGGCCTGAAAACCTACGTCAAGGGCGTGGAAGGCAAGGTTCCGGGCAATAACTGATCCACGGTCATGCCGCCGCGGCGTGACCTGATCGCCGCGCCGCCCCAGGGTGGCGCGATGGGAGCTGCCTTGGTGCAGCTCTTTTTATTGGTGAAATGATGATTGAAGAAACGATCTGGCACCCCGTTGCCCTGGCCACCGGCCTCACTGGGCAGCCGCTGGCCGCGCATTTGCTGGGGCATGAGGTGGTGCTGTGGCGCGATGAGGCTGGAGCGGTTCATGCGTGGGCGGACCAGTGCCCGCACCGCGGGGCCAAACTGTCTCTGGGGCGTGTCGAAAATGGGCAGCTGGAGTGCCCCTACCACGGCTGGCAGTTCGCCGCCTCGGGGCAGTGCGTCAAGGTGCCGGCCTTGCCCAACTTCACGCCGCCCGCCGCGCATTGCGCGCGGACTTACGCGGCGCAGGAGGCTTATGGGCTGGTCTGGGTGCGCCTGTCGGGTGGCGACGCCGCGGATTCGGCCGCCTTGCCCGCGTTTGCCGCCGAAGCCGATGCCCGCCTGCGAAAGCTCAATTGCGGCCCTTACGACGTGGCCACCAGTGCGCCGCGTCTGGTCGAGAACTTTCTGGACATGTCGCATTTCGGCTTTGTGCACGAAGGCTGGCTCGGCATGCGCGGCGCCAGCGCGATCGAAGACTACCGCGTCGAGGCGACGCCCACGGGCCTGCTGGCGACCCGGTGCAAGGCCTGGCAACCGCAATCCAACGTCCACTCGATTGCGCCGGCGCAGGTGGAATACAGCTATGAAGTGACCGCTCCCTATAGCGCGGTGCTGACCAAGGTGCCGGAGGCGGCGACGGTGTCTGTTGATGGTTACCGTGAGTCGATTGCCATGTTCATCAGCCCCATGACGCCGGAGCACAGTCGGGTCTGGTTCCGCCTGGCGGTGGCGGATTTTGTGTCGCCGGACGACAAGCTGCGCGATTTCCAGCACACCATCTTCATGCAGGACAAGCCCGTCCTGGAGTCCCAGAGGCCGCAGCGCCTGCCGCTGGACCTGCGTGCAGAATTGCATACGGCGGCGGACAAGGCGTCGTCCGCCTACCGCCGCCATCTCAAAAATCTCGGTATTAACTTTGGAGTGTGCTGATGTCTTCTGCCAGTTTCGTGCGCAAGGTCAAACCCGTTGCCGCCGACCGCCTGCCCGAGCTGCTCAGGCGCATGCCCAAGGCCGAGCTGCACATTCACATAGAAGGCTCGCTGGAGCCCGAGCTGATCTTTGCGCTGGCGCCGCGCAACGGCGTGAAGATTCCCTACGCCAGCGTGGAGGACCTTCGCCGCGCCTACGCCTTCACCAACCTGCAGAGCTTTCTCGACATTTACTACGCCGGCGCCAGCGTGCTCCTGAAGGAGCAGGATTTTTACGACATGGCGCGGGCCTACCTGCTGAAGGCGGCACAAGATAACGTGGTGCATGCCGAGCTGTTTTTTGACCCGCAGACCCATACGGCTCGTGGCGTGAGCATGGAAACCGTGATTCATGGTTTACACCGGGCCTGTGCAGATGCGCAGGCCGAGCTGGGCATCAGCGCGTCATTGATCTTGTGCTTCCTGCGCCATCTTTCCGAAGAGGATGCGTTTGAAACGCTGGAGCAGGCCTTGCCCTATCGCGACAAGTTCATTGGCGTGGGCCTCGATTCCAGCGAAGTGGGCAACCCGCCCGAGAAGTTTGCGCGGGTGTTTGCGCGCTGCCGCGAGCTGGGCCTGCATCGGGTCGCACATGCCGGTGAAGAGGGGCCGCCGGCCTATGTCTGGACCGCGCTGGACCTGCTCAAGGTGGAGCGCATAGACCACGGCGTGCAGTCCGGCCGGGACGCGGCGCTGATGCAGCGGCTGGCCGCTGACCGCATTCCGCTCACGGTGTGCCCGCTGTCCAACCTCAAGCTATGCGTATTTCCCGACCTGGCCAGCCACAACCTGCGCCAGCTGCTCGATGCCGGGCTGGTGGCCACCGTCAACTCGGATGACCCGGCTTATTTTGGCGGCTATATGAACGAGAACTTCACGCAGACCTTTGCGGCGACGGGGCTCAGCAGCCAGCACGCCTACACCTTGGCGCGCAACAGTTTCGCGGCCAGCTTCATCGATGCGGCCACGCGCCAGCGCCTTATCGGGCGGCTGGACGAAACCTTTGATACTTTCCAATGAGCGCAGCGCGCTTCGCCGCCGTATGGCGGCATCTCCGAATCTTCGGGACAGGCGGGTAGTGCATCAATGACCTCACGCGAGAAAACAAAAAAAACGCCAGGCCCCTGGGCCATCGCACTGGCGGGGCTGGTGTCACTGGCCGTGGCCATGGGCATAGGCCGCTTTGCCTTCACGCCGCTGCTGCCCATGATGCTGAGCGATGGCGTGATCGATCTGCCCGGTGCCAGCTGGCTGGCCAGCGCCAACTACTTTGGCTACATGCTGGGTGCCTTGCTGTGCTCGCTGCAGCCCTGGCTATGGGCCCGGTTTCGCCGGCTTCCCTTGCTGGCCTATTCGGCTATGGTGCGTGCGGGCTTGCTGGCCACCGGCGTGTTGACGCTGGCCATGGCCTGGCAGTTTTCTGCGGCCTGGCCCGGGCTGCGCTTTGTGGCCGGGGTGACGAGCGCGGTGGTGTTTGTGTACACCTCGGGGTGGTGTTTGTCGCGGCTGGCCAGGCTCGGTGTGCCGGCGATGGGCGGCTTCATCTATATGGGCCCCGGCGCAGGCATTGTGATGAGCGGACTGTTTGCCAGCGGCATGGTGGCCTGGCACTGGACCGCGGCCACGGGCTGGCTGATCTTTGGCGTGCTGGCCTTTGCCCTCACGGCCCTGGTGTGGCGCACGCTGCAGGGCCGGGATGAGCATTTGACGCCACTGGGCACGCGTGCGCCGGGTGCCGCGGCGGGTACGGCTGAAATCCCATCACCGCACGGCCAGGCGGAAATCAGCGCTTTCGTCCTGGCCTACGGCCTGGCGGGGTTCGGCTACATCATCACGGCCACCTTTTTGCCGGTGATTGCCCGGGCGGCGCTGCCCGGCTCCGCCTGGCTGGACATGTTCTGGCCCATCTTCGGCCTGGGCGTCATGCTGGGCGCCTTGCTGGCCACCCGCTTTCCGCACAACAAGGATTTCCGCTATTTTCTGGCAGGCGCCTACTTTTTGCAGGCGCTCGGCATTGCCGCCAGCCTGTGGAGTCCCAGTCTGGCCGGCTTTGCCATAGGCAGCCTGCTGCTGGGTTTGCCCTTCACCGCCATCACCTTTTTTGCGATGCAGGAGGTGCGCCGCCTGCGCCCCGCCACCGCCGCCAGCTTCATGGGGCTGCTCTCGGCCACTTACGGGGTGGGACAGATTCTGGGCCCGCCGCTGGTGGCGCTGCTGCTGCGGCACACCCGCAGCGCGGGCGAGGGTTTTACGCTGTCGCTGGAGATCGCCGCTTCGACCCTGGTGATGGGCGCTGCCATGTATCTGTGGATGATCAAGGCCTACCCGGTGTCGCGGCGAGCCTAAGCGTCATCCCTTGCCTGAGCGCAGGGGCTGGCCCTGCTGAAGCTTCAAGCACGGACGGCCGGCTTTCGCGTCCGGCGCGGCGCAGTCGCCGGTTCGGCGAAACGGTGCAGCAACTCGACGAATGTGGCGGCGATCTCCGACAGGGCTTCGCCCTTGCGCGTCAGCACCCCAAAGCCCTTCAGATCGCTGCCGATGGGGACGGGCAGTACGCGCAACAAGCCGGCCTTGACATGGTCGCGCACGACCGACTCCGGCAGCGCCGCCACGGCATCGCTGGTTTGCAGGAGCTGCAGCGTGGCGAAGACCGACGCGCATTCGACGACATTGGGCGGGGTGGACAGCCGGGCCTTGGCGAATTCTTCCTCGAGCAGCTGACGCGCGGGGCTGGTCACCGGCTGCAGTATCCAGGGCCAGTCCATCAGCGTCGCCAGTTGCAGCTTCTTGTGGCGCACCAGCGCATGTCCGCGTCGCACCACCATCTGCATGACTTCATTGGACAGCGGCGTGAAGTCAAACAGGTTGTGCTGCAGCAGCGAAGCAAAACGGCCCACGGCCAGCTCGATGTCATGGCGCTCCAGCGACGTGCTGATCTGGTCACTCGTCTCGCCAACCATGCGGATGTTGAGCAGGGGTCTTTCGCGTTTGATCTGCGCCACGGCACGCGCCACCAGGTCGGGCGCCGCGCCCATGATGGCGCCGATGACCAGCTGCCCGTGCCCGCCGCGCCGCTTGACCTCCAGCCCCTCGATGAAGCGCGCCAGGCTGGCCTGTGATTGCCGGGCATAGGCGACCACTTCTTCGCCCAGTGGTGTGGGCCGCAGCCCGCGCGAGTGGCGCTCAAACAGCGTGAACTGAAAAGCGGTCTCGATGTCGGCCAGCATCTTGGTCGCCGATGGTTGCGTGACGCTGATGCGTGTGGCGGCTTCGTGCAGCGTCCGGGTCTCGGCCAGCGCGGCCAGCAGTGCCCAGTGCTTGAGCCGCAGCCGGTTGATCAGCCTCGGTGCAGCGTTTGCTGTCATTTCTCGATATTCCATTTTGGAAATGCTTTGAATGAATTTTCAATTGGAATTGTATGGCTTGGCATCTTACAGTTCCCCATCAATCACGACAAAGGAGACATGATGAAGCTGGTTCGCTACGGCCAAGCGGGAGATGAAAAACCGGGAATGATAGACAGCGATGGCCGCCTGCGGGACCTGTCGGCCCATGTGATGGACATTCGCGGCGAGACGCTGGGGACTGCCTCGCTTGAACGCCTGGCGGCAGTCGATTCTTCGACACTCCCCCTGGTCGATGGCTCACCCCGCCTGGGGCCCTGTGTCGGTGGCGTGGGCAAGATGATCTGCGTGGGGCTGAACTATTCCGACCATGCCAGGGAGTCCGGCATGGCCATCCCCACCGAGCCGGTGCTGTTCATGAAGGCCACCAGCGCCATCGTCGGCCCCAACGATGACGTCGAGATTCCGCCCGGTGCGCAGAAGGTGGACTGGGAGGTAGAGCTCGGCGTGGTGATTGGAAGCACTGCGCGCTACGTTTCCAGGGAGCGGGCGCTGGACCATGTGGCGGGCTACTGCATCGTCAACGACGTGTCCGAGCGTGCCTACCAGCTCGAGCGCGGCGGCCAGTGGGACAAAGGCAAAGGCTGCGACACCTTTGGCCCCTTGGGTCCGTGGCTGGTCACGCGTGACGAGGTGCCCGACCCGCAGGCCCTCGACATGTGGCTGGAAGTCGATGGCAAGCGCTACCAGGATGGCAACACCCGCACCATGATTTTTGACGTGGCCACGCTGGTCTCCTACATCAGCCAGTTCATGAGCCTGCAGCCCGGTGACGTGATCTCCACCGGCACACCGCCCGGCGTGGGCATGGGCCAGAAGCCATCACCCGTCTACCTGTCAGCCGGGCAGGTCATGCGTTTGGGTATCGCCGGACTCGGCGAGCAGCAACAAAAAACCATCCCCGCCAATTTTCAGGAGACAAAATGAACCAGCTCGATCTCAACAAACGCGTGGCCGTGATCACCGGCGGCGCCCAGGGCATGGGCTACGCGACGGCGCAAAGAATGCTGGCCTCCGGCGCTGCGGTTGCCTTGTGGGATATCGATGCGCAACGCCTTGAACAGGCGCGCGAGACGCTCAAGCCTTCAGGCAAGGTCATTACGGCGGTGGTCGAACTGACGGACCAGGCCTCGGTGGAGGCTGCCACGCAGGCCACGCTGGCCGCGCTCGGACGCATCGACATCCTTGTCAACAATGCAGGCATCACCGGCGGCAACGGCACCACCTGGGAGCTGGCGCCGGAAGTCTGGCGACGGGTCATAGAGGTCAACCTCATCGGCCCTTTCCTCACCAGCCGCAGCATCGTGCCGCACATGGTCAAGCAGGGCTACGGCCGCATCGTCAACATCGCATCGGTGGCGGGCAAGGAGGGTAACCCCAACGCTTCGCACTACAGCGCATCGAAGGCCGGCCTGATCGGCTTGACGAAGTCGCTGGCCAAGGAACTGGCGAAGACCGGGGTGCTGGTCAATGCCGTCACGCCTGCCGCGGCCAAGACGGCGATCTTCGATTCGATGAAGCAGGAGCACATCGACTTCATGCTGTCGAAAATCCCTATGGGCCGCTTCCTGCAGGTCGACGAAGCCGCGTCGCTGATCGGCTGGCTGGCTTCGGAAGACTGTGCGTTCAGCACGGGTGCGGTGTTCGACCTGTCCGGCGGGCGCGCTACCTACTGATGCTGAATCCCCGCGCGGCGCCGGCATCGTGGCCGGCGTGCGCTGCTGCCTGGAGCGGCCACAGAGCCGTACCCGCCAAACTACAACCGGAGACTAATTTCATGAGCGTCAATCCCCATCCCGAACTCGAGCGGGTCACGGCCAAGGCCATTCGCCGGCTCGTGCCATTTCTGCTGCTGATGTATGTGCTGGCCTTTCTGGACCGTGCCAACATCGGCTTTGCCAAGCAGGCCTTTCAACTTGACACCGGCGTGTCGAATGCGGCCTATGCCTTTGGCGCCGGCATCTTCTTTATCGGTTATGCGCTGTTCGAGGTGCCCAGCAATCTCATCATGCACCGCGTCGGCGCCCGCATCTGGATGTGCCGCATCATGGTCACCTGGGGGCTCGTCTCGGCGGCGCTGATGTTCGTCACCAGCGAAACCTGGTTCTACGCATTGCGCTTTCTGCTCGGCGTCGCAGAAGCCGGGTTTTTCCCGGGCGTGATCTATTTCCTGACCAAGTGGTTTCCGGTCCATGCGCGGACCCGGGTGATCGGTCTCTTCTACTTCGGGGCGCCGCTGGCCTTCATTTTTGGCAGCCCCTTGTCTGGGCTCCTGCTGGAGATGCAGGGCGCATTCGGCCTGCACGGCTGGCAATGGATGTTCCTGGTCGAAGGCCTGCTGGCCAGCGCCGTCGGCATCTGGGCCTTCTGGTACCTGGACAACCGGCCCGAAGACGCGAAGTGGCTGACCCCGGCCGAGCGCGCCACGCTGGCCGATGCCATTGCCAGCGAAGAGCAGTACAAAGCCGTGCACGGACCGCGCAGCGTGCTGGCGGCCTTGACCAACACCCGGGTGCTCTTTCTGGCAGGGATTTATTTCATCATCCAGATGAGCGTTTATGGCGTCGTGTTTTACCTGCCCACACAGGTGGCGACACTGCTGGGCAAGAAGGTTGGCTTCGACGTCGGCCTGGTGACCGCCATTCCCTGGATTTGTGCCGTGATCGCCGTCTACCTGATCCCCCGCCTGGCCGAGCGCCGGCAGCAGCATGCCGGCATGGCCTGCGCGACGCTGGTGGTCTGCGCTGCGGGCATCGCGCTGTCGGTGTCGTCGGGCTCGCCGCTGCTGTCGCTGGTGGCGCTGTGCTTTGCCGCCGCCGGCTTCATCGCCGTGCAGCCCCTGTTCTGGACTTTTCCCACGGCCTATCTCGGCGGCGCCGCGGCGGCCGGTGGCATTGCACTGATCAACTCGATCGGCTCGCTGGGTGGTTTCTTCGCACCCAACGTCAAGACCTGGGCCGAGAAGGCCTTTGAATCGCCGAACGCCGGGCTTTACCTGCTGGCCGGCACGACGCTGATTGGCGCCGCACTTTTCCTGGCCTTGCGCCAGAGAAAACCAGTGCCGGTTGTGGCCACGCGCTCCGCCTGATATCCCGGACAAACCCAAGCAAGGAGTAACCATGAGCAACATGCCAACCATCAAACACGTGCGCGCCTTCACCCTGCGCGGCGGTGGGGCCGACTACCACGACCAGGGTGGCGGCCACTGGATCGACGACCACATCGCCACGCCGATGAGCAAGTACCCCGCCTACCGCCAGAGCCGCCAGAGTTTCGGCATCAACGTGCTGGGAACGCTGGTGGTGGAAATCGAGGCCAGCGACGGCACGGTGGGTTTTTCGGTGACGACCGGCGGCGAGCTGGGCTGCTGGATCGTCGAGAAGCATCTGGCCCGCTTCATCGAAGGCGCCAAGGTCACCGACATCGAAAAGATCTGGGACCAGATGTACAACGCCACGCTGTACTACGGTCGCAAGGGCATCGTGATCAACACCATTTCAGGCGTTGACCTCGCGTTGTGGGACCTGCTGGCCAAGGTCCGCAAGGAGCCCGTGCATGCACTGCTGGGCGGCCCGGTGCGTGACGAACTGACGTTCTACGCGACGGGGGCTCGCCCCGATCTGGCCAAGCAGATGGGCTTCATAGGCGGCAAGATGCCGCTGCACCACGGCCCGGCCGAGCGCGAGGATGGTTTTAAGAAAAACATCGACATGCTGGCTGATATGCGCAGCCGCGTCGGTGACGACTTCTGGCTGATGCTCGACTGCTGGATGAGCCTGGACGTGGAGTACGCCACGCGCCTGGCCCAGGCGGCCAGCGAATACAAGCTGAAGTGGATCGAGGAAGCCCTGCCGCCCGACGACTACTGGGGCTACGCCGAGCTGCGCCGCAACGTGCCGCGCGGCATGCTGGTGAGCACGGGCGAGCACGAGGCCACGCGCTGGGGCTTTCGCCTGCTGCTGGAGATGGGTTGCTGCGACATCCTGCAGCCCGATGTGGGCTGGTGCGGCGGCATCACCGAGCTGATCAAGATATCCAACCTCGCCGACGCGCACGGCAAGCTGGTGGTGCCGCATGGCTCCTCGGTTTACAGCTACCACTTTGTCATCACCCGCCACAACAGCCCGTTTGCCGAATTCCTGATGATGGCGCCCAAGGCCGACGAGGTGGTGCCTATGTTCCACCCGCAGTTGCTGGACGAGCCGGTGCCGGTCAATGGCCGCATGAAAGCCTCCGCGCTGGATGCGCCGGGTTTCGGCGTGCGGCTTAACCCGGAGTGTGCGCTGCACCGGCCATTCCCCCGCTGATGCGGGCTTTCCGGCGTATCGCCGGCAGTCGCCCGGCCTGAGGTATTAAAATACGGCTTCACCAGCGTGCTGTCTCGGCGCGCTGGTGTTTTGCTTGTTCCGGGGCCATGTAGAGGACTACCATGTATAAAAACCTCGCTGCCGTGCTCGCGGCCGCTTGTTTTATATTCCCCGCCTTTTCTCAATCTCCCGCGCCTGCAAAAGGGCCGCTCAAAATCGGCTTTGTCTATGTCACGCCGGTCACCGAGGCCGGCTGGGTGCACCAGCACGAGGAGGGCCGCAAGGCCGTCGAGGCGGCGCTGGGTGCTAAAGTCAAAACCACTTATGTGGAGGACGTGGCCGAGGGCGCAGACGCCGAGCGCGTGATCCGCGACCTCGCCGGTCAGGGCAACCAGCTGATCTTTACGCCGAGCTTTGGCTATATGGAGCCCACGCTCAAGGTGGCCAAGGACTTTCCGGACGTGAAGTTCGAATCCATCACCGGCTACAAAACGGCGGCCAACGTGGCCGTCGCCAATGCCCGCTATTACGAAGGCCGTTACCTCGCCGGTATCGCGGCCGGCCGTTTGGCCAGCAGCGCCGGCTATGTGGCGGGCTTTCCGATTCCCGAGGTGATCCAGGGCATCAATGCCTTCACGCTGGGCATGCGCTCGGTCAACCCCGGGGCCGAGGTCAAGGTGGTCTGGCTGGGCACCTGGTTCGATCCGCCGCGCGAGCGTGAAGCGGCCATGACGCTGTTCAACCAGGGCGTGGAGCTGATGGCGTTTCATACCGGCTCCACGGCCGTGATGAGCGCCGCGCAGGAGCGCGGCAAGCTGGCGGTTGCCTACCATTCCGACATGCGCAAGACCGCACCCGATGCGCAGGTGCTGGCCGTCACGCACCAGTGGGGCCGCTACTACACGCGCCGCGCCCAGGCGGTGCTGGACGGCAGCTGGAAAAGCGCCAGGCTGTGGGGCGGCGTGAAGGAAGGCATGATCCGCGTTGACGGCTTCGGCCCCAAGGTGCCGAAAAAAGTCGTCGACGAGGTGCTGGCACGCCAGCGCGACATTGCCACGGGCAAGCTGCACCCGTTTGCAGCGGGCAAGGCGCCCATCATGAGCAACGCTGGCACGCCAGCGATACTGGCCGGAACCGCGCTGTCCGACGAGCAGATTCTGGCCATGAATTTTCTGGTGCAGGGCGTGCAGGGCAAGCTGCCCAACTAACTGCCACCTGCCGGTTCAACCCCTGCGTGGGTGAGGCCGGCATCACTTATTCCAGAAAATTCCAGAAAAGACAGCCATGAGTTACCAGGTCAAAGAGATTTTTTACACGCTGCAGGGCGAGGGCGCCAACGCCGGTCGCCCCGCCGTCTTTTGCCGCTTCGCCGGCTGCAATCTGTGGTCCGGCCGCGAGCAGGACAGGGCCGGCGCCGTCTGCCAGTTTTGCGACACGGATTTTGTCGGCACCAACGGCACCTTGGGCGGCAAGTTTGCCGAAGCCGACGCGCTGGCGCGCCAGATCGAAGCCCAGTGGCCCGCCGGCGATACGGCGCACCGCTTCGTGGTGATGACCGGCGGCGAGCCGCTGCTGCAGGTCGATGCCGCGCTGATAGCGGCCCTGCACGCGCGCGGTTTCCTGATTGCGGTGGAGACCAACGGCACGATTGCCGCCCCCGAGGGCATAGACTGGATTTGCGTCAGCCCCAAGGCCGGTGCGCCCTGGGTGCAGCGCGAAGGCCAGGAGCTCAAGGTGGTCTGGCCCCAGCCGCGCCTGGATCTGGCCGAGCTGGAGGCCGCCCGCTTCACGCACCGCTACCTGCAGCCCATGGACAGTCCCGAACGGCTGCGCAACACCGAGGCTTGCATCCAGCTGTGCCTGGCGCGGCCCGCCTGGCGGCTCAGCCTGCAGACCCACAAGATCACGGGCATCCGATGAAATACGACGCTAAGGACGAAGCCATGCATTGCGAGATCAGCCAGACCTTTTATTTTGATGCGGCGCACACCCTCAAGCGCGCCATCGAGGCCGACGGCAGCAAGCGGGTGCACGGCCATACCTACAACGCCGAGGTCTTCGTCGCCGGCCAGCCCGACCCGACAACCGGCATGGTGATGGACCTGGGCCTGGTGCGGCGCGAGATCGCCGTGCTGCGCGAACAGCTGGACCACCATTTGCTCGACGAGGTTGAGGGCCTGGGCCCGCCCACGCTGGAGAACCTCTGCCAGTTCATTTTCCGCAAGCTCGATGCCCGCCTGCCCGGGCTTGCCTCGGTGCGCGTCTGGCGCGCCTCGCTGGGTGACGGCTGCCGCGTGAGCCGTTGAGTCCATGAGCCGGTGACGGGGCGATACACCTTATCGGGTTTTGCATATCGCCGCGCGCGGTGGCTGGGGTAACCTAGCGGCCATGAAAGCCTACCGCGCCGCCATCCTGTATTTCACTGGCCCTGCCCAGGCCGTGTATGAGGCCGACGGCCTGCTGGTGGTCGGGCCCGATGCCCAGGGCCGGCAGGTGGCGCAGGCGGTGGGGGCGTATACCCAGCTGGCGCCGCGCTTTGCCGAGGTGCCCATCGAGCATTTTCCGGGCCGCATCATCGCGCCCGGTTTTGTGGACATGCACATCCACTACCCGCAGCTGGACGTGATCGGTTCGCCCGCCGACGGTTTGCTGCCGTGGCTGGAAAATTACACCTTTCCACATGAAAAACGCTTCTCCGCCCCCGATTACAGTGCCCAGGTAGCTACGTTTTTCATAGCGGAGCTGCTGCGCAACGGCGTCACCACGGCGCTGACCTTTGCCAGCTCGCACCCGGAATCGGTCAACGCGCTGTTTGCCGAGGCGCAAAAACACCAGTTGTGCCTGATGGCCGGCAAGGTGCTGATGGACCAGAACGCCCCGGACGGTGTGCGCGACGAGACCGGGCAAAGCCTGATCGATACCGAGGCATTGATCCGGCGCTGGCATGGCGTGGACCGCCTGGGCTATGCCATCACGCCGCGCTTCGTGCCCAGCTGCAGCGAGGCGCAATTGCGCGGCGCCGGCGAGCTGGCCGCCCAATATCCCGAGGTGTGGATCCAGTCCCATGTGGCCGAAAACAAGGACGAAATCGCCTGGGTGCGCCAGCTCTACCCTGAGGCGCGCAGCTACCTGAGCGTGTACGAGGCGTTCGGCCTGCTGCGCCCGCGCGCCGTGTACGCGCACTGCATCCACCTGGACGACGAAGACCGTGCGCTGCTGCGCAGCACCGGCACGGCGGCGGCCGTCAGTCCTACCAGCAACCTGTTTCTGGCCAGCGGCTTTTTTGACTACGCCAGCGCCGACCGCGCGGGTTTCATGTACGGCCTGGCCAGCGACGTGGGCGGCGGCACCTCTTTCAGCCCGTTTCACACCATGCTCGCCGCCTATTACGTGGGCCGCCAGGGGCAGGGCAAAGAGGGCCTGTCGCTCAAGCCGCAGCAGCTCTGGTGGCAGCACACGGCCGGCGCGGCCCGGGCGCTGGGCCTTGAAGGCGTGGTAGGCAATCTGCAGCCCGGCTGCGAAGCCGATTTTGTCGTGATCAACCCGCAGGCCACGCCGCTGCTGGCCCGCAAAACCGCCCAGGCCGCCAGCCTCGACGAACTGCTGTTTGCCCTGATCGTGCTGGGCGACGACCGGCTGATTGAGAAAACCGTGATTTCCCAGGCCGGTAGCGCCGGCTAGCCGCTGTACGGAGAAATATGGGGTCAAATCGGCCTCCAGCCCAGGCAGGACGGGCGCAGGAAGCTATTTAATTGCTAGCGTCAGGCCTTGTTTCTGGGCCGCCTGCCGGATGAGGGCAAAGAGCCGGTTTTCCCTGGCGTCGGCTTGCCTACAATCACGGGCAACGCAAGGAACCTTCCGCATGAGCATCAAAAGCGACAAATGGATACGCCGCATGGCCGAAACCACCGGCATGATCGAGCCTTTCGAGCCCAGCCAGATCCGGCAGCGCGACGGCCACAAGATCATCAGCTACGGCACCTCCAGTTACGGCTACGACATCCGCTGCGCGCCCGAATTCAAGGTTTTCACCAACATCCACAGCACGGTGGTGGACCCGAAGAATTTTGACGAAAAGAGCTTTGTCGACTTTCATGGCGACAGCTGCATCATCCCGCCCAACAGCTTCGCGCTGGCCCGCACCGTCGAGTATTTCCGCATCCCGCGCAATGTGCTGACGATCTGCCTGGGCAAAAGCACTTATGCGCGCTGCGGCATCATCGTCAACGTGACGCCCTTCGAACCCGAATGGGAAGGCTATGTGACGCTGGAGTTCTCCAACACCACGCCGCTGCCCGCCAAGATTTACGCCGGCGAAGGCTGCGCCCAGGTGCTGTTCTTTGAAAGCGACGAGGTCTGCGAGACCAGTTACAAGGACCGCGGCGGCAAGTACCAGGGTCAGGTCGGGGTGACCTTGCCCAAGGCCTGAGGATCAGGCGATCAGCCGGGCAGCGCCAGCGCCGTCCGCGCTGGCACGGTAACCGCGGCGGTGGGGGGGGCTGCGGCAATGGCAAGCCGCCCGCCCGGGGTGTCATCGTATTTATCCTACAGCGGCATGGGGAAAGTACCGAATGGCATTTTGAAGCGCGGCAATAGCATGAGATCACACCGACGAAGAGGGAGTGAGCCATGTCTTCTGAGCATCTGAACAAAGTTGACGGATTGTCTTGCAAGACCTGGCTCGGTATCGCCGCATTCCTGGTCATGCTTTGCCAACTTGTGGCCATGGCCCTGGTCGTGGACAGGCAGATGGAGAAAGCGCAACTGCGAGACGCGCGCCACGCGTCTGTGGGAATGGCGATAGCCTCCTGCTATGAGCGCAGCGCGGGGCCGGCGCGCCTCAGCTGCATCCAGCAGGCGCAGGCAGCCGCTGATCCCGTCTCCGGGCTTGACACCGGCCAGCCAGTGCGGGCTGTGGCCACAGCCCCTGGCATTGAGTTTGTGGCGAAACCGGCCGTGCGTCAGATGCCCGGCATTCTGGCCGCTTCGTTGGCGACACGCCAATAATCCTCTCATTCACGCCTGTGACGCCGCAGGCCGCGGCAGAACCGGTCAGCTGATGGCGCCGGCGCCCAGTGCCATGTCCCGGGGCGTTGCCAGCGCGGTGGCCACAGCCAGTCGGAGTCCGCGCACCATGTCGTCCAGCGCCAGGCTGGGCTCACCCTGGCCGGGCACATAGGGCACATGGATAAAGCCGCCGCGTGCGTGCTTGAAACCCTGCTGCGTGGCCAGCGCATGCATCAGGCCATAAAACACATGGTTGCAGACAAAGGTGCCGGCGGTTTGTGACACCTCTGCAGGCAGGCCCGCTGCCTGCAGGGCTTGCAGCATGGCCTTGATGGGCAGCGTGCTGAAGTACGCGGCCGGGCCGCCCGCCACGATGGGCGTATCAACCGGCTGCCTGCCCGCGTTATCGGGCAGGCGGGCGTCGTCGAGGTTGATGGCCACGCGCTCCAGGGACAGGGCGCTTCGCCCGCCCGCCAGGCCCAGGCAAATCACCAGGGCCGGCTGGTGCAGGCGCAGCAGGCGTGCCAGCTCCATCAGCGACGTATTGAACACGGTGGGCAGTTGCGCTGCGACGATTTGATGGTCCGCGATTTGTTGGCCATGCAGTGCGCTCACGGCCAACCAGCTCGGATTGAGCGGCATCGGGGCATCTCTGGCCTCGCCAAACGCATCAAAGCCGGTGAGTAGTACGCGGTGAAGCGAAAAAGCCGTGCTCATGCCGACATTGTGAAGTGTCCCGGCATGGGCATGCTGAATGGGTGTGCCGGGCGGCTAACGGCGAACCGCCTGCCGGCTATTTCTTGATCATTGCGCCGGTTTTTCTGTCGAATTCCACCGTTCGCACCTGTCCGTTCTGGCCCGGAAACTCATCAAACACCGCACGCACCAGGTAGGGCACCAGCAGCGGCAGGTCGCCGCTCTCGCCTTCATACACGGCCTGCGATTCAAACACGGAGCGGGGCTTGCCTGGCGGGCTTGCCTGGGTGTCCAGCAGGCGTAGCCGCAAGCTGCTGGTGTGCAGGGTATAGCTCACCTGGCGGTCGCCGACATAGCGCGGCCCCCAGGGGTCCGCTGTCCAGAAGCCCGGGAAAACCCGGCCTCTCGCATCGCGGAAAGGCGGCACAAAGACATAGTTGTCCAGGTAAACCGGCTGCAGGTAGGTTTTTTGCTCGCTGTAGCCGGTGAACGACACGTCGGCCTGAATGCGCCCCAGCTGCCCGGCCGGTGCGCGCTTCAGGCCCTGCGCTTCAAGCGCGGCCTGCACATGGCTCTCGTAGGTGGCTTGCTCGAGTTCGCGCCTGCTGTCCACCGGGGTCAGAAAGCTGAAGGTGCTGCCGGCCGCATCGCCGGGCCACTGGTTAAAGCTGGTGACCCGGGTCGTGATCGGACCGGCGCAGGCGCTCAGCAAGGCCGCGACCAGCAGCGCCAAGCCCAGCCGCGGCGAGAAAAACAGGGCGGACATCGCGGAATGGCGAAAAGCGGCAAAACGCATGAAAAATAGATACATCGGGCTTCAATTTTGTTCCGCCGGGCCAAGCTCGCTCAAGTAAAGTCGGCGCATGCGCTGCCTTCTGGCCCGTGCGGAGAGTTTTGCACGGGCTGCAGGGGTGGCAAAGACATTTTGCCCGGAATGGATGGGCGATCAGGAGCGACCATGAAGTGGGAAGGCAATCGGGAATCCGACAACGTCGAAGACCGGCGCGATGACGAGGGGGGCGGGGGCGGCGGTTTTAGCGGCGGCGGCCTGCTGGGCGGCCGCAGCATAGGCATTGGCACCATTGTGGTGGCCTTGCTGGGCGGCTGGGTTTTAGGCATCAATCCGCTCACGATACTGAACCTGCTCAGCGGCGGCGCGCCGACCGCCCAGGTGCAGCAGCAACAGCCGCAGAGGCCCGCGCACCGGCCGCCGGCCGATGACCACATGGCCAAGTTTGTCTCCACCGTGCTGGCAGACACCGAGGATGTCTGGAAGGATGTGTTCGCCAAGGCCGGCGGCACTTACAAGGAGCCGCACCTGGTGCTGTTCCGTGGCGCGACGCAAACCGCCTGCGGCCAGGGCCAGGCGGCGATGGGGCCGTTTTACTGCCCGGCCGACCAGAAGGTCTATATCGATCTCGGTTTTTACGAAACCCTGAAAAACCGTTTGGGCGCGCCTGGCGAATTTGCCCAGGCCTATGTGATTGCGCATGAGGTGGGTCACCATGTGCAGAACCTGCTGGGCATCAGCGCCAAGATGGACCAGATGCGCGGCCGGGTCAGCAAGGTCGAATACAACGCGCTGAGCGTGAGGCTGGAGTTGCAGGCCGACTGCTTTGCCGGCGTGTGGGCATACAACGCCAACAATTCCCGCCAGATCCTGGAGGGCGGTGACATCGAGTCCGCCATGAATGCAGCGGCCAAAATTGGCGATGATGCCCTGCAGCGCAGCAGTGGCGGTGCCGTGGTGCCCGAGAGCTTTACCCACGGCACCAGCGCCCAGCGCCAGCGCTGGTTCAACACCGGCCTGAAAACCGGCAGTATCAAGGCCTGCGACACCTTCAGCGCCCGGAATTTATAGGAAATCATGCTCTAGCCAAGACGGGTAGGGCGCAGGTAGCTATGAATATGCTAGCGGCATGCGTATGGCCAGCCACGAGTCGGGCCGAGCCTGGCGGGATGTTGCCGGTTTGCTTGAGCGGTAAAAAGGGGTATTTGGCCCAAAGTGCGACAATAGAGGGCTAAATGACATCCTCTTTCTCGAATTTATCGCTGGCGGAACCGCTGGCCCGCGCCGTAGCCGATATGGGCTACGAAACCATGACGCCCATCCAGGAGCAGGCCATTCCGGTCGTTCTGCAGGGCCGGGACGTGATGGGCGCCGCGCAGACCGGTACCGGCAAAACCGCGGCTTTCTCGCTACCGCTGCTGCAGCGCATGCTGAAGCACGAAAACGCGTCGACCTCGCCCGCGCGCCACCCGGTGCGGGCGCTGGTGCTGCTGCCGACTCGCGAGCTGGCCGTTCAGGTGGCCGAACAGGTCAAGCTCTACGCCAAGCACACCAGCCTGCGCAGTGCCGTGGTGTTTGGCGGCATGGACATGAAGCCGCAAACGGCTGAGCTCAAAAAAGGCGTTGAGGTGCTGGTGGCGACGCCGGGGCGTTTGCTCGACCACATCGAAGCCAAAAACACCGTGCTGAACCAGGTGGAGTATGTGGTGCTGGACGAAGCCGACCGCATGCTGGACATCGGCTTTTTGCCTGACCTGCAGCGCATTCTGAGCTACCTGCCCAAGCAGCGCATCACGCTGCTGTTCTCGGCCACCTTCTCCCCTGAAATCAAACGCCTGGCGAACAGCTACCTGCAGGACCCGGTGACGATTGAAGTCGCGCGTTCCAACGCCACGGCCTCGACGGTGGAGCAGCATTTCTACAGCGTGGGCGCCGACGACAAGCGCCGCGCGCTGCACCAGATTCTTCGCCAGCGCGGCATGAAGCAGGCTTTCGTCTTTGTCAACAGCAAGCTGGGCTGCGCGCGCCTGGCCCGCTCGCTGGAGCGTGAAGGTCTCAAGACCACCGCGCTGCACGGCGACAAGAGCCAGGACGAGCGCCTGAAGGCCCTGGATGCCTTCAAGAAAGGCGAAGTCGACCTGCTGGTCTGTACCGACGTGGCGGCCCGCGGCCTGGACATCAAGGACGTGCCGGCGGTGTTCAACTTCGACGTGCCCTTCAACGCCGAAGACTATGTGCACCGCATTGGCCGCACCGGCCGGGCAGGCGCATCGGGCCTGGCGGTGAGCTTTGTGGCCGGCAGCGACCAGCGCCTGGTGGCCGACATTGAAAAGCTGATCAAGACCAAGATCGAGCTGGAGCCCGTCGAATTCGAGGAAGACCTGCCGCGCATCAGGGAACAGGGCCGCATCAACGATGGTCGCCGCATGTACCGCGAAGCCGAGGACGGCGCTGGGCGTGAAAGGCCGGAACGTCGGGAGCGCCGCGAGTACACCCCGTATCGCCAGCCCGCAGCACCGCGAGATCCATTTTTTGACCAGCCCTACGAACCCAGCGCCTCTGCAGACCTGCAGCCATCCTGGGAAGCGGCCGCCAAGGCCAGCCCTGCGCGCAGCGGTGTGTCGGCCAACATCAAGCCGAAGAAAAAAATCGCGGCACTGTTCAAGACCGCCAGCTAAAGCCCAAGGCTAGCCCAAGTCCAGGCGCCCTGGTTAAGGTATGGGGTTTTGCGCCTGGGCGCAGGCCACAGAGATCAGCTCATACTCGGCTGGCGTCGGCCCCAGCCTGGCGGCCGTCAGGCAACCACCCCACACACAGCCGGTGTCCAGCGGCAGCAGCTGGCTGCCGGTATTCAGGGTATCTTGCGCCTTGAGCGTTGACCAGTGGCCAAACATCACCGGCGTGCCCTCGGTCTGGCGCCCCGGCACATCAAACCACGGCAGGTAGCCCTGCTGCGCGGCCTCCGCACCCTCCTTGGTGGCAAACTCCATCACCCCTTGCGGGGTGCAAAAGCGCAAGCGCGTCAGCGCATTAACCACCACCCTAAGCCGGTCCGCGCCCTGCAGGCTGTCGTGCCACTGGCAGGGGGTGTTGCCATACATTTTGCTCAAAAACCCTTTCAGGTCGGGCCCGCGCAGCGCATGCTCCACCTCGGCGGCCAGTGCCAGGGTTTTAGCGGTGCTCCACTGCGGCAGCACGCCGGCATGCACCATCAGCCAGCCGTGTGCGTGAATCGCCATGTTGCGGTGGCACAGCCAGTCCAGCAGGGCGCTGCGGTCACTGGCCTGCAGGATGTCCTGCGCGGTATCGCTGCGGTGCAGCTTGCCCATGCCCTGCCACAAGGCCAGCAGATGCAGGTCGTGGTTGCCCAGCAGGCACTGCGCGGCATCGCCCAGGCGGCTCAGGTGGCGCAGCACGGCCAGCGAGTGCGGGCCGCGGTTGACCAGATCGCCCAGCAGGTACAGGGTGTCCCGGCTGGGTGAGAAATCAATCTTTTGCAGCAGGCGTTGAAAGGGGTCATTGCAACCCTGCAGGTCGCCGATACAGTAAAGTGCCATGGTGTTCATTCTGCCTCTGGATTCATGGATTTCCTCCTTATCGCCTTTCTAACGTTGCTCAATGGCGTGTTTGCCATGTCGGAGATGGCGCTGGCCTCCAGCCGCAAGGCGCGGCTCACCGCCATGACCGAATCGGGGGACAGGGGCGCGCAAGCGGCTCTGGGCCTGCTGGACAACCCCACGCAATTCCTGTCATCGGTGCAGGTGGGCATTACCTCCATAGGCATGCTGAACGGGATTATTGGCGAAGCGGCTTTCAGCAGTGGCGTGTCGGTCTGGATACAGGGCTTTGGCCCGTCCGAGCGGGCCGCCGAAATTTCAGCCACGGCGATCGTGGTCACGGTGATTACCTTCATCACCATCGTGTTTGGCGAACTGGTGCCCAAGCGGATTGGCCAGCTCTACCCCGAAACCGTCGCCCGTCTGGTCGCCAGGCCCATGATGTGGGTGGCCAGCGGCGCCAAGCCTTTTGTCAGGCTGCTCTCAATCAGCACCCATGCCACGCTCAAGCTGCTGCGCGTCGACAACGCCGCCGGCCGGTCCGTGACCGAAGAGGAAATTGCCGCCAGCCTTGAAGAGGGCGTCGATGCCGGGCTGATCGAAGAACATGAGCACCAGATGGTGCAGAACGTGTTTTTGCTCGACGACCGCTTGCTGACCTCGCTGATGCTGCCGCGCTCCGATATCGAGTGGCTCGATGCCTCCGACAGCGTGGCCCAAGCCATTGAAAAAGCTGGCGTGACCGGGCACTCGTGGTACCCGGTATGCCGGGGCAGCCTGGACGATGTGGTGGGCGTGGTCAATGTGGCCAGCTTGCTCGCCCTGCATTGCCAGATTCAGCCGCCAGCGACGGGCCACGAATCAGCGACAACGCCGATGGCCACCGACCGCATTGATGCCTATGCCGTACCCGCCGTGTTTGTGCCTGAAACGCTCACAGGCATGGAACTGCTCGAGCAGTTTCGCGCCAGGTCCACCCGCATCGTGTTTGTGGTCGACGAATATGGCGTGGTGCAAGGCCTGGTGACGCCCATGGACATGCTGGAGGCCATCACCGGCGAGTTGCAGCCCGGCGCGCAGGTGGACGCCTGGGCGATCGAGCGCGAGGACGGCAGCTGGCTGATCGACGGCGTGATGCCGGTGTCTGAACTCAAGGCCAGGCTGGACATCAGGGAGCTGCCCGAAGAGGAAAAGGGGCGCTACAACACGGTGGCCGGCCTGCTTCAAAGCGTGTCGGGCCGGCTGTTGGCGACTGGTGAGAAGGTCGAGTGTGCCGGCTGGCGCTTTGAGGTGCTGGACCTGGACGGCAAACGCATAGACAAGGTGCTGGCCAGCCGCGCCGCCGAACCCACCGCCGGTTGAGCCCTGCGCCGCGGGCCGCCTGCAGGCCAAGCTGGAGCGCAACCGCAAGATACGCTTTACCAATTTCGACCCGCTCAGCACCGGCTCAGGCATCGTGCAGGACAACGCCGACCACAATTTCGCGGTGCAGTGGGAAGACTCTTTCATCATGCCTGATCAGGAACACCCGTCTGACGGCACCCACCGGTAAGGCCGGCCTGACCCGGAGGGCGGAAGAATCCGGTCACCGGCTGGCTCGGCTATCTGACGGCCATTCGTTACTTCAATGGCCTGCCGGGCAGTACTAGCGTACTTCGCAATCAACAGTGTTCGACTTGGCGGGGCCAGTGCTTGCGCCGGGCCCGGTCGACTGGTTGAATGCTGGTGGCGGGGTGAACTGTATCCCCGGATTCTTCGGCACGATAACCGGCGGTTGTTTGATGGAGGCTGTATACCCAAACTGCCCGGCGGAAAAGTTCGTCGTACCAGTCGGGTTGGTGACATGGATCAGGCCATCGAGGACTTGCACATATAAACCCGGCGCCCTGCCCTGGGAAGGAGTGGGCACCTGCGCGAAGACGGGTGCACCGTGCAGGACTGCAAGCAGGGCTGCGAACAAGGCGATGGGTAATTTTTTCATGGAAGTTCTCGCTGTATGTGGAAGTGGTCCGGCAGTGAGGAGGCGGCCATTCAAGGCGGCGTGAGGGAAACAATCATGGACGCGCTTCCCTGCAGCGTTCCCATGGGCGTGGTGACCACGGTGGCGTCCTGGCTGCGCTGCCCCAGCAGCCCCGCGACGCTGCGAAAGCCGCCCTGTACCAGGTTCAGCTCGACCTTGTCCTGCTGCGGCTTGTCCGCATCGTAGGTGTAGCGTGTCAACACCAGCGTGGATTCAGGCTGCAGGGTGAGTTCGGCACCGTCCACGAACTTCATCAGGGCATAGGTATTGCGTTCGGTGATGAGCGTGTCGCCCTGCCTGACCTGGGAATTCACGGCCAGCACTCTGGCCTTGCCGTTCATGTCTTTGGCCACCAGCAGACCCGACAGGGTGGCCACCGAGCCGACGGCCTGGGCGTGTACGTCTTGCGCCACCAGGAGCAGGACTGCCAGGGGCAGCAGTTTGATGAGGTGTGTAAGCGGTTTCATTTGCCGCTCCTTAGTTGCAATACATCTTTTTCACGGGGTCCGTTTTTGCGATAAGTTTTTCATCCTGCGCTTTTGAGGAAGGCTTTCCGTCGTCTTTGGCGGATTTCTGGTTGTCCGTAGCGCTGCCGCCCGCAGTTCCGATCTGGGGGCCGGAGCTGGTCAGGGGTGATGGGCCGATGGGGCTGCTCAGGATTGAGTTGATGATGTTGACGGTGCTGTTGAGAGCGGAGGCTATCGGCCCACTCGCCGTGCCGAGGGCTGGGGCAAAGGCCGCCGTGACTCTCGCGGCTGAATTTCCGCTTCCCGGGTAAGAGACAGAAAAAATCGGGCCGCCGTTGCTGGATGAGGCTGGCGGTAGATTGACCTGGCTGAAGGCCCCGCTGTTGCTGGGGCTACGCGCGAACACGATGTCGGCGAAAGCGCCGCTTGCCGATGCGAAGGTGCCCAGCGTGCTGAGGTTTAGCGTGCCGCCCAGGCCGGCTGAGCCGTCGATGTCGAGCAAGTCAAACTGGCTGCTGCCCGTGCCGCTCAGCTTGATGTTGAGCACGCCGGTGCTGCCTTGCTTGTAATTGCCTTGCACGGTGAGCCTGCCCAGCGCCGCGCTGGTGCCGGGCGACACCGTGCCGTTGTTGAACAGTGTGGCACTGCCGCCCAGGGCGATGACGCCGCTGCCGCTGATGCTGCCGTTGTTGTACAGGTCCGCCTGGCCGCTGCCCAGCGTGGCGCCGGCTTGCAGCACGATGGCCCCATTGTTGGGGTTGGAGGCGGACAAGCCCGCGTCCAGCTCGCCCTGGTTGACCTGGACAGTACCGCCCGCAAGGTTGGCCAGCGAAAGAGAAGTGGAGCCGGCGCCGTTCTTCACGATGGTGCCGCTGTTGTTCAGAATGCCTGAGACCGAGGCACCCGCCCCGGCCAGGTACAGGCTGCCGCCGGTCAGCACGTTGACGGTGGCGGCATTGAGTGTTGACGTTGCCTGGTTCAGGTAGACGCTCCCGCCTGCGGCAACGTTGAGCGTGCCGTTGGGAGCGCCCATCGTGCCCTCCGACACATTGAGCGCACCGCCATTCAGGTCGATGTTGGCGTTGAGCTGTACCGCATGGCCTGTCATTACCGGAGAATTGCCCTGGTAGTTACTCTTGAGGTTGAGGGCGAGCTTGCTGTTGCTGCTGGTGATGGGTGCGTTGATGATGATGTTGTTGCTGGCGTTCAACGTCAGCGCCGAATCCACATTGCCGGTTTTGTTGATGCCTGCAGACACGGTGATATCGCCCAGCGCGGTCGTGGGACTGCCCGTGGTGATGCTCACGTTGGTGCCCAGGTCGAGCTGCGTGACGATGGTGCCGGCGCTGATTTGGGCACCGGTTTCTGTAGAGACGATGGCGTTGCCGCTGGTGACCGCCCTGTCAGGGCCGGCGGCGACGATCTCGATATCAAGCGGGTCGATATGCCACTCGCCGCCCCGGCCCACCACAGGCGCGTTGACGACGTCCAGCATGCGCCGGCCCGAGGTATCGACATAGCCGCCCGGGCCGGTGCTGCCGGTGGCCGAGACATTGCCGTCTATGTGTGCGGCGCCATCGGCATACAGCACCACCTGGCCGCCGCTGCGGCCGTTGGCGCTGATGTCGGAAGTTGCGGATGTGGCCAGGTCGCCCGACGCCCGCAGGAAGATGCGGCCGCCTTCGCGCACCACGCTGGAGGCATTGATGCTGCCGCTGTTGGCGATCAGGCCTGCGGCCAGGCCGATGCGGCCGGCTTCTGCCGTGATCCGGCCCAGGTTGCGGACTTCACCGGGAACGCCGGTGATCGCCACCGAAACGCCGGGCGTGCCGGTGTCGACGAGCTGCACGGTCTGCCCGGCGGCCAGCAGCACTTCGCCGTTAGGTGCATTCAGCGTGCCCGTGTTGCTGACCTTGGGGCCCACCAGGTAGATGCTGCCGCCGCTCGCGGCATTGATTGTTCCGGCGTTGCGCAGCTCGCCGGGCGTGCCGCCGGCTTTAAAGGTCAGGCGGCCCGCGAGGAAATCGCTGTCGCTGACATTGAGTGTGCTCACAATAAAGCTGCCCACGTCGATGCGTGCACCGGCACCCACCATGATGCCGGCCGGGTTGATCAGCCACAACGCGCCGTTGGCCTTGATCTGCCCATAGATCTGCGACGGGTCGCCGCCCGTCGTGCGCGCCAGGAGCGCCGAAGAACTGTTGAGCTGGCGAATGTTGACCAGCGCGCCCGAGCCGACATTGAAGGTCGAGAAGTTGACCAGTGCCTGGGGCGTGGCCTGGTTGATGTTCAGCGTCGTGCCGTTCTGTGCGATGGAGACATTGCCGGAAGCGACGCTCCAGCCCGTGGGCAAGGCGCCCGCCGGCAGGGACTGCGCGAACAGCTGCGTGCTCGTTGCCGTGAACAGGGCGGCGGCGAGCAGGCTCAGGGACTGGCGTTTGAAATGCGGGTGCATGAGATACCCCTTCTGTTCTTTATTTAGAATGCAAGCGTCGCACTCAGGTGCGCGTTCCAGTCGCCGCGCTTCTCGCTCGCCGAGGTGCCCGCGTTGTTGACACGGGCCAGGTCCAGGCGCACCGCGAAGTCGCGCCCCCATCCATAACGCAGGCCCACGCCCATGCTGGACACGGTGACGCTGCGCGGCACGCCGGTGCCGGCTGCCTGGCTGTTGGCGCCATAGCCCGCGTCATGAAAAACCAGCGCCCGCAGCTGGCCGGGTAGCCCGGCCATGGCGGCCAGTTCCGGCGTATAGATTTCGGCGTTGACAACCATGCCGCTGTCGGCCGCGACCGCGCGCTCCTGGAAGCCTCGCACCAGCGCCGAGCCGACAAGGCCGAACTGCTCGCTGGCGACCAGCGGGGTGTCGGTGTATTGCGCGCTCCCGGCCAGGCGTGCCTGCCAGCCGCTGGCAAAGCCCTTGAAGAGGGATGCGCTGCCGTGCAGGGCCATGAAGTCGTCGCGTGTGCTGCGGTTGCCGGGCGTCAGGAAGGAATACCTGTCGGTGCGCCCATCCAGGTTGGTATAGCGCGTGCCGCTTGGCAGGTTGCGCGACAAGCCGACACTGAAGGCGGTCACCTGATCGACGCTTTCGCGCTGGCTGCTGTAGGTAAGGCTGAGCGGCGTTGTTTCGTAAGGAACGCAGGCGGCGATAGGCGGCGTCGGCGGCTCTATGCTTACCGCCACGCCGCCCACCTCGCAGCGGGAGTCGATCCGCTTGTGGTCCAGGCCCAGCACAAGCTTTGCGGTGCTTTCACCGTTGCGGCCCAGGAAATGGTTCCAGCGCAGGCCGTAGATGTCGCCCTTGCCGGTGAAGCCCAGCGCGCCGCCCAGCGTGGGCGACGAGGCGGGGGAGTTGACGCTGGACTTGCCGTAGATGAAGTCCACGCTGTCGCCCATGCCGTACAGAGGGCTGCGGTAACCCACCGAGAACAGGTTCACGTGCACCCCCGAGGGGCTGTCGGGCGACGTGGTGTAGGCCAGCGTGCCGACCTGGTCCCGGTTGAACAGGTTGGCATGCTGCAGCGCCACGCCGGTGCGCCAGCGGCCGCTGGACGGCGAGCCCGTGTTGTCGAGCGTGGCGATGAGGCGCAACGGGTTGTTGTCGGTCACCGCGACCTTGGCGTCGATAGCGCCGGGATTGGCGCCTTCACCCAGGGTGACGCTGACTTGCTTGGCCGGGTTGTCGTTGGCCAGCTGGATGGACTCCGATATCTCGCGCAGGCTTGGGGGTTGGCCCACCCGCAGCCGCGCAAGGCTGGCGCGGATGTTGTTCTCGTCGAAATTCTGGTTGCCGCTGATGGTGATCGACGAAATCACGCTTTCCGTCACCTGGAGCTTCACGGTGCCGCCAGTCAATTCCTGCTCGGGCACGGACACCTGCACGGCTGTATAGCCAGCCTGGCGGTAGGCCTGCTCCAGTGCTTCGATCGCCAGCTGTACATCACCATACGCACGCTCGTGCCCGGTCAGCGGCCCGAGCAGGCGCTCGACCTCCGACGCGCTCAAAAGCGTGTTGCCATCAACCTGGAAACGTGCAATGTCAAATCGTTCGTCTGCCGCGCCGGCAGTTGCGGCCACGACGGCAAGCATCCCAGTCAGGCCGCGCCGGGCCAGATATCTCATCAAGCGTCGACTCATTTTTTTTGTCATTCACGGGGACCGATGGGCTGAACAAATGACTTGCGAGCGAATTCGCCAAGAATTCTGTTCAGGACTTGCGTTGCAGCAACCAAGTGTAATGAGTAGTCCAAAGTGTAACGAAAATAGACGAATTACTGCTGTAGTTAACGCGGTGCAACTTTCGGCGTGTAGGCGCCGATGCGGGCAGCAAAAAGAAAAACCTCCCTTGTGGAGGTTTTGACCAGAGCGAACCATTGAAAAAATGACGGCCATCCATCGTCATGGCTTTCAGCGGTGGATTCGTTCAATACCGCTTTCGACGGGACTGCGCATCTGACTAGGAACACCCGTCTGATGGCTGTGCTTGCTCTACCGCTTCAAGCAGGGACAGAGCATGATTCGACCTGCCTTTCGAAGTAATGTTATCGGCCGCGAGTCGATGTCACAGCAAATGCTTGCTCAGTGGGCTAGCAAAGTGATGCATGAAGACCGAACCGCCCAGGACTCTGGGCTGCTGCGCCAGTTGCGCGCAGGCAAATCAGACCGTACAGGGGGAGCGTGAAATATGCGGGCGGCGCTGAAAACTAAAGTACCGCGTTCACGCTTTGAGGAGGGCGGCTGACGGGGTCTTAGCCATCGGGGTCTGGTTGTCCAATCTTTTGATCGAACTTCGCATAAGAGTAGTGGACATTACGGACACTGGTTAGCTCGTCTTTGTTGAGAGTCAAAGTGATGATTTTTGATTGGATAATGTCTTAAAAGTAGTACAAAACACTAAAAATCATGATTAATTCAATCATGATTCTTGAGATTGATTAGAAATTGTGCTATTTTTAGCATATGGATAGAACTCGACGACACGCTCTAATCAAGAAGCTCCAGACCAGTCTGCCGCGCGGGATGCCGTTCGATCTGGCCACTCTGGAGCGTATCGGTGTGTCTGCCCAACTCGCGGCCCACTACGCTGAAAGCGGCTGGCTGGACCGGTTGGGCCAAGGCGTTTATGCGTTTGCCGGTGACACCCTGAGCGCGCATGGCGCGATCAAGCTCCTGCAAACCCGTGTCGTTGGCCTGCATGTGGCAGGCAGGAGCGCACTGACGCTTCAGGGCGTGCGCCACAACCTCGCGACGCGCGAGGCTTTAGTGTTGTGGGGTGACGTGCGCTTCGCGCTGCCCGCATGGTTTACCTCCCGATTTCCATCGCGTTATCTGTCGGCCAGGTTGTTCAACTGGCCGGACAGCACACTTGCCGACAACAGTCTGACCACGCCGCCCGGCGTAACTGATGGCTTGCGCGTATCGGTCCCGGAGCGCGCCGTCCTCGAACTGCTTTACGAGGTAGGCACGCATCAGGGACTGGAGGAGGCGCGTAACCTGTTCGATGGTCTACGCAACCTGCGCAAAGATGTTCTGGGCGAGCTACTGCAGTCCTGTACCAGCGTCAAAACCGTTCGCCTGTTCCAGACCTGGGCACGGGAAACCAACGTTGTCGATGTGGAAGCCCTGCAAAAGCAGTACACGCTGCCCGTCGGCAGCGACAAACGATGGATCACCCGCATGAAAGATGGCAACCTGTTGAGTCTCAAGCCTCATGGATAAAGCCTACGCCGATACGGTCCGCCTGCTGCTGACCGCAGCACCCGATGTGTTCGCCAACGCCATCTTCGCCATGAAGGGCGGTACCGCCATCAACCTGTTCGTGCAGGACATGCCTCGGCTTTCGGTCGATATCGATGTGGTCTACACGCCTTGGCAGACCCCGCGCGAGCAGGCCTTGAAAGCCATCAGCGACGAACTCGACGCCATTGCCGGTCGCCTGGTCCGACTGGACCTGACCACACGCAAGGTCAACTCCAGGGATCTCGGCGACACCAAGCTGCTGATCGAGAACGCCGAATCCCAGGTAAAAGTCGAAGTCAACGTGGTTTTTCGCGGCACGGTTCTTCCGGTCGAGCGCCATCCCTTGAGCCCGAAGACAGCCGGCCTGTTCAGCGTGGCGCTGGAACTGCCAGTCCTGGCACCGGCGGAGCTGTATGGGAGCAAACTGGTCGCGGCCATGGACCGCCAGCATCCGCGCGACTTGTTCGACGTGTTGAAGATGTTCGAGTCTGGCGGCTTGTCGGACGCGGCTGTGGAATGCTTTGTGACCTACTTGGCTGGGCATAACCGGCCCACCCACGAAGTGCTGTTCGGCAATGAAAAAGACATCGCCCATGAATACCATCAGAATTTCGTCGGCATGACCACCGAGCCAGTCAGTCTTGAGGTCCTGCTGGAAACCCGTACCAGGCTGCGCGAGGAACTTTCGCGACGGCTGACGGGACAGCACAAGCAGTTCCTGATTGGTCTGGCCCGTGCACAGCCTGACTGGACTTTGCTCCAATGTCCGCATGCCGCCGAGTTACCGGCATTGCGCTGGAAAGTGGGCAACCTGCAGACCTTTAGCCAGCGTCGGCCAGCGGACTTTGAAAAGCAGGCAGCTGCTCTGGAGGCTCTGTTGGCGTGATGCCGTGTGTAGTCGAAGCGAAGACCATGGCAGGCTGATCGAGGTTCCCCTTTGACGGCAGCATTTCCCCGGTGCACCGCATCCAGTACCGGTTGATTCGAACCGGCCGGAAGCGCTGGTGTTCATCGGTTCTCAGGTCTTTGAGTTTGCGCTCAACCTCGTTCACAGATCAGTAGGACACTGGCTGCGTGTTGTTCAAAATAGGCGCCCTGATTTTCTGGGGGTACGCTACTATTTTAGATAGGAGCTCTTGCGAGCAAAGGAGAATGAGATGGACATCTTGGTGCTGAGCATCGTGGCCGGACTGGTTGTGATCGGAGGCATCTGGATGGTTACTCGGGACACCAAACCCGAGGAAAAGCATCAGGACGACCATCGCATCGCTTGAATCCACGTTTCAAAAATGGAAACCCCGCCTGGCGAAAGCTGGCAGGGTTTTTCTTGTGCGCCCAGCATGGGCGCACTCCCGGAGGTGCAAGTCCTCCCGCGAGTTGACCACCGCGAGCGAAGTGAAGCGCAACTGCATGAGGGTGACCGAGTGTGGGAAGGAAGCGCAACTGCATGAGGGTGACCGAGTGTGGGAAGGAAGCGTGGCGCGTATCCAGAACGACAGACCTCAACACACCGACACAGCAATCGATCAGACCGTGTCACAGGACGGTAGTTGGAGCACATAACCCCAATGTAGCGCTAGTCCGGCCATCATGCGCGGGCGCCGATCAGGGGACTTGGCGAGCACCGAGCGCGAGCTGCAGGGGGACATCGTGCATCGAGCTGGAAGACACGCCAACTGCCAAAAAAGAGATCCCCTGCGCCCGTTCGTTCGGCCATCCGAGCGTGTGCATCAAGGGGCAGGTCAAGACTGACAGCGGCTGTAGAGATTTTCGAACTGGGCGCTCCAAACCGGTCACCGAGCTCTGCAAGTCGAATGTCGGCAATGTGGCGATGATTTCAATGATTGCAGCACCCGCACCCTGCCAGGAGCAGCCACTCGTGCGGCGAGCGCATACCTGTCACTCGAGCGCCGGCCGATGGCAACTGTGTAGGCGATGAGGCGCGACCAACCGAAATACCTGCATTGGCGCGCTTACAAGTGGCCATGGCCGTTGAATTGTTAGCATATGAGGCCGAAGGCATAGCGGCATGGGTACAACATAGGAAGGGATAGCCGATCCAATTCCCTGTCGGCTATTTCGTCGTGCAACCGGGGATAGGCGGTCTCTTCAACGCGGCTCATCGATGGACGCTGCCAATCATTGGGTAGATCACGGTACTTCGTTGCCTCTCACCGCTATCTGCTCGCGCACGACCGCCTCAAAGATTTCAGCGTAACGACCGAGACCAGCGTCTGATGGAGCGAGCACCACAGGGCAGACGATAGATCAGGCGAACTGCAGCTCGTTTTTTCCGGCGCGCCGCCGCACGGGGCCGACGACAATCGTCACTTCGTGGCCCAACTTGGCCACCAGTTCCAGCAGCTTCGCTTCGCTGACGCCGCGGAACTGTCCTCGAGTGATGCGCGACACCTTCGACTGATCGATGCCGAGCAACGCGGCGGCACCGTCTTGCGTCAGACGGCGTGCTTTGATCGCGCGGGCGATCTCGCCCGCGCGTTGGGACTTGGGTTGCATCTCGGCCGCGTCGCCATAACCCAGGTCGGCGTAGACGTTGGTGCTGCCTTCTTCGGTAATTTCGCTATATCGGGCCATCACCGTGCTCCTTGCTGTGCTAGCCAAACCTCGTAATCCTGCCGTAACAGCGAGAGTTTGGCTCCAGATTGGCATCATCTGCCTGAATGTGCTGATTCTTGGTTCATAGCCGTCAGGTACTGTGTCTATTTTTTGTCGCCTTCTGTCGCGCCTCGTCCAGCATTTCGCCCGCCCGGTCGGTCAGCTGCGCCAGGATGCGCTCGAGGCATTGCCGGTCGTCTTCGCTGAGCACTGAGAGCAAGGCCTCATTACGTTTGACGGCCTTGGGAAAGACCTTGCGGTAGACGGATTTACCTTGCGGCGTGAGGGACAGCTGCACGCCGCGGCCGTCATTTTCGTCGGCGCCGCGTTGCAGGAGGCCGCGTTGGATCAAGGCGGAAACGATACGGCTGGCCTGGCTTTTGTCGACATTGACCTCGCGGGCTAGTGCCTGCAGCGAGAAAGGAGAAAAGGCGCCAAGCAGGCCGATGATTCGCCACTCGCGAGAGTCGAGTTCGAACTCCTGTTCGTTGACAAGGGCGGCGATCTTGCTGGACAGGTAGGCCAGCACGTTGAGCCGGAAGGAAAACAGCTCCTTGAGATTTGCGGGCGGCTGGCGATCGGGAGAGGTCATTCGGGTGGCAACGCTGGCTGTCGGTTGGAAGTTAGGCGATAGCATAGTGGATAGGCCTCCGTTTTGCGTGGTTTCTCGCGTCAATTCGACTCTGAACGTCGCTTGGGCAGCCAGTCATCCATCAACGTGCCTTCGCGCCGGCCCGGCGCAGCCGCATGGTGGCCATGGCCGTGGCGACCAGAACGCCGTCTGTGTCGCGCACCTCGCCCCGGCAGAACGCCAAGCTCCGCGACTGAGAATCGACAAAACCAGTGGCTGTCAGCGTGCCGGCGGCCGGCGCCATGAACTGCACGTGCAGGTCAACCGTGCCGCCGAGTTCCAGGCCCTCTTCCATGGTGCGTGCGGCACGGGCCATGGCGCTATCGAGCAAAGTCGCCAGCACCCCACCGTGAATAACGCCGCGACGATTGTTGAGGTCAGTCTTCTGCACCACTTGCAGCCGCACCTGGCCGGCCTCGGCCGACATCAAGGTAACGCCCATCCACTCGGTGAAAGGTGCAACGTCTAAGTACCCCTGCTCACTCATGCGGAACGGCACCCATCAAAGGCAAGGTGTTCAGCGGATTGAGCCCACTGCGTGTGACCCTGCCCTGTAGTTCGCGACCTAACGCGGCCTCGCATTCAGCGGCGACAGTGAGCAACTGCGCACGGTCGATGCCGGTGCGAACGCCCATGGCCTCGAACAGGTCGACCAGATCTTCGGTAGTGACGTTTCCGGTGTGTCCACCGCCGTACTTGACCTTGACCGGGTGGCCTCCAACACCGCCGAAGGCACAGTCGAAATATCGCACGCCGGCTTCCAGCGCGGCGACGTAGTTAACGATACCGGTGCCGCGTGTGTCATGGAAATGAGCAATGGCCTCGACCCCGGGCAGTTCTGCCTGCATGCGTTTGAACAGTGCACGGGTGGTCAGCGGCGTAGCAACGCCTGTGGTATCGCCCAAGGTGACATGGCGCACGCCGAGCGCGGCAAAGCGCGCGGCGTCTCTCATAACCGAGTCCGGGCTCACATGACCTTCGAAGGGGCAGCCGAAGGCCATGGAAATGGTGCCGACAAGGCGAAAGCGCCCGCCGGCTGCAGCGACCATGGCGGCGATATTGGTCCACTGGTCTTCGCGGGAGCGCGCCAGGTTTTTGAGCGAATGGGAATCGGTGGCGCTGACCAGCAGGCTGATCTCGTTGGCTCCGAAACCTTGCGCCTGGTCGGTCACGGCGCGTTCGACGGCGCGGACATTGGCGCAGGTGGCTTTGTAGAACACGCCGGGTTTGCGCGGAAGGGTTCGCAGCACCTCGCTGGCGTCGCCGAACTGGGGGATCACCTTCGGATTGGAATACGAGGTCGCCTCGACCCGCGGGAAGCCGATCTCGGCAAATCGGCTGATGAGAGCGACCTTCCGCGCGGCACCCAGAATGGCGATTTCATGCTGCAAGCCATCGCGAGCAAAGCATTCGCAAAGCATCACGTCGCGGTCTGAATCCATGGCATTCAACACAACTCCCGAGCTCATGGTGCCGCCTTGGTCGGTGCCAGGTTCCACAGCTGGATGGCGTGTTCGCGCAGCTTGTTCTTTTGCACTTTCGAGCTGCCGGTCATACCTATGTTCTCAAAGGTCTCGACAATCTCAAGGTAACGCGGCACCTTGAAATTGGCGGCGCGTTCCTTGCACCACTCGACTAGCGCTTCGCGGCTGACTTCTTCGCCCTCCTTCAACAACACGAAGGCACCGGTGACTTCACCCAGGCGCGCATCAGGCACGCCGATGACCTGGGCTTGGCGCACAGCCGGGTGGGCGTGCAGCACTTCCTCGACCTCCGACGGGGCGACGTTTTCACCGCCAACACGGTACATGTCTTTCAGGCGGCTGACCATACGCACACGGCCTTCACTGTTCATCTCGCCGAGGTCGCCGGTCTTCAGCCAGCCGTCTTGACTGAAGGCCTTGGCGGTCGCTTCGGGCATCTTGTAGTAGCCGCGCATGACGTTCCAGCCACGCACCTGGATCTCGCCGTGCTCGCCTGCCGGTTTGGGCCGGTCGGTATCGGGGTCAGCTAAACGAACTTCGGTGCCGGGGTGCGGAAAGCCGAAGCCGTTGATACGCAGCGGCAGTGGGTCATCAAAAGACGATAGCAGCACGTTTGGCGCGGCCTCGGACTGACCGTAGGCGTTACAGAGGCCCGGCACGCGCATACGCGAATGGATCTGCTCCATCACCTCGGGGCCGGCCGCGGCCCAGCCGCCGCGCAGGTGGAGCTTGCTGGCGTCGAAGCCGGGGTGGCCCATAAGCATCAAAAAGATGGTGTCGTTGCCGGAGATCAGGCTGCACCGCTCACGGTCCAGGATGGCCAGGTTCTCGGCCACGTCGAACTTGGGCAGCGAAAGCAAGCAGCAGCCGGTGCTGAGACTGACCAGCACCGACAGCGTGCTGCCGGCGACATGGAAGAAAGGCCGGATACTGAAGTAACGGTCGTCGGCGCGCACACCCATGCGTTTGGCGGCCGCCTGCGCATCGAGCAGCATATTCGCGTGGCTGAGCATCACCCCCTTGGGGAAGGAAGTGGTGCCCGAGGTGTACTGGATCAGCAGCACGTCGTCCGCCTTGACGGCTTCGGCCAGCGTATCGAGTGCATCTGGCTCGACGCTCTCGCCCGCCGTGATGAAGTCGGCATACGCGCGACAACCCGCCGGCAAGGCGCCCCTGCCGATCATCACGGCCTGGCGCAGCTCGGGTAACTCGGCGCCGGGCAAGGTACTGGCGGCAGCTGGCTCGGCGGATTGCAGCAACTCGCGAAAATCGATGCCCAGGAATTCGTCGGTAAAGATTAGCAGGCGCACGTCGGCCTGCTTGAGGCAAAAACGCAGCTCTTCGGTCTTAAAGCGGGTGTTGACCGGTACGGTGACCGCGCCGATGCTGGCGATGCCAAGGAAGGTTTGAATCCACGCACCGCTGTTGCCCATCAAGACGCCGACGTGGTCGCCATGCTGGACGCCGGCGGCATGCAGCGCGGCGGCGGTGCGGCGGGCGCCTGCCGCGATGTCATTCCAGCTCAGGCGCTCACCGGGGCCGACGTAGGCATCCTGCGTGCCGAACTGGCTGGCGGTGGTCCGCAGTGTCGCGGCGGCGGTGGTCGGGTCAAGCGGCATGTTTAGTCTCGGTTGTTTCGAGCTGGTTGGCTTTGGGGTCTTTGTCATTGCCGAACTTGGCGATGGCGCCCTTCCAGTCGCTGTGGCGCAGGTTTTCCTGTATTGCGAGCAATTCGACGGCCATGGCGCCCTGGCGGGTGGTTTCCAGGCCGGTGTCGATGCTGTGCTTGGTCAGGCGTACGGTGAGCGGGTTGTTCTGGGCGATGGCCGCGGCCATGGCGTCAGCTTCGGCACCGAGTTGATCGGGCGCGTAGACATGGTTAGCCAGTCCCAGCGATTGCGCTTCGGCGGCATCGACCATGCGCCCGGTGTAGAGCAGTTCCTTGGCCATGCGGCGGCCGACGATTCGCGGCAGGCGTTGCGTGGCCCCTACGGTGCGCCAGCCGACTTCGGGATACTTGAAAGCGGCCTCGGTGCTGGCCAGCACGAAGTCGCAGGCCGCGGCGATCTCGCCGCCCGAACCGAAGGCTGCACCCTGCACGACGGCAATGACGGGGATCGCCAGGTCTTCGATGGCGGCGTAGGCGGTGAATCCCTCGACACGGCGCGCGACCATGTCGGCGGTGGTCATGCCCTGGCGTTCCTTGAGATCGGCGCCGGCGCAGAAGACCTTGCCGGCGGCCTTGATGAGCAGCACGCGGATATTAGCGTCGGCGCCTGCGCGTTCACAAGCTGCCACGATGTCACGGCACATCTGCAAATTGAGAGCGTTGCGGCTGTCGGGGCGGTTCAGGGTCAGGGTGGCGACGTGGTCGTCCACCTTGAACAGCAGGGTATCGTAAGTGTTCATGGTGATGTTGATGCTTGGTGGTCAGTCCGTGAGTTTTATGCCTGTGCCCTTGATGAGCTCGCTCATGGTCTTGGCGTCTTCCTGCACAAAGGCCCGGGTTTGGGCACGTGTGAAGTTGTAGATTTCAGCACTTTGCTGGGCGGCGGTGTTGACGAATTCAGGGCTGACCAGCACGGCGGTAAGCGCCTTGGTCAGGCGGTCCAGCACCGGCGCGGGCGTCTTGGCCGGCGCGGCCAGGCTATACCAGCTGCCCGAGATGAAGTTGGGAATTCCAGCTTCGGCGAAGGTCGGCACATCGGGCAGACTGGGCGAACGCTTTCTGCCGCCATAGACCAATGCACGTAAGCGGTTGGCCTTGATGAAGGTCTGTACTCCCGAGATGTTGAGCATACCCACCGGCACCGTGCCCGCGACCATGTCGGTGGTTGCGGGAGCTGCGCCACGGTAAGGAATGTGCAGCAAAAAGGTCCCAGTCCTGTACTTGAACATCTCCATGCCGATGTGTGGCGAACTGCCCAGTCCGGCCGAGGCATAGCTAAGCAGGCCCGGCTGGCTCTTGACCAAGGCAATGAATTCCTTGACGTTGTTGGCCTTGATCCCGGGGTGGACGGTCAGCACGTTGGGCACGTTGGCGACGATGCCGATGAAGTCGAAGTCCTTGATGCCGTCATAGGGTACTCTGGTAGCGGCGGGTGTGACGACGTGCGCGGCCGAGGTGCCGTAAAGCAGTGTGTAGCCGTCGGCCGGCGCCTTCGCGACAAAGGCCGCACCGATGGAAGCGCCGCCGCCGGCCTTGTTCTCGACGATGACGGGCTGGCCCAGCTGTTCGCCCAGGCCTTTCGCAAGTACACGGGCCAGCTGGTCGGCGGGGCCGCCCACGGCGTAGGGGTTGACGAGGGTAATGGTCTTGGTCGGGAACGCTTGCGCTGCTGCCGTGAGCGGCAGAAAAGCGAGGCCGGACAGTGCCGAGATCGCGGTGATGACGGAAGCCGCCGTGGGTATGAGGGAAAATGTCTTGTTGAAGGTCATGTCTTGTCTCCGGATGTCCTGCGCGTGGGGAACAGGGTTTCAGATGGCGCGCTGTGTGCGCAAGGTGGCGACCTGTTCGGCGCTCAGGCCCAGGCGTTCTTGAAGGATGGCATCAGTGTGCTCGCCGAGCAGTGGCGGTCGCTTCATGACCGGGTCGTCGAAGCCCTCGAACTTGAAAGGCACGCGCAGGCCCTTGAAGCGGCCGATGAGCGGGTGGTCGTACTCGCCCACCATGCCGCGCGCGGTCACATGTGGATCGGCCAGTACTTCATCAACGTTGAGGATGGGACCGGCCGGAACACCCACGGCGTCGCAGCGACGACAGACCTCGTCTCGGGTTAGCAGAGCGATAGCCTTGGACAGGCCGGCCATGACCTCCTCGCGGCGCGCGATACGGTCGACATTCTTGACCAGGGTTGGATCGGTCGCCCAAGCTTCGAGGCCCAGCAGGTTACACAGCAGCGCCCAATGTTGGTCGGCGCCAGTGATTTGTACCCACTTGCCATCGCCGCAGACGAAGGCTGCCGAGGGAATTCGGCCTGGGTGCTCGGTGCCCATGCGTGGCGGCACTTCCCCGAGCGTGAAGTAGCGCGCGGCTGCCAGTGACAGCAAGCCGACCTGGCCGTCAAGCATCGAGAAATCGACGTGGCAACCGGCGTCGGTCTTCTGCCGGCCGATGAGGGTAGAGAGGATGCTGATGGCGACCCACAAACCCGAGGTGAGGTCGGCCATCGGCAAGCCAGGTTTCACCGGACCGCCACCGCGCTCGCCGGTCAGGCTCATCAGCCCGCCCATGGCCTGAAAGATGGTGTCGTATCCCTTGCGGCTGGCGTAGGGGCCGTCCATTCCGAAGCCGGTGCAGGACACATAAACCAGGCGCGGGTACAGAGCGGCCATAGTCTCGTAGTCGAGTCCGTATTTCTTCAGGGTACCGACGGGGAAATTTTCCAGCAATACGTCGGCTGACGCGGCGAGCTTACGGATCACATCCTGGCCTTCAGGCGAACGCAGGTTGACGGTGATGGATTGCTTGCTGCGGTTAAAGGCCAGGTAGTAGGCCGACACGTCGCCGTCGTTGCCGTCCTTGTCCTTGCCGTGGACCACGGGCTCATAGCTGCGGGTCTCGTCGCCGGTGACGGGCTGCTCGACCTTGATGACGGTGGCGCCAAGCTCGGCCAGTATCTGCGTCGCGAACGGGCAGGCCAGTACGCGCGAGAGGTCGAGGATGGTAAGGCCTTCGAGCGGGCGCATTATTTGGCGGCCTCTGATTTTGCCTTGCGAAAGCCGCGCATCATCACGTTGGCATCACGGCCCACGTCCAACGCCTGGGCCAGCGACAGATCGGCCACGCGGTGGAAGGTGCGCTTGGTGGTCGCCATCGCGATCGGGCTCCAGCCGGCCAGCCGTTCGGCGATCTGCAGCGCGACGGTGACGACTTCGCCATCTGCTGCGACCCGGTTGCAGATGCCGAGGGCCAGGGCGCGCGGGCCGTCGATGGCGTCAGCCATGGCGACCAGTTCGAACGCCTGCTTCTTGCCGACCTGGCGTACCAGGTTGGCCAGCACCACGGCGGCAACGATGCCATGCTTCAGTTCAGGGTAGCCGAAACGCACGGTATCGGCCATTACGACCATGTCGCAGGCGACGGCCAGGCCCGCGCCGCCGCCCAGCGCGTTGCCGCGCACGGCCGAGATCACTGGCTTGGACATCTGCGAAAACACCAGGTGCAGCGAAGTGGTGAGATCGGCGCGACGGGTTACAGCACCCGGGTCTTCGGGCACGAGTGCCGAGAACTCGGTCGTGTCGGCGCCGGCGCAAAAAGACTTGCCGGCGCCGGTCAGCACCACAGCGTGGATGGCATCGTCGCAATCGGCCGCGCGCAGGGCGTCGAGCAGCGCCTGCGTCAGCTCTGTGTTGAGCGCGTTATGTTTGTCGGGCCGGTTCAGAGTCAGCAGGCGGACGGCGCCGCGGTCTTCGATGAGGAGGGTCATGGATTGTGGTGTTTCGGGGTTGTTGGGTTTCAGGTGGCGACAGTTTCAGTCACGGCCTGTGGCACGCCGGCAATGGCCCGAATGCGGGCGAAGGCTTCGCTTAACTCGCTGACCAGCGCCTGCATCACTTCACTGGCGGAATCGATGCGGTGCACCAGCCCGGCTGACTGGCCCGCCTCGACCTTGCCCCAATCGACGTCACCGTCGAGCGCGGCCTGCCTGAGCGTGCTTTTTTTGAACAGCGCTTCATATTCATTGGCCGGCGCGTTGCGCTGTTCGGCGTCGAAGATGCTCTGGGCAAACTTGTTGTTGAGTGTACGCACCGGCAAGCTCCGGCGGCCGACCAGCACCGGGTCCGCCACACCCGCGTCCAGCACCGCTTTCTTATATGCGGAGTGCACGGTGGCTTCATGGGTCATCAAAAACCGCGTGCCCAGCTGGACCGCGTCGGCCCCCAGGGCCAGCAGCGCGGCAATGCCCCAGCCGTCGGCCACGCCGCCGCCGGCAATCACCGGGAGGGACACCTGGCGCAGCACTTGCCGCACGGTGACCAGGGTGCTTACCTCGTTGGCCGGCGGGTGGCCGCCGGCCTCGGTGCCGACGACGACCAGCCCATCGACTCCGGCGGCCTCGGCCTTGAGCGCGTGTTCAAGTGTGGAGACGACCTGAATCCATTTGGCGCCATAGTCGCGAAAGCGCGGCAGGTGCGCCTTGGGACCACCTTGCGACGCGATGATGACCGGCACCCGTCGCGCATGCATGGCGTCGAGGATCTCGCCAACCTGCGGCCGGTAGAGCGGGATATTGACGGCGAAGGGCTTGTCCGTGAGGACGGCCATCTGGTCGAGCACGCTGCAGAAGTCCTGTACATACATGGGGCCGGCTGCAACCACGCCCAGGCCGCCGGCATTGGACACGGCCGCAGGCAGTGCTGAGCTGGACGAGGCCCAACTCATGCCCGCCTGCAGGATGGGGTGGTCGATGCCGAGCAACTCGGTGATACGGGTTTTCATTAATACGCTTCCTGATTAATTAGTTGCAAATATAAACTATATCGTGGATAAGTGCAACTATTTAGGCGCCAGGGATTTTCGGAGTCGTAATGCCGGGCACGGAAGGTTCAAGAAATGGAGATGACGATGGGGCAAGAAACAACCACGGCTGACCAGGCAGATGTTGGCGCTGCGCAGAAGGCCGCGCAATGACGAATACCAGTACGGTGGACTATGTGGTTATCGGCGGCGGCTCGGCCGGTTGTGTGATCACGGCAACGGCTGGTTGCTGCGGGCAAATCGGTAATGCTGCTGGAGGCCGGCCCGCCGGATAATCACCCTTTTATTCATGTGCCGGCGACCTTTGTGCGCATCATCGGTCCTTCATGTACCGTACAGAGCCCGAGCCGGGGTAATCGTACTTTCAATGTAGACAACGTCGCCCCGTCGCCGGTCGAGTTGCATTGGGACGCGCTGGTGCATCTAACGGCTTCGATGATGAGCGGTCAGGCCAGCGCGGTGGCTGCGCTGGCGCGTTTCGACTCGGCCGCCCAGGGTGACCCGATTTTCCACAAGCCGGCCGCCCGGCTCAGCGACTACAATGCGGCCCGTCTGGTCGTGATGCTGCCGCGTCCCAAGTTCTTCGAGAAACTACCCAACTTGGCCTACCTGTTGGGCTACGCCGCCACCATCGTGGCGCGCATGGAGGACGCCATGCTGCCTTGAGAGCCGTCGCGGAACACAATGGACAGAGGTCCCCAAAGCAGTTCAGACCATCAGCGCATCGAACGGCAGCTTGCGCAAGCGCTTGCCGGTCAAGGCCGCCACGGCGTTGGCGATGGCCGGCGCAATCGGCGGCACGGGCGGCTCCCCCATGCCTGTGGGCGGGTCACTGCTGGGCACGACATGCACGTCGACGGTCGGCGCCTCGGCCATGTAGGCCGGCGTGTAGTCGGAAAAGTTCGATTGCTGCACCACACCGTCCTTGAGGGTGATCTCGAACCCCGGCAAGATGGCGGACAGCCCGAAAACGACACCGCCCTGCACCTGCGCCTCGATCGTCCGCGGATTGATGGGCATGTTGCAGTGAACACCGGCCGTCACGCGGTGCACCTTTGGCTGCCCCTCGACGAGCGACACCTCGGCGACATAGGCGATCGACGTGTTGAACGCATGGTGGACTGCCACCCCCCAGGCCCGCCCTTTGGGCAGCTTGCGCTTGCCGTAGCCCGAGCGTGCCACGGCCAGGTCGAGCGCCTGCCTGCTGCGTTCGCCATGCTGACCCGACAGCAGCGTCTTTCGGTACTCCACCGGATCCCGGCCGACCGACCTTGCGATCTCGTCGATCAGGGTTTCCATGACAAAGGCGCTGTGACTGTGACCCACCGAGCGCCACCACAGCACCGGGACATTGGTCTTCATGTTGTGCACGGCCAGCGCCAGGTTGGGGATCGCATAGTGTGAGTGACGCACGCCTTCGACCATCGTCTCGTCGACGCCGTCCTTGACCATGAACGACTCGAAAGCAGTGCCAGAGATGATGGACTGGCCGACGATCACGTGATCCCAGGCGTTGATCTTGCCCGCCGCGTCGTAGCCTATGCGCACCCGGTGCACATGCATGGGTCGGTAGTAGCCACCCTTGAGATCATCCTCGCGCGACCACATGAGCTTGACCGGCGTGCCCCGCATGGCCTTGGCCACATGCGCCGCCTCCACGGCATTCTCGGAACTCGGCATGGCGCGCCGCCCGAAGCCTCCGCCGGCCATCATGGTGTTGAACTCCACCTTGTCGACAGCCAGGCCCAGGACCTTGGCAATCGCCTCCCGATCGGCGGACTGGAATTGCGAGCCCGCCCACACGGTGCAGGCGTCGCCGGTGAAGTGCAGCGTCATGTTCAACGGCTCCATGATCGCATGCGCCAGGTAGGGGAACTCGAAGACCGCCTCGATCATCTTGGCCGAAGCACCAATGCCAGAGACATCGGCCCTCTCGGCCGGGATGCCCGGCTTCATGGACATCGCCTTGTAGTCTTCAAACTGCTTGTCGGTGCTGACGCGTTCGACACCGGTGAAGTCCCAGTCAATCTTCAGCGCATCGCGGGCCTTTTTGGCGGCCCAATAGCCATCGGCGACCACCGCGATGGCCTCGCCGCCCCGAATGGCGGGAATCTTGAAGATACTGCGCACCCCGGGCATGGCCGTGGCCACCGCATCATCGAGCTTGGCCACCTTGGCGCCCCAAGGCGCTGGCCTGGCCACCAGGGCCACCTTGATCCCGGGCACGTCAACGTCGATGCCGAACTTCTGCTGTCCGCTTGACTTCGCCGCTGAGTCCAGGCGCGGTGTGGCCTTGCCAATGATCTTGAATTGCTTTGGATCCTTCAGCTCGACCGTCGGTGGCACAGGCATCTGCATCGCCGCGTCGGCGACCGAGCCGTAGCTCGCCCGCTGTCCGGCAGGCCCCGTAATGACCCCGGCCGCCGTCTTGCAGGCTGCCGGGTCGACCTGCCACTGGCGGGCAGCCGCTGCGACCAGCATGCTGCGCGCACGGGCGCCGATCTCGCGGTACTGCTGGAAGGTATTGGCCATGCTGCTTGAGCCCCCGACCATCTGTATGCCATAGACGACGTCGCGATAGGCGTCTTCACCCTTGGCCAATTCGGCCCGCACGTCCTTCCAGTCGCAATCCAGCTCCTCTGCCAGCAGCATCGGCAACGCCGTCAAAGTGCCTTGACCGATGTCCACCTTCGACACCTGGACCAGGACCGAATTGTCCGGTGCTATGCGCAAGAATGCGTTGGGTACAGAGACCTTCGTAGCTGGCGTCTGGGCGTTGGCCACGCGACCCATTGACGGGACGAAGAACTCGATGACCAGGCCGGCTCCCGCCAAGGCCGACGCCTGCAGAAATTGGCGACGCGACGCGGTCGGCTCGCTGAAGTCGGTCACGACAGTCCTACTGATTTGTTCGGATGACATGGTGCACTCCTTATGTCAGCGACTTGGATGCATCAAGCACCGCAGCCTTGATCCGCTGATACGTGCCGCAGCGACACAGATTACTCCCCATCGAGTCGACCACCTCGGCCTCGGTGGGGTGCCGCCTGCGCTTGAGAAAATCCACCGCCGTCATCACTTGCCCGCTTTGGCAATAGCCGCATTGCGGCACGTCGTGCTTGATCCATGCAAGCTGCACCGCTTTGCCGACCGGGTCGGCACCAATGGCCTCGATAGTGGTGACGGGCTGCTGGCCTACGGCGGACAAGGGGTACGAGCACGAGCGCACGGCGTGCCCACCGACGTGAACCGTGCAGGCGCCGCAAGCGGCCACGCCGCAGCCATACTTGGTCCCGGTCAGCTTGAGGTTCTCCCGGATAACCCATAGCAACGGTGTGTCGGGCGCGGCATCGACTTGTACGGTACGGCCGTTGATCTGAAGGGCAATCATTTGGATCTCTCCTTGATGGACGAAGAGGGGCTTGCTGCAGCCTGCATCACTTGGCTTGACCCGCCATCTTGGCAGGGGCCGGGCATGGCCCGCCAGCTTGCGCCCATTTTTCAAAAACGGCGACGAACTCGGCATGCGTCATAGGCGGAGAAGCTCGCGGTGTGCCGTCGGACCGTGTGCCTGGCTCGAAGGCCCACAGCACGAGCGCCTCTTTCTTGTGATGCTCGGTGAGTTCGGCCAGGCTGTGGTTGCCGTTCTTCGCACGCGTCTTGAGGGTCGAACACAAGGTGGCGCTACTCATGGCAACGCCAGGCTTGGACTCCCACGACATGCTCAGGGGCGCGATGTGCCATCCAGGGCCGCCAGGGACCCCGCTTGCCGAGTTGTTGCTCGCTTGATGACAGGCCACGCACAGTGCACCTGGCACACCCTTGCCATCGTGCCCGCGCACAATACCGAACTTGTGCCGATGCCGGTCGTCCCCTTGCCGGGGATAGTTGGTGGCGGTGTGGCAGTTCAGGCAGCGCGGGTGAGTCAGCACCGAGTAGACCTCGCTCCACTGCTGCGCTTCAGCAGTCGAAGTGCTCTGCGCATGCACTGCGCCCGAAGCACCGAGGCACGCCATTGCCACGGCGATCAGCAGTCGACCTTGTTCGCTCGGCGCGCGACCCGGTAGCCCATTGCGAGTTGTGCTTGCCTGCGGCTTGCTCATGTTTTTCTCCTACGTCGAGAATCTGAAAACTGCCCAGCGGGAAGCATGGCTTGATCGAATTCAGGAACCGCGTCGATCTCAGCGTCGGCAGCTCTTGGTGATACCCTTTATCTCTGCTCGCAATCATGAAGACCGCCTCATTCGGTGACCATCGACGCACAATAGGTGCGCGTATTACAGAAGTCAAGGTAGCCGGGGCCAGATTCCGACCAAACTTGTCGACCGGGAACCGTGGCGGTCGTTGGCGCATCAGCATCACTGGCCGCAAGCGCCGCGCGCGAACAATCCATTACGATTGTTGCGGCAGTGATGCACGTGGAAACTCCGCCCCATCACCGCAACATCCGGACGCAACGGGCTACCCGCTGCGCGCTGAGCCGAACACGGCGACCAGGCGCGCCCTGGACCTTCAAGAAAAGCAGGGGCTCGAACGGCGCATCGCCGACGCGCGAGAAGAAGAGCAACGCGAGCTTGAAGAACGCAGAGCGCGAAGAAAAGATGAAGATGAATCCTTCCACAACAAAAATCGCTCTGGTGTCGGCGCACCTCCGGCCCCGACACCCCTCCCGCCGCTTGTGGCCGACGAGGACTACGCCCCCCGGCTGATGCACCCAGTCTATGCGCCGGACGCACCATCCAGGCTGTTCGCCAAAACGGCCCTGGCTATGCCGGACAAGGAAATACGTAAACAAGACGAAGAGGTTGGCAGGAAGCTGACAAGCCGAGGCATCCTGCGCAATATCGCCGCCCCAGAAAACGCATTCGAATCACTGGCAGCGCTGCGCGCGAACCAGCCTCACTTTGGCGAAGTGATTGACCTGGTGCATGACCAACTCATGCTGACTTCACATACATCCGCATCGAGATCGGCTTCTGCTACCTGGTGGCCATTCTTGATGCCTGCAGCCGCAAGGTCGTTGGCTATGCGATCTCGCGGTGTATCGACACACCTCTCGCCTTTGCGGCACTGCGCTCTGCGGTCCAGAGCCGCAAGCCACCGATCGGGTGCATCCACCACACGGACCGCGGCAAGGGTCGTGCACAGCCTCATAGTCCCCAGCGTCGCGCCAGCTTGCGCCGACACGCATCTGAATTTTTTGCGCCTCAGTCTTGGCTTTCATCTTGTCTCCGTTGTTCGAATATCGGGGCCAATGCTTACCCGGCATGCAGTTTAAGAAGCGGGTGCTGCCACTGTCCATGGCCTTTTTCGGGACGCCGCGTGCAGGTTTTCCGCATGATCGGCGCGGCTGAAAATGGAGGGGGTACCAAAAGGAGTAGATGCTGGGTATCACTACAACAGGTAGCCGCTGGTAAAGCTAAAGACAAGTGGGAGCGGCGGGCTTGCGGGCGACCGTAATGCAGACTGTCGAAATTAACCGGAGCTGCTGCATTTGAATTCCAGAGTTTGGCCGCTACTTCAATTCATAGCCCCACTTCAGAAATCGAGCGCATAGGAACGAGCAGCAGGGCGAAAACCACCAGACCCCCCAACCCGCCGCGTGCGGGTCTTTTTCTGGATGCTGCAAGCCGAAAAGGTACAAAAACGCGTACCGCTGGCTACATAGTGGCTACATGACCACAAAGAGAAAAGGGCTTGCTACTAAATTAATAGCAGCAAACCCTTGTATCTATTGGTGCCGGAGAGATGAATCGAACACCCGACCTTCTCATTACGAATGAGCTGCTCTACCGACTGAGCTACACCGGCGTAATCTTCACATTATAGCCCGGAGTGATAGGCGGTGACCCGCTCGACCTCATTTTTCGAGCCGAGGATCACGCTGACGCGTTCGTGCAGCTTGCCGGGCTGGATGTCCAGGATGCGCTGCCTGCCATTGGTCGCGGCGCCGCCGGCCTGCTCGACCAGCCAGCTCATGGGATTGGCTTCGTACATGAGGCGCAGCTTGCCGGCCTTTTCGGGCTCGCGCTTGTCCCAGGGGTACATGAACACGCCGCCGCGGGTCAGGATGCGGTGCACGTCGGCCACCATGGAGGCGATCCAGCGCATGTTGAAGTCCTTGCCGCGCGGGCCTTCCTTGCCCTGCAGGCACTCGTCGATGTAGCGTTTGACGGGGGCATCCCAGTGGCGCATGTTGCTCATGTTGATGGCGAATTCCTGGGTGTCCTCGGGAATCTGCACGTTTTCTTCGGTCAGCACGAACGAGCCTTGCTCGCGGTCAAGCGTGAACATGGCGACGCCGTCACCCACGGTCAGTACCAGGGTGGTTTGCGGGCCATACACGCAGTAGCCTGCGGCCACTTGCTGGCTGCCGGGCTGCAGGAAGTCTTTTTCCCCGACGCCGGCGTGACCTTCGGGCTTTTTCAGCACGCTGAAGATGGTGCCAATGCTGACATTCACATCGATGTTGCTGGAGCCGTCGAGCGGGTCAAACATCAACAGGTATTCACCCTGCGGATAGCGGTTGGGCACCAGGTAGATGCTGTCCATTTCTTCCGAGGCCATGGCGGCCAGGTGGCCGCCCCATTCGTTGGCTTCGATCAGCACTTCGTTGGCGATGATGTCGAGTTTTTTCTGCACTTCGCCTTGCACGTTTTCGCTGCCGGCGGTGCCGAGCACGCCGCCCAGCGCACCCTTGTTGACGGCCTGGCTGATGCTTTTGCAGGCGCGGGCGACGACTTCAAGCAGCAGGCGCAGCTCGGGCGGAATGTGGCCGTCCATGCGCTGCTGCTCGACCAGGTAGCGCGTGAGGGAGATGTTGTGGGACATAAGGGGTTCCTCTCGGTGGGTGGATGCGTCGGCTCGCGTCAATGGGCTCAATCCGCCAATGCGCGGGTGACAACTTCAAGCGTGTCCTTGCTCAGATCGGTCTTGGCGGCGACGCGGACAATGGCTTCGCGCGCGGCGCTGCGGTAGGGTTCTGCCAGTTTGCTCCAGCGGTCCAGCGCACGGGCCAGGCGGGCGGCCACCTGGGGGTTGATGGCGTCGAGTTCGATCACGCGATCGCTCCAGAACACATAGCCTGCGGCATCGGCGCGGTGAAACGCCGCCGGGTTGCCCTGGCAAAAGGTGCTGATCACGCTGCGCGCGCGGTTGGGGTTGCGCAGGCTGAAATCGGGATGCTTCATGAGCTGCTTGACTGCTGGCAGGATATTGCCGCCGCGGTCGGGCGCGCCGGCCTGCAGGCCCATCCATTTGTCGATGACCAGCGCCTCGTCCTTGAACATGGCATGAAAGCGCGGCAGCGCCTCGGCCGCCAGCGCGTGGCCGCTGGACACCAGGGCGCTCAGGGCATTGAAGCGGTCCGTCATGTTGCCGGCGTCCTTGAAGCGCTGCAGGGTCTTGCCTGGCCACACGGCATCGCCGCTGGCTTGTGCCGCGAGGCACAGATGGGTGAGTGCCATGCCGGCCAGTGCGCGGCGCCCCGAGGATGCGGCATCGGGCGCGTAGGCGCCGGTGTCGTGGTGGGCCTGGTACGTGGCTTCCCAGTCGGCCGCCAGGGCCGTGGCCAGTTGCTGGCGCATGGCTTCGCGCACCGCGTGGATGCGCTGGGGATCGACCACGTCCAGTTGCTCGGCCAGGTAGGTTTCAGACGGCAGGGTCAGCACCAGTTCCTTGAAGGCGGCGTCCAGCGTGGGGTGGAGCAACACCTGGCGCATGGCCTCCAGATAGGCATCATCCAGCACGCTGGCGTCCGAACCGCCTGCGCTGTAAGCTATCGATTTGATAGCATTGACGGCCCGGTTGACGGCCAGGCGTTGCCCGGCTTCCCAGCGGTTGAAGGGGTCGCTGTCGTGCGCCAGCAGATGCAGCAGCTGGGCGTCGGTGTAGTCAAACTCCAGCACCACGGGGGCGGTGAAGCCGCGCAGGATGGAGGGCACGGGTTCGGCGGCTATGTTGATGAAGGTCAGCGTTTCGCTGGCCTGCGTCAGCACGACGGTGCGTGTTCCGGCAACGGCATCGGTCTCGCCGGCCGGTTGCAGCGGCAGGTCTTTTCCGTCCGCGCCCAGCAGGCCCAGGCCGACGGGAATGACAAACGGTTCCTTGACGGGCTGGCCCGGCGTCGGCGCGCAGCTTTGCGCCAGCGTCAGGGTATAGGTGCGTTCGGCGGCGTCGTACACGCCTTGCGCGTGCACGCGCGGTGTGCCGGCCTGGCTGTACCAGCGCTTGAACTGCGGCAGCAGGCGCGCCAGGTCGGACGTGGGGTTGGCATCGGCAATGGCTTGCGCGAAGTCGTCGCAGGTCACGGCCTGGCCGTCATGCCGCTCGAAGTACAGCGTCAGGCCCTTGGCAAAGCCCTTGCGGCCGACCAGGGTCTGCATCATGCGAACCACTTCCGCGCCTTTTTCGTAAATCGTGACGGTGTAGAAGTTGCTGATTTCGATGTAGCTGTCGGGCCGCACCGGGTGCGCCATCGGACCCGCGTCTTCGGGGAACTGGGCGGTGCGCAGCACGCGCACGTCTTCAATGCGCTTGACGGCGCGGGCCGAGGCAACGCCTGCCAGGTCTTGCGAAAACTCCTGGTCGCGGAAGACGGTCAGGCCTTCCTTCAGGCTGAGCTGGAACCAGTCGCGGCAGGTGATGCGGTTACCGGTCCAGTTGTGGAAGTATTCGTGGCCGACCACGCTTTCGATATTGGAAAAATCAAGGTCCGTGGCCGTGGCCTGATTCGCCAGCACGTACTTGGTGTTGAAAATGTTCAGGCCCTTGTTCTCCATCGCGCCCATGTTGAAGTCGCTGGTGGCGACGATCATGAAGCGTTCCAGGTCCAGCGGCAGGCCAAAGCGCGCCTCGTCCCAGGCCACCGAATGCATCAGCGAATTCATCGCGTGCTCGGTCTTGTCGAGGTCGCCGGGGCGCACATAGACCTGCAGCACATGGTCCTTGCCGGCGCGCGAGGTGATGCGCTGCTCCCTGGAGACCAGCTGGCCGGCCACCAGCGCAAACAGGTAGCAGGGCTTGCGGTGCGGGTCCACCCATTTGGCAAAATGCCGCGCGCCATTGGGGCCATCTTCCAGCGGGCCTTGCGCCACCAGGTTGCCGTTGGACAGCAGCACCGGGTACTGGGCCTTGTCGGCGCGCAGCGTCACGCTGTAGCTGGCCATCACGTCGGGGCGGTCCAGGAAGTAGGTGATGCGCCGGAAACCTTCGGCCTCGCACTGCGTGAAGAAGGAGTCGTTGCTGACATACAGGCCCATCAGCTGGGTGTTCTTGGCCGGGCAGGTGGTGGTGAAGATTTCCAGCTCGAATGCATCGGGCAGGTTGTCCAGCACCAGCTGCTTGCCCTCCATCTTGAACGAGGTGCCCTGGCCATTGACCAGCACGCGCGCCAGGTTGAGTTCTTCGCCGTCGAGTTTCAGGGCCTGCGCCGGCACATCCGGGTTGCGGCGCAGCGTCATCTTGTTGAGCACGCGCGTTTTTGCCGGGTCCAGGTCAAAGCACAGATCGACGGTGTCGATCCAGTACGCGGGGGCGATGTAATCGGCGCGCTTGATGACCGCGGCGGTCCCCGGTCCAGTTCCTCGATCATCCATCATTTGCAACATGTTTTTTTTCCTAGAAAACTCGTAAAACGTTCTGAAAATTCACCCACCCGCATGACGGCGCAGATCGCCGTCAGACGCCTTGTTTCAAGGAGGCCTCGATGAAGGCATCGAGGTCGCCGTCCAGCACCTTTTGGGTGGCCGAGATTTCGACGTTGGTGCGCAAGTCCTTGATGCGGCTGTTGTCCAGCACATAGCTGCGGATCTGGTGGCCCCAGCCCACATCGGTTTTGGTGTCCTCGAGTTTTTGCTGGGCTTCCTGCTGCTTGCGCAACTCGAAGTCATACAGCCGGGAACGCAGGCGCTTCCAGGCCACGTCGCGGTTGCTGTGCTGGCTGCGGCCGTCCTGGCACTGCACCACGATGCCGGTCGGGATGTGCGTCAGGCGCACGGCCGAGTCGGTCTTGTTGATGTGCTGGCCGCCGGCGCCGCTGGCGCGGTAGGTGTCGGTGCGCACATCCGACGGGTTGATCTCGATCTCGATCGAGTCGTCAATTTCGGGGTAGACAAACACCGAGGCAAACGAGGTGTGGCGGCCGCCCGAGGAGTCAAACGGCGACTTGCGCACCAGGCGGTGCACGCCGGTTTCGGTGCGCAGCAGGCCAAAGGCGTATTCGCCTTCGATCTTGATGGTCGCGCCCTTGATGCCGGCGGTGTCGCCGGGCGATTCGTCTTCGACCGTGGTTTTGAAGCCCTTGCGTTCCGCGTACTTCAGGTACTGGCGCAGCAGCATGCTGGCCCAGTCGCAGGCTTCCGTGCCGCCGGCGCCGGCCTGGATGTCGAGGAAGGCGTTGAGCGGGTCGGCCGGGTTGTTGAACATCCGGCGGAATTCCATTTTTTCGACCTCGGCGGCGACCGTGGCGGCTTCGGCTTCAATCGCCCGCATGCCGGCTTCGTCGCCTTCGCCCCTGGACATTTCGAACAGCTCGGTGTTGTCGGACAGTTCCTGGTCCAGGCGGTCAATCACATGAACCACGTCTTCCAGCGATTTTTTTTCCTGGCCGAGGGCCGAGGCGCGCTTGGGGTTGTCCCAGACCTTGGGGTCTTCCAGCGCGGCGTTGACTTCGTTTAGCTTGCGTTCCTTGGCAGGGTAGTCAAAGATACCCCCGAAGTTCATTCACCCGGTTGCTCAGGTCCGCAAGCTGGTTGCCGATGGCGTTGATGTGTTCTGCTTCCATGATGAGTGTTCAATCCTGAATGGGGTGGGGCCGAAGTTGGCTAACCCTTCATTTTCTCACGACCGGAAAAGACTTAGTCCAGAAAGCCCTCAATCAGGCGCGCCAGCTGCTCGGGCTGGTCGTGGTGCAGCATGTGGCCGGCGTCCTTAACCACGGCAACCCTTGCCTGGGGCAGGTTTTTAAGTCTTTCGTGGTACTCGGCCAGGGTGTATTTCCCCTGATACCAGCTGCCCAGGGAATCGTCGGAGGCCTCAATGGCCAGGGTGGGCGCGCTGATGCGCCGGTAGATTTCCAGTACTTCATCGAGGCGGTAGAGCTGGGCGCTGGTGATTTTGTGGGCCGCCTCGCCCAGGATCCGCCATTTTCCCGCCGCATCGGGGCGGGCCCAGTGGCTGGCCAGCCAGTCGGCCTTGTCGGGGGAGAGGCGGGGGTTGGTCTTCATGAGCCGCCGCGCCACGCCGTCCTGGTCGTTGTAGGGCTTGAGGTCCAGATCGCCGCGGTGCAGGCTTTTGAGCTCGTCCATCCACTTGGCATAACGCCCGGGCGCCTGGCTGGGCCTGCTGGCCGGCAGGCCGAAGCCCTCCAGGTTGACCAGCTTGCGGATGCGTTCGGGCCGCACCCCGGCATACAGCATGGCCACATTGCCGCCCATGCTGTGGCCGACCAGGTCCACCGCCTGGCCCGCTGCGTAATGGTCGAGCAGAAAGTCGAGGTCGGCCAGGTAGTCGGCAAACCAGTAATGGTCGACCTGGGCGCCGGCCGGGCCGGTACCGGTTTGCCCGAAGCCGCGCCAGTCGGGCGCGATGATGGTCCGGTCCTGCGCAAAAGCGTCGGACAAGGCATCCACCATGAACTGCCAGGACGCCGCCACGTCCATCCAGCCGTGCACCAGGACAAGTGGTACCCCCACGTTCCCCACTGCGTGTGGTTCACTGCCCCCCGAGGGGGCTGGCCTTGCTTGGGGCGGCCCGGCGCTGGCGGCCCTGGCGTCGGTCTGGGGTGCCTGCCAGATGCGTACGTGGTAGTTGAGTCCGCGTATAGGGACAAACTCGCTGCGGGAAGAGCGTTTTTCTTTGTACATTGCTTTCATCATAAGGAGACTCGAGTTGAAGCGCAGTCAAGACAGGGACACGCCGGGCCAGGCGCCCGGCAGCCGGCCCGCCGACCATTACGCGGCCATGCATCGCAATTTTCGCTGGCAGGTCGACGAGCACTTCAACATCGCCGAGGCCTGCTGCGGCCGCTGGGCCCGCGCTGAAGATGACGCGCTGCCTGCTACCAAAAGAATAGCTATTCGCACCCATAGGCCGGGCGCTGAGACCCTGTTTCATACTTATTCAGAGCTGCAGCGGGCGGCGGATGCGCTCAGCCATGTGCTGGCTGGCCTGGGCGTGCAGCGCGGCGACCGGGTCGCCATCGTGATGCCGCAGCGCTTTGAAACCGCCGTGGCCTACATGGCGATTTTTCAGATGGGGGCGGTGGCCATGCCGCTGTCCATGCTGTTTGGTCCCGACGCGCTGGCCTTTCGCCTGCAGGACAGCGAGGCGGTGGTCGCGATTTGCGACGAGAGCGCCATTGCCAGCGTGAAGTCCATACGCACCGACTGCCCGGCGCTGCGCACCGTGGTGGCGGCCGGCGCGGCGGTGGGGCAGGGCGATGTTGATTACGAGTCTGCCCTTGCCGCGCAGCAGCGCTCGTTCACGGCGGTGAAGACCAAGGCCGACGAGGCGGCCATCCTGATCTACACCAGCGGCACCACCGGCCCGCCCAAGGGGGCACTGCTGGCGCATCGCGCGCTGATAGGCAACCTGCCTGGCTTTGTCTGCAGCCAGAACTGGTTTGGCTTTGACGGCAAGACCAATGCGGCGTCCGACGCCGTGTTCTGGAGCCCGGCCGACTGGGCCTGGACCGGTGGCCTCATGGATGCGCTGCTGCCCACGCTGTATTTCGGCCGGCCCATCGTGGCCTTCAATGGCCGCTTCAGTCCCGAGCTGGCCTTCAGCCTGATGGCCGAGCAAGGGGTGACGCACAGCTTTCTGTTTCCCACGGCGCTCAAGGCCATGATGAAGGCCTATCCGCAGCCGCGCCGGCAGTTCAGGCTCAGGCTGCAAGGCCTCATGAGCGCGGGCGAAGCGGTCGGCGATGCGGTGTTTGCCTACTGCCGCGAGCAGCTGGGCGTGACCGTCAACGAGATGTTTGGCCAGACCGAGGTCAACTACATCGTCGGCAACTGTTCCCGGTATTGGCCTGCCAGGCCGGGCAGCATGGGCAAGGCTTACCCCGGTCATCGTGTCGCCGTGCTGGATGACGAAGGCCGTGAATGCGCCGTCGGCGTGCCCGGCGATGTGGCCGTGAACCGTTTCGATGTGCACGGCGATCCGGACCCGATCTTCTTTTTGGGCTATTGGCGCAAGGACGAAGCCACCCGCGCCAAGTTCAGCGGCGACTGGTGCCGCACCGGCGACCTGGCGCGCCGCGATGCCGACGGCTACCTCTGGTACGAGGGCCGCGCCGACGATGTCTTCAAGGCAGCCGGCTACCGCATCGGCCCCGGTGAAATCGAGAACTGCCTGATCAAGCACCCGGCCGTCGTGAATGCCGCCGTGGTGCCCAAGCCGGACCGCGAGCGCGGCGCCGTGGTCAAGGCCTATGTTGTGCTTGCTCCTGATTTCATAGCTTCTCGCGCCGGTTCGACGGGGGCTGAAGGTCAGTTTGAGCTGCAAATGATCGCCGAGCTGCAGGCCCATGTGAAAAACCTGCTGGCGCCCTACGAATACCCCAAGGAAATCGAATTCATCGACGCCTTGCCCATGACCACCACCGGCAAAGTGCAGCGCCGGGTGCTGCGGCTGCAGGAGGAAGCCCGCTTCAAGGCCGCCGAGGGTTAACCCGACGCCTGTTGCTGCTGATGGGAGGCATCAAAAACTGTGATTGGTCAGCCGGCGGCGTCGTGCGTAACCTTCGGGCACAACTCAACAACCCGAAGGAGACATCCATGCGCAGCATTGCATTCAAGCCGGTAGTCACGGCCCTGGCGCTCGCCCTAGGCCTGTCCATTTACGCGGCCGCCCAGGCCGGCACGGTCACCGTAATCACTTCTTTCCCGAAAGAAATCACGGACACCTACAGAAAGGCGTTCGAGGCCAAAAACCCCACGATCAAGCTCGAGATACTGAACAAAAGCGGCACCGCCTCCATTCCCTACATCCGCGAAACCGCGGCCGGCCAGCGCCCCGATGTGTTCTGGTCGTCGGACGTGGTGGCCTTTGAGGTGCTGGCGCGCGACAAGCTGTTGCAGAAGGTGCCCGAGGCCGGCAACCCGCTGGTGCCGAAAAAAATCGGCAACTACCCGGTCAACGATCCGGAGGGCTTTTACTTTGGCCAGGCCTTGTCGGGCTACGGCATCATGACCAACAAGCGCTATATGCAGGCCAACAAGCTGCCTGCACCCAAGGAATGGGCTGACCTGACCAAGGGCGTTTACTACGGCCATGTGGCGCTGTCGTCGCCCTCGCGTTCGGGCACTACCCATCTCACGGTGGAAACCATCCTGCAGGGTGAAGGCTGGGAAAAGGGCTGGACCCAGCTGTTGCAGATCGGCGGCAACTGCGCCGCCGTCACCGACCGCAGCTTCGGCGTACCCGACGGCGTGAACAACGGCCAGTTCGGCATAGGCCTGGTCATTGACTTCTTTGGCCTGGCGGGCCGGTATTCGGGCTTCCCGGTGGACTTTGTGTATCCCAGCGTCACGTCGGTCGTGCCCGCCAGCATTGCGATGATTGCCGGCGGCAAGAATACCGCCGAGGCCAGCAAGTTCATCGCCTACTCGCTGTCGACGGAAGGCCAGGAGCTGCTCTTCGATCCCAAGATCAGCCGCATGCCGGTGCTTCCGTATTCTGTCGCGGGCCTGAAGGTGCCGCACGACTACCCCAACATCTACGACATCGCGCGCAAGTCCAAGGTGAAGTTCGACTCGGAGCTGTCCGAGGCGCGCTACGCGCTGGTGACCAGCCTGTTCGACCAGACCGTCACCTTCCGGCTGAAAGAGCTGCAGGCGGCGACCAAGGCCATTCATGAGGCTGAACGCAAGCTGGCCGCCAAGCCCAACCCGCGCGCCGCCGAGCTGCTCAAGCAGGCGCGCAGCTTTGCCTACACGCCGCTGGTGGACGAGAAGAACGTCAACGACAAGCAGTTCCTGGAAATCTTCCGCAAGAACAAAAAAGACGTGGCCGTCGCCAAGCAGCTTACCGGCCTGGAAGAGCTCTGGAACTCCAAAGCTAAAGCCAACTACGCCCGCGCCGAACAGCTGGCCGGTGAAGCGTCCGCGCTCCTCAAATAAGGACTGCCCCGTCAATGACTTCTTCAACCGTGAACTCGCCGGTGCTGCTGGCACAACCCCGCACCTGGCGGCTGCCGGGCGGGCTGGGCGCCTGGCTGGCCGGCCTCATCATCTTCGCCTTCCTGGCGCTGTTTCTGCTCGCGCCCGTCGGGTCGGTGATCTACACCGCCTTCGTGACGGAAGAGGGGCGGCTCACCTTGGGCCATTTCGCCAACTTCTTCGGGCAGTCCCTGTTCAGGGAGTCCTTCGTCAACAGCATGCTGGTGGCCGTGTTCTCCGTGGTGTTCGCCTCGCTTATCGCGATCCCCCTGGCCTACCTGACGGTGCGTTTTGAGTTCCGCGGCGCGCTGGTCATCCAGACGCTGGGCATCCTGCCGCTGATCATGCCGCCCTTCGTGGGCGCCGTGGCTTTGCAGCTGATCTTCGGGCGCAGCGGCTCGGTCAACCTGCTGCTCGACCAATGGTTCGGCTTCACCATCCCGGTCATGGAAGGCCTGGGCGGCATCATCTTCGTCGAGAGCCTGCACTACTTCCCGTTCATCCTGCTGAACCTGGTGGCGTCCCTGCGCAACATCGATGGCGCCATGGAAGAGTCCGCGCAAAACCTGGGCTGCACCGGTTTCAGGCTGTTCCGCCGCGTGATTTTCCCGCTGGCCATGCCCGGCTTCCTGGCGGGGGCGTCCCTGGTCTTCGTGAAGGTGTTCGACGACCTGGGCACGCCGCTGGTGATGGGCACGACCAATATGCTCGCGCCCCAGGCCTATCTGCGCATCACGTCCGTGGGCGTGGACGACCCGCTGGGCTATGTGATCAGCGTCATCATGATTGCCTTTTCCATCCTGGCCATGTGGCTGGCGGCCCGGGTCATGAAGGGGCGCGACTACTCGACCCTGCAAAAGGGCGGCAACAGCATCCAGCGGCGCAAGCTGACGGCCTGGCAGTCCGCCATCGCCTACTTCTGGATAGGGCTGGTGCTGGTGGTGGTGCTGTCGCCGCACCTGGGCATCCTGCTGATGAGCTTTGCCAAGGTCTGGAGTTTTTCCGTCCTGCCGGATGCCTTTACGCTGCAGCACTACGCTACCGTGTTCAGCGACTCCAGTCGGATGATCCACAACACGCTGCTGTACTGCGGCCTGGCCGCCGGGCTGGACGTGGTCATCGGCACGGCCATTGCCTACCTGATCCTGCGCACCCGGCTGCCGGCGCGCCAGTGGCTGGACTGGGCCTCGTCGATTGCGCTGGCGATTCCCGGCCTGGTGCTGGCGATTGGCTACCTGCGCATCTTCAAGGGCATGGCGGTTCCGTTCAGCGACACGCCCATCACCGCCACCTGGGTGCTGATCATGATTGCCTATGCCGTGCGACGCCTGCCCTACGCCTTGCGTTCCTGCTACGCGGCGCTGCAGCAGGTGCACATCTCGCTGGAGGAGTCGGCCCAGAGCCTGGGCGCCAACCGGCTCAGCACGATACGCCGCATCGTGGTGCCGCTCATGGCCGGCGGTATCCTTGCCGGTTTTGTCACCAGCTTCATCACCGCTGCCGTGGAACTGTCGGCCACCATCATGCTGACCACGACCGAGTCGAACGCGCCCATGAGCTACGGCATCTACCTGTACATGCAGAGCGTCTCGGGCCGCGGCCCCGGCTCGGCCCTGGGCGTGATCGCCGTGGTGGTCGTCGCCGTGGGCACCTATCTATCCCACTGGGTGGCTGAGCGCTCCAATGCGCGCACGGCCGCCCGCCACGAAGACTGAGAGTAAACCATGTTGAAACCCTTGAAAAAAGTGGGCGTTGTTGCCAAACACCTTTCCCTGAGCTACGGAAAAACCGAAGTCCTGAAAGACATCACCCTGTCGGTGGAGCCCGGCGAGTTTTTCGCGCTGCTGGGCCCCAGCGGCTCGGGCAAGTCCACCTTGCTGCGCCTGATCGCCGGCTTCAACCAGCACCAGGGCGGCTCGCTGCTGATCGACGGCAAGGACGTCTCGGGCACACCCCCGCACCTGCGCAACGTCGGCATGGTGTTCCAGAACTACGCGCTGTGGCCCCACATGACCGTCTGGGACAACGTCGCGTTCGGCCTGGTGGAGAGGAAAGTTGATAAGAAAACCATCCAGCAGAAAGTCGAGGATGCGCTGGACCTGGTGGGCCTGAAACAGTACGCCAAGCGGCGGCCTTCCATGCTGTCGGGTGGCCAGCAGCAGCGCGTCGCGCTGGCGCGCACCATCGTGATCGAGCCGCAGGTGCTGCTGCTGGACGAGCCCTTGTCCAACCTGGACAAGCAGTTGCGCGTGCAAATGCGCGAGGAGCTCAAGAACCTGCAGCGCACCTTGGGCATCACGACGATTTTCGTGACGCACGACCAGGAAGAGGCCATGACCACGGCCGACCGCATGGCCGTGCTCGACAAGGGCATCCTGCAACAGGTCGGCACCGCCGCCGGGCTGTTCGATTTCCCGGGCAACCGCTTCGTGGCGGGCTTCGTCGGCACGGCCAACCTGCTGGAGGGCCACATCAGCCATGTCAATGGCGAGACCATGAGCTTCAACGTGAACGGCCTGGGCCCGCTGACCTTCCCGCATCCGCCCGAATCGACCCTGCGCCCCGGCGCGGCGGCCATGGCGTTCAGGCCGCACCAGGTCAGCATCCGGGTGCGCGACGAGCAGGTGGACGCTTCCCGCGTCTGGGTCGAGGGGCGCGTGGAAAGCTCCGAATTCCTCGGCGAGTTCTCGCGCTACCGCGTGCGCGTGGGCGAGGTGGCCATGGTGGCCGACCAGGCGCACTACTCGGGGCTGGCCATGTTCCCGCCAGGCGCCGAGGTGCGGCTCGGCATCGAGCCGACGCAGGTCCGCTTTCTCGACAACTGAACGACGACCCCGCGTCGCCGCTCATGGAAATCTACCAACTGCGCGCCTTCGTCACCGTGGCCAAGCTGGGCCATCTGACACGGGCCGCCGAAGTGCTGCACGTGACGCAGCCGGCCGTCACGGCCCAGATCAAGGCGCTGGAGGAGGAACTGGGCCTCACCCTGTTCGACAGGCGGCCGGGCCGCATCACGCTGACCAAGGCGGGCGAGCTGATGCTGGCCGACGCGGAGCAGGTGCTGGCCGCGGCCGGGTCGCTGCTCGGCAAGGCCATGGAACTGAAAGGCAAGGTCACGGGCTCGCTCGTCATCGGCACGGTCGGCGACCCGGATTCATTGCGGCTGGGTTCGCTGCTCAACTCGCTGGTGCGGACGCTGCCCTTGCTCGACATCAAGACGCGCCACGGCCATGCCGAGGAGCTGCGTGATCTCGTGGCGGCCGAAGCGCTGCAGGGCGCGTTCTACATCGGGCCCAATATCCCGCGCGAAGTGCTGGGCGTGCCGCTGCAGACCATCCAGTACCGCATTGCGGGGCCGTTCGGCTTTCGCCCGCGCCTGCTGCATGCGGGCTGGCGCGAGATTGCCGGCATGCCGTGGATAGGCGCGCCGGCCCAGCACCATGCGCAGACCCTGCTCAAGGACATGTTCGCCCGCCAGGGGCTGACGCCCAATACCGTGCTGGAGTCGGATGAGGCCGCCTCGCCGCACAGCCTGGTGCGTTCGGGTGTGGGCCTGGCGTTGCTGCGCGAAGACATCGCGGTGCCGGCCAGCGAGCGCGACGAGGTGGTGATCTGGCCGCACACGCGCGTGGCGGCGCTGCTGAGCTTCATTTACCCCAAAACCGCGGAGCACGACCCGGCGGTGATCGCGACCCTGTCGCAGCTGCGGACCATCTGGGGGGTGTCGCACTGAGCGCGTGAGAGTTTTTCGATTTCACTCCCTCTCCCTCTGGGAGAGGGCGGGGGTGAGGGCCGGCGAGTGGCCACGACAGGGGCGCGCGGCCCCTCTCCCCAAAGGGGCGAGGGAGGAAATACCGTCGCTTCGAAAAACTCTCAGCCTCTGAGCGCGTCCGCACCGTGATCGCTGGCGATATTTTGTTTTGACCCGTCTTGTGAGGAATTCCGCGCCGCCCGGTTGGCGGCTGATGCATAAGCGTAGACCGAAGGAGAGATGAATGAGGAGACTGGCCAATTTGCTGTTGTGTGGCGCCTTCGTGGCTTTTGGAAGCACGGCCGTGCTGGCGAAAGAGGAGCAGTCGCTCTATCTTTCCGTGGAACAGCTCGATTCGACCCGCTTCCTGGCGCCACCGCCAAGCGCGGAGGTTGCACGCCGGGAAATCGAATGGATGCTGGATCTGCAGAAGAAGCGGACGCCGGAGCAGGCGGCCCGGTCGGCGGCCGACCTGGAACAGAGCGTCTTCCGTTTCGCGGATGTCATGGGGCCGGCGTTCACCGAGCAAAACCTGCCGGCGGCGGCGAAGTTCTTCAAAAGGCTTTACAAGACCGAGAGCGCGTTCAACAAGCAGGGCAAGGACATGTGGGCGCGCCCGCGTCCGCCCGTGGTCGACAAACGCCTCGAACCGGTCGCCAAGTATTCCAACAGCGGGTCTTACCCGAGCGGGCATTCCACGTTTGGCTTTCTCACCGGCATTGCGCTGGCCGACATGGTGCCGGAGAAACGGACGCAGATCTTCGAGCGCGCCAAGGAATTCGGCGACAACCGGGTGCTGGGCGGCGTTCACTACCCCAGCGACGTCGAAGCGGGCCGGCAGCTGGCCGTGATGATCGCGGTGCTCGCGCAGCAGAACGCCGAGTACCGCCGGGACTTCGCCGCCGCCAAGTCCGAATTGCGCGGCGTGCTCGGGCTGCCGTGAGGTCTTGTGCGCGCCCGAGTGCCGCTTTTTCGCTGTCGCAATTCGAGATAAAAATCCGCATTGGAACTGGCACCGATCGGTTGGGTTGCCATCCTGCAAAACAAAAAGCACCCGAAGGTGCTTGAGAAGGAAGCGCGGGGCGCCGGGATTATCGGCCTGCGACCCGCTCCGCCACATAGATTTCGACGCGGCGGTTTTTGTCACGGCCGGCCTGCGTGCTGTTGTCGGCGACCGGTTCGCGCGAACCGCGTCCGTCCGTGGCGATGCGGGTTGCGGCCACACCACGGCTGACGAGGTAGTCGCGGGCCGCATTGGCACGGTCGAAGGACAGGGGGTTGTTGATGGCGTCGGTACCGGTGTTGTCGGTATGGCCAATGATGGTCACCGTGGTGACCGGATTCTGGTTCAGGCTGGTGGCGAAGTGGTTCAGCACCGGTGCGAAGTTGGGCTTGATGGCCGCGCGGCCCACGTCAAACGACACATCGCTGGGGATGTCCAGCTTCAGGCGATTGTCGGCGGTCTGGCTGACGGCGACACCGGTGCCCGCGGTGGCTTTCTCCATGGCCGCTTTCTGGTCCTGCATTTTCTTGGACCAGATGTAGCCGCCGCCGGCGCCCAGGGCGCCGCCCAGCACGGCTCCGGTAGCGGCGCCTTTGGAGCCGTCGGTCGCCGCACCCAGCAGGGCACCAGCGACGGCACCAATGCCGGCGCCCTTGGCCGTGTCCTGCTGTGTTTGGCTCATGTCGGCGCAGGCCGTCAGGGCCAGTGCAGCGCAGATCAGGGATGTGATGAAGGGTGTTTTCATGAAGATGCTCCTCGGAATGGGTAAATGGGACAGGGCGAGTTAACACCGCTGATGGAGGAATCCTACTGCTCAAATGCGCAGGTGTTGTAAGACAAGGGCGCGAATTGCTGAGCCGCAAATGGTCATTCAAGGCCTTAAACTAAGGCTTTGTGAGTTCCGTCACCGATCGTCTGTCTCCTCTTCACGGGGGACTGTTCACTAATTTCCAGCCTCATTCCCATGAATAAAGTTCAACTCGGCAGCAGTGATTTGCACGTCACGCCCATTTGCCTGGGCACCATGACTTTTGGCGAGCAGGTCGATGAAGCCACTGCCCATCGCATACTCGACCGCTCGCTGGAGCGGGGCATCAATTTTCTCGACACCGCCGAGATGTATTCGGTGCCGGCACGGGCCGAAACCTTTGGCGCCACCGAGACCATACTCGGCAACTGGTTCGCCAAACATCCCTCCGCCCGCGGCCAGCTGGTGCTGGCCAGCAAGGTGGCCGGCCCGGCGCGCGGCATGCCCTGGATTCGCAACGGCAGCACCGACCTCACCGCCGCAGACATCGTGGGCGCCTGCAATGACAGCCTCAAGCGCCTGAAGACCGATGTGATTGACCTCTACCAGATTCACTGGCCGGCACGCCATGTGCCGGCGTTTGGCGCCTTGTACTTCGACCCGGCCAAGGACAAGGCGGTGTCGTCGATTCATCAGCAGCTCGAAGCGCTGGCCGGCCTCGTCAGGGCGGGCAAGGTGCGCGCCATAGGCCTGTCCAATGAAACGCCTTATGGCGTGCACGAGTTTGTGCGCCTGGCCGAGCAGCACGGCCTGCCGCGCGTGGCCACCGTGCAAAACCCCTATTGCCTGGTCAACCGCACGGTGGAAAACGGCCTGGACGAAACCATGCACCGCCTGGGCGTCTCGCTGCTGGCTTATTCGCCGCTGGCCTTTGGCCTGCTGACCGGCAAATACGACCAGTCGGGCATTGACGGCCCCGATGCGCCCAAAGATGCGCGCATCGCCAAGTTTGAATCGGTGCGCATGCAGCGCTGGGGCCGTCCCGAGGCGCTGGCCGCCGCGCGGCGCTACAACGCCCTGGCGCGTGCGCATGGCCTCACGCCCTCGCAGCTGGCGCTGGCGTTTTGCTACACCAAATGGCAGGTGGCCAGCACCATCATCGGAGTGACTTCCGTGGCGCAACTCGATGAAGACCTGGATGCTCACGGCACCACCCTGTCACCTGAAGTGCTGGCCGAGATTGACAAGATCCGCTGGGAAGCACGCGACCCGGCCCTGTAAGCCGGTTGCTATTGATTGAATAGCTTCTGACATAGGCGGAATAAGTGCTGGCGGCCTAAAGCCTATGCGGCGCATGTGCACCTGCATGAGGTACCCCAAAACCATGTCGGTTCTATCAATGCTGAAGTATCTTGGATAGAAACTGCTGTGCCCGTTCGCTGCGGGCGTGGGGGCTGCCAAAGAACGATTCCTTGTCGCAGTCCTCCACAATCGCACCCCGGTCCATGAAGATGACGCGGTGCGCCACCTTGCGTGCAAAGCCCATTTCGTGGGTCACGCACATCATGGTCATGCCGTCGCTGGCGAGCTGCACCATGACGTCGAGCACTTCGTTGACCATCTCGGGGTCCAGCGCCGAGGTGGGTTCGTCAAACAGCATGGCGATGGGGTCCATAGCCAGGGCCCGGGCAATCGCCACCCGTTGCTGCTGGCCGCCCGAGAGCTGGGCCGGAAATTTGTGCGCATGGGCCGACAGGCCGACACGTTCCAGTAAGACCAGGGCCTTGCGCCGGGCTTCGCTCTCGCTGCGTTTGAGGACCCGGATCTGCGGCAAGGTGAGGTTCTCCGTGATCGACAGGTGCGGGAACAGCTCGAAATGCTGGAACACCATGCCGACGCGCGAGCGCAGCTGGTTGAGGTTGATCTTGGGGTTGGTGACCGAGACACCGTCCACCACGATGTCGCCTTGCTGGATCGACTCCAGCGCGTTGACGCATTTGATGAGGGTGGATTTGCCCGAGCCCGACGGGCCGCACACCACCACCACCTCGCCCTTGCGGATCCGGGTGCTGCAGTCGCTCAGCACCTGGAAGCTGCCATACCATTTGCTGACATTGTTGATGTTGATCATTTCAATACTTTCTGTGCGGTCCTGAGCGGTTGAGGGGGCCTGCGGTGCAGCTGCGGCTTCAGCCGGTCAGCAGTTCCAGCAGGACGTTGGCCACCACCTGCGTGGCCTGTTGCAGTTCCAGCAGCGGCACTCGCTCATCGGCGCGGTGGCCGTTGGCTGCCAGCAGCGTGGCCGGGCCGGCGCCGTACATCACGGTGGGAATGCCGGCTTCGCTGTAGAGCCGGGCATCGGTGTACAGCGGTACGCCTATCGGTGTCACCGGTGTGCCCAGCACGGCGCTGCCTTCGCGGCACACCAGATCGGTGAGGGCCTGCGCGCCGGCCACGGGCTTGAACGGCCGGGCCAGCAGGATTTGCGTGACCTCGACCTGGATGCCGGCGAGCTGGCGCACCGACGCGGCAACCACCTCGCGCAACTCGGCTTCGACCTGCTCCGGCACTTCCTCGGGCACGATGCGGCGGTCGACGCGCAGGGTCACCATATCGGGCACGACATTGGTGTTGATGCCGCCCTTGACCAGCCCGACCACCAGGGTCGGGTGGGTGATGCCGGGGGTGCGGGACGGGCGATCGGCCAGGCTGTCGCGGTAGCGGTACAGCGCGGCCAGCAAGGGCACGCTGGCCTCGATGGCGTCGCTGCCGGTCTCGGGCCAGGCGGCGTGGGCGGATCGGCCGCGCAGCGTGATTTCCAGGTGCAGGCAGCCGTTGTGCGCGGTCACCACATGGTGCGAGAAGGCCGCCGACAGCACGTAGTCGGGCTTGGACAGCCCTTGCTGCAGGATCCAGTGCGGGCCGGTCATGCCGCCGGTTTCCTCGTCGTAGGTGAAGTGCAGCTCCACCTGGCCCTTGAGCGCCACGCCGGAGAGGGATTTCAGCGCGCGCAAGGCGTAGGCGTAGGTGGTGAAGTCCGACTTGGACACGGCCGCGCCGCGGCCGTACAGCCAGCCGTCGCGGATCTCGCCGCTGTAGGGGCTGGCGGTCCAGCCCTCGCCCGGGGGAACCACATCGCCATGGGCGTTCATGGCCACCACCGGGCCACCGTCGCCGAACTTTTCCCGCACGATCAGGTTGGTGACACTCTGCATGCCGTGCTGCTGCGCCAGGGCCTGCGGCACCGCATGGCGCTCCACCGCAAAGCCCATCTCCGCGAGCCACTGCGCCGTGACCAGCGCATGCGGTGCGCAGTCGCCGGGCGGGTTGTCGGACGGGCATTGCACCAGGCGGGCGAGGGCGCGGACCTGCTCTTCAAAATGCTGCTCTATGAAGCCACGCATGGCGTCTTTGGCGGATGGCGGGGTCTGGGTTTTCATAGTTGTCATGGGCTTAGTTGAAACGTTCGATGCGATAGGGTTGGATGTCGATGTCGGTACGCCCGCGCACCAGCAGGTCGGCCACCAGGCTGGCGGCGATCGGCGCCAGGGTGTAGCCGTTCGAGGTGACGGCGTTGAAGAAGCCCGGCACGCCAGGCACCTCGCCCAGGATGGGGGCGCCGTCGATGTTGACGTTCATGCCGGCCCAGCAGCGGACCACATGCAGGCCGGCCAGGGCGGGCAGCACCTGGTTGGCCACCCACAGATTGCCTTCGATGCTGCTGCGTTCGGCGTGGTTCAGGCGCATGCCGGCATCAAACGCCGCGGTCCAGCCGCCGCCGATGATGAGGCCGCCGGTGGCCGCCTGTTTCATGCTGAGGTGGCGGTCGGCGTGGGCAATCAGGTGGCTGACCAGGGGCGGCGCCGGTTCGGTCACGATCATCTGCAGCGGCGCGCCCTTGACCGGCACTTTGACGCCCAGCATCGCACCCACGGCGCTGGACCAGGCGCCGCTGGCGTTGACGATGCGGCCGGCGCGTATCGTGCCGCGCGAGGTGTGCACGGTGAAGCCCGCGCCATCGCCTGCGTGGCGCTCGATCCGCTCCACGTTGCAGCCACGGATGAAGCGGGCGCCGCGCTGCATCGCCTTGGCCGCCACCGCATAGGTGGCACGCAAGGGGTTGATCTTGCCTTCCATCGGGCACCATCCGGCGCCCAGCAAGCTGGGCGACAAGGCCGGGGACAGGCGGCGCAACTCGTTGCCGTCCACCACATGGGCTTCTATGCCGTGGCTGCGCTCCAGCGCCGCCTTGGCCTGCAGGAATGCCATGCCTTGGGCGCTGTCGGCCACCATCAGGCCGCCGGTGATTTTGACTTCCAGGTCTTCGCCGCAATCTTCCTGGATCTGTTGCCACAGCTTGACCGACAGCGGTCCCAGCGGCAGCGTGGCAGCGGCCGGGCCACCGCCTTCCTGCGCTTTGGCGCCAAAGTCGAACGAGAGCAGTTGCACATGCAGGCTGCCCGCGTTGGCGCCGGAGGCCTGCAGGTTGATGTCGTCGCGGTCCACCACCAGCACGTCCTGGCCTGCGCGCGCGAGAAAGTAGGCGAGGTTGGCCCCCAGCACGCCGCCGCCAATCACCAGCACATCGACTTTTTTCTCCGCCAGCGGTGCGTCTTCCACCGGGTGGGCCAGATTGGGCGTGATGGCCGGGCGGTGGCCGCCCCATTCCGGCTTTTCGAAGCCCAGGGCGCCCGCGGGCACGGGCCGGGTCGGCGCGCGCGGGGCGAAGTACTGTTCCACGCTGTTGGGCCGGCCGGTGATTTCGTGCACCAGGCGCGCCGCCACGTTGGCGCAGTAGCGGCCCTGGCATCGGCCCATGCCCAGGCGGGTGTTGCGCTTGATGGCGGCCAGGGTGTCGCGGCCCGCCGCAATCTGGGCGCGTACCGAGCCGAACGTGATGTCTTCGCAGCGGCACAGCAAGGTCTCGTCGGGTACCTGCCGCAGACTGACCGGCGGCGCCTGGTAGAGCGACCAGAGCGCGTGCTGGAAGGCCAGTCCCCGCTGCAGCGCCTGCAGGCTGTGCGCCGGTGGAGGTGCGGCATGGCCTAGCTGGCGTGCGGCGGCGCAGCCTGCCAAGCTGCCGCGCGCCAATGCCACGCGCGAGCCGCCCAGGTCGGCGCCGTCGCCCACCACAAAGACGCCGGGGATGCTGGTGCGCCCGTCTTCGTCGGTCACGGTGGCCAAGTAGCCCAGGTGGCGCGCTACCAACCGGTGCTGGCAGCCCAGCATGCGGGCCAGTTCGGTGGAGGGGATGAATCCGTAGCCCACACACAAGGCGTCGGCCTGGAATCGCTGTTCGCTGCCCGCCACGGCCTGGCCCTGCGCATCGAGCCGCGCCGCATGCACGGTGTGCAGGCTGTCCTTGCCCTCGGCCGCGACCACCGCGTGGCCCCACAGCACCGGGACGCCGTGGCGGCGCAGTAACGCCAGGTAGCGGGCGCCGTCCAGCAGCAAGTCCGGCCCGGTGCGGCTGGCCTGAACCAGCTCGCGCCATTGCGCAAAGCCGGGCCGGGGGGCGCTTTCCAGCACGGCCAGTACCTTGGCGCCTCCTGCGAGCAACTCGGCCGCGAGTTGCAGGTTCAAGGGGCCGTTGCCGGCGATCACCACGCGCTGGCCGGGTGACACGCGGTAGGCGCGGGCCAGGGTCTGACCCGCGCCGGTGCTCATCACGCCAGGCAAGGTCCAGCCGGGAAAGGAAACGGGCCGCTCGTACGCACCCGGCGCAATGACCAACTGCTTGCAATGGAATACCGTGGCGCGGCCTTCGATGATGGCGCCTACTTCGGTGGCCGAAAACGCGGCCCATACCTGGGCACTTTGCCGGATATCCACCCCTGCCGCCTGCGCTTCCCGGGTCAGCGCAAGACCACCGGCGAACTGCTTGTCAGCTGGTTTGGCGGCTTGGTGCGAGAGCGCCAGCGGCTTGTAAAACTGCCCGCCGGTCTGCAGGCGTTCGTCCAGCACCGTGGCGCTGGCACCGCTTTTGCATGCTGCGATGGCGGCGGACAAGCCCGCCGGGCCGGCGCCAATTACCAGCACATCAACCGTGATGGCGGCCGGCGCCGCATGGGGCGGTGGCGTTAGCGGATGCAGCTGGGGGGCGTTCTCTGTCACTGGCGAGCTTGCGGATTGCACGATTTGCCCGGCTTGCGCCTTGGTCATGCAGGCGCGCTGGCTGGCCAGGCCGTCCACGGTGACCAGGCATTCATGGCAGGCCCCCATGCCGCAGTACAGGCCGCGCCGCTGACCATCCCGGGTGCGGCGCAAGGCCTGGATGCCGCTGGCAGCCAGGGCGGCGGCAATGGTTTCGCCCTCCAAGGCCGGCACGGCCTGGCCGTCGTAAGAGAAGTGCAGGGGCGTGCCGGTGCAAGGTATCAGGGGGTGGGTGAGGTGCGCCGCCATGGTGGACGAATATTTGTAAACAGGCTTGACTTGGTGAAACGTATACGTATACTACACGTATACATCAAAAAAGCAAGTCGCAAAAACTGCTTTCCACACCAGAAGTGAAGCCAAACATGAGCAAATTCCGCGGTACCTACACCGTCCTGATCACCCCTTTGACGGCGGACGGCAAGCATGTCGATGTGCCCGCCCTGCAGCGGCTGGTGGACTGGCAGATAGAGCAGGGCATCCACGGGCTGATTCCACTGGGCAGCACGGGGGAGTTCCTGTCGCTGACGCCGGGTGAACGCCAACTGGTCATCGACACCTGCATCAAGACCGCGAACAAGCGGGTGCCGGTGCTGATCGGTACCGGCGCGGAGTGGACCGATGAATGCGTCCGTCTCAGCAAGGAGGCGCAGGAGATGGGCGCCGATGGCGTGATGGTCATTCCGCCTTTCTATTCGTGCCCTACGGAAGACGAGCTGTTTGCGCACTACCGCAAGGTAGGCGAGGCGATCAGCATTCCCATCATGCTGTACAACAATCCGGCCACGGCCAATGTGGACCTGACGCCGCCTATCGTGGCGCGCCTGGCGCAGATCGACAACTGCTGCTATATCAAGGAGTCCACGCTGGAAGTCACCCGCGTGCGCGACATCATCGACCTGTGCGGCGACCGCATGACGGTGTTTGCCGGCATTCTGGGCTACGAATCTTTCTGGCTGGGCGCCCAGGGCTGGGTGGCGGTCTGCTCCAACCTGATTCCACACATGTCAGCCCGCCTGTTCGAGCTGGTGGCCGACGAAAAAGACATGGACCAGGCCCTGGCCCTGTACCAAAAAATGCTGCCCATCGTGAAGTGGGTCGGCGGCCACCGCTATGTGGCCGCCTCGAAAGACGCGCTGGACATGATGGGTCTGCCGGTGGGCAAGCCCCGCGCGCCGCGCCTGCCCCTGCCTGCAGCCGACGCGGCCGAGCTGCGCCGCGCGCTCGACAAGCTGGGCCTGCTGAACTCGATTTCCCGTTGAACCTCTGCCAGATCTCGCCGCCCTTGCCTTAACCACCTCCAACCGCTACCAAAGGAACCACCATGATGAAGTTTTCGCTTGCCCTCGTTTCCATCGCCGCCATCTTGGGGGCCACCCAGGCCCAGGCGCAGGACTGCAAATACAGCGTGCCCGAGTCACAGCTGGTGAAGAAAGGCACCTTGACCATGTCCGTCAACCCCACGCTGCCGCCCTTGCAGTACGTGGACCAGACCGGCACGCTCAAGGGCATGCGGGTGGAGCTGGGCGAAGAAATCGCCAAACGCCTGTGCCTCAAGCCGGAATACGTGCGCATCGAGTTTTCGGCCATGGTGCCCGGGCTGCAGGCCGGGCGCTGGGACATGATCAACACCGGCATTTTCTACACCGATGAGCGCGCCAAGCTGATGCAGATGTTGGCGTATGAAGACCAGGCCATCAGCATCTCCACCGCCAAGGGCAATCCCGGCAAGATCAGCAAGGTGGAAGACCTCTCGGGCAAAACCATTGGCGTGGAGCTCGGCGGCTTCGAGGAGCGCAAGACCCGCGAACTCGACAAGCAACTGACCGACAAGGGCTTGAAGGGCATGAACATCCGCACCTTCGAGAACTTTGCCATGTCCTTCCAGTCGCTGCGCGCAGGCCAGGTCGAGGTGGCGTTGTCGATCGACTCCACCGGCGCCGAATACCAGAAGCGTGGCGATTTTGAACGGGTGTTGTCGGGCCTGTTCCCCACCCCCGTGGCGGTCGCGCTGAAGAACAAGCCACTGGCCGACACCGTGGCCAAGGTGCTGAACGACATGCGCGCCGATGGCAGCTTTCAGAAGCTGTTCACCAGCTACGGCGTGAAGCCGATTGACGGCGCCATCGTCGTCAAAGGCCCGGCGAACTGAAGATCAACCGCACATTCCCTTTAACGTGAAACAACTTTCATGGCTTGGGGTGCTCTGCCCCCAAGTGCATGAAAGTCAGGAGAAATGCAATGGGACAAGGCTGGAGCTGGTCGGGCTTTTTTGAATATCTGTTGAACCCGTTCATCCTGGGGGGCGTGGTCACCACCGTCTGGCTGACGCTGGCGGCGATTGCCGGGGGGCTGGTGCTGGGCTGTCTGCTCGCCCTGGCCCGGCTGTCCAGGAACCGCTGGCTGAACGCGCCCGCGCACTTCTACATCTGGCTGTTTCGCGGTACGCCGCTGATGGTGCAGCTGATCATCATCTACACCGGCCTTCCGCAACTGGGCCTGAAGTTCTCGGTGATCGAATCCGCGCTGCTGGGCCTGATCCTGAACGAGGCCGCCTACCTGGCCGAGATTGTACGGGGCGGCATCCAGTCGATTCCAGTCGGTCAGACCAACGCCGCCCGGGCCATGGGCTTCACCGGGGCCCAGACCCTGCGCGACATCATCCTGCCGCAAGCCATGCGCCTGATCGTGCCGACCCTGGGCAACAGCATCAACGGCTTGCTGAAGACCACCTCGGTGACTTCGGTGATTTCCATGGAAGAGCTGCTGCGCCGCACCCAGGTGCTGATCCAGGAAAAGTTCATGGTGTTGGAACTGTTCCTGGTCGCGGCGCTGTACTACCTGCTGCTCACATCCATATGGGACTTTGTGCAGCGCCGCATCGAGGCCTACTACGGCCGCGCCTACGGCAATGCCAGCGAAGGGCCGGCGCCGATACGCGCTGCCGAGATGATGGAACAACGCTAGCCAACGTCAGCAATAGGAGGCTTGCACGTGGACACTTACGATCTGATCGTTAAAAACGCCGACATCGCCACCTCGGGCGACCGCTACCAGGCCGACATCGGCATACGCGCCGGGCGCATCGTCGCCATCGCCAAGGACCTGTCCGGCGAGGCGGGCGAGGTGATCGATGCCCTGGGGCGCCTGGTCACTCCCGGCGGCGTGGATGGCCATGTGCACCTGGACCAGCCCACCAGCGATGGCGCGGTGTTTTCCGACGACTTCTTCACCGGCACCCGGTCGGCGGCCTGCGGCGGCACCACCACGGTGATTCCGTTTGCGGCGCAGCAAAAAGGCCATTCCCTGCAGGAGGCCGTGGACGACTACCACCGCCGCGCCGACGGCAAGGCGGTGATCGACTATGCCTTCCACCTCATCGTGTCGGACGCCACCCACGCGGTCACGCGCGAAGAACTGCCCCGGCTGATCAGCCAGGGCTACACCTCGCTCAAGATCTACATGACCTATGACGACATGAAGCTGGGCGACCGGCAGATCATCGAGGTGCTGGCCACGGCGCGCCAGCATGGGGCAATGACCATGGTCCATGCCGAGAACAGCGATTGCATAGGCTGGCTGACCGAGCATCTGCTGGCCGCCGGGCTGGCCGCGCCCAGCTACCACGGCAACTCCCGGCCCATGGTCGTGGAACGGGAGGCCACTCACCGCGCCATCGCCCTGTCCGAGCTGGTGGACACGCCGATCCTGATCGTCCATGTGTCGGGCCAGGAAGCGGTCGAGCAAATCCACTGGGCGCGCGGCCGCGGCCTGCCGATTTATGCCGAGACCTGCCCGCAGTATCTGTTCCTGAGTGCCGACGACTTGCAGCCCCAGGGAGATGACCACGCCCACGGCATGCGCTGCATCTGCAGCCCGCCACCACGCGACAAGGGCAACCAGCAGGTGATCTGGAACGGCCTGGCCAATGGCCTGTTCACCATCGTCTCGTCCGACCACGCACCCTTCAATTACCACGGCCCGCGGGGCAAACGCCTGGCTGGGGAACAGGCGCCGTTCAACCAGGTACCCAACGGCATTCCGGGGGTAGAGACCCGGTTGCCGCTGCTGTTGAGTGCGGGCGTGCTGGGCGGGCGTATCGACATCCACCGCTTTGTCGAACTCACCTCCACCAACCCGGCCCGGCTGTACGGCCTGTATCCCAAGAAGGGCACTATTGCCGTGGGCAGTGATGCAGACCTGGTGGTCTGGAACATGTTCGAGCCCGGGCAAGAGCAGGCTCTTACCCACGCGATGCTGCACAGCGCCTGCGACTACACGCCTTACGAAGGCCAGACGCTGCGCTGCTGGCCAGCGCTTACGCTGTCACGCGGGCGCACGGTGTGGCGCGACGGCGTGTTCACGGCCCAGGCGGGTGACGGCCAGTTCCAACCTTGCTTGCGGCCGCGTGAGCCGGTCGCCGGCAGCCCGTTGGCAAAATGGCTGTAAGGAGATAATCCCGGCGAGATAGCCATCCAACCATAAGGTAAACCCAAACATGTCGAGCGTTCTGGAATCGCCCTCTGCCATGCCCCCGCTGGGAGCACTGGAAGTGCGCTCGGCCAGCCTGTCCGAGCAGGCCTACATCCGCATGCGCGAGCTGATCCTGGACCGGAAAATCTCTGCCGGCAGCACGCTGCTGGAGGGGAAGATTGCCGACGAGCTGGGTATCTCCCGAACCCCCATGCGGGAGGCTCTCGGTCGGCTGGCCGGAGAAGGCCTGCTGGTGCGGCGCGATGCGCGGTCGTATTCGGTACGCAGCGTGGGCACCAAGGAATATTTCGACTCCATGCGCACGCGCGAACTGCTGGAGTGCGAGGCGATCGCCCTGGCCATCAACCGCATCGATGAGGCGGACCTGGTGAGCCTGGCTGCAGAGGTGGACGCACTCAATACGGGCCAGCATACCGAAACCGAGCACTGGCACTTCGACGACCGTTTTCACCTCTTCATTGCCCAGGCCAGCGGCAACGTCGTGCTGCCCCGGCTGATCCAGCAATTGCGCGACGACTCACGCCTGTTCCGCCTGCACAGTCCGCTGCACCGCCAGAAAGAAAACCACCACGAACACGGCGAAATCATCCACGCCCTGCGCAAGAAGGACGTGGAGGGCGCCAAGGGCGCCATGCGGGCCCATTTGCGCAGCCTGCAGAACGATGTCCAACGGGTCATCATGGGTTGACGTGCCGCTCAATGAAGTCGGCAACATCAAGCACTGCACTAGATTCACAAAGACCATCCACTGCACCGCAGCGGAAGATGTCACAAACGTTGCTGCGGTGAAGACCAGAAATTTCATATATGGCCAAACAAGAGCATATTTCCGAGACACCGGCCACCCAACTGCTCAAAGCGCAGCGCGTGGCCTTCACCGAGCATGCTTACGCCTACGTGGAGCATGGCGGTGCGCAGCACAGCGCAGAGGTGCTGGGGCTTGACCCTTTCACCGTCGTCAAGACCTTGGTGATGCAGGACCAGGATGCCAAACCCCTGCTGGTGCTGATGCACGGCAACCGCAAGGTCTCGACCAAGAACCTCGCGCGCCAGATCGGCGCCAAATCGGTCGAGCCCTGCAAGCCCGAAGTCGCCAACCGCCACAGCGGTTACCTGGTCGGCGGCACCTCGCCTTTCGGCACGCGCAAGGCGATGCCGGTCTACATCGAGGAAAGCATTCTGGCCCTGTCTAAAATCGCCATCAATGGCGGCCGGCGCGGCTACCTGGTGGGCATTGATCCGCAGGTGTGCGTCACGCTGCTGGGCGCAAAGCCGGTGCACTGTGCATTGGCCGAATAACAGAAACAATGGGAGACGATTTTGGAATACCTGTACTCGATGGGTGCCGCGCTGCTGGCTTATCTGCTCGGCTCGCTGTCATTTGCGGTGATTGTCAGCAAGGCCTTGGGCCTCAAGGACCCACGCAGCTACGGCAGCAAGAACCCGGGCGCCACCAACGTGCTGCGCTCCGGCAGCAAGGCCGCGGCGGTGACCACCCTTTTTCTCGATGGCCTGAAAGGCTGGCTGCCCGTGGTACTGGTCAAGTGGTTTGGCGCGGACTACGGCCTGGGTGACGGTACCGTGGCGGCGGTTGGCCTGGCGGCCTTTCTCGGCCATCTGTACCCGGTATTTTTTCAGTTCAAGGGGGGCAAGGGCGTGGCCACGGCGGCGGGGGTACTGCTGGGCATCAGCTGGCTGCTGGGCCTGGCGACGTTGGCCACCTGGCTGATCGTGGCGTATTTCTCGCGTTACTCCTCGCTGGCGGCGATTGTGGCGGCGGTCTTTGCGCCGCTGTATTACCTGTTCGGCGACCGGGCCGCCTGGTATGTCGACAAGGGCATTCTGGTGGTGGTGTTCGCCATCGCCGTACTGCTGGTGTACCGCCATCGCGAGAACATCAACAAGCTGCTCAAGGGGACAGAGTCCAAGCTGGGGGCTTCCAAAAAACCTGCCAAATAGGTCGCTCGGGCGGTTTTCTCAAGTGAAAATGGCCTGCAACCCAGGAAAAACAAGCGTGGTGAGCTATCAAATAGATAGCGAATTCATCGCCGGGCGCTAGTAGCGCTTGTCCAGCGTCATCAGGTTGTTTTCGCGCTTCATCTGGAAGCGGGACAAAAAGCTGTTGCCCAGCAGCATGTAGGGCATGGCCTGGGGAACAACCACGGCGTCCACGTCGTAGACCTCCACGTCGCCCACGCGCACCGAATTGAGCCGGACGCGAAAGCCCTGGGTGATGCCGTTGGCGGTGGACATGCGCACGGGCTGCCCGTTCTGGTAGCTGATGCCGGCACGGTCCGCATCGGCGGTGCTCATGGCCACGCTGGTGGCGCCGGTGTCCACCATGAACTGCACGGCACGGCCGTTGATCTGGCCTGCCGTCATGAAATGACCACCGCCACTTTCGGTCAGGACAATGCGGGTGCCCCGGCCAGCCGCCGCCGTGTTGCCGCCGGTGCTTACCGGGGCCTCGCCGACCCGCAAGGTGTGGCGTTTGCCCGACTGCTCAATGACGGCCTGGTCACCCGAGGTCGAAATGACCTTGACGCCCTGGTAGGTTTCCCCGGCGGCGACGGATTTGGGCGCACCGCCGTCCACCACCAGCAGGGCCTTGCTGCCCAGCATGCCGGCCAACGCCACGGATTGCGCCTGGACGCTGGAGGCGCCCAGCATGAGCGCAAAGCCCAGGCCCAGGGCTAAAGCGCGTGCCATGGCAGGCGTGGCGGGCATGGGGATTTAGTCCCGAAAGTTGTCGAAGCTCAGCGGCAGGTCGCTGATTTCGGCCCGGATAAGGGCCATCGCGGCCTGCAGGTCGTCGCGCTTGGCGCCCGTCACGCGCACCTTGCCCTCCTGGATGGCGGCCTGCACCTTCATTTTGTGGCCCTTGATGAGCTGCTGGATTTTCTTGGCCTGCTCGGTTTCGATGCCGTCGCGCACCTTGGTGACCTGCTTGACCTTGTCGCCGCCGATTTTTTCGACCTTGCCGATGTCCAGGAAGCGCACGTCAACGCCGGCCTTGGTGAGCTTGTTGCGCAGGATGTCGTGGATCTGGTCGATCTGGAAATCACCATCGCCTGTCAGCGTGATGTCCTTGTCCTTCAGCTCGATGGCGGCGGCGGTGCCCTTGAAGTCAAATCGGGTGCCGATTTCCTTGCTGGTGTTTTCAACGGCGTTTTTGACCTTGACCATATCGGTTTCAAGAACGGTATCAAAGGAAGGCATGGTGTGGGCTTTGCTAAGAAAAAAGAGGTGACACGGGGGGTGAGACAATCCTGAGATGTTAGTCGAGAAAAACGTTCCACTCCAGCAAGCCAACACCTTCGGCATCATGGCCAAGGCACTCACCCTGGTCAGGGTGAGCAGCGAAGCCGATATTGCCGCCGTGCTGCAGGATGCCGGCTTGCGTGTGCAGCCCAAGTTCGTGCTGGGCGGGGGCAGCAACATCGTGTTGACCGGCGATGTCAAGCCTTTGGTGCTCAAGGTCGAAATCATGGGCAAACGCCTCGTCAGCGAGACCGCCAAGGCCTGGATTGTCGAAGCCGGCGCCGGTGAAAACTGGCACGATCTGGTCACCTGGACCCTGCAAATGGGCTACCCCGGCCTGGAAAACCTGGCGCTGATTCCCGGCACGGTAGGGGCCTCGCCGGTGCAGAACATTGGCGCCTACGGGGTGGAACTGCAGGACCGCTTTGAATCACTCGATGCCGTGGACCTGAGCACCGGCCAGCCTTTCACGCTCAATGCCGCGCAGTGTGCGTTTGGCTACCGCGATTCGGTGTTCAAGCACGCCAGCAAGCCGGGCGAAGCGTCGGGCGCGCAAGGCCTGGGCCTGGCGGAAAAGGCGCTGATCACCCGGGTGCGCTTTTCACTGCCCAAGCCCTGGAAACCCGTGCTGGGCTATGCGGATATCGATAAAAAAATGCTGCAGTCCAGGGTGAGCGCGCCCAGTGCGCTACAAATTTATGAGTGGATTTGCGATATTCGCCGGGCCAAGCTGCCCGATCCGCAGCTCATAGGCAATGCCGGCAGCTTCTTCAAAAACCCCACCGTCTCGGCCGAGCAATGCGCCGACATCATCCAGCGCGATCCCAAGATCGTGCACTACCACCTGGCCGACGGCTCTGTCAAGCTGGCGGCGGGCTGGCTGATTGACGCCTGCGGCTGGAAGGGCAAGTCCATAGGCAACGCCGGCGTGTACGACAAACAGGCGCTGGTGCTCGTCAATCGCGGCGGTGAGGCCAACCCGGTCACCGGCGGCGAAGTGATGACGCTGGCCAAGGCCATACAGACCAGCGTGTATGAGCGCTTCGGCATCCGGCTGGAGCCGGAGCCGGTGGTCGTTTGATTCCATGTCTACTTCAATGCGATATGTCGTTGCCCCGCCTTGCCGTGCTGCAGCACTGTCTGCGGCGGAGCGCCTAATCTCGCACCGAATGAGCAATGGAATAAGGCGGTTGCATGCCGGGCCGCGGCGCAGGCCATGATTGTTGTGTTTGATGCGCAATGCCTGCTCTGCAATGGCTGGGTGCGGTTTCTGCTGCGCCATGACCAACGCCGCGTGCTGCGTTTTGCGTCCATACAGGGCGCGCACGGCCAGGCCCTTCTGGCGCGGGCCGGGCTGAAGGTCGAAGGCCTGCAGACGCTGCTGCTGGTCGATGGCGACCGCATCTTGCAGCACACGGCGGCTCTTTTGCGCATGTGTCATGCCCTGGGCGGCCCCTGGCGCCTGGCGTGGCTGGCCTGGCTCATACCGGCCCCGCTGCGCGATGCGCTCTACCGCTTTCTGGCGCGGCATCGCTACCAGTGGTTTGGCCGCAGTGAGACCTGCCTGCTGCCGCCGGCCGACTACGCGCAGCGCTTTCTGGACTGATTCCAGAGAGTATCGACAAGGCGCAGGCGCTGCGCCCAGCGGCCGGGCTGAAAGAAGAGCGCCCGTTTCCTTGCACAAAGCCACCTCCTGGTGGCTTTTTTCCATGCCAGTGCCGGGCACATTGCGCAACCGCTCATAGGGCCTCAGCAGTGCTTGACGTGGATCAACACGCAGCGAGCTCCCGACGCTAAGCTCAAAAGCTTCGCCCTGGGCGCTCATATTCAACTTATGCACCAAGCTACAGTCATCCCGCACCGCAAAATCATTCGAGAATGGCTTGCGCCCATCGTCACCAAAAACACGGCTTACGCCATTTGCCTGGTGGTGATGGATCTGCTGCTGTTTGGGCTGGCGTTCAGCGCGGCCGTTTTGCTGGCCCAGCCCGCGCTGCAGGTGCTGGCCGGCATCGTCACAGGCCTGGTCATAGGTCGGCTGTTTATTTTGGGTCACGATGCCTGCCACCAGAGCCTTACGCCGCACCGCCGGCTCAACCGCTGGCTGGGGCGGCTGGTGTTCCTGCCCTCGCTCACACCCTACAGCCTGTGGGACGTGGGCCACAACGTCGTGCACCACGGCTACACCAACCTCAAGGACTTCGACTTTGTGTGGCAGCCGTATTCACTCGACGCTTACCGGCGCCTTCCCGCCTGGCGCAGAGTGCTGGAACAGGTGTACCGCAGCGGCTGGGCACCGTGGCTTTACTACGGGCTTGAAATCTGGTTCAAGCGCATGTACTTCCCGTCAAAAAAGCTGATGCCGACACGCCGAGGCATTTTTACGGCCGACTGCCTGCTGGTCACTGGCGTAGCAATGGCCTGGGTTACCGCACTGGTCTACGCGGCCTACACCACCGGCCAGTCGCCGTGGTGGCTATTAAGTGTCGGGTTTTTGCTGCCTTTGCTGGTGTGGAATGCCCTGATCGGTTTTGTCGTCTATGTGCATCACACCCACACCCGCGTGGCCTGGTATGCGCAAAAGAAAGACTGGTCAGCGGCCAGCCCCTTTGTTTCGACCACCGTCCATCTGACCTTTGGTGCAGGCATTGGCAACGCGCTGCACCACATCATGGAACACACGGCGCACCATGTCGACATGGGCGTGCCGCTGTATCGCCTCAAGCAGGCACAGGCGCTGCTGGAAGCCAAACTGCCCGGCCACATCGTGATTCAGCCCTTTTCCTGGGCCTGGTATTTTGAGACGGCCAGACGCTGCAAACTTTACGATTTTGAGCAGCAGTGCTGGACTGATTTCGCGGGCCAAAGAACGAGTTAACTCTTTTTACGCAACCCGTCGGCTCCGCGCATGGTGATTACTTGGCTTACGTCTGGTGAAAAAATAGCGGCCTGAGATGGACGCTTGAGGCCGCAAATCGGCGGACTCCGTTCCGAGGCATTTCAGCCGCCTGCCAGACCTCCCCGATGACCCGGTCCTTGATCCATGTCAAGGTATCCGGCCTGTGCTGCCGGTAGTCTTGGCCCATGCAAGCCGCTGACCTCCTAGCTGAGTTGCCCGAGCCCGGTCCTGGGGTGATCCGGGAAACCGGGCCCGGCCGTCTTGCCGTGTTTGACGACCCTGAGGAGTGGGCCACTTTTAGCCAACCCGCCGAGCCAACCCCGGGCAAAGCCTCAGCGGACACGACGGACTTGTGGGAGTCGCAGGTAGTGGTGCGTGGCATGCACTGCGCGGCCTGTTCGCTCACGCTGGAGCAGGCGCTGCTGGAGGTTCCTGGCGTCAGCGCTGCCCAGGTCAGTGCGGCGAGTCAGCGCGCCAGCATTGTCTGGGCGGCGGCGCTGACCCGGCCTTCCGAGTGGATGGCTGCGCCGCTGGCCTTGGGCTACCGGCTGCTGCCCGCTGCCGATGCGTTTGCGCTCCGGCACGGCCGCAGGGTCGCGCGGCTGGCGCTGTGGCGCTGGCTGGTGGCCGGGTTTTGCATGATGCAGGTCATGATGTACGCGACGCCGGCTTACATCGCGGGGCCGGGTGATATCACACCCGACATTCAAAGCCTGCTGCGCTGGGCCTCCTGGGTGCTGAGCCTGCCCGTGGTGTTCTTTTCCTGCGCGCCGTTTTTTGGCAATGCGCTGCGCGATTTGAGGCAGCGCCGCATCAGCATGGATTTGCCGGTGGCGCTGGGCATTGTCATGACCTTCGCCATCAGCAGCGCCGCCACCTTTGAGCCACAGGGCCGGTGGGGGCAGGAGGTTTACTTTGATTCGCTGACGATGTTCGTTTTTTTTCTGCTCACCGGCCGCTGGCTGGAGCAGCGCCTGCGTGCGCGCACGGCCGGTGCCCTTGACAGCCTGATGCAGCGGCTGCCCGACAGCGTGGAGCGGCAGCAGGCCCACGGCGGCTTTGAGCGGGTGGCCGTGCGCCGGCTGGTGTCCGGTGATCTGGTTCGTGTGCTGCCCGGGGAGGCTTTTCCGGCCGACGGCACGATTGTCCTGGGCGACACCTTTGCCGATGAAGCGCTGCTGACCGGTGAATCCCGTCCCGTCGCCCGCCCGCTGGGCGCATCGGTGCTGGCCGGCAGCCACAACCTGTCGGCCGCCGTGGAGGTGCGCGTTGACAACATCGGCGAGAGCACCCGTTACGCGCAGATTGTGGCCCTGATGGCACGGGCTGCCGTAGACAAGCCCCGACTGGCGCTGCTGGCCGACCGGGTGGCCAAGCCTTTTTTGGGCTTTGTGCTGTTGGCCGCAGTTCTGGCCGCCGCGTACTGGTGGAACACAGACCCCGCCCGAGGCCTGATGGCGGCGGTGGCCGTGCTGGTGGTGACCTGCCCCTGTGCGCTGTCGCTGGCCACGCCCACCGCCATGCTGACTTCCGCAGGCCTGCTGGCGCGGCATGGCGTGCTGGTGCGCCGTTTGCAGGCGCTTGAAGATCTGGCCAGCATAGACACGGTGATTTTTGATAAAACCGGCACCCTGACCGAAGCCCGCATGGGCTTGCGCGGCGTGAGCACCCATAGGGGCATGACGGCCGAGCAGGCGCTGCAACTGGCGTGCGCGCTGGCCCAACACTCGCTGCACCCGCTGTCGCGCGCATTGGTGCAGGCGGCGGGTCCGGTCTTCACGCCCGGAACGCAGAAGGTCTTCGATGTGCGGGAGTTTGCGGGCCAGGGGCTTGAGGGCCGACTCACCGATTTGCCTGTGCCGGGTGTGCTGGGCCTGGTGCGCCTGGGCTCGGCCCGGTTTTGCCGGCTCGATGGCCCGCACCACAGCCTGCGGGTCTACCTGGCCGACGATTCGGGTTGGCTGGCCGGGTTTGACCTTGACGAAGTGCTTCGCCCTGATGCTCATGAAGCCGTCACCCGCTTGCAAAAGATGGGACTTGAGGCGCAGATGCTGTCGGGCGATAACGATGCCGCGGCCAGGCGGGCAGCAGGCCGGCTGGGCATCAAAGAAGTGCAGGGCGATTGCACACCCCAGAACAAGCTGGAGCGCTTGCAGGCCTTGCAGCAACAGGGCCGCAAGGTGCTCATGGTCGGGGACGGCCTGAACGACGGACCGGTGCTGGCCCGTGCCCATGTCTCGGTGGCCCTCGGGCAGGCCGTGCCGCTGGCGCAGGCCCAGTCTGACCTCGTCATGCCGGGCGGGCAGTTGCTGATGTTGCCCGCCATGCTGGCCCACGCGCGCCAGACCCTGCGCGTCGTGCGCCAAAACCTCTGGTGGGCCGCTGCCTACAACGCGATCTGCGTGCCTTTAGCCCTGATGGGCTGGCTACCGGCCTGGCTGGCCGGATTCGGCATGGCGCTCAGTTCGCTGCTGGTCATTGCCAATGCGGCGCGTTTGTCGCGTCTGAAAGAAAAAAGCTGAGTTGTCATGGATGTTTTGTTTCTTCTGGTTCCCCTGTCGGTGTTGCTGGCGCTGGCGGTGCTGGGGGTGCTGGCATGGGCGGTCTGGTCGGGTCAGTTTGAAGACATGGAAAGCGAAGGGCAACGCATTTTCCAGGATGAAGCGATGACGTCCGGTGAATCAGCAGACTTGATCTCTATTGATCCATATCAACACGCGCATCACGTCCCAGCGGCACACTGAAGTTAACTTAGGTCACCGAGGACTGCTTGATGAGTGCCGTACTTTCAACCCCCGCGATGCGGGCATCCCAATCGGGCTGGGCAGCTTCGCACGCCACGCAGTACAACGACAGGATCGTGCGCCAGTTTGCCGTGATGGCCGTGGTCTGGGGTGTCGTCAGCATGCTGGTCGGCGTGTTCATCGCGGCGCAAATGGCCTGGCCCGAGCTCAACTTCGGCATTGCCTGGCTGTCATTCGGGCGCCTGCGCCCGCTGCACACCAATGCCGCCATCTTTGCGTTTGGCGGCTGCGCGCTGTTTGCCACCAGCTACTACGTGGTGCAGCGCACCTGCCAGGTTCGGATCATTTCGGACAAGCTGGCGGCCTTTCACTTCTGGGGCTGGCAGGCGGTGATTGTCGGGGCCGCCATCTCGCTGCCCATGGGTTTTACCCGCGGCAAGGAATACGCCGAACTGGAATGGCCGATCGCGATTTTGATTGCCCTGACCTGGGTGGCTTATGCGATGGTGTTTTTCGGCACGATTGGCCTGCGCAAGGTCAGGCATATCTATGTGGCCAACTGGTTTTATGGTGCGTTCATCATCGCCGTTGCGCTGCTGCATATCGTCAACGGCGCGGTCGTGCCTGCAGGCTGGATGAAGTCTTATTCGGCCTACGCCGGCGTGCAGGACGCCATGGTGCAGTGGTGGTACGGCCACAACGCCGTGGGCTTCTTTTTGACGGCCGGTTTTCTGGGGATTGTGTATTACTTCATTCCCAAGCAGGCCGAGCGGCCGGTGTATTCCTACCGGCTTTCCATCGTCCATTTCTGGGCGCTGATCTTCACCTACATGTGGGCCGGCCCGCACCATTTGCACTACACCGCGCTGCCCGACTGGACGCAGTCCATTGGCATGGTGTTCTCGCTCATTCTGCTGGCCCCCAGCTGGGGCGGCATGATCAATGGCGTGATGACCCTGTCGGGCGCCTGGCACAAGCTGCGTGAAGACCCGATCATCCGCTTCATGATTGTGGCCCTGTCCTTCTACGGCATCGCCACCTTCGAGGGGCCCATGATGTCCATCAAGACGGTCAACGCCTTGTCGCATTACACCGACTGGGGCATTGCCCATGTGCATGGCGGCACGCTGGGCTGGGTCGGTTTTATTTCGATGGGCGCGCTCTACTTCCTGGTGCCGCGCCTGTTTGGGCAAACCAGAATGCACAGCGTCAAGGCCATCGAGGTCCATTTCTGGATGGCCACGATTGGCATCGTGCTGTACATCGCCGCCATGTGGATTGCCGGCGTGATGCAGGGCCTGATGTGGCGCGCCATCAACACCGATGGCTCATTGACCTACACCTTTGTGGAGAGCGTCAAGGCGACCTACCCGTTTTATGTGGTGCGCTTTTTGGGCGGTCTGCTGTACCTGAGCGGCATGGTGCTGATGGCCTGGAACGTCGCCATGACGGCGCTGGCCGGCAAGCCGTCCAGCACCACGATTCCACGCAGTCTGGCACATGCCTGAAAGAAGCGCCCTTATGTCTTTTTCACACGAAAAAATTGAAACCAGCAACTGGTTGATGATTGTTCTGGTTCTGATCGTCGTGGCCGTCGGCGGTCTGGTTGAAATTGTTCCCCTGTTCTTCCAGAAGTCCACCACGCAAGCCATCAAGGGGGTGGTGCCGGACTCGCCCCTGAAGCTGGTGGGCCGCGATATTTATGTGCGCGAAGGCTGCTACAACTGCCACTCGCAAATGATCCGGCCGCTGGTGGCCGAGACCCTGCGCTACGGCCATTATTCCGTGGCCGGTGAGTTTGTGTACGACCACCCGTTTCAGTGGGGCAGCAAGCGCACCGGTCCCGATCTGCACCGCGTGGGCGGCAAGTACAGCGACGAATGGCAGCGCCTGCACCTGGTGAGCCCGCGCGACCTGGTGCCCGAATCCATCATGCCGGCCTATCCCTGGCTGGAAAAAGCCCCGGCCGATGCCGAATCCGTTCAGCGCCGCATGAAAGCCCTGCGCTCGGTAGGCGTGCCTTACACCGATGCCGAAATCGCCAGCGCGCCCGAAGAGGTCAAAGGCAAGACCGAGCTGGATGCGCTGGTGGCGTATTTGCAGGGCCTGGGCCTGGCACTGAAATAAGAGGACTCACCATGGATATCAACCTACTGCGCAGCTTGGTCACCGTGGCCGCGTTTGCCGTCTTCATCGGGATTCTGGTGTGGGTTTGTTTGCCCGCCAGAAAAGCGCAGTTTGACGATGCGGCGCAACTGCCCTTCCGGTCTGAATAGGAGCAGTCACGATGAGCGATTTCACGAACGGATTCTGGCCCTGGTATGTGGCGGCCATCAGCCTGGTGTCGATTCTTGCCTGCGCCTGGTTGCTGTGGGTAGCCGGCAAAGCCAGGGTCAGCGCGCATCCGGGGCAGTCAGGGCAGGCGAGCGACAACACCACCGGCCATGTCTGGGACGAGGACTTGCGGGAGCTGAACAACCCCCTGCCGCTGTGGTGGATGTGGCTGTTCATTCTGACGGTGGTTTTTGCGCTGGGTTATCTGGTGGTTTTCCCCGGCCTGGGCAGTTTTCCGGGGCTGTTGAAATGGTCGACCGAGGCCGAGCACACGCAGGATGTCCGCCAGGTCCGCGCTCAAGTGGCACCGCTCTATGCCGAGTTCACCGCGCAACCCGTTGAAGCGCTGGTAAGAGATCCGCGCGCCATGGCCATCGGCGAGCGGCTGTTCATGAACAATTGCTCGCAGTGCCACGGCTCCGACGGGCGCGGCAGCAAGTCCTACCCCAATCTCACCAATGCCAATGCCGCATGGCTGGGCCAACGGAGTGCCGAGCACATCGTGCAGACGGTGACGAACGGCCGTACCGGCGTGATGCCGCCCATGGGGGCGGCCATAGGCGGCGAGGCCGAGATCAGTGAGCTGGCCAATTACGTGTTGTCGCTGTCGGGCAGCCCGCATAACGAGATCAAGGCCTACAGCGGCAAGAAAAAGTTTTCGGCCTGTGCCGCCTGCCATGGCGTGGACGGCAAAGGCAACAAGGCGCTGGGCGCCCCCAATCTGACGGATGACTACTGGCTGCACGGCTGGGGCGAGGCCGCGATTGCCAACATCGTCAAAAACGGCAAGACCAACGTCATGCCGGCCCAGTCGCCCAAGTTGACGGCCGAGCAGATTCATGTGGTGTCGGCTTATGTGCTGAGCTTGTCGGGCAGCAGCTTTCCGGCGAGTTCCGGGGCCGCGGCACCGGGCATCAAGCCGAACTAAGGGACGGTTGGCGTGACATCTCCCAGCAGCACTTCCCGCTTGCCGAAACGCGTCATTCCGATTGTGGCGGTGGGCGGTGTGGCTGCCGGTAGGGCAGCAGAAGACGACTCTTCGGCCGTGGTGTCGCTGTACCAGTCTGAGCAAAAGATCTATGCCCGCAGTGTCTCGGGCTGGTTCAACCAGTGGCGCTGGGCCATGGTGTGGGTGACGCAGCTGGTGTTTTACGGGCTGCCCTGGCTGTCCATGAATGAGCGGCAAGCCATGTTGTTTGACCTGGGTGCCCGGCGTTTCTACATTTTCAATCTGGTGCTGTACCCGCAGGACCTGATTTACCTGACGGGCCTGCTCATCATCAGCGCGCTGTCGCTATTTCTGTTCACGGCGGTGGCCGGGCGGCTGTGGTGCGGCTACGCCTGTCCACAAACGGTGTACACCGAAATCTTCATGTGGGTGGAGCGCAAAATCGAGGGCGACAGGGTGGCGCGGATGCGGCTGGACAAATCCCCTTGGGGGGCTGCCAAGCTGGCCCGCAAAAGCGCCAAGCACGCGGCGTGGATCGCGATCGGCTTATGGACCGGCTTTACTTTTGTCGGCTATTTCACGCCGATCAAGGAACTGGCGGCTTCGGTCCTCAGTTTTTCGCTGGGGCCGTGGGAATTGTTCTGGGTGCTGTTTTATGGCTTTGCCACCTATGGCAACGCGGGCTGGATGCGCGAGCAGGTCTGTAAGTACATGTGCCCGTATGCACGCTTTCAGAGTGCCATGTTTGACCGCGACACGCTGATCGTTACCTATGACGCAGCCCGGGGCGAAGGCCGAGGCTCACGTCCGCGCAGTGACAAGCCAGCCGACTACCAGGCCAAAGGGCTAGGGGACTGTATTGACTGCGGCCTGTGCGTGCAGGTGTGCCCGACCGGCATCGACATCCGCAACGGCCTGCAGTATGAATGCATCAGTTGCGCGGCCTGCATTGATGTGTGTGACGGGGTCATGGACAAGATGCATTACCCGCGCGGTTTGATTCGCAACAGTACGCAAAACGGCATCAGTCAAAAGTTGTCCCGGGCGGCCATGTTTCGCCGGGTGCTGCGCCCCAGGGTGCTGATCTACACCGCGGTTCTCGCGGCGGTCAGCCTGGGGCTGCTGGGAAGCCTGCTGACCCGCGCCAGCTTCAAGGTGGATGTGGTGCGCGACCGCGGGGTGATGGCCCGCATGGTGGGGCAGGGCCAGATCGAAAACGTCTACCGCCTGCAAATCATGAATGCCACCGAACACAGCCAGCAGTATGCGATTCGTGTGAACGGGATTGACGGGGTCAGGATGGCGTCGGACGCGGCGGTGGTGGTGGATGCCGCCACTTCACGCTGGGTGCCGGTGCGCGTGCAGGCACCGCCCAACGCGGCCACGGCCGGCTCGCACCCGATTGAATTCGTGATCACTACGTCGGCCGATAAGGTGACCGAAAAATCAGTCTTCCTGGTACCCCGTTAGACATTTGGCTCAATAAGGCAAAGCATGAATCCTGTTAACAAAACCGCCCGCCATGTTTCGCGGATCTCCACGGCCCCCCCTTGGTGGAAGGAGCCTTATGTCTGGCTGGTGATTGCCGGGCCACTGTCTGCGGTGCTGGCTTGTGCGGTCACGGCGGTGTACATCATGCAGGGGCCGGAGGCGCTGGTTTCGGATGATGCTTACCGGGAAGGGATCGCGATCAGCCAGAAAGTGCAGACGGCGCGACCGCCCATGCAGCCCGCACTGACGGGGCGCAACCACAGTGCAACGGGAGGCAAACGCGATGAACAACCTTGAGTCGAATGAGATGTCGAAAGTCAGGTATTGGGTGCTCGTCATCTGGCCAGCATTCCTGGCGGCTTGCCTGCTGGAGGCGCTGGTGTTTGCCATGGTGGACCCGGGCGAGGTGCATTGGCCGGGACCCACTTTCCAGCCGTCGCGCCAGGGCGGTTACGCGATGGCGTTTTTCAGCTTCTGGCTGATCAGCATGGCTTGCAGCGGGTTGGTTTTATGGCTGGCTAAACCGGAACAGGGAAATGGATTAAGAGGATCAAAAATCAGCGACAAACTTGCGGATTGACGATGCGCTTGAGTGCCTCGGCATCCCGTATCTGGATATGGCGCTGCTTGACCTCGACCAGGCCATCGTCGGCGAATTTTGAGAAGGTCCGGCTCACGGTTTCAAGCTTCATACCCAGATAACTGCCGATTTCTTCCCGCGTCATGCGCAGCACCAGCTCTGATCTTGAAAAACCGCGCGCCTGCAGCCGCTGCACCAGATTGAGCAGGAAGGCCGCCAGCCGTTCCTCGGCCCGCATGCTTCCCAGCAAGAGCATCACGCCATGGTCCCGCACAATTTCGCGGCTCATGATTTTGTGGACATGGTGCTGCAGCGCATTGACCTCGCGTGAGATTTCCTCGATGCGGTCAAAAGGCATGACGCACACTTCGGCGTCTTCAAGCGCAATGGCATCGCAGGTGTGCCGGTCATTGACGATGCCGTCCAGGCCAATGATCTCGCCGGCCATCTGAAAGCCCGTGACCTGGTCGCGCCCGTCTTCCGCGGTCACGCTGGTTTTGAAAAAACCGGTCCGGATGGCATACAGCGAGGTGAATTTCTCGCCATTGTGGAACAGGGACATGCCGCGCTTGATGCTTCGCCGCGTGGCAACCAGTTCGTCCACGCGGCTTAGTTCCTCGGCATTCAGGCCCACGGGCATGCACAGTTCGCGCAAATTGCAGTTGGAGCAGGCGACCTTGACGAATTCTTTGTCCATTCGGGCTATTTTGACGGAGCCGGGTGGCTTCTCCAAATTTTCCGCTTCGGTGTTGGTTGCAGGGACTATGGCGCTATCGAACATGACGGACTCCTGACGTGGTTTCGATTGTCCTCTTGCCTGCCTGCCCGGGACTTGATCCATGTCAAGGTATGACTTGGCAATTGACGGCAGAGTAGGGTGCTCGCCCAAGGGATTTGTTCATGAGTGTTGTTTCGCCTGACTTGCTGCGCCAATTTGACCTGACCGGACCGCGGTACACCTCGTACCCGACGGCCGACCGGTTTGTGGAAGCGTTTGCTGCGGATGATTACGTTCAGGCCCTCAAACAGCGCCGCAGCGGGGTCGCCGCGATGTCTTTGCCACTGTCGCTGTATGTTCACATTCCGTTTTGTGAGTCCTTGTGCTACTACTGCGCCTGCAACAAAATCATCACAAAGCACCACGAACGGGCCGAGCCGTATTTGCGCTACCTGAGCCGCGAGGTCGACCTGCACACGGCTCACGTCGGCTTGGGCCAGGTGGTCAGCCAGTTGCACCTGGGTGGCGGCAGCCCGACTTTTTTAAGCGATGATGAGCTGCGGGCCCTGATGGCCATGCTGCGCCGCAGTTTTTCCCTGGCTCCCGGGGGTGAGTATTCGATCGAGGTGGATCCGCGAACCGTGGATGAAGGCCGGCTTGCCGTGCTGGCCGAGTTGGGTTTTGACCGTTTGAGCTTTGGCGTGCAGGACTTTGATCCGGCGGTGCAAAAAGCCGTACACCGCGTTCAACCCGCAGAGCAGGTGTTTGCGCTGGTTGAAACGGCCCGGCGGCAGGGCTTTGAGTCAATCAACGTGGATCTGATTTACGGCTTGCCCCGGCAAACACCGGAATCATTTGAGCGCACCCTGGCCCAGGTAACAGCACTGCGCCCGGACCGTGTGGCCTTGTACGCCTATGCGCATTTGCCGGAACGTTTCAAGCCGCAGCGCCGCATTGTGACGGCCGAGCTTCCCTCGGCTTCTGCCAGAACGTCCATGCTGGCCCGCTCGCTGGCCTTGTTTGATGCGGCGGGCTATGTGTATGTGGGCATGGACCATTTCGCCTTGCCCAGCGATGCGCTGGCCATAGCCAAGCGCCAGGGCCGCCTGCACCGCAATTTTCAGGGCTACAGCACCCAGCCTGATTGCGACCTGATTGCACTGGGTGTCTCGGCCATCGGTCGGGTGGGGGCTGCTTACAGCCAGAATGCCAAGACCCTGGCCGAGTACTACGACCATCTGGATCAGGGGCGGCTGCCGGTCGTGCGCGGCCTGGCCTTGTCGCGCGATGACCTGGTCAGGCGTGCGGTGATCATGGCCTTGATGTGCCAGGGGGCCTTGCAGTTCGAGTCGATCGAGCTGGCCTACCTGCTCGATTTTCGGACTTACTTTGCGCCTGAGCTGGAAGCGCTGGACGTGCTGGCCGGGCAGGGGTTGCTCAGCCTGAATGATTCCGGTATGGAGGTGACGGCCAAAGGCTGGTTTTTTGTGCGGGCGGTTGCGATGGTGTTTGACCGCTATTTGCAGGCAGACCGCAACCGTGCGCGGTTCTCAAAAATCATCTGATGCAGACCACGCTCGCCGCAACCGCTTTGCTGATGGGGCTTGCCGGTGGGCCCCACTGCATTGCCATGTGCGGCGCCGCGTGTGCCGGCATCGGGCGTTCTGGTGGCCGTAAGAGCACACGCTCCCTGTGGGTTTTTCAGGCGGGCCGGGTCGTAGGCTATTCAAGCTTGGGCGGTATCGCCGCGGCTTCGATGCAGGGCCTGGGCTGGCTCAGCGTTCAATCGGCAGCCCTTCGACCCCTATGGACACTGTTCCACGCGGCCACCGCGCTGCTGGGTTTGATGCTGCTGTGGCAGGCGCGCCAGCCGGTCTGGCTGGAGAACACCGCGCGCAAGGTCTGGGGCAGGGTGCGCGAAGTCACCCAGGGTTCGCGCGGCGGGGCCCCGCTGCTGCTGGGTGTTTTGTGGGCGCTGCTGCCTTGCGGGCTGCTGTACTCGGCCTTGCTGGTGGCGGCGCTGACCAGCAGCATGCTTGAGGGTGCCGCCGTCATGGGGCTGTTTGCGCTGGGAAGCAGTGTTTCTTTGATGGCCGGGCCATGGCTCTGGCTGCGGCTGCGCGGGCAAGGTTCAGGCCAATGGGCTGTGCGTCTGGCGGGTCTGGCTTTGTCCGTGACCTCCTTGTGGGGGCTGTGGATGGGCTTGGCGCACAACACGGCACCTTGGTGCCTGAGCCCATGAGTGAAACGACCCGCGAATCGCTTACTGCGGCCCGCGCAGCATGAGCCCGAAACGCACCAGAGCACTGTCTGTGGCGGTGCGTCTACTCTCTCATTGAATTAGAAATGGACTGACATGAAAAAGCCACCTGGCGGTGGCTTGTTTCGTGATGGCTGGTGATTGCTATTGTTTTAATAGCTAATTGCGCCCGTCAAACATGGGCTGCAGCCATTTTTTCTTGAGTTTATCGGTTCTTAGCGGCCTTCGTTCTTGCCCAGACTGGGCAAGGCCTGTCCTTCGCCAGTGGACAGCAGGCCGACCTTGGCGTAAATGCCCAGCTTGTCGCGCGTGTCCACGATGTCGAGGTTGCGCATCGTCAGCTGGCCGATGCGGTCCAGCGGGGTGAATGGTGCGTCTTCAACTTTTTCCATGCTCAGGCGCTCGGGCTTGTAGGTCAGGTTGGCCGACTCGGTGTTGAGGATGGAGTAATCGTTGCCGCGGCGCAATTCCACGGTGACCTCGCCGGTGATGGCGCGCGCCACCCAGCGCTGGGCCGTCTCGCGCAGCATGATGGCCTGCGAGTCGAACCAGCGGCCCTGGTACAGCAGGCGGCCCAGCTTGCGGCCGTTGTCGCGGTATTGCTCGATGGTGTCTTCATTGTGGATGCCGGTGACCAGGCGTTCGTAGGCGATGAACAGCAGGGCCAGGCCCGGGGCCTCGTAAATGCCGCGGCTCTTGGCTTCGATGATGCGGTTCTCGATCTGGTCGCTCATGCCCAGGCCATGGCGGCCGCCTATGCGGTTGGCTTCGAGGATCAGGTCCACCAGGCTGTCGTAGCGCACGCCATTGAGGGCCACGGGGCGGCCTTCCTCAAAGCGCACCGTGACTTCTTCGCGCTTGACCTCGACCTCATCCTTCCAGAAGGCCACGCCCATGATGGGCTGGACGATCTTCATGCCGCAGTTCAGCTGCTCCAGGTCCTTGGCCTCGTGCGTGGCGCCCAGCATGTTGGAGTCGGTGGAGTAGGCTTTTTCGGCCGACATCTTGTAGCCGAAACCGGCTTGGGTCATGAAGGCCGACATTTCGGCGCGGCCACCGAGCTCGTCGATGAAGAGCTGGTCCAGCCAGGGCTTGTAAATCTTCAGGTCCGGATTGGTCAGCAGGCCGTAGCGGTAAAAGCGCTCGATGTCGTTGCCCTTGAAGGTGCTGCCGTCGCCCCAGATGTTGACGTCGTCTTCCTTCATGGCCGCGACCAGCATGGTGCCGGTGACGGCGCGCCCTAGCGGCGTGGTGTTGAAGTAGGTCACGCCGGCGGTGGTGATGTGGAAGGCGCCGCTTTGCAGCGCGGCAATGCCCTCGGCGGCCAGCTGGCTGCGGCAGTCGACCAGGCGGGCCTTTTCGGCGCCGTACTGCATGGCCTTGCGCGGGATTTCGTCGTAGTCAGGCTCGTCGGGCTGGCCCAGATTGGCGGTGTAGGCGTAAGGGATGGCACCCTTGAGCTTCATCCAGTGCAGCGCGGCGCTGGTGTCGAGGCCGCCGGAAAAGGCGATGCCGACTTTCTGGCCGGCGGGAAGGTTCTGGAGAATGGTGCTCATGGTGGGATTCCTGAAATCAACCGAAGTGGCAGATGTAGTGGTAGGCGTCGAAACCCGCGGCAACGCGGATCTCGAACTTCGCGTTGCCCGGAACGCTGAATTTTTCGCCGGCGGAGGATTTCACCCAGTTGTCGCTGCCGGCCAGCCGGTATTCGCAGGCACCGGCCACGCATTCCATGATTTCAGGAACGCCGGTATTGAAGGTCAGGGTCGCGGGCAGGATCACGCCCACGGATTTTTTAGTGCCATCGGCAAACGTGATGCCGTGGCTCACGCATTTGCCGTCAAAGTACACATTGGCCTGGGTGGTGACACTGATGTTGTCGATCTTTTCGGTGGTCATGGATGGGATGGGGTGGGTGATGAAAAGTGCCGGCTGCCGCTTGGGGCCAGGCCGTGAACCCCCGATTTTAGGGCACCCGGGCGGTCCGGGGCCGGTCAGATCAAGCCCGCTTGCCGATTTCGGCGACTTCGCGCGTCCACGCCCTGGCCTGCTCGCTGAGGCTCAGGCCGAGGCCGGGGCGGGTCGGCACCAGCATGCGGCCGTCCTTGATTTCCAGGCGCTCGTTGAAAAGAGGCTCGAGCCAATCGAAGTGTTCGACCCAGGGCTCCGTCGCATAGACGGCGCCGAGGTGCACATGCAGTTCCATGGCGAAGTGCGGGCCGAGGGCCAGGCCGGCGTTCTCGGCTTGCGCGGCGATGCGCAGGAAGGGTGTGATGCCGCCCACGCGCGGTGCGTCCGGCATCAGGTAGTCGGCCGCGCGGTGGCGAATCAGCTCGGCGTGCTCTGCCGCGGATGTCAGCATTTCACCGGTGGCGATGGGCGTGTCGAACTGCGCGGCCAGCGCGGCGTGGCCTTCGTTGTCGTACGCATCCAGGGGCTCTTCAATCCAGACCAGGTTGAACTGCTCGAAGATGCGGCACATGCGCTGCGCGGTGGGCCGGTCCCATTGCTGGTTGGCGTCGACCATCAGCGGCGTGTGCTCGCCCAGGTGCTTGCGCACGGCTTCGACACGCTGGATGTCGAGCGCCTGGTCGGGCTGGCCGACCTTGAGCTTGATGCCGCCTATGCCGCGTTCGCGCGATGCAGCGGCGTTGACCAGCAGCTGGTCCAGTGGCGTGTGAAGGAAGCCGCCGGACGTGTTGTAGCAGCGGACCGAGTCGCGTTGCGAACCCAACAGCTTCGAGAGCGAGAGGCCTGCACGGCGGGCTTTCAGGTCATAAAGGGCCACGTCAAAGGCACCAATCGCCTGCACGGCCATGCCGCTGCGGCCGACGGATGCGCCAGCCCACTGCAGTTTGGTCCAGAGCTTGGAGATGTCGCTCGGGTCCTCGCCGATGAGCGCCGGTGCGATTTCCCTGGCATGCGCGAACTGGCCGGGGCCGCCGGCGCGCTTGGAATAGCTGAAGCCCAGGCCCTTGTGGCCGTCCTTGGTCTCGATTTCCGCAAAGAGCATGGCAATCTCGGTCATCGGCTTCTGTCGGCCGGTCAGGACCTTGGCATCACTGATGGGATTGGCCAGCGGCAGATAGCACGAGGAGATGCGAACCCAGGCGATGCTGTCCGCGGAGATGGAGGTAGTGGTGGTCATGTGTAGTGTTTTCAGAAAAATGCGAGCGTTCCGGCAGCGACCCACAGGCCGCCGCTGTAAAAACTCATTCGATGGAAATCCTGCCAGTCTCGATGACTTTCTTCCAGCGGGCATATTCCTGCTGCTGAAAGGCGGCGAATTGCGCCGGCGTGTTGGCGACCATTTCGAAACCGATGGAGGTGAACTGGCCTTTCACCTTGGGGTCGTTCAGGGCTTCGACGAATGCGGCATGCGCTTTTTCGTGAATGGCTGCAGGCAGGCCCTTGGGCGCGACGATGGCTTGCCACGATGTGACTTCCACATGGGGCACGCCCGCTTCGGCCAAGGTCGGAACATCAGGCAATGCCGCGGAGCGCTTGGCGCTGGTAATGGCAAGGGCGCGCATCTTTCCTCCCTTGATGTACTGGACCACGGCATTGATGTTCTGGAATGAAGCATCGACCTGGCCACCGATCAAGTCGGTGTGGGCCGGCGCGCCGCCCTTGTAGGGGACATGCACGCCGGTGGTTGCGGTCTGTTGCCAGAACAGCTCGGCGGTCAGGTGGTCGCTGCTGCCGTTGCCTGCCGAGGCAAAGCTCATCTTGCCGGGGTGGGCTTTTTCGAAGGCGATGACGTCGGCGACGGTTTTGTGCGGCGAGTTGGCGGGGACAACCAGCACGTTGGGCGACTGCACCGCGACCGTGATGAGGTCGAAGTCCTTCAGCGGGTCGTACTGCATGCCCTTGATCAGGTGCGGCGTGATGACCAAAGGGCCGAGCGAAGTCACGAGGAAGGTGTAGCCATCGGGTGCGGCGCGTTTGACGAACGTGGCGCCTATGGTGCCCGTTGCACCGGCACGGTTGTCGACAAGGAAACCTTGCTTGAACTTCTCGGTGACTTTCGGACCGACCGCGCGAGCGACCTGGTCGGTCGAGCCGCCCGGTGGGAAAGGAACGACCAGGGTCACCGCTTTTTCGGGCCAGGCTTGGGCATGGGCGCCGAGAATGGACAGGCCGAGAGCAACAGCGGTCAGGTATTTTTTCATTCAGGTCTCCAGTGGTTTGACGCCGAGGCGCCGCGTTTCGAATGGAAGTGGCAAAGCTCAGCGCGCGGAACGAATGATAACGTTGTCAATTCGAGCATAAACCCATGTTTTCATGGGGTTTTCCCTTGTGTTTCGCTTATGAAGCACCATTGAAGCGTGAGCCCGAAAGCAAAAGGCCCCAGACATATATATCCGTAAAATGCTAACGTTGTCAGAATCTCAGGCGCGCGACAGTTTGTTAAGGTTTCAATCGTTCGTTCTTTACTTCATGTCCCGGCCCACATCCCATGAATACCGCAGTCCCATCCAAAGCCGCTACCCTGCACGATGTCGCTCGCGAGGCCGGCGTGTCCTTGATTACTGCCTCTCGGGCGCTGACCAACCCGAAACTGGTTTCAGACACCACCATCTTGAAAGTGCAGGCCGCGGCGCAAGCCATCGGCTACATCCCGAACCTGCTGGCAGGTGGGCTGAAATCCAGACGCAGTCTGATGGTGGCAGCCCTGGTGCCCGCCATCTCGGTGGCGCAGTTTTTGCCAACGGTGCAGTCGCTGACGGAGGCGCTTTCGGACGCCGGCTATCAGCTGATCCTGGGGCAGACGGGCTACGATCATGCGCGGGAAGAGGCGCTCATCAACACGATGATGAGCCGGCGCCCGGACGGCATCGTGTTGACTGGCCTGGTGCATTCGGCCACGGCTCGGGAGCGCTTGCGGCGGGCGGGCATACCCGTGGTCGAGACCTGGGACCTGAGTGACCGGCCTGTGGACATGCTGGTGGGGTTTTCCCACGTGAAGGTGGGCAGTGCCATCGCGGGCTACTTCCTTGGGAAAGGCTGGCGGCGCCTGGGTATTGCCACCGGTGACGATCACCGCGGCGCCTTGCGCCGGGAGGGCTTTCTGGCCGCCGTCGGAAAGGATGTCCCGACCGCCGTGGTTCCTGCGCCGAGCAGCCTTGAACAGGGCCGCCGGGCACTGGCGGAACTGCTTGCGAAGGATTCAAAGCTACAGGCGGTTTACTGCAGCTCCGACCAGTTGGCGCAGGGTGTATTGGCCGAGGCGCTTGCCCGCGGCATTCGCGTGCCGGAAGAACTGGCTGTTTGCGGCTTCGGTAATGCCGACTTCGCGGCGCACATGCAGCCTTCCCTGACGACGGTGCACGTCGATGGCGCAGCGATTGGAAGGCTTGCCGCGAAGCTCGTGATTGACCGCTGCAACGGGACGTCCATTGCGAACCCCATCGTTGATGTCGGTTTCCGCATTATCGAGCGCCGCTCGACTTCCTTGAGCCACGCATAGGCCCTAGGAGTTACAGGCGCTGCCAAAGAAAAAGGGTGCATGAATGCACCCTTTTTCTTGATGTCTGCAGGTTTACCGCCAGTGGTGGTGCCCGCCGAAACCCCGGCTGTAGCCGAAACTCAGCGACAGCCCGATGGGCGCGTAATACGGGTAATAGGGCTGGGCGTAGTAGGGCTGAGGGTAATAGGCGGGGTACGCCACGGGCTGCACATAGACGGGTTGCTGCTGTACCGGGGCCGGCTCGATGTAGGTCTGGGGCTGCGGTGCAGGCGTCACCGCGCCGACCGGCGTGACCTGCAGGCGCACATAGGGGCCGGGGTCGTTGGCCATCTGCACGTTGTACTGCGTGCCCTGGTATTCATACACCACGTTGTAGTGGCTGGGGCGGTTTTCGTAATAGGTCTGCGTGCTGCACTGCTGGACGTTTTGCACCTGGGTGTTCGGGCCTTCAATGCGGTCGCCAATGATCGCGCCGCCCACCAGGCCGATCACGGTGGCAGCCGCCCGCCCGCCGCCATTACCAATCGCGTTGCCGGCCGCGCCACCGGCCAGCGCACCCATCAGGGCGCCCGCACCCGACTTGGGCGCCTGCGTGATGACGGGCTGGCTGCTGCAAACCTGCCGCGGCACAGCCACTTGCTGCACCACCGGCGTGCTGGAAATGACGCGTGCCAGGATATCCGTGGCCGAGGCGGGCACAGCGGCAAGGCCTGCTGCGGCAGCGACGGCGGAAATAACAAGTGCTTTTTTCATGATTCAAGTTCCTTCCCGGCCTGTTGGCTGAAGTCCCGGCGCCCTGGCTGCGCCTTGTCCTGATGAGAAGGGAGAAGGCGCCAGCTTCGATAACTCTAATTTTAGGTAGTCAGAGTCGTTTTGACGCGCAGAGTTCGGTAAATCGGCTGTAAAGCTTGCCGGGGTCGGCGAGTCAGGCCGGAAAAGCGCGGAAAAAGCGCGGGAATAGGCATGAAAAGACCGGAAAACGGCCAAAACCGCCGGCTCCGGCTTTGGGCGCCTCAGACCCGGGAGGCCCAGTCCTCGGCATCAAAGCCGACCGTGACGGCCTGGCCCCAGTTCACCACCGGGCGCTTGATGACGCTGGGCTGGGCCATCATCAGGGCCTGCGCGCTGGCGTCGTCCTGCACGGCGGCTTGCACACCGGCATCGAGCTTGCGCCAGGTGGTGCCCTTGCGGTTCAGCAGCCTGTCCCGGCCGACCGCCTGGGTCCACTGCGCCAGCGCCTGCGGCGGCACGCCCTGTTTCTTGAAGTCATGAAACTCATAGCTTTGGCGGTGCTCGCTGAGCCAGGTGCGGGCCTTTTTGACGGTGTCGCAGTTGGGGATGCCGTAAAGAATAATCATCGCCGGATTTTCGCATGGATGAATAAAACTGCCTCCAGCCCAGTTTCAACGGGCGCAGTCAGCTATTGATTTGATAGTGAATGCGGGCGCGGGCGCATTGCCGGGGCCTGCCGGGACCATGCCTGAACCGCGAGGCTGGAATAATCGGTTTTCGGCACCGGCGCCTTGCTGCGCCGATGCGCATGGTCACCTTTAACCTCACGGACGCCCCATGATTGCTTCGGCCAGCCCTGCAGCGCTTCTTTACCCCCCGATAGAGCCGTTTCGCAGCGGCGAACTCGATACCGGGGACGGCCACACCCTCTATTGGGAGATGTGCGGCAACCCCGATGGCAAGCCCGCCGTTTTCCTGCACGGCGGCCCCGGCGCGGGCTGCTCGCCCGAGCACCGGCGGCTGTTTGACCCGCAGCGCTATTGCGTGGTGCTGTTCGACCAGCGCGGCTGCGGGCGCTCTCGTCCCAGCGCCTCGCTGGAAAACAACACGACCTGGCATCTGGTGGCCGACATCGAGCGCCTGCGCACGCTGCTGGGCTTTGAACGCTGGCTGGTGTTTGGCGGCTCCTGGGGCAGCACGCTGGCCCTGGCCTATGCCCAGACGCATACGGCGCGGGTGTCGGAGCTCGTCGTGCGCGGCATCTTCACCCTGAGGCGGGCGGAGGTGCTCTGGTACTACCAGGAAGGGGCCTCGTGGCTGTTTCCCGATCTGTGGGAAGGTTTTCTGGCGCCGATTCCGCCCGAGGAGCGGGGTGACCTGATCGCCGCCTACCGCCAGCGTCTGGTGAGCGAGGACGCTGCCGAGCGCCTGATGGCCGCCCGGGCCTGGAGCTTGTGGGAAGGCCAGACCATCACGCTGCTGCCGGACCCGGACGCGGCGACCAAGCACGGCGGCGATGCGTTCGCGCTGGCGTTTTCGCGCATTGAAAACCACTATTTCGTGCATGCCGGCTGGCTGGAAGAAGGCCAGTTGATTCGCGATGCCGGCAAGCTCGCCGGCATTCCCGGCGTGATCGTGCAGGGCCGCTATGACACGGCCACCCCCGCCAAAACCGCCTGGGACCTGCACCGCGCCTGGCCGCAAGCCGAGTTTCACCTGGTCCCCGATGCCGGCCACGCCTACAACGAACCCGGCATTTTGCGGCAGCTGATCGCCGCCACCGACAACTTCGCACGCTGAACGCCGGCCGGGTGGGCGAGTCGGGCCGGCTCGCCGTATCCAGGGTTTTTGCCCTTGCGCGACAATGTCGGGCTCTATGGAACATCTCACCACTCTGGACGACTGGCTGGCCTATTGCGAGCGCCTGCACCCCAAAAGCATCGACATGGGACTGACGCGCGTCAAGGCCGTGGCCGAACGCATGGGGCTGAAGTTTGACTGCCCCGTGATCACGGTGGCCGGCACCAACGGCAAGGGCTCGACCTGCGCCATGCTCGAGGCCATCCTGCTGCAGGCCGGCTACCGCACCGGCGTCTTCACCTCGCCGCATCTGGTGCATTTCGAAGAGCGCTGCCGGGTCCGCGGCGACATCGTCAGCGCTGCTGATTTGATAGCGAAGTTTGAAGTCGTGGAGAGGGCCAGAGGCAAAAATGGCGAAGAAATTTCGCTGAGCTACTTCGAGTTCACGACCTTGGCCATTTTGCAGCTGCTGGCCGACGCCAGGCTGGATGTGGTGATTCTGGAGGTCGGCCTGGGCGGCCGCCTGGATGCGGTGAATATCATCGATACCGACTGCGCCGTGATCACCAGCATAGACCTGGACCACATGGAGTTTCTGGGCCACGACCGCGAAAGCATTGGCCGGGAAAAGGCCGGCATCATGCGACCCGGCAAGCCGGTGGTGGTGAGCGACCCGGTGCCGCCGCAAAGCATTGTTGACCACGCCGCCCAGCTGGGCGCGGATTTGTGGCGTTTCGGCACCGACTTCAATTTCTCCGGCGACAAGCAGCAATGGGGCTGGGCCGGCCGCGGCCGGCGCTATGCCGGGCTGGCCTACCCGGCGCTGCGCGGCGCCAACCAGCTGGTCAATGCCGCCGGCGTGCTGGCGGCGCTGGCGGCCCTGCGCGAGCGCCTGCCCATCACGGCCCAGGCGGTGCGCAACGGGCTGTCGATGGTCGAGCTGCCCGGGCGCTTCCAGATCATTCCCGGCCAGCCCACCCTGGTGCTGGACGTGGCGCACAACCCGCATTCGGTGGCCGCGCTGACGGAAAACCTCGACGCCATGGGCTTTTATCCCTGCACCCACGCGGTGTTTGGCGCCATGGCGGACAAGGACGTGGTGCCCATGCTGGCGCGGGTCGGGCCCTTGATCGACAAATGGTATTTCACGGATTTGCCCACGCCACGGGCCGCCAGCGGCGAGGACTTGCGCGCCAAATGGCAGGCGCTGAACACCCGCGGCGACGTCACGGCCAGCACTTACAAAAGCCCCGAGGAGGCCCTGCAGGCCGTCGTCAAGGCGGCGGACCCCGCTGATAGAATCGTGGTGTTCGGCTCGTTCTACACGGTGGGCGGCATTTTGAAGGGCGGCGTGCCGCGCCTGACGGCCCCGCATCTGGCCTCCTGAGGCTGGACAAACCCGCCTGACCCGGCGCCTTGCCAGGCCGACAGCCCATGTAACCGTCAACGGATTCAAGCCACCATGCCGTTTTTCAACTTCCGCCGGGGCGGCTCCAACACTGCTCCCGCCGCCGGCTCAGCCGCTCAACCGGAAAGCGCGGAAGTCATACGCAAACGCGCCAAGCACCGCCTGATTGGCGCCTCCGTGCTGGTGCTGGCCGGGGTGCTGGGTTTTCCGCTGCTGTTCGATACGCAGCCGCGGCCGATTGCGGTCGATATTCCGATTGAAATTCCGGGCAGAAACGCGGTCAAGCCCCTGGCCATTCCGGCACCGGCGCCCGCCACGCTGCCCGTTCCGGCGGCGACACCCGCGCCGGCACCGGCCGAAAAAGTGGCCGCCGCGGCCAGCCTGGCGCCCAAGGAAGAGATTTTGCAGTCAAAACAGGCTACAGCCCCTGATTCGCCTGCGCCGGCAGCTATCAAAAATGAAGCAAAACCGGAGCCCAGACCAGAGCCCAGACCAGAGCCCAGGCCGGAAGTCAGGGCCGAACCCAAGCCGCCAGCCAAGGCGGCGGACCATGACGGCGCGCGCGCTCGCGCCCTGCTCAACGGCGCGCCGGAAGGCCGGCTGGTGGTCCAGGTGGGGGCTTTTGCCGACGAGGCCAAGGCCCGCGAAGCGCGGGCCAGGCTGGAGAAATCCGGCCTCAAAACCTATACCCAGGTCGCCGAAACCAAGGATGGCAAGCGCATCCGGGTTCGCGTGGGACCGTTTGCCAGCAAGGCCGAGGCTGAAAAGGCCGCCAGCAAGATCAAGACCCTTGATTTGCCCGCCGCCATCCTGACCTTATAGGCAATGCCGATTCGTGACGACTGTTGACTGGATTTTGCTGGGGGTTTTGTTTTTTTCCATGCTGCTGGGGGCCTGGCGCGGGCTGGTGTACGAGGTGCTGTCGGTCCTCGGCTGGGCCGCCTCGTTTTTTGTGGCGCAATGGTTTGCGCCCCGGGTCGCCGCCAGCTTGCCCCTGCAGTCGGCGTCGGAGCCGCTCCGTTATGCCGCGGCGTTTGTGCTGGTCTTCATTGCCGCGGTATTTGCGGCAGGCCTGCTGGCCTTTGTGTTGAAGAAGCTGGTCGAAGCCATTGGCTTGCGGCCGGCGGACCGCACGCTGGGGGCGGCCTTTGGCGTGCTGCGCGGGCTGATTTTGCTGCTGGCCGCGACCGTCGTGATTGACATGACGGCGCTCAAGTCCAGCCCCTGGTGGCTGGAGTCCAGAGGTGCGAGCCTGCTAAGCGCCTCGCTGGAAAGTTTGAAGCCGGTGTTGCCGGCGCAGTTCGCCAGGTATCTGAATTAGTTTTTTGAGATTTACGTTTTTAAGAGTCAACACATCATGATCGGAACACCATGTGCGGGATAGTCGGCGTCGTCAGCAAAGCCCCCGTTAACCAGCTGATTTATGACGGCCTGCTGCTGCTGCAGCACCGCGGCCAGGATGCCGCCGGCATCGTTACGCAGCAGGGGCGCAAGTTTTACATGCACAAGGCCAAGGGCATGGTGCGCGACGTGTTCCGCACCCGCAACATGCGTGCCCTGCCGGGCAACGTGGGCCTGGGCCAGGTGCGTTACCCGACGGCCGGCAACGCCTACAGCGAAGACGAGGCGCAGCCCTTTTACGTCAATGCGCCGTTTGGCCTGGTGCTGTCGCACAACGGCAACCTGACCAACGCGGCCGAGCTCAAGGCCGAGCTGTTCAACACCGACCACCGCCACATCAACACCGACAGCGACTCCGAAGTGCTGCTCAATGTGCTGGCGCACGAGCTGGAAAAGACCACGCGCGGTCTGCCGCTGAATCCCGTCGATGTGTTTGCCGCGGTGCGCGGCGTGCACAAGCGCGTGAAGGGCTCCTACGCCGTGGTGGCGCTGATCGCCGGCCACGGCCTGCTGGCCTTTCGCGACCCGTTCGGCATCCGCCCGCTGTGCATAGGCCGGGGACAGAACGAAGAGGGCACCACCGTGATGGTGGCCAGCGAGTCGGTCGCCCTGGAAGGCACTTCGCACCAGTTCGAGCGCGACATCGCACCGGGCGAAGCGGTGTTTGTGGACATGGAGGGCACGGTGCACGCCGAGCAATGCGCCGCCAATCCCCAGCTCAAGCCCTGCATTTTCGAGTTTGTCTACCTGGCCCGGCCCGACTCGGTGCTGGACGGCATCTCGGTCTATCAGGCGCGCCTCAACCTCGGTGAAACGCTGGCCAAGCGCGTGGTCTCCACGGTGCCGCCCAACGAGATCGACGTGATCATTCCCATCCCCGAGTCCAGCCGCCCCAGCGCCACGCAGCTGGCGCACCTGCTCGGCATTCCCTACCGCGAAGGCTTTGTGAAGAACCGCTACGTCGGCCGCACCTTCATCATGCCGGGGCAGGGCGTGCGCAAGAAGTCCGTGCGCCAGAAGCTCAACGTGATTGCCAGCGAGTTCAAGGGCCGCAATGTGCTGCTGGTCGACGATTCCATCGTGCGCGGCACCACCAGCCGCGAGATCGTGCAGATGGCGCGCGACGCCGGCGCACGCAAGGTCTACCTGGCCAGCGCCGCGCCGCCGGTACGCTACCCCAACGTCTACGGCATCGACATGCCCACCTCGACCGAGCTGGTGGCGCACAACCGTACCGTCGAGGAAATTCGCGTGGCCATTGGCTGCGACGCGCTGATTTACCAGGACGTGGAAGGCATGAAGCGCGCAGTGGGTTCACTCAACGGCAAGCTGGACGGCTTCGATGCCTCCTGCTTTGACGGCGTGTACATCACCGGCGACATCACGCCTGAAACCATCGAAAAAATGAATCAACAGCGGGTGGACACCAGCGAAGAGGGCAGTGTGGACGTCTCGCGCCTGGCGCTGCCCAATCAGCAGGACGCCTGAAATGACCCAGAAAGCATTGCCCGAGAACCTGCACCGCGACACCTTGGCCGTGCGCGTCGGCATCGAACGCAGCCAGTATGGCGAGAACTCCGAGGCGCTGTATCTGTCCAGCGGCTTCGTGCAGCCCGATGCCGAAACCTCGGCGCGCCGCTTTGCCGGTACCGAGCCAGGGTATACCTACGCCCGCACCTCGAATCCGACGGTGACCAGCTTCGAGCAGCGGCTGGCCGCGCTGGAAGGCACGGAGGCCGCCATTGCCGCCTCCAGCGGCATGGGTGCCATCCTGATGATGGGCATGGGGCTGCTCAAGGCGGGCGACCATGTCGTGTGTTCGCAGTCGGTGTTCGGCTCGACGCTGAACCTGTTCGGCAAAGAGTTCGCCAAGTTCGGCGTCGAGACCAGCTTTGTTTCGCAGACCGACCTCGCGCAATGGCGCGCGGCCATGCGTCCCAGCACCAGGCTGCTGTTTGCCGAGACCCCGACCAATCCACTGACCGAGGTGTGCGACATCCAGGCGCTGGCCGACCTCGCGCATGCGGGCGGCGCGCTGCTGGCCGTCGATAACTGTTTCTGCTCGCCGGCCCTGCAGCGGCCGACCGAATTGGGCGCCGATCTGGTGATTCACTCGGGCACCAAGTACCTTGATGGGCAGGGCCGCGTCATGGCCGGTGCGATTTGTGGGCCGTCGAAACTGATCGTGGATGTGTTCGGGCCTATCGTGCGCACCGCCGGCATGGTGCTCGCACCCTTCAATGCCTGGGTCGTGCTCAAGGGCATGGAAACGCTGCGCATCCGCATGCAGGCGCAAAGTGCCGCGGCCTTGGCCATTGCGCAGTGGCTGGAAGCGCACCCCGCGGTTGCCCGCGTGTACTACCCCGGTTTGGCATCGCACCCCCAGCACGCGCTGGCCATGCGCCAGCAATCGGGCCTGGGTGGCGCCGTGCTGTCTTTCGATGTGCGCGGCGGCGACCCCGAGACGGCGCGCGCCAACGCCTTTCATGTGATCGACAGCACGCAGGTGGTCAGCATCGCCACCAATCTGGGCGACACCAAGTCCATCATCACCCATCCGGGCACGACCTCCCATGGCCGGCTCACCGAAGCACAGCGCCAGGCGGCCGGCATCGGCCAGGGCCTGATCCGCTTTGCGGTCGGGCTCGAACACATTGACGATTTGAAGGCCGACCTCGCACGCGGTCTGGACACCCTGGCATGACACAAAAAACACGCACCCGCTTTGCGCCTTCGCCGACCGGCTTTATCCACCTCGGCAACATCCGCTCGGCCCTGTACCCGTGGGCGTTTGCGCGTGCCACCGGCGGTGACTTCATCTTGCGGATTGAAGACACCGACCTGGAGCGTTCCAGCCAGGCCGCCGTCGATGTGATCATTGAAGGCATGCGCTGGCTGGGGCTGGATTACGACGAGGGCCCGTTCTACCAGATGCAGCGCATGGACCGCTACAAGGCGGTGCTGGCCGACTTGCAGGCCGCCGGCCATGTCTACCCCTGCTACATGAGCGTGGCGGAGCTTGACGCGCTGCGTGAAAAACAGATGGCCGCGAAAGAAAAGCCGCGCTACGACGGCACCTGGCGGCCAGCGCCCGGCAAGACGCTGCCCCCCGTTCCTGCCGGCGTGCAGCCGGTGCTGCGCTTCAAGAATCCGCAGGGCGGTGCTGTGGTCTGGGACGACAAGGTCAAGGGCCGCATCGAGATCAGCAACGACGAACTCGACGACCTCGTGATTGCGCGGCCCGATGGCACGCCGACCTACAACTTCTGCGTGGTGGTGGACGACATGGACATGGCCATCACGCATGTGATACGCGGCGATGACCATGTGAACAACACGCCGCGCCAGATCAATATCTTCCGCGCGCTCGGCAAGGACGTGCCGGTGTATGCGCATTTGCCCACCGTGCTGAACGAGCAGGGCGAGAAGATGAGCAAGCGCAACGGTGCCAAACCGGTGACGCAATACGCTGCCGAGGGTTACCTGCCCGACGCCATGGTGAATTACCTGGCCCGCCTGGGCTGGAGCCATGGCGACGACGAGATTTTCAGCCGCGAGCAATTCCTGCAGTGGTTCAACCTCGATCATCTCGGCAAGAGCGCCGCGCAATTCGACGAAGCCAAGCTGCGCTGGGTCAATGCCCAGCACCTGAAGGCCATGGCCGACGACAAGCTGGCCGAGCTGGTTCAGCCCTTCCTGGCAGGGCTGGGCGTCACGGGTCTCGATGCCGACTGGCTGGCACGCGGCTGCAGCCTGTTCAAGGACCGTTGCAGCACCCTGGTCGAGCTGGCGGGCTGGTTGCAATTGTTGGTGACGGGCGGCCAGCCCAGCGCGCAGGACCTCAGCACGCATGTGACCGACGCCGTGCGACCGGCGCTGGCCAAACTCGCGCAGGCGCTGGCCGGCTGTGAATGGACCAGGCCGGCGATTGCCGCCGCCATCAAGCAGGTGCTGGCAGAGGCCGGCCTGAAGATGCCGCAACTGGCCATGCCGGTACGTGTTCTGATCATGGGCACGCCGCAGACGCCTTCGCTGGATGCGATTCTGGAGCTCATGGCGCGAGAAAAGGTGATCGCCAAATTGAATTTAATCTGAAAATTTGAAAAGGGCGGATTTTTCCCGCTATAATTTGAGGCTCGACAGGTTGCTAAGCAATTAGCGACAGGGGGGTATAGCTCAGCTGGGAGAGCGCTTGCATGGCATGCAAGAGGTCAGCGGTTCGATCCCGCTTACCTCCACCAGTCGAAATTTTTTTGAAGTTTTGTTGCAGATCTTTAAAAGTCTGCGCCGGAAGTTCCCAGGTTTAGACCCCATCGTCTAGAGGCCTAGGACACTACCCTTTCACGGTAGGTACCGGGGTTCGAATCCCCGTGGGGTCGCCAGTATTCTTCACAGCGATGTGATGAGCCAGGCACAAGTCGGTAACAGCAGGCCCGCAAGGGCAGGCGACTTGGCTCGAAAGAGCGAACGTTACTGCTACCAGGAGTGGTAGTTCAGTTGGTTAGAATACCGGCCTGTCACGCCGGGGGTCGCGGGTTCGAGTCCCGTCCACTCCGCCAGATTGAAGCCCTTGTAATTCATCGAGTTACAAGGGCTTTCCTCTTCCATGCGCCGCAGATTGGTGGCGAGGGTTTGAGGTTTTGCTGCAGGCCTTTAAAAAGTCTGCACCGGAAGCTCCCAGGTCAGGACCCCATCGTCTAGAGGCCTAGGACACTACCCTTTCACGGTAGGTACCGGGGTTCGAATCCCCGTGGGGTCGCCAGTATTCATCACGCTTCGGCGTGATGCGCAAGGCACGAGTCATTAGCACTTGGCTTGAAAGAGCAAGCGCTATCTACCAGGAGTGGTAGTTCAGTTGGTTAGAATACCGGCCTGTCACGCCGGGGGTCGCGGGTTCGAGTCCCGTCCACTCCGCCAGTACATAAGGGCTTGTTGCTATGAAAATAGCAGCAAGCCTTTTTTGTTTTCCAGGTCTTGACCTATCCGTCGGCAAGCGGCTTGCGCACCATTCGCGTGCCGCGTCGTGTCCCTCACATTGCCGCTTCCCTGGGCAGGTTTCCCGTTCACGCTCGTTCATGCCTTTGGGCGGCAGTCCTGAGGGGGGCGCGGCGGAAACAGAATACTCCCGGCTGCTTTTCGCTGTTGTGGCCATCGGTTCAGCCAGGTTTTCCCTGCGGCGGCATGACTGGCGAGCCTGCACGGTCAGGACTAAACTGACAGAGTGGCCGGCATGTCCGATGCCGCGCCGCTGTCCGGACCACGGTCCGTCGTTTTGACCAAGGAGGCAGTCATGCCGATTCCCTCACATCTATCCAGCTACCTGGACCAGCGCGGCGCCCGCTACGAGATTTGCGCGCACAAGCATAGCCACACCAGCGCAGAGACCGCCCGCAGCGCCCATGTTCCGCAAAACCAGCTCGCCAAGTCGGTGATCCTCGAAGACGACGCGGGCTGCGTGATGGCCGTCATCCCGGCCGACAAGACCGTCATGGTGGGTGAACTCGCCCGCCTGCTGGGCCGCAAGGAACTCAGGCTCGCCGATGAAGGCCGCATCGCGAAGCTGTTCGCGGACTGCGATCTCGGTGCGGTGCCCCCGGTCGGCATGGCCTGGGGCGTCGAGACGATCGTCGACGATGAGCTCGAAGCCAACGAGGTCGTGTACATGGAAGGCGGTGATCATGAGCGCCTGCTGCGGATGTCGCAGGAACAGTTCCATGCGCTGATGAGTTCGCAGCCGCACGGGCGCTTTTGCAAGGCCCCTACGCACTGAGTCGAGCGCCGGCCTGTCGGCGCCCGCACTCGCCGCTGGCCGTGTGCAGCTTGCGGCCCTTGAGGTTCTGTGATGGTCATGGCGAGCTTTCGCTTCTACGAGGAGCTCAATGAATTTCTCGCCCCGGAGCGGCGCGGGCGCGATTTCGCCTGTCCCTGCGCGCGGGCGGCGACCACCAAGCACATGATCGAAGCGCTGGGTGTGCCGCACACCGAGGTCGAACTGGTGCTGGTCAACGGCGAGTCGGTCGGCTTCGAACGCCTGCTGCGCGAGGGCGATCGCGTGGCCGTCTATCCGAAGTTCGAAGCGCTGGATGTCACGCCGTTGCTGCGCGTGCGCGGCCAGGCCCTGCGCGTGACGCGCTTTGTCGCCGATGCGCATCTGGGCGGGCTGGCTCACCTGCTGCGCATGACCGGCTTCGACACTTTGTACGACAACCACTTTCGCGACGACGAGATCGAACGCATCGCCGCTGTTGAGGGCCGCATTGTCCTGACGCGGGACCGCGACCTGCTCAAGCGCCGCGCCATCACCCATGGCTGCTACGTGCACGCACTGCGAACGGAGCAGCAACTGCGCGAAATCTTCGATCGGCTTGACCTGGCGCGCGGTGCACGGCCGTTCACGCTGTGCCTGTATTGCAATGCGCCCCTGCATGCGATCGAGAAGACGCGGGTGGCGGCCATGCTTCCCCCGCGCGTGCGCGAGCACTACCAGCGCTTCAGTGTCTGCGACATGTGCCATCGCGTGTTCTGGGAGGGGTCGCACTGGCGGCGCATGCGTTCGATGCTGGATGGCTTGTTGCTATGAAAATAGAAGCAATTCATTTTTCAACATGCTGATTCTGGCGCTCTGCATCAATGTGATCGCCGGCATGCTGCAATAGCGCGGAACGCCGCTCCTTCGCGCCTGCGCTAACTGGCGATCCGGTCGTTAAGCGCTGCAGCGGTGTTGAAAAAGGCTGGGCGGTGCCGGAAAGCGCTGCGATTCGTGAAAAAATAACGCCATCACCCTTGCGCGCAAGGGCTGCACCTTGTGCACCGGCCAAGCTCTCCATGGTGGCTGGGGCTGACGCAGGCCGTCTGCGTCACCTCGGCGGGAAGGGGACAGGCTGGCGGCAGGAATTGGCTGGGAACCCCTCTTGAAGTTGACGAAATGAAGAACAACACCGTTGTGGTGATGGGCGCCGGCATGGTCGGCGTTGCCTGTGCATTGGAATTGCAGCGCCGCGGCGCGAAGGTCACGCTTATTGATCGCCGTGAGCCCGGCCAGGAAACCTCTTACGGCAATGCGGGGGTCATGGCGCGCAGCTCGCTGATGCCTTTCAACAACCCCGGCCTGTGGCGCGGCTTGCCCAAGCTGCTCGGCAACCAGACCGCCCAGTTTCGCTACAACCCCTGGTTTCTGGCGCGCAACCCGCGCTGGGCATTGGGCTTTCTGGCGCGGGCACGGCAGTCCACGTTCCAGGAAACGGCCACCGCCCTGGATGCCCTTATCCGCTTGTCGCTGGTGGAGCACAAGCGCCTGATGGGCGAGGCGCAAATTCTGCACCGGCTGCGCGAAAACGGCTGGCTGTTTCTTTATCGCAGTGCCGCGGCCTATGCGGGCAGCCAGCTGGCGCGCGACACCATGGATCACTTTGGCGTGGCTACGGAAGCGCTGGACCGCAAAGCGCTGTCTGACCTGGAGCCTGCATTGCGGCCGATTTTTGACCGCGCCTTGTGGATCAAGGACGCGTCTTCGGTGGACGATCCCTCTCAAGTGGTCCAGGCCTATGCGCGGCTGTTCGTCGCGCGTGGCGGCCTGATTCGCCAGGCCGCTGTGGCCGGCCTGCAAGCCCACAAGGACAAGCACTGGAAGGTGCTTGACGATGCCGGCGGACATCTCGAGGCTGAACGTGTGGTGGTGGCGATGGGGCCCTGGAGCAAAGCGTTTCTTGCGCCCTTGGGGATTTCCGTGCCCATGGCCTTTGAGCGCGGCTATCACATGCACTACGGCAGCGCGGAAGGCGTGACGCTGAAGCGCCCGGTGTATGACACGGGCGGCGCTTATGTCCTGTCGCCCATGGAGCGCGGCCTGCGCCTGAGCACCGGGGTGGAGCTGGACGACTGTGACGCGCCCCCGCGCCATGCGCAGCTGGAGCTGGCCGAAAAAGCCGCGCGCCAGGCCATTTCCATGGGGGAGCGCATGGAGCGCGATGTGTGGCTGGGCCGCCGCCCGACGCTGCCTGACAGCCGTCCCATCATTGGCGAAATGCCGGGCCGCCCGGGCCTGTGGCTGGCCTTTGGCCACCAGCATGTGGGCTTTAGCACGGGTCCTGGAACGGCTGCCCTGTTGGGGGCACAGATGTATGGCGACGTCCTGCCGATCGATCCGGAACCGTTCCGTGCGGGCCGTTTTTTGTCGGCTTGAAATTCCCGCTTAAGGGCCGCCGACATGGCTCAACCACGCCTGGTTGAGCAAGGTCACGATGTCGTGCACGGGACGAGCCGTGGACTTGGCCACGGCGTCGCGGTACACCGGCATGTTGGTGCATTCGAGCACCACGGTTTTCACCTCAGGGTGCCGCGCCACCAGCTGCAGCGCCGCTTCGACCACATCACGCTCGGCCTGCGCGATGTCCATCTGGGTGTCGTTTGACAGAATGCGGTGGTGAAATTCACAGCCCGGGCGCACGCCTTGCACCGGCGTTCCCTCGGGCACGGCAGCCGCCCGCAAAATGGCCGGATGCAGTGACGCCGCGTTGATGGTCACGATGCCCGGCGCGGCGAGGGCGCGGCACTGCAGGAGGCTGGACGTGATGACGGGTACCGGCACGGCCGCCTCGAGCTGCTGCTGGTAAGCGGCCAGGAATCCGCAGCTGGTCGAGATCATGGCCGCGCCCTGCTCGACCAGCGCGATCGCCGCATCGACAAAGGGCTGCAACATGGCCGGGTCGGCCTGCTCGACGATTCTGGACGGTGAGGCGCCTTCAACCTTGCTCAGGCGAACGGGGATGCCCAGTGGCGCAAAGGTCTGCACATTCCCGATGTCTCCCGGCGGCCTTGGAAACCGTGTGTCCAGCATCAGGATGCCAAGAAAGGGGCGGCTTGTCGGGCTCATGCTGATTTATTGACAGGGGGTGCTGGAGCGCCGGCCTTGCGCTTCTCAAGCCTGGTCGGCTGCGGCACCGGCAAAGCGGCCCAGAAATGCGCGCGTCGCATCGTTCCTGGGGTTGTCGATGACCTCTTCAGGGGGGCCGGATTCGGCCACCACGCCATCGCGCATGAAGATGATCTGGTCCGCGACTTCGCGCGCAAACGCGATTTCGTGGGTCACCAGAATCATGGTCATGCCTTCCCTGGCGAGCGACTTGATCACGCCCAGCACTTCGGCCACCAGCTCCGGGTCCAGCGCCGAGGTGGCCTCGTCAAACAGCATCACGCTGGGCTGCATGGCCAGCGCGCGCGCTATGGCGACGCGCTGCTTTTGCCCGCCCGACAGCTTGTCGGGGTACATGTCCGCGCGCTCAATGAGTCCCACCTTGGTGAGCAGCGCCCGCGCCGTGGCCTCGGCCTCGGCTTTGGATTTGCGCAGCACGGTGACGGGACCTTCCATGACGTTTTGCAAAGCCGTCATGTGCGGGAACAGGTTGAAATGCTGGAACACCATGCCGGTCTTGGCGCGAAAGCCCGAGAGCACGCGGTCGCCCGGCAGTCTGGTGTGTTTTCCGCTGAAGGCCATGGTGTGCTCGCCCACCGTGATCTCGCCGCCTTCGGGAACGGTCAGCAGGTTGATGCAGCGCAGCAGCGTCGACTTGCCGGAGCCCGAGGGCCCGATCAGCGCGACCACCGTGCCGCGTGCCACCTGCAGCGAAATGTCCTTGAGGACGGTGTGGCTGCCAAATGACTTCTTCAGTCCTTTGATTTCAATCAGGGGCTTGGACATACTAGGCTTCGTGGGGCTCGGCGTTGCCGTGTTCCATGCGTTTTGCCCAGATCGTCACAGGCAGCAGGATGGCGAAGTAGGCCACGGCAATAAAGGTATAGACCTCGAGAGGCCGGTAGGTGTCATGTGCAATCACCTGGCCCTGGTACAGCAGGTCGGGTACCGCCAGCACCGACAGCAGCGAGGTGTTTTTCAGCTGCATGATGGACTGGTTCATCAGCGGCGGCACCATGCGCTTGAAGGCTTGCGGCAGCACCACGCGCTTCATCACCTGGTAGCGCGTCATGCCCAGCGCCTTGCCGGCTTCGGTCTGGCCCTTGTCGGTGGAAATGATGCCGCCGCGTATGATTTCCGAGTAGAACGCGCCGCCGTAGAGCGACAGGCAGATGGCCGCGGCCATGGGGGCCGACATTTCCCAGCCGACGAGCACGGGCAGCGCGTAGTAAAACCACACCAGTTGCACCAGCACCGGCGTGCAGCGAAAGACTTCCACAAAGGCCCGCAGGGGCGCTGTGATGAAACGCTGGTTTGACAGCCGGCCCAGGCCCGTCACCAGGCCCACGGCCAAACCGCCGGCCACGCAGATCACGGTGAACAGCAGCGTGTAGCCTATGCCGTTGACCAGCAGCGTCTGGTATTTCCACAGCGTGGAAAAGTCCCACTGGTACATACAGATCCTGCTTAGAACTTCACTTCAGCCGGAAAGCTGTCGGCCTTCACGCCGGCGAGCTTTTCCATGTTCTTCAGGATGACGCTGCGCACTTCGCCCTTGCCGCGCACTTCTTCAAGCCAGCCGTTTACAGCCTGCTCAAAGCCCTTGTCGGTTTCCTTGCGGATGCCGATGTTCACCGTCGAGGTTTCGACCGGCGCAGGAATGCTCATCGTGCCGACATCGGCGCGCTTGGCCAGCAGCGGCTGGGCCAGCAGGACCACCAGCACCTGGCAGTCGGCACGGCCGGTTTGCACGGACATGGTGGCGGCGCCCGAATTTTCCAGGCGGGCGATATTGGCCTTGGGCAACATGCGCGTTGCGAATTGGTCCTGGTTGGAGCCCACATCCACCACGATTTTGGTGTTCGGGTTGTTCAGTTGCTCCCAGGTCTTGACCGCGGGAAAGCCTTTTTTGCACACCGCCGTGAAGGTGTTGTTGAACAGGGTATGGGAGAAGTCCACGACTTCACGGCGCGCAGGCGTCGGGCCCATGCCAAACATGGCGTCGATCTTGTTGGCTTGCACATCCAGTACGGCGTTGCCCCAGGTGGTTTCTACATACTCCACCTTGACGCCCAGCTTTTTGGCCAGGCTTTCAGAGAAATCGGGGCCAAAGCCTTCCCATTTTTGGCTCACCAAATCTTTATTGAAATAAGGAACAGCGCCTGCAACGGCGCCCACGCGCAGCACCTTGGTGCGCTGGACACGGGCCAAGGTGCTTTCGGCCGAAGCCTGGGCAAAGGCACTGGCGGCCAGGGTCACGCTGGCGATTGCGGCCAGACTTTGAATCAAATAGCGCTTGGAAATCATTGAATACTCCAGGGTGAGAGGGGCCGCCTCAAAAAATACGGGTTTTTCCGTTGGCAGAGCCAAGAGTTTAGCGCTGCGGGTTGTGGGTCCCCGGCATGCATAACGATATTTCAGAGCAATTCCTGCGCCAGATTGACGGTTCAAACCGTCAATTCGTCGGCCGCCAGGGTTCCGGATGCCGGCTTGGCGCCGGCACGGGCGGCTTCCCCTTGGGCTTTATCCTGTGCGCCACGCTGCGTGGCCGGCCGATGATGTGTTGCCCTAGCGCTCCAGCTTCAGCAGGCCCGTGGACAGCGCCGTGCCGCACACGATCACGCCGGCGCAGACGATCATCCAGGGCGTGACCGATTCGCCGAGAAACAGCAGGCCGTACAGGACCGCAAACACCGGCACCAAAAACGTCACCGACAGCGCGCGCGGCGGGCCGGCATTCTCAATCAGGCGGAAAAACAGGATGTAGGCCAGCCCGGTGCAGAGCACGCCGACGGCCAGCAGGGCCAGCCAGGCGGAGCTGCCCGGCATCTGCGCCGGCCACAGCCACGCGGCGGGCAGGGCCAGGCCCACGGTGGCGCCCAGCTGGCTGCCGGCCGCCGTCACCAGCGGCGGCAGGCCCGCGAGGTAGCGCTTGGCATAGCTGGCGGAAATGCCATAGCAAACACAGGCCAGCAGGCAGGCCAGCACCGCCCAGCCGGGTGCCACACCCGAGGCGTCGGGCTTGAAGCTGGCCTTGTCCCAGGCCAGCATGGCGACGCCCGCAAAGCCGATGACCAGGCCCAGCACCCGCGAGGCGGTCGGTTTGTCCTTGAGCCAGGCCCAGGCGATCAACGCGCCAAACATGGGCACCGTGGCATTCAGGATGGCCGACAGCCCGGTGGTGATGGACAGCAAGGCGAACGAAAAGCAGGCAAACGGAATGCCCGAATTGAGCAGACCTATCAGGCCTATGCGTTTCCAGTTCGCCTTCAGCACCGGCAGCAGGCCGCGCAGCCACACGATGGGCAGCAGAAACAGCGCCGCAATCGCCACGCGCAGGGCGGCGGTGGGCAGCGGGCCAAACTCGACGGTGCTGATGCGCATGAAGAGAAACGACGAGCCCCAGATGGCGGCCAGCAGCACAAAGTCGCTGGCCCAGCTTTTAGAAGCGCTGACGGCCACCGTCGCGCCGGACGCGGGTGCGCTCACAGCGGGCTCCCCTGCAATGCGCCTTCCAGCTCAAGCAGGGTCGTCTTCCGGTCCAGCCCGCCGGCATAACCCGTGAGGGCGCCCGTGGCCCCGAGCACGCGGTGGCAGGGCACGATGACGCTGACCGGGTTGCGCCCGACGGCGGCGCCCACGGCCCGGACGGCCGCCGGCTTGCCGATGCGCGCGCTGATTTCGCCGTAGCTGGCGGTGTCGCCCTGCGGAATGCTCAGCAAGGCCTGCCACACCGATTGCTGAAACGCCGTGCCATAGGACAGATCCAGCGGCAGCTCGAAATGGCTGCGCCGGCCTGCGAAATATTCGGTGAGCTGGCGGCTGGCTTCTTTCAGCACGGAATGATCGGGGTCTGTGGGCCAGACGGCCTGCCCGGGCCGCCCCGAGAGTTCCGGAGGCAGATGGCGCTGGCCTTCAAACCAGAGCCCGGCGAGGCCCTTGGCCGTGGCCGCCAGGATCATGGTGCCCAAAGGGCTCTGGAAACGGGTTTGGACAATGGAGGGGTCAAATTTCATGGTGTTCACCTTGGAGTGTCTCTGATTTGGCTGGAATCTGCTTTTTTGAGCGTTTTAGGGCTGTAGCCCTTTTATGGTTGGCGTTTTCAGCTATCAATTTGGAAGCGGATTGGGCACTTGGGGCTGCCGGTTCGGTGCCGGGCCCGGTGGCCGCCCAGGTCCCGCTCCAGGTCCGGATGACGGCATAGCTGCGCCAGGGCTTCCACGCAGCCGACGCCAGCTCGGCTTGCCGGGCCGGGTTCTTCAGCCCCTGCACGCCCAGCGCCTTGTGCAGGGCCACATCGCCGGCGGGAAAGGCATCGGGCCAGCGCAGGGCGCGCATGGCGATGTACTGCGCCGTCCAGTCGCCTATGCCGGGCAGCTCCTTCAGCGTGGCAAGGGTGGCGTTGACATCGGCGCCGCCGTGCAATGGCAGGCGCTTGTCCGCCACGGCCCGGGCCAGGCCGACGATGGCGGCCTGACGCTGCCTAACGATGCCGAGCTGGCCCAGCGCATCGCCGCTGGCCGCAGCCAGCACCGCGGGCGCGGGGAACAGCCGCGTGAGCTGCGGCCAGGGCGTTTCTATAGCCTCGCCAAAGCGGTCCACCATGCGCTGCGCCAGGGTGCGGGCGGCGGCCACCGTGATCTGCTGGCCCAGCACGGCGCGCACGGCCAGCTCGTAACCGTCCAGCGCACCGGGCACGCGCAGCCCGTCGCCGCCCGGAAAGTGCTTGTGCAGCACGCCGTTGATGGCGGCCGGGTCGGCGTCCAGGTCGAACATGGCGCGCACCCGGCGAATCACCAGCGGCAGCGCTTCGCGCAGCGAGTCGCTGACGCGCAGCACCAGCTGGGAGCGCGCCTCATCAAAACTTGCCAGCAGCCAGCCGGCCTGCACCTTGCCCCCGGATTCGATGCGGAATGTCCTGCCCATGCCCGGCTGTTGGGCGTCAGAAGCTATGAATTCAATAGCGTTGATGCAGCGCATGCTGAAAAAACCGAGCATGGCCGCCACGTCGTAAGGTGGGCGGTAGCCGAGCCGGATGGTGATGCCATCGCTGGCGTGGCCTGCTCGGCCCGGGCCCTGGCGCCGCAACTGCGTGGGGTTGAGTTTGTAGTGCTCCACGAAGGCGGCGTTGAAGCGCCGCACGCTGGCGTAGCCGCTGATCAAGGCGACCTGGGTGATCGGCAAATCCGTGTCGGCCAGCAGCTGCTTGGCGGTGTGCAGCCGCCGTGTCTGCAGGTACTGCATCGGCGAGACGCCAAACTGCGCCTCGAAAATCCGCCGCACATGGCGGTCGCTCACGCCCAGGCGGGCGGCCAGCTTCTCGACCGAGGGTGCCCCGTCTGACCAGACCTCGGGCTCATCGAGCAGCCGGGCCGCCTGGTGCGCCAGGATATAAGACGCGTCCTGGGTGGACCAGACCACGGAATGCGGCGCCAGTTCGGGCCGGCAGCGCAGGCAGGGGCGAAAGCCGGCGCTCTCGGCTTGCGCGGCGTGATGGAAGAAGCGGCAGTTTTCGCGCTTGGGGGTTTTGACGCCGCAGACCGGCCGGCAGTAGATGCCGGTGGAGGTCACGCCGGTGAAAAAGCTGCCGTCAAAACGGGCGTCCCGCGCCTTCAGGGCGAGGTAGCAGTCGTCGTCAGCAAGAGGGGTATTGGCGGTCGTCATGGGGCAAATGATACGCTTGGCCCCGCCGTGGACTAGCCGTTTTCGGACATGTTCATGACGGCGCTTTGGCGGGCGGCCAGGCACGAGCCCGCCTGGGGGCCACGCCTACAATCGACGCGATCCAACTCTCTTTCCCGGAAGCTTCACCCATGCAAGTCAACGCATCCATTTTCAAGGCCTACGACATTCGCGGTGTGGTGCCGTCCACCATCAACGAAGAGGTCGCCGAAGCCCTGGGAAAGGCCTTTGGCATGGCGGCGCTGGCGGAAGGCGAAAAAACCGTGGCCGTCGGCCGTGACGGCCGGCTCAGCGGGCCCGCGCTCGGCGCCGCCCTGATGCGCGGCCTGGCCGCGGTGGGCGTCGAGGTGGTGGACGTCGGCATGGTCACCACGCCCATGCTCTACTTCGCCGCCAGCACGCTGACCCGCTCCGGCATCCAGGTCACCGGCAGCCACAACCCCAAGGACTACAACGGCTTCAAGATGGTGCTGGCCGGCCGCGCCATTTACGGCGAAGAGATTCAGGCGCTGCGCCGCATGATGGAAGCTGAAAACTGGACGATGCCAACGACCGGCGGCGCGATTCGCCAAGTCAATGTGGAGGGCGACTACCGCGACCGTATTGTTTCGGGCATCCGGCTGGCGCGGCCGCTCAAGATCGTGATCGATTCGGGCAACGGCATTGCCGGCGCCTCGGCGCCCGCCATTTTCCGCGCGCTGGGCTGCGAGGTCACCGAACTGTTCAGCGAAGTCGATGGCAACTTCCCCAACCACCATCCCGACCCCAGCAAGCCGGAGAACCTGCAGGATTTGATCCACGCCTTGCAGGACGGCGATGCCGAACTGGGCCTGGCCTTTGACGGTGACGGCGACCGGCTCGGCATTGTGACCAGGGACGGCCAGAACATCTACCCCGACCGCCAGATGATGCTGTTTGCCCGCGATGTGCTGTCGCGCGTGCCGGGCGCCACGATTCTGTTTGACGTGAAATGCTCGCAGCGCCTGGCGCCCGAGATTGAGGCGGCCGGCGGCGTGCCCCTGATGTTCAAGACCGGCCATTCCCTGATCAAGGCGAAGATGAAGGAAATCGACTCGCCGCTGGGCGGCGAGATGAGCGGCCACATCTTCTTCAAGGAGCGCTGGTACGGCTTTGACGACGGCACGTATGCCGGTGCGCGCCTGCTGGAAATTGTGAGTCGGGTGCCGGATGCGGGTGTTTTGCTCAATGGCCTGCCCACCAGCTACAGCACGCCGGAGCTCAACGTGGCCTGCGCCGAGGGCGAGCCGCACACCGTGGTGGCGGCGCTGATCAAGGCGGCGGATTTTGCGGAACCGGCGAAGGTCTTCACTATTGACGGCCTGCGCGTGGACTGGCCCGACGGCTTTGGCTTGATCCGCGCCTCCAACACCACGCCGGTGCTGGTGCTGCGCTTTGAAGGCCATACGCCCGAAGCGCTCAAGCGCATCGAGGCCGACATGCTGGCGCTGCTGCGCAGCGTCAAGCCCGACGCCAGCTTTGCCGCTGCGGCGCATTGAACACGTTGTAGTGAAGATACTTTTAGTCAAGCTCTCGTCGCTGGGCGATGTGGTCCATACGCTGCCGGTGCTGCAGGACATACGCGCCGCCCTGCCCAAAGCGCAGATCGACTGGGTGGTGGAAAAGTCCTTTGCGCCGCTGCTCGCGCGCAGCCCGGCCCTGCAGCGCATCATTCCCTGCGAAATCCGGCGCTGGCGCAAGTCGCCGCTGTCGGCCGCCACGCGCCAGCAGTGGCGTGCCTTCAAGGCCGATCTGCAGCAGACGCCTTACGACGCGGTCATCGACCTGCACGGCCTGAGCAAGTCGGCGCTGGTGGCCCGCCTGGCGCGGCTGGCGCCGGGCGGCAAACGCTATGCGCTGGCCAACCAGACCGATGGTTCCGGCTACGAGGCGCCCACGCGCTGGGTGGCCGATGTGGCGATACGGGTAGCACCGCACATCGACGCCGTCCGACGCTCCCGCGAACTGGCCGCACGGGCGCTGGGCTATGCCTTCAAGGGCGCGGCGGATTTTGGGCTGAAAGTGCCGCCAGACCTTGACGAGCTTGCGTCATTAGCTCCTGAAACCATAGCAGATGCGGCGAATCAAGTGGCCCTGGTGCACGGCACCTCGCGCGCCGACAAGGAGTGGCCGCTAGCTCACTGGGTGGAACTGGGCCAGCGCCTCAATGCCGCCGGCTACCAGGTCGTGCTGCCGCATGGCAACGCCCGCGAACTGGCCACCAGCCAGGCGATTGCCGAGGCGCTGAACCTTCAAGCCTCTAACGCTGCAGTCATCTGGCCCCTGCTTTCGCTGGACGCCCTGACGCAGCAGCTGGCCCGCTGCGCGGGCGTGATCGGCGTGGACAGCGGCGTGAGCCACATCGCTGTGGCGCTGGATTTGCCGCATGTGCAAATCTACAACTTCGACACCGCCTGGCGCACCGGCCCCGGCGCAGGCCTGCCGCCCGGTATCGTCAAAAGACAGGTCAGCGTGTTTGCGCAGCCCACGCCCAGCGTTGATCAGGTGTGGCAGGCCTGGCTGGGTTGTCTTGACACGGTGAAGGCTGCATGAGCCTCATGAACGGCGTGGCCCACGGGCTGTATTCGGCCCTCATGACGCTGGGCCAGCCCCTGCTGCGCCGCAAGCTGGCCCGCCGTGGCCAGAAAGAGCCGGGCTATCTGGAAGCCGTGGAAGAACGCTTTGGCCGCTACAGCCAGCCGGCCGAAACGCGCGCCGAGCTGGTCTGGGTGCATGCCGTGTCGCTGGGCGAAACCCGCACCGCGGCCATTCTGCTCAAGGCGCTGCGCGCGCAGCAACCGGCCCTGCGCCTGCTGCTCACGCACGGCACGGCCACCGGCCGCGAAGAGGGGCGGGCGCTGCTCAAAGCCCTGGGCCAGCCCGGCGACATCCAGGTCTGGCAGCCCTGGGACAGCCCGGCGGCGGTGGCGCTCTTTTTCAGCCACTTCAAGCCGCGCCTGGGCCTGCTGATGGAAACCGAAATCTGGCCCAACCTGGTGACTGAGGCTCAAGCGCGTGCCATGCCGCTGGTGCTGGTGAACGGGCGACTCTCGGCCAAGTCTTTGAAGCAGGCCGAAGGCATGGCACTGCTGTCGCGCCCGGCCTATGGCGCACTGTCGGCGGTATACGCGCAGACCGAGGCCGATGCCGGGCGCTTTCGCCGGCTGGGCGCACCCGTCGCGGGCGTGTTTGGCAACCTCAAGTTTGACGCCACACCGAACGCCGCCCAACTCGCCCAAGGCCAGGCCTGGCGGCAAGCGCTGACGCAGCCGGTCATCATGTTCGCCAGCTCGCGCGAGGGCGAGGAAGACGAGTTCCTCAAGAAAATAGTGGCTGTAGCCCAGGCGAATCGGGCGGTACCAGCTATAAATTCAGTAGCGAATGGCACTGCCAAACCCTTCAAGGCCCTGATCGTACCGCGCCACCCCCAGCGCTTTGACGAGGTGGCCGCGCTGGTGGCGCAGCATGGCCTGCGCGTGTCGCGCCGCTCAAGCTGGGTAGGCAGCCCTGTCGAGAGCGACGAGGCGATGAGCGCCGATGTCTGGCTGGGCGATTCCCTGGGCGAAATGGCGCTGTACTACGGTCTGAGCGACGTCGCCCTGCTGGGCGGCAGCTTTGCGCCGCTGGGCGGGCAAAACCTCATCGAAGCCGCCGCCTGCGGCTGCCCGGTCGTGATGGGGCCGCACACCTTCAACTTCAGCGAAGCGGCTGAGCTGGCCGAGGCTGAGGGCGCTGCGCGGCGCGTGGCCGAAATGCCGGAGGCCGTGAATGCCGCGCTGGGGCTGGTGAATGATTCGCCCGCGCTGGCGCAAGCGGTGGCTGCTGGAATGGCGTTCGCGGAACGCAATCGGGGAGCGACGGCCAGGACGCTGGATGCGTTGCGGGGCTATCTGTAAGGCGTCCGCCTGACAGGCTGTCTGTCGCAAACTGCTTCGACTGGACTGAGATCGTCTGCTGCCCTGAAGACATTCAATTTTTCATGCTTGGGTGGCTGCAAGGCAGCGGAAGCGGGCATCCGCCAGCGGCAGCTTTCTGGAAACCCAATTGCATCGGGTGGAGTACCAGTCAGCGGTCGGTCACGGCGGCCCGCATGGTGTCCGAACCCGCCATCCGAGCATGCGCTCCAAAGCGGTCAGTGAGTCACGTGACTTTGTTGCACAGATAATATCGGTCCACAAGGAGGCGCTATATGAAATTGCGCATCGGAACGATCTTTACGCTATCGATCACAGGCCGAGCTTTTTCCTCAGGCTTGCATCGACAGGGCCCGCAGGCATAAAACGGCGCAATTTACTCAAGAGGGATGCCTGTCCGGCCGGAGTGCGGCGCATACGCCAGGTGCCAAGTGCCGCTTCGACGATCGTGTGTGTCACCTCAGAAGGTTCAGGCGCGCCGTTGATGCTATCGGCGACAGAGCGCGAGACGATGTCGCGTTCGCGGTCATAGTCCGCGATTTTTGACTTTGCCTGAGGCGAGCTGGCCTCCAGATTGGTCTTGGTATAAGACGGCTCGACCAGTGTCACGCGGATGCCGAACTGACGCACCTCATGATCCAGGGTTTCGGACAGTCCTTCCACAGCATGCTTGGAGGCCGAATAAAGCCCCATGTACGGAGCCGGGAGAAAGCCGAGCACGGAGCTGACATTGACGATCCTGCCGCGACGTTGCGCTCGCATGTGCGGGAGTACCGCCTGTGTGGTGCGCACTATGCCGAACACGTTGGTGTCGAACAGAGATGCGGCCTCGCTGGTTGTTGTTTCCTCCACCGCGCCAATCATGTTCATTCCCGCGTTGTTGACCAGCACGTCGATACGGCCGGCCTGGTCGATGATGGATTGGATTGCACGTTTAACAGAAGCGTCGTCGCGAACGTCCATCTCGATGAGTTCGACACCGGGCAGTGGTTTCGCTTTGGCGATGCTGCGCACGGTGCCGAACACCTGGCATCCTCGCTTCGCGAACTTTTCTGCGGCGACACGTCCGATGCCCGATGACACGCCAGTAACAACGACCACGGTGGATTTCGACATAGCAGATCCTTTCGATACGTGAATGGTGAAGAAGATAAAATCAGCGCGGATCAGCTTCTGTTGCCGGGCGGATCTTGAACCAGATGGAATACATGGCCGGCAGGAACACCAGAGTCAGAACCGTCCCAGCGAAGGTGCCGCCGATCAGCGTGTAAGCGAGGGTGCCCCAGAACACCGAATGGGTCAGCGGGATAAAGGCCAGGATCGCAGCCAAGGCTGTCAAGACTACCGGCCGAGCTCGCTGCACAGTGGCCTCGACGACCGCGTGGAATGGAGCCAGTCCCGCCTGTTCGTTGTGGCGGATCTGCCCGATCAATATCAGCGTGTTGCGCATCAGGATTCCCGACAACGCAATCAACCCGACCAGCGCATTGATGCCGAATGGCTGCTGGAACAGAAGCAGGGTCGGCACTACGCCGATCAGTCCCAGCGGGCTGGTCAGGAAAACCATGACCATCGCGGAGATTGAGCGCACCTGCAAGATGATGATGAGCAGGGTGAATGCCAGCATGATGGGGAAGATCGGCAGCATCGCGAACGTCGCCTTGCCTGATTCTTCGATGGAGCCCGCCTGATCAATGCGATAACCGCTAGGCAGCTTGTCCATGACAGGCTGAAGCTGCCGGGTAATTTCTGCCGATACGTCCGGTGGCTGCAAGCCTTCGGCGATGTCGCCGCGGACCGTGATCGTGGGCATGCGGTCGCGCCGACGCATGACGGGTTCCTCCATGCGTACGTCGACCTTGCCCAGTTGCGACAGTGGAATGCGCTGCCCGTTAGCGCCAGCCAGCGTGAAGTCGCCGACCCTGGCGGGGTCGAGCCGGACCTCGCCAGCCGCGCGAGCGACGACCTGCACCGTACGGATATCTTCGCGCACGGAGGTGATGGGGACTCCCGTCAGAAAGAATTGCAGTTGTTGCGCCACCGCGTTGGAGCTCAGCCCGACGGCCTGCAACCGGTCTTGTTGCAAAGTGAGATGCAGAGCGGGCGTACGCATGCCCCAGTCGGTGTTGACGGTGCGCATCATCGGACTGGCGGCCATGACCTGCTGCACGTCAGTCGCAATTTCTCGCAACTTGTCGGGGTCGGGGCCGGTGACCCGGTAGGCCACCGGGAACGGTGAATAAGGTCCGAATACGAGCTGGGTGACACGCAGCCGTGCCTCCGGTGCAAGCCCCTCGGCGATGGCCTGTCGCAGCCGGTGTTTCAATGCCTCCCGCTCGTCCTGGTTGTCGGTGCGCACCACGATCTTCGCAAACGATGGATCGGGCAACTCCGGCCCCATCGAGAAGTAAAAGCGCGGCGCGCCCTGGCCGACGTAAGCGGTGACGATCCTGGCTTCCTTTTGCTGGGCCAGCCAGGCTTCCACTTTCGACGTGGCGGCGCTGGTCTGGACGATAGCCGTGCCATAGGGCATCTGCACCTCGATCAACACTTCGGGCCGGTCGGAGATCGGAAAGAACTGCTTTTTGACGACCGCCATGCCGAGTATGGCCACCACGAACAGACCCACGACGGAAGCGGCGACCAGCCACTTGCGCGCGATCACGCGTCCCAGAAGTCTGCGAAAGCGGTTGTAGCGCGGCGTGTCGTAGAGCGCCTCGTGGCCGCCTTCGGCCGGCTTGAGGTCGGGCAGCAGTTTGACGCCCAGATAGGGCGTGAAGACCACGGCAACCACCCACGAAGCGATCAGCGCGATACCGACGATCCAGAACATATTGCTGGTGTATTCCCCTGCGGTCGACCGGGCGAAACCGTTCGGCATGAAACCGACGGCCGTGACCAGCGTTCCCGAAAGCATGGGCGCGGCAGTATGGCTCCAGGCATAGGCGGAGGCGGCGATGCGGCTGTAGCCTTCCTCCATCTTCACCACCATCATTTCGATCGCAATGATGGCGTCGTCGACCAGCAGGCCCAGCCCCAGGATCAGCGAGCCGAGCGTGATGCGGTCGAAGTTCTTGCCGGTCGCGAGCATTACCACAAAGACTGTCGCCAGCGTCAGCGGCACGGCTGCGGCGACCACGATACCGACCCGCCAGCCCATGCTGACAAAACACACCACCATGACCACCAGCAGCGCGGCGAAGAACTTGACCATAAATTCATCGACTGCCGAACTGATGTTGACAGCCTGGTCCGTGACCTTGGTCAGGCCCATACCGAGCGGCAGATCGGCGTTGACCGCCGCCACCTCTTTGTCCAGCGCCTTGCCGAGGTCGAGCCCGTTCCACCCATCGCGCATGACGATGCCGAGCAGCAGCGCGGGTTCGCCGCCATTGCGGATCAGGAAAGTCGAGGGGTCTTCATGGCCGCGCCTGATCGTGGCGATGTCCGACAGCTTCAGGGTGCGTCCCTGCGCAATGACCGGCATATCGCGGATCTTCTGCAATTCGTCGAACGCGCCGTCCAGGCGGATAAACACCTGCGGGCCCTTGGTTTCCACCGAACCTGCGGGCGTCAGGGCGTTCTGACTATTGAGCCCGGCGAACACCTCCTGCGGGCTGACGCCCAACGTTGCCAGGCGCTCATGCGAGAACTCGACATAGATGCGCTCGGACTGCTCACCGACGATGTTGACCTTCTTGACGCCCGGCACGTGCAGCAGCCGCTGGCGCAGCGTCTCCGCATCGCGCACCAGCAAGCGCTGCGGCTCGCCTTTGGCCTTGAGCGCGAACAGGGCAAAGGTGACGTCTGCATATTCGTCGTTGACCATCGGCCCGATCACGCCGGACGGAAGGTTGTTGGTTTCGTCTCCGACCTTCTTGCGGGCCTGGTAGAACTGCTCCTGCACTTCCGAGGGCGGTGTGGTGTCGAGCAGGTTCAAGGTCGTGAAGGCCAAGCCCGGTCTGGTATAGGTCTCGGTGCGATCGTACCAACGCAGTTCCTGCAGTCGCTTTTCAATCTTCTCGGCGACTTGGTCCTGCATTTCCTGCGGGGTTGCCCCTGGCCAGGCGGTAATGATCGTCATCGCCTTGACGGTGAAGGAAGGGTCTTCCGCCCGGCCCAGCTTGAAGAACGCAATGAGCCCGGCCAGCGAGATCAGGCAGATCAGGAACAGAGTGATGGAGCGCTCGCGCACGGCGAGCGCCGACAGGTTGAAACGTCCTTCGCTCATGGCCGCGCGCTTACGGTTGCGACCGCTTGACCAGCCACGCGAATCTGCTCGCCTTCGCGCAGCAGATGCGTGCCAAGTGCGACTATCCGGTCACCCTGCTTGAGTTGACCTGCAATGTGAGCACTGTCGTCGCCCAGGCGCTGGACCGTTACCGGCCGCCACGAAACCTTTGCTGGCTCGCCCTGGATGACCCAGACTCCCGGCCCTTTGCCCGCGTCGGACAGGGAACCAATGGGTACCGAAAAGCCGCCTTGCGTAGTGGAATTTGCATCCGGGATTTGAACGGTGACTGTGCTGCCCAATGGGGCGTTGGACAGATCTCCATCCAGCACATACCGCGCCTCGAAAGTGCGCGTCAGCCGGTCTGCGGCGTTCGAGAGCTGCCTGAGTCTGGTCGGAACGGCTACGCCTTCTTGGCCAAAGAGCGTGGCCAGCCCGGTTGAACCGACCGCAGGGCGCAAGGTCTCCGGTAGTTGAATGACGGCTTCACGGCGGCCGGCATGGGCCACACGCACCACGACCTGCCCCGCATTGACGACCTGGCCGGGTTCAGCCAGCGTTTCCATGACGACGCCATCGCCATCTGCCACCAATTCCGTATAGCGGCTCGCGTTTCGAGCGACTTCGGCCTGCGCCTCGGTTGCGTTGAGCTGGGCTTTGGCCGCATCTGCTGCAGCCTTGACCTGGTCATAGGCTGAGGCTGAAATTGCACCGGTTCCGCGCAGGTCCTGGTAGCGGGCTTCGTCCAGCGCCGTTTGCTGCGCTCGCGCTCGGGCGGCGGCGACCGCTTCCTGCTGCGCATGAGCTGCGAGCTTCAGGTCGACGGGATCGATGCGCATGAGCGGTTGCCCACGCTTAACGGTTTGCCCCGTATCCACAAGGCGTTCCAGCACCTTACCGGAGACCCGAAAGCCCAGATCGCTTTGTACCCGAGCGGCTACGGTCCCGGTGAACGCGCGAGACGCAGCGACCGAGCCCTGAATGGTGGCCACACGTACCAGCGGCGCCTCGGTACGTGGATCAGATTGCGTCTTGTCGCCGCAAGCGGCCAACGCAAAAGGCAATGCACAAATGACTGTAGATGTAGCGAAGTAACGCCTGAGCATGAAAGTCCCATTGACGAAATGAATTGGACTTTCATTATGGTACTAGTGACCTAATTAGTCAATAGTCACTGTTTTGTGTCAGGGTGACAGGCTGCGGAGCACCAGGCTCGACAAATGCGCCGGCGCCTCTTTGTTGTAGTCAAAGCTATGTTGCAAGAGCAGAGGATTGAGGTAGGGGCGCATGACCAGATAGATTGCCAACGCCGTCTCGTCCAGGGGTGTCTTGCGCTCGAAGTCTCCGGTTTGCCGGCCTTCCTGCAAGACGTCCTGAAGCAGCTTCTGGATGCGTTCTTCGTAGGCATGAACTGCCTGCCAGCGCTCTGTAGCGGCCGATGCGGCAATCTCGTAAAGCTTTCGGTCCTGGAAAAACAGGCGAAGGCTCGCCTCAGTCATGGCTTTAAACATCCGCCGCAGCTTCTCTGGTGGCGTGTCGGCCCCTGCAATAGCCGCACTGACCTCGGTTTCGATTTCGCGCAGGCAGTTCGCGCAGATCATCTCGCCGATGGCCTGCTTGGACTCAAAGAACTTGTAGATGTAAGCCTTGGAAAACCCGATGGCTTTGGCGAGATCGGAGACGGTCGTTTTCTCGTAACCGTAGCGGCTGAAGTGCTCGGTGGCCGCGGTAACGATCTGATCTCGCACGTCGTGGTCGGCCGGGCCGCGGGCCGAAACCGGATAAGTGGTCGCTTTGTTCATGGTCTGAAGCTTACCTCTATCCCGAGAAGTGAACAACGAGTGACTGTTTTGTATTATAGTCACAGTATCGACTCTATGACCTGGAACAAGTCTATGTTGCCCAAACGCACCCTTGCCATATTCATTGTTGCCGGCCTCTCGGCCGGCTGCTCTGTCGGTCCCGACTACGTCAGGCCCGATACGCCCATGCCGCAACAGTACCTGGGCCAACCAGCGGTTGACCAGCGGCATGCCACTGCCCATGCCGATCTGGTCACATGGTGGACGGGTTTCGGCGATCCGCAACTGACCCGATTCGTCACGCTGGCGTTGGAGCAGAACCTCGATCTCGCGCAGGCGTCCGCTCGCGTCACCCAGGCGCGCGCGGAGCTTGGGGCGGCAAATGCCGCGTTGCTGCCTTCCGGCAACGTCAGCGGCCAGGCAGCAAGAGCCTACCAATCCCTTGAAACGCCTCTGGGCAAAGTCTTGAGCTCGAGCCCCGGTTTCGACCGCCACGGCAGTTCTTACGAAGCCAATCTCGGCGCGAGCTGGGAACTAGATGTATTCGGGGGCTTGCGTCGTGGAAAGGAAGCGGCACTTGCCGGGTACCAGGCGTCGGAGGCCGGCGCAACCGCCACCCGGTTGGCTGTGGCGGCACAGACCGCCGACACCTACATCATCATTCGTGGGCTGCAAACCCGCCTCGACGTTGCCCGCCGGCAGGTGCAGACGCAGCAGCAATTGCTATCAACCATTAACCTTTTGTATGGGAAGGGGTTGGCGGCCGAACTTCAAGTGAGGCAGGTCGAAGGTGAGCTTGCCCAGGTTCGGGCGTCCGTGCCGGTCCTTGAAGCGGGTCTGGACGTGGCCATGAATGCGCTTGACGTGATGCTGGGCTCACCACCCGGAACGCATCGGATGGAACTGGCCAATGCTAGTGTCATTCCTGCTGCCCCACAAATCACTGCGACAGGCTCCCCAGGTGAGTTGCTAAGGCGCCGCCCTGACCTGATCGTGGCTGAGCGCCGCCTTGCCGCATCGAATGCCCGTATCGGTGTCGCCATTGCCGAGTACTACCCCAAACTCTCTCTGAGTGGGCTGATCGGCAGCGCGACATCGGTGTCCGGCGGCAATCTGTTCACCAGCGGCGCCAGTCAGGCCGCCGGTGTGCTGGGTCTGCGCTGGCGTCTGTTCGATTTTGGCCGCATCAACGCACAGATCGACCAGGCCAGGGGCCAGGAGGCCGAGATGTTGGCTGCGTATCGGCTTGCCGTACTGCGGGCAACTGAGGACGTAGAAAACGCCTTTTCGGCTCTGGTCAAGCGCGAGGAGCAGGCGACTGTACTTGCCCAGGGAGTGGACTCTCTCGGCCGCGCACGATCAGCTTCGTTTGCGGCATATCAAAAAGGGGTACTCAGCCTGATCGAAGTCTTGCAGGCCGACGAAAACCTGCTACGCGCCTCCGATACGCGAGCGCAAGCGCAAACCGAATCCGCACGCGCGGCGGTTGCGGCGTTTAAAGCGCTCGGCGGCGGTTGGCAACCCCAGGAATCCAACGCGGTAGCAATTAGATAACAAGCCTGTCGAGCGCGCCCAAGCCCCCACCATCCCGCAGCACCTATCGCCACGGCGACCTGCGGCGCGCCCTGCTGGAAGCCGGTGTGGAGCTGGCCCGCGCCGGCGGGCCCGAGGCGGTGGTCCTGCGCGAAGCCACCCGGCGCGCGGGCGTGGCGCCCAATGCGGCGTATCGGCATTTCGACAGCCGCCAGGCCTTGCTCTATGCGGTTCGCTCCGCCGCGCTGGCGGCCGTGGCCCGTGCCATGGAGGCCGAGCTGGCCGCCGTGCCGCCCGATTTACCACCTGCCGAATTTGCCCGCGCCAACGTCCGCGCGCTTGGCGCCAGCTACCTGCGTTTTGCGCAGGCGGAGAGTGGGCTGTTCCGCACGGCTTTTGGCCCCTCGGACGACTTGAAAGAAAGAGGCCAGGGCATGCAGGCCAACGCCGAGCGCAAGGGGCAAAGCGGGCTGGACCCCTTCGAGCTGCTGCGCGCCGCACTCGACAAACTCGTGGGCGCCGGTGTGTTGCCGCCTGAGCGCCGTCCCGGCGCCGAGTTCCTTGCCTGGTCGGCGGTGCACGGGCTGGCCATGCTGGTCATAGACGGCCCGCTGGGTCCGATCCTAGGCTCGCAGATGCAGCAGATCGGCGAGCGCCTGGTGGAGATGGTGGAAAAAGGCCTGTGCGGGTAGTAAGCGCAAGGCTGGCGCAAACTGCCACCGCCGGCCCAGGCTGATCCCGCCGTGCGGGGCGGCAAGTCCATGCCCGTAGGTAGCCCCTCGCGAAGCGCCTCCACAAAGCGGCGCAACTTGGCCGGGTAAAAATTCGAGTACGGGTACAGCAGGGTAGACCGGCAAGGGCAACGCACTCCGCCGCGCTCTTTACCAATCATCTCCTGTAGCAGCGCGATAGATACATAGCATCTCTCGGTTTATATGGTGGATGTAACGGTCGCTGAGCGTCAGCTTTTGGTCGATGGCCGGTGCTCCTATCGGCGAATTCGTCGCTACATTGCCGACGATCAACATGCCGACATCAATGTCCGGTATGGAGCTACCACTTCGTAATGCTCTACGGCCGCAGTCAGTCTTTTGCGGCCGAACGACGCCAATCCCTTGATGGACAGCATTGCAGCTAAGTGGACTTTCAGCCTCGGCCGGAGAAGTGCAACTGCCGGCCAGGAACGGACGTTCAAACCTAGGACAGAATTTGGGCAAGCGGTCATAGTATTGGCGTGCGGCTGCAATCTCACTTCTTTTTCGATGACATTTCCCAAAATCCATCGGCAAACGCTTTTTTTTTTTAAGCCCTAGTCATGCAAAACTCTTCTTTTCACTGCTCTGCCATCCGTGCCTTTTTTCGCCGGTTCGCAGTCGTCAGCGCGCTGTGCCTGGGCAGCATCGGTCAGGCCTGGGCGCATGCACATCCTGAAACCCAGTCTCCCGTCGCAGGTGCGGTCGTCAGTGCGCCGCAAGAAGTCCGCATCACGTACAACGAAGCGCTCGAACCGGCGTTCAGCAGTCTGATCGTCATCGATGCTCGGGGCAAGCAGGTCAACAGCGCCAAAGCCTTGGTCGACTCCACCACTCACAAGACCATGCGTGTAGCGCTACCAACCCTGCCAGCCGGCGCATATCAAGTGAAATGGGTCGCGGTCGCAGATGATGGTCACCGTACTCGGGGGAGCTATAAATTCACGGTGAAGTGATGGATCTGGTCGCCGGCTGGATGCAAGCGCTATTTGCGGGATGGCTGAATATGGCGCTGGCAGCGGCCGTCGGCGTCGCGATGCTGCAAACTGCAGTGTCGTCGACAGCCTCCTCAGTGCGACTCGCCGGCATGGCCCGCCGGGCTTGTGTACTGCTCGGCATCGGACTCGCAGCCTACCTGTGCGCCGGCACCGTTGCCATGACCGAAACCCGTATCACCGGCCTGCCCGCCGCACTCTGGCTGGTACTCACGCAGTCACATTTTGGCGCCATGATCTGGGTTGCGTTGACTGCCTGGATCATGCTGATGGTGGCGACTGTCAGCTCTGCATGGCAAATACGAGATGGCTTGTTCGTGGTTGGCCTGATGGGATTCGCGCTGGCAAGGGCGGCGACCGGGCACGCGGCAGATCAGGGCTTCGTCAGCTTTTCTGTATTGATCCACACGGCACATGTGCTGGCAGCGACAGCCTGGGCTGGATCAGTCGGGATCTGCCTACTGCTGACGTCTGACTGGTCCAACTGGCAGCTGCAGCAGCGCAGTGCATTGGCACATCGCCTATCGGAAGTGGCAACGCTGGCGCTGCTCGTGGTGGTCGGTAGCGGGCTGTTTAATGCGGTACGGACGCTTGGACATGTCAGCAATCCCTGGGGTTCTGCCTATGTCTGGATATTGCTGGCGAAACTTTGTGCTGTTGCGATTGCTGCCGGACTAGGGGCGCGAAATCGCTGGTATTGGTTGGCGCGGCTGGATCGTGATCAGGTGGTCGGTGCCAAGGGGTTTAGGCTGGTGTTGCTGGTTGAGGCGGTGGTGCTGTTGGTTGTGCTGGCATTAGCCGCCAAGTTGGGAACTACCATGCCAGCGTAGGATGGATAGAGCGTATGGATTCCCGGCGCTCAAGCGGGACAGTCCCCGGCAAGCCGGGTCCTGCTACTTAGCTCTACTACAAGGGCTTCCCCACCTTTGTCAAACAGAATTCCATCGTGGTTGAATCGCGTAGCGATTGACGTACCCTGCTACCGTTGGCCAACCGCGCACGATTCTTTTGCAACCTTGAGTCTGCTAATAGGGACTTGTTGACCGAGGTGTGTGTCGTGAAGCAACGTCCCGACGGCGCTGGGCGGCATTGCCCGGTAGGCCATCACGGTACGGGATGGGCCCGTGCTGATATCCTGACTCAACGCCCTCCCGGGAATCAAGTTCGTGCTTTACATTCAAGACCATCTCATCATGGTCTCCGTAGCGGACCTGCAGCTTGCAGAAAAGTCCCTTCAGGTTGTCAAGGTGTCTGGACATGGGCATTCTCCTTGGGAATTCAACAATATGGTAGACCCGGTTACGGACAGCAAAAATCGGCACGCAGCCATATTTTGATTGAGGGAGAATCGCAAACCTGTCAATTAATGTGACTTACGTACGGCGCTGTATGCTCACGTGCCTCACCGCCGAAAAATGAGCCATCGATTGACCGGCATGGATGAGTGGGGCGTTTGTCTCAAGTGGCCGGTGCCTGGGTTTGGGTGGAAAGGCGCAGGTCCGACTATCATGTTCATCAGTGAAATGCAGAGGGAACGTTCAAGGATGAGACTCGCAATCGGAATTATGGTATTGGTTGCCGCGCTGGGGGCAGTGGCACTGTGGGCGTCCGGCGCGATTGGCAATTGGGTGTTGACCGGGGTCATGGCGGGTGCAGGACTCGGCGTTATTGTGTTCGCTTGGGTCGTGGGAATATGGTTGCGCAATCGGCAGCGCAGGCGGTTGATGGATATGCGGGACTCGGCGCTTTGGTGAGACGTCAATCAGAAATCGGCCAAGTGCCATCGCTTGCCCGGGCCAATTCACCTCAGACCTGAGTTGAGCGCCTGTCGATTGCCAACTGATTCAGTTAGTCGCAATAGTTTGGATATTCGCAAAGCAGGGTGAACGGCCGCCAGCGGGCGGATTTTTGGACGTCCGGTTCTGGCCGGCTGTAGCCTCAGCTCGTCTGGAACTAACGCCGCTTCCTGGATGTTTTGACAACGCGTTTTTCAGCAATCCCTAATGCGGCACGAGCGAGTGCATCAGCTTCGCTGTTGCGATGGCGCGGTATCCACACCAGGTTTGCTTGGTCGAACGAATTGAGCAGCGCTCGCGCTTCATCAAACAGGGAGGCCAGCCGGGCAATCGGCTTTGCTGCAGCGCCGCCGACCTGTTCGACAACGACACTGTTGTCGCAATGTATGAGAAGCGTGCCCGCACCACGCAACTTCAGTTCCCGAAGAGTCGCCAGCAGAGCTCTTAGCTCCGCTTCATTGTTGCAGCCGTTCTCATGCGCCGCTTGCGAAAGCGTATGGCGCGTGCCATCAGGCTCGGTAAACACCGCTCCAAGGCCGATACGACCGGGGTTGGGCACGGCGCTGCCGTCACAGTAAACAACCCAAGGATTCATGTGCAATGTCCGCTTCTTTTGGCCAATATAGGACGTCCGCTCACTGGTTAACAAATCACCCAATGGCGCCGCTTCAAAATAGCGCCAACCGTCTTGTCAAGCGGGAATGACGCGCCACCGCGCAGAAAAAATACCCGGCTCAGCCCGGAGGTGGTTGTGCGAAGCGGCCCATGCGATGGGCCAGCTCGACCGCCGAATTCACCTGCAGTTTTTCAAAGATATTGGCCCGGTGGTACTCCACCGTGCGCTGGGTGATGCCCAGATGTTCGGCAATGTTCTTGTTGTAGTGTCCTTGCAATAGTTGGTCCAGGACCTCCCGCTCTCGCGCACTGAGCGCAGCCAAGGCCTGCTGAAACAGCAGGCGCTCCTGCGAGTCGGCCTGCAGGGCGAGCGCTGCCTGGCGGGCGGCTTCAACCTTGTCCACCAGCAGGTTGTTCTGAAAGGGCTTCTCCAGGAAGTCCCAGGCCCCGTTCTTGACCGCCGCCACGGCCATGCTCATTTCGCCGTGGCCGGTCAGAAAGAGCACCGGCCAGGGCCAACCCATGGCCTTGAGCCGTTCAAACGTGGCCAGGCCGGACAGCGGTTCCATGCGGATGTCCAGTAACACCACGCAGCATTCCCACATCTCACTGCCCGGGCGCAGGGACTGCAAAAACATGTCGCCACCGCTCCAGCAGCGCGTCGGAAGCCCGCGCGAATCCAGCAGCCAGGCCAGGCCGTCGCGAAAGTCGGCATCGTCGTCGACGATGTGTACGGTGGGGTTCATGGGTTCAATGGCAGCCACAGCGTAAATTGTGCCCCGTTCAGCTCGGCGCTGCGCTCGACGTCGATCCGGCCGTGGTGCGCCTCAATGATGGAGCGGCATATCGACAGCCCCATGCCCATGCCCCCGGCTTTTTCGCTGGCAAAAGCGTCAAAAATACTGTTGCGCTGCTCTTGGGGCACGCCCGGCCCGCTGTCTTCCACCCGGATGCCCGCCATGGTCCCGGTCTGTTCCAGGCTTATCCGCACGAATGCCGGGGCCTGATCGCCGTGGATGGCCCACTCCGTGGCGTTGAGTACCACGTTGTGAAGTGCGTGTTCGAGGAGCAGCACATCGGCGGGCAGGGTGACCTCATTGTCCGGTAGACGCATCTCCAGCTTCAACCCGTCGGGTAAAGGCACATTGCCGACTACGCGCGTGATGAATTGGATGAGTTCCAGGGGTTGGCAGCTCATTTCCTGCCGCCGGGCGAAGGCGTTGACGCGCTGGATCACGCGACCCGCCTTTTCGGCCAGGCGTTCCATCCGCTCAACCACCGGCGCGACATCCGCCAGCGTCATGCGACCCTCCCGCATCCGGTTCAGCAGGCCGTTTGCAAAGCTGCTGAGCGCACCCAAGGGCTGATTGAGCTCGTGCGCCAGGGTGGATGCCACCTCGCCGACGGCAATCAGGCGGCCGGACGCTTCGAGTATTTCTTGCCGGCGTGAGGCCAGTCGCTCGGTGCGTTTGCGTTCCGTGATATCCAGTACCGACCCCATCCACCCAATCACCCTGCCATCCACCAGTGTCAACGGCGCGCCATGCGCCAGCACATCCAGCCTATGGCCTTCGCGGTGGCGCAATTGCATCTCCACGCCAACCTGTTGCTCCATGGGCAGGGTCAGGCTTTGCTTAAGCAGTTGGAACTCATCGCCCTGTTCGGCGGGCCAGTAGGGCATACCTTCTGTTTGGCCCAGAATGTTCTGCGGCGTCAAACCCACCATTCGGCAAAATGTCTGGTTGGCGTAGAGCAGACGCCCGTTCTGGTCCCAGGCTCGCAGGCCCAGCGTGATTGAGCGTTCCATGGCGGTGCGCAGCGCCATCTGGGTTTGCAGTTGCGATTCGGCCCGCTGACGGCGAGCGGTGTCGCGGCGCAAAAAATAAAGCGCCACCAACATGGCCGCCAGGCATATCAGGGCGACTCCGAAAAAAATACGCGGTGCCAGGGCCGGCTGGCTGTTCAGGGGGGCAACCCGCAACCTCAATGGGGCGCCAGGCAGGTTGATGGGCGCGAAGTAAGGCAATGGGTTGTCAGACTCCGCCGATGCGAGAGGAGCGGCTTCCGTGTCCAAGGCCAATGCGTGGTCCTTGAAAAACCATGACGGGACAACACTGGCAAGAACCCGGTCGAACCGGATGGCGGCAACGTAATCGCCGATAAAACGGTCCCTCTCAAACATTGGAACGGCAAGCCAAAGCATCTGCCCCGGGGTGCCGTCGGCCTGCAGCAATGGGCCGGCATAAGCCGCGCGCTGGAGTCCCCGGGTGGTCTTCAGCATGGCCGAAAGCGCTTCAGCATTGTCGGGGTGTTGCGCGGCGGCCTGCAGAAACAGGGGCCAGGTGGCCACTGTGGGCTGCCGGTCTACCGCCAGCCAGTCGTGGTAGGCAATCACGTCCGCGCTTTTCCAGAGCTGTCCTCCCGACAGCGCATGGGGCGCCGAAGCCTCACTGCGCTGTGCCTGCAGCGCCAACACACCCAGATCCCGCTCAAGGCGGCGGAAGTGAAAGTGCAGGGTCTGGTCCAGCCATTGGGCATCGGCGGTGCGGCGGCGGTCTTCTTCTTCCGTCTCCACCGTGCGCAGGAACAGCGCGAGCAACACAATGGACACTGTGACCAGCAGCAGCATGCCAACCAGCCAGGTCATGGCACGACGGTTCAAGATCGACAACTGGCGGGTGTCCAGGTCGAGGATCGCGAAGTCGATGGTTGGCTCTGTCATTGTGATGGGGGCTTTTGGGTAGCATAGCGGACATGCATGGCTTGAAGTGGATCAACTGGGGACGACTGGCGTGGCTCTGTTGCGCAGGATTGGGCGCCTGCATGTGGCAGGCTGGGCCGGTTCAAGCTGCGCAGGCAGAGGTGCTGGTCCGCTTCTCGCATGTGGTGGCGCAAGATACGCCCAAGGGGCAGATGGCCTCGCGCTTCAAGAAGCTGGTGGAGCAGCGCTCCGGCGGGCGCATACGGGTAGAGGTTTATCCGGATTCGCAGCTTTATGGTGATGACGATGAGATGGAGGCCCTGCAGTTGGGGGCCGTCGAGATGCTGGCCCCCTCGCTGTCCAAGTTCGGCACGGTGGGCGTCTCGGAATTCGAGGTCTTTGACCTGCCATTTTTATTCCATGATCTGGAGCAGGTGCGGTGTGTGACTCGGGGCCCGATAGGCCGGCAATTATTGCAGCGCCTGTTACGCCAGCAAATGGTGGGACTGGGTTTTCTGGACAATGGTTTCAAACAGATGAGCGCAGGCAAACCCATCCAGAATGTGCAGGATTTCAAGGGGCTTCGCATACGCATACAGGCCTCACGCGTGCTGACGGCTCAAATGCGCTCGCTGGGCGCGCACCCCGTGGTGTTGCCGTTTGACGAAACCCAACGCGCTTTAGCGACGGGGGTGGTCGATGGCGCAGAAAACCCGCTGTCCAATTTCCTGACGCAGGGGCTGGCTTCTGTCCAGCGCTCCGTGACGCTGACCAGCCATGGCTATCTGGGTTATGCGGTGGTGTCCAATCCCCGTTTCTGGGCCAGTCTGGATGAAACCGACCGAGGTATTTTGACCTCGGCCCTGAACGATGCGCTGGAGGAAGGCAATCGCCTGTCGGCCCAAATGAACCAGCAGGCCCTGGCAACGCTGCGGGAATCCTCCGGCGTTCGCGTCCATGCGCTATCAAGCGCGCAGCGGGATGCCATGCGCCGCGCCGTGCAACCGGTGTATGACAGCTTTCAACGCCGGGTGGGGGCGAACCTGTTGAGCCAGGTGCAACGCGACTGTTTGTCTCGGGATCTAGGGTAAACCCGACTGTTGAACGCCACAGTTGGCGAGTGGGTGATGGGTGCCTACCATTCACAGCTTTCCCGCCCCGCGGGATGCTGGCTGGTTGTGCCCCGGATGAACGGGCATGACCCGCTTTCATTTTCCACCCCATTCAAGGCCATAGCCATGTCGAAGACGCCCGTGCGCAAGCCGCTTTACAAGTCACTTTATGTCCAGGTCCTGTTTGCCGTCGCCATCGGCGTGCTGCTCGGCCACTTCTCCCCTGAACTGGGGGCCCAAATGAAACCTTTGGGCGATGGTTTTATCAAGCTGATCAAAATGATCATCGCACCGATCATTTTCTGTACCGTCGTGATCGGCATTGCCGGCATGGAAGACATGAAAAAGGTGGGCAAGACCGGTGGCCTGGCGCTGCTTTATTTTGAAGTTGTCTCCACACTGGCGCTGGTCATTGGACTGATCGTCGTGAACGTATTGCAGCCTGGCACGGGAATGCATGTGGATCCGACGTCACTGGACACCAAGGGAATTGCCGCCTACACGGCGCCGGGCAAGATGCAGGGCACGGTGGATTTTCTGATCAACGTGATTCCCTCCTCGGTGGTGGACGCATTTGCCAAGGGCGAGATTCTGCAGGTTCTGCTGTTCTCCGTTTTGTTTGGCTTTGCGCTGCACAGGTTCGGTGGGCGCGGCACCATGGTGTTTGACTTCATCGAGAAGTTTTCCCATGTGTTGTTCGACATCGTCGGCATCATCATGAAGGTCGCTCCGATTGGTGCCTTCGGCGCGATGGCGTTCACCATCGGCAAATACGGGCTGGGCTCGCTGTTTTCGCTGGGCAAGCTCATGGGCGCGTTCTACCTGACCTGCCTGATCTTTGTGTTCGTGGTACTGGGCATCGTGAGCCGTCTGCACGGTTTCAGCGTGTTCAAGTTTGTTCGCTACATCAAGGAAGAACTGCTGATCGTGCTGGGCACCTCGTCATCAGAATCGGTGTTGCCACGCATGATGGAAAAGATGGAAAACCTGGGAGCGCGCAAATCGGTGGTCGGGCTGGTGATTCCCACCGGTTATTCCTTCAACCTGGACGGCACCTCGATTTACCTGACCATGGCGGCGGTTTTCATCGCCCAGGCCACGGACACGCCGATGACGCTGACGCAGCAGTTGACCCTGCTGGCGGTGCTGCTGCTGACATCCAAGGGCGCAGCAGGTGTCACAGGCAGCGGGTTCATTGTGCTGGCGGCCACCTTGTCCGCAGTGGGGGGCGTGCCGGTGGCGGGCCTGGCGCTGATTCTTGGGATTGACCGCTTTATGTCCGAGGCGCGGGCGCTGACCAACCTGGTGGGCAACGGCGTGGCAACGCTGGTGGTGGCCAAATGGACCGGGGACCTGGACATGAATCGTTTGCGCCAGGGATTGGATCACCCAACGATGCAGGATTCGCAGGAACCTGAGGCTATTTTGGACCTCCAGGTCGCTCGCGGGCGGTGACGCAGTCTAAGGAGGCTGTCATCAAGTGGTTGCCAGGCAAGGGCCATTTCTATCTCTATTTGTAAGGTGTCTGCCTGGCTAGCTAGGGGTCGTCGCCATTGCCAACAAGATGGCCTGTGGATGGACAGGCCCTAAGTGCTGCTGGCCAAGAAGCAGGATTCCCGCCCCGCGGTGTGGGGCGTTCTGTGAGGCGTGTTGTCGCTGATTGATGGCTCGCAGGACTTCTCGAGCTTGACGCCGGAAGGACCGTTAGGGCGCCGGTCAGAGTCCCTGCGCGGCAAACGCAAGCCTGGTTTCATAGGGTCTTCCATACATTGCGGTATGGGCGCTACTACCTTTGCCGAAACCACCTCCAAGGCACTTCCCCGCCAATCAATAGATACCTAGACTAACTAAAAGTCACAAGTAAAAGTTGACTGTTAGCAGGGTAAACCGGTGGGGTAATGCGATATCTAAAGTCCAAATCAAATGACATAGGTGATCTCAACTTTTGATATCCATCTAGACATTTAGGAGGACGAAATGAAACACAGTATTTTGTATGGAGTTGTGTCGTCGCTCATAGTCGGCAGCACGGCATTCATTGCAATCCAGTCGCCTATCGTCTTAGCCAAAGGTGGGGGCGGTGGAGGAGGCGGAGGAGGAGGCGGAGGCGGTTTGGGAGGCGGGTTGGCGTCGCTCAGGACGGTAAGAGCCCCGGAACCGGCGGATCTGGCGACCTATGTGAAGAACAAGGATGCCGCCATCAAACTGGGCAAGGCGCTCTTCTGGGACATGCAGACCGGCGGCGATGGCAGGCAGTCTTGCGCCAGTTGCCACTTCGCCGCGGGTGCGGATACCCGGACCCAGAATATCTTCAATCCGCATGGCCTGCCAGTGCCACCTTGGGTCGCCAACACCCTGGCGACGCCGGCCATGTTCCCGATCACGACAAGCCTTGTGGCTGGCTCGGCGGGTGTTAAAAAGACGGACTTTACCGGCCTTGCTGCACTGGCGACTGCCGATTTCCTCGCAGACATTGGCACCTCGGTTCCCGATGGCACTTTCTTTATCGGCAACCATGTCAATGTACGGCAGGTAACCGGCAAAAATGCGCCTTCGGTGGTCAACGCGATCTACAACTTCCGCTTCTTCTGGGATGGGCGCGCGCGTGAAACCTTTAATGGCGTCAACCCAGGCGGCGACTCCGACCCCAACGCACGCGTATTGCGGGTGAGAAGTGACGGCGTGCCTGAGTTGGTGCGGATCAGCATCGCCAACGCCAGTGCCGCTTCGCAAGCCGTCGGGCCGGCCAATAACAATGTCGAAATGTCCTTTAATGGTCGTACCTTTTCACAACTTGGCAAAAAAATGCTGCGCGTGGTGAGTACGCCGCTGGCCCAGCAAAAGGTGGCCAGCAATGACAGCGTCCTGGGAGGATTGGCCAGCGCAAGCGGGCTGGGTTTGACCAGCCGGTACCCCCAAATGGTTGAGGACGCCTTTCAAAATCAGTGGTGGCAATCCAACCTTTGCGTGGATGGCAACAAGGCGGTATTAGCCACCGAGCCTAGTGGCTGTCCGAATTCGTACACAGTCAAGGAGGCAAATTTCCCGCTGTTCTGGGGACTGGCGATTCAGCTGTATGAAGCCACCTTGATCGCAAGCGAAACACCGTTTGACAACGGCTTCCTGACTCCGGCCCAACAACGCGGCATGCAGGTGTTTACCGGCCAGGGGCGATGCATTCAATGCCACAAAGGCGCGGAGTTGACCAAGGCATCGGTGAATTCCGTGCTGGGTGAAGTACCGTTCAATCCCTCCACCGGCTTCATCAATACCGCAGTGCGGCCAGTCGGCGAAGGTGGCGATGTCGGGGATGTTCTCAATCCGAACCGCGGCATGTTCAAGACGCCTCACCTGCGCAATGTGGAGTTGACCGGACCGTACTTCCATAATGGGTCCGCCGCCACGCTGCGCGATGTCGTCGACTTCTACGACCGCGGCGGAAATTTCCCCGGCAAATTCACGGACTCGCAAATAAGGCCCTTGAATTTGAGCAGCCAGCAAAAGAATGATTTGGTGGACTTCCTGCTTTCCCTGACCGATGAACGGGTGAGGTTCGAGAGGAAACCCTTCGATCATCCTTCCTTGCTCATCCACAACGGCGCAGACGCGGACGGAAATGATTTGGATATTCATCTTCCCGCTGTGGGGTCCAACGGCCGGCCTGACCCGCTGCAACCGTTCCTGAACCTGGACCCACACGACCCATCCCCAGCGATCCCCCGGCACTAGGGAGTTAAAGGTGCAGCGTGCTTTGCACGCTGCACCTTTTTTTTAACACCACGCCGCCATGGCCTTGTCCGCCCACCGTAAGGCCATGGACGGGAATAAAGAGCTTGAGAGCCTGAAAACGAAACTGCTGCAGGTGCTTTTATGAAAACGACAATGATCACTACCCGGGCTGCCAACATCACAAGCCCGGCGGCAGGGCGCAACACCACGCTAAGCCTGAACCAGGGCTATTTCGCCCGGCGCAACGCGCTGGACTGGGGGTTTGCTGCGCTCGTCATGGCGGGCGGTCTTTATGCCCTGGCCGCTTATGGCGAGTTCATGGATGTATACGAAAAGGGCATCCTGCTGGCAGCCATTCCTGCGGCGATTGCCATGGGCTGGTTCTGGCGGGCTCTGCGGGTGCTGATGCTGGTTGTCACCGTTTTCGCCTTGCTCGGCATCTGGTCTTACCAGGGCGAGCTGGCGCGCTCCGAGCAGGTGTTCTGGCTCAAGTATTTCCTGTCCAGCCAGTCGGCCATCCTGTGGATGAGCATGCTGTTTTTCATGAGCACGATTTTTTACTGGCTGGGCATGTTCGCCGGGAATAAGCCGGTCAGCGGCGCTTCAAGCCATAGCGCGACGCTGGAATCGCTGGGCTCCAAGATCGCCTGGGCGGCCGTCGGCATGGCACTGATCGGCACGCTGGTGCGCTGGTACGAAAGCTATCTGATTGGCGCCGACGTGGGCCATATCCCGGTCAGCAACCTGTACGAGGTGTTCGTACTGTTTTGCTGGATGACTGCGACGTTCTATCTCTACTTTGAATCGCAGTACAAGACCCGTGCGCTGGGCGCCTTCGTGATGCTGGTGGTCAGTGCCGCCGTCGGCTTTTTGCTCTGGTACACGGTCATTCGTGAGGCGCATGAAATCCAGCCGCTGGTGCCGGCCCTCAAAAGCTGGTGGATGAAGCTGCATGTGCCGGCCAATTTCATAGGCTACAGCATGTTTTCGCTGTCGGCCATGGTGGCCTTGTCCTACCTGATCAAGCAGCAGGCTGGCGAAACCCGCTGGTACAAACTCACGCCGATCTGGCTGCTGGGCGTGGTGCTGTGTTTTGTGCCGATTGTGTTTCGCAAATCGCCCGCTGATGCAGGCGGCAGCAGCTATTGGGTGGGCTATCTGCTGGTGTCGGGGCTGATTGCCACCGGCTTTTTGCTGGGCCGCCGGCATATTGCTTCGCGTCTTCCCAGCCTGGAGGTACTTGATGATGTGATGTACAAGGCGATCACCGTCGGTTTTGCCTTTTTCACGATTGCGACCGTGCTCGGCGCACTGTGGGCCGCGGAGGCCTGGGGTGGCTACTGGAGCTGGGACCCGAAGGAGACCTGGGCCTTGATCGTCTGGCTCAACTATGCCGCCTGGCTGCACATGCGGCTCATGAAGGGCCTGCGCGGCACTTTCGCTGCCTGGTGGGCCCTGGTGGGCCTGGCGGTGACCAGCTTTGCCTTCCTGGGCGTCAATATGTTTCTCTCGGGCCTGCACAGTTACGGAACCTTGTAGCAAGTATCGAAAATTTCTGGAAGGGCTTGTGCCGGCACTCCAATTCGACCGCTGCGCAGACTCCTAGCCCTTGCCCAACACCTGATGGCAGGTGCAATTGCCCCAGGCGTACCAATGCAAATGGTGCGCCCAGTCGCGCAAGGTGGCCCAGGCGCCGCCGGTGGCGACTTCCCAGGGCGTGAGGCCGAACATGCCCAGGCTGATCGATGGCTCCACTGACACCACCGAATGCCAGGTGCGCTTGGGCACGAACAGGGCGTCGCCCGCTTCGACGCGCGCGTAGAGGCCGTGGGCCTTTTCAAAGCTGGCGAGTTCTTTGGGCTGCTCGGGCAGGCGCGACACGTTGATGTCGCTGAGCGTGGCGCCCCAGTCGTATTTCTTGGCGGGGCACATGTGGGGGCTTTGCTCGGGCGGAAACAGCAAAAACTCCTTGGTGCCGGCGATCTGGCAAAACCAGTTGTGCGGGAAGTCGTTGTGCAGGCCGGTCACGGTGTTGGCCGGGCCCATGAACACGTATTCCCAGGTCATGCGCTGGCCTGGCCACAGGCTCTTGATGAGCAGGTCTTCGCGCAGCTTGGGAAATTTCTGCAGGATGTCCCATTGCGCCAGATAGAGCGTGGTGGGGCGAAAGGACTGCATGTGCGCCCAGTTCAGGTGAAAGCGTTCACCGGGTGGGCACTGGCGCAGTTCTTCGAGCCGGGCCTTGGGTAACAGTCCGGCGGCGGGGTGGGGTTCTTTTTGCGCGGCCTTGCCCAATTCGCGCAGGTAGGGTGCCACCGGCAGAAAGGGCCGGCCCTTGGTCACGCCCTGCTCGACCAGTCCGTCGGTGAACTTGACGGGCGCCTCGGAGCCGCTGCCTTCGCAAATGCCGGCCAGGTGCTCGAAGGACCAGATCCTGGCGGCAGGCCAGTGCTTGACGCCGCCCTTGACCAGCACGGGGCGCGAGAACGGCCACTGGCGGCCCGAGGCTTTCAGCGCCTCCCAGGTGGTTTCTTCCACCACTTCGAAGCTGGGGCCTGTGGGTATGTGCACCGGGGCATGCTTCACCGGCTCGGCCTCAATCGGCGGATGGCTCAGGTCTGCGGGCAGCATGCGCATGGATTGCAAGGGCCTTGGCGTGGGCGGTCAGGGGGCCAGCAGCGCGTTGATGGGTTGCAGGTTGTCGGGTGTCAGCGTGCCGTTGGCCTGGCGCAAACGCAGGTCGCCCAGCAGCACGTTGTAGCGCGCCTGCGCCAGATCGCGCTTGGTCTGATAGAGCTGGCTTTGCGAGTTGAGCACATCGATGTTGATGCGCACGCCGACCTGGTAGCCCAGCTTGTTGGCGTCGAGCGCGCTCTGGCTCGACAGCTCGGCCGCTTCCAGTGCCTTGACCTGGCCCTGGCCCGACAGCACGCCGAAGTAGGCGGTGCGGGTGCCCTGGGCCACGCTGCGCCGTGCGCCTTCCAGGTCGGTCTGCGCCTTGTCCTTGAGCGAGAGTGTTTCCCGGATGCGGTTTTGTACGGAAAAACCCGCGAACAGCGGAACATTGAGCAGCAAGCCGACGTTGCTGGTGTTGGCGCGCGAGGAGATGCCGTTTTGCGCCGTATTCGTGGGGTTGCGCGTGACGTTGTAGCTGGCGGTGGCGTCCAGCGTGGGCTTGTAGCCGGCTTCGGCCTTTTTTACCTCCAGCTCGGCGATCTCCACGTTGCTCCGGGCCTGGCGAATGCTCGGATGCATGGCTTCGGACTGCTGCACCCAGGTGTTGACATCGGCCGGCACCACGGGCGGCAAATTCACCGGGGCCAGCAAGGCCTTGGGCTGCGATTCGGTTTTGCCGACCAGCTGGTCGAGGGCAATTTTCTTGACGCGCAAGTCGTTCTCGGCCGCGATTTCCTGGGCAATCACCAGGTCGTAACGGGCCTGCGCCTCACGGGTGTCGGTGATGGTGGCGGTGCCGACTTCGAAATTGCGCTTGGCCGAAGCCAGCTGCTCGGCCACGGCCTCTTTTTGCGCGCTGACAAAGGTCAGCGTGTCCTGCGCGGCCAGTACGTCAAAGTAGGCCTGGCTGGTGCGCACGATCAGGTCCTGTTCGGCGGCTTCCAGCTGGGCCTTGGCCAGATCGACCTGCTTGAATCCCTGCTCATAGGTAGCCCAGTTGGCGGGCCGGTACAGCGGTTGCGAGGCGGTCAGCGTGGCATTTTGCGTGTTGAAGCTGCTGTTGATCGCCGGGTTGGTGTTGTCCACCCCGATGCGTGACGCGCCTGCCGACAGGCCGGCCGAGGGCAGGATGCCGGCCCTGGCCTGGTCGGCTCTGGCGAGGTTGGCGTCGTATTGCAGCTTGGCCGACTGGTAGGTGGCGTCAAAGGCACGGGCCGATTCATACAGTTCCACCAGGCTCTGGGCGCGCGCCAGCGGCGCCACTGCCATCAGCACCGACGCGATCGCCATCGACAGGGGTAGCGGCGTTGGCAGTTTCTTGGGCATCGTCATAAAGGTCCTGGGAAATGATTGAATCGGCAAGTTGACGCGTCAGCAGCGCAGGCTCAGGCGGGGGGCAAAGCGCTGCACCACATCAATAAGACATGGGCAAGGCATCAATACAGGGGCACCAAGGGGTCCACCTGCTGCGACCAGGCGTCAATGCCGCCCTGCAGGTTGACGACTTCGCTGAAGCCGCTTTGCGCCAGGTAGTTGGCGACCTGCAGGCTGCGCATGCCGTGGTGGCACAGGCAGGCAATCGGGTGGTCGGCGCCGTGCAACTGCTGCAGCTCGGCCAAGCGGGCCGGAATCTCGCGCATGGGAATGTGCACCAGCGTGAAGCCCTCAGCCCTGACCGAGGCGGTCTGCAATTCCCAGGGCTCGCGCACATCCAGCACCACGGGCAGGGCATGGGACGCAGCGCCGGCCATGGCCTTGTCACGCCAGGCGGCAAAATCGGAGGGACTCAATTGGGAAATCATCAGATCACTCTTTCAGGGCGGTAGCTTGAGGCGGCGGAATCGGTGGGGCCGGTTCAGAAACTGAATTTCGAGGGCTCAGGGAAATTGAGCAGGCGCGGAGCCACGGTGTCCCAGGCCTCGGTCGTGCGCCAGGCGTCCTCGCCCACGCGCGTGACCAGGGTGGAGCGCATCACCGGCTCAACACCGACGATGGCGCTCAAACGGCCACCGACCTTGAGCAGCGACAGCAGCGAAGCGGGGACTTCGGCGACCGAGCCGCTGAGCACGATCACGTCAAACGGGCCACGCAGCGGATCGCTGCCGGAAACCGCCTGCGCCAGCTTGGCGGCGCCGTCGCCGGTGCGGACTTCCGCGTTGTGAATGCCGGCCTTTTGCAGGTTGTCACGGGCGATCTGGGCCAGCGTGGGGTCGATTTCGAGGGTGATCACCTGCTGCGCGCGGTGCGCCAGCAGGGCGGCCATGTAGCCGGAGCCCGCGCCGATTTCCAGCACTTTCTCGTGCTTTTGCACCGCCAGGTCCTGCAGGATGCGGGCTTCGACCCGGGGTGCGAGCATGCACTGGCTGGGGTTTTGCTGCGGCGGCAGGGGGATTTCCATGTCCACAAAGGCCAACGCCTTGTGGGCCAGGGGCACAAAATCCTCACGCTTGACCACGGCCAGCAGTGAAAGGACCTGGTTGTCCAGCACTTCCCAGGGGCGGATTTGCTGCTCAATCATGTTGAATCGGGCTTGTTCGTAATTCATGGGTGACCTGTGGTGTTGGGGGGGTAATAGAAGAGGGGAGGCGGACGATGCTCAACCTCTGATTTTAGCCGGGGCGCCCGCTGGCAGCGAGTGGCTGGCGTGAGCCTCAAGGGGGGATGCCGGCTGCGCTTTGCCCCTGAATTTTCGCTTGAACCACTGGGCCAGATCGTCCATGTAGCAGTAGGTCACGGGCACGACGACCAGCGTCAGCAGCGAAGACGTGATGACGCCGCCAATCACCGCCTGGCCCATGGGCGCGCGTTGCTCCGAGCCTTCCGTCAGCGCAAAAGCCAGCGGCACCATGCCAAAGATCATGGCCAGCGTGGTCATCAGGATGGGGCGCAGCCGGACCTTGGCGGCGTGCAGCAGGGCTTCACTGCGCTCCATGCCGGGCACGCGGTGGCCGTCCACGTCCAGCCTGTCGGCGCGCATGCGAATCGCAAAGTCCACCAGCAAGATGGCATTCTTGGTCACCAGACCCATCAGCATCACCACGCCGATGATGGAAAACATCGACAGGGTGGAGCCAAACAACAGCAAGGCCAGCACCACCCCTATCAGCGTGAGCGGCAGCGAGGTCATCAGGGCCATGGGTTGCAGAAAGCTCTTGAACTGGCTGGCCAGGATCATGTAGATGAACAGGATGGCCATCACCAGCGCCGAAACGGCATAGCCAAACGATTCCGCCATGTTCTTGGTGGAGCCGCTGAACTGGTAGCGGTAACCGGGCGGGAAGTTGAAGCCGTCCAGCGCGGCCTTGATGTCGTTGGACACCTCACCGGCCGAGCGGTTGTAGACATTGGCGTTGATCGCGACTTCGCGGGTCAGGTCGCGCCGGTTGATCTGGTTGGGGCCGGTGGACTCCTTCACGCTGGCGACCTGGTTCAGGCGCACGATGCGCGCCGAGCCGTCGGCATTGCTGCCCAGGGTGCTGCTCATGAAAGGCAGGCGCTCCAGGTCCTGCGGCGCGTTGCGCGCATCGGGCGCCAGGCGCACGTTGACGTCATAGGTCTGGTCGTCGGGCGCGCGCCAGTTGCCCACGGTCTGCCCCGCCACCAGTGTGCGCAGCGAGGCGGCAATCTGCGCCACCGACAATCCCAGGTCCGACGCGGCATCGCGCCGCACATCGACCTCAATCACCGGCTTGTCGGCTTTGACGCTGGAGTCCAGGTCCACCAGTCCGGGGATGTTGCGGATTTTGTCGCTGACCAGGCGCGTCAGCCGTTCGAGCTCCTTCAGGTCCGGGCCTTGCAGCGAAAACTCCACCTGCTTGTTGCCGCCCACGGCGTCCAGCAGCCCGACATGGGTGACGGTGATGCCGGGCACCTGCTTGAGCCGCTCGCGCAGCACGCCCGACATCTCGTCCACACTGCGCGTACGCGCCTTGCGGTCGACCAGGCGCACATACACATTGGCGTACATCTTGCCCTGCGCGCTGCCGGTGTTGAGGGTCGCCAGCGTGTACTTCACCTCGGGAAACTCCCGGATGATGGCCTCCACCTGGCGTGCCTTGGTTTCGGTATGTTCCAGCGATGAGCCCACCGGCGTGTAGAAGTTGAGCGAGGTTTCCGAGAAGTCGGCCTTGGGCACGAACTCGGTGCCCAGCAGCGGCACCATGACAACACTGATGGCGAAAATCACCGCGGCCAGCGCCAGCGTCGCCGGCTTGTGCCGCAGCGACCAGCGCAGTATGCCCTGGTAGGCGTGGCTGAGCGACTCGCTGGCGCGGTCAAACCAGGCCGTCACGCGGCCAATGGTCTTGTCGTAAAGGGTGACCGGTGCCTTGCGCCGTCCGTGCGCTTCAATGGCCGGGTCGTGCCAGATGCTGGACAGCATGGGGTCCAGCGTGAAGCTCACGAACATGGAGATCAGCACGGCCGCCACGATGGTGACGCCGAACTCGTGAAAAAACTTGCCGATGATGCCGCCCATGAAGCCGATGGGCAGGAACACCGCGACGATGGAAAAGGTGGTGGCCAGCACGGCCAGGCCAATCTCCTGCGTGCCGTCCAGCGAGGCCTGGAAAGGCCCCTTGCCCATCTGCACATGGCGCACGATGTTCTCGCGCACCACGATCGCGTCGTCTATCAGCAGGCCCACGCACAGCGACAGCGCCATCAACGTGATCATGTTGATGGTGAAGCCGAACAGATTCATGAACAGGAAAGTGCCGATGATGGAAATCGGCAGGGTCAGCCCGGTGATCACCGTCGAGCGCCAGGAATTGAGGAACAGGAACACGATCAGCACCGTCAGCAGGGCGCCCTCTATCAGCGTGCGGCGCACGTTCTCCACTGCCACGCGAATGGGGCGCGAGCCATCGGTGATCAGCGCCAGCCGCGCGCCGGGGGGCAGCAGCGGCTGCAGCTCGGCGACGGCCTTGTTCAGCCCGTCGACCACGCCTATGGTGTTTTCATCCTGGGCCTTTTGCACGGTCAGCAGCAAGGTGCGCTGGCCGTTGTAAAGGGCCAGGCTGTCCAGCTCCTGGGCGCCGTCGGCAATGCGGGCGACCTGGCTCACCGTGACGGGCGCGCCCGCGCCGGCTTGACCGGCACCTCCTGATCCTTTGCGGGCCACGATGATCTTGCCGAAGTCTTCGGGCCGCTTCATGCGCGCGTCTATCTTGACCACGCGCTCCTGCGCCAGCGAACGGATGGCGCCCAGCGGCAGGTCCTGGTTTTCGCTGCGCACCGCATTGACCACCTGGTCGGCCGTGATGCCCAGCGACTCCATGGCCTGCGGGTTGAGGTAGACATTGATCTCGCGCTTGGTGCCGCCCACCAGCGTGACCGAGCCGGTGCCGCGAACGTTCTCAAGCCGCTTTTTCAGCACCTGGTCGGCCCAGTTGGTGAGTTCCACCGCATCCATGGCTTTGCCCTTGGCGGGATCGGGAAGAACGGCTACCGACCAGATGGCCCGACTGGCGGGGTCAAAGCGCAGGACGCGCGGCTCTTTCACCTCGTCGCGAAACGTGGGCCGGATCGCCGCGATCTTTTCGCGCACATCTTCGGCCGCCTTGCGCCCGTCCACATAGAGCTGGAACTCCATGATGACGATGGCCTGGCCTTCAACGCTGCGCGAGGTCAGGGCATTGATGCCGGCGATCGAATTGACGCCTTCCTCGATCTTCTTGGTGACTTCGCTTTCAACAATTTCGGGGGAGGCGCCGGGGTAGTCGGCGGTGATGACCACCACCGGAAAGTCGATGTTGGGGAACTGGTCCACCTGCATGCGCTGGTAGGAAAACAGCCCGAGTACCACGATGGCCAGCATGACCATGGTGGCGAAGACCGGATTTTTCAGGCTGACCTGGGTGAACCACATGGGCGGGCTTTCTCAGGGGGCCGGGGCGCTTGCCGCGGCGCTGGCCCGGGCCGCTGTCATCGGCGTGAACCGGACCAGGCTGCCCTCGCGCAAGCTGCCGATTTCGCCGCGAATGACCGGCGTGTTGTCGGCCAGGCCCTGGATGGCGACGACGGCTTCGCTGCCGGCCATGCCCCGCACCCCGAGCGTGACCGCGCGCTGGACCAGCTTGCCGTTTTCAACCGTCTGCACATAAGGCGTGGGCTTGTCGGTGCGCACCGCGCTGACCGGCACCGACAACAGCCGCGCACTGGCCGTGCCCAGCGTGCCCTGGGCGAACAGGCCTTGGCGCAGGGGCAGCGCATCGCCGCCGGCATTGTCTATGCTCAGGTAAACCAGCACGCTGCGGCTGCCCGCCAGCGCGCTTGGGTTGATGCGCACGACCCGGGCCTTGATGGTCTGCAGGCTGCCTTCAATCTGCAGCTCGGCGCTTTGGCCCGCGCGCACCGCCATGGCATCGGCAGCGCTCAGGGTGGCTTCCATTTCCAGGCGGCTGAGATCCACCACTTCGACAATCTTGCTGTCCACTCCCACGCGCTCGCCCGGCTGCGCCAGACGCTGCGACACCTGGCCGGCAATCGGTGTTTTGAGCACCGTGTCATCCAGCGATTTGCCGGCGACTTCGGTGGCGGCCACGGCGGCCTTGTAGGTGGACTGCGCCGCATTGAGGTTGGCCAGCGAGGTGTCCAGGGCGGTTTTGGAGATAAAGCCCTGGTCCACCAGCGCCTTGTTGTTGTCGTACTGCCGCTGCGCCACATCCACCTGGGCCCTGGCCGATTCGGCCTGCTCCCGGGCCTGGCGCACGCGCGACGCGTACTCGCCGGCCTCGATGCGCGCAATCACCTGGCCCGCCTTGACGAAGTCGCCCTCGCGCACCGTCAGGCCCTGAAGTTCGCCCGCCACGCGGGCCTTGATCACGGCGGAGTTGACGGCCTTGAGGGAACCCGAGACCGCCAGCCCTTGCACCACGTCGCGGACCTGGGCCCTGAGCACATCGGTGGCGGCGAGTTCAATGACACCCAGGTCTTTGGCGGCGCTGGCGGCGACCAGCGCCTGCTGTTGGGCCTTGCGCGCCGATAGGGCGCGCACCACGCCGCCCACGACCAGCACCAGGATAAGCAGGGCCACGGCCCATTGGATCCGGCGTTTCATGCTCAGACTTTCTCCTTGCCCTGGGCGGCCTGGTCCGGCGGCATGCTCAGGCCATGCAAGATGGTGTTTACTTGCGAGGCGATATATTGCTTCGGGTCCAGCGCCACGCTGTCGCTGACGCACACGCCCATGGAGTGCTTGGCCAGGATCAGGAAAATCATGGGCGCCACCACGCTGTAGACGGCATAGTCCAGGTCCATCGCGCGAAATTCGCCGCGGTCCATGCCGCGTTGCAGGATGCGGCGGATCAGCGCCTGGCCCGGCTGTATGACTTCCTTTTGGTAGAAGGCGGCAATGTCCGGGAAGTTTTTTGCCTCGCTCACCAACAGCTTGGTGATACCCGAGGCCTTGGTCGCCCCGACGCGCTCCCACCAGACATTCATGCAGTAAGCCAGCATTTCCCCGCTGCTGCCTTCAAAGCTGGCGAATTCCTCATTCCACTCCTTGAAGCGGCCGGAAATGTTCTCGCGCACCACCGCCTTGAACAGCTCTTCCTTGCTTTGAAAATAAAGAAACAGCGTGCCTTTGGAGACACCCGCGAGCGCGGCGACTTCTTCCACCCGGGTGGCGGCAAAGCCTTTTTCAACGAAGAGGTCCAGCGCCGCGTCCAGCAACTCGCCCGGGCGCGCTTCCTTGCGGCGCTCGCGCTTGGCGGCGACACCGTTGGTGTTATTGCAGAAAAATTTGGAAAGCGGCATGGTTACTGACTGGTTGGTTATTAATGTATCGTCATACCCCGGCAGCGTCAAGCCGGGCGGGGACGGATGAGGCCGGCCCGCAAAGCCTGCATGAGCGAATGCAGGCTCAGACCGGAAGGAAGCGGCCAGCGGCCAATCCCAGCCATTCGTGCAGCACCAGCTGCGTTGCCAGCAACCCGTGCGCCGAGGGCAGCCATTCCAGCAACTCCTGCTGGACGGGAAGGGTATAGCCGGTGGGGGCCGGCGTCACGGTGAGGCCGGCGCGTTCAAACGCGGCGACGGCACGCGGCATGTGCGAGGCATCGGTGACCAGCGCAATGCGCTGGATGCCGTCATGCTGGAGCAGGGGCGCCAGCAGGCGGGCATTGCCCGAGGTGTCGCGCGATTGCGCCTCGCTCCAGCGCAGCGTCACGCCATAGTCTTGCCGCGCCACGCGTGCGGCCACCTCGGCTTCGGATTCCTGCTGTGCGCCATGGGCCGCCCAGCCCAGGCCACCCGAAAAAGCCACGGGCAGGCCGGATTGCCTGGCCAGCCCCATCCCGTAGCGCAGCCGGGCGGCGGTGTGGGGGCCGGGCTGGGCCTGCCCGTATTCCGGCGCCTGCGGCAGCACGCCGCCGCCCAGCACCACGATGGCCTGCACCTTGCCGGTTTTCAGCGCCACGGCAGACAGCGGGGGAAATTGCGGCAGGGCATGGCGTGCCAGCCAGACGGCCGTGCCGTGGCAGCTGAGCAGTCCCAGCAACAGCAGCGAGAGCGTTGTCAGCAGCAGGCCGGCGCGCTTTTTCCTGACGGCCAGCAACACGCCCAGCAGGGCCAGCAGCAGCGGCGCCGTGGGCGGCATCACCAAAACGGTCAGCAGGGGTTTGAGCGCGCCAAATTCCATGATTTGCTATGAAATTAGTAGTGTATTGCGCTTCATTCTATGGGGCCGGCGGCCTGAATGACTCATAAGGCAGAGGCGGGCCGGTGCGCCCGGTCCTGGACCGGGGCAGAGGCTGCCGCTCGGGCAAGCCCCTTTCCAGAGGCCAGCCGCGCCGGCCTGCGGCGCCCAGCCAGCTATAAAAAATATAGCTCGCTGGGCGCATCCCCCTTGGGCTGGCGCCCGAAAAGATCAATAAAACGCCTGCAGGCCGGTCTGCGCGCGGCCCAGGATCAGCGCATGCACGTCGTGCGTGCCTTCGTAGGTGTTGACGGTTTCCAGGTTGATCATGTGGCGGATCACATGGTATTCGTCATGGATGCCGTTGCCGCCGTGCATGTCGCGCGCCATGCGGGCAATGTCCAGCGACTTGCCGCAGGAGTTGCGCTTGATCAGCGAAATCATCTCGGGCACGGCCTTGTCCTCGTCCATCAGCCGGCCCACGCGCAGGCAGGCTTGCAGGCCCAGCGTGATTTCGGTCTGCATGTCGGCCAGCTTCTTCTGGATCAGCTGGTTTTGCGCCAATGGGCGGCCAAACTGCTGGCGGTCCATGGTGTACTGGCGGGCGCGGTGCCAGCAGTCTTCGGCCGCGCCGAGCGCGCCCCAGGCGATGCCATAGCGCGCTTTGTTGAGGCAGCCAAACGGGCCCTTCAGGCCGCTGACATTGGGCAGCAGGTTTTCAGCCGGCACAAACACGTCGTCCATCACGATCTCGCCGGTGATGGAGGCGCGCAAGCTCATCTTGCCTTCGATCTTGGGCGCCGAGAGGCCCTTCATGCCTTTTTCCAGCACAAAGCCGCGGATGCTTTCCTGGCCGCCGACCTTGCCGTCAGCGTCTTCCAGCTTGGCCCAGACCACGAATACATCGGCAATCGGGCTGTTGGTGATCCACATCTTGCTGCCCTTGACGATGAAGCCGCCGTCCACGGGCTTGGCACGCGTGAGCATGCTGGCCGGGTCGGAGCCGTGATTCGGTTCGGTCAGGCCAAAGCAGCCGACCCATTCGCCGGTGGCCAGCTTGGGCAGGTATTTCTGGCGCTGCGCCTCGCTGCCGTAGGCGTTGATGGGATGCATGACCAGCGAGGATTGCACGCTCATGGCGCTGCGGTAGCCGCTGTCCACGCGCTCCACCTCGCGCGCCACCAGGCCGTAGCTGACGTAGTTGAGGCCGGCGCAGCCGTAGCCCTCGATGGTCGAGCCGAGGAAACCCATGGCGCCGAACTCGTTCATGATCTCGCGGTCGAATTTTTCATGGCGAGCCGCCATCAGCACGCGGGGCTGCAGCTTTTCCTGGCAGAAATCGTGGGCGGCGGCAACGATGGCGCGCTCGTCGTCGCTGAGTTGCTCCATCAGAAAAAACGGGTCTTCCCAGTTGAATTTGGTTTTCATGGCAATTTCCTTTAAAGGTTTCTAGCAGTGTACCGAAGTTGATGAATATGCTTTAAGTGTCAACTAAATGATGGGCCGGATTGATTGCCTCAGGCTTTGGAGTCATGGGAAGGCAACTCTGTTGGCGGCGCATGGCGGTAAGTCGCCGGCGTGCGGCTCAGCTTGATCGGGGAGGCGATGCCCGTGTAGTCTTCGCCGATGCGCACGACCATCTCGCGGTGGCGGGTATGCGGGTGCTGCAGGGCGGCGTCTACCGACAGGATGGGTGCGCAGGGCACGCCAAGCTGCATCAGGGCCTCGGCCAGTGCTGCGCCGTCGTGTTGTGCCAGCGCCTGCTCGAGGAGCCGGCGCAATTCCTGGCGGTGCACCGAGCGCGCACCCGCCTGGCTGAATCGCGGGTCGCGTGCCAAGTCCTCGGTCTGCAGGTGCTGGCACAGCAGGCTGAATTGCCGGTCGTTGCCCACCGCCAGAAAGACCGGCACGCTGCGGGTGGGAAAGGCGTCGTAGGGGTAGATGTTCGGGTGGGCATTGCCCGTGAGCCCGGGGTTCTTGCCGTCCAGAAACCAGTTGGCCGCATGCGGATGCAGCAGCGACAGGCCGCAGTCGAACAGGCTGGCCTCGACAAACTGGCCCTTGCCGCTGCGCGCGCGCTCCTGCAGTGCCAGCAGCACACCCAAGGCGGCGTTGAGCCCGGTCACCATGTCGACCACGGGCAGCCCCACGCGCAGGGGCTCGCCGCCGGATTCGCCGTTGACACTCATGATGCCGGTCAGCGCCTGCACGGCGGCGTCATAGCCGGCCAGCCCGCCCAGCGGGCCATCGGCGCCGAAGCCGCTGACGCGGCAGTGAATCAGGCGCGGAAAGCGTTGGGCCAGGTTTTCGTAGCCCAGTCCCCATTTCTCCATGGTGCCGGTCTTGAAGTTTTCGATCAGCACGTCGGCGCCTTCCAGCAGGCCCAGCAGCACGGCCTGGCCCGCTGCGCCGGCGAGGTCGAGCTGCATGCCGAGCTTGTTGCGGTTCAGGCCCAGGTAGTAGGACGCCACGCCATGCCGGAACGGCGGGCCCCAGGCGCGCGTGTCGTCGCCTTGCGGTGGCTCGACCTTGAGCACGTCGGCGCCGTGGTCGCCCAGGATCTGGCCGCAGTAGGGGCCGCCCAGGACGCGCGAGAGGTCGATCACGCGTATGCCTTGCAGCGCGCCTTGCGGCGTTGTGGGGTTGGAATCGGTGTTCATGGTGCTCAGTCCGCCTTGGCGCCGGACACCTTGATCACCTCGCGCCATTTGGCGGCTTCGCTGCGCATGTAGACCGCCAGTTGTGCGGGCGTGGTCTGCGGTGGCGGCTCCAGGCCCTGCTGGGCCAGGTGCTGCTTCACGTCGGGCTGCTGCAGCACCTGTGCGAACGCGGCATTGAGTTTCGTCACCACCTGCTGCGGCGTGCCCGAGGGCGCGACGATGCCGAAAAACACGCTGGCATCGAAGTCCTTCAAACCCTGCTCCATCAGTGTCGGCACCTCGGGCAGGGCGCGCGAGCGGCTGGCCGAGGTCACGCCCAGCACGCGCAGCTTGCCGGCCTTGATGTGGGGCAGGGCGGTGAGCACGTCGGTGAAGGACATGGCCACCTGGCCACCGAGCAGGTCGTTGAGGGCCGGGCCCGTGCCCTTGTAGGGAATATGCTGGATGTCGGTGCCCGCGCGCATGTTGAACAGCACGCCCGCCAAGTGCGACGATGCGCCGCTGCCTGAGGAGGCGAAGCTCAGCTTGCCGGGGTTGGCCTTGGCGTAGGCGATCAGCTCTTTCATGTTCTTGGCCGGCACGCTCGGGTGCACCACCAGCACATTGGGCAGCTGGCCGATCTGGATGATGGGCGAGAAGCTCTTGAACGGGTCGTAGTTGATCTTCTGGTAGAGGTTCATGTTGATCGCCAGCGGCGCCGAGGTGCCGAACAGCAGCGTGTGGCCGTCGGCCTCGGCGCGCGCGACGTAATCGGCGCCTATGTTGGCGCCGGCGCCGGCCTTGTTTTCGACGATCATGGTCTGGCCCAGCACGGGCCTGATGGCGTTGGCCAGCGTGCGCGCCATCGCGTCGGTGGGGCCGCCGGGTGCATAGGGCACGACCAGCGACAAGGGCTTGTGCGGGAAGCTGGCCTGGGCCCAGGCCGTACCGGCGCCTGCAAGGCAGGCCAGCGCGAGCAGACAGGTTCTGCGTGTGTTCATCTTTGTCTCCTTTAATAATTGGTGTGAGGTGTTAGCGGCCGGGTTCAGGCCGCCAGGAAAATGTGCTCGGCCTCGGGGTCGCCGTCGTGCCCGGCTGCCAGCGGGTCGGCGGGCAGCAGGCGGTGCCGCAGCACCAGGCGCGCCAGGTGCATGCGCTCGGGCGTGCCGATGCGCGCCGACTCCCAGGCCATCGCCACCGCCGTGGTCGTGTGATAGAGCGCCGATGCCGCGCGCCGCGCCAATGCTTCGCCGCCGTCGGCCACGGCGGCATGGGCCAGCGCCACGGCGCGCACCATCACGTCCTGCAGGCTGGCGCGCAGCCTGCCGTCCATAGGCGTGTCATCAAGCAGTTTTTCGAGATGCGCCATCAGCGCGGTCAGCGACTGTTCGCGCCGGATCGCGCGGATCACGTCCAGCGCCACGATGTTGCTCGTGCCTTCCCAGATCGAGCCCAGGTGCGCGTCGCGCACCAGCCGCGGGTCGCTCCACTCCTCGATGTAGCCGCAGCCGCCGCGCACTTCCATCGCGTCGCCGGTGACCTTGCGCGCATCGCGGCAGGCGCGGAACTTGATCAGCGGCGTGAGGATGCGCGCCAGGCGCAAGGCCTCGGCGTCGCCCGCGTCGGCGCGCCGCAGCGCCTCGGCGGTCTGGAACACCATGGTGCGCGCCTGCTCGCTGGGCAGCAACAGCTTCAGCAGCTGGCGGCGCATCAGCGGCAGCGCTATCAGCTTCTTGCCAAAGGCCTGGCGATTGCGTGCAATGTAAAAGGCCTCGCTGACGGCGCGGCGCATCAGGCCGGCGGCGCGCACGCCGTTGGACAGGCGCGAGTTGTTCACCATGTCGGCCATCTGCACAAAGCCGCGGCCCTGTTCGCCGACGAGCCAGGCGCGCGCGCCTTCGAGGCGGATTTCGCCGCTGGCCATGGAGCGGGTGCCCAGCTTGTCTTTCAGGCGGATGATGCGGTAGTGGTTGTGCGCGCCGCCCTCCAGCTCGCGCGGCAGCAGGAACAGCGACACACCCTTGAGCCCGGGCTCGCCGCCTTTACCGTCGTCCACGCGCGCCAGCACCATGGCCAGCGCCGCGTCGGGGTTGGAGCAGAACCACTTGTCGCCCGTCAGCAGCCAGGCGCCGGGATGGTCGGGGTCTGGCCGCGCCATTGTCTCGGTGGCCGCGATATCGGAACCCGCGCCCTGCTCGGTCATGAACATCGCGCCTTGCGAGAGCGTGTCCATGTCCAGGCTGGTGAGCGAGGGCAGGTAGCGCTGCACCAGTTCGGGGGCGCCGAATTTCTTGAGCGTGCGCGTCAGCGAGTCGGTCATGGACACCGGGCAGCACAGCCCGAATTCGGCCTGCACAAAGAGATAGGTCAGCGCGTACTTGGCCATGGCCGGCAGCTGGCCCTGCCAGCCCAGCACGTCGCTGCGGTGCGAGATCGCCGCCAGCGCGTATTCGCTGAAGGCCAGGCGCTCCATCTCGACATAGGCCGGGTGCTTGATGAGCTTCTGCTCGTCACGCCCGCTGCGCGAACGGTGTTGCAGTTCCGGCGGGTTCTTGTCGGCGGTGTTCGCCAGTTCGTCGAGTGTGCTACCGGCCAGCGCGCCCAGCCGTTCGAGATGCGGCGTGAGGTGCGTCACCAGTTCGGGCGGCAGGTAGACCTGCAGCAGCGCGCGCAGGCCGGGGTCGGTGGTGTAGAGGTTGGCGCCGTGCTGGTCGGGAACGGGATGGCTGGGCTGGGGGGGCTCGTTGATGGGCATGGATGTCTGGTCTCCTGGGTTCATTGTTGGAACGACATTAATATTTTTCCAATATTGAATATGTCTTCGGCAATACAATTTTTATATTCAAGAAATTTCGCCATTGACGCTACTTTCTGGTCCTGGCCGAAGAGCTGCACTTCGGCCGGGCGGCGCGTCGCCTACTGCGGATGGGCCAGCAGGTGTTTGGCCAATGCGTGGTAGGCAGGCAGCGATGTGGGGTCGTTGTTCGGGTTTCCCGCCAACGGGTGCGAGGCGAACCGGGCGATGACCATTTCAGCCTTCGGATCGATATAGATCGCCTGGCCATGAACGCCGCGCGCCGAATAGGCACCGTGCTCGTTGTGCGACACCCACCACATGTTGCGGTAGCTCCAGCCCGGCAGCGTCTTGTAGCCCGCTTTGGCGAACTCGGCCTTGCCGGCCCCGTTGCGAATGTCGGCCACGACCTTCCTGGGCACGATCTGCTGACCGTTGTAGTTGCCGCCCTGCCGCATCACTTCACCGAAACGGGCCATGTCGCGCAGGCCCGCGTTAAACCCGCCGCCGGCGAATTCGGTGCCCACGGTGTCGATCGTGAAATAGGCGTCCTGCTCGGCACCGAGCTTGCTCCAGATGCGTTCTTGCAGGTTTTCACCGATCGACTTGCCGGTTGCACGGCGGATCACCCAGCCCAGCGCGTCGGCGTTGACCGTCTTGTACGCAAAGGCCTGGCCGTGCGCGCCTTCTTTCTTGATCGTCTGCAGGAATTCGTAGAACGACTTCGGCCCCTCGTAGCCGGGCGGGCGAGGTGTCACGCCGCCCGCACGCGTATGGTCAAAAATTTCAGCCTTGGGGTCGGCATAGTTCTCGGAGTATTTGATGCCGGTGGTCATGTCGAGCAACTGACGCACGGTGACGTCCCCAAAACCGGTGTCCTTGAGTTCGGGAACGTATTTCGAGGTGAGCGCGTTCTCGTCGATCACACCCTCCGCCACCAGCATGGCGCTGAGGGTGCCGATGAACGACTTGGTCACCGACATCGCGATGTGCTGCCCCTGGGGCTTGAACACACCGAAGTAGCGCTCGTAGACGATGCGGCCCTTGTGCAGCACCACGATGCCGTCGGTGTAGTTGGCGCCGAGCGATTGCGCCCAGGTCATGGTTTCGCCAGTGCCGAGCACCTGAAAGCTCACACCGTCGATGTCCTGGCGCGCGGCCATGGGCAGCACACTGACCGGCCCGGTACCGCGTGCCACGGTGCTGGTCGGAACAAACTGGCGGTAGTTGGAAAATGACCAACGTATCTGGGGAAACTTGCGGAACGTGCCATCGGCGAACTGAATCAGTTTGTCGGCAGGTGGCGGAGAACCCGCCATCCACCCCATCGTGACCGGGTCGCTGGCTTGGGCATCCGCAAACTTCGGCGTGGTCTGCGCGCCCGCCTGCAGGCTCGTCACGAGCAAGGCCATTGCGGCCGCCCATCGAGCCGGGTTCGTTATCACTGTGTCGATCATGGTGTAGCCCTCGAAGAGGTTGGTGGTTTGGGAAATTGCCGGCGCAGGGTAGCGGCCAGCATGCGCGGCTACAGGAACTTGCCCTCGCCGCAGGGCGGTTCGTTGATGGGCATGGATGTCTGGTCTCCTGGGTTCATTGTTGGAGTGGCATTAATATTTGTCCAATATTGAATATGGCTTGAGCGATATAATTTTTTAATCATGGAATTTCGCCACCTGCGCTACTTTCTGGTGTTGGCCGAAGAGCTGCACTTCGGTCGGGCAGCGCGCCGCCTGTCGATTTCGCAGCCGCCGCTCTCCCTGAACATCCAGCAACTCGAGGCCTCGGTCGGGGCCAAGCTCTTCATCCGCAGCAGCCGGGAGGTGCGCCTGACCGCTGCAGGCCAGGCCTTTGTGCCCAAGGCGCGTGCGCTGCTGGAGCAGGCCCAGGAAGCCGGACGCCATGCGCGCGATGCTGAGCAGGGGCTGGTGGGCCGACTGCATATCGGCTTTGTTGGTGCGATGCTGTACCGGGGCTTGCCGCAAATGCTGCGCCAGTTTCAGGCGCAGCATCCCTTGCTGCGTGTGCTGCTGAGGGAGCTCAATTCGCAAGACCAGCTGATTGAACTCTCGCATGAGCGGCTGGATCTGGGCTTTGTCCACACCACCCGCGTGCCGCCTGACTTGTCGCGCATCCTGGTGGCGCGCCAGCCCTTTGTGTGCTGCCTGCCCACAACGCACCCGCTGGCGAAAAAGCGCAAGCTCGCCTTGCGCCAGTTGCAAGGCGAGCCGTTTGCGATGGTGGCCCGTGCTGTCTCTCCCGACTACCACGAGGCCATTTTGTCCCTCTGCACCGAGGCCGGTTTTCATCCTGAAATCCGCTATGAGCTGCGGCACTGGCTCAGCGTGGTGTCGCTGGTGTCGCAAGGCCTGGGCGTGGCGCTGGTGCCGGAGGCGCTGCGCCAGTCCGGCCTGGCCGGTACCGCCTTTGTTCCGCTGGACAGCGAAACCACGCCCTATGACACCTATTGCCTGTGGAAGACGGCGCGCGACAATGCGGCATTGAGCTCATTCCTGGACGCGGTGCGCGCCGCTGCGGTGTAAGGTCCGACCTGAAGCGACGACTACCGGGTTGAATATTTTTTGGAGAAAACCATGGAAAACCTGCAAACCATCACCCTGGGCGGCGGCTGCTTCTGGTGCACCGAGGCCGTGTACGTCAAGGTGCGCGGCGTCACCGACGTCGAGTCCGGCTACAGCAACGGCCAGGCCAACCGGCCGAGTTATGAGGACGTCTGTACCGGGCGCACCGGCTGCAATGAAGTCGTGAAACTGGTTTACGACCCGGCCGAAATTACGCTGCAGGAAATCCTGGAGATTTTTTTCGTCATCCATGACCCGACCACGCTGAATCGCCAGGGCAATGACACGGGCACGCAGTACCGCAGCGGCATTTATTTCTCGACGCCCGAGCAAAAGCAGGTGGCCGACGACATGATCCGCCAGATGAGCCAGGACAAGCTGTTTGGCAAACCCATCGTGACCGAGGTGCTGCCGCAGGCCAACTACTGGCCGGCCGAGGACTACCACCAGGACTTCTTCGAGAAAAACCCCTACCAGGGCTATTGCATGGCCGTGGCCGCGCCCAAGGTCGAGAAGTTCCGTAAGACCTTTGCGGCGCGGGTCAAGGCTTAAGGCGAGAGCGGCATCCGCTGCAGGGTGCTATTGAATTTATAGCTTACTGCGGAGGCCGATATTGGGCGTAGGCCCGATTTGATGCCTGAAATGGCGCCCGGCCTCAGGCCCGGCGCTGCGCGAAGTAAAACCACTCCTGCGCCACGCCGGCGCCCGGGTTGGGAAACACCACAAAGCCGTCTTCGGGCGCCTTCACTTCGGCGCCGCTGTAGCGCGTGCCTATCACTTCGCCGGCCTCCACCGCGTCAAAGCTGCGCCATGGGCGGCTGAAGCTGTCGCCTGGATGTTCGCGGTCGGTCACATCCACCAGGCGCAGGATTTCCCGGTCGGTCGAGGCCGGCGCCAGCGGCAGCGGCGACAGGCCGAGCAGGGCCAGGGTCTGCAAGATGGCGCGGCGCGCCACATTCACCGCCTCGGGGTCGTCGTGCTGGCCGCATTCCAGCGTCACGCCGTAGCCGCCGCGCGAACGCATGTATTCCGTCGTGCCCACGCCGTAGTTGGGGTCGGTCGCCAGGGCTTGCGTGCGGGCGCTGTCATTCGCGACCGGGGCGGCCGCGCGCCGCTGCACGCCGCGCGCGTAGGTTTCCAGCCAGCCCTCGACGACGCGGTGCGGCCCGGTGTGCAGGGCCAGCTGCATTTCCTCGGCGGCGTAGCTGAAGGGCTCCAGCGTGCCGCTGTTGTTTTGCGGGCCAATCATCACAAAGGGGGCGCCGCCGGTGTGAAAGGAATGCAGGTCCAGCAGCGCCTCGTGCGACTCCAGCAGCGGGCACAGCACATTGGCAATGCGGTCCTCGAAATCCTGCGGAATCGCGCTGGGCGCCATGTTGCGGTTCAGGTTGCGCTCGCCGGTGCGCTGCTTGAGCCGGTAGGCCAGCGGGTTGGTGACGGGCACAAAGGTGACGCTGCCGCGGACTATGCTGAGCGCGCCGCTGTCGAGTTCGGCCAGCACTTGCGCGATGGCGCGCGCACCGCAGATCTCGTTGCCGTGGACCGCGCCCAGCACCAGCAGGCGCGGGCCGGGCGCCAGGCCGTGGTAGGTATGGGTGCGCAGGTGGGTGGGGTGTGCTTGGGGCGCGGTCAATGTGTCTCCCTGGATGGTGTCATTCATGGGGTGGTTATACCGCGGCTGACTTGATCACGGTGTCGCCGTCGCCGCCCGGCGGCCGTTCAGGTTCAGTTGAGCTGCATGCCGCGCACGAGTTGCGTCACGTTATGCCGCATCAGCTTGAGGTAGCTGTCGGCCGGGCCGCCAGGCGCTGACAGGGCATCCACATACAGCGCGGGCCCCGGCGTCACGCCCGCATCCTTGCTCAGTTGCGCCAGCAGCTTGGGGTTGCTCATGTTTTCCACAAACACGGCCTTGATTTTTTCGCGTTGGATCTGCTTGATCAACTGGGCAACTTCCCTGGCGCTGGGCTCGGCTTCGGTGGAGACGCCCTGGGGCGCGAGGAAACGGACCTGGTAATGCGCGCCGAAATAGCCGAAGGCGTCGTGCGAGGTGATGACCTTGCGCTTGTCCGCCGGGATCGCGGCAAATTGCGCTTTGGCCCAGCTGTCGAGTGTCTGCAACTCTTTCACATACGCCTCACTGTTGCTCTGGAAGCTTGAGGCCCCGGCGGGGTCGGCCTGGCTCAGGGCTGCGGCGATGTTGCGCACATAGCGCACGACATGGGTTGGATCCTGCCAGGCGTGCGGGTCGGTTTCCGCGTGGTGCTGGCCTTTTTCGGCGGGCAGGCTGCGCGGTTTCACGCCCTGGGAGGCCACCACGGACTGGCCCCGGTAGCCGGCGGATTTGGCGAGCTTTTCTGCCCAGGGCTCAAAGCCGAGGCCGTTGGTCACCAGCAGCCGGGTTTGCAGGATGTTTTTGGCATCAAGCGGTTTGGGCTCGAAGACATGGGCGTCCTCGTCCGGCCCGACCAGGGTGGTGACGGCCACCCGGTCGCCACCCACCACGCGCACCAGATCGCCCAGGATGCTGAAGCTGGCCACGACCGGCAGCTTGTCGGCGGCCAGGCCGGCCGTGGCGGCGCTGCACAGCGCCAGTGCCGCCAGGCAAGCCGCGAATTTTTGACGCAGGTTTTTCATGGGGAAGTCCTTGGTGAATATGGAGAATGAAGAAAAAAACGCTTCAGGCCACGCTCAGGCCACGCGATGGGCGCGGTTCAGCACGCGCGGCAGCCAGCCGCCGGGCGCCAGCAGCAAGGACGCGAAGTACAGGGCGCCTGCGCAGCCGATGATGGTGGGGCCGGATGGCGTGTCCAGGTGGTAGGACAGCAGCAGCCCGAGGTAGCCGGCCAGCATGGCTTGAGCGCTGGCATTGACAAGTTGCGCGGGCAGGGTGTCGTGCCACAGCTTGGCCGAGACGGCGGGCAGCATCATCAGCCCCACCGCCATCAAGGTGCCCAGGGTTTGAAACCCGGCCACCAGGTTGATGACCACCAGCATCAAAAATCCCTGCTGCCAGACCCAGGTGTGCCAACCGCGCCGGCCGGCGGCGCTTAGAAACACCGGGTCAAAGCTTTCCAGCACCAGGCCGCGGTAGGCCGCAGCCAGCGCCAGCATGCTCACGCTGGCCACCGTGGCCACCAGCCACAAACCGGGTGTGTCCACCCCGAGCGCACTGCCAAACAGGATGTGCAGCAAATCGAGTTGCGTGCCGTGGCCGGAGATGAGCGTGACGCCCAGCGCCAGGGCCGCCAGATAAACGGCGGCCAGGCTCGCGTCTTCTTTCAGCGCCGTGGACCGGCTGATCCATCCGGCGAGCGCCGCCACCAGCATGCCGGCCACCACGCCGCCCGCGGCCATGGCGGTGAGCGACAGGCCGCACAGCATGAAGCCGATGGCCACGCCGGGCAGGATGGCATGGCTGAGCGCATCGCCCAGCAGGCTCATGCGCCGCAGCGTCAAAAAAACGCCCAGGGGCGCGGCGCTGAGTGACAGCGCCAGGGTTGCCACCAGCGCGCGGCGCATGAAGGCGAAGTCGGCAAACGGAGCCCACAGCAGATCCCAGATGCTTTGCAGCACGGTCAGGCTGCCGGCCATCAGGCGGCCACCTTTTGCCACAGCGGCAGCTGCGGCTGCGGCTGGTCCACCTGGCAGATATCGGCGTCTTCATCCCAGGCCTCGGCCATGCGGCGGGCCCGCGCCAGGTTGGCCTCGGTCATCACCTGCGCGGTGGGCCCCCAGGCCACGACTTCGCGGGCCAGCAGCAGGGTGCGCGGAAAATGCTGGCGCACCTGCGCATCGTCGTGCAGCACGGCGATCACGGTGCGGCGCCGCTGGTGCCACTGCCGGATCATCGCCAGCAGAGCCGAGGTGGTTTTGCTGTCCATGGCGTTGAAGGGTTCGTCCAGCAAAATCAGCTCGGCGTCCTGCACCAGCAGGCGGGCAAACAGCATGCGCTGCAGCTGTCCGCTTGAAAGCGAACCGATGGGCCGGCGCTCAAATCCCTCCAGCCCCACGGCATGCAGGGCCGCATCCACACGCGCCAGCCGGTCGCCGCGCACGCCGCCCCAGGCGCCCTCGGCGGGCCAGCAGCCCAGCAGTACGCAGTCGCGCACATCAATCGGAAAGCCGCGGTCAATTTCGGCGAGCTGCGGCAAATAGGCCATGCGTGCACGCGGCGCGGACACGGCCACCCGCCCGCCCGAGAAGGGCAGCAGGCCCATGACGCTTTTGAGCAGCGTGCTTTTGCCCGAACCATTGGGCCCCACCACCGCCGTGAGCGAGCCTGGCGCAAAGTGGCCGCTGATGTGGTGCAGGGCGGGGTGGCGGCGGTAGCTCACCGTGAGGCCGTCCAGCGTCACCATGGCATAAGCACCAGGTTGGCCCAGCTGACCGCCAGCCATAGCAGCGCTACCGCAGGCACCACGGCCAGCACACGCAGCCAGGCAGGCCAGGCCAGCACGCTGCGTGCCGAGGGTTTTGCGTCAATCAAGGGGGTTGGCTGGGGTGGCATGCGAAGTCTGTCTTTACAAATGGGTGCAATCAAATGACATAAAAAAGTCACAAGTCGCGGTCATAATGCAACTCGATTGCGGTATAGTTTAATGCAACTAAGTTGCGTTATTGAAACCTCGGCAGAAATTTAAAAACTTCAAAGACGCATGGCTTCATCCATTCCTCCAAGCGACCTCACCGCGGACCCGATTGACGCGCTGCTTTCCGCACACGGCCTGCGCCGTACCAGCGCGGCGCGCCTGGTGCTGGGCTGGCTGCTGGCCCATCCCGACACCAGCTACACCCACGCGCAACTGCAGATGGCCTTGCTGAGCGACACCGAATCGGCGCTGGACCGTGTGACGCTGTACCGCCTGATTGACCGGCTCACCCAGGTTGGCCTGCTGCTGTGCCGGGTCGACGCGAACCGGGTGCGCCGCTACCAGGCCATGCCGAGCAGCGTGCATGCGATTCCTCACTTTGAGTGCCAGAGCTGCCACCGCGACAGCCCGCTGGCCGGTGCGCTGAAGACCAGTGCCAACGACCTGGAGCGTGCCGCGCAAACCGCGCTGGAGGCCCTCAAGGCCCTGGGCTACCAGGGCATGAGCATGGACTTTGCGGTGCGCGGCGTGTGCGCCGACTGCGCCACCGGCACGCCGGGCCTGGCTTCATGATCAGCACCCGGCAACTGGCCTACCGCTACGGCGGCGGCCCCGAGCTCAGGTTTGAGGATGTTGACGTGGCGCAGGGCGACGTGCTGCTGCTGCGCGGTGCCTCGGGCTCGGGCAAATCCACCTGGCTGGCGCTGGCCGCCGGCTTGCTCAGCCCCGGCGAGGGTGACATGAGCGTGGCCGGGCAGTCCATGAAGGCGCTGGGCAAGGTGGCCGGCGATGCCTGGCGCGCCACAACCATAGGCTTCCTGCCGCAGCGCCTGCATTTGAGTTCCGCCCTGACGGTGCATGGCAACCTCGCCATGGCGCAGTGGGCGGCCGGCCAGCCGCCCGATGAGGGCCGCATTGACCAGGCGCTGGCGGCGCTGGATGTGCAGGCGCTGGCCAGGCGCAAACCGGCGCAGCTCTCCGGCGGCCAGGCCCAGCGCGTGGCGCTGGCGCGGGCGGTGCTGCTCAAGCCGCGTGTGATCCTGGCGGATGAACCGACGGCCAGCCTGGATGACGAAGCGGCCACGGCGTCGCTGGAATTGCTGCAGGCAACGGCAAGGCATGAGGGCGCGACGCTGGTGATCGCCACGCACGACAGCCGCGTCGCCGGCTTTCTTGAAACCCGGATGGATGGTGAAAAAGGCTTCCAGTCCTTGTTGATAGGGCGCAAGTGGCTATGAAAACAATAGTAATTTCATGGCGTTACCTGTGGTCGCGGCCGCTCGCGGCGGCCCTCAACCTGCTGCTGCTGAGCCTCGGGCTGGCCTCCATCACCTTTGTGCTGCTGGTCAGCCACCAGATCAACCAGGCGTTTGACCGCGACCTCGCGGGCATCGACGTGGTGGTGGGCGCCAAGGGCAGCCCGATGCAGCTGATCCTGTCGGGCGTGTTTCACCTCGATGTGCCGACCGGCAATGTGCCGCTGGCCGCCATCAAGGCGCTTGAAAGCCATCCGCAGGTGGCCAAAATCATTCCCATCAGCCTGGGCGACAGCTTCCGCGGCTTTCGCATCGTCGGCACCACGGCTGAGTACATCCGGCATTACGACGCCAAACTGGCGCAGGGCAAGGGCTGGTCCGGGTCCATGCAGGCCGTGATTGGCGCTCAGGTGGCGAAGCAGACCGGCCTGAAGGTGGGCGACAGCTTTGCCGGCACGCATGGGTTGGGCGGCGGCGGTGATGTGCACGCCCGGACGCCTTACACGGTGGTGGGGGTGCTGGCGCCTAGCGGCTCCGTGCTGGATCGCCTGGTGTTGACCGCCACCGAGTCGGTGTGGAAGGTGCATGAAACCGATACCGCCCTCGACGAGGAAGATCAGAAGATTCTGGAGGCCGAGCGCGAAGTCACGCTGGCGCTGATCCAGTACAAGACGCCAATGGCGGCCGTGACCTTTCCGCGCTTCATCAACACCACCACCGAAATGCAGGCGGCCGCGCCGGCCCTCGAAATCACCCGCCTGCTCAGCATGGTGGGCGTGGGCACCGACGTGCTGCGCGCCCTGGCCGGCGTGCTGTTGCTGACGGCCGGCCTGAGCGTCTTCATCGCCCTGTGGGGCGCCGTGCGCGAGCGCCGCGCCGACCTGGCCCTGCTGCGCATGCTGGGCGCACCGCCGCGCAAGGTCGCCGGCCTGCTGCTGTGCGAGGCGCTGTGGCTGGCGCTGCTCGCCGCCGTGCTGGGCGTGCTGGCGGGCCAGGGCCTGACGGCCTTGCTGGCCTGGGCGCTGCAACTTGAAAACTCCATCTTGATCGGTGCCTTGTCCTGGCCGGTCGAGCTGGTCATCGTGCCGGTGCTGGCGCTGGGGGTGGCACTGGCGTCCGCGCTGCTGCCGGCCTGGGAGGCCTACCGGGTCAGTGTGTTTGAACTTCTCCAATCCAGGTAACACTTTTATGAAATACATCCCTTCTTTTCATCAAGCCGCCCAGTTGTTTGCCGCTGTGGCGTTGAGCGCCGTGTTCTCGGCGGCCTATGCCCAGCACACCGACAAGGAAACCAAGGAAGACATCCAGCGTCACCGCGCCATGGCCGCCGCCCACGAAGGGGCTGCCAAGTGCCTGGAGTCGGGCAAAAAAGACGAGGTCTGCGAGAAGGAATTGCTGGCGGCTTGCAAGGGCTTGGCAATCGGTAAATACTGCGGCATGAAACACGTGCATTGAGCCCGGTGGATCATCTTTATCTTGTCCCCCTGAAATTTCTGGAGCCCCGCATGACCCATCCACTTCGCACTGAGCCTTCGTTCGGCCGCATGGCGTTGCGCTCCGCGTGCGCCTATGGGCTGGCCTGCGGCTTGCTTTTGGCCGCCATAGGCCCGAGGGCCGAGACGCTGTCTTCGCCGCAGGCTTCGGGCAACCCGAAATCCGCCGCCCCTGCAGCGCCTGGTTTTGATTGGCCGGTGGGGCAGGGCCCCGGGGTGCATGGCGCCAACAGCATTTTTCCGCCGCTCTCGGCCAGAGACGATGTGGTGCCCTGGTCCGTGCTGACCGCGGTGAACGTCAAGAAAGAAAAAAACCGGATTCTTCCGGTGTTCAACCTGCCCCAGCTGGCCCTCCACCAGAAAACCCAGCGCATACAGGGCTTCATGATGCCGCTGGACCCGGGTGAAAAGCAGAATCATTTCCTGCTGTCGTCGGTGCCGCTCACCTGCCCGTTCTGTGCACCGGGCGGGCCCGAAAGCATGGTCGAAGTCAAGACCAAAACGCCGGTGAAATACAGCATGGAGCCGGTGGTGGTCGAAGGGCGTTTCCTGGTGCTCAACGATGACGCTTATGGCCTGTATTACCGGATCACGGATGCGACCAGCGTCAAGTGATCGTCGGTGCTGAGGGCATGAGGCGGCTGCCGCGCCCGCCGGCCAGCTCTTTGGCGTGGCTGCTGGTGTTCGCGCTCCTGGCGGCGCAAATCCTGGGCCTGATGCATGGCGTGGTGCATGGGCCGCAGGCGCATCTGCACGGCAGCGGGCATGGACACCCGCATGTTCACGACGACGACCATTCCGACGCCGCCGACGCTGACCATGGCGATAGTTGGCTGGCGTCGCTTTTTTCCTCGCATGACGGCGACTCGGATTGCCGCCTGTTTGACCAGGCCAGCCATGGCAGCGCAGCGCCTGCCGTGACGGCATTGAGCCTGCCCATGGCGCTCTCGTCGTTTGTTCTGGCCATCTCCCAGGGCGAAGCACTCGCCCGCTGGGCGGCGCTGTTTGACGCCCGCGGCCCGCCCCTGACTCGCTGAATCCCCTGAATCTCCTGAGGTAGCGCTGCATCGGCCGCACGGCCGGGGCGCAGCCTTGCCTTTTCGACGCCGGGCCTTCCCAGACGAAACAGACCCCCACGGGGGCTGTGCATGACACGCCGTGTTCTCAAAGAGCGGCGTGGCCAAAAGCGTGGGAGGCCCTATTCAAAATTCTAAGAAGTCATCATGAACCCACCCCTTTTGAACGGTGCATCCCGCACCCCGTTTGGCCCTGCCCGGTTTTCACGGCATGCCGGCCGGCAGGCTGCGATGGCCTTGTGCGCTTCGGCAGTGCTGCAGGCCGGCACAGCCGGCGCGCAGGAAACACCAGCGCCGGTCCCCAGCCTGAAGGAAGTCACCATCACCGGCAACCCGCTGGGTGCTACTGATTTAATAGCACCTGCCGCCCAGTATTCGGGGACGGGACTGCTGTTGCGTTCCAAGACCACGCTGGGTGAAACGCTGGACGGCGTGCCGGGCGTGAGCAGCACCTATTTCGGGCCGAACGCCAGCCGGCCCATCATCCGCGGCCTGGATGGTGACCGCATCCGCATACTGGGCAACGGCGGCGCCACGCTGGACGCCTCCAGCCTGAGCTACGACCATTCGGTCACGGCCGACCCGATCAGCATCGAGCGCATCGAGGTCCTGCGCGGGCCCGGGGCCTTGCTCTACGGCGGCAGTGCGGTGGGTGGTGTGGTCAATGTGATCGATAACCGCATTCCGCGCGAGGCCTTGTTCGATGCGAAGGGCGGCGTGGGCGGCAAGGTGGATCTGGGCCTGGCGAGCGGCAACCGCGAAAAAAGTGCCGGCGCTCTGCTGGAGGGCGGCAATGACCGCTACGCCCTGCATGTGGATGTGTTCAACCGCGAGACCGGCGATGTCAAGGTGCCGGTCGACCTGGCTTGCACCAAAGGCGGCGTGGACACTGTCACCTCCCGCATCTGCAACTCGGCCAGCAAGGTCCATGGCGGCGCGGTGGGCGGCTCGGTGTTCTTTGACCAGGGCTACCTGGGCGCGTCGGTCAGCACCTACCGCAGCAACTACGGCACGGTGGCCGAAGACGATGTGACCATTGACATGAAGTCTGATCGCGTGGCGCTGGAGGGCGAGGTGCGCAATCTGGGCGGTGCCATCCAGAGCATCAAGGGGCAGCTCAGCCATACCGATTACAGGCACACCGAATTTGAAGGGGCCAACCCCGGCACGGTGTTCAAGAACAAGGGCAGCGATTTCCGGCTGGAGGCGCGTCATGCCCGCTTCGGCAATCTGGACGGCCTGATCGGTTTCCAGGCGGAAAACAACCGCTTCTCGGCGGATGGCGCCGAAGCTTTTGCACCTCACAGCCGGACCGGGCAAAACGCCTTGTTTGCCTATGAGGAATACGCGACAGGCTGGGGAAAGCTCAGTTTTGGCGGACGGCTGGAGTCGGTCAAGGTCGAGTCGTTTGGCAACCCGCTGGTGGCGCGGTTTACGCCCGCCACGCGCGATTTCACGCCCCACAGCTACGCGCTGGGCGCTTTGTGGAATGCGGCGCCCGGCTGGCAGTTCACGACCAACCTGGCTTACACCGAGCGGGCGCCCAAGGACTACGAGCTCTTCGCCCAGGGCCCGCACGTAGCCACCAAGGCCTGGGAAACCGGCGATGCGACTTTGGACAAGGAAAAGTCCACCAGTCTTGATGTGGGTGCCAGCTGGAAATCCGGCGCCCATCGCTTTGCCGCCAACGCTTATGTGCACCGCTTCAGGAACTACATCGGCCTGCTGGCCACGGGCAATACCCGCGACCAGGAAGATGGCACGCTCAATCCGGTCGATGTCAATCCGGACAGCAAGATACTGCCCGAATTCGCCTATACCGGTGTGCGTGCCCGCTTTGTGGGCCTGGAAGCCAGCGGCAACATCCGGCTGATCGAAGGCGCTTCCAGCCTGGACCTGGCGCTGCGCGGCGATGTGGTGCGCGCCACCAACCTCAGCAACGGCCAGCCGCTGCCGCGGATCGCGCCGATGCGGCTGGGCGCCAGCCTGCTGTGGGCGAGCGGGCCCTGGGGCAGCAGTGTCGGTTTTGACCATTCGTTGGCGCAGAACCGCGTGGCGGCCGGCCAGCGCGCCACCTCGGCCTACACGCTGTGGAACCTGGCAACGACCTATCGCATGAAGGCGGGCGCTTCCAGCCTGCTCTGGTATGCGAAGGTGGACAACCTGACCAACCAGCTGGCCTACAGCGCCGCCTCGGTGCTGACCACCACGGCATTTCCGAAGGCACCCCTGCCGGGCCGCAGCCTGAAGCTGGGACTGCAGGTCGCTTTTTAAGCGCCCGATGATTGAACGCCGGGAGAGCAAGGCCAAGGCGAGCTTAACGGGGCGCACGCTAAGATTGCGCGATGAACCAGCTCGTCTTTGTGTCCCTGCTCCCGGTTGTTTTTTTGATTGCTGCAGGTTTCATAGCTGGTCGCGCAGGCTGGATAAGGGCTTCAGCCATAAAAGATCTGTCAAACCTGGTCTTTTTGCTGCTCACGCCGGCGCTGCTGTTTCGCACCATGAGCCAGGTGCGCATCGAGCAGCTTGACTTCAAACCGGTGGCGGCCTATTTCCTGGCCGTCATCATCCTGTTCACCGGCACCCTGCTGGTGCAGGGCTTTAACCGCCGCGCCGCCGTGCTGGCGCTGGCCAACACCTTTTCCAACACCGTGATGATAGGCATCGCGCTGATTGGCCTGATGTATGGCCCGCAAGGCCTGGTGACGCTGTTCACGCTGGTCTCCGTGCATTCGCTGGTGCTGCTGACCAGCGCCACGGTGGTGCTGGAGCTGGCCGTGGCCCATGAGCAGAAGCAGGGCGCATCCAGCGAGTTGGGCAGCGCGTCCCGCCATCCGGTGGCCACCGTGCTGATGGCCGTGAAAAACGCGCTCTTGCATCCCGTGCCTTTGCCCATCATCGCCGGCCTGCTGTTTGCGCAGACCGGGCTGGCGCTGCCCGAGGTGATAGACAAGCCGCTGGAACTGCTGGCCCATGCCTTCGGCCCGCTGGCGCTGGTACTGGTGGGGGTGACGCTGGCCAACACGCCGGTCGGTCGGCACTGGCGCCAGGCGCTGGCGCTGGCCAGCGTGAAAAACCTGCTGCATCCGCTGCTGGTGTTTGGCCTGTGCCGCCTGCTGGACGTGCGCGGACTGCCGATGACGGTGATGGTGGTGGCTTCAGCGCTGCCGATTGGCGCGAATGTGTTTTTGTTCTCCCAGCGCTACAAGGTGGCCGAAGAGCTGGTGACCGCCAGCGTGGTCGTGTCCACCGCGCTGGCACTGCTGACCTTGACGCTGGTGTTGCTGCTGGTGGGGCAGGCCGCCTGAGCGCTGCGCGCGGCGGCCTGGCGGCCCGAAAAGTCTTCGCGGTTAAACTCCCCGCTGTTTCAAAACGTCAAATTCTGACCTATTCCCCGAGGATTCCCCCATGCTGTTTGGCAAATTGCTGCCGCGCGAAGCCAATTTTTTCGTGATGTTCAACCAGCATGCCAGTTGCATCGTGGAGGCTGCCCATGCCTTCTCCAGGCTGGTGAGCAACTACAGCGACGTGCAAAAGCGCGAATCGTTCAACCGCGAGGTCGACAACGCCGAGCATGCCGCTGACCGCATCACGCAAGAGGTCAACCGCGCGCTGCACAAGACCTTCATCACGCCGATAGACCGCGACCAGATCCATCAGCTCATCAACACCATGGACGATGTGGCCGACCTGATCCAGGATTCCGCCGAAACCATGGCGCTCTACGACGTGCGTCACATGACCGACGACATCGTGCGTCTCACTGATTTGAGCGTGAAATGCTGCGAGCGGCTGAAAGATGCCGTGGCGTTGATTGAAAAAGTCAGCGATGCCGCCACCGCCGAGGCCGCACTCAAGACCTGTGAAGAAATCGACAAGCTCGAATCCGATGCCGACCGCGTCATGCGTTCGGCCATGAGCCGGCTGTTTCGTGAAGAGCCCGATGTGCGGGAGATCATCAAGCTCAAGGCGGTCTATGAGTTGCTGGAGACCATCACCGACAAGTGCGAGGATGTGGCCAATCTGATCGAGGGCATTGTCCTCGAGCACTCCTGATCAGCGGTTACTTCCCATGCAAACCGTACAAACGGCCCTGTGGGTCGTCGCGCTGCTGGTGTTTCTGGCCATTGCCTTTGACTTCATGAATGGCTTTCACGATGCGGCCAATTCGATTGCCACGGTGGTGTCCACCGGCGTGCTCAAGCCGGCACAGGCCGTGGTGTTTGCCGCCATCTTCAATCTGATCGCCCTCTTTATCTTCCACCTGAGCGTGGCCGCCACCGTGGGCAAGGGCATTGTCCAGCCCGGCGTGGTCGATACCCATGTGGTGTTTGGCGCGCTGACGGGCGCCATCACCTGGAACCTGGTGACCTGGTATTACGGCATTCCGAGCAGTTCCTCACATGCCCTGATAGGCGGCATTGTGGGCGCCGTGATTGCCAAGGCCGGTGCCCATGCGCTGGTGTCGGGCGGCATTTTGAAGACGGTGGCCTTTATTTTCATATCCCCGCTGCTGGGTTTTCTGCTGGGCTCCCTGATGATGTTTTTGGTGGCCTGGGTCTGCCGGCGCGCCACGCCCTCGAAAGTCGACCGCTGGTTTCGCCGCCTGCAGCTGGTGTCGGCCGGCGCCTACAGCCTGGGCCACGGCGGCAACGATGCGCAGAAAACCATTGGCATCATCTGGATGCTGCTGATTGCCACCGGTTATGCCTCGGCCGGCGACGCATCACCCCCCACCTGGACAATTGTCAGCTGCTACACGGCGATTGCGGCCGGCACCATGTTTGGCGGCTGGCGCATCGTCAAAACCATGGGCCAGAAAATCACCAAGCTCAAGCCCGTGGGCGGTTTCTGTGCCGAAACCGGCGGCGCGTTGACATTGTTTTTGGCGACCGGGCTGGGCATTCCGGTGTCGACCACCCACACCATCACCGGCGCCATCGTGGGCGTGGGGTCGACCCAGCGCGCCTCGGCCGTGCGCTGGGGCGTGGCCGGCAACATCGTCTGGGCCTGGATTCTCACCATTCCCGCCTCCGCCTTCGTGGCGGCGGTTGGCTACTGGCTCAGCCTGCAGATCTTTTGAAGCACCCCCGTCCAGGCTCACTGCGTGTAGCCTGTTCCCCCCTCGAGGGGGCGGTGAATTAGCCCACCCCTGTCCAAGCTCACTGCGTGTAGCTTGTTCCCCCCTCGAGGGGGCGGCCCCCGAGGGGCTGGAGCCCGCGGCTCCAAGCCTGCCTGCTCAGGCTTGGACGGGCGACAGAGGCGAAGCGTCTCGCGAGCCGCGGCCTGCAAGGCCTCGGGAGCGACACGCAGTGCGTGACCGTGGGGGCCTTACTGTGAAATCTTGCGCGCTTCTTCGACCTGGTACTCGAAGTAGCGCTGGAAGCTGAAAACAATGCTGGACATCAAGGCAATGGTTCCGAACAGCAAGGCGAACACGATGGCGCCTATGGTGAGCCAGTTGGTGTGGCCCGCAACCGCATCGGGCGCGTTGCGATTGTGTTTGACATTCCATTTTTCGGGCGCCATCAGGCCGTAGTAAATGGCGGTCAGCGCGGTGCCGGCGAGGGTGAAACCCAGCAGTGGAATCAGCACCCAGGCCAGTTGGTCGTCCTGCCCGTAAAGTCTCACGCGCTCCACGCCCCACCAGCCCAGCGCGGCGACGATGGGGTGCATCCAGGCCCACATGTCGCGCCAGCCAAACAGGTACAGGCGGTGCAGCCCCAGCTGGCCGCCGATGAAGGCCAGCCAGGCGGCAGCCGTTTTGTTTTTTGTCATGGGGAAAAGCATGTGGGAGTTATGGGGCGGGCTGATCCAGGGGCGGCTGCGTGTCGCCCGGCCCGAGGGTTTTTTGCAGGATGACGATGTCGCGCCAGGCGCCGAATTTCCAGCCGCAGGCCTCGATGAGGCCGACCTGCGTGAAGCCCAAGGCGCGATGCACACCGATGGAGCCGGCATTGGCGGAGTCGCCCACGATGGCCATCACCTTGCGAATGCCCACGGCCTCGCAGCGCGCCAGCAATTCGGCGAGCAGGGCACGGCCCAGGCCCTGGCGGTGCAGCTCGGGCGCAAGGTAAATCGAGTCCTCCACCGAGTAGCGGTAAGCCGGACGGGGCTTGAACCAGTTGCCGTAAGCAAAGCCGGCAATCTTTCCGTGCTGCTCGGCGACCAGATAGGGCAGGCCCTTGGAAAGTACATCGGCCCGGCGCGCCGTCATGTCGGCCACGCTGGGCGGCTCGGTCTCGAAGGTACCCGTGCCGTGGAGCACATGGTGGGCGTAAATGGCCGTGATGGCGGGAATATCTTCGTCGCGGCTGGGGCGGATGAGGGGCATGTCGGTCAGCAATTCAGGGGTTAGGTCGGGTGAACAGGCCCTAGCGTAATAGATTTTCGGGCAAAGCGAGAGGGCGGGCTATAATGTCAGGCTTTGCAGCATTTCGCTGGCCGGGTGGCCATGTCGTGTGTCTCAAGCGCTGCAGGAATATTTGGAGTGTTTTCACTCCTCCACCCAAGGATAAATCATGGTCGTCATCCGACTTTCACGCGGCGGTTCCAAGCATCGTCCATTTTTCAATATTGTTGTGGCTGACAAGCGCGTTCGCCGCGACGGCCGTTTCATCGAGCGCATCGGTTTTTACAACCCGATTGCCAAGGGTGGCGAAGAAGGCCTGCGCATTGCGCAAGACCGTTTGACCCACTGGGTCGGTGTTGGCGCCCAGGCGTCACCCACCGTTGAGCGCCTGATCAAGCAGAACGCCGCCAAGGCTGCCTGATTTTTCAGAAGCCTTGATGTTGCCCGCTTCTCAACCGTCCACGGTCTTGACACCTTCAAGCCTTCCTGACGACGCGGTTGAGGTCGGGCGCATTCTGGATGCCTGGGGCGTGAAAGGCTGGGTGAAAATCCTGCCGCACAGCAGCGATCCAGAAGCACTTTTCTCGGCCAAATCCTGGTTTTTGCAGGCACCCGACGCCAAATACCGCGTGGGTTTCACTGCATTTTCCGGCACCGTCTCGCTCAGCGTGGACGAGGCCAAAATCCATTCCGATTCGGTGGTCGCCAAGTTCGGCGGCCTCGATGACCGCAACGCCGCCGAGGCCTTGCGGGGTGCCCGGATATTTCTGCCACGCAGCAGTTTCCCGGCCGCCTCCAAAGACGAGTATTACTGGGTCGACCTGATCGGCCTGGATGTGGTCAACCGTGAAGGCGTGGCACTGGGCTGCGTGCGCGACCTGATGGCGACCGGCCCCCAGTCGGTGCTGTGCGTCGAATACACGGCCAGCCAGGAAGATGGCACGACCGCCCCGGCCGAACGCATGATCCCCTTTGTTTCGGCCTACGTCGACGCCGTGGATCTCGCCGGCAAGCGCATCACCGTCGACTGGCAACCCGACTATTGATGCAGCAAGCCTCGGGCGAATGGCCTGAGCTTGCCTGTACCTCATCTGTGCGCGCAAAATAGCCTTCCCATGCGCTTCGATGTCGTCACCCTGTTTCCCGAGCTTTTTGCGCCGTTTCTGATCAGCGGCGTCACCCGCCGTGCCTACGAAACGGGCCTGGTCGATGTCAAACTCTGGAACCTCCGCGATTTTGCCGAGGGCAACTACCGCCGCGTGGACGACCGGCCGTTTGGCGGTGGCCCGGGCATGGTGATGATGGCCGAGCCACTGGCGCGCTGCCTGGAGCATCTGAAAGCCGATCGGCTGGCTTGCGGCGCTGCCGAGGTGCCCACCGTGCTGTTTTCGCCCATAGGCCAGACCTTGAATCACGCCAGCGTGGAGCGCTGGTCCGCCGGCAGCGGTGCGGTGCTGATTTGCGGCCGCTACGAGGGCCTGGACCAGCGTTTTATCGATCGCCATGTCGACCAGCAGATCAGCCTGGGTGATTTCGTCCTGTCGGGCGGAGAGCTTGCCGCCATGGCCCTGCTGGATGCTGTGGCCCGCTTGCAGCCCGGCGTCCTGAATGACGAAGGCAGCCACCAGATGGACAGCTTCAACCCGGCGCTGGACGGCCTGCTCGACTGTCCGCACTACACCCGGCCGGAAGCCTGGCGCGGCGAGCCTGTTCCGGCCATCCTGATGTCGGGCAACCATGCCCATATCGAGCGCTGGCGACGTGACCAGCGGCTGGCCCTGACCCAGCGCCAGCGGCCCGAACTGGTGAGGCAGGCGCGGCGAGCCGGCCAGCTGAGCGCGACCGACGAAGCTTTTCTGGCCGACCTGGTCGAAAATCCCGAGCAGGACGCCTGATTTGGCGCTGTGCGCTCAAGTTGCTATAATCAAACGCTTTTCGATCCTCTGGCGGCCACTGCAACCATCTGATTGTCTTCGGGTGAATCCATGGATTTGCGGTCTTTAGCGTAGCGCGTGCATGAGCGAAAAAGATAGATGGAAAAATTATGAATCTGATCCAGACTCTTGAGCAGGAAGAAATTGCTCGCCTGAACAAAACCATTCCTGCTTACGCACCTGGCGACACCGTCATCGTGAGCGTGAACGTGGTTGAAGGTACCCGCAAGCGCGTGCAGGCTTTTGAAGGTGTGGTGATTGCCAAGCGCAATCGCGGCCTCAACTCCAGCTTCATCGTTCGCAAGATTTCGAACGGCGAAGGCGTTGAGCGTACCTTCCAGGTCTACAGCCCACTGATCGCCAAGATCGAAGTGAAGCGCCGTGGTGATGTGCGCCGTGCCAAGCTGTACTACCTGCGCAGCCGCAGCGGTAAATCTGCACGTATCAAGGAAAAACTGGGCGCCAAGGCAGCTTGATAAGCCCTTGATGCTCTCGAAAAGCCGCTCTTTTGGGCGGCTTTTTTTATGCCTGTTACGCTTTGCCCTGTATGAACGCCTACAAGCCTTTGCCAAAGTTTGACCCCCGCAGCATCCCGGTGCTGGGCATCGATGATCACCTGGCGGGCGTCTCCCTAGACCGCCTCACGCCGCAGGCCCTGCGCGAGCGATTCAGGCATCCGCCGGTCTGGACGCCCGAGCACAGCGTGGAAAAGAAATTTGCCGACCGCCAACCGGCGCTTGCGGCCGTGCTCTTGCCGCTGGTGATGCGCGACCAGCTCACCTTGCTGCTGACCGAGCGAGGCAGCAACCTCTCGACCCACTCGGGGCAGGTGGCCTTGCCCGGGGGGCGCACCGACGCGTCCGACCGCGATGCCGTGGACACCGCCCTGCGGGAAGCGCAGGAAGAAATCGCCTTGCCGCGTGACCATGTGGAGGTGCTGGGGACGCTGCCCACTTATGTGACGGGAACCGCCTTCATCATCACGCCGGTCGTGGCTTTGGTGAGGCCAGGCTTCGTGTTGCGACCCAACCCCGGCGAAGTGGCGGACGTGTTTGAAGTACCGCTTGGCTACCTGATGAATCCGGCGCATCACCGCCGCCACGAGCTTGAATTTGATGGCGTGATACGTCAGTGGCTGTCCATGCCCTACACCGACCCCGTGGCTGAGGCGGACGACGGCGAGGGCCGGGAGCGCTACATCTGGGGCGCGACCGCCGGCATGCTGCGCAACCTGTACCGCTTTCTGAGCGCCTGAGGCGGGCGGTAACCGCAAGACCGCGGGTTCTGGGGCCACGGCCACAGCGCCGGGCCGCCCCAAGCAAGGCCAGCCCCCTCGGGGGGCAGCGCAGTACACGCAGTGACAAGCGTGGGGGCCACGGCCGTAGTGCCGGGCCGCCCCAAGCAAGGCCAGCCCCCTCGGGGGGCAGCGCATTACGCGAAGCGAAAAGCGTGGGGGCCATTTACCCCGTTATGATTTGGCATGAGCTTTTTTGCCGTATTGTTTGCCCTCATCCTCGAACAGGCACGGCCGCTGGCCCGTGGCAACTGGGTTCATGCCGGTCTTCTGGGCTGGACCCGCTGGAGCAATCGCAGCCTGGATGCCGGCAAGCCCCACCATGGATGGATTACCTGGACGGTCGCTGCGGTTGTCCCTGCGCTGCTGACCCTGCTGGTCCACTGGCTGCTCTGGCGCGTGAGTGTGCTGCTGGCTTTCGCGTGGAGCGTGGCCATTTTGTATGTCACGCTGGGTTTCCGGCAATTCAGCCATTACTTCACCGATATTCGCGACGCGCTGGACGACGGCGATGAAGCCACGGCACGCGAGTTGCTGGCCCAGTGGCGCCAGGTCGATGCCAGTGAGTTGCCGCGCAGTGAAATCGTGCGCCACGTGATTGAATACTCGGTGCTGGCCGCCCATCGCCATGTGTTTGGGGTGCTGAGCTGGTTTTCCGTGCTCGCGGCGCTGGGTCTGGGGCCCGCCGGCGCGGTGTTTTACCGCATGAGCGAATTCGTGGCGCGTTACTGGGTCTACGAAAGCAAATCCGCCACGGAGGATGCCAGCCCGGCCTTGCAACTGGCTGCCGTTCGCGCCTGGGGCCTCATCGATTTTGTGCCCGCCCGTGTGACCGCGCTGGGTTTTGCGGTCGTGGGGAGTTTTGAAGACGCCATTGATGCCTGGCGCAGCTACACGCAGCGCTTCCCGGCCAATGCGCCGGCCACCTCTGAAAACCGCAACGATGGCGTCATTCTTGCCGCCACCTCGGGCGCGGTGAATGTGCGTTTGGGAGGGGAAGTGCTCAAGACCATGTTCTCGCCCGATGCCTCGCCCGCGTTTCAGGCGGGCGGACTTGATGGCGAAGACGTGACCGCCACGGAATCCATGCCGGGGCGGGTGGCCGAAGTGGCCCATCTGCGCAGCATCGTGGGCCTGGTGTGGCGCTCCGTGGTGCTGTGGATGGTGCTGCTGGCCCTGCTGACCCTGGCGCGCCTGCTGGGCTGATGTTTGCGATATTTGATTTGATATGAGCGCTTCCCAAAGCTTCTGGAGTCCGGTGGTCGCCGGCCTCAAGCCCTATGTGCCCGGCGAGCAGCCGAAAATCGACCGACTGGTCAAGCTCAACACCAACGAAAACCCGTATCCGGCATCGCCCCGTGTGGTGCAGGCCATCACGGCGGCCGCTCAGCAGGGCCTGCAGCTCTATCCCGATCCCGAGTCCACTGCCTTGCGTGAGGTGATTGCCCGCCATCACGGCATGGCGGCCGATCAGGTCTTTGTGGGCAATGGCTCCGACGAGGTGCTGGCGCACGCCTTCTTTGCCTTTTTCCAGCAGCACAAGCCGCTCCTGATGCCGGACATCAGCTACAGCTTCTACCAAGTGTATTGCCGCCTGTATGGCATCAGCGCCGAACAGGTACCGCTTGATGACAACATGGTCATCCGGGTCGAGGACTACCGGCGCGCGCAGACCGTCGCCGGGGTGGTTATTGCCAACCCGAATGCCCCCACGGGCAGGGCGCTGCCGCTGGCCGACGTGGAGCAGCTGCTGCAGGGCCAGCCCGGGCAGGTGGTGCTGGTTGATGAGGCCTATGTCGACTTCGGCGGTGAAAGCGCGATCCAGCTGATCGACCGCTATCCGAATCTTCTGGTGGTGCAGACCCTGTCGAAATCGCGCTCGCTGGCCGGCCTGCGGGTGGGCTTTGCGGCCGGGGCGCGGCACCTGATCGATGCGCTGGAGCGTGTGAAGAACAGCTTCAACTCCTACCCGCTGGACCGGCTGGCGATCGCCGGAGCCATTGCGGCCTATGAAGACGTTGATTACTTCGAGCAGACCCGGCGGGCCGTGATGCAAAGCCGTGAGTCGCTCGCAGCGCAACTCACGGCGCTGGGCTTCGAAGTGCTGCCATCGGCCACGAACTTCCTCTTCACGCGGCATCCGCGGCACGATGCGGCGCTGCTGGCGCAGCGTTTGCGCGCGCAAGGCATTCTGGTGCGCCATTTCCGCCTTCCGCGTATTGAGCAGTACCTGCGCATCAGCATCGGGACGCCGGCGCAATGCGAGGCCCTGGTCGCCGCCCTGCGGCCCTTGCTGGCCGCCTGAGCCTTCGTTTCAGTAGCGGGTCTGCGACAGCTCGGCAAACAGTTCGCTATATAAACGATAGCGGTTTGCGCTGATGGCGCTTGGGCTGGAGGTCGAATTGACCTCAGAAATCACACCGCAGCCGGGTTCATGCAGGTGCGTGCAGTTGTAGAACCTGCAGTCCTGCGCATGCGCCTTGAAGTCGGGCATGTAGTTGGCCAGCTGCATGGGGTCGATGTGGTGCAGGCCAAACTCCTGAAAACCTGGCGAGTCGATCAGTGCCGTGTTCCGGGCCCCATCGCCATCGGCATCTACCCAGTACAGCGTGGTGCTGGTGGTAGTGTGCTTGCCCGAGTTCAGGGCCTGGGAGATCTCGGCCGTCAGCACCCGTGCCTGGGGCACCAGGAGATTGGTCAAACTGCTTTTTCCGGCGCCCGAAGGGCCTAGCACCAGCGTCTTTTTGCCGCGCAGCAGCGCCAGCAGTTCGGCGGTCTGCGCGTCATCCGGCGGGGTCGCGGACGCCCTGGGCTTGATCGCCAGCGACAGCATCTGGTAGCCCATGGCCCGGTAGGGCGCGAGCCTGGCCCAGGCGCGGGCAAAGGGCTCGGCCAGATCGCTTTTATTCAGCGCAATGATGGGTGTGATGCGCTCGGCCTCGGCGGCAATCAGGGCCCGCGTCAGCTGGCTTTCCGAAAACTCCGGTTCGGCGGCGATCAGGATGAGGACCTGGTCGAGGTTGGCGGCGAAGGACTTGGTGCGCATCTCGTCCTGCCGGTAAAACAGGTTGCTGCGCGCCTCGATTTTTTCGATGGTGCCTTCATCCTCGGAAGGCAGCCAGCGAATGCGGTCGCCGACGACGGCCTGGCTTTTCTTGCCGCGCGGGTGGCAGATCACGCGTTCGCCGGCATCCGTTTCCACCAGCACATGGCGGCCGAAACCGGCCACCACCAGACCCGCCCGTGTGCCCGACACCGGTGCCGCGCCGGAACGCGGCGGCCGCGCCGGCTTGCTCAAGCCAGCAAGGCGTCAACCTTGGACGCGCAAAAGAAGTCGCTGACAGAAATGCCCTGCACATCGTGGGTGTTGAAGCGCACCGTGCATTTGCTGTAGCTCACCGCCAGGTCCGGGTGGTGGTCTTCGGCATTGGCGATGAAGGCCACCGCGTTCACGAAGCCTATGGTTTCGTGGTAGTTTTTGAAGCTGAAGGTTTTTTCGAGCGCGCCCTCCATCAGGCGCCAGCCAAGCGGCTGTTCGCCATTGAGCTTGCTCAACTGCGTGACGATTTCCGTGGCGCTCAGCGCGCGGCGGTTTTGATGGATCGGGTTGCTCATGGGGCTGCGCTTTCTGGAGAAGGGTTGATGCCGGGAGCGGTCATGCGTTGCAGCCGCTCGGACGCCGGCGGATGCGAATAGTAAAACTTCACAAACACCGGGTCGGGCGTGAGCGTGCTGGCGTTGTCCTGGTACAGCTTGAGCAGGGCGCTGCGCAAATCCCCGCCGTCCGTTTGCGCCACGGCATAGGCGTCGGCTTCGAATTCATGCTTGCGCGAGAACTGGGCAAATACCGGCGAGACAAAAAAGCTGAAGAGCGGCACCACCAGCAGGAACAGCAGCAGGGCCAGCGCGTCGTTGGGAACGGTTATGAGCGACGCCGGGCCGCCCCAAGGCGCGAGCGCCCCCCCGGGGGGCAGCGCGGACGCGATAGCGCCAAGCGTGGGGGCCATATTCGGCCTGACACCCAGGCCCGTGTAAAACCACACCTGCGACGACAGCCAGCCCAGCAGCGCAAAGCCGGCCAGGCTCATGGCAAACATGGCGACGATGCGTTTGAGGATGTGCTTGTGCTTGAAGTGACCCAGCTCGTGCGCCAGCACGGCATCGACCTCGCCGGGGTTCAGCTGCTTGAGCAGGGTGTCGTAAAACACCACGCGCTTGGCCGCGCCGAAGCCGGTGAAATAGGCGTTGGCATGGGCCGAGCGCTTGCTGCCGTCCATCACGAACAGGCCTTTGGCCGCAAAGCCGCAGCGCTGCATCAAGGCCGTCACCCGCGCCTTCAGGGCTTCGTCTTCCAGCGGCTTGAACTTGTTGAACAGGGGGGCGATCACCGTGGGGTAGAGCACCAGCACCAGCAGGTTGAAACCCATCCACACGCCCCAGGCCCACAGCCACCAGCCCTTGCCCGCGCTGCCCATCAGCCACAGGATCAGCGCCACGATGGGCAGGCCGATGACGGCGCCGACCAGCGTGGCCTTCACGAGGTCGAGCAGCCAGAGCCTGAAGGTCATTTTGTTGAAGCCGAAGCGCTCCTCAATTTTGAAGGTGCTGTACAGCGTGAAAGGCAGGTCCAGCAGGCCGCTGATGAGGCCGAAAGCGGCCAGCAGGGCCAGCTGGGGCGCCAGGCTGCCATAGGCGGCCAGGCCTGAATGCAGCAGCGCCTGGTTCAGCGCATCGAGGCCGCCCAGCAAGGTCCAGCCCAGCAGCACGGCCGCACCGAAAGCCATTTCCAGCAGGCCGAAGCGGGCCTTGGCCATGGTGTAGTCGGCCGCTTTCTGGTGCGCCTGCAAGGAGATGGTGGCCGCAAACGCCGCCGGCACGCTGTCACGGTGCCGCGCCACATGGCGTATTTGCCGCGAAGCCAGGTAGAACTTCGTGAGCAGCCCCAGCACCAGGACGGCTGAGAACAGCAGGGTGAAGACAAGTGAATGGTCGGTCATGGCTGGAAGTTTAGGCGATCGGCGAGAATCGCCAGATGCCTGAAATTGAACCCCTACTTAAAAAATCGGACCAGAACCTCGTCTGGCTGGACTGCGAAATGACCGGGCTGGACCCGGAAAAAGAACGCCTGATCGAAATTGCCGTGATCGTCACCGGCCCGCAACTCACCCCGCGCATCGAAGGCCCGGTGCTGGCCATCCACCAGTCCGACGCGGTGCTGGACCAGATGGACAAATGGAACAAGGGCACCCACGGCCGCAGCGGGCTGATCGACAAGGTCAAGGCCAGCACCGTGACCGAGCATGACGCCGAAGCCCAGTTGCTGGCGTTTCTGGCGAAATACGTGCCCAAGGGCAGCTCGCCCCTGTGCGGCAATACCATCAGCCAGGACCGGCGCTTTCTGGTCAAGTACATGCCCAAGCTGGAGGCGTTTTTCCATTACCGCAATATCGATGTCAGCACCTTCAAGGAACTGGCCAAGCGCTGGAAGCCCGAGGTCTACAACGCTTTCAAGAAGCGGCAAAGCCATATGGCGCTCGCCGACGTGCACGAGTCGATCGACGAGCTGGAACACTACCGGGAACACTTCTTGAAGTGATTTTGAAGCATTTCAGGCCTGTAGCCCTTGTGCCATGGGTGTAGCCAGCTCTTGAAATCATAGCGGGCAGAGGATGCGCCAGGCTCCGTGGCGGCCACTCGCCAGGGGCTGGAATAACCCCGGCCCGGCAAGGGGACTGGTAGAAACCCGTAAACCACGCTATAATCAAAGGCTTGCAGCTGCACAGGGTGCGCTGCATTTGTACATCTACCTCACACTTTTGGACTCTACCGACAGAGTCACCGCTTCAGGCTAGTTTCTTCCTGAACCGCATATTCGTTTGATGGTTGATGTTTTATTAACCATGAACGAAGCCTTCTGCATCGCAGGAGGTGTAGTTTCCTGCTTCAATTTTTTTGGCTCGGTGCCAAAGACCTTGCTTGCAGGTGATTAGTGAGAAAAAACATGACTGACTCTTTTGAGGCTCGTGGCGACTTTTTGCCCGAAGCCAACACCGACATGGCTTCTGACATCATTTCCGATGTTGAAATCAAGGTGATCCCTGACTTTTCCGATGCGGCCGCCGAAGCCACGTCGCTGGAAGCCATCGCCGCCGAGCCCAACGGCTTCGTGAAGCTGGGCCTGGCCAAGGAACTGCTGCAGGCCGTCGCCGACATGGGCTTTACCCAGCCGACCGCCGTGCAGATGGCCACCATTCCCAAGGCCATGCAGGCCCTGGATGCCGACCCCGCCGCGCAAAAATTCACCGACTTGCTGGTCTCCAGCCAGACCGGCAGCGGCAAGACCGCCGCCTTCCTGCTGCCCGTGCTGCACACCCTGCTCAAGCAGCAGGAAGCCGCCGAGCGCCAGGAACGCGCTGAATTTGAACGCCTGAGCGCGGAAGCCATCGCCCGCGGCGAAGCGCCCCCGAAAAAGCCCAAGCGCAAGGACCCGACCAGCCCGCGCAACTTCAAGGCCGCCACGCCTGGCGCGCTGATTCTGTGCCCGACGCGCGAACTGGCCCAGCAGGTCTGTGCCGATGCGATCGACCTCGTGCGTCACTGCCGCGGTTTGCGTGTTGCCAACGTGGTGGGTGGCATTCCTTACCAGCTGCAAATCGCCAAGCTGCAAAACGCCAACCTCGTGGTGGCCACGCCAGGCCGCCTGCTGGACCTGCAGCGCAGCATGCAGATCAAGCTCGACCAGGTGCAGTTCCTGGTGGTCGACGAAGCCGACCGCATGCTGGACCTCGGTTTTGCCGACGACCTGACCGAAGTCAACCAGCTGACGCTGCAGCGCCAGCAGACCATGATGTTCAGCGCCACGTTCGCGCCGCGCATCATGCAACTGGCGACCCGCGTCATGCGCGAACCCCAGCGCGTGCAGATCGACTCGCCGCAAGACAAGCACACCTCCATCACGCAGACCCTGCATTGGGCCGACAACATGACGCACAAGCGCAAGTTGCTGGACCACTGGCTGCGCGACAGCTCCATCAACCAGGTGGTGGTGTTTGCCAGCACGCAGGTGGAATGCGACGGCCTGGCCAATGACCTGGTGCAGGAAAACTTCAGCGCCGTGGCCCTGCATGGCGCGCTGAGCCAGGGGCTGCGCAATCGCCGCCTGATGGCTTTCCGCGACGGCCGCGTCCAGATCCTGGTCGCCACCGACGTGGCCGCCCGCGGCCTGGATGTGCCCAGCATTACCCATGTGGTCAATTTCGGCTTGCCGATGAAGGCCGAAGACTATGTGCACCGCATTGGCCGTACCGGCCGGGCCGGCCGCAGCGGTCAGGCGATCACGATTGCCGAGTTCCGCGACCGCCGCAAGATTGGCGATATCGAGCACTACACGCAGCAAAACCTCAAGCCCAGTGTGATTGCCGGCCTGGAGCCCCAGCAGCGTTTCCCCGCGACGTCCGAGCGCCCACGTGGCAATTTCGGTGGTGATCGTGGCGGCCGCAGCTTCGGCGGCGGTGGCTACGCAGGCAGAAAACCCGCCGGCGGTGGTTTTGGTGGCGGCTTCGGCGGCAACCGCGACGACCGTGGTGGTTTCGGCGGCGGCTTTGGCGGCAATCGTGATGACCGCGGCGGTGCCTTCCAGGGCCGTCCCGCGCCTCAGGGCAATGCTTATGCCGACCGCTCCGGTTTCAACGACCGTGGCCCGCGCCGTCAGGACGACCGCGGCTTTGGCAACAGCAACGCCGGCTTTGCTCCCCGCGAAGACCGCAACTTTGGCGCACGCAACGAAGGCTTCGCCCCACGCCCTGACTTTGCCAACCGCAAGCCCGGTTTCGCCAAGCCGGCCGGCAAGGTGTTTGTGCCCCGCGACATGGCCAGGAAGCCCGGCAAGTTTTCCAAGCCCGTGCGTGACTGATCTTTTTTGATCCGCCGCCGGCCTGAATGAAGTGCCCAGGGCCGCTGCCCACCGGAAGGTGGGCAGCGGCCTTTTTCATGGGCGGGCCAAAACGGGGCTCAAGAGGGCCTGCCCGGAGGCACCGCCAGTACAGCGTGACGGCACCAAGGAAAGCTGTGCCAAGATGCAGGCCGGCAATACCTTGAAAGAAGGCCCATGAACAGTGCTTTATCCGCCTGGGACCCGGCGTGGCTGGATCGCATGTACAACAACCGCGCCCGGGTGCCCGAGCATGGCGAGCATTTCGGCCGCTGGGCCGAGGATTCCCGGCGCGCGCGCCAGCGCTTGCCCTGCCGGCTGGATGTACCTTACGGCAACGGTCCAGCCGAGACGCTGGATATTTTTCCGGCCGGTGACTTCAGCGCCGGGGGCCGCCAGCGGCCTCAGCCGGGGGCGCCGGTGCTGGTGTTTATCCACGGCGGCTACTGGCGCGCGCTGGACAAGGCCGATCATTCATTCATTGCGCCGGTCTTCACGCGGGCTGGCGCCTGCGTGGTGGTGCCCAACTACGCCCTGAGTCCTGCCGTCAGTATTCCCCAGATCACCCTGCAAATGGTCGCGGCGCTGGCGTGGACCTGGCGGCATGTGGCCAGCTACGGCGGCGATCCCCGGCGCATCACGGTGGTGGGACACTCGGCGGGTGGGCAACTGGCCGCCATGCTGCTGAACTGTGCCTGGAAGACGTATGCGAACGATTTGCCAGCCGAGCTGCTCAGGAGCGCGCTGTCGATTTCGGGTCTGTACGACCTGGAGCCCATCCGGCAAACCCCTTTCCTCAAGGATTTGCGCCTGACGCCCGGGCAGGTCCGGCAAGCCAGCCCGGCACTGCTGCCAGGCCCCAGCCAGGGCCGGCTTTACAGCGTGACGGGCGCGGACGAAAGTGCCGAGTACCTGCGCCAGAACTTGCTGATCCGGCAAGCCTGGGGCGCTAAAACCGTGCCGGTTTGTGAGGCTCTGCCGGGGCGCAATCATTTCACCGTGCTGGACGCGCTGGTCGAGCCGCCCCATCGCCTGCACCGGCTCGCGCTTGAACTGCTGGGCCTCAAGGGGCTGAAGGGCTGAGTCCTCGCTAAGGATCGAGCAGGGCTGGGCTTACATCAAGAGGTGTTCGCCCGCGTTGTCGCCGCCCAGGATCACGTAGTTGACCTTGCGGATGTCCATGAGCCTGGTGCCGCCGGCATAGCTGATCGAGCTCTGCACGTCTTCTTCCATCTCGCGCAGGGTATCGGCCAGCGTGCCCTTGACGGGCTCCAGGATGCGCTTGCCCTCGACATGCCTGTACTCGCCCTTGTTGAAGTCCGAAGCGCTGCCGTAGTACTCCTTGAAGATCTTGCCGTCGACCTCGACGGTTTTGCCGGGGCTTTCTTCCAGGCCGGCCAGCAGGGCGCCGATCATCACCATGGTGGCGCCAAAGCGCACTGACTTGGCAATGTCGCCGTGCTCGCGTATGCCGCCGTCCGCAATGATGGGCTTGGTGGCCACGCGGGCGCACCATTTCAGCGCCGACAGCTGCCAGCCGCCGGTGCCAAAGCCGGTTTTCATCTTGGTGATGCAGACCTTGCCCGGGCCAATGCCCACCTTGGTCGCGTCGGCGCCCCAGTTTTCCAGGTCGATCACGGCTTCGGGCGTGCCGACGTTGCCGGCAATGATGTAAGAGGCCGGCAGTTTCTTTTTGAGGTAGCCGATCATTTTCTGCACGGTGTCGGCGTGGCCGTGGGCAATGTCTATGGTGATGTACTCGGGCACCAGGCCCTGGTCGGCCAGGCTATCCACGGTGTCGTAGTCGGGTTGCTTCACCCCCAGCGAGATCGAGGCGTACAAGCCCTTGGCGTGCATGTCCTTGACGAACTGGACGTTGTCCAGGTCAAAGCGGTGCATCACGTAGAAGTAGCCGTTTTTTGCCATCCAGGCGCAGATTTCCTCGTTGACCACCGTTTTCATGTTGGCCGGCACGACCGGGATGCGGAAGCTGCGTCCGCCCAGCGTGACGCTGGCGTCGCATTCGGCGCGGCTTTCCACGCGGCATTTGCGCGGCAGCAGCAGGATGTTGTCGTAGTCGAAAATTTCCATGATTCCCAAGCTCCTGAAAAAACTGTTGATGAACAGAGAAGGCGCTTGGATTGGCCCGGGTTTGTCGGCAGGCGATCAGCGGAAAGAGCGAGCCCTGAAAACAAAAAACCGGGCGCAATTGCTTGGGCCCGGTGACTGATTCTAAGCGCCTGCGCGCCATGTCGTGATGGTTTGGGCGGTATACCCGTTATATGAGGAGGCTGATTTTTGGGGGCTTACGGGCCTTTCAAAGCCCCAACGCCCATTAGCGCTCGCAGCGTGACTGCGCCGCCGCCAGCACCTGGCCTTTGTCGTCTTCCACCCAGCCGATGACGCGCAGGCGGTTGCGGTCGGCGGCCGGGGCGATGTTCATGGAACGCGCCTCAAAAAACCGGTTTTGCTCCGTTATTGATAGCTTCTTGCGCCCATCCCACGTGGATTGGAGCAGGTTTCTGACCAGATTCCGCGCGGTCGGCGAGCCTTCGGTGCCGGCCGGCAAGGCTTCCACCAGCGCCAGCCAGGAGGTCCACACCTGCTGCCTGGCGGCCGCCGGAATCGGCTTGAGTTCTATGGATGCGCCCACGTAGTCGGCCAGCGGCAGGCCGTGCGCCACGCGCAGGGTGGCGCCCTTGAGCGCTTTCACCGGATGGCTGCGGCTGCTGGCCGCGGCGGGAACGCGCTCGCCCAGGGCCTCCAGCCGGGCCAGTGCATCCCGCGTGGCCACGGCCGACAGGGGAGCGTCGTCGCCCTGGTCACCGGGCACGACCCAGTCCAGGGCGATGACACCGGCGCCCGCTATGGGGGTGGCCGGGTCGGTCCAGCAGCTCTCGCAGTTGGCGTTGATAAAGCGCTCCATGAGCTGCACCGGCCGCGGCTGGCCGTCGCTGGCGCAAAACGACTGGGCTTGCGCGGCGGGCGGCTGCGCCAGCAGGGCCAGGGCGGCCAGTAGGGGCGCAAAAGCCAGGGTTGAAGCGGCGGTCGTGAAGGGTTTCATCGGGGGCTTTCTACAATGAGGGATGTTCTCAGAAGTCGCGCCAAACTCTCCCCTCCTGCAAAATCTTAATCCAGAGCAACTGGCTGCGGTGACCCTGCCGGCCACGCACGCCCTGATTCTCGCCGGGGCGGGCTCCGGCAAGACCCGGGTGCTGACCACCCGCATCGCCTGGCTGCTGCAAACCGGCCAGGTCTCGCCCGGCGGCATCCTGGCCGTGACCTTCACCAACAAGGCCGCCAAGGAGATGCTGGCGCGCCTGTCGGCCATGCTGCCGGTGAATGTGCGCGGCATGTGGATAGGCACCTTCCATGGCCTGTGCAACCGCTTTTTGCGCGCCCATTACAAGCTGGCCAACCTGCCGCAGAGCTTCCAGATCCTGGACACGCAGGACCAGCTGTCGGCCATCAAGCGCCTGTGCAAGCAGTTCAATGTGGACGACGAGCGCTTTCCGCCCAAGCAGCTGGCGTGGTTTATTGCCGCCTGCAAGGAAGACGGCCAGCGCGCCAAGGACGTGCCCGTGCGTGACGAGGAAGGCCGCAAAAAGGTCGAGATCTACGCGCTGTATGAAGAGCAGTGCCAGCGCGAGGGCGTGGTCGATTTCGGCGAGCTGATGCTGCGCAGCTACGAACTGCTGCGTGACAACGCGGCGGTGCGCGAGCATTACCAGCGTCGCTTTCGCCACATCCTGATCGACGAGTTCCAGGACACCAACAAGCTGCAGTACGCCTGGATCAAGATGCTGGCGGGGCAGGGGCCTGACGCGGCGCAGGGCGCTTCGGCCATGCCGGGCGGCTCGGTGGTGGCGGTGGGCGACGACGACCAGAGCATTTACGCGTTTCGCGGTGCGCGCGTCGGCAACATGACCGACTTCGTGCGCGAGTTTGACGTCACCCACCAGATCAAGCTGGAGCGCAACTACCGCAGCTTCGGCAACATCCTGGATTCGGCCAACGAGCTGATCAGCCACAACAGCAAGCGTCTGGGTAAAAACCTGCGCACCGAGGCCGGCCCCGGCGAGCCGGTGCGGGTCTACGAATCGACCAGCGATTTCGCCGAGGCGCAGTGGTTTGTCGATGAGGTCAAGCAACTGGTGCGCGACGGCAGCGCGCGCAAGGACATTGCGCTGCTGTACCGCAGCAATGCGCAAAGCCGCGTGATGGAAACGGCGCTGTTCAACGCCGGCGTGCCCTACCGCGTGTATGGCGGCCTGCGCTTTTTCGAGCGCGCCGAAATCAAGCACGCGCTGGCCTATCTGCGCCTGCTGGAGAACCCGCATGACGACACCAGCTTCATGCGCGTGGTCAACTTTCCGCCGCGCGGCATAGGCGCCCGCAGCATCGAACAACTACAGGACATCGCGCGCGCCTCGGGCTGCTCGCTGCACGACGGCGTGAGTGCCGTCACCGGCAAGGCCGGCGCCAACCTCGGCGCCTTTGTCGCCAAGCTGGACGTGCTGCGCGAGCAGACCAGCGGCCTCACGCTGCGCGAGATCATCGAGCTGGTGTTGCAGCACAGCGGCCTGGAAGAGCATTACAAAACCGAAAAGGAAGGCCAGGACCGGCTGGAAAACCTGGCCGAACTGGTGAATGCCGCCGAGTCTTTTGTGAGCCAGGAAGGCTTTGGCCGAGACGCCGTGGCCATGCCTGTGGATGAGCTGGGCGCAGGCCCTAACTCGACATTGACCCAGTCGCCCGCCAGCCAGGGCCTGGACCCCGCGACCCTGCTGGATGAACCCTTGCCCGAGTTGCTGGTGCCCGACAGAGATACCGGCGAAACACTGTCACCGCTGGTGGCCTTTCTGACGCACGCGGCGCTGGAGTCCGGCGACAACCAGGCGCAGGCCGGCCAGGATGCCGTGCAGCTCATGACGGTGCACTCGTCCAAGGGCCTGGAGTTTGACTGCGTGTTCATCGCCGGACTGGAAGAGGGCCTGTTCCCGCACGAAAACTCCATGAGCGACCAGGGCGGCCTGGAAGAAGAACGCCGCCTGATGTACGTGGCCATCACGCGTGCGCGCAAGCGGCTGTACCTGAGCCATTCGCAAACCCGCATGCTGCATGGCCAGACGCGCTACAACCTCAAGAGCCGGTTTTTTGATGAACTGCCCGAAGCGGCGCTCAAGTGGATCACGCCAAGGAACCAGGGCTTTGCGTCCGGCCTGGGAACCAGCGCGGGTGGCTGGAATGGCGCTAGCAATTCAGGAGCTGGTGGCGGCCGTGGAGATTGGGCCAGCAGCGTATTTGCTTCAAAATCCGGGAGTGCGGAGCGCTTTGCCAGCCCGCCGGTGCCGCCGCAGCGCAATGCGCCTTCGCATGGGCTCAAGAGCGGCATGGAAGTGTTTCATGCCAAGTTTGGCGAGGGCAAAGTGCTGATGCTGGAAGGCAGCGGCGACGATGCCCGCGCGCAGATCAATTTCACGCGGCATGGCGTGAAATGGCTGGCGCTGAGCGTGGCCAAGCTCACGGTGGTCTAGGAGCGGGCCCGAGGCTCAGGACAGGTCTGGGTGCGTGCCCAGGCCATGGTCGGGCAGCGAGTCGTCGGGCGTGGCCAGGAAGCTGTCCCGAAACGTGAAGTAAATCGAGGTGAAAAACATCGCCACGATCACCAGGACCATGGGGAACATGGCCACCGCCGCGAACATGGGGTTGCCCAGCACTATGGCCACCAGCGACACCAGGGCGGCGGCCGCCACGAAGACGCCTATCCAGGCCAGGCCGAACACGGTGAGCGCGCCAAAGTTCTTGTAGCAGGCCATGAAGCTGAAAAACAGGCTCTTGACCGGCGTGATGCCGTGCCAGTGCACCAGCGCCGGCGCATGCCAGAACATCAGCGACAGCGGCAGGTACAGTGCCAGCGCGACCCACATGGCCAGCTGGAAGTTGCCTTGCTGCACCAGTTCTTCGCTGATCTGGCCGCCCAGCAGGTAAAGGCTGGCAAACTGCCCGCCATCGAACAGGGCCGAGACCCCCATCAGGGCCAGAAAACCCACGGCGTACAAGGCGCCCAGCACCATCATGGCCCGCACGCGCTGCTGGCCGGCGCGGAAGGCGCTGATCAGGATCGAGGGCATGGGAAACTTGCCCTTGGTGGCTTCCTGGGTGGCGGCCATCAGGCCCAGGGTGGCCGCTGGCAGCAGGGCCAGCGCCAGCGCCGCGCCCACAAAGGGCACCAGCGTGGCGATGGAGAGCAGCGCCATGAACATGAAGAACAGGCCCGACATGGCCAGCGGCTGCCGGATAAACGTCGTGATGCCCAGCCTGACCCATGTCAGACCTGTGCGCGCGGGAACAATATTCAATTTCATGGCATGAGGCCGGGCTTGTGACCCGGACTTCCGATGGGTTTACAGGAGGTAAGGGTGTGCAAGCCGCTGGCGCAGCACGCGTTCAAAATGGCCGGGATCGTGCGCCTTGAGCACGGCGGCCTCGCGTGGCAAATGGAAATCCCACAGCCGTGAAATCCAGAAACGCAGCGCTCCGGCGCGCTGCTGGGACGGCAGCAGGCGGCGTTCCTGGGCCGTCAGGGGGCGCACGCGCTGGTAGGCCGCCATGAAGGCAGCGGCACGCGCCGCGTCTTGCGCGCCGTTGTCCAGGTCAATGCACCAGTCGTTGAGGCAGACGCCGATGTCAAACAAAAAGGTGTCGCAGCCGGCAAAGTAGAAGTCAAAAAAACCGGTCAGCCGGCCGTCCTCGAACATGACATTGTCGCGGAACAGGTCGGCGTGGATGGCGCCGCGCGGCAGGCTGCGGTAGCCCGACATGGCCGCGACATGGTTCTGGTAGGCCAGCTCACCCAGGATCAGGCTGCGCTGATCGGGCGTGAGGTGTGGCAGCACCACGGGCACGGTCTCATTCCACCAGGCGAGGCCGCGCAGGTTGGGCTGTCGCCGGGGGTAGTCCAGTCCGGCCAGGTGCATGCGTGCCAGCATCTCGCCCATGCTCGTGCAATGGGCCGGCGTGGGGTTCAGCTCGCTGTGCCCGCGCAGCTTGTTGGCCACGGCGGCGGGTTTGCCCTTCAGCCGGTGCAGGATGTTGCCCTTGGCGTCCGCCGCCGGGTTGGGCACGGGAATGCCGTGCCCCGCCAGGTGCTTCATCAGGTGCAGGTAATACGGCAACTGCTCGGATGTCAGGCGTTCAAACAGCGTGAGCACGTACTGGCCCTGATCGGTGTCGACAAAGTAATTGGTGTTTTCGATGCCGCCTGCAGCGCCCTTGATGCTCTGCAGTTGCCCCAAATTCAAAGAGCGCAAGAACGCTGCAGCCTCGTCAAACGAGACTTCGGTAAATACGGCCATGCCTGAAACTGAACCCTGTACTGGAAATTATTGAATTAAAACTTCAGCACGTTCCAGACGCGCGAGCCATTGGTGTCGGTGTTGGTGGCGGCGGGTGCAGCGCCGCGGGCGCCCTCGGCGGGCTTGACCTCGTAAGCGGCGCCGCCGGTTTTGGGCTGCACCGTGATTTGCTGCGTCTCGCCACCGACCCGCAGCTCATCAATGCGCGTGCCGGCGTCTTCGGTGCGTATGCGCTGGATTTTCTTGTCCGGACGCGTGGAGCCGGCTGGCTTCGCCTCTGTCGCCACGGCGGGCGCGGCATTTTGCGCGGGCGCCTGCGTCTGGGCCACGGCCGCAGCCAGCGGCAGCACTGCTAGCGCAGCGGCAATGAGAGGGCGAAGAGCGGTTTTCATACCTGCATTGTAGGCTTGCGAGGGCCGACCTACCAAGGAATCCGGGCGTGGCAGGGCCTGCCAGAGGCCTTGTCAAAAGCCTCGTCAAAAGTGGGGTGGAGCGCGTGGCGAATACAGCGACCCGGCTTGTCATCCACGGCATCGCCAGTGCCTGGCCGCCTGCCTGGAGCGCTTTACGGATATCCCCGACAATCTGGCCCCATGAGCTCTGACAAAAAAACACTGCTGCTGGTCGATGGCTCCAGCTACCTGTACCGCGCCTTTCATGCCATGCCCGACCTGCGCGTGGTCCCCGGCGACCCGTCTAGCGCGGCCACCGGGGCGATTCGCGGCATGATCAACATGATGCAAAGCCTGCGCAAGGAAGTGCCGGCCGACTACGCCGCCTGCGTGTTTGACGCCAAGGGGCCGACCTTTCGCGACGCGCTCTACCCCGAGTACAAGGCCAACCGCTCGCCCATGCCCGACGACCTGCGCAGCCAGATCGCGCCCATCCACGAGGTGGTGCGCCTGCTCGGCTGGAAGGTGCTGGACGTGCCCGGCGTGGAAGCCGACGACGTGATAGGCACGCTGGCCGTGACCGCCGCCAACCAGGGCATAGAGGTGATCGTGAGCAGCGGCGACAAGGATTTAAGCCAGCTGGTCAACGAGCACATCACCATCATCGACACCATGAACGGCAAAAAGCGCGACGTGGCCGGCGTGACGGCCGAGTTCGGCGTGCCGCCCGCGCTGATGGTGGACTACCAGACCCTGGTGGGGGACGCGGTGGACAACGTGCCCGGCGTTGAAAAAGTCGGCCCCAAGACCGCCGCCAAATGGCTGCAGGAATACGGCTCGCTGGACGCGCTGGTGGCGCGCGCCGGCGACATCAAGGGGGTGGCCGGCGAGAACCTGCGCAAGGCGCTGGAATGGCTGCCGAAAGGCCGCGAGCTGCTGACCATCAAGACCGATTGCGAACTGGATGGCTATGTGGACGGCCTGCCTGCTATGGATTCGATAGCTATAGGCGACCAGCAGATGGAGGCCCTGACTGCTTTTTATGAGCAATACGGGTTCAAGGGCCTGGTCCGGGCGCTGGGCGGCAATGCCGCTCAGGCGCAGCCCGCGGTGCCGGCAGCGGCCAAGCCGAAACGGGCCACGCAAGCAGCCGGGCCCAGCCTGTTTGACGAGCCCGAAGAGGCGCCGCCAGCCGCCGCCGCCCCGGAACAAGCCACCAGCACGCTGGCCTACGACACGATTTTTACCTGGCAAGCCTTCGACCACTGGCTGGCCAAAATCGAGGCGGCCGAGCTGGTGGCGCTGGACACCGAAACCACCTCGCTGGACGAGATGCTGGCCGAAATCGTCGGCATCAGCTTTAGCGTCACGCCCGGCGCGGCCGCCTACATCCCGCTGACGCACGATTACCCCGGCGCCCCCGAGCAGCTGCCGCAGGGCGAGGTGCTGGCACGCCTGAAGCCCTGGCTGGAGAACCCGGCCAAGCCCAAGCTGGGCCAGCATGTCAAATACGACCGCCATGTGTTTGCCAACCACGGCATCGAGGTGCAGGGCTATGCCCACGACACCATGCTGCAAAGCTATGTGCTGGAAGTGCACAAGCCGCACGGCCTGGCCAGCCTGGCCGAGCGTCATCTGGGGCGCAGCGGCATCAACTACGAAGACCTGTGCGGCAAGGGCGCAAACCAGATCAGGTTCAACCAGGTCGATGTTGCCAAGGCCGCGGAATACTCAAGCGAAGACTCCGACCAGACGCTGGACGTGCACCGCGTGCTGTGGCCCCAGATAGAGGCCAATGACAAGCTGCGTTTTATTTACGACCTTGAAATGCAGAGCAGCGAGACGCTGTACCGCATAGAGCGCAACGGCGTGCTGATTGACGCGCCCATGCTGGCCAAGCAGAGCGGCGAGCTGGGCGCGCGCATTTTGCAGCTGGAGGCCGAGGCCTATGAGATTGCCGGCCAGCCCTTCAACCTGGGCAGCCCCAAGCAGCTGGGCGAGATTTTCTTTGACAAGCTGGGTATGCCGGTGGTCAAGAAGACCGCCACCGGCGCGCGAAGCACCGACGAAGAGGTGCTGGAGAAGCTGGCCGAGGACTATCCGTTGCCCGCCAAGCTGCTGGAGCACCGGTCCCTGAGCAAGCTCAAGGGCACGTACACCGACAAGCTGGCGCAACTGGCCGATCCCAAGACGGGGCGGGTGCACACGCACTACGCGCAGGCCGTGGCCGTCACGGGCCGGCTGTCCAGCAACGACCCGAACCTGCAGAACATTCCGGTCAAGACCGCCGAAGGCCGGCGCGTGCGCGAGGCCTTTGTGGCGCCCGCCGGCAGCGTCATCGCCAGTGCCGATTACTCGCAGATCGAGCTGCGCATCATGGCCCACATCAGCGGCGACGAGGCGCTGCTGCGCGCGTTCAAGGAAGGCCTGGACGTGCACCGCGCCACCGCCGCCGAGGTGTTTGGCGTGAGCGTGGAGCAAGTCAGCAGCGAGCAGCGCCGCTATGCCAAGGTCATCAACTTCGGCCTGATTTACGGCATGAGCAGCTTTGGCCTGGCGCGCAACCTGGGCATTGAAACCAAGGCCGCCGCCGCCTACATCGACAAATACTTCCAGCGCTACCCCGGCGTGAAGCAGTACATGGACGAAACCAAACAAAGCGCCAAAAGCAAGGGCTATGTGGAAACCGTGTTCGGCCGGCGTTTGTACCTGCCCGAGATCAATTCACCCAACGGCCCGCGCCGCAGCGGTGCCGAGCGCGCCGCCATCAACGCGCCCATGCAGGGCACGGCGGCCGACCTGATCAAGCTCAGCATGGTCAAGGTGCAGCAGGTGCTGGATGCCGAAAAGCGCGGCACCAAGATGATCATGCAGGTGCACGATGAACTGGTGTTCGAGGTGCCCGAGGCCGAGGTGGCATGGGTCAAGACCGAAATCCCGCGCCTGATGGCGGGCGTGGCCGATCTCAAGGTGCCCCTGCTGGCCGAGATTGGGGTGGGGGAAAACTGGGAAAAAGCGCACTGAGCTTCCCCGCGAGTTAGCGGGTTAGCGGATCAGGGCGGCGGCGCCGCGCGGGCCAGCCGGGCGAACTGCGCCAGCTCGGCCGGGCTGATGTCCGACACCGCCCGGAAGCGCATGCCGGACTGCGTCCAGCCGAGCAGGTTGAATCCCTGCAGCGACGCGGCGCTGTCAGCGCGTGAGCTGCTGCCAGCGGCCGGCCAGGTGTACAGATTGATCACATGCTGGCCGCGCGCATACACCAGCACGGCGACCGGCCGGCCATCGATGTAGTCAAGCCGCCCGCCGGTCAGGGGAAAGCCGGCGGCCGACAGATCGTGCACCGTTGGCGAGTAGTCGAGCCTGCCCAGAAACCAGGGCTTCACCTGGTGCTGGTCCGACGAGGGGATGTCGAGCAAATGGCTGGCCATCAGCGAGCGCACATGGCTGGCGACGATTTCACGGTTCAGTGCCTCCGGCGCGGCCGAGGGTGATGGCGATGGCCAGCCCACCAGCACCTGCAGGGCCACGGCGCTCGCCAGCACCCCGGCGGCAAAGCCGGTGCCCAGGGTCATCCAGCGACGCTGTAGCGCTTGCAGCACGGCCCTGCGCCAGTCCCACCAGTCCCGCCAGCCCGGGCGTTTGGCCGTGGAATGTTTGGCGATGTCGTCCAGGATGCGCTGGCGCAGTGCCGCGGGCGCCTTGCCGCGATGCAGCGCCGCGTCCTTCAGCCGTTCATCGAGGTCTCTGTCCTTGTTGGTGTTCATGCGTAAAACCTTACTCCGGGTGACTCAAGGCCTGGCGCAGCAGTGCGCGTGCGCGCGACAGGCGTGACATGACCGTTCCCACAGGGATGTCCATTACCTCAGCAATGCACTCGTAAGTCATTTCATCCATTTCCCGCAAGACGATCACCTCCCGAAAATGCAGGGGCAAGGCCTCGACCGCCGACAGCACCTCCTCGCGCTGGGCCTGGCGCAACAGCAGCGTCTCCGGATTTCCGCCGAAGGCATCGTCCGGGTCGCTGGCACCGTGCAGCTCCTCATCGTGGAACTCCAGCATCTCGGCCTGCTGGCTATGGGTTTTCAGCCACGAATAGCAGGTGTTGCGCACGATGCGCAGCAGCCAGGGACGGGCGTCACCGCCGCGGAACCGGTGGAAATAGCGAAACGCCCGCAGATACGCCTCCTGAACCCGGTCCTGCGCATGGTGGCTGTCCCGCACCAGCCAGCGCGCCAGGCTGTAGGCGGCATCCAGATGCGGCAGCATGAGGGCCTCAAATCGGGTGCTGTCGGGCTTGTCGCGTTCGGGTGTCAAGTCATGCCTCGCCCTTGTTGCTGGTTTACCTCAAATCGCCATGTTTTATTCCCGCATCACGAATGATTGTGACGGCTTTGACCCCGCTCCAGTTCGAAATAATGCCTCGGGTCTCCGTGGAGGCGCATGGGGCTTGAAGACCCTGGGCGGCAAATAAAAAGTGCGGGCACTGGAATGAAGTGGCCGGCAAGCCGGTATTGACAGATGAACAGGGCTCTTTCGTGTTTGGCGCGTTTGGCGCCCTGTCCGTTCCGGCCTTTCAACATTTTCAACACCTCATCCAGGAGTCAGCCATGAACCATTCAGGCAACACCCGCAGAGACTTCATCCGGCTCGTGGCGGCGGGCGGCGGCGTGGTCTACCTATCCGGCCTGCCGGGCCACGCGCTGGCGGCCGCCGGCAAGGCCGCGGCCTACGACGACTTCCATTTTGTGCAGCTCTCCGACACCCACTGGGGCTACAGCGGCCCCGCCAACCCCGACGCCGCCAACACCCTCAGGAAGGCCGTGGCGGCGGTGAACGCACTGGCCGAGCCGCCCGACTTTATTGTCTTCACCGGTGACCTCACCCACACCACCGACGACCCCGCCGAGCGGCGCCGGCGCCTGGCCGGGTTTCGCGACATCGCCGCCGGGCTCAAGGTCAAGACGGTGCGCTTCCTGGCCGGCGAACACGACGCAGCGCTTGACGCCGGAGCCGCCTACAAGGAGTTTTTCGGCGACACCTTTTACGCCTTCGACCACAAGGGGGTTCACTTCATCGCCATTGACAATGTGTCGGACCCCGGCGGCAGCATTGGCCAGGAACAGCTGGCCTGGCTGCAGCAGGATTTGAGCCGCCAGGCCAGGGACGCGCGCATCGTGGTCCTGACGCACCGCCCCCTGTTTGACCTGGCGCCCAAATGGGACTGGGCCACCCGCGACGGCGCCAAGGCCATCGAGCTGCTGATGCCGTACACCAACGTCGTGGTGTTTTATGGCCATATCCATCAGGAAAACCACCACATGACGGGACACATCGCGCACCATTCCGCCAAGTCGCTGATCTTTGCCCTGCCGGCGCCGGGCAGCCAGGACAAGCGAACCCCGCTGGACTGGGACCCGGCGGCACCCGGCAAGGGCCTGGGTTTTCGCGAGGTGGAGGCCGAGGCCAGGCCGGTCGCCTACGCGATCCAGGAATTTTCCGCACAGGGAGCATGAGCATGGATGAACAGAGACGCCGGCTGCTGCGGCGAGGCTTGACCCTGGCCGGCAGCTGCATCGCCGGGGCCTTTGGACTGGGCAGGCCGGTCGCCGGCGCGGCGCAGGCGCCGGTGATCAGCCTCACGGCCCGCCGGTTTTTCTACACCCCCAACGAAATTGTGTTGCAAAAGGGGCAGACGGCCGTGCTGGAGATCACCTCGCTTGACTTCACGCACGGCTTCAATATTCCTGAGCTGAAAATGCGTGCCGATCTGCCGCCGGGTCGGCTCACCACGCTGCGCGTGCGCTTCGACCAGCCGGGAAGCTACGATTTTCTCTGTGACAACTTCTGCGGCGAAGGGCACGAAAAGATGGCCGGGCATTTCCGCGTGACCGAATGACGGCGCCGGCAGGTGGCCCCCGCGCCGCGCTGGCAAGAAACGCCGGGTCCGCATAGACTCCGGTGGGTTTGCCCCCATCACCCTATTTGGAGAATGCCCGCCATGCTGAACCAGGACCAGAAAAACGACTTCAATGCCTTGCTGCCCGGCCAGACGGGCGAAGCCGGCGCCAGCCGCCGCACGGCGCTCAAGGCCGCGCTGGGCGTGGGCTACGCTGCCGCGGCCCTGCCCATCATGGCGCAGACGGCCATCAAGACCTCCTCGGAAGGCCTCAGGACCGGCGAGACGACTTACGAAGTCAACGGCTTCAAGGTGCCGGCTTTTTACGCGGCTCCCGCCGGCAAGACCGATCTGCCGGTGCTGCTGGTGATCCATGAAATCTTTGGCGTGCACGAATACATCGCCGACACTGCCCGCCGATTCGCCAAGGCCGGCTACCTCGCCCTTGCACCCGAGCTGTATGCGCGCCAGGGCGACCCCGGCAGCTACAACGAGATCGGCAGGCTGATTGCCGAAGTCGTCGACAAGGTGTCCGACGAACAGGTCATGGCCGACCTGGACGGCGCGGTGAAATGGGCAGGCGCCAATGGCGGCAACACCCAAAAGGTCGGCATCACCGGCTTTTGCTGGGGCGGCCGCATCGCCTGGCTGTATGCCGAACAGAGCCCCAACGTCAAGGCCGGCGTGGCCTGGTATGGCCGCCTGGTCGGTACCTCATCGGCGCTGACCCCCAAGCACCCGCTGGACCTGGCCGCCGGCCTCAAGGCGCCGGTGCTGGGCCTGTATGGCGGGCAGGACGGCGGCATTCCGCTGAGCACCATCGACCAGATGAAGAAGGCTCTGGCCGAAGCCGGCAAGAAGGGCAATGCGGCGGCCCGGGCTTCCGAGTTCGTGGTGTATCCCGATGCGCCCCACGCCTTTCACGCCGACTATCGCTCCAGCTACCGCAAGGCCGCCGCCGAAGACGGCTTCAGGCGTGCGCTGGCCTGGTTCAAGGCGCACGGCGTGGCCTGAGGCTTGCCGCAAACCCAACGCAAGCCTGCGCAGCCGCCTCACCCCGCGTGGGGCGGATTTCTTTTGCATGGACCTCTTGACACGCTTGATAAGATAAGGACAACCCCGGCCGCTGGCACCCATGCTGCGCCCGGGGTTTCGCCATTTGTGGGGCGGGCCGTCGGGCTGCCGCCACAGGTGTTTGCTAGTGATTCAGGGCTCCGGCCCAAACAATACGGGCGTAAGTAGCTATGACTTTGATAGCGATTTTGATGGGAACAATGGCCGCCGGCATAGGCAGCGTGTGGCTGGCGGCCTTGCTCAGTTTTGGCGTGCTGGCGCGCTACACCCAGCACATGCTCAGCCTGGCCGCCGGCGCCTTGCTGGCCACCGCCTTCATGCACCTGCTGCCCGAAGCCTTTGAAAGCCAGGCGGGCGCCAAGGAGCTGTTCGCCACCTTGCTGGTCGGTCTGGTGTTTTTCTTTTTACTCGACAAGGCCGAACTGTGGCACCACGGGCACGAACACCATGGCGGTGAGCATCATGATCACGACCATGGCCACGACCATCACAACCATGGCGCCAAAACCGGCGGCTGGGCCGTGCTGGCCGGCGACAGCGTGCACGCGTTTGGCGACGGCATCCTGATCGCCTCGGCCTTCATGGCCGATTTGCGCCTGGGCTTTGTCGCCGCGCTGGCCGTGATGGTGCACGAGGTGCCTCACCACATGGGCGACCTGGTGGTGCTGCGCCAGTCCTCCAACAACCGGCGCGTGGCGCTCATCAAGGTGTCACTGGCCGGCGCCGTGACGGCCCTGGGCGGGATGGTCGGCTACGCGCTGGTGGACCAGCTCTACGAGTACCTGCCCTTCTTTTTGATCATTGCCTCCAGCAGCTTTATCTACGTCGCGCTGGCCGATTTGATTCCGCAGTTGCAAAGGCGCGCCACCGCCCGCGAAACCGCCACGCAGATCGCCTGGCTGGCGATAGGCATCGGGCTGGTGACGCTGATCAGCGGGGTGGCGCATCATCATTGAGTCCTGCATCGGAGACGGCCGAAGCGCAGAAATGTAAGATGCGCCGCTCCGCCTTCCTGCGACCTGCAACACCCGCAGTATCAGCCTGCAGCGGGCTTGCCAACCCCTCACGACAACAAGCGTTCAATGCTCGAAGACATCAAAAAAACACTCTGGGCCACCGCCGACAAGCTGCGCGCCAACATGGACGCCGCCGAATACAAGCACCTAGTGCTGGGCCTGATCTTCGTCAAATACATCTCCGACACCTTTGCCGCCCGCCGCGCAGAACTCGGCACGCGCCTGAGCAACCCGGCCGACGAGTATTACTACGCAGGCGCCAGCGCCGACGACTTGGCCGCCGAACTGGAGGACCGCGACTATTACAAGGAAGTCAACGTCTTCTGGGTGCCCGAAGCCGCCCGCTGGGAAAGCCTGCGTGCTGCCGCCAAGCAGCCCGACATCGGCAAGCGCATCGACGACGCCTTGAGCCTGGTGGAGGCCGAGAACCCCAAGCTCAAGGGCATCCTCGACAAGCGCTATGCCCGGGCCCAGTTGCCCGACGGCAAGCTCGGCGAGCTGGTCGATCTGGTCTCCACCATAGGCTTTGGCGACACCCCCAGCGTCGCCCGCGACACGCTGGGCCAGGTCTACGAATACTTTCTGGGCATGTTTGCCAGCGCCGAAGGCAAGCGCGGCGGGCAGTTTTACACCCCGGCCAGCATTGTCAAGACCCTGGTGGCCGTGCTCAGCCCCCACAGCGGCAAGGTGTACGACCCCTGCTGCGGCTCGGGCGGCATGTTTGTGCAGAGTGAAAAGTTCATCGAAGCCCACGGCGGCAAGCTGGGCGACGTGTCCATCTACGGTCAGGAATCCAACCCCACCACTTGGCGCCTGGCCGCCATGAACCTGGCCATTCGCGGCATCGACTTCAACCTGGGCCGCGAACCCGCCGACACCTTCACGCGCAACCAGCACGCCGACTTGCGCGCCGATTTCATTCTGGCGAATCCGCCTTTTAATATCAGCGACTGGTGGCACGCCAGCCTGACGGGCGATGCGCGCTGGCACTATGGCGACCCACCGCAAGGCAACGCCAACTACGCCTGGCTGCAGCACATGCTGCACCACCTCAAACCCACGGGCCGCGCCGGCATTGTGCTGGCCAATGGCTCCATGAGTTCCAGCCAGAACAACGAAGGCCAGATTCGCGCTGCGATGGTCGAAGCCGACGTGGTGGAGGTCATGATCGCGCTGCCCGGTCAGCTGTTTTTCAACACGCAGATTCCGGCCTGCCTGTGGTTTTTAGTCAAGAAGAAAACCCATCGCCAAGGCGAGGTGCTGTTCATCGACGCCCGCAAACAAGCCAGCATGATCAGCCGCGTGCAAAGCGAGCTGACCGACGAGGTGATTGATCGCATTGCGGGCACTGTGGCCGCGTGGCGTGGTGAGGCCGATGCAGGGGAGTATCAAGATATTCTTGGCTTCTGCCGCAGCGTGCCGCTGGCCGAGATCGCCCGGCACGGCCATGTGCTGACGCCCGGCCGCTACGTCGGTGCGGAAGAAGTGGAAGACAACGACCAAGACTTCGCCACCAAGATGCAGCAGCTCACCGAGAAGCTGGGGGAGCAGATGGCCAAGGGGGCGGAGCTGGACCAGTTGATTCGGCAGAAGTTGAGGGGGCTGGGGTATGAGTTCTGAGTGGCGATCCACCACACTTGGCCAAATTTGTGACGAACAAGGTGGTGCAATCCAAACGGGACCGTTTGGTAGTCAGTTACATACATCTGACTACAGGGAGTTTGGAGTTCCGGTCGTGATGCCAACCAACATCGGTGATGGTGGCATCGTTGAGGACGGTATTGTGCGGATTGACCAAGCGGACGTGGAGCGGCTGTCTCAGCACAAGCTCCGACTTGGAGATATTGTTTTTAGCCGCAGAGGTGATGTGACTAAAAATGCTTTGATCCGCCCGCATGAAGTTGGCTGGTTTTGCGGTACTGGTTGTCTCAAAGTCCGGCTGGGTGATGAATCTATCGCGGACGCCAAATTCATCTCTCATTGCTTGCGATTGCCCGAAATCAAAGACTGGTTGATTCGTCATGCCGTGGGAGCCACGATGCCGAATCTGAACACCGGCATTCTTTCGGCAGTTCCTGTTTTTCTACCGCCCCTGAAAATCCAGCTTGAAATCGCCGCGATGCTGGGAGCCCTCGACGACCGCATCACTCTTCTGCGCGAAACCAACGCCACGCTCGAAGCCATCGCCCAGGCGCTGTTCAAGTCGTGGTTTGTCGATTTCGACCCCGTGCGCGCCAAGATGGAAGGCCGCGCCCCCGAAGGCATGGACGAGGCCACGGCGGCGCTGTTTCCGGATGCGTTTGAGGAGTCGGAGTTGGGGTTGGTGCCGAGGGGGTGGTGCCCCTTTTCGGTTTATGACTTGGCGACGTATATTAACGGCGCGGCCTACAAGGCATTTGAGCCTAACCTCGAACGTCGAGGACTTCCGATCATAAAAATTGCAGAACTCAAGTCCGGTGTAACGGCACAGACTGCCTACTCTGACGTAGCCATGCCAGAGAAGTACCGCATTCAGACCGGAGACATTTTGTTTTCTTGGTCAGGTAACCCCGACACATCAATTGACACCTTCGTGTGGACCTACGATCAAGCGTGGTTGAATCAGCACATTTTTCGTGTGTTGCCTCATGCCGCGAAAGAGCGGTCATTTTTGCTCCGCACACTCAAACACTTGCGTCCGGTATTCGCCGAGTTAGCCCGCAACAAACAAACGACTGGGCTCGGTCATGTGACAGTTGCGGACATGAAGCGTTTGCAAGTCATCAAGCCGGATATGACCGTACTTGATCACTTCGACAACGTTGTTTCTCCGATTCACGACGCGATTTTCGATAATGAGCAACAAGCCCAAACCCTCGCCACCCTCCGCGACACTCTGCTCCCGCGCCTGATCTCCGGGGCTTTGCGGCTGCCGGAGGCCGAGACTTTGATGAAGGAGACGGCCTGATGTTCGATGTGCACACCCTGGACGATTTGCAACTCTTGCGCGAAACGGTCGAGCTGGAATGCAAGCTGGCACAGGGCCAGGATGGCAAGGGCGAAGTCCCCAAGGATTTCTGGCCCACCTATTCCGCCATGGCCAATGCCCACGGTGGGGTGGTGTTGTTGGGGGTGCGGGAGAAAGAGGGTGAATTCAGCATCGCCGGCCTGGTGAATCCCGAAAAAGTTCGCGGCGACTTGTTCAACAACCTGAACAACCGTGCCAAGGTCAGTGCCAACCTGCTGAGCGATGCGGATGTGCAGGAAGTCACCCTGGATGGCAAAGCCATTCTGGTGGTGCACATTCCGCCTGCAGTGCGCAAGCAAAAGCCGGTGTTTCTGAACGGGCAGCCGCTGGGCAACACCTACCGTCGCCTGAACGATGGCGACCGGCACTGCGATGAAGAAGCGGTGAAGCGCATGCTGGCCGAGCAGGTCGAGGATGAGCGCGATGCACGCATCTTGGTCGGCTTTGACGCGAAAGACATAGATACCGAAAGCCTGCGCATTTATCGGCAGATGCTTAAGGATGAGAAGCCCGGTCATCCCTATCTGGAGCAGGACGACTTCGAGTTTTTGAAAAGCTTGCGTGGTTGGCGGCGCGACCGCCAAACGGGCGAATCCGGCTTGACGCTGGGTGGTCTATTGATGTTTGGCAATTGGTCTGCCATTCAGGAGGCCGTTCCACACTATTTTCTGGATTATCAGGAGCGCCCAGAGGCCAAGACCGAGTTGCGTTGGGTGGACCGTTTGGTGCCCGACGGCACCTGGACGGGCAATCTGTTCGAGTTTTATCGACGGGTGTACCGCAAGTTGATTGCTGACTTGAAAGTGCCATTCGCTTTGAAAGATGGACAGCGTCAGGATGACACCCCGGTGCACCAGGCCTTGCGCGAGGCCCTGGTCAATACGTTGGTGCATGCCGATTACACCGGGCGAGTGTCCGTTCTGGTGGTGAAGCGTCCTGACATGTTTGGGTTTCGCAACCCCGGTGGCTTGCGCTTGCCGCTGGAGCAAGTCATTCGTGGAGGCGAAAGTGATTGTCGCAACCGCATCCTGCATCAGATGTTTTTGCTGATCGGGCTGGGGGAGCGCGGCGGTTCGGGCATGCCCAAGATCTACAGCGGCTGGCAAAGCCGGCATTGGCGCCAGCCGTTGCTGCGTGAAAAGGACGTTCCGGAGCAAACGTTGCTGGAGCTGCACATGCTGGACCTGTTGCCTGCACCTGTGTTGTCTGAGTTACGGACTCGCCTGGGTGAGCGATTTGACGACGCCAGCGCGTTGGAGCGCATGATCCTGTCTACTGCGGCGATTGAAGGCGTGGTCAACCACTCACGCATGGCCGAAATTTGCAGTGACCACCCTCATGATCTGAGCATGGCGCTCGCCCGGCTCGAAAAAGAAGGGCTGTTGCTGTCTCAGGGGCAATCCCGTGGCAAGGTCTATCACTTGCCCGGAGCCACGCCGGTATCGCCGGAGCAGGTGTTTGCTGCCGCAGCTAGCTTCGGATACAACGCCGGCAGCTCCGGAGGTAACGCCGACAGCTCCGTACATATCGATGACAGCTCCGTACATATTCCCCAGGATCAAGCCGTGGAAGGGGCGGCGCCGGCAGGCGCAACGAAGTTGCAGCGAGACGCGTCCGGGTGCTTGCTTTCTCCCTTGCTGGATGCGCCGATTGTGGACAACTTGGCTGAACTGACGTCCGAAGTACGTCTGGAGCTAGAGATACGTGCGGCGCTACCCCGGGAGCGTCGGCGGCTGGATCCCGAGGCGATGTCACGCGTGATCCTGTCCGTCTGTGAGGGGCGGTATATCCGGCTGAGTGTGCTGGCCGAACTGTTGGACCGTAATCCGGACAGTCTGCGGCGAAACTATCTGGATACCTTGGTCAAGGATCACCGCATCCGGCGGGCTTTTCCTGGCACCCCGACGCATGAAATGCAGTCTTACCGCGCAGCCGAAAGCGAATGAGCGGGCAGGTGCTGTTGGCAGACCGCCTGCGCACTGCGCTGGCGCGGCTGAACCCGGGAGTTCCTGCGGCAGCCGGAAGCGGCTTGAGGTTGGTGGCTTGCTGCTGATTTGGTAGCTGCTTGCGCCCGTTCCTCATGGGCTGGAGCCCGATTTGATCATCAAATCCAGCCCTTGCACCCTGCGCGGGAGGCTTCATTCCTCGGCAAGCGGCAGGCTGACCCACGGGGTGATATATATAGAAAATCGAGTTTTCTATACATATCCCGGCCAACATGTTTAAAAAATTGCGCTTTCTATACACGTCGAGCCTGACCAGATCGAACCCCGCGACATGTATAAAGAATCGCGCTTTCTATGCAGATGACGGCTAACATGTATAAAAAATCGCGGTTTCTATACACGTCGCTGCTCTAAAAAGGCCATCCATGCCCTCGCTCAAGCCCCTCGAACATCTGGACGCTGCCCGCTTCGACACGCCAGCCATCCTCAAAAAGCTGGCCAGCAGCAGCCGCCGGTTGGCTGAACTCAAGGGCATGGCGGCGTCGATTCCCAACCAGGGCATCCTGATAAACACCCTGGGCCTGCAGGAGGCCAAAGACAGTTCCGAGATTGAAAACATCGTCACCACGCATGACGAGCTGTTCAAGGACGACGTGCTGCCCGAAGCCTTTGCCAACCCGGCTGCCAAAGAGGTGCTGCGCTACCGCCAAGCGTTACGGGTGGGGTTTGAGCAGGTACGTGCCAGCGGATTGCTAACGGCCAACCACATCATCGAGATTCAGGGTGAGCTGGAGCGCAACAACGCCGGCTTTCGCAAGCTGCCGGGTACCGCGCTGAAAGACCGCAGCGGACAAACGGTTTACACGCCGCCGCAAGACCCGGCTGAGATTGTGGCGCTGATGCGTGGGCTGGAGCGGTTCATGAATGAGCCCGATTTGTTCGCGGTAGACCCGTTGATCAAGATGGCGTTGATGCACCACCAGTTTGAAAGCATCCACCCGTTTTACGACGGCAATGGCCGCACCGGACGCATTTTGAACGTGCTGTACCTCGTCAAGGAAGGGTTGCTGGATATTCCGGTGCTTTACCTCAGCAACCATATCGTGCGCACCAAGGCCGACTACTACCGCCTGCTGCAAACCGTGCGCGAGGACGACACCTGGGAGGACTGGGTGCTGTACATGCTGGAGGCCGTGGAGCACACCGCCGGGCAAACCATTGCCACCATCCATGCGATCAAGGCGGCGCTGTTCGACTACAAGCACCGCATACGCGCCAGCCACAAGTTCTACAGCCAGGACCTGATCAACAACCTGTTCACGCACCCCTACACCAAGATCGAATTTCTGCAGCGAGACCTGCAGGTGTCGCGACTGACGGCGACCAAGTACCTGGACGCACTGGCGGTCAGCGGCTTTGTGAAGAAGCAAAAAATCGGGCGCGGCAATTACTACGTCAACCTGGCGTTAAACGAGATTTTGTTGGCGCAGCACGGAGCAGACGCATGACCGAGGACCAACTCGAACAAGAAACCCTGGCCTGGCTGCAAGACGTGGGCTACACCCACTGCTATGGCCCCGACATGGCGCACGATGGCACCGCGCCTGAGCGCACCAGTTACCGGCAGGTGCTGCTGGCCGGGCGGCTGCGGTCTGCGATTGACCGGCTCAACCCCGGCATACCTGCGGCGGCGCGTGAAGATGCGCTGAAACAGGTGCTGGAGCTGGGCATTCCGGCGCTGCTGTATGCCAACCGGCACTTTCACCGCCTGCTGGTGACGGGTGTGCCGGTGCAGTACCAGAAGGACGGCGAAACGCGGGGTGACTTTGTGCGGCTGCTGGATTGGGCCCAGCCAGAGGCCAACGACTGGCTGGCGGTCAACCAGTTCAGCATCAAGGGGCCACATCACACGCGCCGGCCCGACATCATTCTGTTCGTCAACGGTTTGCCGCTGGTGCTGCTGGAGCTGAAGAATCCGGCAGACGAGGCTGCCGATGTCTGGAAGGCTTACGAGCAGATCCAGACCTACAAAGAGCAGATCCCCGACGTGTTCCAAACCAACGAGGTGCTGGTGATTTCGGACGGCACCGAGGCGCTGCTGGGCTCGCTCTCCAGCGACGCCGAGCGCTTTATGGCCTGGCGCACGATTGACGGCGTTACGCTGGACCCATTAGGCGAGTTCAACGAGTTGCAAACCCTGGTGCGCGGCGTGCTGGCCCCGGCCTATTTGCTGGACTACCTGCGCTACTTTGTGCTGTTCGAAGACGACGGCACGCTGGTCAAGAAGATTGCGGGCTACCACCAGTTTCATGCGGTGCGTTCGGCCATTGGACAGGTGGTGGCGGCTTCGCGCCCGGGCGGCAACCAAAAAGGCGGTGTGGTCTGGCACACGCAGGGCAGCGGCAAAAGCATCACCATGACCTGCTTTGCCGCCCGCGTGATGCAGGAGCCGGCGATGGAGAACCCGACCATCGTGGTGATCACCGACCGCAATGACCTGGACGGCCAGCTGTTTGGCGTCTTTAGCCTGGCGCAGGATTTGTTGCGCGAGCAGCCGGTGCAGGCGCGCACGCGGCAGGAGCTGCGCACGTTGCTGGCCAATCGGCCCTCCGGCGGCATTGTGTTTGCCACCATCCAGAAGTTCATGCCGGGGGAGGACGAAGACAACTTTCCAGTGCTGTCAGAGCGGCACAACATCGTGGTGATTGCCGACGAGGCGCACCGCACGCAATATGGCTTTGAGGCCAAGCTGAAAACACGCAATTCAGTGCGAAAAGTGCCTCTAGCCCAGGCAGGTTATGCGCAAGTAGCTATCAATGTTGTAGCGACTGGTGATGGTGCAGTGACGCCCCATCGTGCCGAATTTGCTCCGCCAGCGTACGCCGTGGAGCCCACCGAACGCTACCAGGTCGGCTACGCCCAGCACCTGCGCGATGCGCTGCCGCATGCCACCTTCGTCGCCTTCACCGGCACGCCCGTCAGCAGCACAGACCGCGACACCCGCGCCGTGTTTGGCGACTACATCCATGTCTATGACATGCAGCAGGCCAAGGAAGACGGCGCCACGGTGGCGATTTACTACGAGTCACGCCTGGCCAAGCTCAGCCTGAAAGAGGCTGACCTGCCGCAGATTGACGATGAGGTCGACGAGCTGGCCGAGGACGATGAAGAAAGCCAACAGGCCGCCCTGAAAAGCCGCTGGGCCGCGCTGGAAAAAGTGGTGGGCGCCGAACCGCGCGTGGCCAGCGTGGCGGCCGACCTGGTGGCGCACTTTGAGGCGCGCAACACCGCGCAGACCGGCAAGGCCATGGTGGTGGCCATGAGCCGTGACATTTGCGTGCACTTGTACAACGAGATCATCAAGCTGCGCCCCGATTGGCATGACGCCGACCCCGAGAAGGGCGCGATCAAGATTGTCATGACCGGCTCGGCCAGTGACAAGGCTTTATTGCGGCCGCATATCTACAGCCCGCAGGTGAAGAAGCGGCTTGAAAAGCGCTTTAAAGACCCGACCGATCCGTTGCGCCTGGTGATCGTGCGCGACATGTGGCTCACCGGTTTTGATGCGCCCTGCGTGCACACGCTGTATGTAGACAAGCCTATGAAGGGCCACAACCTGATGCAGGCGATTGCGCGGGTCAACCGCGTGTTCAAGGACAAGCAGGGCGGGCTGGTGGTGGACTACATCGGCATTGGCAACGAGCTGAAATCGGCCATGAAGGAGTACACCGCCAGCCAGGGCCGAGGCCGGCCGACGGTAGACGCGCACGAGGCATTTAGCGTAATGGCGGAAAAGATGGACGTGCTGCGCGCCATGCTGCACGGCTTTGATTACAGCGGCTTCCTCACCGGCGGCCACAGGACGCTGGCCGGCGCCGCCAACCATGTGCTGGGCCTCAACAGTGGCCCAGCGAGGGACGGCAAGAAGCGCTTTGCCGACACGGCACTGGCGATGAGTCATGCCTTCACCTTGTGCTGCACGCTGGACGAAGCCAAGGCGGTGCGCGAGGAAGTCGCTTTTCTGCAGGGCGTGAAAGTCATCCTGACCAAGAAAGACATCAGCGCCAGGAAACGCACCGACGAGCAGCGCGAGCTGGCCATCCGCCAGATCATCAGCTCGGCCGTGGTGTCTGAAAGCGTGGTCGATATTTTTGACGCCGTGGGCTTGGACAAACCCAACATCGGCCTGCTCGACGACGAGTTTCTGGCCCAAGTGAAAAACCTGCCCGAGAAGAATCTGGCTGTGGAGCTGCTGGAGCGCCTGCTGGAGGGCGAGATCAAAAGCCGCTTTGCCAGCAACGTGGTGCAAGACCGCAAGTTCTCCGAGATGCTCGCCAACGTGATCAAGCGCTACCAGAACCGATCCATCGAGACCGCGCAGGTGATGGAAGAGCTGGTGGACATGGCCAAGAAGTTTCGTGACGCGGCGGCGCGCGGCGAAACGCTGGGGCTGAGCGAAGACGAGGTGCGTTTTTACGACGCGTTGGCCAACAACGAATCAGCCGTGCGCGAGCTGAGCGACGAAACGCTCAAGAAAATTGCCCATGAGCTGACCGACAACCTGCGCCAGAACCTGAGCGTGGACTGGTCAGCGCGTGAGAGCGTGCGCGCCAGGCTGCGCCTGATGGTCAAGCGCATTCTGCGCAAGTACAAATATCCGCCAGATCTGGAAAATGCTGCCGTAGAGCTGGTGCTGCAGCAGGCCGAGGCTTTGGGCGAAGCCTGGGAGGCGTATGCCTGAAACGGTTTCTTGCTATTGATTTAGTAGCATTTTGCGCCCATTGCATAAGGGCTAGGAGCCGATTTGGCTATGAAGCCGCGGCGTCAAACACCGCCGCCGGCCGCTCTCCCGCCAAAGCCTGCAGCAGGTTGCTGGTGGCCAGCACTGCCATCGCATGCCGGGTCTCGAACGTGGCCGAGCCGATGTGCGGCAGCGCTGTGACTTTGTGGTGCGTGCGCAGGGGTGAATCCATAGGCAGGGGCTCTGTGGCAAACACATCCAGCCCGGCGGCGCGCAGGGTGCCATGGTCCAGTGCGTGAAGCAGGACTTCCTGCACGATGGCGCCGCATTTGGACAACGCATGGAGTGGCGTGTGCGCCATACCCACCCGGCGCAAACCACGGCATCAAGCCGCTACATCCACCACCAGCTTGCCGCGCGCGGTGCCGGTCTCTATCGCCACATGTGCATCGGTCGCGTTCTCCAGCGTGAAGTGCCGGTCGTCCAGCAGCACCTTCAGCTTGCCGCCTTCAGCCAGCCGGGTCGCCTCGCGCATGATCTCGCCGTGGTGCGCGCGCCCCTGGCCGGTCAGGAGCGGCAACAGCGTGAACACGCCCGAGTAGGTCGCCGCGCGAAATGACAGGGGCGCCAGTTTGTGCGTGCCCCAGCCGAGGCAGCTGACGACGTGGCCCTGGTAAGTGCGTGCCGCGGCGAACGAGGCGTCCAGCGTGGCGCCGCCCACGGTGTCGTACACGATGTCAAAACCTTCGCCACCGGTGTGCTGTGCAAGGTACTGCTCCACCGTGGTGGCCTGGTAGTCGATGGCGGTTGCGCCCAAGCCTTCAATGGTTTCTTTCTGCTGGGCACTGCCGGTGGCGTACACCTCGGCGCCCATTGCGACAGCGATCTGGATGGCCATGTGGCCAACACCGCCGGCGCCGCCGTGCACCAGTACTTTCTGGCCGGCGCTGAGATGGGCGCGATCGACCAGGCCCTCCCAGGCGGTGATGAAGATCAGCGGCAAGGCGGCGGCTTCGCGCATGCTGAAATTGGCCGGCTTTTTGGCCAGCAGGTCGGCATCGGCCGCCGCGAATTCAGCCAGTGAACCTTGCACGCCGCCGACACCGCCGGCCATGCCGTACACGGCATCACCCACGCGCCAGCCGGTGGTGCCGGGGCCGACTGCTTCGATGGTTCCGGCCAGGTCCATGCCCAGCACGGCCGGCAAGGTGGTCCTGGCATGGGCCGCATTGCCGCTGCGGATCTTGGTGTCGAGCGGGTTGACGCCGCTGGCCTGGATGCGGACCAGTACCTGGCCGTCGGCGGCGATGGGGCGTGCGATGTCGCGCAGCGTGAAGGGGGTGTTGTATTGCTCGAGAACGAGCGCGCGCATCGTGGGGGCTGTGATCATGTGAGGTGCCTTTGGGTTGAGTGTTTGTCAGTTGACGTCCTCATGGTAGGGTCTACATAATCGTTCGTAAACAAAACATATTGCACGGAGTTCATGCATAAATGCATGAGTTGAATAATGGAATGGAGTGACCTCAAGGTATTCCTCGCGATTGCGCGCGCCGGCACCCTGGGCGGTGCGGCGCGGCAGCTGGGGCAAACCCAGCCCACCATGGGACGGCGCCTGCGGGCGCTGGAAGAGGCCGTCGGGCAGACGCTGTTCCAGCGTACCAGCGACGGCTTTGTCCTGACCGACGAAGGGGCGGCGGTGTTGCTGCATGCGGAGCGGGTGGAGGAAGAGGCTATGGCGTTCCAGCGTCAGCTCGATGGCCAGCAGCAGCAATTGAGCGGTTTGCTGCGTCTGTCGTCGTCGGACTGGTTTGGCGTGCACATGCTGACGCCTGTGTGCACCGAATTTTCGCAGGCGCATCCGCTGGTGACGATTGAACTGCTGACCGATGCGCGCCTGCTCAGCCTGGCGCGGCGCGAGGCGGATCTGGTGTTCCGGATCCAGCCCTTTGACCAGCCGGATGTCATCCAGCGCAAGTTGATGCGCATCGAGTATGGCCTCTATGCACTGGGCGGCATGCCGCGGCCCAAGGCGGGCGATGGCGCCGGGTGTGCGCTGATCACGCTCGACAGCGCCTTCGAGGATTTTCCGGACGTGCAGTGGCTGCAGCGCCTGCTGCCGAATGCGCGGGTGGTTTTTCGCAGCAACAACCGCGATGCGCAGGCGATGATGTGCGCGCAGGGCGCGGGGCTGGCGGTGCTGCCCAGGCCGCTGGGCGATCGCATCACCGGGCTGCAGCGCGTCAACCTGGGCGAGGCACCACCCGCGCGCGAGGTGTGGGCCGGCTATCACCGCGATCTGCGCGGGCTGGGGCGCCTGCGGGCGCTGCTGGATATGGTGGTCCGGCGCTACGCCGGTTGATCAGGCCTGCTCAAACACCGCCGCCGGCCGTTCCCCCGCCAAAGCCTGCAGCAGGTTGCTGGTGGCCAGTTCCGCCATGGCATGCCGGGTCTCGAACGTGGCCGAGCCGATGTGGGGCAGGGCGGTAACCTTGGGATGCGTGCGCAAGGGCGAGTCCATGGGCAGCGGCTCGGTGGCAAACACGTCCAGCCCGGCGGCGCGCAGCGTGCCGTGGTCCAGCGCATGCAGCAGGGCGTCTTCCTGCACCGTGGCGCCGCGTCCGCCGTTGATGAAAATCGCACCCGGCTTCATGGCGCCGAACACGCTGGCGTCTATCATGCCGCGCGTGCTGTCCGACAGGGGCAGCATGGCGACCACGATGTCCGCGCGCGCCAGCAGATCTGCCATGGGCGTGTGCAGCGCGCGGCCTTGCAGTTCGGGCGCTTGCAGGGCGAGGTCGACGGGGCGGCGTGCGTGGTAAAGAACCGGCATGCCAAAGCCCAGCGCCGCACGGCGCGCGATCGCCTGGCCGATGCGGCCAAAGCCCAGCAGGCCCAGCGTTTTTCCATGCACGTCGAAGCCGAACAGGTCTTCGCCGATGTTCCTGGTCCAGCGGCCTTCGCGCACGAGGTTGGACAGTTCGACAAGGCGGCGGCTGCTGGCCATGAGCAAGGCAAAGACGGTGTCGGCCACCGTCTCGTCGAGCACGCCGGGCGTGTGGCACAGCAGAATGCCGCGCGCGGCGAGCGCGGGCAGTGCGTAGTTGTCAACGCCGACGGAGACGCTGGAAATCACCTTGAGTTGCGGCGCGCTCGCCAGCAGCGCTTCATTGACCGGATAGCTGGAGCCGATCATGCCTTCGGCCGTGGCAAGGGCGGCCTGGAAGGCGGGCAACTGCTCGGGCAGGCGCGGGTTGGCCACCGTCACCTCGTGCACGGCTTGCAGGCGTGCCAGCTGGTCGGGCGGCAGTTCGCGAAAGACCAGGACTTTTTTTCGGTCGGTGGGGCTGTTCATGTTCAGAGTCCTGCGGCGTTGAGTTCGGCACGGGTCGGCAGGCCTTCGCTGTCGCCCAGCACCTGCACGGCGCGCGCGCCAATCCAGGCGCCGCGCTTCACGGCCTCGGGCACGCTCAGGCCGTCAAGCAGCGCACTGATCACGCCCACCGCAAAGCCGTCACCGGCCCCCACGGTGTCGATGACTTCGGCCACCGGAAAGCCAGGCACATGGCCGCTGCTGGCGGTATCACTGTCAAAGTAAGCGCCTTCGCTGCCGAGCTTGACGACGACCAGCTTGGCGCCGCGCTGCCGGTAAAAGCGGGCCACGCCTTCGGGCGTGGTTTCGCCGGTCAGGAAGCGGCCCTCTTCCATGCCGGGCAGCACCCAGTCGGCGCGCGTGGCCAGGTCGTTGATGGACTCGCGCATGAGTTCGGGCGTGGCCCACAGCGTGGGGCGCAGATTCGGGTCAAACGACACGCTGCGGCCGGCGCCGCGCATCAGGTCCATGGTTTTGCGGGCGGCGGGCAGGGTGGTGGCCGAGATGGCGGCAAACACGCCGGTGGCGTGCAGGTGCCGGGCGCTCAGCAACCAGGCTTCGTCGATATCGATCTCGCCCATGTGGCTGGCGGCCGAGCCCTTGCGGTGGTATTCAACAGGCGGGTCGCTGCCGTCGGTGACCTTGCCCTTGAACTGGAAGCCGGTTTTTTGCGAAGCGTCACACACCACGTGCGTGCAGTCTATGCCTTCCTTGGCCATGGCGGCCAGCAAATAGCGGCCCATGGAGTCGGTGCCCAGGCGGCTGGCCCAGCCGACCTTCAGGCCCAGACGAGCGAGGCCGATGGCCACATTGGTTTCGGCGCCGGCGGTGCGCTTGTGAAAGGCTTCGGCATATTCCAGCGGGCCGGGCCGGTCGGCCACCAGAAGCATCATGGCTTCGCCAAAGGTAATAACGTCCAGCGCGTTGGTCATGGGCAGACTCTCTTTGTTTTATTGAAGGGTATTGCTGCGGCTCGCCATGCTTGCGGCGACGCTGCGCAGCTGGTCAATTTCGCGGCGCGTCACGGCCGGCAGGTCATCGCCGGCCAGCGGGTATTCGATGGCCCAGGGCATGCTGGCCGGCAGGGCGCGCAACACGGCGCGCCAGGGGGCGCTGGATTCGGCCAGCGGCACGGCGACCCAGCGCTGCGGCTGGCGCTGCACGCCCTTGCAATGTACATAGCGCACCTGCGGCGCGAGGGCGGCGGCGGCCTGCAGCGGGCATTCGCCGCTCCAGTGCCAGTTGCCCATGTCAAAGGTCATGCCCAGGAATACATCGCGGGCGTTGGCGATGGCAAAAAAATCCTGCATCGCGGCCAGTGTGCCGGCCAGGGGGGTCTGGTCGTTCTCGATGACGAGTTCGATTCTGGCCGTCTGCAGGCGGTCCTGCAGCGTGCTCAGTGTCGGGTGGGATGCTGCGTTAAAACCGCCAATGGCCATTTTCAGGCGCGGCGCACCCAGGGTTTTGGCGGCGGCCAGGGCCCGCTCCAGCGCGGGCATATCCAGTGAGCCGTCGGCGGCCCAGAGGTAGTCGGCGCAGGAATACACCAGGCCTTTGCCGGCCGCGCGCGCGGCTTCGGCGATGGCGGGGAGTTCGGTGGCGGGATCGACCAGCAGCTCGCTGCGCACTTCAACACCGTCGGCGCCGGCCGCGAAGCTGAGCCGGGTGAACCACAGCTGTCCGTGGCGCCGGACTTCGGCCGCGCCAAACGAAGACAGGGAGATCAGGATGGGGGGCGCGCCGTGGGTGTCAGCAGCGCTGCCGTAAACATCAGTGAGCATGTTGCGAGCTCAGGATCTGACCGAGGAAATTACGGGTCTTCTCGTTTTGCGGGTTGCTGAAGAACTGCTGCGGCGGCGCCTGCTCGATGATCTTGCCGTCGGCCATGAAGATCACGCGGTCGGCCACGCTGCGGGCAAAGCCCATTTCGTGCGTGACGCAAAGCATGGTCATGCCGTCATCGGCCAGGCTGATCATGGTGTCCAGCACTTCCTTGACCATCTCCGGATCGAGTGCGGAGGTGGGCTCGTCAAACAGCATGATCTTGGGCGTCATGCACAGGGCGCGGGCAATCGCCACGCGCTGCTGCTGGCCGCCCGAGAGCTGGCTCGGGTATTTGTGGGCCTGCTCGGGAATGCGCACGCGCGTGAGGTATTTCATCGCGATGGTTTCTGCTTCTTCCTGGCTCAGCCCGCGCGAGCGCATGGGCGCCAGCGTGCAGTTCTGCAAGATGGTCAGGTGCGGAAACAGGTTGAACTGCTGAAACACCATGCCCACTTCCTGGCGCACCGAATCGACATTTTTGCCTCCGGCCGTCAGGTCGATGCCGTCCACCACGATGCGGCCCTTCTGCACGGTCTCCAGGCGGTTGATGCAGCGTATCAGCGTGGACTTGCCCGAGCCCGAAGGCCCGCAGACCACAATGCGCTCCCCGGCGCGTACGTCCAGGTTGATGTCGGTCAGCACCTGGAACTTGCCATACCACTTGTCGACCGCTTCGATGCGGATGATGGGTTCGGCCACCGCCTGGTTCGTGGCGGCAGGCGTGGGGGATTGCATTGTGTCTGTCATGAAAGCACCGTCGTTGTAGGCAGCGTGGTCAGCGAAAAAGCCGAATGGGCCGGTTTACTGCATCTGGGGCAGGTCGGTTTCCAGCCATTTCTGGTACAGCTTGTTGAGCTCGCCGTTGGCCGTGTTGCGCGTGACGAAGTCGTTGATGGTTTTCAGCAGCTCGGCCTGGCCGGGACGCATGGCCACACCCATCACCTGCTGGCGCAGCAGGAACTTGTTTTCAAAGGTGTTGGCGGGTGCGCGCTTGGCGACCTGCGCGGCCACGGTGGTGGAGCAACCAATGGCGTCCACCTGGCCCGACAGCAGGGCCTGCATGGCCGAGGCGTCGTCGTCGAAGCGGCGGATTTCGGCGCCTTCCGGTGCCACGGCGGTCAATGCCACGTCTTGCGTGCTGGCACGGGCCACGCCCACGCGCTTGCCCTTGAGGTCGGCCGGGGCCTTGAGCTCGGCCTTCTTGCTGCCGAAAAGCACAATGCTGGCGGCGGCATAAGGCTTGGAGAACTGCACCTGCTTGGCGCGCTCGGGCGTCACGGCCAGCGAGGCGACCAGCAGGTCCACCTTGTTGGTCAGCAGAAACGGAATGCGGTTGGGGCCGGTCACAGGGACCAGCTTGACCTTGACGCCCAGGTCCTTGGCCAGCAGGCGGGCCACGTCGGCATCGTAGCCGTCAGGCTGGTTGCTGCTGTTCATGGTGCCGTAGGGGGGGAAGTCCACCAGCATGCCTATCGTCAGCTCGCCCTTTTTCTTCAGCTCGGCCACCGTTTGCGCGCTGGCGTCGGGTGCCCACGCCGACAGGGTGGCGGCCAGGCCTAAAGCCACGACCGAGGCCAGGGCGGCGCCCGTGAATGCGCGGCGTTGCAGATGCTTGATCATGTGAGTCTCCGTAGGTTGAGAGGAAAAAAGCAGGGTGAAAACGGGGCCGCTTCAGCGCGCCAGTGCGGCGGCGTGCTTGCGTTCCATGCGGGTGGCCAGCAAGGACAGCGGCCAGCACAGCACAAAGTAAATCGCCGCCACCACGCCGAACACGATCAGCGGCTGGAAGGTGGCGTTGTTGATGATTTGCCCGGCGCGCGTGACTTCCGCGAAGCCGATGATGGCCGCCAGCGAGGTGCCCTTGATGATTTGCACCATATAGCCCACGGTGGGCGCCAGTGCAATCTTGAAGGCCTGCGGAAGGATCACATCGCGCATGCGCGAGAAGTAGGACAGGCTGAGCGCTTGCGCCGCCTCGACCTGGCCGGCCGGGATGGCCTGAATGCAGCCGCGCCAGATTTCGCCGAGGAAGGCGCTGCTGTTCAGAATCAGCGCCACGCCCGCGGCCACCCAGGGATTGATCTCAATGCCGAGCACCGGCGCGCCAAAAAAGACCAGAAACAACTGCAGCAGCAGCGGTGTGCCCTGGAAGATCTGGATGAAGCCGCCCGACAGCCATTGCGCCGTGCGGTTTTCCGAGGTGCGGCTCAGCGCCACGATCAGGCCGCCCAGCGCGCCGCCGACAAAGGCGATCAGCGACAGCGCCACGGTCCACTTGGCTGCTTCAAGAATGAACAGGAATTCAGGAAAACCGAAGGTACGCATTATCGACGGTCCGGGTAGTTGAGGCTGGTCCTGTAGATCAGGCGGAACAGCGCAGAAAACGCCAGCGCCAGCAGCAGGTAGATGACGGCCACGACGATGTAAATCTCGAAGCTGCGGAAGGTTTGCGATTGCAGGTTGGCCGCCACCGAGGTCAGGTCGTCCGCGGAAATGGCCGACACCACCGCAGAGCTCAGCATCAGCAGGATGAACTGGCTGGTCAGGGCCGGGTAAATCGCCTTGAGGGCCGGCTTCAGAATGACAAAGCGGAAAATCTCGTGACGCTTGAGGTTGAGCGCCAGGCCGGCTTCGATCTGACCCTTGGGAATGGACTCGATGCCGGCGCGGATGATTTCGGTGGCGTAGGCGCCGAGGTTGATGACCATGGCCGTCAGCGCCGCGGTGTAGGCCGACCAGCGCAGGCCCAGCGCGGGCAGGGCAAAGAAGAAAAAGAAGAGCTGCACCAGAAAGGGCGTGTTGCGGATCAACTCGATGTAGGCATTGATCAGAAAGCGCAGCGGCCTGGGCCCGGCGGTTTTGCCCCAGGCGCAGACGATGGCGAGCACCAGGCCGAACAGCATGGCCAGCAGCGACAGCTCTATGGTGCTCCAGGTGCCTTTGAGCAGCAGGGGCCAGGCCGCAAAGACGTCACCGAATTGAAATGTGTAGTTCATGAGTGGGCGGTGGCGTCATGGATGACGCAAGCGCTGGGGTCACTGTTGTTGGTACAAGATTTCCTGATGGCCCGGTGCCTGGCCTGTTTTGCAAGCAAGGCTCTGAAACCGGTTTCAATGGATTATAGAAGGATATGTACCTGCGTTGTAACTAAGGGATTACCCTAGGTTCGGTGTCGGAGGTTGAAAGCCTGGGCCCTGATCCTGCAGGCTCGGCTCCTCTTGAGGCGGCGACGCAGACGCCGCCGGTCAAGACGCCTGTCGCGTCGAAACCGGCGCGGCTTCGGGCTGCGAGGAGCCGCGCGGCAGCAGGCGACCGGACAGCAGAATCTGGCGCGGCGGCAGGTCCAGGCCCTTGAGGCGCTCGATCAGGCAGCCTGCGGCCACGCGGCCCAGTTCGTCGGTGGGCTGGGCAATGGTGCTCAAGCCCGGGCCAATGTAGGGCGACCATTCGGTGTCGTCAAAGCCCACCAGGCCCACGTCCACGCCAAACCGCCAGCCCAGGCGCGCCATGGCCGCGACCACCCGCAGGGTGACCACGGCGTTGCTGGAGAGCACGCCGGGCAGGCGCCCGCCGGCCCGCTGGCGCAAGCCGCGCAGCGCCTCGTCCAGGTTGTAGGTGTCGTCCTCGCGGCTTTCAAACGTGCTGCCCTGAAGGCCGGCCACGTCGGCTGCGGAGTCGCTGATAAAACTGCGGAACGCGGCTTCGCGCTCCATGCGCGAGCTCACGTCCTTGATCGGCTGCGAGACAAACAGCAGCTCGCGGTAGCCGGCGTCCACCAGGTGCTGGACGCCCAGGCGCACGCCGCCGGCATTGTCGAGCGAGACAAAGTCGGCCTGCATGTCGTGGTGGCGCCGGTCCACCAGCACCACCGGCTTGCCGTGGCGCGCGGCCTCGGCGGCGGCCCCGGCGTCACGGCCCAGCGTGTTCAGGATCAGGCCCTCCACCTGGTAGGCCGTGAGCGCTTCGATGGCTTCGCTTTCGCGCCGGCTGTCATTGCCCAGGTTGAACAGCATCAGCAGATAGCCGGATTCCTGGCAGGCTTTTTCGGCGCCGCGCAGCACCGCCACCGAAAACGGGTTGGTCACATCGGCCACCACCAGGCCTATCAGGCGCGAACGGCCCCGTTTGAGCGCCTGCGCCATGGGGCTGGGGCTGTAGGCCAGCGCCGCGATGGCGACTTCCACCCGCGTGGCAATGTCCCGCGTGAGCAGCGTCTCGCGGTGGTTCAGGAACCTGGACACGGTGGCCTTGGAGACGCCCGCTTCGCGCGCCACATCCGCAATGGTGGCGCGTGCGGCGGGCGGGGTGGAAGTAGCGGTTCGCTGGAGGTTTTTGGCGGACATCTGAAATGAAAACTGGGGCGGAGGGAGCGCAGGTTGCAGGGCGTGACTGAAACCAGTTTCAGAGAATGGTAGCACCAGTTCCTGCCTGTGCGTCAGAAGCGTTGATGCTACCTTTTTGCTAGCTTCCTGCGCTTGGTTCTATTGGGCCGGAGGCGGATTTTATTGATTTTTTGGCGCAGGGCCAGTTCCCGGGGCCTGTACTGTCGACCAGTGGCTGACAACAGCAGGGGCTGCCAGCCTGTTTCCAGGCAGGGGCATGCCCATGGGCCAAGGCTCGGCCAAGGCTCGCCCGATGAGCCCGCCAGCACTTGGGGCCGGCTGTAGGTCTTCTCCTACGTGAATGCCTGTATTCGCCTACATGGCGTGCACCAAGCCGTCCCAAAATTGAAAGTATCTCTGCAGCCTTTGAAACCTTCGGCCAACCCAGGGGGATACGCCCATGAAAACCGTCAAGACTTTCACCCGTCGGCATGAACCCGGACCTCCCAAGGAACAGCTGGGCGAAAGACCGGACAACGGTTCACGGAGCAGCCGGGGTTCGGGACCCAGTTCCGGCTCCCGAAGGGACAATGCGCACATGCGGCTCAAGCTGGTCACGCACGGCGGCTGAGTTTGATCCTATCGGTTGATAAAAGAGCGGGGCGACCCGGTCGCCCCGCTGTGTGCAGAGAGTCTTTGTGGGGTGCCCGATTAAAGATCGCCGCCCTGGTTTCCACTCCGGCTCGCACTTGGGTTGCCGCCTGGAGGGGCGCTGCTGTGACTGCCTTGCTTGCCCGCGCTGGCCTGGCCACCTTTGCGGCCGGCTTCACGAGCCTCCTCGGAGCTGAATTCGTGGGCATGGCCGCTCTGGTGTGCGGCCTTGCCGCCTTCGCTGGCAATGGCGCGTTGCCGGTCCGCATCCATGGCGGCAAAACCGCGCTCCGATTTACCACTCTTGCTGCCGGCCTGCTTGCCCCCTTGCTGACCGCCCTGATTGCGGCCTTGATCGCCCTGGTCGTTAGATGCCATTTTGGATATCTCCTTGAGGAATACGCGTGATGGATCGCTTCCGTGCGCGCGTGCTGGTTGACAAAGGTGGCCGGCCCATTGCCTGCCACGGCCTCAAATTTAGGGTCCAGCCTCGGCGCTTGCTGTCATCACTGCCGGGGGTGTTCATGTAGGACAAACGGACGCGCAAAAAAACAAAAAAACCGGCGATGGATGGCGCGTGCGTCTTGAAAAAGACCGGTGGCAGGAACTGCGGCGGGCTGGCCATCACCCAACCCGGGGCGAAAAACCCCTACAGCGGCTTGCGTCCGTGTCTCATGGGGAAAACGCGGTGCCTGGCTACATTGAACCTTGGCTGACATTCAGCCGTTCCATTTTTTAAAAGGAAACTGACATGTACGCATCCCGATTCAAATCCGCCGCCGCCCTGGTTTTGGCCTTGTCCGCCGTGCTGGCGCTGGGCGCATGCAATAAAAAAATGGATGACACCACCAAAGCACCCTCGTCCACCGCGCCCATGAGCAACCCCGGCACCAGTGGCGGCGCCATGGGCGGCAGCTCCACCAAGGCCCCGACGTCCCCGACGGGCTCCACGGGCTCTGGCAGCTCCACGAGCGCCGCGCCGCCGGCCACCGCTGGCAGCGGCTACTGAACCGCTTTGAGGGCTGAAAGGTCGGCCACAAAAAAGCGCCCTGGCGCTCACGCCGCTGCCGCAATGGTGGACCACGGTGGCCGGGTCGCGTCCGCCGAGCAAGGCGTCAAATCCGGTCTTGCGTTGTGCCGCGGATTTAGAGCCGCTAACAAAACC
>NZ_BCYO01000006.1 GCF_001598235.1 Polaromonas jejuensis NBRC 106434 | reverse complement strand
GGGCTACGCGCCCAACGACTGGCAGGTCGGCCAGACCGGCAAGATCGTCGCGCCCCAGCTCTACATTGCCTGCGGCATCTCGGGCGCCATCCAGCACCTGGCCGGCATGAAGGATTCCAAGGTCATCGTGGCGATCAACAAGGACCCGGAGGCGCCTATCTTCTCGGTGGCCGACTATGGCCTGGAGGCGGACCTGTTTACCGCCGTGCCGGAACTGGTGGCGGCGCTGTAGTTCGTCGGACACAGGCGTCTGCAGGAGGAAATCCATGGCCCTGCTTCGTCAATGCCAGCAGGAGATCCGAGCCCGGCAAGGCGACCGCGACACATTCCTTGTCGAATACCCTGCCTGGAACATCAACAACGGTGGAGTACGAGCGAGGGCTGATAAGTACATTCCTGCCGTATTGCTTGCGTGCTGATTCAAAAATCCATATCGATAGATCAAAAAATACGATTGGATGTGGATAGCTGCCCTTCGTATGCTTCGTCACCGTTCAACCATAGGAATCGGAGACAAGCATGGCAGTTGAGAAGGCTCGTATCGGGTTCATAGGCCTGGGCATCATGGGCACGGCGATGACCTTGCGCCTGCTCGAACAGGGCTGGCCGGTCACGGTCTGGAACCTGGAGCCTGAGCGGGTGCCGCCCCTTGTCGCGGCAGGCGCCGTGAGCGCGCCTTCACCGGCGGCCGTCGCGGCGGCCAGCGACATCGTGATCCTGTGCGTGTTGCATACCGAAGCGGTGCGCAGCTGCGTCTTTGGGGCGCAGGGCGTTGCCGAGGAGGCGGCGGCCGGCAAGATACTGATCGACCATTCCACCATAGCCCCTGAGGCCACGCGCGCCATGGCGCAGCAACTGCAGGGCGAGACCGGCATGCACTGGGTCGATGCCCCGGTGAGCGGCGGCCCGCTGCAATCGCGTGCCGGCACGCTGACGGTGATGGCCGGCGGCGAGGCGGCGGACATCGCGTCCATCCGTCCCCTGATGGCCGACCTGGCCTCCAACTTCACCCACATCGGCCCGAGCGGCGCGGGCCAGACCGCCAAGATGATCAACCAGCTCATCGTCGGCAGCGGCTATGTGGTGCTGGCCGAGGCCCTGACCCTGGCCGAGGCGGCCGGCATCAACGCGCAGGCGCTGCCGCAGTGCCTGGCCGGCGGCCATGCCGACAGCAGCCTGTTAAAGCAGCTGTATCCGCAGATGCAGGCGCGCGCGTTTGAGCCGCCGCGCAGCTATGCCCGGCAACTGCTGAAGGACCTGAAGGCCGTGAAAGCGTATGCGCACGCGCTCCAGCTCAGCCTGCCCATGCTCGAGGCCGCGACCCGGCGCTACACCGACTATGTCGAGCAGGGCAACGGCATGAAGGACACGGCCTCCATCGTCAACTCGTACCGGTCCTCTCCTGAGTCTGCAGCATGACTTACAAATTCGACTTTAGCGCCGTGCTGGCCCAGTGGCCGCTGTTTCTGCACGGTGCCTGGCTCACGATCCAGCTCGCGGTGATCGCCACGCTGCTGGGTTTCCTGATCGGAACGCTGTGCGCCATCGGCCGCCGCAGCCGCAACACCTGGATCGAGCAGGCCTGCGGCATCTACGTGGAGACCATCCGCAACACGCCCTTGCTGGTGCAGATCTTCATCGTCTACTTCGGGCTGTCCAGCCTGGGGCTCAAGGTGCCGGCCTACGTGGCGGCGATTGCGGCGCTGGTCATCAACATCGGCGCCTACACCACCGAGATCATGCGGGCCGGCATCGACTCCATCCACAAGGGGCAGCTCGAGGCCGCCGAATGCCTGGCGCTGTCGAAGCTTCAGGTCTATTGGCATGTGATCCTGCGTCCCGCCATGGAGCGGGTCTACCCGGCGCTGACCAGCCAGTTCGTGCTGCTGATGCTGGCCTCGTCCATCACCTCGCAGATCTCCGCGGAGGAACTGACGGCGATTGCCAACCGCGTGCAGTCCGACACCTACCGCTCCTTCGAGACCTACATCGTGGTGGCCGTGTTCTACCTGATGCTGTCACTGCTCATGCGTCTGGGCTTCTGGGCCATCGGCCAGGCCGTTTTCACGCGCCGCCGCAGGCTAGGCACCCCCCTGTAAGCGCGGGATGACGCCATGAACAACGAATTCAACCTCCATCATCTTTACTTCCTGGCGCAGGGCGCGGGCTGGACCGTCATGCTGTCGCTGATGGCCTTCGTCGGCGGCGGCCTCGTCGGCTTTGGCGTCGCGCTGGCACGCATTTCGCGCAGCCGGATGCTGCGCTGGCTGGCGCTCGGCTTTGTGCAGCTGGTGCAGGGAACGCCGCTGCTGATCCTGATGTTTCTGTCCTATTTCGGCCTGAGCATCATGGGCCTGAGCCTGCCCGCCATCGTGGCGGCCGGGCTGTCGATGACGATTTATGTCAGTGCTTACATCGGCGAGATCTGGCGCGGCTGCATTGAAGCGGTTCCAAAAACCCAGTGGGAAGCCGCCGAATGCCTGGCGCTGACGCGCCCCCAGCGGCTGTTCATGGTGATCCTGCCGCAGGCGCTGCGCATCGCCACGCCGCCCACGGTGGGCTTCATGGTGCAGATCGTCAAAAACACCTCGCTCGCTTCGGTCGTCGGCTTTGTCGAGCTGGCGCGCGCCGGCCAGGTCATCAACAACTCGCTGTTCGAGCCCTTCCTTGTCTACATGCTGGTCGCCGGCCTGTACTTCCTGCTGTGTTTCCCGCTGTCGTGGTGGGCCAGGAAACTCGAAAACAGATTGCTTGTCGGCCGCAAGCCCGCGCCGGAAACAAAGAAAGGAATCGGCAATGTCCAATATTGTGAATCTTGAAGACGTGCACAAGAGTTTCGGCAGCCTGAGCGTGCTCAAGGGGGTGTCGTTCCAGGTGAAAAAAGGCCAGGTGGTGGCCATTATCGGCCGCAGCGGCTCCGGCAAAAGCACGGCGCTGCGCTGCATCAATCGGCTGGAAGCCATAGACAGCGGACTCATCGAGGTCTGTGGCCGGCGCGTCAGCGACCCGGCCATCGACCTGCGCGGCCTGCGCCGTGATGTCGGCATCGTGTTCCAGAGCTACAACCTGTTTCCGCATCTCACGGTGGAAGAGAACATCACGCTCGCGCCCCGCGCCGCCAAGGGCAAGAGCCGGGCCGAGGCGCTGGAACTCGCCCGCATCGTGCTGCGCCAGGTCGGCCTGGCGGACAAGGCACAGGCCTACCCCGAGCAGCTCTCGGGCGGCCAGCAGCAGCGGGTGGCGATTGCCCGCTCGCTGGCGATGGAGCCGCAGGTCATGCTGTTTGACGAGGTCACCTCGGCGCTGGATCCACAGCTGACGGGCGAAGTGCTCAAGGTCATCGAGGAGCTGGCCGCCGGCGGCATGACCATGGTGCTGGTGACCCACGAAATGGCGTTTGCCCGCAAGGTGGCCGACGTCGTGATCTTCATGCATGAAGGCCGGATCTGGGAAACCGGAGGCGGCGACATGCTGCTGAACCCGCAGACCGCCGAACTGCAGCAATTTGTCGACAACGGCTTGTAACCCCAAAACCCAAAGGAGACATCACCATGAAATTGATCCAGTCCATCGCTCGAAGCGCTTTCGTGGCCGCATTGGCTGTAGCCAGTCTGGCCATCCATGCCGATACGCTTGACAGTATCCGCGCGGCCAAGAAGGTGCGCATCTCGATCGACCTGGCCAATCCGCCGTCGGGCATGACCGACAGCAGCATGCGCCCAACCGGCTCGGACTACGACGTGGCGGCCCTGCTGGCCAAGGACCTGGGCGTCGCGCTGGAAATCGTTCCGACGACCGGGGCCACCCGCATTCCCAACCTGCAGACCAACAAGGCCGACCTGGTGATCTCGACGCTGGCCTTCACGCCGGAGCGGGCCAAGGTGATTGACTATTCGATTCCCTACGCCGGCCAGGTGTCACTAGTGGGCGGCATCAAGGGCGTCAACGCCAAGAGCATGGCCGACCTGGCCGGCAAGTCGATCGCGGTCAACCGCAGCACCACGCAGGACGCCGACCTCACGGCCAACGCCAAGGGCGCGACCATCGTACGCTACGACGACGATGCGGCCGTGATCACCGCCGCGGTGACCGGCCAGGCCGACCTGGTGGCCACCTCGGGCGCGCTGTTCCAGACCATGGTCAACAAGGCGCCGGCACGCCAGCTCGAGCCCAAGTTTGTGCTGCGCACCTTTGACCTGGGCGTGGGCATGCGCAAGGAGGAGCCCAAGCTGATGGCCTGGGTCAATGACTGGGTGCGCACCAACATGAAAAACGGCAAGCTCAACGAGATCTTCAAGAAATACCACGGCGCCGATATTCCCGAGAGCGTCGTCAGTCAGGCCAAATAAGCCGGCACAGCTCAAACCACGCCAAGCCAGCCATGCGCCTGCTCCAGTTCCTGCGCCCCGACGGCCAGCGCGCCGTCGGCCTGGTCGAAGCGCCCGACACGGTGCGGGTGCTGGCCGGCTGCGACAGCAGCTACGCGCTGGTATCGCAGGCACTGGCAGAAAAGACGCCGCTGGCGCGGCTGGCCAAAAAACGGGTTTCTGCCGAGCGGGTTGACTACGACGAGTTGGTCGAGCGCCAGGCCGTGCTGGTGCCGTTCGACCACCCGGACCCGGCCCATATGCTGGTCAGCAGCTCGGGCCTGACGCACCTGGGCAGCGAGCGTACGCGTGACCACCTGCGGCGCGCGCTGCGAGCTGGCGAGACCACGCTCAGCGATTCATTGCGGCTGTTCAAGCTGGGCCTGGAAGGCGGGCGCCCCAATGGCAGCGGCCTGCCGGGCGTCGCCCCCGAATGGCACTTCAAGGGCAGCGGCCATTCGGTGGTCCATCCCTACCAGGATTTTCCGGTCGCGGCCTTCGCCGCAGACGCCAGCGAAGAGCCTGAACTGGCCGGCCTGTACCTGATAGGGCCCGACCGCACGCCGCGCCGCGTGGGTTTTGCCCTTGCCAACGAGCTGTCGGACCATGTCACCGAGCGCAGCAACAGCGGCCTGGTGTCGCATGCCAAGCTGGGCGGCAGCTCCTTTGGCCCCGAGCTGTTGCTGGACGAATTGCCGCCCAGCATCACCGGCCTGTCGCGCATTGTTCGCAAGGGCCGCCTGCGCTGGGAGAAACCCTTCCTGACCGGGGAGGAGAACATGTCGCACTCCATAGCCAACATCGAGTTCCACCATTTCAAGTACGACCAGTTCTTGGTGCCGGGCGACGTGCATGTGCATTATTTCGGCACCGCCACGCTGTCGTTTGCCGAGGGCGTCAAGGTTGACAGTGCCTGCCGCTTCGAAATCTCGGCACCGCCGTTCGGCCGGGCGCTGGTCAATGGCATCAGTCGCGTCAACAACGCTTTTCGCTATGGCAGCGTAAAAGCTGCCTGACCTTCAGGACCAGCCATGACCGAAGCGCTCAGTTTCCCCATCATCGATGCCCACCATCACTTCTGGGACCCCGTCCTGAACTACTACCCGTGGCTGTGCGACAAAGACCGTCCGCCGCACCGCTATGGCGATCACCAGTCGATCGCCCAGCCCTATCTGCCGGCTGACTACCTGAGGGACACGGCGGCGTTCAAGCTGGCCGGCAGTGTCTACATCGAGGCCGACTGGGACCCGCGCGACCCCATCGGCGAGATGCGCTACATCGCGGGCCTGCGCCAGCAAAGCGGTTTGCCCACGGTGGCGGTCGGCAAAGCCTGGCTGGACCAGCCCGATGCGCAGCACACGCTGGAGCAACTGGCCGGCTTCGGCTTTGTGCGCGGCATTCGCCACAAGCCGCGCGCCAACGACGCGCCCGCCGACACGGCAGCGGGCGGCATGGCCGACCCCGCGTGGCGGCGCAACTATGGCTTGCTGGCGCGGCATGGCCTGCATTTCGAGCTGCAAACACCGTTCTGGCATTTGCACGAGGCCGCAGCCCTGGCGCGGGACTTTCCGGACACGCCCCTCATCATCAACCACACCGGCATGCCCTCCGATCGCAGTGCCGAAGGGCTTGCCGCCTGGCGAGAAGCCATGCGGCGGGTGGCGCAATGCCCGAACGTCTTCGTCAAGCTCAGCGGCATCGGGCTCGCCGGGCGGCGCTGGAGCGTGGAGGAAAACCGCCCCGTGGTATGGCAGTGCATAGAGCTGTTCGGCGTCGACCGCTGCATGTTTGGCAGCAACTACCCGGTCGACAGCCTTTGCGCCTCGTTCGAAGATATTTTCAGCGGCTTCGCGCGCATGGTCGTGGATCTGTCGGCTTCCGAGCAGCGCCAGCTGTTTCACGACAACGCGCAGCGCCTGTACCGAATGGACTGTTGATCAGCGTGCGATCTGGCGCTCCAGCATGCTGTCGCGCAGCGCGTGCAGAAAGCCCTTGACCGCGGGCGACAGGTCTTTCTTCTTGCGCGTGATGATGCCCAGGTTGGCCATGGAAATCGGCAGCTCCACCGGCACGATGGCCACCAGGCCATAGTTGGCATAGTGCTGCGCCACGTCCCGCGGCACCACCGAGATCATGTCGCTGGCTTCGAGCAGCGAGGTGGTCGCCAGGATGGACGAGGTTTCGACGATGTCGGGCGGCGCCGCCAGGCTGGCGTGCTGCAGCGCCTGCTTGACCCGCCTGCGCATCGGGCTGCCCAGCGGATGCAGGATCCAGGTCTGCGCGACCAGGTCGGCCAGCGTGACCTCGGCCAAGTCGAACAGCGGATGGTCGGGCCGCGCCACCACGCTCATCGGCTCGCCCTCGAGCTGCTCGATTTCCAGGTCTTCGTCATAGAACTGGTCGGGCAGGCGCCCGAGCACCACGTCCAGATCGCCGCGCAGCAGGGCCGGCATCAAGAGGTCGCTGGTGTCGACCTGCAGCGAAATGCGCACCCGCGGGTTGCCGGCCTTGAAGCGCGCCAGGCCCTGGGTCAGCAGGACAGGCGTGGCGCCCATGACGCTGCCGATGCGCACCAGCCCGGCTGCGCCCGCGGCCAGGGCTGCCATCTCGTCGCCGGCGTAGGCGAAGTCGTGCAGCACACCGCGCGCGTAGCGGATCATCACCTCGCCGTAGACCGTGGGCTCCATGCCGCGCGCATGGCGCTCGAACAGCACCACGCCCAGCCCTTCTTCAAGCTGCTGCAGCAGCGCCGTGGCGGCAGGCTGGGTGGTGTGGATGGCCGCCGCCGCCCGCCGCAGGTTACGGTGTTCATCGAGTGCGTCCAGCAGCATGACCTGCCGGCTCTTGATGCGCAGCCGGCGAAAGAGGTTGGCGGGCGGGGCGGCTGTGTCTACGGCATCGTCCATGAGTGATCCAAAAATGAGAATCGAAATATATCAAATGACGATTGGATTGGTATCGCCAATCCGCATAAGCTTCGCTATCTTTTCACCCCTCTGAAAGACCAAAGTGCCGACCACCATTACCCATCTCTCGGTTCGCGACATCCGTTTCCCCACCTCGCGCTCGCTCGACGGCTCGGACGCCATGAACACGGCGCCCGACTATTCCGCCACCTACGTGGTGCTGCACACCGACGCTCCCTCGGCGCTGGAAGGCCATGGGCTGACCTTCACGATTGGCCGCGGCAATGAAGTCTGCGTGGCGGCCGTCAATTCGCTGGCTTCATTCGTGGTGGGCCGCACGCTGGAGGAGATATCGGGCGACATAGGCGCTTTCTGGCACAGCATCACTGGCGACAGCCAGCTGCGCTGGCTGGGCCCGGACAAGGGCGTGATGCACCTGGCAACGGCCGCCATCGTCAACGCGGTTTGGGACCTGTGGGCCAAGTCCGAAGGCAAGCCGGTCTGGAAGCTGCTGGCCGACATGAGCCCCGAGGAGCTGGTGCGCTGCCTGGACTTTCGTTTCGTCACCGACGCGCTCACGCCCGAGGAGGCGCTGGCCATACTGCGCCGCAACGCCCGCGGCAAGGCCGCGCGCGAGCAGGAAATGCTGGAGCAGGGCTACCCCGGCTACACCACCTCGGCCGGCTGGCTGGGTTATTCCGAGGAAAAGATGCGCCGGCTGGCCCGCGAAGGCGTGGCCGAGGGCTGGACGCACTTCAAGCAAAAGGTCGGCGGCAACATCGAGGAAGACATGCGCCGTGCCGCCATCCTGCGCGAAGAGATTGGCTGGGACCGCAAGCTCATGATGGATGCCAACCAGGTGTGGGAAGTGGACGAGGCCATCGTCAACATGCGCCGCCTGGCCGCCTTCGAGCCCTGGTGGATCGAGGAGCCGACCAACCCCGACGACATCCTGGGGCACGCCACCATTCGCGAGCGCATTGCGCCCATCGGCATGGCCACCGGCGAGCATTGCCACAACCGCGTGATGTTCAAGCAGCTGCTGCAGGCCAAGGCCATCGACTTTTGCCAGGTCGACGCGGCCCGCCTCGGTGGCCTGAACGAAGTGCTGGTGGTGCTGCTGATGGCCGCCAAGTTCGGCGTGCCGGTGTGCCCGCACGCCGGTGGCGTGGGCCTGTGCGAATACGTGCAAAACATCGCGCTGTTTGACTACATCGCGGTGTCTGCCTCGCTGGAAAACCGCGTGCTGGAATACGTGGACCACCTGCACGAGCACTTCCTCGACCCGGTCGTGATTCGCAAGGGCCGCTACATGCCTCCCCAGCGCCCTGGCTACAGCATAGAGATGCACGCGGCAACGCTCAAGGAGTTCGAGTTCCCGAACGGCCCCGCCTGGGCCTGAGTTTCACGCACCTTCGAATCATCACAACTACAAGGAGAGACATCCATGAAGACGTTTGCTACCCGCATCCTGGCTGGACTGCTGTGCGCCCTGGCCCTGCCATCCGCCGTGCTGGCCCAGGCCGCCTATCCCAGCCGGCCGATTGAACTGGTCGTTCCCTACCCGGCCGGCGGCGGCACCGATGTGCTGGGCCGGGCCTTTGCGCAGGCGGCGACCAAGCACCTGCCGCAGAACCTGATCGTCATCAACAAGCCCGGCGCCAGTGGCGCCATAGGCTGGGCCGATGTCATCAACAGCAAGCCTGAAGGCTACAAGGTGGCCCTGCTTGCAACCGACCTGATGACGCAGCCCAATATGGGTCTGACCAAAATCACCTATGAGGACTTCATTCCGATCGCCCGCCTGAACTACGATCCCGCAGCCATCACGGTGCGCGCCGATGCACCCTGGAACACGGTCGAGGAGTTCCTCGCGGCCGCGAAGAAAGGCGACTTCAGCGTGGGTAACGGCGGTAATGGCTCGACCTGGCATCTTGCTGCGGCGGCCGTGGAAGACAAGACCGGCGTGAAGTTCAACCACATCCCGTTCAGCGGGGCCGCACCGGCAGCGCTGGCGTTATTGGGCGGGCACATAGAGGCCATCACGGTCAGCGCGGCGGAGGTCTATGCCTACACCTCGACGGGCAAGCTGAAAACGCTGGCGGTGATGTCCGAGCAGCGCATCAAGGGCTTTGAAAAAGTGCCAACGCTCAAGGAGCGCAACATCGACATTTCCATCGGCACCTGGCGCGGCCTGGCTGTGGCCAGGGGAACGTCGCCTGAAGTCGTCGCCACCCTGCGGGCGGCGACCGCGAAAATTGCCAAGGAACAGGGCCTGCGTGACGCGCTGGACCTCCAGAACATGGGCTATGCCTATGCGGACGGTGACGCCTTTGGCGCCGTCATGGCCAAGGATCACGTCTTCTACAAAAGCCTGATCAGCAAACTCGGCCTGAAGAACCAGTAGGCGTGCGCATGAACAAGCCATCCCTTCTTGTCTGCCGGGCGATCGCGCCCGAGGTGATCGCCCGGCTTGAACAGCACTTCGAGGTGCGGGCCAACCAGGCGGATGAGCCCTGGTCCCCCGCGCAGCTGATTGAAGCGCTGCAAGGCCGGCAGGCGCTTTTCGCCACCGGCAGCGAGCGCATTGACAGCACGCTGCTGCAGGCCTGCCCGGATCTGCGGATCTGCGCCAACATGTCGGTCGGCTTCAACAACTTCGATGTGGAGGCCATGACCGCGCACGGCGTGGTCGGCACCAACGCACCGGGTGTGTTGACTGAAACCACGGCCGATTTCGGCTTCGCCCTGCTGTTGGCCGCTGCGCGGCGGGTGTCGGAAGGCGAGCGCTACCTGCGCGCCGGGCGGTGGAAGCGCTGGCAATACGACACACTGGTCGGCTCCGATGTTCACGGCTCGACCCTGGGCATCCTGGGCATGGGCCGCATCGGCCAGGCCCTGGCCCGCCGCGGCTACTTCGGCTTCGGGATGAAGGTGATTTACCACAACCGTTCGCGGCTTGAGGACAGCGTCGAGCGCGAGACCGGCGCCCGCTATGTCAGCAAGCAAGAGTTGCTGCGCAGCGCCGACCACCTGGTGCTGGTGCTGCCGTATTCCAAGGCCTCGCTCCATGCCATCGGCGCGGCCGAGCTGGCGCTGATGAAACCAACCGCGACGTTGGTCAATATCGCACGCGGCGGCATTGTCGATGACGCAGCACTGGCCCAGGCGCTGCGCGACAGGCGCATCGCCGCGGCAGGCCTGGACGTGTACGAGGGCGAGCCCTCGGTCCATCCTGGCCTGCTCGAGGCGCCTAGGGTCGTGCTGACGCCGCACATCGGCAGCGCGACCGGACCGACGCGCCTTGCCATGGCGAATCTGGCGGCGGACAACCTGATCAATTTTTTCTGCGGCGATGGACCGACAAACCCTGTGAATCCGGAGGTACTCAATGGACTGGCTGCCTGAAGACAACATGACCGGAACGCTGGTAGGCCGCGCCTGGATTGCTGGCGAGGGCGAGGGCCAGCCCGCCGGGCCTAGCGTCGTGGCCCTGCGCGAGGGCGGCGTCTTTGACCTGTCGCAGGCCGTGCCCACCATGAGCGGTCTGCTTGAATCGGCCGACCCGGCCGCGCTGGTGCGGGCCACGCCGGGCCGCTACATCGGCAGCGCCGACAGCCTGTTCCAGAACAGCCGGCAGCCAAACGGCAACGCGGACGGCCCGCGCTTCCTGGCGCCCTGCGACCTGCAGGTCATCAAGGCGGCCGGGGTCACCTTTGCCGCCAGCCTGGTGGAACGCGTGATCGAAGAGCAGGCCAAGGGCGATGCCCGCCAGGCCGAGGCGATACGCGGCCGGGTGCTGGAACTGCTGGGCGGCTCGCTGGCCAGCATCAAGCCCGGCTCGGCCAAGGCGCAGCAGCTCAAGGAACTGCTGGTGCGGCAGGGACTGTGGTCGCAATACCTCGAGGTCGGCATAGGCCCCGACGCCGAAGTGTTTACCAAGGGGCCGGTGCTGTCCGCGGTGGGCACCGGGGCCGAGATCGGCATCCATCCCGGCTCGGCCTGGAACAATCCCGAGCCGGAAGTGGTGCTGGCCGTCAACAGCCGCGGCGAGGTCAAGGGCGCGGCGCTGGGCAACGACGTCAACCTGCGCGACTTCGAGGGGCGCAGCGCCCTGCTGCTGGGCAAGGCCAAGGACAACAATGCCTCCTGCGCCATCGGCCCGTTCATTCGCCTGTTCGACGCCAGCTTTTCGCTCGACGACGTGCGGCGCTGTACCGTGAGCCTCGAAGTGCAGGGCCCGGACGGCTTTGTGATGCGCGGCGAAAGCTCGATGTCGCAGATCAGCCGCGACCCTCTGGACCTGGTGCGCCAGACCCTGGGCGCTCACCACCAGTACCCCGACGGTTTCATGCTGTTCCTGGGCACCATGTTCGCGCCCACGCAGGACCGCGGCGCGGCGGGCAGTGGTTTCACCCACCAGGTGGGCGATGTGGTGACCATTTCCAGCCCCAAGCTCGGCCGCCTGGTCAACACGGTGAACCTGTGCGACCGCATCGCGCCCTGGACCTTTGGGTTGCAGGCCTTTTTCACCAATCTGATGGCGCGCGGCCTGCTGTCCGGCCGCTGAGCAAAGGAATTCATGAAATCACGCAAACCTCGTATTGCCCTGGTGCTGGGCGACCCGGCCGGCATAGGTCCCGAGCTGGTTGCCCGGCTTTTGGCCGACCCTGCCGCCGCGCAGTCGGCCGAGCTGCTGCTGATCGCCGACCGGGCCGAACTGGACCACGGCATGGCGGTGGCCGGTTGCCGCACGCCCTATGTGCTGGCGAAGTCAGTCAAGGAGGCTGACTTTTCCGAGGGCTTGCCGGTGCTGGTGGACTATCGTGGCGATACCGGGGGGCCCTTCGAGCGGGCTGTCGCCAGCGTCAAGGGCGGTCGCTATTGCCTGGACACGCTGTCAATGGCGCTGGAGGCGACCAGGCATGGCCTGACCGACGCCATCCTGTTCGCGCCACTGAACAAACACTCGCTGCACCAGGCCGGCATGCACACCAGCGACGAGCTGCACTGGTTTGTCGAGCAGCTCGGTTTCGACGGGCCGGTCTGCGAGTTCAATGTCCTCGACGGCCTGTGGACTTCGCGCGTGACCTCCCATATCGCGCACCGCGAGGTGGCGGACCAGATCACGCACGAAGGCGTGACGCAGGGCATCGAACTGATCCACCACGAACTGCTGCGCAGCGGTGTCGCCCATCCGCGCATCGCGGTCTGCGGCCTGAACCCGCACAACGGCGATAACGGCTCCTTCGGCCAGGAGGAGCTCGACATCATCGGCCCTGCCGTGGAAGCGGCGCGCTCGCTCGGCCTCCCAGCCGAGGGACCCTTTGCCGCCGACACGATTTTCCTGAAGGTGCAGGGGGAGCAGCGCCAGTACGACGCCGTGGTCACCATGTACCACGACCAGGGCCAGATCGCGATGAAGCTCATGGGCTTTTGGCGCGGCATCACGGTGCAGGGAGGCCTGCCGTTTCCCATTCTCACGCCGGCGCACGGCACGGCGTTTGACATTGCGGGCCAGGGTGTCGCCAATCCGGGCGCGATGCTGCAGGCTTTTCAGTTGACCTGCCGCATGGCGCTCGCACGTCGTGATCAGGAGGTGCGCCATGCCCTCGCCTGAAAAAATTGCCCTGGTCACGGGCGCCGGCACCGGCATCGGCAAGCAGGTGGCCCTGGCACTCATGCAGGGCGGCTTTTCGGTGGTGCTGGCCGGGCGCCGCCGGGAGCCGCTGGAGGCCACGGCACGTGAAGGCGCCGCCACGGGCGTCCGCTCGCTGGTGGTGACGGCCGACGTCAGCGATCCGGTCTCGGTCAAGGCGCTGTTTGCCAGGGCGCTCGAGGCCTTTGGCCGGGTGGACCTACTGGTCAACAACGCGGGCGTTTCGTCGCCGGCGGTGCCGCTCGAAGAACTGAGCTACGAGGACTGGAACAAGGCCATAGCCATCAACCTGAGCGGCGTGTTTCTCTGCACGCAGGAAGCCTTCCGCATCATGAAGGCGCAGACCCCCGGTGGCGGCCGCATCATCAACAATGGCTCGATCGCCGCGACCAGCCCGCGCCCACATGCCGCCGCCTATGCTGCCGCCAAACACGCGGTCACCGGGCTGACCAAGGCCGCCTCGCTCGAAGGTCGCCGCTTCAACATCGCCTGCGGCCAGATTGACGTGGGCAACGCGGCCACCGACAGGACGGAACGCATGAATACCGGCGTATTGCAGGCCGACGGAACGCTGGCCGTGGAGCCGACCATGGACGCCCGGCATGTCGGCAGCGCCGTCGCCTACATGGCCAGCTTGCCGCTCGATGCCAATGTGCCCTTCCTGACGGTGATGGCAACCACCATGCCCTTTATCGGCCGCGGCTAAAACTGTCTGACGAAACACGACCCAAAAAATTACCTCGTCAACGGCCAATGAGTGGCCGGCAACAGCGGCTCGTCCAACCTCAACCCCTCGCACCTGGGCGACCTGACCGGCTACTACACTCAGGGCGACGCCGCGCAGGAGAGGGGGCGGGGTGCAGGCTGTGCACACAGTGCCTCTGCCGCCTGGTCGGTCGCAGGCATGCAGGCCCGCACAGACGCCCTGGACAACGTTTCCTTTCTGTAAACGCTGTCCAGGGCGTCTGTGAGCCGAACGTTTCGCCGGGCGACCCGGTCATATGCCATTTTCCTGAACCAGCGCGAAACGAAAAACGCATCCTCATATTGTTGCTAAGTGGTAAAGCCAGCGGCCCGCATGAGCAGGCGCAACAGCCAGGCGGCCACGCCTAGCGTGGCCACGCTTGCGGCCCAGATCAGCACCAGCCAGCCGGATCGCTTTAGCCAGGTGCTCAGGCCGGGACGCCTTTCTTCCATCAGTGATAGCCCTCGCCGTGTTTGGCCTTGCCGCGAAAGACGTAGTAGGCCCAGATGGTATAGAGCAGGATGAAGGGAATGATGAAGAGGGTGCCGACCAGCGTGAAGCCCTGACTTTGCGGGGGCGCTGCTGCTTCCCAGATCGAGATGCCTGGTGGCACGATGTTGGGCCACACGCTGATGGCCAGGCCGGTGTAGCCCAGGAACACCAGGGCCAGGGTGTAGAGGAAGGGGGCGACATTTGGCGCGCGCCGCAGCGAACGCAGCAGCAAGAACATGCTGAGCGCCACCAGCAGGGGGACCGGCGAGAACCACAGCAGATTGGGAAAGCTGAACCAGCGCTGCGCAATGCGCGGCTGTGACAGCGGCGTCCAGATGCTGATCGCCACGATCGCCGCCAGCAGAAGCCATGACAGTGTGCCGGTGAGGCGAATCATGCGTTGCTGCAGCTCACCCTCAGTCTTCATGATCAGCCAGGTGCTGCCCAGCAGGGTGTAGGCGACCGCCACACCCACACCGCAGAACAGCGCAAAGGGGTGAAGCCAGTCGAGCGGGCCGCCGGCGAAGGCGTTGCCGCTTACCTTGATGCCGTTGATATATGCACCCAGCGCCACACCCTGAAAGAAGGCTGCGGTCAGCGAGCCACCTATAAAGGCCTTGTCCCAGATCGGACGCTCGCGGTCGTTGGCCTTGAAGCGGAACTCGAAGGCCACACCTCGGAAGATAAGGCCAAGCAGCATGAAGATGAGGGGCAGGTAGAGCGCGCTGAGCACCACCGCGTAAGCCAGCGGGAAGGCCGCCAGCAGTCCCGCGCCGCCCAGCACCAGCCAGGTCTCATTGCCGTCCCACACCGGCGCCACGGTGTTCATCATGACATCGCGGTCATGCCGGTCCGGCACGAAAGGGTAGAGCATGCCAATGCCAAGGTCGAAGCCATCCATCATCACATACATCATCACACCGAAGAAGATGATGACGGCCCAGATCAGGGAGAGGTCGACGCCCATGATGATCAGCTCCTGGTATCGGCAAGTGCGGCCGCGTCGTCTTCGACGGCAGACATCGGACGCGCGGGTGTACGGTCGTGGCCCGGTCCGCCCACAGCTTGCGGTTCGCCTTCATGCATCACCGGACCCTTGCGCACCAGCCTGAAGATGTACGCGATGCCGATACCGAAGACGAAGAAATACGAGACAACGAACAAGGCCAGCGACAATGCCAGTTCCGGTGCGCCATGGGGCGAGACGGCATCTGCCGTGCGCATCACGCCGTAGACGATCCACGGCTGGCGGCCGATCTCGGTGGTGTACCACCCGGCCAGCAGTGCAACCAGGCCTGCTGGGCCCATCCACAAGACGGCGTGCAGGAAGAGGCGACCCCGGTGGAGTTTTTCGCCACGCCGTAGCAGCAGGCTCCAGACTCCGAGAAGGATCATCAGCATGCCCAAGCCGACCATGATGCGAAAACTCCAGAAAATGATGGTCGAGTTGGGGCGGTCCTCTGGTGCGAATTCCTTGAGGCCTTTGATCTGCCCGTCCCAGGTATGGGTGAGGATCAAGGAACCCAGGCGCGGGATTTCCAGCGAGAAACGAGTCTCCTCGCGCGCCATGTCGGGCCAGCCGAACAGGATCAGGGGCAGCGCTTCATTGCCACGGTTCTCCCAGTGGCCTTCCAGCGCGGCGATCTTGGCCGGCTGGTGTTTGAGCGTGTTGAGGCCATGCATATCGCCGATCACAGCCTGGATTGGTGCCACCACCAGCAGCAACCACATTGCCATCGACAGCATCTTGCGAATGGCCGGGTTGTCGCGTCCGCGCAGCAGGTGCCAGGCCGCCGAAGCGCCCACAAAAAGCGCGGTGGCCAGGAAGGCTGCCACGCTCATATGGACCAGTCGGTAAGGAAAGGACGGGTTGAAGATGACCTGCAGCCAGTCGACCGGCACGACCCGGCCATTGAGGATTTCATAGCCCTGCGGGGTTTGCATCCAGCTGTTTGAGGCCAGGATCCATGTGGTCGAGATCAGTGTTCCGATGGCGACCATCGCCGTGGCCAGGAAATGCAGGCCGGGGCCGACCCGGTTCCAGCCGAAGAGCATGACACCCAGGAAGCCGGCCTCAAGGAAGAAGGCCGTCAGGACCTCGTAGGTGAGCAGGGGCCCCGTCACTCCGCCGGCAAACAGGGAGAAGGCGCTCCAGTTGGTGCCGAACTGGTAGGCCATGACCAGACCGGAGACCACCCCCATGCCGAAGTTGACGGCGAAGATCTTCGACCAGAAGTGGTAGAGGTCCCGGTACACCGTCTGCTGCGTGCGCAGCCAGCAGCCCTCAAGTACCACCAGATAACTTGCCATGCCAACCGTGATGGCCGGGAAGATGATGTGGAAAGAGATCGTGAAGCCGAACTGGATACGCGCCAGCTCAAGCGTTGTGAGGCTGAACATAGTGTCACGTCCGTGAGGTAGGGGCTATAGAAACTACATCGCGCCTGCCCGTTACCCTTCGGGCTACGTAAACACTGCAAATGTATATTAACTAAGCTGCTTGATGCAAACCAGGCAGGCGCCGTACCGGGACCGACGCGATCAACTCGGTATCAGCAAGATGCTCGCGAAAGCGATCCAGATTTTTTCGGGGTCATAAGGCAACTTGTCCATCATTGCAAGGTTGGTCACCATGGTGCTGTTCTGGCGCAGCAGGGTGTAGCCATCGGCAGGTGACCGCATCGACGGCCACATCGAAGGCGTTGGCGAGATCGTCCTGAACGTTGGCGCGGCCGAATGAGTTGCGGCGTGCCCGTGAAGATCTACAGCGTCTTCACCAGCTTGGCCTGATACCGGGTAGGCCTTTAGCAGGCTGCCTGACGACAAAGCCTGCCCCCAGGCGCCATGAGGCCCCGGAGGCAGTTGACCGCAATCAGGCGCTGGGTGCCGTGCTGCGTATCAGGTGGTCAAACGCGCTCAGCGAGGCCTTGGCGCCTTCACCGGCGGCGATGACGATCTGCTTGTACGGCACTGTGGTGCAGTCACCGGCGGCGAACACGCCCGGCACACTGGTATGGCCCCTGGCATCGACAATGATTTCGCCAAAGCGCGACAGCTCGATCCGGCCCTTGAGCCAGCCGGTATTGGGCAGCAGGCCGATCTGCACAAAGATGCCTTCCAGGTCGACGGTCTTGATCTCGTCGCTGGTGCGGTCCTTGTAGGTGATGCCCGTCACCTTCTTGCCGTCGCCATTCACTTCCGTGGTCTGCGCGTTCAGGAGGATGCTCACGTTGGGCAGGCTTTTGAGCTTGCGCTGCAGTACGGCGTCGGCCTTGAGTTCGCCCGCAAACTCCAGCAGCGTCACATGCGCCACCACGCCGGCCAGGTCGATGGCCGCTTCCACGCCCGAGTTGCCGCCACCGATCACGGCCACGCGCTTGCCCTTGAACAAGGGGCCATCGCAGTGCGGGCAATAGGTCACGCCCTTGGTACGGTACTGCTCTTCACCGGGCACGTTCATGTTGCGCCAGCGCGCGCCGGTGGACAGGATCACGGTCCTGGCCTTCAGGCTGGCGCCCGACTCCATCTGCACCTCGATCAGGCCGCCTTCGGTGGCGGCGGGGATCAGGGCCTTGGCCGTTTGCAGATTCATGATGTCCACGTCGTAGTCGCGCACATGGCGTTCCAGGGCCGACGCAAACTGCGGGCCTTCGGTCTTTTGCACCGAGATGAAGTTCTCTATGTCCACGGTGTCCAGCACCTGGCCGCCAAAGCGCTCGGCTGCCACGCCGGTGCGGATGCCCTTGCGGGCCGAGTACACCGCCGCTGCGGCGCCGGCTGGGCCGCCGCCGACGATCAGCACATCAAAGGCCCCCTTGGCGCTCAGCCTGGCGGCTTCGCGCACGGCGGCTCCGCTGTCGACCTTGCTGACGATTTCGGCCAGCTCCATGCGGCCTTGGCCGAAGCGCTCGCCATTCAGGAAGATGGTGGGCACGCCCATGATTTCGCGTTTTTCCACTTCGTCCTGGAACAAGGCGCCATCGATGGCCGTATGGGTGATGCGCGGGTTGAGCACCGCCATCAGGTTCAGCGCCTGCACCACGTCGGGACAGTTGTGGCAGGACAGCGAATAAAAGGTCTCGAAATGGAAATCGCCGTCAAGGTTTTTCACCTGCTCAAGCAGTTCGGCCGCTTCCTTGGAGGGGTGGCCGCCAACTTGCAGCAGCGCCAGCACCAAAGACGTGAATTCATGGCCCAGCGGCACGCCGGCGAAGCGCACGCCGGTGTTCACGCCGGGGCTGGTGATGAGAAAGGAGGGCTTGCGCTCCTGGTCATCGCGGCGTTCAACGACGCTGATCTTGTCGTTCAAGGCCTTGATTTCCTGGAGCAATTCCTGCAGCTCGCGCGAACCCTTGCTGTCGTCCAGCGAAGCCACCAGCTCTACCGGGCGGGTCAGGCGCTCCAGATAGGCTTTCAATTGGGCTTTGAGGTTGTTGTCAAGCATTGCAGACTCCTTGGTGGATGGGAATTTTTGGGAAAAAAAAGCCCGGGCGCCAGGCACCCGGGCGTCTTCAGCAGTTCAGCTGTGAGTGTTTAGCGGTGCGCCAAATCAGATCTTGCCGACCAGGTCGAGCGAAGGCGACAGGGTGGCTTCGCCTTCCTTCCACTTGGCAGGGCAGACTTCACCGGGGTGCGATGCCACGTACTGGGCCGCCTTCACCTTGCGCAGCAGCTCGGAAGCATCGCGGCCTATGCCGCCCGCGTTGATTTCAACGATCTGGATCTTGCCTTCCGGGTCCACCACGAAGGTGCCGCGGTCGGCCATGCCGTCGGCTTCGATCAGCACGCCGAAGTTGCGGGAAAGCGCCAGCGTCGGGTCGCCGATCATGGGGTACTTGATCTTGCCGATGGTGTCCGAGGTGTCGTGCCAGGCCTTGTGGGTGAAGTGGGTGTCGGTGGACACGCCGTAGATTTCCACGCCCAGCTTCTTGAACTCGGCGTAGTTGTCGGCCAGGTCGCCCAGTTCGGTGGGGCAGACGAAGGTGAAGTCAGCGGGGTAGAAGAAGAATACCGACCACTTGCCCTTGGTGGATTCGTTGCTCACTTCAACGAACTTGCCGTTGTGGAATGCGGTAGCCTTGAACGGCAGAACTTCGGTATTGATCACGGACATTGAGGTTTCCTTTTGGGTTGGATGTTGAACACAGGACTGAAGAATAGGCCAGACAAGGCAATCAATCCAATCAATTGATTTCATTGTGTCAATTGATAATTGCTATTGTACGATTGGCCGCGTCCTTCTGCAAGAGGCAAGAGGAAGAGACGGACCCAACCGGGCCGGGCTGCCCGCGGGTGCGTATTGCTATTAATTTGGTAGCTTCTTGCGCAGTCTGGCCGGGCGCGAGAGGTTTATTTGGCTGTAATTTTTGGAAAAAATCCTGGCTGGCAGACCTTGGACGCGTCGCCATCGCGGGTTCTGACATCGGGGCCGGGGCCGCCTGTATTTCAGCGTAGTCCGCACTCGCCATCGTTTTGGCCTTTGTCGCTGTAGTATTGGCGGCATCAACTTTTCCGTGTCCACGGCCCAGCGACTCAATCCATGAAAAACGCCCTGAACCTTTCCCTGTCTTTGCCCACTGACGCCGCGGATGCGCTGCTGATTGGCCGCGTCTGGCTGGAGGGCAGCGGCCCGGTGCTGGCGCTGGTCCGTGCCGATGCCGTGTTTGACCTGTCCAGCCTGGCGCCAACGGCCAGCCAGTTGCTGGAGTTGCCGGATCCGGCGCTGGCCGTGCGTGCGGCGGCCTCTTCGCTGCCGCGCCTGGCGGATACCGCTGCGGTGCTGGCCAATACGGCGCAGGATGCGCGCGATCCCGCGCTGCCCTGGCTGCTGGCGCCTTGCGACCTGCAGGCCATCAAGGCGGCCGGCGTGACTTTTGTGGCGTCCATGCTGGAGCGCGTGATTGAAGAGCAGGCCCGCGGCGACGCCAGCAAGGCCGAGTCCGTGCGCCGCGCGGTGGTTGGCGTGATCGGCGACAACCTGAGCCGCATCAGGCCGGGCTCGCCCGAGGCCGCCCGGCTCAAGGAGGTGCTGATCGCCCAGGGCGTCTGGTCGCAATACCTCGAGGTGGGCATCGGCCCGGATGCCGAAATTTTCACCAAGAGCCAGCCGCTGAGCGCCGTTGGCACGGGCGCCGAAGTCGGCATCCATCCGCACAGCCACTGGAACAACCCGGAACCCGAAATCGTGCTGGCCGTGAATTCGCGCGGCGAAGTGCAGGGCGCGGCCCTGGGCAACGACGTGAATCTGCGCGATTTCGAAGGGCGCAGCGCGCTGCTGCTGGGCAAGGCCAAGGACAACAACGCTTCCTGTGCGATTGGCCCCTTCATCCGCCTGTTTGACGCGCATTTCACCCTCGACCATGTACGCCGCTGCGACCTGAGCATGACGGTGAGCGGCCCCGAGGGCTTTGAGATGAAGGGCGGCAGTTCGCTCAGCCAGATCAGCCGCGACCCGCTGGACCTGGTGGCGCAGGCGATTGGCGCCAATCACCAGTACCCCGATGGCTTCATGCTGTTTCTGGGCACCATGTTTGCGCCCACGCAAGACCGCCACGGCCCCGGCCAGGGTTTCACGCATGTGGTGGGCGATGTGGTCACCGTCTCGACGCCGCAGCTGGGCAGCCTGGTGAACCGCGTCACCACGTCCGACAAGGCCGCGCCCTGGACCTTCGGCATTTCGGCGCTGATGCAAAGCCTGGCGCGCCGCGGCCTGCTGTAAGCAAAAGGGAGATCGACCATGCATACCTCCGCGCTCGTTCTATTTTCCGGGGGTCAGGACTCCACCACCTGCCTGGCGCTGGCGCTCTCCAAATACGAGCGCGTTGAAACCATCGCCTTTGACTACGGCCAGCGCCACAAGGTGGAGCTGGACGCGCGCCTGAATGTGCTGCGCGAAATCAAAAGCCGCTTCTCCCAATGGGCGCCCAAGCTGGGTGAGGATCACCTGCTGGACCTGGCCGTGCTCGGGCAGGTCAGCGACACCTCGCTGACGCGCGACGTCGCCATCAAGATGGAAGGCTCGGGCCTGCCCAACACCTTTGTGCCGGGGCGCAACCTGCTGTTTTTGACGCTGGCGGCGGCCCTGGCGTACCGGCGCGGCCTGCAGGTGCTGGTCACGGGGGTGTGCGAAACCGATTTTTCGGGCTACCCCGACTGCCGCGACGACACCATCAAGGCCATGCAGCTGGCGCTTTCGCTGGGCATGGACAAACGCTTTCTGATCGAAACGCCGCTGATGTGGATAGACAAGGCCGACACCTGGCGCCTGGCCCATTCGCTGGGCGGCCAGGCCCTGGTGGACCTGATCGTGGAGCACACCCACACCTGCTATCTCGGTGACCGCATCCACCGGAACGACTGGGGCTATGGCTGCGGGCAATGCCCGGCCTGTGAGCTGCGGGCGCGCGGCTACCAGCGTTTTGCCGAAGCGAACTGAGGCCTCGACGTCAGGCGCGCACCAGGCCCTCCACCACGCAGCGGGTCACCAGCGGCGGCTCGGCGCCGATATGAAAGCCGAGCTTGCGCTCGCGCAGCGCCACGTCGCTGGCCGTCACGCGGTCAAAGCGACGCAGGTGCTCGGTCCATGATTCATCGACGATCTGCTCGACAAAGCGCCCGGGCTGGTTGACGTCGCGCAGCAGTTCCCACGCCAGCGCCCCCTGGCGCAGGCGGCTGCGGCGGCTTTCCTGCATGAGGGCGCGGAAAGCATCGGCCCGCGCCGGATCAATCAGGTAGTCGATCGTGACCACCACATGGCCGAGGCCCGGCGGGGCCTCGGCCACGGGCGCCTTGAACTCGCGGGACGGCGTCAGGTCCTCCTCGATGCTGAGGTCGACCACCCAGCGCTGCGCCAGCAGCATGCTGATGCTGCCGCTGAGCGCCGCCACCAGCAAGCCGGTCGCAATGCTGGTGAGCGTGGCCACCTGGCCCCACAGGGCCGCGCCCAGCGCGCTGGCCCCCATGATGGCCATCTGGTACATCGACATGCCGCGTGCGCGCACCCAATCGGGCAGCGACAGCTGGGCCGACACGCTGAGTGAGTTGGCGCACGAAATCCAGGCCATGCCATTGAGCAGCATGGCCGGCACCGCGACGTACACATTGGGCGCAAACGCCATGACGGCGGTGGAGGCCGACTGCAGCAAGGTGGCGCGCAGCACCAGCGTGTCGCCCGCCATCATCTGGCGCAGGCGCGGCAATTGCATGGCGGCGATGATGGCGCCGGCGCCCATGGCGGCCAGCAGCAGCGTGAAGGTGCCGGCATCGCCGCCGTGCAGGCGGCGCGCCACCAGCGGCAACAGGGCCAGCAGCGCCGTGGAATGCAGGAAAAACAGCGAGACGCGCAGCAGCACCGAGCGCAGGCGGCTGGACTGGCGGACAAACTGCAGCCCCACGCGCATGGCGCTGACCAGGCGTTCGCGGCCCAGCGGGCTGGGCGAATGGTCGCGCCGCCAGCGCATGATGACAAAGCCTGAAATCACCGACAGCAGGGCATTGAGCACGAACACATAAGCCGTGCCCGCACTCGCAATCAGCGCGCCGGCCACCAGCGGCCCGACGATGCGCGAGGCATTCATGGCCACGCCATTCAGGGCCAGCGCCGCCGGCAGCTGCGGGCGCGGCACCAGTTCGGGAACGATGGCCGCAAATACCGGCCAGCGCATGGCCAGGCCGACGCCATTGGCGAAGGTCAGCGCCAGCAGCAGGGCCGGCGTCATGACACCGGCGATCACCGCAATGCACAGCAGCGTGGCGACGCCGGCGACCCAGAACTGCGTCATGATGAAATAGCGCCGGCGGTCCAGGATGTCGGCCAGCGCTCCGCTGGGCAGGCCCAGCAGGAATACCGGCAGGGTGGAGGCCGACTGCACCAGCGCCACCCAGATGGGCGTGGTGGTCATGGACGTCATCATCCAGGCCGCCGCCACGTCGTTCATCCACATGCAGATATTGGCGACCAGCCAGGTGCTCCACAGCAGGCGGAACACCGGGTGCTTGATGGGCGCCCAGGCCGAGAGGGATTCGGCCGCGGCGGCCTGGGTCAACACCTCCGGCATTCAGGCGATCTCCTGTACCTGGCGTTCCTGGATGCGGTACAAGGCCGGCGAGCCCTCGGGCATTTTCTCCAGTTCCCAGCGCCTGGTGTGAAAAGCCGCCACGCTGGGGCGGTGGGCAATCGAAACCAGGCTGCCATGCATGGTTTTCACATGCGCCATAAGTTTTTCATACAGCGTTTTCTCGGCCGCCTCGTCCAGCGCGCTGGTGGCTTCGTCGGCAAAAATCCAGGTCGGCTTTTTCAGCAGCACCCGGGCAATGGCCAGGCGTTGCTGCTCGCCGCCCGAGAGCTTCTGGCTCCAGGCGTCCTTGTCGTCGAGCCGGCTGGCCAGCTGCGACAGCTGTGCGTCGGCGAGCGCCCGCTTCAGGGCCTCGTCGCTGTATTGTGCGGCGGGCTGCGGATAGGCCAGCGCGTCGCGCAGGCTGCCATCGGGAAAGTAGGGGCGCTGCGGAATGAACATGGCGTCCGCCGGCAGCCGGGTCCGGCCCTTGGCAAACGGCCAGATGCCCGCCAGGGCACGGAACAGCGTGGACTTGCCGCTGCCCGAGGGGCCCTTGACGAGCACGCTCTCGCCGGGGCCGGCCTGCAGCGACAGGTCGCTCAGCAAGGTGGCGCCCGTCGGCAGCGTCAAGGTCAGGTGGCTGGCGGACAGCGCGTCGGCGCCGGTCACGGAGTGATCGTCGGTTGCTATTAAATTGCTAGCTGCTTGCGCCCGTCCCTGCTGGACTACGCTCGAAATGTGGTCTTCAAAACTGGTCAGGCGGTCGGTCGTGGCGCGCCACGCGGCCAGGCTGCTGTAGTTGTCGACCAGCCAGCTCAGCGAATCCTGCACCCGACCGAAGGCTGACGCTATCTGCATGAGTTCGCCCAGCTGGATCGCCCCGCTGAAAAAGCGCGGCGCCGCCACGATGAAGGGAAACACCACCGCCGCCTGGCCAAAGAAGTTGGTAAACCAGACCAGGTTTTTCTGCTTCTTGATGAGCCGGATGTAGTTGCCCAGCACGGCGGCAAAGCGGGTGTCCAGCTGCACGCGCTCCACGGCTTCGCCCTTGTCGAGGGCAATCGATTCGCTGTACTCGCGCACCCGCACCATGTGGTGGCGAAAGTCGGCCTCGTAGCGCTGTTGCTGGTAGTTGAGCCTGATCTGCGGGCGGCCGATGTAATGGGTGATAAGGCTGCCGACGGCGCAGTAGAGTACGGCCATCCAGACCATGAAGCCCGGAATGCTGTAGCTGCTGCCGCCCAGCGTGAAGGCGAACGCGCCCGAGAGCGACCAGAGGATGCCGACAAAGCTGAGCAGGGTGACCACGGCATTCAAGAGGCCCATGCTCAGCGAAATGCTGTAGCTGGTGAAAAGGTTGATGTCTTCCTGGATCCGCTGGTCCGGGTTGTCCGGGGTGTTGGCGCTGTTTTTTCCGGCACTTGAAAAGCGCGCCAGCTCCAGCTTGTAAAACGCATGGTCGGCCAGCCAGCGCTGCAGGTAGTGCGTGGTCATCCACGCGCGCCAGCGCACTTCCAGCAACTGGGTCAGGTAGAAGCGGTACACCGCGATCAGGATGAAGGCAAAGGCCAGGTAGGTGAAGCGGCCCAGCTGCGTCCAGAACACGGCCGCGTTCTTGTTTTGCAGTGCGTCGTAGAACACCCGGTTCCAGTCGTTGAGCAGCACCAGCATGTAGACCGCGCCCAGGTTCAGCAGGACGATGGCCAACAGCAGGCCGCGCGCCTTCCATTTGTCTTCGGAGCGGAAGTAGGGGGCCGAGAGGGCCCAGACCCGGGCGCCGAAGTGCCTGAAGTCGCTGAATTTGTGGGCAAGGCGGGAGAGCAGATTCATGCGGGGTCTCTTGATGGATTCAATGAAGTCAATGGATTCAGGCCTGCGGATTGGCGACACCGCTGGCCACATGGCCAGAGGGCACATGCTGGGCCGCCGAATGCACATGGCCGGTCTGGTCGTCAAAGAAAAAGTCGGGTTCGAATTCGCGCAGGAACTCGCCCTTGGCCAGGCCGCCCAGGAACATGGCCTCGTCGACCTCGATGTTCCAGTCCATCAGCGTGCGGATGGCGCGCTCATGCGCCGGCGCGCTGCGCGCCGTGACCAGCGCCGTGCGTATGCGCATGTGGGGCGTGCCGGCCTGCTGCAGCCGGTGCAGCGCCTGCAGCAGAGGCATGAAGGGGCCGGGCGGCAGGGGCTTTGCCGCCAGCTTGCGCTCATGCTTTTGAAAGGCGTCCAGTCCGTTGCGCTGGAACACCCGCTCGGCCTGGTCGGAAAACAGCACCGCATCGCCGTCGAAGGCGATGCGAACTTCGTTGGGGTAGGTGCTTTTGGCATGCACCGAGTGCGTGGCCACGGTGGCGGCGGCAAAGCCCGCATCCAGCGCCGCCCTGACGTCATCGGGGTTCGCCGACAGGAACAGGTTGGCCTGCAGGGCGCGCAGATAGTTGTAGGGCGGGCGGCCCTTGGTGAAGACGCCGCGCTCCAGCTTGAGCTTGTTGACGTCGGCGGAACGAAACACCCGCAGCCCGGAGACCGGGTCGTTGCGCGACAGCATGACGACTTCCACGCGTTTGGCATCCGTGTTGAAGGCCAGCAGCTTCTTGACCAGCGAGAAGGCCACGCCCGGTTTGGCCGGCACGTCCAGCCGCTCCAGCTGGAGTTTCATGTAGGCATCGTCATGGGGGCGACCGGGGACAGCGCCGGCTTCAGCGCCGGGGGCCGGTGCGCCCGTCAGGGCGGCTTCAAACACGCGGTTTTCCTCTTCAAAGTCAAACAGGGCGCGCGAGGAGATTGCCACCACGAGCTGACCGTCAAGATTTGCTGCCATGGGAATGCCTTGTTCTGGTCGGAGTACGCCTGGAGTAACTGCGGCCCGGGGTTAGGCGGGTCACAGGTCCCGTGTGTGCCATTGTCCATATTTCGGGGCGTGCGGCGGCCACTGGTCGGCGCGCTCGATGTGACGCAGGCCACTCGTCAGCAGGTCCACCGCCCGGATCACGCCGGCATGGGTGATCCACAGCGTGTCCTGGCCGTGTTCGCCGGGGGCCTGCAGCGCATCAAAGGCGGCGGCCACCCGCGCCATGAAGCGGCTCACGCTCTCGCCGACCGCGCCCACGGGGTAATCGGCAAAGTCGCGGCTCCAGGCCTGCAGCTCGGTTTCGGCGATAGCCTGCCAGGCGCGGCCCTCCCAGTGGCCAAAATCCATTTCCTGCAGCCGTGCATCGGTTTTGTAAATCAAATCGGGTCTGAGCCCTTGCAGGGCCTGCGCCAATTGCTCACATCTTTGTAGCGGGGAGCTGGCGACCCGCAGGCGCGGGGGCAGTTGCGCGGCCAGGCTGCGGGCGCATTGCGCGGTGGCCTCGGCATCGGCCGCCATGTCGAGCCGGCCATAGCAAATGCCGGCGGCGACCAGAGGCTGGGCATGGCGGACCAGCCAGAGCTTCATGCGGAGACGGTGGGGGTCAAGGCGAAACCCGCCCCCTCGGTGGGGCAGCGCAGTACGCGTAGCGTTCTCGAAGAGCGGCGTAGCCACAAGCGTGGGGGCCACATTTTCATAGACTCACCGCCAGCCCCAGGTAAAAGGCGATTTCGCAGACCTGCTGCGTGGCCCCCAGGCAGTCGCCGGTAAAGCCCTGCAGGCGATGCTTGAAAAAGCGCAGCAGCCACAGCAGGGCGAGCCCGGAAAAGCTGCAGCCGACTATTAAATTCGTAGCATCCAGCACAAGACTGGCGAGGGCCAGTGCCATAAAACACCATGTAAACGCGACCAGCAGGCTGGCCGTCGAGATCTGGTCGGCCAGCGGCTTGGATTTGGACGTCGCGGTGTCGCCCACATGCGGCAGCAGGCGAATCATCAGCAGCGGCAGGCCGCGCGAGACGATGTGGCCTGTCCACAGGGCGGTGCACGCATACCAGCCGCTGAAAAGCGTGCCTTCCCAGCCGGCGGGGCTGCCTTCGACCGAGCCCAGGATGGACAGCAGCGCGACCTTGCACAGCAGCGCCAGCATCAGCGCCATGGCGCCAAACGCCCCCACGCGCGAGTCCTTCATGATTTCCAGTGAGCGCGCGCGGTCGTAGCTGCCGCCCAGGCCATCGGCCACATCGGCCAGGCCATCTTCGTGGAAGCCGCCCGTCAGTAGCAGCGTGGCGACGGTGCTAAACACCGCCGACGCCAGCGGCGTGAAGGTGGTGTCGGGCAGCACGCCCTGCAGCAGCGCATAGACCGCCGCCGCCACGGCGCCGACCACCACGCCAATGCCCGGAAAGTGGGCGGCACTGGTGCGCAGCAGCTCGGGGCTGTAGCCCACCCAGTCGGCCAGCCGCCCGGTGATGGGGATGCGGGTGAAGAACTGCACGGCGAGCAGGTATTCGCGGATGAATTGGGCCATCAGTGCCCCCGCCCCGCGAACTTTGTGCGACGCGTGCCCATCGCTATTTCTGGCTCACGCCAGCCGACTCGAAGCTCGCCATTTCGTTGAGGAAATTGGCCGCCGACTGCACCAGCGGCCAGGCCAGCAGCGCGCCCGTGCCTTCGCCCAGCCGCAAATCGAGTTCCAGCAGCGGCTTGGCCTCCAGCCGCGCCAGCAGCTGTCGGTGGCCGGTTTCGGCGGAGCGGTGGCAAAACACCAGGTAGTCGCGCACGGCCGGCACGAGGGCATGGGCCACCAGCGCGGCGGCGCCGGCAATAAAGCCATCGACCAGCACCACGCGGCGCTCGCTTGCGGCCTGCAGCATGGCGCCCGCCATCATGGCGATTTCAAAGCCGCCCAGGGCCGCCAGCACGCCAAGCACATCGAGCGGCTGGCTCATGGGGTGGCGCGCCAGGGCACGCCTGAGCACGTCCTGCTTGTGCAGCAGTTGCGGATCATCCAGCCCGGTGCCGCGTCCCGTCGCGTCCTCGATGCGCGTGCCGGCCAGCCGCGCGAGCAGCAGGGCCGCCGGCGAGGTGTTGGCAATGCCCATTTCGCCCAGGGCCACCACATTGCCCGGCAGGGCCTGCAGGACGTGCATGCCGGCGCTCAGCGCCGCCTTGGCCTGGTCCCGCGACATGGCAGGGCCCTGGCACAGGTTTTTCGTGCCATAGCCGATCTTGCGTGGCAGCAGCTGTGGATGCGCGGGCAGTTCGGCCGCCACGCCGGCATCCACCACCCGCAGCGCAAAGCCGTGCTGGCGGGCAAACACATTGATGGCCGCGCCCCCGGCCAGCATGTTGCCGACCATCTGCACCGTCACGGCCTGCGGATAGGCCGACACGCCTTCCGCGGCAATGCCGTGGTCGGCGGCAAACACCACCATCTGCGGCTCGCGCAGCGTGATGCTCTCCTGGCGCTGTATCAGGCCCAGCTGCAGGGCCAGGTCTTCCAGAGCCCCAAGTGCGCCCAGCGGTTTGGTCTTGTGGTCGATCTTGTGCCGCAGCCTGGCCGCCAGCGCGGCGTTGCTGGTGGCCTCAATCGCGGGCAGGCGAAACGGTGTTTGTTCGTTCATGGGTGATCTGTTGGAGGCAGGCGGGGCAGTAGCAGGAGGCGGTGGCCGCACCGGCCTCGCCTGGCGGGGTGCGGGCGGCCGGCACCGGCATCACCTGCGGCAGCTGCACGCACCAGCATTCGGCGTCACCGGCGCAGGTGTCAGCCCCCACGCTGACGCTGCCCCCCAAGGGGGCTGTGCTTGCTTGGGGCGGCCCTTCGCGGCGCACCATGCCGCAGCGAAAACCGGCGCCGCAGCGCGGGCACACCGAGGTGCTTGGCAGCGCAGGGGCGGTGGACGGTGCGGCAGGGGCGGTCATGAGGGGGTGTTCAGCTTTGCAGAAACAGCCGGTACGCCGGATTGTCGGTTTCTTCGACATGCGGGTAGCCCAGGGTGTCCAGAAAGGCCTTGAAGGCCTTGTTGTCGGCCTTGGGCACCTGCAGGCCCACCAGGGTGCGGCCGTAGTCGGCGCCCTGGTTGCGGTAGTGAAACAGGCTGATGTTCCAGCCCGGGCGCATGCTGGACAGGAACTTCATCAGGGCACCGGGCCGCTCGGGGAAAACAAAGCGCAGCAAACGCTCGTCCTTGGCCAGCGCGCTGTGGCCGCCCACCATGTGGCGGATATGTTCCTTGGCGAGCTCGTCGTGCGTCAGGTCAAGCGCCTTGAAGCCGTGGCGCGAGAAATTCGCCGCAATCTTGCTGCTCTCGCCCTTGGCCGAGGTCGTCAGGCCGACAAACACATGGGCCTGCGCCGCGTCATTGATGCGGTAGTTGAACTCGGTCACGCTGCGCGGACCGCCGGGCAGCTCGCCAATCAGCTCGCAAAAATGCCGGAAGCTGCCGCGCTCTTCGGGAATCGTGACGGCAAACAGGGCTTCGCGCTCCTCGCCCACTTCGGCCCGCTCGGCGACAAAGCGCAGCCGGTCGAAGTTCATGTTGGCACCGCACAAAATCGCGGCGTAGGTCTCGCCCCTGGTCTTGTGCGTGGCCACATACTGCTTGATGGCGGCCACGGCCAGCGCACCGGCGGGCTCGACGATGCTGCGCGTGTCGACAAACACATCCTTGATGGCGGCGCAGACCGCGTCGGTATCGACGCTGATGAATTCATCCACCAGCTCGCGGCTGATGCGGAAGGTTTCCTCGCCCACCAGCTTGACGGCCGTGCCGTCCGAAAACAGGCCCACGTCGTTCAGGGCCACGCGCTTTTTCGCGCCCACCGACTGCATCATGGCGTCGGAGTCGTTCATCTGCACGCCTATGACCTTGATCTCGGGGCGTACCGCCTTGATGTAGTTGGCCACGCCGGAGATCAGCCCGCCGCCGCCTATGGCCACAAACACCGCGTCGAGGCGGCTGGAGCCCAGGGTTTGCAGCTGCATCAGGATTTCCATGGCAATCGTGCCCTGGCCGGCGATCACGTCCGGGTCGTCAAACGGGTGCACAAAGGTCAGGCCGCGTTTTTTTTCCAGCAGCACGGAGTGCGCATAGGCGTCGGAGTAGCTGTCGCCATGCAGGACAACTTCAGCGCCCCAGGCCTTGACGGCATCGATCTTGAGTTGCGGGGTGGTGGTCGGCATGACCACCACGGCGCGGGTACCGAGTTTTTGCGCGCTCATGGCCACGCCCTGGGCGTGGTTGCCGGCCGAGGCGCAGATCACGCCCTTCTTGAGCTGGGCCGCATTCAGGTGCGCCATCTTGTTGTAGGCGCCGCGCAGCTTGAAGCTGAACACCGGCTGCTGGTCTTCGCGTTTGAGCAGTACCGTGTTGTTCAGGCGCTGGCTGAGGTTTTTGGCGCGCTCCAGCGCGGACTCGACGGCCACGTCATAGACCCGCGCCGTGAGAATTTTCTTCAGGTAATCCGCGGGCTTGAGCCCTTGAGGAGCGGCTTTACCGGCCGCTTTCGCGGCGCGGGGGGAGGAGCTGGCAGGCGTTTTGATCTTGGATGGCATGTTTTTTCTCGCAGCCGGACATCATAACGGGCAAGAAAAAAGGCCCAGACCTTGCGGTCTGGGCCTGTAAATCCACCCTTTGAGGAGGTGGAGGAGACAACCAGTGCAAAAATACGAAAATTCGGTATTGATGCGATGATCCCATTATAGCGGAGTCATGTTGCGCTGCACCATATTCCTGTGGCGAAAATTGCACATTTCAGGTTTTATTCATAAATATTTTGCATAAGGAGTGGCATTGATGGAATGCACAGTGAGCTGGACAGGCACAAATGCGGCGACCGGGTCGCGCTCGGGCATGACGTTTCTCGCGGAAACCGGCAGCGGCCACACGCTGGTGATGGACGGCGCACCGGATGCCGAGAAGCCGGAAAACGGCGGCGCCAATCTGGCGCCCCGCCCCATGGAAACCGTGCTGGCCGGCACCGGCGGCTGCACGGCCTACGACGTGGTGCTGATTCTCAAGCGCGGCCGTCACGATGTGCGGGGCTGCTCGGTCAAGCTCAGCTCGGAAAGGGCGCCGGTGGACCCCAAGGTGTTTACCAGGATACACATGCACTTCGTGGTCACGGGGCGTGGCCTGCCGGCCAGTGCGGTGGAACGTGCCATTGCCATGAGCCACGACAAATACTGCTCGGCCACCATCATGCTGGCCAAGACGGCGGACATCACCACCAGCTTTGAATTGCAGGAGGTTTGAGGATTTTTGGATGCCAGCCCTTGCTGGGCCGGCGTCATTAGCTATTGAAACAATAGCTGAATCGGTTTGTTTTGCCGCACCCGGCGGCGGCTTCAAACCATCAAGCCTTCAAAGATAGTGCGCCGTCGTGGTCATGACCCTGGCGGCCGAACGCATGAGCGCCTTGATGGGGGCCGGCAGCTGCAGCGCGCCGGCGTTTTCGGCTTCCCGGGCGTGCGCGGCTTCATCGGTTTTCATTTGCGCCACGATGGCACGTGATTCGTGGTCGCCTTCGGGCAGGCGCTCCAGGTGGCTCGCCAGATGCGCCTCCACCTGGCGTTCCGTTTCGACCACAAAGCCCAGGCTCAGGTGATCCCCCAGGCGGCTGGCGACCAGTCCCAGCCCGAAGGCGCCGGCGTACCACAGCGGGTTGAGCAGGGACGGGCGGGCGCCCAGTTCATCCAGACGGGTTTTGGTCCAGGCCAGGTGGTCGCCTTCCTCGCGGCTGGCTCCCAGAAAGTGCTCGCGCAGGACGGGGTCACGCGTGCCCAGCGCCTGCGCGGCATACAGCGCCTGCGCGCAGACTTCCCCCACGTGGTTGACCCGCATCAGCGCGCCCGACAGGGCCTTGTCCTGCACGCTCAGTTCGGTGCGCTGATCGGCGACGGTCGGACAGGTCCGGCTGGCGCGGGGTGTGGCAAACAGAGTACGCAGTGCGCCATCGGCGGCATTCAGGGCGGTGTCAAGTACAGAATTCATGGAGTGCTCGCTTTGGGGCTTCGCAGGCGGGGGAATTGAGAAATAGTGAAGCTGATCGTAGCGCCAGTGCAGACAAGTGGGAACAAGCAAAAGAAAAGCCCCCAGTCAGGGGGCTTTTGAGTGCAGCTCTTTCGAGCTGCTTTAGAGTTGAAAGCGACGTACGCTGATCAAAACTTGTGGTTGATACCGAAGGCGACATTGGTAGAACCAACGCCTGCGGCAGAAGTAACGCCACCCAGGAAGCCAGCTTCGCCCGGTGCAGCCTGACCCGTTCCCTGGTTGTTGAAACGTGTCAGCACGGCATTCAGGTTGGTGCGCTTGGACAGCGCATAGGTGTAGGTTGCACCGTAGGAGTTGGTGCTCGCATTGTTCGGGCGCTTGTCTTTCAGGCGGTTGTAGGCAACCACCCAGGTATGAACGCCGCTGGTGAGTTTGTAGCCAATGTGTGCCAGGTATGCATCTTGCTGGAAGGCATTGTTGTAAGCGTTCTGGAACGCAGCACCAACTGCCGCAGCACCAGCCGCGCCCAATCTTGCAATGAGGGCTGGACTGCTGCCAACCTGGGTGCCAATGGTGGATAAATTGGTGGGGTTTTCATCCTTGATGGTGGCGTACTGGCCATACAAGGTTCCAGGTCCCACATCAACGGAGCCACCGAACACATTGTTTTCAAGGGATTTTTGACCCAGCTCGTTGTTGCGCTGGTTGCGGCCATAGCCCACCGCGAATCCGTCGCCCTTGTACATCACCATGCCGCCGAAGAAGCGACCCGCAGAACTCCCCTGACCAGCAACCTCGCCGGCGCCATACATCAAGGTGGCGGTGATGCCGCTGGTCTGGATCGCGTATTGGATGGTATTGCTCAGGCGAATGTCGATAGAAGGCGGAAAGCTGGCGACCTGGCCAGCTGCCAGGCTCGACTGGGTTTGGGAGGCGTCAAACGTTGCGCCCACGAGGTAGCCTGGGGTGTACTGCCGGCCGAGGGTCAAGGCGCCAACCGGGGTAACCAGGCCCACAAAAGCCTGGCGGTCAAACAGGCGGTTGCCCGTAGGGCCCACATTCACACCCAGGCTGTCGGCAATTACGGCATTGACCGTTGGAATGACCAAAGGAGCAACCGCCGCCGCCGCGCCCGTCAATCCGAGGCCTGCGGCGCTGGACATCCGGTCAGGCAACTGTGCGCCGGACGGCGGCCTGTTGGAAACAGAACCCGTGTCCAGTTCCAGGCGATTTTCCAGCGTGAAGATGGCCTTGTAGCCGCCGCCGATATCCTCCGTGCCGCGAAGGCCGAAGCGCGAGCCATCCATGATGCCGCTGTCAATGCGGGTGGCCGAGCCATTTTGAAGCCCGGTGATGTGGTTGAGGCCGCCATCAAGAATACCGTAGAGGGTCACGGTGCTCTGCGCCATGGCGCCTGTGGCCGACAAAAGGCCCATCATTGCGGTTGCAACAAGAGTCAGTTTTTTCATGGAGTCTCCAGGAGTTTTAATTAACGGTAAATCTTCGCCGCAGTTTGTATTTCGACGGTGTATTCAGCGCGGTTTCGATGGGAAAGATTAATGGGGATGTCGCAAACCGTAAAGGGTGGCACTACCGGGGGTATCGCGTTTGCGACAGGGGAAAACCCTGTATTCGCCAAGGCTGCGTGAGGCCGAAAAAGACCTGCGCTTGCCGGGTTCCTTTTGTGAGTTCTTCCTCTGCAGACGCCGGTCCTTCTGCTGCAGCGCACAGGCTGCAGCTGGTTCGCCTGCGAGGTGATCAGGCTGGGTTAGGCTTTGATCTCTATTTTCCGGGGGGCGTGGTAATAGAGCGACACGCATGTTCGCCGTGCTCTCGGTCGCGTTACTACCTATCAAGCAATCGCCCGCGAATGCGAATGATCCGGCCAATGCACCAAGGATCAAGGGGCGGATGCTTTTTGCGAACGATTCCGGAGGGCCATGCCACACCAAAGTGGTGTGTAAGTGATGATGCGCACCGTTTTAGTAACCCTTGGCGTCGGTAATGCGTCCATAAAACCGGGCTGCGAAAGTCCTGCTCCTCGGCTTTGGTTGGGCCTGCTTCGATCGATGCGTTGCCTTTTTGCAACGGACTGGCATAAAACTTGCCTGCATCGTCATTGGTTCTTTGCGTTAGGTCTGAGCGCTAGGTCTAATACAGCTCTGGAGGGGCGAAAAAACGCCTTTCAGAAGTGTTCAGGTAACGCGTGTTTCTTGCTTTAACTTTTTTGGAGATTTTTTTATGAAGAAGAATTTGATTGGCTTGGCCGTTCTCGCCGCTTCCGGCGTGGCATCGGCACAGTCCACCGTAACGCTTTACGGTTTGGCTGATGTTTACTTCGGCAGCAACAACACCAAGAAGACTGTGGCTGGCGTTTCAAATTCCTTGCGGCAGACCGTGGTTGACAGCGGCGGCTTCAACACCAGCCGTTTCGGCCTGAAAGGTTCTGAGGACCTCGGTGGCGGTTTGAAAGCCAATTTCGTGCTGGAGTCGGGCTTTAAAATCGACACTGGCGCAGTCACCAACTACACCAACCCTTTCACGGGCGTGGATTCCCCCTCCACATTTAGCCGCAATTCATGGGTCGGTCTCTCCGGTGGTTTTGGTGAAGTCAGGCTCGGCAAAATGTGGACGCCTTTCGACGAAGTCAAAGGCAGCGGTGCCGCAGCGTTTGATGCCAACATTTTTGCGCCGGCAGCCAATGTGTGGCTGAGCAACAGCTACCAAGATCGTCCCGGCAATGCGATCTACTACGCAACGCCCACCTTCAGCGGTTTCAGCGGCGCTGCCATGTACAGCTTTGGCGAAAACAAGACTGCGACACAAAGCGCCGGCAAGATCGCCAGCTTCAACGTCCAGTACGCTGGCGGCCCGGTGGCTGCAGCCTTGTCTTACCAGACTGAAAAGCAGGGCGGTACGTTTGACGCGAACCCTACCACCAAGTTCACGCAACTCAATGGTTCCTATGACTTTGGTGTTGTGAAACTGCTCGGCGCCTACGGTCACGTCAAGGATGGCTCCATTGACCTTTTCGGCACGGGCAGCGTTCGCGTCGACAAGGCAACCGAGTACCAGATTGGTCTGGACGTCCCAGTCGGCAGCGCCTTCATCGTGTCGGGTGGCTATGCCCACTCCAAACTCACCACCCCTGCGGGTGACGTCAAGAGCAATGGTATTGGCCTGGCCGGCAAGTATGTCATGTCCAAGCGTACCTTCCTGTATGCAGGTCTGCAGTTGTCCAAGAACGACGCCGGCGCTGCGGGTGAACTCAAGAAAGACACCTACGCAGTTGGCATTCAGCACAAGTTCTAAATCCAGTCTGGCTTGAAGCCAGATAGAGGATTTGAATCCGAAGCCGCACCGGGGAAGCCTGGTGTGGCTTTTTTACTTACATGGCCGCTTGAGGGGGCGGTTCAAATCTCGCAAGGCATTGGCGTTGTTTATTGTCCACGAATCGCATAATTTTGTGGTTTTGGTGCAACGAAGTAGGCCTTTTTCAGGGCATTTCTTTGCGAATCAGCGCTCAGTCTGGTGCAATAGACCCAACTTCCCGAAAGGGGGTTGGCCCGGGTCTCTGGTGGAGCCACAAAGGTGAGAACCTGAAGTAGCCCCCGTGCCGGAGCCCTATGTTTAACCTTGGAGAAATTTCTAATGAAGAAGTCCCTTATCGCTTTGGCCGTGCTGGCAGCTTCCGGCGCCGCCATGGCCCAGTCTTCCGTGACCGTTTACGGCGTTGCTGACGCTTATGTTGGTTACGATACCGTTAAAAAGATTACCGCAGCTGGCGAAACGAAAGTCAGCCAGGGCGTCATCAACGGCAGCGGCTTGAGCAGCTCGCGTTGGGGCCTGAAAGGCTCTGAAGACCTCGGCGGCGGTTTGGCCGCTGTGTTCACGCTGGAAGGCGGTTTTAGCATCGACACCGGTGCACTTGCCAACAACAACGGCAGTACCGACGCTAACGCTAAAAGCATCTTGTTTGGCCGTGAGGCATCTGTTGGCCTGAAGGGCGCTTTCGGTGAAGCACGCCTGGGTCGTCAGTACACGGCTTACGACACACTGCGTGGTCTGACGAACAACACCTTTGACTCCAACACCTTCGCCACGACCGGCACGGTTTGGGACAAGACCGGCGGCACCAACCTTGTCGACTACAGCAACCGCGTTAACAACGCCATTCGCTACGACTCCCCAGTGTTCTCTGGTTTCAGCGGTTCCGTGGCTTACGGTTTCGGCGAAGACAAAACGGCGACCACCTCTGCTGCCAACAGCGCCAGCTTGAACGTCAAGTACGCCAACGGCCCATTGTTGGTTGGTTACGGCTACCAGCGTGAAAAAGAACAGATCGGTTCCACCCTCTTCTCTGTCACCAAAAGCAATGTTGTAACCCCAGCTGCAATTGCAGACACCCGCAAGTACAACCTGTTCGGCGCTTCTTATGACTTCGGCGTTGCCAAGCTGACCGGTAGCTACAACCAGGCCAAGAACGACGGGTTCAAAAAGAAGGAATACCAATTCGGCGTGAGCGTTCCGTTTGGTGCCGCTACCGTGGCCGCTGGTTACAGCCACGCCAAGAGCGATTCGCAAACTGCTGTTGTAGACAGCAACAAGGGCACCGGCTACAGCCTGCTGGGTACCTATAGCCTGTCCAAGCGCACGACCCTGTACGCTGGTTACATCAACACCAAAGCCGAATCTGCAAACGCTACTGTTACCGACAAGCGCTCGCTGTTCGCGACTGGTCTGCGCCACACCTTCTAATTTTTCAGCTAGCGCAAGCTAGTTGTTGAATGAAGCTGAAAACCCCATCGTGGCAACACGGTGGGGTTTTTTTACGGGCATGAAATCCAGGGCCGTCAGTGCCGGCGGGCTTTCCAGCTTGATTGCCGTGTGCGTTTGTGAAATAGAAATAGCATGATCCTTAGCCAGTTGGCACGATTGATTTGCATTTTGTCGGCGTGCCTGGTCAGCGCTTGCACTGGCGTTATGCCCGAAGAGCCGGCTGAGTCCGCGGCAGAAAAAGATCTCAACTGGGTCGCGGCATCGTTTGCTGTGGGCAGTTCTGCAAGGTGGCAGCACCGTCATTTTCCGGGTAAGAAGTTAACCTCATATCACGTGACCCGGCTGGATGGCCGCCATGTCATCCAGAGTGATTCGCAAAGCTCGGCCAGTATGTTGCGGCAGACCCTGCGTGTGGAACCCGCCGAACTGGGCGCGCTGCGGTTTTCCTGGAAAGTGCCTGAACTGATCAGCGGTGCTGACCTGCGCCAGCGTGACGGTGATGATTCTCCCGTGCGGATCGTGCTGGCGTTTGAAGGCGACCGTTCCAGGTTTTCGGCCAAGAACGCCATGCTGTCGGAACTGGCGCTGGCGTTGACGGGCGAGCCTCTTCCGTATGCGACCTTGATGTATGTATGGGGAAATCATTCTGCGCCCGGCAGCATCATCGTCAACTCGCGCACGGACCGCATCCGCAAGCTGGTCATTGAGTCCGGGCCGCAGCAACTTGACCGCTGGCTCGATTACGAGCGCGATATCCGGGCCGACTATGAACAGGCTTTCGGGGAGATGCCGGGCGCCCTGGTCGGCATTGGCCTCATGACGGACACCGACAACACCCGGCAGCAGACCAGAGCCTGGTATGGCCCCTTGACGCTGCTGGCTGGGCCCGTGGATGCTGCAGCGGGTCCCAGCCCATCTGTTGTATTTGGCAAACCCTGATGTTTACCGTGCCAATCGTTCAGGAATAGTATTCAACACTTGTTGACCCAGGATTGAATTGACATGCGCGCTCCTGCCACCCTTGAAAAAATTCCATCGACCACTTCATCCCTCTTTGCGCCTGATACGGCGAGTGCCGGGCCCGCCGACCGGCCGGGCCAGTTGCGCGCCAGCGGCCGAGCCTTCGCACAGATTGCGCAATTTCATCCCGAGCTGACCGCCTTCCGCCGCGACCTGCATGCGCATCCGGAGCTGGGTTTTGAAGAGGTCTACACTTCCAGCCGCGTCCTGCATGCGCTCAAGCTGTGCGGGGTGGACGAGGTGCACACGGGTATTGGCAAAACCGGCATTGTGGCGGTCATCAAGGGCCAACAGACCGATTCCATGCGCAAGTCCGGCGTGCGGCCCATGGTGGCCTTGCGCGCCGACATGGATGCGCTGCCCATGACCGAGCACAACGAATTTGGCTGGAAATCATCCAAGGCCGGGCTGATGCACGGTTGTGGCCATGACGGCCATACCACCATGCTGGTGGGCGCGGCCCGCTATCTGGCCGAGACACGCGCCTTTGCCGGCGACGCGGTGCTGGTGTTCCAGCCCGCGGAAGAGGGGCGCGGCGGCGCCGATGCCATGCTTAAAGATGGGCTGTTCGAGCGCTTTCCGGTGCAGGCCATTTACGCCATGCACAACTGGCCCGCCATGCGGCCCGGCACCATCGGCATCAATCCCGGCCCCATGATGGCGGCGGCCGACCGCATCACGATTGAGATCACGGGCAGGGGCGGGCATGGCGCCCATGCCTACCTGACGGTAGACCCCATCCTGGTGGCGGCGCACATCATCACGGCGGTGCAGAGCATTGTTTCGCGCAATGTGAAGGCCATGGACAATGCGGTGCTCAGCCTCTGCGCCATCAAGGCGGGCGATCTGGGCGCCATGAGTGTGGTGCCCGGCAACGCCACGCTGGTCGGAACCGTGCGCACCTTCAAGCCCGAGGTGCAGGATTTCGTGGAGCGGCGCCTGAATGAGATTTGTGCCTTGGTGGCGCAGGGCTTTGGTGCCACGGCCAGCGTGAAGTACGAACGCATTTACCCGGCCACCATCAATTCACCGGCGGAGTATGCGCTGGCCGCAAGCGTTGCCGAGCAGCTCGTGGGCACCGAAAACGTGGTGCGCAACCTGGAGCCCAGCATGGGTTCCGAGGATTTTTCCTTCATGCTCAAGGTCAAGCCGGGCGCCTACCTGCGCCTCGGCCAGGGCGAACAGCTGCCGGATGGCAAGGGCGGCGTGATCGGTGGCGTGGGCAGCCGCTTTCTGCACAACAGCTGCTACGACTTCAACGACAGCGTGCTGCCGCTGGGCTCGGCGCTGTTTGCGGGGATTGTGGAGCGCTCGCTGCCTTTGGCCTGAGCCTTTGCTTGCTCATTTGCTATTTATTTGATAGCTGTTTGCGCTTGTGCTGATTGGGCTGCAGGCCTTTTTTTTGTCTAAAAATACGGCTTGGCGGCTTGCGGTGGCGGCCTCAGGCGTAGCGCTTGTTGCGCAAGTTGTTTTTCATTTCCTTGAGCAGGGGTTGCAGCTTGGCGCCAATGCGCAGCGCCACGCAGGTCGCCAGGATGTCGATGATCATCAGGTGCATCAGGCGCGACACCATGGGGCTGTAGCGGTCATAGCCCTCGGGGTGGTTGGCGGCCAGGTGAATGTGGCCGGCCGCAGCCAGCGGTGAGCCGGTGACGGTGATCACGATGGTGGTGGCGCCGTTTTTGCGGGCGATGTCGCAGGCATCCATAAGATCGCGCGTGCGGCCGGAGTTGGAGATCACCACCACGCAGTCGCCCGGCCCCAGCAGCGAGGCGCTCATGACCTGCATGTGGCCGTCGCTGTAGGCAATGCTGGTGATGCCCAGCCTGAAGAATTTGTGCTGGGCATCCTGGGCCACGATGCCGGAGTTGCCGACGCCGAAAAACTCGATGCGTTTGCCGCTGTTGTAGGTGGCCAGCAGTGCCTGCGTGGCCTTTTCGAGGGCGGTGGTGCTGGCGTCGTTGCGGTACTTCAAAAACGCCGCCACGGTGTTGTCAATGACCTTGACGAGCACGTCGCCGGTCTTGTCGTCGGCGTCCACGCTGCGGTGAATGAAGGGCACGCCTTCGCTCACGCTGCCAGCGAGCTTGAGTTTGAAGTCCGACAGGCCGTCATAACCCATGCTGCGGCAAAACCGCACCACGGTGGGCTTGCTGACATGCGAGCGGTTGGCCAGCTCGGTGATCGGCAGGTTGGCAAAGGCGCGCGGGTCGGCCAGCACCAGGCGGCCGACGCGTTGTTCGGCGGGCGCCAGCGAGGGCAGGGAGGCTTTGATCCGGTCAAGCATTGAGAACCTTCATTTAGCTTTCCTCGCTCCAGCAATAGTTGTCCCGGGCAATCATGGCGCTGGAAGCACTCGGCCCCCAGGTGCCCGCTGCGTAGGGGCGAGGTCCGGTTGGCTCGTTATTCCATGTCTCCAGAATCGGCTCGACCCAGCGCCAGGCTTCTTCCTGCTCGTCACTGCGCACGAACAGGTTGAGCCGTCCGTCAATCACATCCAGCAGCAGCCGTTCATAGGCGCCTACGCGCTCGGAGCCAAAGCGCTTGTCAAAATCAAGGTCCAGCTGCACCGGTGCGAGCGTGGGCGTGCTTCTGGGGTGGCGCTGGTCGGCGCCTTGCGCCAGCAAATGCAGCTCCAGGCCGTCCTTGGGCTGCAGGTTGATCACCAGCCGGTTGCCCACGTTCGGGCTGGTCAGCGGCGCCTTGAAAATCGCATGCGGTGCCGGCCGGAAATTCACCTCGATATGCGCGTCGCGGTCGGCCAGGCGCTTGCCGGTGCGTATGTAAAACGGCACGCCGGCCCAGCGCCAATTGGCAATTTCCGTGCGCAGCGCCACAAAGGTTTCGGTGCGGCTGTCCGGGTTGACGCCCTTTTCATCGCGGTAGGCGGGCACGGCCTCGCCGTCGATGGCGCCTCCGGCGTACTGGCCGCGAACCACATGCTGGCTCAGGCTTGCGGGTGTCCAGGCTTTCAGCGAACGCAAGACCTTGAGTTTTTCATCGCGGATGGCATCGGCGTGCGAATTGATGGGCGGCTCCATGCCGATGGCGCACAGCAGCTGCAGCGCATGGTTTTGCACCATGTCGCGCAGCGCACCGGTGTTGTCGTAAAAGGCGCCGCGCTTTTCCACGCCCAGTTCTTCGGCAATGGTGATCTGGATGTTGGCGATGTGCTCGCGCCGCCACAGGGGCTCAAACAGCGCGTTGCCAAAACGCATGGCAAACAGGTTTTGCACCGAGGGTTTGCCGAGGTAATGGTCGATGCGGAAGATTTGCTGCTCAGTCAGCACGCTGCGCACGGTTTTGTTGATGGCGCGGTTGGAGGCCAGGTCATGGCCCAGCGGCTTTTCCAGCACCACCCGGGTTTGCGGGCCGTTCAAGCCGGCCGCGGCGATCTGCTCGCACACCGTGGTGAAGAGGTTGGGGGCGGTGGCCACATACATCACCACCACCTCGGCGGGCCGCTGCTGCAGCTTGGCGGCCAGACGGGCATAGTCGGCCGGGTTGGACAAGTCCATGCGCAGGAAACTGAGCAGCGCCGCAAAGCGCGAAAACTCCTCCTCGCTGGGGCGCTTGGCCAGCTCGACATGGTCAAACCGGGACTTGATGAGCGCCCGGTATTGGTCGTCCGACAAATCGTCGCGCGCCACGCCCACAATGCGACCGCCGGCCGGCAGCGAGCCGTGGCGGAAGGCCTGGAACAGGGCCGGCATGATTTTTCGCCACACCAGATCGCCGGTGCCGCCAAACAGGATCAGGTCAAAACTCATGGCTAGAATTTGTATTGGTAATTAAGTTTCACATTCTATGGGCATAATGGTAACTACGCTCAGGTGACTCCCTGTGAGCCCTGTGTTTTACCGGACGCTTGCCCGGACAAACTTCGCGCTTTGCCGCGCGCTCATGCCATGACACAACTTGACGCTCTGAAACAGTTCACCACCGTGGTGGCCGACACCGGTGACTTCAAACAACTGGCCCAGTTCAAGCCGCAGGACGCGACGACCAACCCGTCGCTCATCCTCAAGGCGGTGCAAAAAGCCGATTACCAGCCCTTGCTGAAAGACACGGTGGCCCGCTTCAAGGGCCGGCCGCTGGACGAAATCATGGACCGGCTGCTGGTGCGTTTTGGCTGCGAGATCCTGTCCATCATCCCGGGCCGCGTCTCCACCGAAGTGGATGCCCGCCTGAGCTTTGACGCCAATGCCAGCTACACGCGCGGCGAGCGCATCGTGGAGCTGTACCAGGCCGAGGGCATTCACATTGACCGGGTGCTGATCAAGGTGGCGGCTACCTGGGAAGGCATTCAGGCCGCCGAAAGGCTGGAGCGGCGCGGCATCCATACCAACCTCACGCTGCTGTTTTCCTTCTGCCAGGCCGTCGCCTGCGGCCAGGCGAAAGTGCAGCTGATTTCGCCCTTTGTCGGCCGCATTTACGACTGGTACAAGAAGTCGGCTGGCGCCGCCTGGGACGAGGCTGCGAACGCCGGCGCCAACGACCCGGGCGTGAAGTCGGTGCGCCAGATTTACAACCACTTCAAGCATTTTGGTATCGCCACCGAGGTCATGGGCGCGAGCTTTCGCAATGTCGGCCAGATCACCGCGCTGGCCGGCTGTGACTTGCTGACCATCAGCCCCGAACTGCTGGCCCAGCTGGCCGCCAGCGAAGCCCCGCTGGCGCGCGCGCTGGACGCCAGCGCCGCGAAAGCGCTGGACCTGCCTGCCGTGAATTTCGACGAGGCCGGTTTCCGCTACGCCCTCAACGAAGACGCGATGGCCACCGAGAAGCTGGCCGAGGGCATACGCGCCTTTGCTGCCGATGCGGTCAAGCTGGAACAGTTGATGGTGGCCGCATGAGCGCCGCCGAACGCAGCGAAGGGCCGCCCCGAGCAAGTTCAGCCCCCTCGGGGGGGAGCGCATCACACGAAGTGGCAAGCGTGGGGGCCTATATGTCCCGGTTGCGTTGTGACCAGACGCCCGCCTGGGGTGCGCTGCAGGCCTGCTTTAACGCGCACGGCCAGGCCTTTGACCTGCGCGAGGCGTTTGCCGCTGACCCGCAGCGCTTTGCCAACTTCAGCCAGCAGGCGCCCTATGTCTTTGCGGATTTGTCGAAAAACCTGATCGACGCCACCAGCCAGGCGCTGCTGCTTGACCTGGCCGGGCAGTGCGGGCTGGCGCAGCACCGCGACGCCATGTTTGCCGGGGAAAGCATCAACAGCACCGAGCGCCGTGCCGTGATGCATTTCCTATTGAGAAATACGGCTCCTACCCAGGAAGAACGGGCGCAAGCAGCTAGCAAAAACATAGCAAATGAAGCGCTGCAGGTGCATGCCACGCTGGACGCCATGCTGGCCTACGCGGAGCAGGTTCGCGCCGATGCGGCGATTACCGACATCGTCAACATCGGCATAGGCGGCTCGGACCTGGGGCCGCAAATGGCGGTGCTGGCGCTTGGCGAATTTGCGACGATGGGCAAGCGTTTTCACTTTGTCTCCAACGTCGACGGCCATGAACTGGCCGGCGTGCTGGCGCAGTGCCGGCCGCACAGCACGCTGTTTCTGGTCGCCTCCAAGACCTTCACCACCACCGAAACCATGACCAACGCCCATTCGGCCAGGCGCTGGTTTGAGGCGCAGGGCGGGCAGGATATCGGCCGGCATTTCGCCGCGCTGACGACCAATGTGGCGGCGGCGAAGGCGTTTGGCATCAGCACCAGCTTCGGTTTCTGGGACTGGGTGGGCGGCCGCTATTCGCTCTGGTCGGCCATCGGTTTGCCGATTGCCATCGCCATTGGCGCCGCGGGTTTTCGTGAATTCCTGGCCGGCGCGCACGCCATGGACGAGCACTTCCGCACGGCGGCGCTGGAGCGCAACCTGCCGGTACGCCTGGGCCTGCTGGACATCTGGTATCGCAACTTCCACGGCTTTGGCAGCCGCAGCATCGCGCCTTACAGCAGTGCCCTGCGCCGCTGGCCGGCGTATTTGCAGCAACTCGAAATGGAAAGCAACGGCAAGCGCGTGGACATGGACGGCCAGGCCTTGCCGTTTGAGACCTCACCGGTGCTGTGGGGCGAGCCCGGCACCAATGGCCAGCACGCCTATTTCCAGATGCTGCACCAGGGAACGTCCGTGGTGCCGGTCGAATTCGTCGCGGTCAAAAAAGCCGGCCATGACCTGCCCGGCCACCATAGCAAATTGCTGGCCAATGCACTGGCCCAGGCACAGGCCCTGATGCTTGGAAAAGTCGATGCGGGCGGCCACAGGCATTTTCCGGGCAACCGGCCCAGCACCTTTTTGCTGCTGGAGCAACTCACTCCCGCCAGCCTGGGGGCGTTGATTGCCCTGCAGGAACACCGCGTGTTTGTCAGTGGCGCGATCTGGGGCATCAACAGCTTTGACCAGTGGGGCGTGGAGCTCGGCAAGGTGCTGGCCAAGGATATCGAGCCACGCCTGGCTAACGGGGATGCATCCGGTCTGGATGCCTCGACGGCCGGCTTGCTGGCGCGTCTTCGCTAGCCGTGGCCTGCGCTGACCTGCTGCCGGCATGGCTGGGCAGGCGGTCGGATGCCGGCTGAAAAGACTGCCACTTGCGGGCGTGAAAAAGGCCGCGATGGGCGGCCTTTTTTGGGGGGAGGTGATCCGATGACGATCAGAACTTGTAGCCCAATTGCAGGGTGAAGCAGTTCGGGTCCAGCCCCACATCGATGGTATGGCCGGTGCTCAGCGTGCCGCGGGTTTTAAGAAAGGTTTTGGTGTAGCTGCCTTCCATGAACCATTTTTCATTGAGGTTGAAAACGCCCCCCACTTGCAGGGCGGGCGCCAGCTTCGATTTAAAAGACACACTCGTCGGCGCGCCGCCAGGGTTGGTGAGCGCGGTTAACAAGGCGGTACCGCGTTCCTTGTAGAACTTCACATAGGACAAGCCGGCGCCCAGGTAGGGGCGAAACCGGGCATTGGCGTCAAAGAAGCGGTATTGGCCGATCAGCGTGATCGGAAGGGCCCTGGTTTCGGCCAGCTTGCCGACACCGGCGAGCACGCCTGCACCGCTGAGGTCGTGCCTGAAACCGAAACCCAGCGGCAGGTGAAGGTTGATGTTGTCGGTGGCCATGTAATTCACGGCGGCGGTCAGCCGGGAGTCGCTGCTCACATCCACTTTGGCATTCGGCACAGTACCCGAAGGCGACGAGAGGCTGTCGCTGTCAACGGACGGCGCAATGTGTGTGATGCCGGCCGATACGGACCAGGTGCCCGCCTGTTGTGCCAAGGCGTGGGCTGCAGAAGCGACCAATGCGGCCGCAACAAGTATTTTTTTTGAAGGTGTCATGGAGTGCTTGTGAGGAGGATGCGCGCCATAACTCTTTGATGTGTTTTTTGCGCGCGACATGGACATGGTGATGGGCGAAACCGATATTATCGCTGGCAGCACTCCTGGCCTTGGGTTGAAGTGCAGCCCAGCTTTGCTGGACGGAGCTTGGACAAGGGTCAAGCGTGACCCATGCAGGATTCAAGCCAGGATTGCCGGGGCCTGGTCGCCGGCCTGCTTTTTCGGGGCCGTGGTGGCGTCGGCAGGACCGGCGCATTATCATGGGGCGGGGGAGTTTGCCCTGCATCAATATGGGGAGGATGAAAGCCATGAATTTTGGCCAAGCCATTTCCGCTTGCCTGAGCAAATATGCGACGTTTTCCGGCCGCGCCTCGCGCCCGGAGTTCTGGTGGTTCTTTTTGTTCCAGGTGCTGGCATCGATAGCCGCTTCCCTGGTTGGCGAGAGGCTGAACGGGCTGGTGAGCCTGGCCTTGCTGCTGCCGGCCCTGGCGGTGGGGACCCGTCGCCTTCACGATATTGGAAAAAGCGGCTGGTGGCAGTTGCTCCTGCTGACGGGCATAGGCTTTTTTGTGTTGCTTTACTGGTGGGCCCAGCCCGAACGGGACGGTGCCCTTGCCTACGAGGCCTAGCGCGTTTCAATCCAGGGCCAGCACAGCTTAATCTTTGCAAAAAAGCCGCATTCGCGGCTTTTTTGCATTTTTGACATACGGCCGAAGCCGCGGTGCTGCCCTGGCCTCAGCTTCCCTTGCCGACAAGCGCCGGTACCGCGCGGTAGCGATCGGGGAACAGCCGCTTGAGATTGTCGATTTTCGGCAGGTCGTTGTAGGCGATGTAGGGGTTGTGGGGGTTCCGCGCCAGGTAGTCCTGGTGGTAGGCCTCAGCCGGGAAGAAGGGTTTTTGCATTTCGGTGGTGGTGACGATGGGCAAGCCAAAGCTGCCGGCCTTGTTGAGCTGGGCGATGTAGGCCTTCGCAATGCGTGCCTGCGTGGCGTTCTGCGCGAAGATCGTCGATCGGTATTGCGGGCCCTGGTCCGGTCCCTGGCGATTCAGCTCGGTCGGGTTGTGTGCCACCGAAAAGTAAATCTGCAGGATGCGCCCATAGCTGATCTGCTTGGGGTCATAGGTGATCCGCACGGCCTCCGCGTGTCCGGTGCGGCCTGATCCCACGGCCTCGTAGCGTGCCGACGCCTCGTCGCCGCCGGCATAGCCCGACACGGCGCTGCTCACGCCCATGACATGCTGAAACACGCCTTGCACGCCCCAGAAGCAGCCACCGGCGAGCACCGCGGTTTCGACAGCCGCAGCGGGCGTTGCCGCCAGATCGTCGGCGGGTGCGGGGATGGCCACGGCGGATTCGGCCGCAAGCGACGGTACGGCCTGCCATAGCGTCGCTGCGGCAACGAAGGCCATGGCCAGAGCGGTCAGCACCGGGCGCCGGCTCAGGCGTGGCGGCGGCGTGAAAGGCTTTAGATAGGTGTTTGACGGTGTGTTCATAGCGGTTTCGCCTTGTTGCTGGCTTCTTCCAGAAGTTGCTGGATGACCTGTTCCGATTTTTCGTACTCGCCTTCGCCAAAGTGATGAAAGCGGATGCGCCCCTGAGCGTCGACGAAATAGTGCGCTGGCCAGTAGTTGTTGCTGAACGCGCGCCAGATGGCGAAGTCGTTGTCGACCACGACCGGAAACTCGACGCCCAGATCGCCCACGGCGCGCTTCACATTGTTGATGTTTTTCTCGTAGGCGAACTCGGGCGCATGCACGCCGACCACAACCAGCCCCTGGTCTTTGTATTTGCGGTGCCATTCGCGCACATGGGGCAGCGCGTTGCGGCAGTTGATGCAGCCGAAGGTCCAGAAGTCCACAAGTACCACCTTTCCGCGCAGCTCCCTGGCGGTGAGCGGCGGCGAGTTCAGCCATTCGACGCCGCCTGCCAGCGGCGGCATGCTGCCTTCGATGGGCAGTGTGTCGAGCCGCGGCAAGGTCGGGCGCGCCTGCACCCTGATGAAATTGCCTCGGTCCAGCGTTTGCGGACGAACGGCAGCGGCGGGTGCCTGTTCCGCCGGTTGCGGCCCCAGTCGCTGGAACAGGGCCTTTTCCAGTGAAGCAGCAGCGCCCGACGAGAATTGCGCCAGCAGTCCGGTGTCCAGCCCCAGTGCCACCGCAGTGGTGCCGGCGAGTACCGCCACCCCCAGTCCCTTGCGGAGCCACTCGCCAATGCCGAGCGAGCGCTTGAGGATGGCAAAGACCCGGCCGCCGGCGAGCAAAACCAGCCCGAGCGAGCTCACGGCACCGGCCGCATAGGCGAGCAGCAGCAGGGAGGTTCGCACGCTGGGCCCTTCGAGTGCGGCCCCGGTGAGGATCAGGCCCAGGACAGGGCCCGCACATGGCGCCCAAAGCAGCCCGGTGGCCATGCCGAGAAAAAAGGCGGACAAGGCAGGGCTCCCGGCCTTGTCCGTGGGTTTTGCTGCGGCGTTGGAAAGACGCGAACCCAGAGCCACCAGCGGCCGGGTGAGTCGTTCGGCCCAACGCGGTGCCATCAGCGCCACGCCCATGACGGCAAGCAGCGCAATGGCGGCCATCCGGCCGTATGTGTTGGCCGTTACGGCCCAGTTGCCCGCGACGGCGCCCAGTGTCCCGACGGCCGCAAAGGTGAGCGCCATGCCCGCCAGCAAGGGCAGGCCGCTTTTGGCGAATGGCTGGTCAACCCGCGCGAAGACGAAAGGCACCACCGGCAGGATGCAGGGAGCGAGGATGGTCAGCGCTCCGCCAAGATACGACAGGATGAAGAAAGTCATGAGGGACCTCCGCCCAGGCGTTGTCGCGGCTTACTTCTTCATTTCGTCCTTTTTCATGTCATCGTCTTTAGCCATCGCATCCTTTTTCTTGCCATCTTTGGACATTGTGCTTTTCGCCATCGAGTCCTTTTTTTTCATTCCGTCTTTAGCCATGGCATCCTTGGCCTTGGAGTCCTTGGCCATCGAGTCCTTAGTCATCTCGTCCTTGCCCATGGCGTCCTTCTTCATTTCGTCCGCGGCGAAGGCCGAGACGGAACCGATGGCCATGAAGGTCGCCAGGAGTGTTGCGGAGAGTTTGTTCATTTCAGTTTCCTTGTCGAGTCGGTTTTAAATGGCACGCTTCGAGATGTACGCGTGCCGCACGTTTCAACAGCGCTGAGCCTTCAGGGCACTCAACTGCCGCCGAACCAGTTGTAGCCCTGGTCTTCCCAATAGCCGCCAGGGTAGGTGTTGGTGACGAAGATCGCCTTGATATGTTTCGGGTTTTTGTAGCCCAGCTTGGTGGGCATGCGCAGCTTCATCGGGAAGCCATATTTCGGCGGCAAGGGCTGGCCGTCGTAGCTCAGCGTCAGCAGCGTCTGCGGGTGAAGCGCGGTCGGCATGTCTATGCTGGTGTAGTAGTCGTCCGCGCACTTGAAGCCTATGTACTTCGCGCTGGTGTCGGCGCCCACGCGCTTCAGGAAATCGGCGAAATGCACACCGCCCCATTTGCCGATGGCGCTCCAGCCTTCGACGCAGATGTGGCGGGTGACCTGATCCTGCTGCGGCATGGCGCGCAGTTCGGCCAGCGTCCAGCTGCGCTTGTCGGCCACCAGGCCAGTTACTTCGAGCCGGTAGCCGGCTTCGTCCACCTCGCGGATTTCATCTTCGCCGTAGTAGGCGTTGAACGGAAAGGGGCGCGTGATCATGGCGTCGGGGTAGGTCGGCGCGAGCCGGTTCGGGTCGAAAATCCAGCCCTGCACCGTGTCGTTGAAGCGCGAGATGCGGGCAAGCGCCGCTTCGACGCTGCTGTTGTCGCTGATGCTGCAGCCGCTCAGCAGCGACAGGCCGCCCAGCGTCAGCGAGCGCTGCAGAAAGGCGCGGCGTGCCGGCTGCGCTATGCGGCGGCCTATCAGCTTGCGGGCTTCGGCGAGGGCGGCATCGCCGTCGACGCCGGTCAGTGGGGGGCGTTGGAGTATCTTCATACGGTTTTCCCTGTGCGGCCGCTCAGCATGGTGAGCAGGGTGCGCGGAACCAGCGCGACCATCACCAGGTGAACGGCCACGAAGGCCACCAGTGCGGTCATCGCAAAAAAGTGAATCCGGCGGGCGACTTCGTAGCCGCCCAGCAGCTCGCGCAGCACACCGAACTGGACCGACTTCCAAAGCACGAGGCCCGACAGCACCAGCAGCACTATGTCGAGCATCACGAAGAGGTAGGCAAAACGCTGAACGTTGTTGTAGCTCCGCGGGTCGGCGTGTGAAAGCCGTCCGCGAAGCGCGGCGAGCGTGTCGCGCACAATGCCGGAGACCGTCAGCGGGAAGAACTTCCGGAACAGCCGGCCGCTGGCCAGATTGAATGACAGATAAATGAGCCCGTTGGCGGCCAGCAGCCACATCGCTGCAAAGTGCCACTGCAGTGCGCCGCCCAGCCAGCCGCCCAGCGTGATGACTTCCGGAATCTCAAAGGGAAAGAAGGGCGACGCGTTATAGATGCGCCAGCCACTGGTCACCATCACCAGCACGGCCAGGGCGTTGAGCCAGTGGGTGATGCGCATCCACAGCGGGTGGATGGGCGCACAGCCTTTGTCGGTGGTTTTGTGCTTCATGGGGCGGATTATTGGACGCACTCCATGGCCGATTCATCACGAAATGTTCAATTAATTGTGATAACTCAAAAAGAGGGATCGCGTGATAATCCCAAGTGATGGACCCTGCCAAACGTGTTCTGATCGTCGAGGATGATCCCCATATTGCAGAGCTGCTGCGCATGCATCTGCACGATGAGGGGCTGACCGTGGTGCATGCCGCTGATGGCCATGCGGGTGTCCGCGAGCTCGAACGCGGCCACTGGGATGCGCTGGTTCTCGACCTGATGCTCCCCGGCGTCGATGGCCTCGAAATCTGCCGTCGCGCCCGCGCGATGACGCGCTACACGCCCATCATCATCATCAGCGCCCGCTCCAGTGAGGTGCACCGCATTCTTGGCCTGGAACTCGGCGCCGACGACTATCTCGCCAAGCCTTTTTCGGTACTTGAGCTGGTGGCGCGCGTGCGTGCGCTGCTGCGGCGCACCGAAGCCATGGCGCGCGATGCGCGTGTGGAGTCCGGCCGACTCGAGCTGGGCAACCTCTGCATAGACCCGCTGGAACGCGAGGTGCAGGTGGACGGGAAACGCATCGAATTGACGCCACGCGAATTCGACCTGCTGTATTTTTTCGCGCGCCATCCCGGGCGTGTTTTTTCGCGGCTGGATTTGCTCAACCAGGTATGGGGCTACCAGCACGATGGCTATGAGCACACGGTCAACACCCATATCAACCGCCTGCGAATCAAAGTGGAGGCCAACGCGGCAGAGCCCCGCCGCATCCTCACGGTCTGGGGGCGCGGCTACAAAATGGTGGTGTCTGCTGCGGAAGAGGCCGGGACATGAAGCCAGGCGGCCTTTCCCTGTCGCAGCGTCTTTCAATGGTGTTTGCGGTCTTGCTGCTGGCTTGTTGCGGCGCAACGGCGTGGCTTCAGATGAGAGCGAATGGGCAGCATGAACAGGAGGTGATGCAGCGCCTCTCCATGGGCTTGGCCGCACACATTGCCGCCAACTCGGCCTTGATGGAGCGTACGGGTCTTAATGAGGCTGCGGTACATGACCTGTTCGACAAGCTGATGGCCGTCAACCCCAGTGTCGAGGTCTATCTGTTGTGGCCGGACGGGCGCATCCAGGCGCAGGCTGCCCCGCCAGGGCATCTGAAGCGCGACCGGGTTGACGTTGCACCGATCCGGCGCCTGCTGGCCGGGGCGCCGCTGCCCGTCTTCGGCGACGACCCGCGCAGCAGTGACTCGCGCAAGGTATTCAGCGCTGCCCCGCTGAAAGTCGATGGGCGTGATGCAGGCTACGTCTACGTGGTCCTGTTCGGTGAGGAGCGCGATACCCTGGCTGCCAACCTCTCTGCCGACAGTGTGCTGCGCTCCACGCTCTGGTCCATGGCGCTGGTCGCCTTGCTGGGCCTGATTGCGGGGCTGGCGGCCTTTCACCTGATCACGCGGCCACTGCGCCGGTTAACAGTGGCGGTACGCCATTTCGAGACGGATGGCCTTGTCGCGCTGGACAGTGCCGCGCCCGCACTGGCGCAGGCCTGCAAGGGCGGCGGAGAAATCGCCGCGCTGGGCCAGGCCTTCGCGCGAATGACGCAACGCATCGCCGAGCAGTGGCGCGAGCTGACGTTGCGGGATCAGCAGCGGCGCGAACTGTTTGCCAACATTTCGCACGACCTGCGTACGCCGCTGACATCCCTGCACGGTTATCTGGAGACCTTGCTGGTGAAAGCCGATACGCTGGATGCTGCCGATCAACGTCGCTACCTTGAAATTGCACTCGACCAAAGCCGCAAGGTTGGGCGCCTGGCCCAGGAGCTGTTCGAGCTGGCCCGTCTCGAATACGGCGTCGTCAAGCCTGAAATGGAGCGCTTTGCGCTTGCCGATCTGGTGCAGGACGTTTTCCAGAAATTCGAGCTGGCCGCAGAGGCGCGGAGCCAGCGGCTGATCCCCGATATGGTGCCAGGCCTGCCCGTCGTCACGGCGGATCTGGGGATGATCGAGAGGGTCTTGACCAATTTGCTGGACAACGCGATTCGCCACACCCCCGAAGGCGGCGAAATCGTGGTGCAGTTGCGGCCGGAAGCCGCGGGCGTGCGTGTCGAGGTCAGTGACACCGGGCCGGGTATTCCGGGTGCGCTGCACCAGGGGCTTTTCATGCGCCCGGTGTTTTCGTCCGCAGGCGGACGTGCCGGCGGACTGGGTCTTGTCATCGTGAAGCGCATCCTGCAGCTGCATGGGAGTGACATCCAATTGCTGCAGCGCGCTGAAAAAGGTGCCGTTTTTTCTTTTCTGCTCATGTAAAAAGGCCCCGCAGCTTGCGCTGCGAGGCCTTTGAGTTGGCTGAGAGCCGGGCGGTGTCAAACCGCCGCCGGACCGCCCTCATGTCGCTGTGTTTCCCCCTCGCGGGGCAAAGCATGCGAAGTGGCAAGTCCGGGGGCTGACATTACATGCCCATGTCGCCCATGCCACCCATGCCGCCCATGCCGCCTGGCATGCCGCCAGCCGGTGCCTCGTCTTTTGGCGACTCGGCCACCATGGCTTCGGTCGTCAGCATCAGCGATGCCACGGAAGCGGCGTTTTGCAGCGCGGTGCGGGTCACTTTCGTGGGGTCCAGAATACCCATTTCGATCATGTCGCCGTAGGTGTCGTTGGCTGCATTGAAGCCGTAGTTGCCCTTGCCGGCCAACACGGCGTTGACCACCACAGAGGCTTCGCCGCCTGCGTTGTACACAATCTCGCGCAGAGGCGCTTCGATGGCGCGCAGCACCAGCTTGATACCGGCTTCCTGGTCGGCGTTGTCACCCTTGATGGTGCCAGCAGCCTGCTTGGCACGCAGCAGCGCCACGCCGCCACCAGCCACAATGCCTTCTTCCACGGCAGCGCGGGTGGCATGCAGGGCGTCTTCAACGCGGGCTTTCTTTTCCTTCATCTCGACTTCGGTGGCAGCGCCAACCTTGATCACGGCAACACCGCCGGCCAGCTTGGCCACGCGCTCTTGCAGTTTTTCGCGGTCGTAGTCGCTGGTCGCTTCTTCGATCTGGACGCGAACCTGCTTGACGCGGGCTTCGATGTCAGCGGCAGCGCCGGCGCCGTCGATGATGATGGTGTTTTCCTTGCCCACTTCGATGCGCTTGGCAGAGCCGAGGTCAGCCAGGGTCACTTTTTCGAGCGACAGGCCAACTTCTTCGGCGATCACCTTGCCGCCGGTCAGGATGGCGATGTCTTCCAGCATGGCCTTGCGGCGATCGCCGAAACCAGGGGCCTTGACTGCGACCACTTTCAGGATGCCGCGCAGGGTGTTGACCACCAGCGTCGCCAGGGCTTCGCCTTCAACTTCTTCGGCAATGATCAGCAGCGGACGGCCGGCCTTGGCAACCTGCTCCAGCGTGGGCAGCAGGTCACGGATGTTGCTGATCTTCTTGTCGTAGAGCAGCACAAAGGGGTTGTCCAGCAGGGCGGACTGCTTTTCAGGGTTGTTGATGAAGTAAGGGGAGAGGTAGCCGCGGTCAAACTGCATGCCCTCGACCACGTCGAGTTCGTTTTGCAGGGACTTGCCGTCTTCCACGGTGATCACGCCTTCCTTGCCGACCTTGTCCATCGCGTCAGCAATGATCTTGCCGATGGATTCGTCGGAGTTGGCGGAAATCGAGCCGACCTGGGCGATTTCCTTGGAGGTCGTGGTGGGCTTGGAAGCCTTTTTCAGCTCTTCGGTCAGGGCCAGCACGGCCTTGTCGATGCCGCGCTTGAGGTCCATCGGGTTCATGCCGGCGGCCACGTATTTCATGCCTTCGCGCACGATGGCCTGTGCCAGCACGGTGGCGGTGGTGGTGCCGTCGCCAGCGTTGTCAGAAGTCTTGGAAGCGACTTCCTTGACCATCTGCGCGCCCATGTTCTGCAGCTTGTCCTTGAGTTCGATTTCCTTGGCGACGGACACACCGTCCTTGGTCACGGTAGGGGCGCCGAAAGAGCGCTCCAGCACCACGTTACGGCCTTTGGGGCCCAGGGTGACCTTGACGGCGTTGGCCAGGATGTTCACACCCTCGACCATGCGTGCGCGGGCTTCGCCGCCGAAAATGACGTCTTTTGCTGCCATGTTTAATTCTCCAGATTCAGTTGATTAGGGATTGAAAGAGCTGAGAACTTATTTCTCGACCACTGCGAAGAGGTCTTCTTCTTTCATGACGAGCAGTTCGTCGCCATCGACCTTGACGGTCTGGCCGCTGTATTTGCCGAACAACACGCGGTCGCCGACTTTCACGCCCACGGGGCTGATGTCGCCCTTGTCATTCTTCTTGCCTGGACCGACTGCCAGCACTTCGCCTTGATCAGGCTTTTCAGCGGCGCTGTCAGGAATGACGATGCCGGAAGCGGTTTTGGTTTCGTTTTCCACGCGTTTGACGATCACGCGGTCGTGCAAAGGACGAAGTTTCATGAGAGCTCCTTGTTTGAGAATCAAAAAATCACCGACTAAAAGTCGGTGAACACTAACTTTATGGCTTGGTAGCGCTTGTTAGCACTCCATGCCATCGAGTGCTAATCATAAGGGGTTTTGTGAAGTTTTCAAGACGGGTTGATGCTTGAATGCCGTGTTGATGCACGATCTGCACAACAAATTGGCCAAATTCTCAAGGAGGCGGATGTGCAGGACTCCGTTTGCCGCGCCTGGCGACGATGCGATTCCTGCAAGGTTGCGCGCGCTGGCGCCCTCAGCGCCGTCTGGATTTTCAGCCGTGCTGCGCCATGGCTTGCGCGCTCGTCAGCGTCTTGGCACCCAGTCCGCGGGCAAAGCTCATAAATGCCTCGCTCTGTTGCTCGAACCCTGCAACAGGACTCATGCAGTCCGTCAAAAGAATGATTCGACCCATCTGCTGCGGCGTGAGTGCCTGAAAGACGTCTTCCATGGTGGCTTTCACGCAATGGCTGGAGGCTTCACCCGCCACATACAGGTAACCGTCAATGGCCTTCAGGCTCGCCAGCAGGGTCTGGTTGGGCAGCGTGAGCGGGTCGTCAGGGCAGGGGACCTCGGCCCGAATCGCGCTGTATTGCTCGGTCATCGGGTTCATGCCCTTGAGTACCTTCGTGACCTGCCGCTGATGGGTCAGCTCCCATTGGTTCAGGGCGGCGGCCACCTGCTGCTCGATGTTGTGTCCCCAGGTCCCGGTCACGCAATGCACGGGCCAGACCATCAGGGTGTACCTTCCTGCGGCCTCAAGTGCCCGGAGGTAGTTGAGCACCTGGGGACGTAACTCTGCACGTCGTGGCAGAAAGCGTCCTGCCTCCACATCGGCCGCCAGAATGGGGGTGAAGGGCGCTATGGCATCTCTTGTGCCGGTCTGCCAGAACGTCGGCCGCTCGATCCCCACGTAGGGATGCGAGTCGAGCGTGACGATGAGGCGCGACAGCCGGGAACCCATGCGGGTCATGAAGTCCGCCAGGCGGCCCATGTCTGCACAGGCCCCCGCGACCGGCAGGCTGGCGCCGGGCTGGTCACAGAAGTCGTTTTGGGGATCGATGACAAGAAGGCCGTGGTTCATGGTGCGGTGAATGACAGGGTGCCAAAAAGAAAAAGCCTGACGTCACCCGGTGGGCGGCGTCAGGCTGTCTATGGATTGGCAGGCATGACGATGCCCGTGCAGCTTGCTTCAGACCAGCTGCCTGCCGGGCCTAGCGCCCGGCCGCTGCGCGCAGCGTCTGCGCTTTGTCGGTGCGCTCCCAGGTGAATTCGGGTTCGTCGCGGCCAAAGTGGCCGTAGGCGGCGGTTTTTTCGTAGATCGGGCGCAGCAGGTCCAGCATCTGGATGATGCCCTTGGGGCGCAGGTCGAAGTGCTGGTTCACCAGCGCGGCGATCTGTTCGTCGGGGATCACGCCCGTGCCTTCGGTGTAGACCGTCACGTTCATCGGGTGCGCCACACCGATGGCGTAAGCCACCTGGATCTGGCACTGCTTGGCCAGGCCGGCCGCGACGATGTTCTTGGCGACGTAGCGGGCTGCGTAGGCGGCGGAACGGTCCACCTTGCTGGGGTCCTTGCCGCTGAATGCGCCGCCGCCGTGCGGGCAGGCGCCGCCATAGGTGTCGACGATGATCTTGCGGCCGGTCAGGCCGCAATCGCCCTGCGGGCCACCAATCACGAAGCGGCCGGTCGGGTTGATCAGGTATTTGGTTTCCTTGAGCCACTCTTTGGGCAGCACCGGCTTGATGATCTCTTCAATGATGGCTTCGGTGAACGAGGCCTTCATCTTGTGCTGGGTTTCGCTCTGGTCGGGGCTGTGCTGGGTGGACAGCACCACGGTGTCTATGCTGTGCGGCTTGCCGTTGACATAGCGCATGGTGACCTGGCTCTTGGCATCCGGGCGCAGGAAGGGCAGGCGGCCGTCCTTGCGCAGCTGGGCCTGGCGCTCGACCAGGCGGTGCGCGTAATAGATGGGCGCGGGCATCAGCTCGGGCGTTTCGTCGCAGGCGTAGCCGAACATCAGGCCCTGGTCGCCGGCGCCGATATTCAGGTGGTCGTCGCTGGCGTGGTCCACGCCCTGGGCGATGTCGTTGCTCTGCTTGTCATAGGCCACGAGCACGGCGCAGCCCTTGTAATCGATGCCGTAGTCGGTGTTGTCGTAGCCGATGCGCTTGATGGTGTCGCGCGCAACCTGGATGTAGTCGACATGCGCGTTGGTGGTGATTTCACCGGCCAGCACGACCAGGCCGGTGTTGGTCAGGGTTTCAGCGGCGACGCGGCTGAGCGGGTCCTGCTTGAAGATGGCATCCAGGATGGCATCGGAAATCTGGTCGGCGACCTTGTCGGGATGGCCTTCAGAGACGGATTCGGATGTAAAGAGAAAATCGTTCGCCATTGCGTACACTCCAGTAAGTTTGTCGGCGCGTTGCCGGCTGGGGTGCTTCGGCGAACGCTTTAGCAGTTTGGTTTAATGTCGCCCTGCAAGTAGTTCAGTAACTCGGCGACAGGGGCAATTATAGTGATTCTTTCAATGGACGCTTGATACCTGCCGTCCCCTAATCCCTCTCCATGCGCTGGTTATTCCGTTTTTTTTCCTGGTGGCCGCTGGCTGCCTTGCACGCCCTGGGCGGCGCGTTGGGCTGGCTGGTCTGGTCGCTGAGTCCGCGCTACCGTGCGCAGTTTCGCGCCCATGTGGCGCAGGCCGGCCTGCCGTTTGTGCTGGCCCGACCGGCAATTGCCGAAGCCGGGCGTTTTGTCGCCGAGCTGCCCAAGCTGTGGATGCGGCCATCTTCGCAGTCATGCCTGGCCAATGTCCAGGTCGAAGGCCGGCTTCATGCCGAGCAGGCCTTTGCGCGGGGCCAGGGGGTGATTTTCTTTGGTCCGCACTGCGGCAGCTTTGAGTTGGGGCCGCAGGCGCTGGCCGAGCTGTACGGACCCATCACCGCCATTTACCGGCCAGCCCGCAAGGCCTGGCTGGCCCGGCTGGAGCGGATCGCCCGCAACCGCGCCCATCTCACGGTGGTGCCCGCCAGCCTCAACGGCATACGCCTGATGAACAAGGCCCTGAAAGCCAACCACGCGGTGGCGATGTTGACGGACCAGGTGCCGCCGGAGGGCCTGGGCATCTGGGCGCCTTTTTTTGGCCGGCCCGCCTACAGCATGACGCTGGCGGCGCGGCTGGCCCTGCAAAATGGTGCGGTCTTGCTGCCCGTGAGCTGTGAACGGCTGTCGAGTGGCCGGGGTTATGTTCTTAAAATCTGGCCGGCGGTGACGGGGCTGGAAAGCGCTGGAAAATCCGACATGCTGCACGCCGTCACCCTGATCAACCAGGCCATTGAGGCCATTGTGCTGAGCCAGCCCGGCCAATATTTGTGGGGCTATGCGCGCTACAAGACACCCCGCAAGGAAGCCCTTTGAAACCTCCCCGTCAGTTGCTCAGCGATCTCATCACCCGCGCCGGCATTGCTTTCATGCGGGGGCTGTCTGTTTTGCCGCTGTCCTGGATCCGCTCGCTTGGCGTGGTGTTCGGCTGGGCCCTGTATGCGCTGGTAGGTTCGCGCCGGCGCGTGGTCCTGACCAATCTTTCCCTGTGCTTTCCGGAACGCTCCGAGGCCGAGCGGCGCAAGCTGGCCCAGCAGACCTTCATCTATTTTGCGCAAGCCTGGCTGGACCGCGCCTGGCTGTGGCATGCGCCCGAGGCGCTGGTGCAGCAGCGCGTGCAGCTGACGGGTGCCGTGCAGGAGCTGGCCGGCAACGAGCCCACGGTGGCCTTCGTGCCGCATTTCATGGGCATGGATGCCGCCTGGGGCGGGGTGGCGCGGCGGGTGCCCCGGGTGTCGACCACCATTTACACGGACCAGTCCAACAAGCTCGTCGATGAATGGATTCTTAGGGGCCGGCAGCGCTATGGCAATATGCGCCTGTTTGGCCGGGTGGACGGCGTGAAGCCCATCGTGGCGGCGGTGCGCGAGGGCCAGCCCCTGTATTTGCTGCCTGACATGGACTTTGGTCCTGACGAGTCCGTGTTCGTGCCGTTTTACGGACTGCCGACGGCGACCGTACCCTCCCTACCCCGCTTTGCCAGGCTGGGCCGGGCCAAGGTCATTGTCGTGCTGTCGCGCATGACCGCCACCGGCTATGTGGTGGAGATACTGCCGCAATGGAAGGATTACCCCAGCGATGACCTGGTGGCCGATACCGCGCTGATGAACGCCCGCCTGCAGGACTACATTGCCACCATGCCGGCGCAGTACTACTGGGTGCACAAGCGCTTCAAGACCCGGCCCGAGGGCGAGGCCGCGCTGTATTGAGCCGGGTGGGGGCCTGGATTTTTAAGCGGCTTTTTAGTGCTCTGGCCCAGGTGGCACGGGCGCAGGCAGCTATCTAATCAATAGCAAATCAGCGCTTCCACCGGGCACTGAGCGCAAAAATTCCTGAAGATAGCGGGCGATTCGTTCGGGTTGCTCGTGCACGATCCAGTGCGTGGCGCCATCCACGCGCCGCAGGCTCATCCGCGGCACAAAGTCGCTCAGCCCGTCCAGCAGGGCCGGTGGCAGGGCGGTGTCGTCGGTGGCCCAGATCACCGGCGTGGGCAGGTGGACTTCAAGCCTTGCCCGTGGCATCGTCACAGTGGCGGCCGCCGGGTCGTTGTACGGTGGCCCGGGCCGGGGTGGGCGCAAGGGAGAGGCCCGGAGTCATTGAGCGGACCCGTCAAGCCTTGAGCCCACACCGCCCGGTATTGCGCCTTGACGGCTTCAGTGAACCACGCGTGCGGACCGTCCGCCGCACCCATGTTCATGAAAAATGCCCAAAGCCGACGGAAGTCGTCCTCGGCCAGCAGCGCTTCGGCATCGGGGCGGACCAGGAAATTCATGCAGGCACTGGCGGCCTGCTGAGCGGGGGACTGTTGCAACTCGCGCAAAAAAGTGCCTGAGTGCGGGGGGGTGATGATGGCCCGCTTTTTCAGGCGGGGCGGCTGCGCCAGGTTCCAGGCGCCCGCGCTGCGGCATGACCGCGTGATGCCGTGCGGCAAGGCCCGCCCACTGGTCTCAATTGCTTTGCTATGTTTTTGATAGCTGTCTACGCGCTTCACTCTTGGAGCTCAAGCCTGTTTTCTTGAGCGTCGGCGGCGTGGCGGTGGCCCCTTGTGCGTGGCGTCCCGGGCTCAGGATTCGGCGACGGGCCCGGTTGGGGCCTCGGCCTTCGGTGGCTTGAGCGCTTTTTCGGGGGGATGCGCCCAGTCCCACAGATGTTGGGCCACTTCTTCGACACCCTTGCGCTTCAGCGAGGAAAACAGCTTGACGTCACCGCCGCCCGCCTGCAGCTTGACGATCTGCAGCGCCTTGGCCGCCTCGGTTTTATTGAGCTTGTCTGATTTGGTCAGCAACACCAGGAACTTGAGCCCTTCCTCCACCCGTGGCCGGATCACGTCGAGCAGGATTTCGTCGAGCTCCGTGAGACCCAGGCGCGGGTCGCACAGCAGCACCACCGCCTTGAGGTTGTCGCGGGTCTGCAGGTAATTGCCCATCACCTGCTGCCAGCGGTACTTGGCTTCCTTGGGGACCGCCGCGTAACCATAGCCCGGCAAGTCGGCCAGCACCGCGTCGGTCACGCCCTGCTTGCCCAGGCTGAACAGGTTGATGCTTTGCGTGCGCCCCGGGGTTTTGGAGGCAAACGCCAGGCGGTGCTGCTGCGTCAGGGTGTTGATGCAGGTGGATTTGCCGGCGTTGGAGCGGCCCACAAAGGCAATTTCGGGCACCTCCACGCGGGGCAGGTGTTTCAATTCGGGCGCCGTGGTCAGGAACTTGGCCGTGTGCAGCCAGCCCATGGCGATTTTTGGGTCGGGCAGGGCGGTGGCGCCTGCGGCTGGCGGGCTGGATGAGGTTGCGGAGGTGGCTGGCGTCATGATCGGGCGGTCCCTGGAGGTCGGTTGCACGCGGGTGGCGTGCGGGGAAGAGGGCGTCGGGGGCGTCGGCCATCGGGGTATCGGTAAGGGCCGGTGGCTGGCTACCGCGGCAAGACCCGAATAATGGGAACTGCCTCCAAGCCATTGTAAAATCAGAAAGTTATAAGTTTTGTGCGCCAACCAATTAAAACCCCGATATGAAGCTGTTCGCTACTTCCCTACTGGCCGCCATGTTGGCCGTGCCCGCCGTGTCGTCATTTGCTGCCGGCGAGGCTGCACCCGCCAAGGTGGCGAAGCCAGATCTGGTCAAGGGCGAAGCCAGCTTCACGGCGGTGTGTGCCAGCTGCCACGGCGCCGATGGCAATTCGGGCACGCCAGCCAACCCCAAGCTGGCCCAGCAACATCCTGAATACCTGGTCAAACAGCTGCAGGAATTCAAATCCGGCAAGCGCAAAAACCCCATCATGCAGGGCTTTGCCTCGGCGCTCTCCGACGAGGACATGAAAAACGTCGCTTACTGGGTCACCTCGAAAAAGGCCAAGCCCGGTTTTGCCAAGGACAAGGAACTGGTCGTCCTCGGTGAGCGCATTTACCGCGGCGGCGTCGCCGATCGCCAGATTGCCGCCTGCGCTGGCTGCCACAGCCCGACCGGTGCCGGCATTCCTTCGCAGTACCCGCGCCTGGGTGGCCAGCATGCTGATTACACCACCACGCAACTCACGGCCTTCCGTGATGGCGGCCGCCAGAACAGCATCCCTATGACCCAGGTCGCCGCCAAGCTCAATGACCGCGAGATCCGCGCGCTGGCCGACTACATTGCCGGCCTGCGTTGAGCGAAAGGCCTGGCCAGAGAGGGCAAACCCTATTTCTTCGCCGAAAATGCCTGCAGATCGTCCGCGGTATTGAACCCAAGCCTCTAAAACCAATCACACAAGGCGGGTCTTTCTGATGAAAGCCCGCCTTTTTCTTTTTTTGTCCACACTTCAGACCGCACCCCGGGTCCCATTTCACGCATGACAGTTTCCACCGAAGGTATGAAAGTCAACCGGGGCTCCCGCGGTCTGCAGGCGTTTGTGGAGCTGCTGTCTTCGATGCGGTTTTCGATTTCGCTGCTGACCGTCATCTGCATCGCGTCGGTCATCGGTACAGTGCTCAAGCAGCAGGAGCCGCTGGGCAATTATGTGAACCAGTTCGGACCGTTCTGGGCGCAGGTGTTCAGCCTGGTACGCCTCAATACGGTGTACAGCGCCTGGTGGTTTTTGCTGATTCTGGCCTTTCTGGTCGTCTCTACCTCCCTGTGCATTGCCCGCAACACACCCAAAATCCTGTCCGACCTGAACCACCTCAAGGAAAACGTTCGCGAGCAAAGCCTCAAGGCCTTCGGCCACCGCGCTGAAAGTGTGCTGGCCGAGTCGCCCGAAGCGGCGGCGCACCGCATCGGCCAAACGCTGGTGCAAAGCGGCTGGAAGGTCAAACTGCAGCAACGGCAGGCGGGCTGGATGGTGGCGGCCAAAAAGGGGTCCGCCAACAAACTGGGCTACATCGCGGCGCACAGCGCGATTGTGCTGGTGTGCGTGGGCGGCCTGCTCGATGGCGACATGATGGTGCGCGCCCAGATGTGGCTGGGCGGCAAGTCCACTTACACCGGCGGCGGACTGATTTCCGATGTGCCCGCGCAATACCGCCTGAGCGATCGCAATCCCACGTTCCGCGCCAATCTGCTGGTCGCCGAAGGCACGCAGTCCAGCACAGCCATCCTGAACCAGCCGGGCGGCGTGCTGCTGCAGGAGTTGCCGTTTTCGATCGAGCTCAAGAAATTCATCGTCGAGTACTACTCGACGGGCATGCCCAAGCTCTTTGCCAGCGACATCATCATCCACGACAAGGAAACCGGCGACAAAGTCCCGGCGCGGGTGGAGGTCAATCACCCGGCAAACTACAAGGGCGTGGAGATTTACCAGTCCAGCTTTGACGATGGCGGCTCCAGCGTCACGCTCAAGTCCGTGCCCATGGCGGCGGCCGCCAGGCCTTTTGAAATCCAGGGCACGATTGGCGGCACCAGCAGCCTGACCAATGGCGCGGAAAAACTCACGCTGGAATACACCGCGCTGCGCGTCATCAACGTGGAAAATTTTGCGTCGTCCGGCGGCACGGGCGGCGGCTCGGGTACGGATGTGCGCAAGGTGGATTTGCACCAGGCGATTGATTCGCGCCTGGGCTCCGCCAACAAGACCACGACGCAAAAAGAGTTGCGCAATGTCGGCCCCAGCGTGAGCTACAAGCTGCGCGATGCTTCCGGCCAGGCCCGCGAATTCAACAACTACATGCTGCCCGTCAAGATGGATGCCGGCATCAACAGCCCGGCCATGTTCCTGATGGGGGTGCGGGAAAATCCCGCCGATGGCTTCCAGTACCTGCGCGTTCCCGCCGACGATGAAAGCAGCATGGACACCTTTCTTCGGGTGCGTGCGGCGCTGGCCAATCCGGCGCAGCGCGAGCTGGCCGTCAAACGCTATGCCCGCCAGGCCATTGGTCCTGATCGCCCGGACCTGGTCCGGCAGCTTGAAGCCTCGACCTCGCGTGCGCTGGCGCTGTTCGCCGGCGAAGGTGACGGCGTCACGCCCGCCGGCAGCGGCAAACCGGTCGCGGGTTTGCAGGCCATTTCCGACTTCATGGAAGCCAACGTGCCGGAGGCCGAGCGCAACCGCGCCGGCGAGGTGCTGATCCGCATCCTCAATGGCGTGCTGTTTGAGCTGACCCAGATGACGCGCGCCCAGGCCGGCCTCAAGCCGCTGGGGCAGGACGAGAAAACCCAGGCCTTCATGTCCCAGATGGTGTTGAGCCTGTCGGATGCTCACCATTACCCGGCGCCCATGGCCTTTGAACTCAAGGACTTCACGCAGGTCCAGGCCAGCGTGTTCCAGGTGACACGCACACCGGGCAAAACCATTGTGTACCTGGGCTGCGGCTTTCTGATCCTGGGCGTATTTGCCATGCTCTATGTGCGCGAGCGCCGCGTCTGGGTCTGGCTGGCGCCGCGCGCTGGCCATACCGATGCCGGCGGTTCGGTGCCAGAATCGGCGGGAAGCAGCCACGCCACCATGGCCTTGTCCGCCAACCGTAAAACCATGGATGGCGACAAGGAGTTTGAGATGTTGAAAACGAAACTGTTGCAAGCGCCCTTATGAACACTTCCACCATCAACACCACGACGGTCAACACCACCACTCTGACGGCAGGGCGCACCACCACGCTCAGCCTGAACCAGGGCTATTTCGCCCGGCGCAACGCGCTGGACTGGGGGTTCGCTGCGCTGGTAGCGGGCGGCTTGCTTTATGCCTTTGCCCGCTACGGCGCATTCATGGATGTGTACGAAAAGGGCATCCTGCTGGCCGCCATTCCGGCGGCGATTGCCATGGGCTGGTTCTGGCGGGCTCTGCGGGTGCTGATGCTGGTTGTCACCGCTTTCGCCTTGCTCGGCATCTGGTCTTACCAGGGCGAGCTGGCGCGCTCCGAGCAGGTGTTCTGGCTCAAGTATTTCCTGTCCAGCCAGTCGGCCATCCTGTGGATGAGCATGCTGTTTTTCATGAGCACGATTTTTTACTGGCTGGGCATGTTCGCCGGGAATAAACCGGTCAGCGGCGCTTCAAGCCATAGCGCGACGCTGGAGTCGCTGGGTTCCAAGATCGCCTGGGCGGCCGTCGGCATGGCACTGATCGGCACACTGGTGCGCTGGTACGAAAGCTACCTGATTGGCGCCGACGTGGGCCATATCCCGGTCAGCAACCTGTACGAGGTGTTCGTGCTGTTTTGCTGGATGACTGCGACGTTCTATCTCTACTTTGAATCGCAGTACAAGACCCGTGCGCTGGGCGCCTTCGTGATGCTGGTGGTCAGTGCCGCCGTCGGCTTTTTGCTCTGGTACACGGTCATTCGTGAGGCGCATGAAATCCAGCCGCTGGTGCCGGCCCTCAAAAGCTGGTGGATGAAGCTGCATGTGCCGGCCAATTTCATTGGCTACGGGACGTTCTCCCTGGCGGCCATGGTGTCCTTCGCCTACCTGATCAAGCAGCAGGCTGGCGAAACCCGCTGGTACAGGCTCACGCCGATCTGGCTGCTGGGCGTGGCGCTGTGCTTTGTGCCCATCGCGTTTCGCCAGCGCGGCATCGCGGAAGCCGGTGGCGGCTACTGGGTCGGTTACGCCACGATTTCGGCGCTGATTGCCGCGGGCATACTGCTGGGTCGCCGGCGCATCGCGGCACGTCTGCCCAGCCTGGAGGTACTGGATGACGTGATGTACAAGGCGATTGCCGTGGGCTTTGCCTTCTTCACGATTGCTACGGTGCTGGGTGCGCTGTGGGCTGCGGAGGCCTGGGGCGGTTACTGGAGCTGGGACCCGAAGGAGACCTGGGCCTTGATCGTCTGGCTCAACTATGCGGCCTGGCTGCACATGCGGCTCATGAAGGGCCTGCGCGGCACCGTCGCTGCCTGGTGGGCGCTGGCGGGACTGGCCGTGACCACCTTTGCCTTTTTGGGCGTCAATATGTTCCTGTCGGGCCTGCACAGTTATGGAACCTTGTAGCGGTGAAGTGAGTCCTTGTGATTGAATCCATGCAAGAAGAGGCTGCGTACCCACACTGACCCGTCACAGGATTCCAAGGATTTCACCATGCTCATCAAGTCCAAGGCCAATGGCTTTGACCACCCGGTTCCCAGCGAAATTACCCCCCAGGGCGTTTACCAGGGCCGCCGTGAACTGATCAAATGGATGGCCGCCGGTGCCGCGGGCGCGGCGCTGGCCGGCTGGGCGGGCCGCCAGGCCTTGGCGCAAACCATGCAAGGCATACAAAGACCGGGCAAGCAGGCGGCACTGGCCGGCGGCAAATCGGCGCTGGCCGGCGCGGTGACCATGGAAAAGATCACCGACTACAAAGACGCGACGAACTACAACAACTACTACGAGTTTGGCACGGACAAGGCCGACCCCGCCAAAAACGCCCACACGCTGGTGACCAAGCCCTGGTCGGTCGCGGTGGAAGGCCTGGTCAAGCAGCCCAAGACCTACACGCTGGAAGACCTGCTCAAACTCAGCCCGCAGGAGGAGCGCATTTACCGCCTGCGCTGCGTCGAGGGCTGGTCCATGGTGATTCCGTGGGTGGGCTACTCGCTGTCTGAACTGATCAGGAAGGTGGAGCCGCTGGGCAGCGCCAAATACGTCGAGTTCGTGACCCTGGCAGACCCGAAAACCATGCCTTATGTCGGCTCGCGCGTGCTGGACTGGCCTTATGTCGAGGCCTTGCGCATGGACGAAGCCATGCATCCGCTGGCCTTGCTGGCCTTTGGCATGTACGGCGAGGTGCTGCCCAACCAGAACGGCGCGCCGGTGCGCATGGTGCTGCCCTGGAAATACGGTTTCAAGAGTGCCAAGAGCATCGTCAAGATACGTTTCACCGACAAGGAGCCCCGCACGGCCTGGAACAAGGCGGCGGCCAATGAATACGGCTTTTACTCCAACGTGAATCCGAATGTGGACCATCCGCGCTGGAGCCAGGAAACCGAGCGGCGCATTGGCGAGGACGGGCTGTTCGCCAAAAAACGCAAAACCCTGATCTTCAACGGCTATGAGGCGCAAGTTGGCCAGCTTTACGCCGGCATGGACCTCAAGAAGAACTTCTGATGCGTAGCTGGATGGTGGGGCGCCAAAAGCTGTTGCTGCACCCGGCAACAAAGCCCGTGTTGTTCATCATTTGCCTGCTGCCTTTTGCCTGGCTTTTTTACCGGGCATTTGCCAACCAGCTGGGCGCCAACCCGGCCGAGGCGCTGATCCGTGCCACCGGCGACTGGACCTTGCGCTTCATCTGCATTGTGCTGGCCATCACACCGCTGCGGGTGATCAGCGGCACGCCCACGCTGGCGCGCTTTCGCCGCATGCTGGGCCTCTTTGCCTATTTTTATGTGCTGCTTCACCTGCTGAGCTACAGCTGGTTTGACAAGGGTTTTGATGTGGCCGATATCGCCAGGGACATCGTCAAGCGGCCTTTCATCCTCGTCGGGTTTTCCGCTTTTGTGCTGCTGACGCCGCTGGCCGCGACCTCCTTCAATGCCGCCATCAAGGCCATGGGCGCCAGGCGCTGGCAGTGGCTGCACAAGCTGCTCTACCTGATTGCCGCTCTGGCGCTGTTGCATTTCTTCTGGATGCGTGCCGCCAAGAACAACTTTGGCGAGGTGATCGTCTATGGCGTCATCATCGCCACGCTGCTGGGATGGCGGGCATGGCACCGCTGGGGACGCAGCCCGCGCATGGCGGTGCCGGGCGCCGCGGCCAACGTTCGCTGATGAAGGCCTGAATGCTCCTGAATAAGGAGCTGCTGCCGCTTGCTGTATAAGCGCTAGCGCCATTTTTCTCTTGAATTTCAGGCATCGGAAACCTGCCGTGCCAGGGGCTGGCAGGCTAGGTTCCCTATCTCAAGCCCATGCCGATACCCTGTGTTCAGGGCAGCAGGGCTTCGCCCCGGAAGGTGTCCGCCGCGGTTTCGCGCGCACGGATCAGGTGGGCCGTCTGGCCATCCACCAGCACCTCGGCGGCGCGGCCGCGGGTGTTGTAGTTGCTGGACATGCTCATGCAATAAGCCCCGGCCGACATGACGGCCAGCTGCTCGCCGGCGGCCACGGCCAGCGCGCGGTCGTGGCCAATCCAGTCACCGCTTTCGCACACCGGACCTACCACCTCATAGGTGGTCGTGACAGCGCCAGCGGCAGCCTGGGTCAGGGGCACGATGGCATGAAAGGCCTGGTACATGGCCGGGCGCGGCAAGTCGTTCATGGCGGCGTCGACGATGCAGAAGTTCTTTTGCTCGCCGGGCTTCAGGTACAGCACCTCGGTCAGGCAGATGCCGGCATTGCCGACCAGCGAGCGGCCCGGCTCGATCATCAGCTTCTTGTCGCCATAGCCGCGCGCGTCCAGTTTGGCCAGCAGTTGCTGCCACAGCACGTCGGCCTCGGGTGGGGTTTCGTTGTTGTAATTGATGCCCAGTCCGCCGCCAAAATCGATGTGCGCCAGGGCAATGCCGGCGGCCTCAATGGCGGCCACCAGATCCAGCACCCGATCCATGGCGTCGAGGTAGGGCGTGGTGTCGGTGATTTGCGAGCCGATATGGCAATCGATGCCGACGACTTCCAGGCCCTTTAGCGAGGCGGCGTGCCGGTAAACCCGCAGGGCGTCCTCATGGGCCACGCCGAACTTGTTGTCCTTGAGGCCGGTGGAGATGTAGGGATGCGTTTTCGGGTCGACATTGGGATTGACGCGTATGCTCACCGGCGCGCGCAGCTGCATGCTGCTCGCTACCTCTGACAGCACATCGAGCTCGGCTTCGCTTTCCACATTGAAACAGCCAATGCCCGCCGTCAGCGCCTGGCGCATTTCGGCGCGGGTTTTGCCTACGCCGGAAAAAATAACTTTCCGGGCCTCGCCGCCAGCGGCCAGTACGCGCTCCAGCTCACCGCCCGACACGATGTCAAAGCCGCAACCGGCCCGGGCAAATACCTGCAGCACGCCCAGGGATGAGTTGGCCTTCATGGCGTAGCAAATCTGTGCATGGCGCCCGGCAAAACCCCGCTGGTAAGCGGCTAGCGCCGACAGCATGGCCGCTTTCGAATAGACAAACAGCGGCGTGCCATGGGCTTGGGCCAATTCGCTGGCGCGCATGTCTTCGGCAAAAAGTTCGTTGCCACGGTACGAAAAATGGGGGTGGCCGGGAAGCGTCATGGGTGTCATGGGTAGAGGTGTTGGAACGGTCTGTTTGGTTCTGGGTATCTTAGTGAGCGTCCCGCCTGCGGGCCATGCCCGATTGAAGGTCGTCACCAGCGGCCACCTGCAGATTCAAGCTTCAGGCGCTGCGATAGCTGGAATTTAGCGGTGGCAAGCGAGCCGGGACCGCCTGCGGGGCACGGAGGTGTTCAGCGCGGGGCTGAAGCCGGGGGCGCCGGCGCGGCCACGGCTGGGGGCGCGGCAGGCGTGGTGGTCGCCAGCGCTGCCGGCACTTTGGGCGGTACGGGCAGGAAAAGGGGCCCTTTTTGGCCGCAACCTGCCAGCGCCGCGGCGCCAACCACAACAGCAACAAGGCCATGCCTCAAGGCGACCGGGCGCAGGCGGCCTAAAATTTGAAGTGAAAAAACCATAACAGGATTGTAATGACGGACCTTGAATACCAGGACCTGGCCGAGAGCGCGCTCAAGGCAATCGAGACGGGCTGCGACCGCATCAATGAGAAGACCGATGCGGACATCGACAACCAGCGGACCGGCGGCATGATCACGCTGACCTTTTCAAACCGCAGCCAGATCGTCATCAACTTGCAAAAACCGCTGCATGAAATCTGGATGGCCGCCAGGGCGGGCGGATTTCACTATAAATTCGATAGCGGGAAGTGGGCTGATACCAAGGGCTCCGGCGAGTTTTTTGCCAATTTGTCGCGCTACGCCAGTGAGCAGGCCGGCCAGCCTCTGGTGTTCAAGCCGCCTGCCTGAGGCGTCAACAAAAAAGGGTCCCCGCAGGGACCCCGTGGCCAGGATGCCGGCATGGGTCAGTTCTTGAACAGGTCCAGTATCCGTTTCTTTTCATCGGGCGGCGGCAGCACCTGAACCGCCCCATCGGACCCTGGCTGGCCAGTCGGATCCTGCGTGCCCACGCTGCTGACTCCGGCGCCCTTGGCGTACTCGTTGTAGTACCACTCGCCATTGATATTCACAACGCCTTCGGGCGGCTGGTATTCGGTGACCGGCACGCCTTTGAGCGCGTATTCCATGAAGTTGATCCAGATGGGCAGGCTCAGGCCGCCGCCGGTCTCGCGATCACCCAGCTTTTTGGGCGTGTCGTAGCCCATCCAGACCGCTGCCGCGAGGGTGGGCTGAAAGCCCACGAACCAGGTGTCAATCGAGTCGTTGGTGGTGCCGGTCTTGCCAAAAAGGTCAGGGCGCTTGAGCATCGCCTGCGCCTTGGCGGCCGTGCCTGAGCGCGCGACTTCCTGCAGCAGGCTGTCCATGATGAAGGCATTGCGGGCATCGATGCCCCTGGCCGACTCGTCCAGCACGGGGGGCTTGGTGTCCAGCAGGACCTTGCCGCGCTGGTCGGTGATTTTGGTGACCAGATAGGGATTGACGCGGTAGCCGCCGTTGGCGAACACCGAATAGGCCGTGGCCATTTGCATGGGCGTGACAGAGCCCGCGCCCAAGGCCATGGTCAGGTAAGCCGGGTGTTTTTCCGCCTCGAAGCCGAAACGGGTGATCCACTCCTGTCCGTACTGGGCGCCTATGGCCTGCAGGATGCGAATCGAAATCATGTTTTTGGATTTTTTCAGGCCGGTGCGCAAGTTCATGGGGCCCTCAAAGTTGCCGTCATAGTTCTTGGGCTCCCAGGGCTGGCCGCCCGTGACACCCGCGTCGAAAAACAGCGGTGCGTCATTGACCACGGTGGCGGGGGTGAAACCTTTTTCCAGCGCCGCCGAGTAGATAAAGGGCTTGAAGCTGGAGCCGGGCTGGCGCCAGGCCTGGGTGACGTGGTTGAACTTGTTCTTGGCGTAATCAAACCCGCCGACCAGTGCGCGAATGGCGCCGTCACGCGGATCCAGCGCCACAAAAGCCCCTTCCACTTCCGGCAACTGGGTAATTTCCCAGGTGTTTTTCGGCGTTTTGGCCACGCGGATCAGGGCGCCGCGGCGGATCTTGATGTTGGGGCCGGCCTTGTCAGTCAGGCCGGACTGTGCGGGCCTGAGGCCTTCGCCGGTAATTTCAAGCGTTTCGCTGTTCTGGCGCATCGCCAGAATCCGCTTGGGATTGGCTTCGAGCACCACGGCGGACATCACGTCGCCGTTGTCCGGATTGTCCGTCAGGGCGTCGTCAATCGCATCTTCCACCTCCTGGGGATTGGCCGGGAGGTCGATGAATTTTTCAGGTCCGCGGTAGATCTGCCTGCGCTCGTAGTCCATGATGCCCTTGCGCAAGGCCTTGTAGGCCACGGTCTGGTCGGTCGCACGCAGCGTGGTATAGACATTCAGGCCGCGGGTATAGGTTTCGTCGCCGTACTGGTTGTAAACCAGCTGGCGCACGGTTTCGGCCACATATTCGGCATGGACACGGCCTGAGTTCGGTCCGGTTCGGACCTGGAGCTCTTCTTCCTTGGCGGCCTTGGCCTGGTCGGCGGTGATGAAGCCGTTTTCCTGCATGCGCTCAATGATGTAGAGCTGCCGGGCGCGCGCGCGGTTGGGATTGATGATGGGGTTGTAGGCCGATGGCGCTTTCGGCAGACCGGCCAGCATGGCGGCTTCGGCGATGGAGATGTCCTTGAGCGGCTTGCCAAAGTACGCTTCCGAGGCGGCCGCGAAGCCGTAGGCGCGGTTGCCCAGAAAAATCTGGTTCATATAGATCTCGAGGATCTGGTCTTTGGTCAGCAAATGCTCGAGCTTGAAGGTCAGCAGGATTTCATAAATCTTGCGGGTGTAGCTTTTCTCGGTGGAGAGGTAGACATTGCGGGCCACCTGCATGGTGATGGTGGAGGCGCCCTGGCTTTTTGCCCGCCCCAGGTTGGCCAGGCCGGCGCGGATCATCCCCAGGTAGTCGACGCCACCGTGCGAGAAGAAGCGGGCGTCCTCAATCGCCAGTACGGCATCTTTCATGACCTGGGGGATATCCTGAATAGGCGTCAGGCTGCGGCGCTCTTCGCCAAACTCGCCGATCACCACGCCATCCGACGAGTAAACGCGCAGCGGCAGCTTGGGTCGATAGTCGGACAGGTCTGAAATATCCGGCAGATTGGGATACGCGACCGACAGGGCCACGGCCACAAACAGCAGGATGCCGACAAGCCCCGCCAGTGCCAGTCCCCCGCCCCATAAAGAGAGCTTGATCAGCCAGCGTTGCCAGGTGGGGCGCTTCGCTGGGCTGGATTTTGAATTGGACGGGGAGGGGGTAGAGGACATGTAGGCAATCGTAAAGTCGCGTCACTATTATAAAAATCCAGGAAACCCGGATGTATCAGGCGTCATTTCAAGGCCCACACTTTTACGTTTAAAGGCAATGCTTTGCTTTGGTTTGCATCTGGACGCACCGCCAGGAGCGTCTGCTTTTGACAACGTTCTGGATGCGCAAAACAGGAAAAATCCTTACTGCACAAAGGGCTTACTGCTACTATTCAAGTGATTTCTTAAGTATGCAGGGCTACATATTAGCCGTCATTTGGGGACCGCCTTGATCTCTTTGGGATCGTTATTCAACCGTCAGCAGCCCGCCTTGCTGGGCCTTGATATCAGTTCGTCCAGCGTCAAGCTGGTGGAGTTGAGCCGTGACAAGGCCGGCAATCTGGTACTGGATCGCTGCGCGATTGAGCCGCTGGAACGTGGCTGGATCACCGATGGCAATGTCGAGAAATTCGACGAAGTGGCCGAAGCCGTGCGCCGTCTGGTCAAAAAGAGCGGGACGCGCACCAAACATGTGGCCATGGCGCTGCCGGCGTCGGCGGTCATTACCAAGAAAATCATACTGCCGGGCGGCATGAGCGAAGCTGAACTGGAAATTCAGGTCGAATCCGAGGCCAACCAATACATCCCCTTCTCGCTTGACGAGGTCAGTCTGGATTTCTGCGTGGTGGGCCCCAGCGCCACGTCCAGCGGTGACGTTGAGGTGCTGATCGCGGCTTCGCGCAAGGAAAAGGTGCAAGACCGGCAGGGGTTGGCCGAAGCGGCAGGGCTCAAACCGGTCGTGGTGGATGTGGAGTCCTACGCATCGCGTCTGGCCACCGCGCGGCTGATTGAAAATCTGCCCAACAAGGGGGCGGACACCATGGTCGCCCTGTTCGAGGTGGGGGCGCTGACCACCAGCATGCAGGTGATCAAGAATGACGAGGTGCTGTACGAGCGTGATCAGGCTTTTGGCGGTGCCCAGCTGACCCAGCTGATTGTCCGTCAGTACGGCTTTTCCTCCGAGGAGGCTGAGAGCAAAAAGCGTAGCGGGGATTTGCCGGAAGACTACGAATCGGGTGTTTTGAAGCCTTTTGTCGAGAGTATGGCGCAAGAAATCGGCCGCGCGCTCCAGTTCTTCTTTACCAGTACGCCGCATAACAAGGTCGACTATGTGATGCTGGCGGGGGGCTCCTCTGCATTGCCAGGCCTGACGGATTCCGTGACGCAGCAGACTTCGTTTGCCTGCCTGCTGGCCAACCCTTTTGAGGGCATGGCGCTCGGCGACGGGGTGCGTGAAAAGAAAATGCGGCGTGAAGCGTCGTCTTACCTGACCTCTTGTGGTCTGGCTTTGCGGAGGTTCCTGCAGTGATTCTGGTCAATCTGCTTCCTCACCGCGAGGCTGCGCGCAAGCGAAGGCGCGAAGTGTTTTTCGCGGCGCTTGGTCTGGCGGCTGTCGTCGGTGTGCTGATTTGTGGTGGTGTGTACTCCTGGTACCTGGCTCAAATTGAGACCCAGCAGGGGAAAAACGATTTCCTTCAGAGGGAAAATGCCCGCCTGGACAGCCAGATCAAGGATATTGCGACCTTGCAGGCTGAAATTGCCGCCTTGCGAGCCCGCCAAAATGCCGTGGAGGATTTGCAGGGCAACCGCAATCTGCCGGTGTACCTGCTCAGCGAGCTGGTCAAGCAATTGCCCGATGGCGTTTACATCAACAGCATGAAGCAGGACAACCAGACCGTCCAGATTACCGGTGTGGCGCAGTCCAATGAGCGGGTTTCAGAGTTGCTGCGCAATTTGGCCAATAACAGCCCCTGGTTGACCAAACCGGAACTGGTTGAGATTACCGCCGCCACGGTCACGCTGAGCCAGCGTGACCAGCGACGGGTATCCAATTTCTCCATGCGTGTGGGGCTGACACGGGCCAATGCGCCCAAAGCCGCCAGTTCTGCCGCATCAAATTCAGCGACGGCCGCTGTGTCCGCGGTAATTGCCAAGCCCGCCTCGGCCGTTCCGGCGTCAGTCAAGCTTTAAAGCGCCTTTGAACGAGACTGATATGGCAAAAATTTCAAGACCCTCCATCGATTTCGCGCAACTCCAAAGCCAGTTAAAGGACCAGTTCACAGGTCTTGATCCGAACGATCCGCCATCCTGGCCAGGTTTGCCACGCTATCTTTTATGCCTCGCTGTCACCGTGCTCGTTGTTGTTGCGCTCTGGTTTTTATGGCTGAGTGCCTCTGACGAGGAGCTGACGGCAGAGCAGGCCAAGGAAGTCCAGCTGAAAGAGGACTACAAGAAGAAGCTTGCGCAGGCGGTCAATCTGGATGCCTTGAAAAAGCAGCGCGAGCAAGTCCAGCAGTATGTGACACAGCTTGAAAAGCAATTGCCCAGCAAGGCTGAAATGGATGCGCTGCTGTCGGACATCAACCAGGCTGGTTTGGGCCGTAGCCTGCAGTTTGAGTTGTTCCGGCCGGGGCAGGTGAGCGTCAAGGATTATTACGCCGAACTGCCGATTACGGTGCGGGTGTCGGGCCGGTATCACGATATCGGCGCTTTTGCCTCGGATATTGCGCATCTCTCCCGCATTGTGACCCTGAACAACCTGACCATCACACCTGTGAAAGACGGCACGCTCGTGATGGATACCACCGCCAAAACCTTTCGCTATCTGGACTCTGAGGAAGTGGCTTTGCAGCGCAAGAATGCCCCCGCCAAGGGGGGTAAAAAATGAGACTAGTCAATTTGGCACGCATGGCTGGCCTGGTGGTGGTTTTGGCCGTCATCGCAGGTTGCGGCTCATCCGAGCAGGAAGAGCTGCAGCAATGGATGACAGAGCAGCGCAATGCCACCAGGCCCAAGATAGATCCTTTGCCCGAGCCCGGCAAGTTTTCCCCGCAAGCCTATAGCCAGGAGGGCTCGATTGAGCCCTTCAGCAACCAGAAGCTGACACAGGCCCTGAAGCGCGACTCCAATCAGGCAACCGCCAATGCGGCCCTGATCGCACCCGAATTGAGCCGGCGCAAAGAGCCTCTTGAGGCATCCCCTCTGGATGCCGTTGTCATGGTGGGCAGCCTGATTAAAGTCGGCCAGCCCGTTGCCCTGGTTCGGGTCGACAACCTGATCTACCAGGTTCGCGTGGGTAATTACCTGGGCCAGAACTATGGCCGCATCACCAAGGTGACCGAAACCAGCCTTGCCTTGCGTGAAATCGTTCAGGATGCCGCGGGCGAATGGATTGAGCGGCCGGCGACATTACAGCTTTTAGAGGGATCAAAATGAACAAGCAGAAATGGGCATTGGAGGTAGAGGTGATACGAGGTGCCCTGCAAGGTTTTCTCCGGTCTGTGCTGGGCTGTCTGTCAGTCAGTGTCGCAATGGCCGTTTTGCCAGTGGCGGCCAATGCGCAAGCTTCCAATGCCATTCAGGCGGTCACCGGTTCCATGCAGGGGGGGGTGGAGGTGATCCGTATCGATCTGGCCGAGCCTCTGGCAACCGTGCCTACCGGCTTCAGCATCCAGTCGCCTGCGCGCATCGCACTTGATTTCCCGGGGGTCAGCAACGCCATGGGCCGCTCGGCCGTCGATCTCAATCTTGGCAATTTGCGTTCTGCCAATGTGGTTCAGGCGGGCGAGAGAACCCGTGTAGTGCTCAACCTCAAGGCGCCAACGGCCTATAAGGCCCAGATACAGGGCAAGTCCCTGCTGATTACGCTGGAGCCAGCCCCCGTTGCCGCGCCTTCCGTGGCGGCAACCCCGGTATTTGCTGAAAGCCGCAACCGCGACACCTTGCCGCTCAAGGATGTTGATTTCCGCCGTGGTACCGATGGTTCGGGTCGTATCGTGGTGGGATTGGCAAATAACGAGGTTGGCGTTGATATTCGCCAGCAGGGCCAGACCCTGGTGGTCGAGTTCCTCAAAACGGCATTGCCCGAAGGTTTGCGTCGTCGCCTGGACGTTACCGACTTTGGCACGCCTGTGCAAACAGTCACCACCTTCCAGGCCGGTGACAAGGTCCGCATGGTGGTAGAGCCCAAAGGCCAATGGGAGCATAGCGCCTACCAAAGTGACAACCAGTTTGTGCTGGAAGTTCGCCAGCAAAAGGTCGATTCGAGCAAATTGACGCAGGGACCTGGTTACAACGGCGAGAAGTTGTCGCTGAACTTCCAGAACATTGAAATCCGCTCGTTATTGCAGGTGATTGCAGATTTCACCAACTTCAATATCGTGACTTCGGACACCGTGACGGGGTCTGTCACCCTGCGCTTGAAAGATGTTCCCTGGGACCAGGCGCTGGATATTATTTTGCAGGCCAAGGGCTTGGGCATGCGCAAGGCCGGCAATGTCTTGTTGATCGCCCCCAAGGATGAACTGGCTGCCAAGGACAAACTGGATCTGGAATCTCGCAATGCTATCCAGAGTCTGGAGGCGGTTCGTACGCAATCCTTCCAGATCAACTATGCCAAGGCTGGTGATATCGCGGCTCAGCTCACCGCCGGTGGCAGTGGTCCCGCCAGTGCGCGCCTTCTCTCGAATCGGGGGAGTGTGATTGCCGAACCCCGTACCAATCAATTGTTCGTGACGGATATTCCCTCCCGGCTGGAGCAGGTGCAAAGCCTGATCGGAAAACTGGACGTGGCCGTTCGTCAAGTGTTGATTGAAGCACGCATCGTGGAGGCCTCGGATTCATTTGGGAAGTCTCTGGGCGTCAGACTCGGCGGCCAGCCCTTCAACCGAAATAACAATACACAGTTTGGGGGTACGTACAGTGCCACCACGGCCGGTACCAACGCTGGGGAGTTTCTTAGCTTGCCGGCGGTCGGGCAGAACGGGTTTCCTGCCGCCACATTTGCCGTTTCCTTGTTCAACGCAGCAAAAACGCGTTTCCTTAATCTCGAGATATCCGCCGCGGAGGCTGATGGCAAAGGAAAAATTGTCTCCAGTCCCCGCATCGTGACGGCCGATCAGGTCAAGGCATTGATTGAGCAGGGAACTGAGCTTCCCTATCAGCAGGCAACGTCCAGCGGCGCGACCTCCATTGCCTTTCGCAAGGCCAATCTGAAGCTGGAGGTCACTCCGCAGATCACGCCAGAAGGCAACATCATCCTGCAGGTGGACGTGAACAAGGACAGCGTGGGCCGCGCCACGGCCAACGGCTTTGCCATCGACACCAAGCACATCCAGACGCAGGTGCTGGTCGAAAATGGCGGGACTGTGGTGATCGGCGGCATCTTCGAGCAGAACGACAGGGAGGACGAGACCAAGGTGCCCTTGCTCGGTGATTTGCCTGCCGTCGGCTATTTGTTCAAGACCAAGACCCGTACGGCCACCAAGTCTGAACTGCTGGTGTTCATTACACCTAAAATGCTGAGCAACGGGGCACCCCTGCGCTAAACCAGGCCGGTTCGGCGGCCGATGGCTGATTGATCTCAGGGCACCTGGCGGGAAGCGTTTGCCGTAGCGGTGCTTCTTCCTGTCAACCTCTCTGACTCTGACCAATAGGCCGGGAAGGATGCCTGCTTTTTTTATGGCATCGGCCAGCATCGTGATCCAAGTGAATGCAAATCTGAAAATAGCCTGTGTGGGTCTGCCGGGCTCCGGAAAATCCACCGTCGGCCGGCAGCTGGCGCGCAGGCTGGGCCTGCGCTTCATCGACTCCGACCAGGTGATAGAGCAACGCATAGGCTGCGCCATTCGCGAATTCTTCGAGCGGGAGGGTGAAGCGTCGTTCCGCGACGTGGAGCAACTCGTCATCGATGAGCTGACCCTGGGAGAGTCTTGCGTACTTTCCAGCGGTGGGGGCACGGTGCTCCGTCCCGCCAACCGCCAGCATCTGCACGAGCGGGCGCATGTGGTTTACCTGCACTCGGCCCCGGAAGAGGTCTTCCGGCGTTTGCGCCATGACCAGAACCGGCCGCTGCTCCAGGTGGCTGATCCGCTGGCCCGACTGCGTGACCTTTACACGGCCCGCGATGCGCTGTACCGGGAAACCGCCCACTTTGTGATTGAAACCGGCCGTCCTTCGGTGGCCACGCTGGTTAACATGATCGCCATGCAACTGGAGCTGGCCGGCGTGGTGTCGGCGCCCTAGGCGCCTCGGTGCCGTCCACCGCCCAGGCCTGAGGAAAAGCCGGGCACATGCGGCAGGCGCGCGAGTGCCTCTACACTTGTTGCCATGCAAGCAAATTCTCACTCCGCAGTGGCGCAGGTATCTATTGATCTGGCCGAGCGCAGCTACCCCATCGTCATTGGCGCCCGGCTGCTGGGCGACCCGCTGACCTACCAACATCTGCCCAGGGCCGCCTGCGCGCTGGTGGTGTCCAACAGCACCGTGGCGCCCCTGTATGCGGCGCAACTCACGCAGGCGCTGCAGGCGCGTTATGACAAGGTGCTGAGCGTGACCTTGCCCGACGGCGAGGCGCACAAGGACTGGCCGACCCTGCAGCTGATTTTTGATGCGCTGCTGGAAAACGGCTGCGATCGCAAAACCGTGCTTTTCGCGCTGGGCGGCGGCGTGGTGGGGGACATGACGGGTTTTGCCGCCGCCAGCTACATGCGGGGCGTGCCCTTTGTGCAAGTCCCCACCACCTTGCTGGCCCAGGTGGACTCCTCGGTGGGTGGCAAGACGGCCATCAATCACCCGCTCGGCAAGAACATGATTGGCGCGTTTTACCAGCCCCTGCAGGTCGTCTGTGACCTGGATGTGCTGAAGACCCTGCCGCCCCGGGAACTGAGCGCAGGCCTGGCCGAGGTCATCAAATACGGGCCGATTGCCGACATGGCATTTCTCGACTGGATCGACGCCAATCTGGACGCGATGCTGGCCAAGGAGCCCGCCGCGCTGGCGCATGCCATTCAGCGCAGCTGCGAGATCAAGGCCTGGGTGGTGGGCCAGGACGAGCGTGAGTCCGGCTTGCGGGCGATCCTGAATTTCGGCCATACCTTCGGCCATGCGATTGAATCCGGCCTGGGTTATGGCCAATGGCTGCACGGCGAGGGCGTGGGCTGCGGCATGGTGATGGCCGCCCATCTGTCGCAGCGCCTGGGCCTGGTGGAGCCGACCTTTGTCGAGCGCCTGACCCGGCTGGTCCGGCGCGCCGGCCTGCCCGTCAAGGGGCCGCAGCTGTCGAGCACCGACAACGCCGGCCGCTACCTGGCGCTGATGCGCATCGACAAGAAGTCCGAGGCCGGAGAGATCCGCTTTGTGGTGATCGACGGTCCCGGCAAGGCCACCGTCCGGTCTGCGCCCGATGCCCTGGTGCGCGAGGTGATCAACGCCTGCTGCGCCTGACAGATGGCAAGTTTTTTCATCAATCTGCAATGAAATTGATAGCTGCTTGCGCCCGTCCGTATTGGGCTGGAAGCCATTTTTTCGCCTAACCCATGACTTTGGCCAGCTACGCCTGCGATCCCGCGCTGTCGCGCGGCCGCCGCTACCCCGAGCCGGCGGCGCCAACGCGCTCCGACTTCCAGCGCGACCGCGACCGGATTGTGCATTCCACTGCGTTTCGCCGCTTGGTGTACAAGACCCAGGTATTTTTGAACCATGAGGGCGACCTGTTCCGCACCCGCCTGACGCATTCGCTGGAGGTGGCGCAACTGGGGCGCTCCATTGCCCGCACCTTGCGGCTCAATGAAGACCTGGTGGAGGCTATTGCCCTGGCGCATGACCTGGGCCACACGCCGTTCGGCCATGCCGGGCAGGATGCCCTGAATGCCTGCCTGAAAGCCCACAAGCCCGAGAGCGCCGGCTTTGAGCACAACCTGCAAAGCCTGCGCGTCGTGGATGCGCTGGAAGAGCGCTATCCGGCCTACAACGGCCTGAACCTGACCTTCGAGACGCGCGAAGGCATCCTGAAGCACTGCTCACGGCGCAATGCCCGCCATATCGAGGCCCGCGAGCCCGGTGGCGTGGCGCGCCGCTTTGTCGAGCAGGCGGCCGCGGGCCCCCATTGGCTGCAGCCCAGCCTGGAGGCGCAACTGACCAATCTGGCCGACGAAATTGCCTACAACGCCCACGATATTGATGACGGGGTCCGCTCCGGCCTGTTGAGCCTGGAGCAGCTGGACGATGTGGCGCTGTTCAGCCGCTACCGCCGGGAAACCTTGCTGACGCATCCGGGGCTGCAGGGCCGGCGCCTGCTGTTTGAGACCATCAGGCGCATGCTCAGCGCGCAGGTCTACGACGTGATTGACGCCACCCGGCTGGCCCTGCAGAAGGCGGCGCCGGCCGATGTCCAGGCCGTGCGCCAGCATGCCGCACTGGTCTGTTTTTCCAGTCAAATGGCCCTGCAGTCCTCATCCCTCAAGCGTTTCCTGCTACAAAATTTATACCGCCACCCGCAAGTGGTGGAAACCACGCAGGCCGCCAAGCAGGTCATACGCGATCTGTTCGAGGCCTATATGGCCGATCCCGCCCAGCTGCCGCAGGCCCATATCGACCGTTTTGACGGCATCGATGTGCCCCACGCCGCCGGCGCCAAGCCCGAGCGCGTGGTGGCCGACTACATCGCCGGCATGACGGACCGCTTCGCCGCCAAAGAGCACGAACGCCTCAAGGGCCGCGCGGCTTTTCCCGCTTGACCGTGGTGGATGGCTGTCTCATGGGCTCCATGTGCTTGAGGTGAGCGATTCGATATCGGACGCCGCGCAAAAAATGCAGGCGGCACGCTGCGTGATTGCGGCGGGCGTGGTGGCGGCACTGCATGTGGGCAAGCTGCCGCCGGCGCTGCCGGTGCTCGAAAAAGTCCTGGGCGTTTCCCTGCTGCAGGCCGGATTTTTGCTGTCACTGGTGCAACTGGCCGGCATGACGCTGGGCCTGCTCACGGGCCTGGCCGTGCAGCGCATTGGCCTCAGGCACAGCATGGTGGCCGGTTTGCTGCTGCTGGGGGGCGCCAGTGCGCTGGGTGGCTTGGCCCATGGCGCGGCCTGGTTGCTGGCCACGCGAGCCCTTGAGGGGCTGGGCTTTTTGTGGGTGGTGCTGCCCGCGCCCGGCCTGGTGCGTCAGCTGGTGCCGCAGGAGCGCCTGGCGGGCATGCTCGGCGTCTGGGGCGCCTACATGCCCTTGGGGGCTTCGGCGGCCTTGCTGCTGGGGCCATGGGTCATGGTTCTGGGGGCCCCCGAATGGGGTTGGCGGGTCTGGTGGTGGCTGTTGTCCGCGCTGGCGGGCCTGCTGGCGGCGCTCCTGCTCTGGCGCGTGCCCGCCGACCGTTCATCGCGGTCGTCGCACACGGGAGCTATGGCATCCGGTGAAAACCCCACACCTAAAAAGCTGCTGGGCCTGACCCTGCGTTCACCTGCCGCCTGGCTCATGGCGCTGACCTTTGCCATGTATTCAGGGCAGTGGCTGGCGGTGGTCGGCTTCCTGCCCTCCATTTACGTGCAGGCCGGGGTTGCCAGCGCCGCGACCGCCTGGCTGACGGCCTTGGCGGCGGGCGTCAATATCCTGGGCAACCTGGCCGGCGGGCGCTTGCTGGGCCGCGGCGTCCAGCCCTTCAGGCTGCTGCTGGCCGGTTTTCTGGCCATGGCGCTGGGGGCCACGCTGGCTTTTGGCGTGCAGGCGCCGCCGTCGCTGCAATATGCCGGGGTGCTGCTGTTCTCTGTCATGGGCGGGCTGATTCCGGCCACCTTGTTCAGCCTGGCGATCAGGCTGGCGCCCAGCAGCGACACGGTGTCCACCACCGTGGGCTGGATACAGCAATGGTCTGCGCTGGGGCAATTCGCCGGTCCGCCGCTGGTGGCCTGGGTGGCCGTGTATGCCGGGGGCTGGCAATGGACGGCCTGGGTGACTTCGGCCTGCTGCGCCATAGGCCTGTTGCTGGCCTGGCAAATTCACGGCCTTCTGGCCGTGCAGGCAGGCCAGCGGCGCTGGCGATGAGGGCGCAGGATTGGCCACCGCGCCAAGGGCGGTAGCGGCCTCTGCATGGCCTTATGAGGTATTGGTATTTCCCGGGCTGGCTTTTCAGGGTTTCAGGCATTACGCTGCATCGCTTGTGCCCAAGTTTTGACATCTTGCCAAGGTGATGGGCGCCAACGGCCCGGCAGGCATTAAACCTGCTTGGCTATCTCATATTTCAAAAGGCCTTGTCATGGGTTTCAAACGGCGGCAATTCATTCTGGGGGCTATGTCGGCGGGCGCTGCGGTGGCGAGTCCGGCGCTCCGGGCGCAAAGCGCCAAAGCGCGCAAGCTGGTGGTGGGCCAGTCCGTGCCGCTCACCGGGACGGCAGACCAGATCGGCCTGGCCTACTTCAACGGCGCGAAAATCTATTTCGATGCCATCAATGCCAAAAATGGTGCGGGCGGCTACAAGATAGAGGTCAAGGCCCTCGACGACGGCTACAACCCGGCCAAGGCCGCCAGCAATGCCCGGCAGCTGCTTGATGAGGGGGTCGATGCGCTGTTCGGCTTTGCCGGCACGGCCAGTTGCGATGCGGCCTTTGCCGTGGCCAAACCGGCGGGCGCCCTGTTTTTTGCCCCTTTTGCGGCTTCCGATGCGCTGCATGATCCTGCCCTCGGCCTGGTGTTTCATGTCCGTCCGGCGCTGGCTGACGAGGCCTACAAGGTGGTGCGCCATTGCGCGACGCTCAACCAGGACCGGATCGCCGTGTTTGCCGAGGACGACGCCATGGGCCGCGCGGGCCTGGCCGCCGTCAACCAGGCGCTGGTCGACCTCAAGCGCCCGCCCATCGTGGGCAGTGCCTTTTCGCCGGTGAACAGCGACAAGGTGGATGCGGCGGTCGCCCAACTGATGAAGGCGCAGCCCCAGGCCATCATCCAGGTCAGTCTGTTCAATTCGTCGGCGGCTTTCATCCGCAAGATGCGCCGGGCCGGTTATGGCGGCCAGTTTCTGAACTTCTCGGTGGTCGGCATAGATCCCTTGTTTACGGCGCTGGGCAAGGAGATTGGCGGGATTGTCATTTCGCAAGTGGTGCCTTCCCCGCGCAGCACCGGCACGCCCATCATCAAGGAATACCTGGACGCGCTGAACCAGACCGACCAGACCCCCAGCTATGAAAGTGTGGAAGGCTATATCGCCGCCCGCACCTTTGCCGAAGGCGTGCGCCGCGCCGCGTCGGGCGGCGGTGGCAAGCCCGATCGCGCCGGCCTGCAAAAGGTGTTTGAGGCCATGACCGATTACGACGTGGGCGGCTTCCGCATCAATCTGCGCCCCAAAAAGTATGAGTCGGTGCGCGTGATTGACCTGGTGACCATCACCCCCGACGGCAAGATAGTCCGCTAGTTTCGCTGGGAGAGCGCCTGCAGAATATTGGGGTCAGATTCCGAATTATCATGAGGGGAACTTCAGGCATGGCATCTCATGGCGCGTCTTCCCCGTCTCACGCTCCCCGGCTACCCCCACCACATCATCCAGCGGGGCAATAACCGGCAGGCCATTTTCTCGTCCGCGGCCGATTACCAGATGCTGCTGGCGCTGCTGGACGAAAACACCCAGAAATTTGGCGTGGCCCTGCATGCCTATGTGCTGATGAGCAACCACTTTCACTTGCTCGCCACGCCCGGCACGGCCGAAGGTCTGCCGCAGATGATGCAAGCCGTCGGTCGCCGCTATGTGCGCTATTTCAACGACAGCCAGGGGCGTTCCGGGACCCTGTGGGAAGGGCGCTACCGTTCGACCCTGATAGAAACGGATCGCTACCTGCTGGCCTGCATGGCCTATATCGACCTCAACCCGGTGCGCGCCGGGCTGGTGGGGGAGGCCAAAGACTACCCCTGGTCCAGTCACGGCCATTACGCCGGCCTGCGCAGCGACAGGATGGTGACGCCGCACCCCTTGTTCTGGACCTTGGGCAACACGCCATTCGCGCGCGAGGCGGCCTACGCCGAATTGGTGCACCAGGGCATCACGCCGGCGCAGCAGCACGCGCTGACCCAGTCGGCCCTCAGCGGCTGGGCCCTGGGTGGGGAAGATTTTGTGGCGGAACTGCAAAAGCGCACGGAGCGCCGCCTTCAAAAAAACCTCCCGGGGCGACCCGCCAGCCAGCCAAAAGAGGACTGAAAAGCAGCATAGTACTTATATTTGCTTGATGTCTTGCTACTATTTTTGATGTGTCCCCAAATAAATGTTGATTGATTTTATCGGTATTTAATTGGAATCTGACCCCAATTAAACTACTTGGCATTATTGTTGCGGTGCACTATGCTCCGCTTTCCTGCGAAAAAATTGTGAACCCTTGCGGAGAAGAGTGGCGCGTGCCTGCGGGTACCTTGACGCCGCTTTTGTCCCCACCTGACGAGGAATTGCCATGACCACGGCTGCTGAAATCAAGCATTTTGAACAACACGGTTTGTATGCCGGTGCCAATGAGCACGACGCGTGCGGTGTGGGCTTTGTCGCCCACATCAAGGGTCACAAGACCCACGCCATCGTTCAACAGGGCCTGAAAATCCTTGAAAACCTGGACCATCGGGGCGCGGTGGGGGCCGACAAGCTGATGGGCGACGGCGCCGGCATTCTGATCCAGCTGCCCGATGCGCTGTACCGCGAAGAAATGGCCAAGCAGGGCGTGGCCTTGCCTCCGCCGGGCGAATATGGCGTGGGCATGGTGTTTTTGCCCAAGGAGCATGCCTCGCGCCTGGCCTGCGAACAGGCGCTGGAGCGCGCCGTCAAGGCCGAAGGCCAGGTGCTGCTGGGCTGGCGCGATGTGCCGGTCAACCGCGACATGCCCATGTCGCCCACAGTGCGCGCCAAGGAACCCATCCTGCGCCAGATTTTCATTGGCCGCGGCAACGACGTGATCGTGCAGGACGCGCTGGAGCGCAAGCTGTATGTGATTCGCAAGACCGCCAGTGCGGCCATCCAGAATTTGAAGCTGACACACAGCAAAGAGTATTACGTGCCCAGCATGTCCAGCCGCACCGTGGTCTACAAGGGCCTGCTGCTGGCCGACCAGGTGGGCACCTACTACCTGGACCTGACCGATGAACGCTGCGTTTCGGCCCTGGGCCTGGTGCACCAGCGCTTTTCGACCAACACCTTTCCCGAGTGGCCGCTGGCCCACCCCTACCGCTATGTGGCGCACAACGGCGAGATCAACACCGTCAAGGGCAACTACAACTGGATGAAGGCGCGCGAAGGCGTGATGTCCTCGCCGGTGCTCGGCGCCGACCTGCAAAAGCTCTACCCGATCAGCTTTGCCAGCCAGTCCGATACCGCCACCTTCGACAACTGCCTCGAGCTGCTGACCATGGCCGGCTACCCGATCAGCCAGGCGGTGATGATGATGATCCCCGAGCCCTGGGAGCAGCACACCACCATGGACGAGCGCCGCAAGGCCTTTTACGAATACCACGCCGCCATGCTCGAGCCCTGGGACGGCCCGGCCTCCATCGTGTTCACCGACGGCCGCCAGATTGGCGCCACGCTGGACCGCAACGGCCTGCGTCCCTCGCGCTACTGCGTCACCGACGATGACCTGGTCATCATGGCCTCGGAGTCGGGCGTGCTGCCGATTCCCGAGCACAAGATCGTGCGCAAGTGGCGTTTGCAGCCCGGCAAGATGTTCCTGATCGACCTGGAACAGGGCCGCATGGTGGACGACGAGGAAATCAAGGCCACGCTGGCGCACAGCAAGCCCTACAAGCAGTGGATTGAAAACCTGCGCATCAAGCTGGACGACGTGGCCCAACTGCCAGCGGGGGCCGCGAACCGGCTTGGCCGGGCGCAAGGCGCCGCCCCCAGCGAGGGGGGAGGCGAACCACACGAAGTGGGGAGCCACGGGGGAGTGTCATTACTAGATCGCCAGCAGGCCTTTGGCTACACCCAGGAAGACATCAAGTTCCTGATGTCGCCCATGGCGACCAACGGCGAGGAGGCCACCGGCTCCATGGGCAACGACAGCCCGCTGGCCGTGCTGTCCAACAAGAACAAGCCGCTGTACAACTACTTCAAGCAGCTGTTCGCGCAGGTGACGAATCCGCCCATCGACCCGATTCGCGAAGCCATCGTGATGTCGCTGGTGTCCTTCATCGGCCCCAAGCCCAACCTGCTGGACATCAACCAGGTCAACCCGCCGATGCGGCTGGAGGTCAGCCAGCCGGTGCTCAACAGCGCCGACATGCAAAAGCTGCGCGACATCGAGGCGCACACCCAGGGCAAGTTCAAGAGCTACACGCTGGACATCACCTACCCGCTGGCCTGGGGCCACGAAGGCGTGGAGGCCAAGCTGGCCTCGCTGTGCGCCGAAGCGGTCGATGCCATCAAGGACGGCAAGAACATCCTGATCGTCAGCGATCGTGCCGTGAGCCCCACGCAGGTGGCCATTCCGGCCCTGCTGGCCCTGTCGGCCATCCACCAGCATCTGGTGAAGGAGGGCTTGCGCACCACGGCCGGTCTGGTCGTTGAAACCGGTTCGGCGCGCGAAGTGCATCACTTTGCCGTGCTCGCAGGTTACGGCGCCGAAGCCGTCCATCCCTATCTCGCCATCGAGACCCTGGCTGAGCTGTTCGGCGGCCTGCCGGGCGATCTGGGCACCGACAAGGCGGTGTACAACTACACCAAGGCCATCGGCAAGGGCCTGTCCAAGATCATGTCCAAGATGGGCGTATCGACCTACATGAGCTATTGCGGTGCCCAGCTGTTCGAGGCCATTGGCCTGAACCGCGACACCGTCGCCAAGTTCTTCACCGGCACCGCCAGCCAGGTCGAAGGCATGGGCGTGTTCGAGATTGCCGAAGAAGCCCTGCGCATGCACAAGGCGGCTTTCAGCGATGATCCGGTGCTGGCCCACATGCTGGATGCCGGCGGCGAATATGCCTGGCGCGTGCGCGGCGAAGACCACATGTGGTCGCCCGACGCGATTGCCAAGCTGCAGCATTCGACGCGTTCCAACAACTGGAACACCTACAAGGAATACGCCCAGCTCATCAACGACCAGAACCGCAACCACATGACCTTGCGCGGCCTGTTCGAGTTCAAGATCGATCCGAGCAAGGCCATTCCGATTGATGAGGTCGAGCCCGCCAAGGAGATCGTCAAGCGCTTTGCGACCGGCGCCATGTCGCTGGGCTCCATCAGCACCGAAGCCCATGCGACGCTGGCCGTCGCCATGAACCGCATAGGCGGCAAGAGCAACACCGGTGAGGGCGGTGAGGACCCGGCGCGTTATCGCCAGGAACTCAAGGGCATCCCGATCAAAAAGGGCGAGACGCTGAAAAGCGTGATTGGCCCGAAACAGGTCGAGGTCGATTTGCCGCTGCAGGACGGTGACTCGCTGCGTTCGAAAATCAAGCAGGTGGCTTCCGGCCGCTTTGGCGTCACCGCCGAATACCTGGTGTCGGCCGACCAGATCCAGATCAAGATGGCCCAGGGTGCCAAGCCCGGCGAGGGCGGCCAGCTGCCCGGCGGCAAGGTCAGCGACTACATCGGCCAGCTGCGTTACTCGGTGCCCGGCGTGGGTCTGATTTCGCCGCCGCCGCACCACGACATTTATTCGATTGAAGACCTGGCCCAGCTGATCCACGACCTGAAAAACGTCAACCCGCGCGCCAGCATCAGTGTCAAGCTGGTCAGCGAAGTCGGGGTCGGCACCATCGCGGCGGGCGTGGCCAAGGCCAAGTCCGACCATGTGGTGATTGCCGGCCATGACGGCGGCACGGGCGCCTCGCCCTGGTCGTCCATCAAGCATGCCGGTTCGCCCTGGGAAATCGGCCTGGCCGAAACCCAGCAGACGCTGGTGCTCAACCGCCTGCGCGGCCGCATCCGTGTGCAGGCCGACGGCCAGATGAAAACCGGCCGCGACGTGGTCATTGGCGCGCTGCTGGGTGCCGACGAATTCGGCTTTGCCACGGCGCCGCTGGTGGTAGAGGGCTGCATCATGATGCGCAAATGCCACCTCAACACCTGCCCGGTCGGCGTCGCCACGCAAGACCCGGTTTTGCGCCAGAAATTCAGCGGCAAGCCCGAGCATGTGGTCAATTATTTCTTCTTTGTGGCCGAAGAGGCGCGCCAGCTCATGGCGCAGCTGGGCGTGCGCAAGTTTGACGACCTGATCGGCCGTGCCGATTTGCTCGACACGCAAAAAGGCATCGCCCACTGGAAGGCCTGCGGCCTGGACTTCAGCCGCCTGTTCTACCAGCCCAATGTGCCGGCCGATGTGCCGCGCCTGCATGTGATGGAGCAGGACCACGCGCTCGAAAAAGCGCTGGACATCCGCCTGATTGAAAAATCCAAAGCGGCGCTGGAAAAGGGCGAGAAGGTTCAGTTCATCGAGGTCGCGCGCAACGTCAACCGCACGGTCGGCGCCATGCTGTCGGGCGAACTGACGCGTCTGCACCCCGAAGGCCTGCCCGACGACACGCTGCGCATCCAGCTCGAAGGCACCGGAGGCCAGTCCTTTGGCGCCTTCCTGGCCAAGGGCATCACCCTGTACCTGATCGGTGACGCGAACGACTACACCGGCAAGGGCCTCTCCGGCGGCCGCATCGTGGTGCGCCCCAGCATCGATTTCCGCGGGGATGCGGCCAAAAACACCATCGTCGGAAACACCGTGCTTTACGGTGCCACCACCGGCGAAGCCTACTTCAGCGGCGTGGCCGGTGAGCGTTTTGCCGTGCGCCTGTCGGGTGCGACGGCGGTGGTCGAAGGCACGGGCGACCATGGCTGCGAATACATGACGGGCGGCACCGTGGCCGTGCTGGGCAAGACCGGCCGCAACTTCGCCGCCGGCATGAGCGGCGGCGTGGCCTATGTGTACGACGAAGATGGCCTGTTTGCCACGCGCTGCAACATGTCCATGGTCTCCATGGACCGTGTGGTCAGCACCGCCGAACAGCACACCCACGACAAGGCCGACTGGCATGCCGGTGAAAGCGACGAGGAACTGCTCAAGCGCCTGCTGCAGGACCACAACCGCTGGACCGGCAGCAAGCGTGCCCGTGAGTTGCTGGACAACTGGAGCGAATCCCGTCTGAAGTTTGTGAAAGTGTTCCCCAATGAGTACAAGCGTGCCCTGATCGAGCGCAAGGAGCGCCAGCTGGAAGCGGCAACCGAGACCACGCGCTCGCAAGTGGCCACCAACCAGGACGCGGTCGCTGCCAAGTAAGGCGGGCGACCGGCATCAACACTTGTACTAACAACGGAATCGACAGGACTTCATCATGGGAAAAATCACCGGCTTCATGGACTACCAGCGCATCGAAGAGGGCTACAAGCCCATTCCGGAGCGCCTGAAAAACTACAAGGAATTCGTCATAGGCCTGGACGATGCGCAGGCCAACAAGCAGGCCGCGCGCTGCATGGACTGCGGCACGCCGTTCTGCAACAACGGCTGCCCGGTCAACAACATCATTCCGGACTTCAACGACATGGTGTTTCGCGCCGACTGGAAAAACGCGATCGATACGCTGCACAGCACCAACAACTTCCCGGAGTTCACCGGCCGCATCTGCCCGGCGCCCTGCGAGGCCGCTTGCGTGCTGAACGTCAACAACGACGCGGTCGGCATCAAGTCGATTGAGCACGCCATCATCGACCGTGCCTGGTCCGAGGGCTGGGTCAAGCCCCAGCTGCCCAGGCACAAGACCGGCAAGAAGGTCGCGGTGGTGGGCTCCGGCCCCGCCGGCATGGCGGCGGCGCAGCAACTGGCGCGCGCCGGCCATGACGTGACCTTGTTCGAGAAAAACGACCGCATAGGCGGCCTGCTGCGCTATGGCATCCCCGACTTCAAGATGGAGAAAATCCATATCGACCGCCGTGTCGAGCAGATGCAGGCCGAGGGCGTGAGCTTTCGCACCGGCGTGATGATCGGCAGCCTGCCCAAGGGCTCCAAGGTCATCAACTGGGCCAAGGAAACCATTAGCCCGGAACAACTGCAGAAAGACTTTGACGCCGTGATCCTGACCGGCGGTGCCGAGCAGTCGCGTGACCTGCCCGTGCCCGGCCGCGACTTGGACGGCGTGCATTTCGCCATGGAGTTTTTGCCGCAGCAAAACAAGGTCAACGCCGGCGACAAGGTCAAGGGCCAGATCCGGGCCGACGGCAAGCATGTCATCGTGATCGGCGGTGGCGACACGGGTTCCGACTGCGTGGGCACCAGCAACCGCCATGGTGCGGCCAGCGTGACCCAGTTTGAGCTGATGCCACAGCCGCCCGAAGAGGAAAACCGCCCCCTGACCTGGCCTTACTGGCCGATCAAGCTGCGCACCTCTTCTTCCCACGAGGAGGGCTGCGAGCGCGAGTTCGCCATTTCGACCAAGGAACTGATGGGCGAAAAAGGCAAGGTCACCGGCCTGAAAACCGTTCGTGTCGAATGGAAAGACGGCAAGATGGTCGAGGTGCCCGGCTCGGAGCAAACCCTCAAGGCCGATCTGGTGCTCCTGGCCATGGGCTTTGTCTCGCCCGTGGCCTCCATTCTGGAAGGCTTTGGCGTGGAAAAAGACAGCCGCGGCAATGCCAAGGCCAGCACTGATTTCACGGGCGGCTATGCCACCAACGTGCCCAAGGTGTTTGCCGCCGGTGATATCCGGCGCGGCCAGAGCCTGGTGGTGTGGGCGATTCGCGAAGGCCGCCAAGCCGCGCGCGCTGTCGACGAGTTTCTGATGGGTTACAGCGACCTGCCACGCTGAGGCCGCGCCCGGCCTTCGCAAATCGCCCCAGGGGGCGGTTAGGGAAACGCAAGCTCACGCTTGCGTAGCGCGAAGGCCGGCAAGCCGCGCGCGGTGGACAAGGTCCTCATGGGTTATAGCGACTTGCCACGCTGAAAGCAGCGCCCGGCCTTCACAAATCGCCCCAGGGGGCGGTTAGGGAAACGCAAGCTCACGCTTGCGTAGCGCGAAGGCCGGCAAGCCGCGCGCGGTGGACGAGTTCCTCATGGGTTACAGCGACTTGCCACGCTGAAAGCAACGCCCGGCCCGCACAAATCGCCCCAAGGGCGGTTGGGGAAACGCAAGCTCACGCTTGCGTAGCGCGAAGGCCGGCAAGCCGCGCGCGGTGGACGAGTTCCTCATGGGTTACAGCGACTTGCCACGCTGAAAGCAACGCCCGGCCTTCACAAATCGCCCGGCAGCTGTCCGCAGAGACAGCGGGTGAGCGGGTGTGCTGGCGTGCACTGTTTTTCGCTATAAAAATAATAGCTGCCTGTGCTTGTTCTTCTTGGCTACAGACACTATTTCCTTGAGAGTTCTGGCCTTTGACACCTGCAAGAGTGTTGTGCAGCAGCTGCGATGCCGCTTGTCCGGCGACCGTGCGGGGAACGAATCCGCCCAAACACCGTATCATTAGGGCATTCCCTCAGCCCTGCCGACCTACTCGTTGGCCTTTCCCACTTTAATGGCCAACATTTCTGCTTCATCGCTGGTTGAATTCAAGGATGTGACCTTTTCCTATCCGAACTCTGCGGGGGACCGCGTGATTCTCAACCGGGTCACGCTGTCGGTGCCCAGGGGCAAGGTCACGGCGCTCATGGGCGCTTCGGGTGGCGGCAAGACCACGGTGCTTCGCCTGATCGGCGGGCAACAAAAAGCCAGCAGTGGTGAAGTGTTGTTTGACGGGAAAAACGTTGGCAAGCTGGCACAGCCCGAGCTCTACGCGGCCCGGCGCCGCATGGGCATGCTGTTCCAGTTTGGAGCGCTGTTCACCGATTTGAGCGTGTTTGACAACGTGGCCTTTCCGCTGCGCGAACACACCTCCCTGAGCGACAGCCTGATCCGTGACATCGTGCTGATGAAGCTCAATGCCGTGGGGCTGCGCGGCGCGCGCGATCTCATGCCCGGCGAGGTTTCCGGCGGCATGGCCAGGCGCGTGGCGCTGGCGCGCGCCATCGTGCTGGACCCCGAACTCATCATGTACGACGAGCCGTTTGCCGGCCTGGACCCGATCTCTCTGGGCACCGCCGCGCAACTGATTCGCCAGCTCAACGACACGCTGGGCATCACCAGCATTGTGGTGTCGCATGATCTGGAGGAAACCTTCCGCATCGCCGACAAGGTCATCATTCTGGCCAACGGCGGCATTGCAGCGCAGGGCACGCCCGATGAGGTGCGCCACTCCAGCGATCCGCTGGTGCACCAGTTTGTCAACGCGCTCAGCGAAGGTCCCGTGAAATTCCATTATCCCGGGCCGGACGTCGCCGCTGATTTTGGCCGTGCTGACCGGGGCGCACGTTCATGAGCCGCTTCAGCCCCGTCCGCCTGCTCTCGAGTCTGGGTTTTGGCCTGCGCTGCCAGCTGGCCGATCTGGGCTATGCCGCCCTGCTGATGCGGCGCCTGCTGGCACTGTCGGGGCCGGCCCTGAAACGTTTCGGCCTGGTGCGCGACCAGATTTTTTTCCTCGGCAATTACTCGCTGGCCATCATCACGGTGTCCGGCCTGTTTGTCGGTTTTGTGCTGGGCCTTCAAGGCTATTACACCTTGCAGCGCTATGGCTCTTCAGAGGCGCTCGGCCTGCTGGTGGCGCTGAGCCTGGTCAGGGAACTGGGGCCGGTGGTGACGGCGCTGCTGTTTGCCGGCCGGGCCGGCACGGCGCTGACGGCCGAGATCGGTTTGATGAAAGCCGGCGAGCAGCTGTCCGCCATGGAAATGATGGCGGTCGATCCGGTGCGGCGAATTCTGGCGCCGCGGTTTTGGGGCGGCATCATCGCCATGCCGCTGCTGGCGGCGGTGTTCAGTGCGGTCGGCATCATCGGCGGCTGGGTGGTCGGCGTGGTGATGATTGGCGTCGACGCGGGTTCTTTCTGGAGCCAGATGCAGTCGGGCGTGGATGTCTGGCGCGATGTCGGCAACGGCATCGTCAAAAGCTTTGTCTTCGGTGTCACGGTGACCTTTGTGGCGCTGCACCAGGGCTTCGAGGCGCAGCCCACGCCGGAGGGCGTGTCGCGGGCGACCACCCGCTCCGTGGTCGTGGCTTCGCTGGCCGTGCTGGGGCTGGACTTTTTGATGACGGCGTGGATGTTCAGTCTTTAAGCTGGCCGCCTGCGTGTTGAATCCAGTCATGCGAAAATCACAACAGTTTGTAAGCGGCTCTTATTGGCCGCAAGGGCAGGCCTGTCGGCCGGCGTGAAGCCGCAAAAGGCGGACTCGTCGGGTCATCGAAAGAAAAAAATGCAACGCTCAAAGAATGATCTGTGGGTCGGTTTGTTTGTGCTGATAGGTGGCGTGGCCATCCTGTTTCTGGCGCTCAAATCGGCCAATCTGTTGACTCTGAATTTCGACACCTCTTACCGGGTCACCGCCAAGTTTGACAATATTGGCGGTCTGAAGCCGCGTGCCGCCGTCAAAAGTGCCGGCGTGGTGGTGGGCCGGGTTGAAAACATCACGTTTGATGACAAGGCCTACCAGGCCAGCGTTAATCTGGCGATGGACAGCCGCTATGCGTTTCCCAAGGACAGCTCGCTCAAGATACTGACCAGCGGCCTGCTGGGCGAGCAGTACATCGGCGTCGAGCCGGGCGGGGACGAGAAAAACCTCGCCGCCGGGGATGTGGTCAAGCAGACCCAGTCCGCCGTCGTGCTTGAAAATCTGATCAGCCAGTTTTTGTACAGCAAGGCGGCGGACAGCAGTTCCGGATCAGGGACCGCACCGTCAAAAGAATCTGCAGCCAAAGAATCCGCAGCAAAAGAATCCGCAGCAAAAAAATGACAACACGAACCACGATGAAACCACCGGTGTGCTGGGCTGCCGCAGCCCTGACATTGGCCCTGCTGCAGGGCTGCGCCACAGGCCCCGGCGCCAATCCGGCCGACCCTCTGGAACCCTTCAACCGGGCCATGTTCAGCTTCAACGAGGGCGTGGACCGCACCGTCCTCAAGCCGGTGGCGACAGCCTACAAGGACGTGACGCCGCAGTTGGTGCGCACAGGCGTCACCAACTTCTTCGGCAATATTTCGGATGTCTGGTCGATGGTCAACAATGTGCTGCAGCTCAAGGGGGAAGCGGCCATGGACAGTCTTTTTCGTGTCACCACCAACACGCTCTGGGGCTTGGGCGGCATTTTTGACGTGGCCAGCGACATGAACATCCCCAGGCACAGCGAAGATTTCGGTCTGACGCTGGGGCACTGGGGCGCGGCTTCTGGCCCTTATGTAGTGCTGCCCCTGCTGGGCCCCTCTTCGGTGCGCGATTCCGTGGGCACACTGGTGGATGCCAAGGGCAGTGTGCTGAATGCGGTTGACAACGTGCCTGTCCGCAATTCCCTGGTGGGCTTGCGTGCGGTGGACTCGCGGGCCAATTTGCTGGGGGCCGGCAATGTGCTGGACGAGGCCGCGCTCGATAAATACAGTTTCGTGCGGGACATCTACCTGCAGCGCCGCAGCAACCGGATCGGCCGCTCGGCCCCGGCGCCCGCCCCGGCCGAGGAGCGCTACGACCTGCCCGAAGCGGGCCCCGAAGGCGGTGCAACGGCTGCGCCTGTACCGCCCGCCAAGTAAGCGCCGCGGGCCAACAATATTTACAAGAGCGTCGCAAAACTTCACCGTCCGCCGCGAAAAAATTCAGCAAAATAACCCTCGAATCAACGGTATTGGCAGGCGGCAGGTGAATTATCCTGTCGCGCCATCCATCACCGCATGTTTCGCTCATTGAAGGAAAAAAACCATGAACCGTAGAACCCTTGGCCGCTTATTGACCGCTTCACTCAGCCTGGCCTTGCTGGCCTCGGCGCCTTTTGTTCGCGCCGCTGACGAAGCACCGGATGCCCTGATCAAGCGGGTCTCCGCAGAGGTGCTGGACAACATCAAGTCTGACAAGGCCGTGAAGGCCGGCGACGTGAGCAAGGTACTGGCGCTGGTCGACAGCCAGGTCATGCCGCATGTGAACTTCACGCGCATGACGGCTTCCGCCGTGGGCCGCAACTGGCGCCAGGCCACGCCCGATCAGAAAAAGCGCCTGCAGGATGAGTTCAAGACGCTGCTGGTCCGCACCTATTCGGGGGCGCTGGCGCAGGTCAGCGACCAGAAGGTCAGTGTCAAGCCCTTGCGCGCGGAGCCGGCCGACACCGAGGTGGTGGTGCGCACCGAGGTCCTGGGCCGTGGTGACCCGGTTCAGCTGGACTACCGCATGGAAAAAACGCCGAGCGGCTGGAAAATCTATGACCTCAACGTGCTGGGCATCTGGCTGGTGGAAACCTACCGCACCCAGTTCGCCCAGGAAATCAGTGCCAATGGCGTGGATGGCCTGATCGCGTCGCTCGCGCAGCGCAACAAGTCCAACGCGTCCGAGAAGAAGTCCTGAGCGGGCCGCTGGTGATGTTGGCGCTCCCTCCGGTTCTGACGCATGCGGCAGCCCCCGGCTTTGTTGATGGGCTGAAACAGCGGGTGCAGGCGCAGCCCGCCGAGGTGGTGGCGGATGCCGGCGCGCTGCAGACGTTTGACTCGTCCGCGCTGGCCGTCCTGCTCGAATGCCGGCGTGAAGCGCTGGCCGCCGGCAAGGCTTTCTCGGTGCAGGGCTTGCCCGCGCGCCTGCGCCAGCTGGCCAATCTCTACGGCGTGGCTGAGCTGATGCCGGCGACGGCCTGAGCCGGCTGCCGGCTTTTCAACGCGGGCATCCTGCGCCCGGCGGGGCCTTACACCGGCCCGGCGAATAAAAAAGGCGCCAGCCCTTAAAATGACGGGCTCATGCCAGCCATTTCATTCCAGTCCGTCTCCAAAACCTACCCCGCCATCCGAAACCAGACCGGTCCCGCCGTCCGGGCGCTGGACGATGTGAGCTTTGACATCCAGCCCGGCGAGTTTTTTGGCTTGCTCGGCCCCAATGGCGCGGGCAAGACCTCCCTCATCAGCATCCTGGCCGGCCTGTCGCGGGCCAGCAGCGGCAGTGTCAAGGTGCACGGCAGCGATGTGTTGACGGATTACGCCAATGCCAGGCGCAAGCTCGGCGTGGTGCCGCAGGAGCTGGTGTTTGACCCCTTTTTCACGGTGCGTGAGGCCCTGCGCATTCAGTCCGGCTATTTCGGCATCAAGCACAACGACGTGTGGATTGACGAGCTGCTGGCCAGTCTCGGGCTGGCCGACAAGGCCCATGCCAATATGCGCCAGCTCTCGGGCGGCATGAAGCGCCGCGTGCTGGTGGCGCAGGCGCTGGTGCACAAACCCCAGGTCATCGTGCTGGACGAGCCCACCGCCGGCGTCGATGTGGAGCTGCGCCAGACCTTGTGGCAGTTCGTTGCCAAACTCAACAAGCAGGGCAGCACCGTGCTGCTGACCACGCACTACCTTGAAGAGGCCGAAGCCCTGTGCAGCCGTATCGCCATGCTCAAGCAGGGCCGGGTGGTGGCGCTGGCGCAGACCTCGGAGTTGCTCAAGGCGGCTTCATCGAATGTGCTGCGCTTCAAAATTGACAGTGAACTGCCCAGTCACCTTGCGGACCAGGCCCGGATTACGGGCCGGATTGTGCAGTTTCCCGCGAACAACGCGCGTGAAGTCGAGCAATACCTGGCCGCCATTCGCGAGGCGGGGCTGGTGGCCGAAGACGTGGAAATCCGCAAGGCCGATCTGGAAGATGTGTTTCTTGATGTGATGGCTGAAAAAGCCGTCGAAGTCCCTGTGGAAATCAACCTGGCTGGAGTCGCCGCATGAACGGCTGGCAAACCCTCTTGTACAAGGAAGTGCTCCGTTTCTGGAAGGTCGCTTTCCAGACCGTTGGCGCTCCGATACTGACCGCCGTGCTGTACATGCTGATTTTCGGCCATGTGCTGCAGGGTAGCGTGCTGGTGTATGGCCAGGTGAGCTACACCGCTTTCCTGGTGCCCGGGCTGGTGATGATGAGCGTGCTGCAAAACGCCTTTGCCAACAGCTCCTCGTCGCTGATCCAGAGCAAGATCATGGGCAGCCTGGTGTTTGTGCTGCTCACGCCGCTGTCGCACTGGCACTGGTTTTTTGCCTACGTGGGCTCTTCCATTGCGCGCGGCCTGCTGGTCGGGGTGGGCGTGTTTGCCGTCACCGTATTTTTTGGCCAGCCCGGCTTTGTGGCGCCGCTGTGGATTGCGGTATTTGCGATTCTGGGCGCGGCCATGCTGGGCGCCCTGGGTGTCATTGCCGGCCTGTGGTCTGAAAAATTCGACCAGATGGCGGCCTTCCAGAATTTTGTCATCATGCCCATGACCTTTTTGAGCGGCGTGTTTTATTCGATTCATTCGCTGCCGCCTTTCTGGCAAAAGGTCAGCCACCTGAACCCGTTTTTCTACATGATTGACGGCTTCCGCTACGGATTTTTTGGCGTCAGCGATGTCTCGCCCTGGCTGAGCCTGGGCATTGTGCTGACGGCCCTGCTTGTCGTCAGTGCGGTGGCCGTCAACATGCTGCGCACCGGCTACAAAATAAGACATTGACCGGAACAACGAAAACATGACCAGCGAAGAACTTCAAGCCATCATTGCGCAAGGCCTGCCCTGCGAACACATCGAGCTGTCCGGCGACGGCCGGCACTGGTATGCCACCATCGTCTCCAGCGTGTTTGAGGGCCAGCGCCTGATCCAGCGCCACCAGCGGGTCTATGCCACGCTGGGTGGCCGCCTGCAGACCGACGAGGTGCATGCGCTGTCCATGAAAACCTACACGCCCGCCGAGTGGGCGGCCAACAACGCGCAATAACATCGCCCCAAAAAACATGGACAAACTACTCATCAAGGGCGGCAATTCGCTGGCCGGCACGGTCGAAATTTCGGGTGCCAAGAATGCCGCGCTGCCCGAGCTGTGCGCGGCGCTGCTGACCGCAGACAGCGTGACGCTGGAGAACGTGCCCGCCCTGCAGGACGTGGCCACCATGCTCAAGCTGATTCGCAACATGGGCGTGCAGGCGGAGCGCAGCCAGGCGCGGCCCAGCACCGTCACCCTCAATGCGGGTGCCTTGAGCTCCCCCGAGGCCCCCTACGAGCTGGTGAAAACCATGCGCGCCTCGGTGCTGGCCCTGGGCCCGCTGTTGGCGCGCTTCGGCGAGGCCACGGTGTCGCTGCCCGGTGGTTGCGCGATTGGTTCGCGGCCGGTGGACCAGCACATCAAGGGCATGCAGGCCATGGGGGCCGAGATTGTGGTTGAGCATGGCTACATGATTGCCAGGTTGCCGGCCGGCCAGAAACGCCTCAAGGGCGCCAGCATCACCACCGACATGGTCACGGTGACCGGCACCGAGAATTTCCTGATGGCCGCCACCCTGGCCGAGGGCGAAACCATTCTCGAAAACGCGGCGCAGGAGCCCGAAATCGGCGATCTGGCCGAAATGCTCATCAAGATGGGGGCCAGGATTGAGGGCCACGGCACGCGCCGCATCCGTATCCAGGGCGTGGAGCGCCTGCACGGCTGCACCCACCAGGTGGTGGCTGACCGGATAGAGGCCGGCACTTTTTTGTGCGCCGTCGCCGCCACCGGTGGCGATGTGGTGCTAAAGGCTGGCCGCGCCGATCACCTCGACGCTGTCATCGACAAGCTGCGTGAGGCCGGTGCCGTCATCACGGCGGGCGACGGCTTTATCCGCATCCAGGCCAGTGGCCGCATGAAGGCCCAGTCCTTCCGCACCACCGAATACCCGGGTTTCCCGACCGACATGCAGGCCCAGTTCATGGCGCTCAATGCCATCGCGCAAGGCGCCAGCGCGGTGACCGAGACGATTTTTGAAAACCGTTTCATGCATGTCAACGAGATGGTGCGCCTGGGGGCCAAGATCCAGATCGAGGGCAAGGTCGCCGTCATGGAAGGGGTTGAAAAGCTCTCCGGCGCCACGGTGATGGCCACCGATCTGCGCGCCTCCGCCAGCCTGGTGATTGCCGGCCTGGTCGCCCAGGGTGAAACCATGGTGGACCGCATTTACCACCTGGACCGCGGCTACGACCAGATGGAAGCCAAGCTGCGCGGCATTGGCGCCGACATAGAAAGAGTGAGGTCGTGAGCCCCCACGCTCCCCACTTCGTGTGGTTCGCTGCCCCCCGAGGGGGCCGCCCGCCTGCAGTCCGGCAAAGCCGGCCCTGCGGCTTGAACTTGGCAAGACGGGGCGTTGCTGTCGCCCATCGGCTTGTCTGCGTCCCTTTTCTTTGAAAGCATCACCGTGATCACGCTCGCACTATCCAAAGGCCGCATCTTCGACGACATCCTGCCGCTGCTGAAAACAGCCGGCATCGAGGTGCTCGACGATCCCGAAAAATCACGCAAGCTGATTCTGGGCACCAACCAGCCCGATGTGCGCGTGGTGCTGGTGCGTGCCACCGACGTGCCCACCTATGTGCAATATGGCGGTGCCGATCTGGGGGTGGTGGGCAAGGACACGCTGCTCGAATCCAGCAGCCAGGGCCTGTACCAGCCGCTGGATTTGCAAATCGCCAAATGCCGCATCAGCGTGGCGGTGCGCGAGGGCTTTGACTACGCGGCAGCCGTCAAGCAGGGCTCGCGTCTCAAGGTGGCCACCAAATACGTGGCGATTGCGCGCGACTTTTTTGCCTCCAAGGGCGTGCACGTCGACCTGATCAAGCTCTACGGCAGCATGGAGCTGGCGCCGCTGACCGGCCTGGCAGACGCCATCGTCGATCTGGTGTCGACCGGCAGCACGCTCAAGGCCAACCATCTGGTCGAAGTCGAGCGCATTATGGACATCAGCTCGCAGCTGGTGGTGAACCAGACGGCACTCAAGCTCAAGCAGGCGCCGATTCGCAAGATCATCGATGCCTTTGCCCTGGCCGTTGAAAACCAGTCCGTCCGCTGAATGCTATGAATATGCTAGCTACTCCCGCCCGCCTGTCAACGGCTGATGATGATTTTGATGCCCAATTCAAGGCGCGTCTGCATTGGTCGGCCGACACCGATGCCGCGATCGAGCAGCGCGTCGCCGACATCCTGGCCGACGTGCAGCAGCGCGGCGATGCGGCGGTGCTGGACTACACAGCGCGGTTTGATGGCCTGGGTGCCGCGGCGATGGCCGAGCTGGAGCTCACGCAGGCCGAGCTCAAAGCCGCTTTCGATGGACTTTCCGCGGTTCAGCGGGACGCCCTGCAGGCCGCCGCCCGGCGCGTGCGCAGCTACCACGAGGCGCAGAAAAAGGCCAGCGGCGAAAGCTGGAGCTACCGCGACGAAGACGGCACCCTGCTGGGCCAGAAGGTCACGCCGCTGGACCGCGTCGGCATTTATGTGCCCGGCGGCAAGGCGGCCTATCCCTCGTCGGTGCTGATGAACGCGATTCCCGCCCATGTGGCCGGCGTCGGCGAAATCATCATGGTGGTGCCGACCCCCAAGGGCGAAAAGAACGCCCTGGTGCTGGCCGCCGCCTATGTGGCCGGCGTGACGCGCGCCTTCACCATCGGCGGCGCGCAGGCCGTGGCGGCACTGGCCTATGGCACGCAGACCGTGCCCAAGGTCGACAAGATCACCGGCCCCGGCAACGCCTATGTGGCCAGCGCCAAGAAGCGCGTGTTTGGCACCGTGGGCATAGATATGATTGCCGGGCCTTCCGAGATTCTGGTGCTGGCCGATGGCACGACACCGGCCGACTGGGTCGCCATGGACCTGTTCAGCCAGGCCGAGCATGACGAGCTGGCGCAAAGCATTTTGCTGTGCCCCGACGCCGCCTACATCGACCAGGTGCAGGCCGCCATCAACCGACTGCTGCCGCAAATGCCGCGCGCCGAGATCATTGCCAAGAGCCTCACGGGCCGCGGCGCCTTGATCCACACGCGCAGCATGGAAGAAGCCTGCGCCATCAGCAACCGCATTGCGCCCGAGCATCTGGAGGTCTCCAGCAACGCGCCGCACCGCTGGGAGCCGCTGCTCAAGCATGCAGGCGCCATCTTTCTGGGGGCCTACACCAGTGAATCGCTGGGCGACTACTGCGCCGGCCCGAATCATGTGCTGCCCACCAGCGGCACGGCGCGTTTTTCCAGCCCGCTGGGGGTGTATGACTTCCAGAAGCGCTCCAGCCTGATCGAGGTCAGCGAGCAGGGCGCCCAGGTACTGGGCAAGATCGCCGCCGAACTGGCGTATGGCGAAGGCCTGCAGGCCCATGCGCGCGCCGCCGAGATGCGCTTGCAGACCGTCCCCGAAATGAGAATGAGCCCATGACCGCGCCTGATTCCACACTGCCCCCTCAACTCAAGAAACTGATTCGCCAGGACATCCAGTCCATGCACGCCTACGCCGTTCAGGACTCGGCCGGCATGGTCAAGCTCGACGCGATGGAAAACCCGCACCGCCTGCCGGCCGCCTTGCAGGCCGAGCTGGGGCAGCGGCTGGGCGCGGTCGCGCTCAACCGCTACCCGGATGGCCGCGTCAACGACTTGCGCCGTGCGCTGGCGGACTATGCGCAAATGCCCGAGGGCTTTGACCTCATGCTGGGCAATGGCTCGGACGAACTGATCTCGCTGCTCGCCATGGCCTGCGATGTGGCCGGTGGTTCCATTCTGGCGCCGCTGCCCGGTTTTGTGATGTACGGCATGAGCGCGCAGCTGCAGGGCCTGAAATTCATCGGTGTGCCGCTGACGCCCGACTTCGAGCTCGACGAAGCCGCCATGCTGGCCGCTATTGCCCAGCACCAGCCTTCCATCATCTACCTGGCCTACCCGAACAATCCCACGGCCAATCTGTGGGACGACGCGGTGATCGAAAAAATCATCAACGCAGCGCCGGGCCTGGTGGTGCTGGACGAGGCCTACCAGCCGTTTTCCAGCAAGAGCTACATCGACCGCATCGCCGGGCATGGTCATGTGCTGCTGATGCGCACCCTGAGCAAGTTCGGCCTGGCCGGCGTGCGCCTCGGCTACATGATGGGCCCGAAAGCCCTGATTGCCGAGATCGACAAGGTGCGCCCGCCCTACAACATCAGCGTGCTCAACTACGAGTGCGCCCTGTTTGCGCTGGAACACCGGGACGTGTTTGCCGCGCAGGCGCAGGAGCTGGTCGCGCAGCGCGCCGTCCTGCTGGATGCGCTGGGGGCCACGAAGGGCGTCAAGACCTGGAAAAGCGATGCCAACATGATCCTGGTGCGGGTGCCGGATGCGGCCAAAACCTTTGAAGGCATGCGGGCGCGCAAGGTGCTGGTCAAAAACGTTTCTAAAATGCATCCATTGCTGGCCAATTGTTTGCGCCTGACGGTTGGCACCGCGGAGGAAAATTCGCAAATGCTGGCGGCGCTTGAAGAATCCCTATGACGACCTCCACCTCTGCTTCCACCACCGCCCCGCGCATCGCGGAAGTCTCGCGCAACACGGCCGAGACCAAAATCACCGTCAGGGTCAACCTGGACGGCACGGGCCAGGCCAAGCTGTCCACCGGCATCGGTTTTTTTGACCACATGCTGGACCAGATTGCCCGCCATGGCCTGATCGACCTCGATATTCACGCCGAGGGTGACCTGCACATTGACGGCCACCACACTGTGGAAGACGTCGGCATCACGCTGGGGCAGGCCGTGGCCAAGGCCGTGGGCGACAAAAAAGGCCTGCGCCGCTATGGCCACGCCTATGTGCCGCTCGACGAAGCGCTGTCCCGCGTGGTGGTTGATTTTTCGGGCCGTCCCGGCCTGCAGATGCACGTGCCCTTCAAGAGCGGCATGATAGGCACCTTTGACAGCCAGCTCGCCTTCGAATTCTTCCAGGGCTTTGTGAACCATGCGTTTGTGACACTGCACATCGATAACCTCAAGGGCGAAAACGCACACCACCAGGCCGAGACCGTGTTCAAGGCTTTTGCCCGCGCCCTGCGCATGGCGCTGGAAATCGATCCGCGCGCCGCCGGCGTGATCCCTTCGACCAAGGGCTCGCTGTAGGCATCATGGCCACGGTCCGGACAAAATCCATCATGTTTTTGGCCTGCAGCCCTTGTATGATGGGCGGAATTTGCTACCGAAATGGTAGCAAATGGCGCGCCCTGGGCTCTTTTCCCTTTTCTTTCCCCTTCTGACCTTCTGAATGTCTAATTTGAAAACGGTGGCGGTGGTCGATTACGGTTCGGGCAATCTGCGCTCGGTCTCGCAGGCCGTCCAGCATGTGGCGCAGGGCAGCGGCTACGAGGTCGTGGTCACCTCGCGCGCGCAGGATGTGCTTAACGCCGAGCGCGTGGTGCTGCCCGGCCAGGGCGCCATGCCCGACTGCATGCGGGCGCTGGCCGAATCCGGCCTGCAGGCGGCGGTGCTGCACGCCGCTGCCAACAAGCCGCTGTTTGGCGTCTGCGTGGGCATGCAGATGCTGCTGGACCAAAGCCATGAAGGCCTGGCCGGTGCGATCACGCCCGGCCTGGGCCTGATTCCCGGCGAGGTCGTCAAGTTTGATCTGGCCGGGAAAATCCAGCCCGACGGCAGCCGCTACAAGGTGCCGCAAATGGGCTGGAACCAGGTTTACCAGTCGCAGGCATCCGGTTCGGCGCACCCGGTGTGGGCCGGCGTGCCCGACGGCGCGTATTTTTACTTCGTCCACAGCTTTTATGCCCGTCCGTCGGATGCGCGCCACATTGCGGGCGAAGCGGACTACGGTGCGCGCTTTACGGCGGCGATTGCACGCGATAATATTTTCGCGACCCAGTTCCACCCCGAGAAAAGTGCCGATCACGGACTGGCCCTGTACCGCAATTTCCTGCACTGGAAACCCTGATTCGAGCACACTGGGCAAATCAGCGCAGCGTCTTTGTCAACCCCGTTACCTGTTCCCTTTTAACCGCAACATGCTACTCATCCCCGCTATTGACCTGAAAGACGGTCACTGCGTTCGCCTGAAACAGGGCGACATGGACCAATCCACCATCTTCAGCGAAGACCCGGCCGCCATGGCGCGCAGCTGGGTCGACAAGGGCGCGCGCCGCCTGCACCTGGTGGACCTGAACGGTGCCTTTGCGGGCAAGCCCAAAAACGAGGCCGCCATCAAGCAGATCCTGGCCGAAGTCGGCAGCGAAATCGATGTGCAGCTGGGCGGCGGCATCCGCGACCTGGACACCATCGAGCGCTACCTCGATGCCGGCCTGCGCTACGTCATCATCGGCACCGCCGCCGTGAAAAACCCCGGCTTTCTGCAGGACGCCTGCACCGCCTTTGGCGGCCACATCATCGTCGGGCTCGATGCCAAGGATGGCAAGGTGGCGACCGACGGCTGGAGCAAGCTGACCGGCCACGAAGTCGTGGACCTGGGCAAGAAATTCCAGGATTACGGCGTCGAGTCCATCATCTATACCGACATCGGCCGCGACGGCATGCTCAGCGGCATCAACATTGAAGCCACCGTCAGGCTGGCGCAGGCGCTGACCATTCCCGTGATTGCCTCGGGCGGCCTGTCCAATATGGCGGATATTGAAGCCCTCTGCGCGGTCGAAGACGAGGGCGTCGAAGGCGTGATTTGCGGCCGCTCGATTTACAGCGGCGACCTGGATTTTGCTCTTGCTCAAGCCAAAGCCGACGAACTCAACGGATAAGACCGGCAAGTCTGTTCCACAGTGGACGGTCGTTTTCACGATTGCTTCCTGTCTGAGTGCGATCCTCGGGTACGTCGCGATTGAATATGGCTTTGCGGCACTGCCGCAATTCTTGTTGGTCTCCGTTGGGGCAATCGTGGTTGTTCCGCTGATAGTGCTATTTTTTGGGTCCTGAACCATGCTCGCCAAACGCATCATCCCCTGCCTCGACGTCACCGGCGGCCGCGTCGTCAAAGGCGTCAACTTCACCCAGCTGCGCGATGCCGGCGACCCGGTGGAAATCGCCGCGCGCTACAACGAGCAGGGCGCCGACGAACTCACCTTTCTGGACATCACTGCCACCAGCGACGGGCGCGACCTGATCCTGCCCATCATCGAAGCCGTGGCCTCGCAGGTGTTCATTCCCCTGACGGTGGGTGGCGGTGTGCGCACGGTGGAAGACGTGCGCCGCCTGCTCAATGCCGGCGCCGACAAAACCAGTTTCAACTCGGCCGCGCTGGCCAACCCGCAGGTGATAGCAGACGCCTCGACCAAATACGGCGCGCAGTGCATCGTGGTGGCCATCGATGCCAAGCGCCGCACTGAAGAAGACGAGAAACGCCTGACGCCCGAGGGCGTACCCGTCGGCCCGGGCTGGGATGTCTACAGCCATGGCGGCCGCAAGAACACTGGCCTGGATGCCGTGGCCTGGGCCAGCGAGATGGCGCGGCGCGGCGCCGGCGAGATTTTGCTGACCAGCATGGACCGCGACGGCACCAAGGCCGGCTTTGACCTGGCGCTGACCCGCGCCGTGAGCGATGCCGTCAGTGTGCCGGTGATTGCCTCGGGCGGCGTCGGCAACCTCGACCACCTGGCCGACGGCGTGCAAAAAGGCGGCGCCGATGCGGTGCTGGCGGCCAGCATCTTTCACTACGGCGAGTACACCGTCGGGCAGGCCAAGCGCCACATGGCCGAACGCGGCATCCCGGTTCGCCTCTGATTCCAGGGTTTTCAAGCCTTTCAGGCCTCCAGCCCCCGCCAGCCGGGCGCAGGAAGCTATTGAATTGATAGTAAATGGCGCCCGTTTCAGGGCTTGCCGGGGCGTCGCACAGCGCCTTGCCACAATCGCGGACAATACCAGATATGAATTGGTTAGACGAAGTCAGCTGGGATGACAAGGGCCTGGTCCCGGTCATTGCCCAGGAAGCCGCCAGCGGCGATGTGCTCATGTTCGCCTGGATGAACCGCGAGGCCTTGCAAAAGACCGCCGAGCTGGGCCAGGCGGTGTATTTCAGCCGCTCGCGCGGGCGTTTGTGGCACAAGGGCGAGGAGTCCGGCCACCTGCAAACCGTGCATGAAATCCGGCTCGACTGCGATAACGACGTGATCCTGCTCAAGGTCACGCAGCTTGGCCACGAGCCCGGCATTGCCTGCCACACTGGCCGCCACAGCTGCTTTTTCAGCCTCTACAAGGACGGCCAGTGGGTCGTCACCGAGCCGGTCTTGAAAGACCCCGGCAGCATCTACAAATAGCCTTCGCACCCACCATGTCCTCCAACGATACCCTCGAGCGCCTGGCGCAAATCATCGAAAGCCGCAAGGCGGCTCACGGCGGCGATCCGGACAAAAGCTATGTGGCGCGCCTTTTGCACAAGGGCCCCGACGCCTTCCTGAAGAAAATCGGCGAGGAAGCCACCGAAGCCGTGATGGCCGCCAAGGACATCGACCATTGCGGCGCCACGCCCGAGTTGAAGGGCAAGCTGGTCGGCGAGTTCGCGGATCTGTGGTTTCACAGCCTGGTGGCCATGGCGCACTACGGCGTGACGCCGGCCGAGGTGATGGCCGAGCTGGAGCGCCGCGAGGGCACCAGCGGCCTGGAAGAAAAGGCCTTGCGCAAGGCGCAGCACCGCGAAGCGGCTGAAAAGTCCTGAGCGGGGGCGCTGATTTCCCTGTGGCCGTTCCTGTCGAAAGGAGTCTGAACCGTGGAAACCGATCTGGCTGAATTCGAGCCCAAAACCGCCAACGACCGCAGCGTCATGCATTTGCTGTACGGCCTGCACACGCTGGCCTGGTTCAGTGGCGGCGTGTTTGCGGTGATCGCGCTCATCATCAACTACCTGCGGCGTGCCGATGAAACCAACGCGCTGTACATCGACCACCACAATTACATGATTGCCACCTTCTGGTGGACGCTGCTGTGGCTGGTCGTGCTGTCGCCTTTGTGGTTGCTGTTTATTTTTCCGGGCGCGATCGCCTACGGCATCGTCTGGCTCTGGTACCTGTACCGCTGCATCCGGGGCTGGATGCGCTTTAGCGACAACCGGCTGACCTGAGCCGGGCCTTCTTCATCATCAATGACCGAATCCGGACGACCGCATGAGCCACCCAGACCCTAGCCACGCAGACCACTGTATTTTTTGCAAAATCGCCGCCGGCACCATTCCCAGCCGCAAGGTGTACGAGGACGACGAACTGCTCGCCTTCCATGACATCCATCCCTGGGCGCCGGTGCATTTCCTGATCATTCCCAAGGTGCATATCCCGTCGATGGCGCAGGTAGGGCCCGAGCATGCGGCAATGCTGGGGCGCATGCTGGTGCTGGCCCCCGAGCTGGCGATGGCGCAGGGCTGCAACCCTTACCCGGAAGGCGGTTTCCGCATCATGACCAATACCGGTACCGAGGGCGGCCAGGAGGTGCGACACCTGCATTTCCATGTCATTGGTGGCCCGCGGCCCTGGTTGAAAGGCTAGTGACGCTTCGCGGGACGGCTCGGGGAACCCTGGGGGCCGGCAAAGACACTAACTACCCGCAGGGTCAATGGGTGTAATCGGCGGCCTCGGCTGCGGGGCCCTTAGAATCAATACAGTTGCGTGCAAACCGGCAAAACCTGCCATTACAGATTAGGAGCAAAACATGGGTGGACTTTCCATTTGGCACTGGTTGATCGTGCTGTTGATCGTGGTGATGGTGTTCGGCACCAAAAAACTCAAGAACATCGGCAGCGACCTCGGCGGTGCGGTCAAGGGCTTCAAGGACGGCATGAAGGAAGGCGGCCAGGCGGCTGCCGACGAGGCGGCCGCCCCTGCTGGCCAGGTCACCAATGCCCAGAAGGCAGACAAGACCACCATTGACGTCGAAGCCAAGCAAAAGTCTTGAAGCAATGCTGCCCCCACGCTTGTGGCTACGCCGCTCTTCGAGAACGCTTCGCGTGCCTTCGGCGGTACGCTGCCCCTTTCACTGGAAGAAGGGGCTAATTTCCCTTGGGGCGGCCCGGCGGGAAATTGCATGCCTGCGCTTGTCGCACGGCTCTGTGGCCTGATGTTCCATGATTGATCTCGGCATTTCCAAAATGGCGCTGATAGGCGCCGTGGCGCTGATCGTCATCGGCCCGGAAAAGCTGCCGCGCGTGGCCCGTACCGTGGGCACCTTGCTGGGCAAGGCGCAGCGCTATGTCAATGACGTCAAGCAGGAAGTCAACCGCTCCATGGAGCTCGACGAGCTCAAGAAAATGAAAGAGACCGTCGAAAGCGCCGCGCGCGACGTCGAAAGCTCGATCCAGACCAGCGCCAGCGATTTTGAAAAATCATGGGCTGAAACCACAGGCACGGCGTCCAGCGGCGAGTTGCCCGGTTTTGAAGTCTTTCCCGAATACAAACATCCGAAAAAGAAGTGGCGGCTTAAAACAGGCGCAACGCCGCAGTGGTACAAGGCCCGTTCGGGCGTGCGTACCAGGGCCCAGTCGGGCGCTGCCCGCGTGGCGCGCTTTCGCCCCAAACCGGGCCACAATGCCTGACGGTTCCTCCTGACTCTCCTGTTGCGCGCACGCCGGCGCACTTCACCCAGCGCAAACTTCTTTCATGAGCGACTCCAACACCGACAAGCCCGACGAACTCGCGGGCACCGAACAGCCCTTTGTGCAGCACCTGATGGAGCTGCGGGACCGGATGATCAAGGCGGTGATTGCCATCGGTATCGCGGCGGCCATCCTGGCGCTGTATCCCGGCCCGGGCGCGCTCTACGACCTGCTGGCCGCGCCGCTGGTCGCCGCACTGCCCAAGGGCGCCACGCTGATTGCCACCAACGTCGTCTCGCCGTTTGTCGTGCCCATCAAGATTCTCTTCATGGCGGCCTTCATGATTGCGCTGCCGGTGGTGCTCTACCAGGTCTGGGCCTTTGTGGCGCCGGGCCTGTATTCGCACGAGAAAAGACTGGTCATGCCGCTGGTGATTTCCAGCACCTTGCTGTTTTTTCTGGGCGTGGTGTTTTGCTACTACTTCGTGTTTGGCCAGGTCTTCAAGTTCATCCAGAGCTTTGCGCCCAAGTCCATCACCGCCGCGCCGGACATCGAGGAATACCTCAATTTCGTGCTCGGCATGTTTCTGGCTTTCGGCCTGGCCTTCGAGGTGCCGATTGCAGTGATTTTGCTGGTGCGCATGGGCGTGCTCAGCATCGCCCAGCTGCGCCAGTACCGCGGCTACTTCTGGGTGGTTGCCGCGATTGGCACCGCACTGGTCACGCCGCCCGACGCGGGCTCCATGCTCATGCTGTTGGCCGTGGTGGGCGGGCTTTATGAAATCGGCATTCTCGCGGCGCAGGTGTTCGTCAAGCACACCAAGGCGCCCGACGCCGACAGCGACACCGAAGCCGCCAAGCCTTGAAGGGCCGGGGCCTCCGGCTTCGTTGATCCTGGCCGGTTTGCGGCCATAACGCCTGAAACAAGCCTTAAATCGGCCTCCAGCCCAATTGAGGCGGGCGCATCCAGCTATTAAATTGCTAGCAATTCATGCCGGGTCGCGGGGATGGCTTCAGCGCTGCACCTTGGGCCGCTGGCGTTTGCCGGGCGTCACGGCAATCTCGCTCTGGCTGTCGCCGCGGTGCACCGTCAGGGGGGCGGGCGTGCCGGGCTTGAGGGCGGCCACCGCGCTCAGCAGCTGGCTCACATTGCCGACGGGTTTGCCCTTGACGGCCGTGATCACATCACCGGGCTGTATGCCGGCCTGTGCGGCCGGGCCGTTTTGCAGCACGCCGGTGATGATCACGCCGCCCGTCTTGGCGGCGCCGGGCTTGAGGTTGAAAGTCTCGGCCAACTCGGGATTCAGGTCTTGCGGCTCTACGCCTATCCAGCCGCGCGTTACCTGGCCGTCCTTCACGATGCTTTCCAGCACCTGCTTGGCCGTGGACACGGGAATGGCAAAACCTATGCCCATGGAGCCGCCAGAGCGCGAGTAAATCGCGGTGTTGATGCCCATCAGGTGGCCGTTCACATCGACCAGCGCGCCGCCCGAATTGCCGGGATTGATGGCGGCATCGGTCTGGATGAAGTTCTCGAAGGTGTTGATGCCCAGCTGGTTGCGCCCCAGCGCGCTGACGATGCCGCCGGTCACGGTCTGGCCCACGCCGAAGGGGTTGCCGATGGCCAGCACCGGGTCGCCCACCTGCAGCGCGTCGGAGTCGCCCAGCACGATGGCGGGCAGCTTGTCCAGGTCGATTTTCAGGATCGCCAGGTCGGTGTCGGGGTCGGTGCCTATGACCTGGGCCTTGGCCTTGCGCGTGTCGTTGAGGATGACCTCAATCTCGTCGGCGCCCTCGACCACATGGTTGTTGGTCAGGATGTAGCCGCTGGGGCTGATGATGACGCCGCTGCCGAGGCCGCCCTGCGGCTCGTCGGCGCCCTGGTCGCCGAAGAAAAACTTGAACCATGGGTCGTCGGCGTGCGGGTTTTTGGCGGCGGCCTTGCTGGTGTTGATGCTGACCACGGCGGCCGAGGCAACTTTGGCTGCCGAGCTGAAACTGCCGACTGCGCCGGTGCTGCGCTGCAGGCTGCTGGCCGGGGCCTCGATCACGGACACGCCACCCAGCGAACTGCCCCTGTCCAGCCACTGCGGCTTGAGCGTGGCCACCACAAAATAGGCCGCCAGCAAAACGGTGACGGTCTGGGAAAACAGGAGCCAGGTACGCTTCATGGGTAAAAGGGGTCAACAGGGAAGGTCAAAGGGCAGGGTGTTGCGGCTGGGCCGGTGGCGCGCGCTGCATCAGCCGTATTGTCCCCCAAGCAGGAAGCCGCGTGGTGGTGGAAACGGCCGGACAGGCGCGGTAGGGTGCGACCTGCGGGGTTTTGGGCAGCTTCAAAACGAATCTAGGGGGAAACCCTTAAAATCATGCCTGGCTGTGCAAGCCGAGCTGTTCCTCGCGGCCGTCACCATTTCCGACTTCCGCCCGCCCAGCGCCAGGATCCCGGCGCGCCTGAACGGCCTCTGGCGGCAGGCAGTACCCCCGCTGGCCCCTACCCGCACGGCTCCCTTCAAATCCCGCAAACTGCATCGGGAAGCTTGAACCCCATTGCCGGGGGCGCCACGGCTGCGCCTTCTCGTTTCCTGACCCGCCACGACTTGTCCTACGCCATTTTTGGTGGTCTCACCCCCATCATCATCACGACCTGGCTGCAAAAGGATGTGATGGCCCCGGCCCACTATGTGGGCGGGCTGGCGATCCTGGGCTTTGTGCTGGGCCTGCTGCCGCTGGCCAGCGGCGACTACGTGGCGCGCAAGGGCAAGTAAAACCGGCCTGACCGGCTGCGCCCGGGCCTGAGACAATCAGCGCATGAACACCCCTAGACAGGCCCACCGACAAGATGTGCTGCAGGCCTTTGATGCGCTGCTGCAGCCCGCGCGCTTCAAGGACTACGGCCCCAACGGCCTGCAGGTCGAGGGGCGGGCGCAGATTCGCAAGATCGTCTCCGGCGTCACGGCCAGCCGCGCGCTGATCGAGGCGGCGATTGAGGCGCAGGCTGACGCGATTTTTGTGCACCACGGCCTGTTCTGGCGCGGCCAGGACGGCTGCGTCACCGGCTGGATGAAGCAGCGTCTGGCGCTGCTGCTGGGCCACGACATCAACCTCTATGCCTACCATTTGCCGCTGGATGCGCACCCGCAGCTGGGCAACAACGCACAACTGGGACTGCAGCTGGGCCTGACGGCGACGGCGCGTTTCGGCGAGCAGGACTTGGGCTTTCTCGGCGGCAAAACCGATGGCGGCAGCTTCAATACGGCCGAAGCACTCGCTGAAACCATAAAAAATGCATTAAAAAGGCCCGTGGTCACCGTGGGGAGCGCGCAGTCGGCTATTAAAAAGATAGCGTGGTGCACAGGTGGCGCGCAAGGTTATTTCGAAGCGGCGATCGCCGCCGGGGCCGATGCCTTCATCACCGGCGAAATTTCCGAACCGCAAGCCCATTACGCCCGCGAGATGGGTGTGCCCTTTTTTGCCTGTGGTCACCATGCGTCCGAGCGTTACGGCGCGCCGGCGGTGGCGGCGCATGTGGCCGCACAATTGGGCCTGACGCACCAGTTCATCGACATTGACAACCCGGCATGAGCGCCGCGCCGGACCGCTCCAAGCAAGCTCGCACCGCAGTGCGGAGCACGAAGGCATTGAAATGAACCGCGCCGGGCCGCCCCAAGCAAGCTCGCACCGCAGTGCGAAGCACGAAGGTACTCCAATGAACAAATCCTTGCTCATCACCATGGGCGATCCGGCCGGCATAGGCCCTGAAATCATCGCCAGGGCTTTCCGTGATTCACCGGCAGAACTGCAGGGCTGTGTGGTGGTCGGCGATGTCGCGACCATGCGGCGCGCCGCTGCGCTGATGGCCGCACCGCTGGCCCTGGCGGTCGCGCAGCTTGAGTCCTTGTCCGATGGGTTTTCGGCGCCTCCGCGCTGCATCCCGGTGCTACAAAAATGTGAGCTGACTGCACTTGTTTCTTTTGGGCTGGTGAGCGCTTTGGCCGGAAAAGCGGCCGCCGACTGCATTGTCTGGGCGGCCCGCAGCGTGCTCGCGGGCGAGGCGGCCGGCATGGTGACGGCGCCGATTCACAAGGAGGCGCTGGCCGCGGCTGGCGGCTGGGTGGCGGCTTTTCCGGGCCATACCGAAATGCTGCAGGCCGAGGCCGCCGCCTTCCTGGGCAAATCCGTGCAAGACGTTCCGGTGCGCATGATGCTGGCCAATGACGAACTCAAGACCGTGCTGGTGAGCATCCACATGTCGCTGCGCCGCGCCATCGAGGCCGTGACCTTTGACAACGTGCTGCAAACCCTGCGCATCACGCACCGCGCCGTCGGTGCCAGCTTGGGCCGGCCGCCGCGCATCGCCGTGGCCGGTCTGAACCCGCATGCGGGCGAGGGCGGGCTGTTTGGCGACGAAGAGCAAACCATCATCGCCCCGGCCATCGCGGCCGCCCGGGCCGAGGGCCTGGATGCGCGCGGCCCGTTTGCCCCCGACACGGTCTTCATGCGGGCGCGCCACGCGGCGGACAAGCCCGGCGAATTTGATGTGGTGGTGGCGATGTACCACGACCAGGGGCTGATTCCGGTCAAGTACCTGGGCGTGGCGCAGGGCGTCAACGTGACGCTGGGCCTGCCGCTGGTGCGCACCAGCCCTGACCACGGCACGGCGTTCGACATTGCCGGCACCGGGCGCGCCGACGCATCGAGCCTGCTCGCCGCCATCCGCATGGCGCGCCAGCTCGCTGTACCGCTCAAAAATCAATAAAAAAGGTGCCAGTCCAGTCAGGACGGGCACCATTAGCTATTTAATAGATAGCATTGAAGGTGTGCGTCGGGCTCGACGCGCGCGAAGAAGGATTACTTTTTGAGGCTGTCGCGGATCTCGCGCAGCAACACGATGTCTTCCGCCGGCGCGGCCGGGGCGGCCGGGGCGGCGGGTGGGGCTTCCTTCTTGAGGCGGTTCATCTGCTTGACCATCATGAAGATGATGAACGCCAGGATGACGAAGTTCAGCGCCACCGTGATGAAGTTGCCGTAGGCGAACACGGCGCCGGCCTTTTTGGCCTCGGCCAGCGGCAAGCCGGCGGCCTGTCCGGCCAGCGCAACGTAATAGCTGGAGAAATCGAGCCCGCCAAAAATCTTGCTGACCAGCGGCATGATCAGGTCGCCGACGACCGAGTCGACGATCTTGCCGAAGGCGCCGCCTATGATCACACCGACGGCCAAGTCCATCACATTGCCCTTGACGGCAAACTCCCTGAATTCCTGCATCATTCCCATGAAGCGCTCCTGTTGTTGCTGTTGTGACATAGCCGATCGCATTTAGCGATCGTCGAACGCGATTATGGCCGCAGGACGGGCCGGGTGAAACAGCGCGAGCACCTGGCGGAAACAAAATATGAGCGCCCCAGGCAGGCGCGGGAGGGCAGAGGGGCTTGCCGGGCTGCGCGCCTTGAAAAACGCTTGCCTGCTCCGCTACAATCGCGGGTTGACCCCACTATGCCTTTTTCAAGCCAGTTCTTGAAGGACTCTCATGACCCAAGCAAGCCAAGCAAGCGTGATCGGTGTGCCGCACGGCGCCTCCGTCGATAAAGATAAAAGAAACTGGATCGTGGCCACATGCGCCGTGGGCGGCGCGGGCGTTGCTGCTGTTGCCGTGCCCTTTGTCAGCACTTTTCAGCCCTCCGAAAAGGCCAAGGCTGCCGGTGCCGCGGTTGAAGTCGATATCTCGAGCATCAAGCCTGGCGAAAAAATGACGGTCGAGTGGCGCGGCAAGCCGGTGTGGATCGTTCGCCGCACCCCCGAGCAACTCGCTTCCCTGCCCAAGGTCGACGCCCTGCTGGCCGACCCCAAGTCCGAGCGCAAGCCGGACGAGCTGACCCCCGCCTACGCCCGCAATGAAAACCGTTCCATCAAGCCCGAAACGCTGGTGGTGGTGGGCATCTGCTCGCACCTGGGCTGCTCGCCTTCCGACAAGTTCCAGCCTGGCGCCCAGCCTTCGCTGCCGGATGATTGGGCCGGCGGTTTCCTGTGCCCCTGCCACGGCTCCACCTTCGACATGGCCGGCCGCGTCTACAAGAACAAGCCCGCACCCGACAATCTGGAAGTGCCACCGCATACCTACCTGTCAGACACGCGGCTGCTGATTGGTGAAGACAAAAAGGCCTGAAGGCGCTTAGTCCCCTGAGCGCCTTCACAAGACCTTGCAGCCAGCGCCCTGATACCCACTGCCGACATTTCCGCATCGTATCGGGCGCTCGCTAAAGAACCCCACCGAACCAGGATCAGTTATGGCTGAATTCAAAGAAATTTCCCCCGATGCCCCGCTCGCTGCCAAGGCGATGAACTGGGTCGACAACCGTTTTCCCGCCACCAAGCTCTACCAAGAGCACATGAGCGAGTACTACGCGCCCAAGAACTTCAACTTCTGGTACATCTTTGGCTCGCTGGCCATGCTGGTGCTGGTGATCCAGATCGTCACCGGCATTTTCCTGACCATGAACTACAAGCCCGATGCCGCGCTGGCCTTCGGTTCGGTCGAGTACATCATGCGCGACGTGCCCTGGGGCTGGCTGATCCGCTACATGCACTCGACGGGCGCCTCGGCCTTCTTTGTGGTGGTCTATCTGCACATGTTCCGCGGCCTGCTCTATGGCAGCTACCGCAAGCCGCGCGAGCTGGTCTGGATCTTCGGCTGTGCGATCTTCCTGTGCCTGATGGCCGAGGCCTTCATGGGCTACCTGCTGCCCTGGGGCCAGATGAGCTACTGGGGCGCCCAGGTGATCGTGAACCTGTTTGCCGCCATTCCTTTCATCGGTCCCGACCTGGCGCTGCTGATTCGCGGCGACTACGTGGTCGGCGACGCCACGCTGAACCGCTTCTTTGCGTTCCACGTGATTGCCGTGCCGCTGGTGCTGCTGGGCCTGGTCGTGGCGCACATCATCGCCTTGCACGAAGTGGGCTCGAACAACCCCGACGGCGTTGAAATCAAGGGACCCAAGGCACCGCGCGATGCCAACGGCCATCCCCTGGACGGCATTCCCTTCCACCCCTACTACACGGTGCACGACATTTTCGGCGTCAGCGTGTTTCTGATGATCTTCTCGGCGATCATCTTCTTTGCGCCCGAGTTTGGCGGCTACTTCCTCGAGTACAACAACTTCATCCCGGCCGACCCGCTGAAAACACCGGCGCATATTGCCCCGGTCTGGTACTTCACACCCTTTTATTCCATGCTGCGTGCCATCACCAGCGAGATGATGTATGCGCTGATCGCCTGCGTGCTGGGCGGTGCGTTGCTGGGTGTGATCAAGGCCAAGGTGGCGGGCCTGTTCAAGGCCATCATCGTCGGCGCTGCCGTGGTGGTGGTGGCCGCCATGCTGGTGACCGATGCCAAGTTCTGGGGCGTGCTCGTGATGGGTGGCGCTGTTGTCATCCTGTTTTTCCTGCCCTGGCTGGACAAGAGCGAAGTCAAATCGATCCGCTACCGTCCGAACTGGAACAAGTACCTGTACATCATCTTCGTGATCAACTTCCTGATCCTCGGCTATCTGGGCGTGCAGCCACCCTCGCCGCTCGGTGAGCGCGTGTCGCAGGTGGGGACGCTGTTCTACTTCGGCTTCTTCCTGCTGATGCCCTGGTGGAGCCGCTTGGGCACCTTCAAGCCTGTTCCTGATCGCGTGATTTTTTCCGCCCACTGAGCTGGAGAACGATAACAATGAAAAAACTGATCCTCGCCCTGATTACAGCGGTTGGCCTGGTGGCCGGTGCGCAGGCTTCGGAAGGCGGCCTGGTCTGGGACAAGGCGCCCAACAAGACCAACGATCTGGCTTCCCTGCAAAATGGCGCCAAGCTGTTTGTCAATTACTGCCTGAACTGCCATTCGGCCGCCTTCATGCGTTTCAACCGCCTGAAAGACATCGGCCTGACCGACCAGCAGATCAAGGACAACCTGCTGTTCACCACCGAAAAAGTGGGAGACACCATGAAGGCCGCGATCGACCCGAAGCAGGCCAAGGACTGGTTTGGCGGCAACCCGCCCGACCTGAGCGTGATCGCGCGCTCGCGTTCCGGCCATGGCACGGGGGCTGATTACCTCTACACCTACCTGCGTACCTACTACCGTGACGACACCAAGGCCACGGGCTGGAACAACCTGGCTTTCCCGAGCGTGGCCATGCCGCATGTGCTGTGGGAACTGCAGGGCGAGCGCAAGCCGGTTTACGCCGAGCAGGAAGAACACGGCCACAAGGTTGAAATCTTCAAGGGGTGGCAGCAAGTAAGCCCTGGCACCATGACGCCGCTGCAGTACGATCAGGCCATGGGTGACCTGGTGAGCTACCTGCAGTGGATGGGCGAGCCGTCCCAGAACTCCCGCGTTCGCGTCGGTGTCTGGGTGCTGCTGTTCCTGCTCGGCCTGACCTTTGCCACCTGGCGCCTGAATGCTGCATTCTGGAAAGACGTCAAGTAATTTTTTCGCCGGGGCAAGGCCCTGGCACCTTCTGGAGTGGATGCCTTCAATGTATCCACTCCTTTGCATTTAGGAGTTCCGAACCATGATGGTCCTTTATTCAGGCACAACCTGCCCTTTTTCGCACCGCTGCCGTTTTGTGCTGTTTGAAAAAGGCATGGATTTCGAGATCCGCGACGTCGACCTGTACAACAAGCCCGAAGACATCAATGTGATGAACCCGTACGGCCAGGTGCCTATCCTGGTCGAGCGCGACCTGATCCTGTACGAGTCCAACATCATCAACGAGTACATCGACGAGCGTTTCCCGCATCCGCAACTCATGCCCGGCGACCCGGTCGACCGTGCACGCGTTCGCCTGTTCCTGCTGAACTTTGAGAAAGAACTCTTTGTTCATGTCAGCACGCTGGAATCGCGCGCTTCCAAGGGCAACGAGAAGGCGCTGGAAAAAGCCCGCTCCCACATCCGTGACCGCCTGACGCAGTTGGCACCGATTTTTCTGAAGAACAAGTTCATGCTGGGCGACAACTTCTCCATGCTCGACGTGGCGATCGCCCCCTTGCTCTGGCGCCTGGACTATTACGACATCGACCTGTCGAAGAACGCGGCCCCGCTGCTCAAGTACGCCGAGCGCATCTTTTCGCGCCCCGCCTACATTGAAGCGCTGACGCCCTCCGAAAAGGTCATGCGCAAGTAATTGCCGCATCATGTCACTTGTTTGAATTCATGAACGCGCTGGATCCCACGTCAACGCGCCCGTACCTGATACGGGCACTGTACGAATGGTGCACCGACAACGGCTTCACGCCCTACGTGGCCGTGTCGGTGGATAACACCGTGCAGGTGCCGCGCGAGTACGTGAAGAACAACGAGATCGTCCTCAATATCAGTTTTGACGCGACCAGTTCGCTGAAGCTGGGCAACGAGTTCATCGAGTTCAAGGCGCGTTTTGCCGGCAGTGCCCGCGAGATCATCGTGCCGATCAGCCATGTGATTGCCATCTACGCCCGTGAAAACGGCCAGGGCATGGCGTTTCCCATGGGGATGCCTGCAACGGGGGCGGCATCCGGCGCTGCCGCCGGGACCGATGCTGGACTGGATACGCCGGCCCTCCCTGCGCCTGCGCCATCATCCGGCTCCACGGACGGGCCGGAAGGCAAGATCATGCAACTGGTGCCCGAGAGCATCCCCGGCGCTGGCGAGGAGGGCTCCGATGCTCCGGAGCCTCCCGAGCCGCAGCCGCCCCGCACGCGGCCGTCCCTCAAGCGAGTGAAGTAAAATAAGATTTGTGCCGCTTTAGCTCAGTTGGTAGAGCAACCGCCTTGTAAGCGGTAGGTCGTCAGTTCGATTCCGACAAGCGGCACCACCCCTCAGAATTTCATCGAAATTCTTCTCTCGCCCTCGCAGAATGGGCGCAGTCTGCTACAAATTTGGTAGTGACAAAGAAACAAACCAACGAAAAAATAGGCGCGCCTTCGCTCGCGGCCGACGACTACCTTTTTGCCATCAATATCTTCAGGCGAATTGAGGTAACCTTCCAACCTTTGCCGAGAAGGCGGGTCTGGATGAGCGGAATCAGTTGCCGGATTTTTGCCGCGGCTGCATTGCCGCTGACCAGCAGGCACCAGCTCTCGCCTTCTATCGGTCCGGCCTTGACGGCGGCGCGCAGGGCTTGCGGGAGCAAGGGTTCGATGGCCTTGAGCCGGTCATTGGACTCCCGGACCAGCTCGGTCAATCGAGCCAGCGACGGAGAGTTCTCCGCCGCCTGATGGACGCTGAGGGCCTGAGGAAGGCGCCGGGTTGTATTCAAGGTGGGTCAGGCCTGGCCGGTTGAGCGCAAGCTATTAAAGAGGTGGACAAGTGCATTTGATTATCACGGATGCGTGGCTGGCGAAAAGCCGGGCCATCTATTTAAGCGGCACAAAGCTGGTTCTGGCTGGTTTCGTGGCTGCCTTGGCACTGATGCTGGTGGCCGCGGGCCTTTACCACTGGGTGTTTCTCAAGGGCGCCCGCGAAGGCTGGCCGGTGATTGGGGCACTGGTGAAGCTGGTGGTCAAGGACGAATTTGACCAACGCGACCGCTTTCTGCGCGAGAACCTCGACATGATGGCCAGGCGGGTCGGCGAAATGCAGGCCAAGATGATGCAGCTCGAAGCGCTCGGTGAGCGGGTGTCGGGCCTGGCCGGCGTCAACCCCAACGACATCAAGGCCACGGCCGGCCGCGGCGGCGCGCTGGTGGCGGGCCCTTCGCTCACCATGGAAGAGCTGCAGGCCACCCTGGCCGACCTGGACAAGCTGACCGATCAGCGGGTTGATTTGATGACGGTGATGGAGTCGCGCCTCTTTGACCAGAAGATCAGGAAAATGATGGTGCCGACCCAGGAGCCGGTGGCCGGCGGCAATCTCGGCTCGCCCTTTGGCTGGCGCATTGACCCGATGAACGGGCGGTCGGCACTGCACACCGGGCTGGATTTTCCGTCGGAGCCAGGCACTGGCATCCTGGCAGCTGCCGGCGGCGTGGTCGTGACGCAGGAATACCACCCGGCCTACGGCAACATGGTGGAAGTGGATCACGGCAATGAACTGATCACGCGTTATGCGCATGCGTCGCGCGTGCTGGTCAAGAAGGGCGATCTGGTCAAACGCGGCCAGAAAATTGCCGAGGTCGGTACGACCGGCCGCTCCACCGGCCCGCATCTGCACTTCGAGGTATTGGTGCAGGGCGTGTTTCAGGACCCCCAGAAATTCCTGACGGCCGGGCAGAAGCTGCCCAAACCAAGCCTGGTCGCAGCGGCCCCGCCGCCGCGTCCCGCGCCAGCCTTGCAGCAAGTACGCGCCAACTAGGATCGAGTCTCGTCTTCACCAGGCCATGGCCCCGAAACCGCGGGCCATGGCGGCCATGATTCTGTGCCTATTTGGCCGACGGCTGTTTCAATGCCTCAGTTGTTTTGACGCGAACAGGTCCAGGCCGTCGGTCGGCGTTAAAATCCAAAGTTTGCGCACAGTTGAACTCACTGATAGCGCCTATACCTAGGTTCCGTACTCAATAAGGGATTTCGGCCGTATTGCCAGCTCAAGGGAGCGGCCAAGGCGGCCCCGCATTTATGGCTTCCAACATCCTGACCAAAATTTTCGGCAGCCGCAACGACAGGCTGCTCAAAATCTACCGTAAAACCGTAGACCAAATCAATGCGCTGGAAACCCAGTACGAGAAGCTTGACGACGACCAGTTGCGCGCCAAGACCCTGGAGTTCAAGGGGCGCGTTGCCGCCGGCGAGGAACTGGATGCGATTCTTCCTGAAGCCTTTGCGGTGGTGCGGGAGGGCAGCAAACGCGTCATGAAGATGCGCCACTTCGATGTGCAACTGCTGGGCGGCATGGCGCTGCACAACGGCAAGATTTCCGAAATGCGCACCGGTGAAGGCAAGACCCTGACCGCGACGCTGCCGGTTTACCTCAATGCATTGACCGGCAAGGGCGTGCATGTGGTGACGGTCAATGATTACCTGGCCAATCGCGATGCCCGCTGGATGGGCAAGCTCTACAACTACCTGGGCCTGACGGTGGGCATCAATTTGCCCAATATGTCGCGCGAGGAAAAACAGGCGGCCTACAACGCCGACATCACCTACGGTACCAACAACGAGTACGGTTTCGACTACCTGCGCGACAACATGGTGTACGAGATAGCCGATCGCGTTCAGCGTGGCCTCAATTACGCCATCGTCGACGAGGTGGACTCGATCCTGATTGACGAGGCGCGCACGCCGCTGATCATCAGCGGCCAGGCCGAAGACCACACCGAGATGTACCTGACGATGAACAAGGTGGTGCCCTTGTTGACGCGCCAGGAAGGCGAGGCCGATCCCCGCACCGGCGAGGGTGTCACCAAGCCTGGCGACTACACCATCGACGAGAAAACCCAGCAGGTGTTCCTGACGGAACAGGGCCACGAGAATGCCGAACGCATCCTGTTCAATCTTGGAATGATTGCGGAAGGGGCCACGCTTTACGATCCGGCCAACATCTCCCTGATGCATCACCTGTACGCGGCGCTGCGTGCCAATCTGCTGTACCACCGTGACCAGCACTATGTGGTGCAGCAGGGCGAGAACGGTGGCGAGGTCGTGATTGTCGATGAGTTCACCGGCCGCCTGATGTCGGGCCGCCGCTGGAGTGATGGCCTGCACCAGGCCGTGGAAGCCAAGGAAGGCGTGCAGATCCAGGCTGAAAACCAGACCCTGGCATCCATCACCTTCCAGAATTATTTCCGCCTCTACTGCAAGCTGGCCGGCATGACCGGCACGGCGGACACCGAAGCCTACGAGTTCCAGGAGATCTACGGGCTGGAAACCACGGTGATTCCGCCCAACAAGGTCAGCCGGCGCGACGACCAGCTGGACCGCGTCTACAAAACCACGCGTGAAAAGTACGAAGCCGCCATCAAGGACATCCGCGAGTGCCACGAGCGTGGCCAGCCGGTGCTGGTCGGGACCACCTCGATCGAGAACTCCGAAATCATCGACCAGCTGCTGCTCAAGGAAAATCTGCCGCACCAGGTGCTCAATGCCAAGCAGCATGCCCGCGAGGCCGACATCGTGGCCCAGGCCGGGCGCCCCAAGATGATCACCATTGCCACCAACATGGCCGGTCGCGGAACCGACATCGTGCTGGGCGGCAACGTTGAAAAACTGATTGAGGCGGTTGAGGCGGACGAGTCGCTGGATGCCGCTGTGAAAGAAGCTGAAATTGCCCGCTTGCGTACCCAGTGGCAGCAGGAGCATGAGCAGGTCACGGGGCTGGGCGGTTTGCGCATCATCGCGACCGAGCGCCACGAGTCACGCCGCATCGACAACCAGCTGCGCGGCCGTTCGGGCCGCCAGGGTGACCCCGGGTCATCGCGTTTTTACCTGAGCCTGGACGATCCCCTGATGCGCATCTTTGCGGGCGACCGCGTCAAGTCCATCATGGAGCGGCTGAAGATGCCCGATGGCGAGGCCATCGAAGCCGGCATCGTGACACGCAGCATCGAATCGGCGCAGCGCAAGGTGGAGGCACGCAACTTCGACATTCGCAAGCAGCTGCTTGAATACGACGATGTGGCCAATGACCAGCGCAAGGTGATTTACCAGCAGCGCAACGACATCATGGATGCCGGCAGCCTGCAGGAGCAGATCAAATCCCTGCGCGAAGGTTGTTTCACCGATCTGACGCGCCAGTATGTCCCCGTTGAAAGCGTCGAAGAGCAATGGGATGTCGCGGGCCTTGAAAAAGTGCTGCGTGAGGAGTGGCAGATCGAATTGCCTTTGGCCAAGGAGCTCGAGGCGGCCGCGGCCATCACCGACGAAGACATGCTGGAGAAAGTCATTGCGGCTGCCGATGCGACATTTGCCGACAAGGTCGAAAAAATCGGCCAGGAAAACTTCACCCAGTTTGAGCGCATCGTGCTGCTGCAAACCATTGACAGCCAATGGCGTGAACACCTGAGCGCACTGGACTATTTGCGCCAGGGCATTCATTTGCGCGGCTATGCGCAAAAGCAGCCCAAGCAGGAGTACAAGCGCGAAGCCTTCGAGCTGTTTGGCCAGTTGCTCGACAGCGTGAAAAACGAAGTCACCAAAGTGCTGATGACGGTCAAGATCCAGTCGGGCGAGCAGCTGGATCAGGCCGCCGAAGCCATGGAAGACCGGGCGGAAAATATCGCCAACGTGACCTACACCGCACCGACCGAAACCGGCGGGGTCGAGACCACGGTGGATGAGGAGTCGCAAAGGCGGGCTCGCTCGGTGCCGGGTTCCGCTCGGCCGCGCGTGGGCCGCAACGACCCTTGCCCCTGCGGCTCGGGTAAAAAGTACAAGCTTTGCCACGGCCGGCTGAGCTGAGTTTCTTTTCACCTGACCATTTGTTGACGTCACCCCCTGGTTTTCTGGAGTCAAGAACATGCCTGTCAATCTGGTCGCCACGCCTGCCGCGGACCTTTACCCTGTGCCCGGCGTGCGCTGGGGCATTGCCGAAGCCGGCATACGCAAGGCGAATCGCAAAGACCTCGCCGTGCTGCTGCTGGATGAGGGGGCCTCGGTAGGCGCTGTTTTCACCCAGAACCGGTTTTGTGCCGCGCCCGTGCAAATCTGCCGTGAGCATCTGGCGAAGAACGCCGGCCAGAGCCTGGGCATTCGGGCCATGCTGATCAACACCGGTAACGCCAATGCCGGCACCGGCGAGGATGGATTGAACCGCGCACAGGCCAGCTGCATTGCGCTGGCGCGCGAGCTCAATCTTTCGCCCGAGCAAATCCTGCCTTTTTCAACGGGTGTGATCATGGAGCCCCTGCCCAATGAGCGCATCGCCGCAGGACTTCCGGCTGCGCTGGCAGATGCCAGGGCCGACAACTGGGCCAACGCCGCCGAAGCCATCATGACCACGGACACCGTGGCCAAGGCATTTTCCACCCGCATCACCTTGGGCGGTGCCACGGTCACCATCACCGGCATCAGCAAGGGCGCCGGCATGATCCGGCCCAATATGGCGACCATGCTGGGCTTCATGGCGACCGATGCCTGCGTGTCGCAGCCGCTCATGGCGCAGCTGGCCAGGGAGTTGGCCGAGGGCTCTTTCAACCGTGTCACCGTCGACGGCGACACCTCCACCAACGACTCTTTTGTGGTCGTGGCCACCCACCAGGCCAAACACCCGCCCGTGACGTCGCTGGACAGCCCGGACGGTCAGGCCCTGCGTGCCGCCATGCTGGGTATCGCGCAAAAACTGGCGCAGGCCATCGTGCGCGATGGCGAAGGCGCCACCAAGTTCATGACCATTCGGGTCGAAGGCGGGAAGACGGGCGAGGAGTGCCGCCAGGTGGCTTATGCGATCGCCCATTCGCCGCTGGTCAAGACGGCTTTTTTTGCCAGCGACCCGAATCTGGGCCGCATCCTGGCCGCGGTCGGCTACGCCGGCATAGCCGACCTGGACCAGACGAAAATTGATTTATATCTGGATGATGTGCTGGTGGCCAAAAACGGTGGCCGGCATGTCGACTACATCGAGGCCGATGGCCAGCGTGTGATGAAGCAAAGCGAGATCACGGTGCGCGTGTTACTGGGCCGGGGTCAGACCAGCGACACGGTCTGGACCTGCGACCTCTCCTACGACTACGTCAAGATCAACGCCGACTACCGCAGCTAAGCCATGAACGAGCAATTTGAACGCCTGATGGCACGGGCAGAGTCGCTGATCACGCGCATTGAATCCGTCTTGCCGCAACCCCTGTCGGCACCCGACTGGACGGCGTCCGTCGCCTACCGTTATCGCAAACGCAGCTCGGGCCACGGCGCGCTGGAGCCCGTCAAGCACATTGGCAGCATGCGCCTGACCGATCTGAAAGAGATCAACGACCAGAAGGAAAAAATCCGGCGCAACACCGAGCAGTTTGTGAATGGCAAGCCCGCCAACAATGTGCTGCTGACGGGCGCGCGTGGCACCGGAAAATCGTCGCTGATCAAGGCCTGCCTGAATGAATACGCGCCCCGGGGCCTGCGGCTGATTGAGGTGGACAAGGTCGATCTGACCGACCTGCCGGATATCGTGGATGTGGTCTCTGGCCTGCCGGAGAAATTCGTTATTTTTTGCGATGACCTCAGCTTCGAGGAAGGCGAGCCCGGCTACAAGGCGCTCAAGTCCATTCTGGATGGCTCGGTCGCCGCGGCTACGCCGAACGTGCTGATTTACGCCACCAGCAACCGGCGCCATCTGTTGCCCGAGTACATGACCGAGAACCTGACCTATACCCACTCCGAGGATGGCGAAGTTCACCCGGGTGAGGTGGTCGAGGAAAAGATTTCGCTGTCCGAGCGCTTTGGCCTGTGGGTGAGCTTTTACCCCTTCAGCCAGGACGAGTACCTGAGCATCGTGGCGCAGTGGCTGTCGTCCTTTGGCATCGATGCGCAGGCCATAGCGGCGGCGCGGCCGGCATCGCTGGTGTGGGCGCTGGAGCGCGGTTCGCGCAGCGGCCGTGTGGCTTATCAGTTTGCGCGTGACTACGCGGGCCAGAATTCGGAGCTCCAGGGCCTATGAGCGCTCCGGTTCTGGTGGCCCATGCCGACCGGCCTCGCGAGGGCGGGACGGACCGCGAAGTTGTGGATGTGGCGGTCGGCGTGCTGGTGCGGCCAGGGGGCGATTTTCTGCTGACCTCACGACCTCATGGCAAGGTCTATGAAGGCTACTGGGAATTCCCTGGCGGCAAGCTGGAGCGGGGCGAGAGCGTCGAGGAGGCGCTGCGCCGCGAGCTGCTGGAAGAAATCGGCATCACCATAGGCGCCGTTCATCCCTGGAAAGTGGAGATGGTGGATTACCCGCATGCGCTGGTGCGGCTCAACTTCTGCAAGGTCTTTGAATGGACGGGTGAGTTGCAGATGCACGAAGGTCAGTCCTTTGCCTGGCAAAGCCTGCCGGTCCAGGTGCAGCCGATTTTGCCCGGCACGATCCCGGTACTCACGTGGTTTGCGCGGGAGCGCGCGTTTTCAGGCGCTACCTTTTCGCCAGCTTCACTGCCGACGCGTCTGCCATAACCGTTTTTACGGCGGAGGCGCCGGCTCCCCATGCATGGCCGCCTCGTCAAGATGGCATCGCCCACGCCTGGCATTTTCGCGTGCGTTGGCTGTAAAGCCGGCCTGGCCGGGCGGCATGGCGCGCAGCTACACTCAAGGTTCGGCTGGCACTGCACAGGCAATTCCTCATGACCCTGTACCAAAGTCTTTTCATCATTGGCCTCCTGATTGTGGCCAGCGCCTTTTTTTCCGTTTCCGAGATTTCACTCGCGGCCTCACGCCGACTTCGCTTGCGCCAGATGGCCGATGATGGTGACGCGCGCGCTGAACGCGTGCTGCGCGTCCAGGAGCAGCCGGGCGACTATTTCACGGTGGTGCAAATCGGGCAGAATGCTGTCGCCATTCTGGGCGGCGTCGTCGGCGAAGGCGTTCTAAGCCCGAACTTCAGCGCTTTTTTTGGCCTGTGGCTGGGCGAGGCCGCTGCCCAGACGGCCGGGTTTCTCAGCTCGTTCCTGATCGTCACTTCGCTGTTCATCCTGTTTTCCGATCTGTTTCCCAAACGCCTGGGCATGGCCACGCCCGAACGCCTGGCCATGCACGTGTCGCAGCCCATGGCCATCTGCATGACCATGCTGCGCCCCTTGGTATGGTTTTACAGCCGCTGCGCAGACGCCCTGTTCCGCCTCTTCGGCCTGTCCTCGCTGCGGGATGACCGCATTACCTCCGACGACATCCTCGCCATGATGGAGGCCGGCGCCATCGCCGGTGTGCTGGCCGCGCGCGAGCAGCAGGTGATCACGAATGTGTTTGAACTTGACACGCGCACCGTGGGCAGTGCCATGTCGCCGCGAGATCGCATTGCGTTCTTCCTGCGCGACGAACCGGACTCCGTGATCCGGCTGCGCATTGCGGCCGAGCCGTTTTCAACCTACCCGGTGTGCGAGGGCGATATCGACCATGTCGTTGGCTACGTCGATGCCAAAGATCTGTTCCAGCGCGTGCTCAACAATCAACCCATTTCACTGGCCGACGACAGCCTGGTTCGCAAGGTGCTGATCGTGCCCGACCGGTTGACGCTGTCCGAAGTGCTGGAGCAGTTTCGTCAGGTGCATGAAGACTTCGCGGTCATCGTCAACGAATACAGTTTGGTGGTCGGCGTGGTCACGCTCAATGATGTGATGAGCACCGTGATGGGCGATTTGGTATCCCCGTTCGATGAGGAGCAGATTGTGCGGCGCGACGAGAACTCCTGGTTGATTGATGGCGTGACGCCCATCGAGCTGGTGTTGCGCGCGCTCGCGCTAGACCACCTGCCTCACGCCGAAGAATACGAGACGCTGGCCGGTTTTCTGATGGTGATGCTGCGCCGCGTGCCCCGGCGCACCGACAGCGTGATCTGGGGCGGCTACAAGTTTGAGGTGCTCGACGTTGACAGCTACCGTATTGACCAGGTCATGGTGTCGCGCATTTCCGAGAGCGCTGCTGCCGCCGCCGTGACAGCTGCCTGAATACCGCCGGTGGCAGCCAGCGCCTGTGAGACTGTCTGATCTGGCTGGAAGGGCCTGGTCAGGCTTGGTCGAACCGGATAGACGGCCGGATCAACAAGTCTGTTCAGCCCGCAGCGCGGCCATCAAACAGCCAGTTGCGCTGCGCCGCAAACACCGCTTCCGGGTAGGGCGCTCGGCCGCGACTGCCGTTGTAGCGCCCCAGGCCCATGAACAGGTCGCCGCGTTCCCGGTCCAGGTAGTGGCGAAGGATCACGCAGCCGAAGCGCAAATTGGTCTGCATGTGAAACAGCTTGCCGGCATCGCCATCGCCAATCAGGCGTGTCCAGAAGGGCATGACCTGCATGTAGCCACGAGCGCCCACGCTGCTCACGGCGAACTTGCGGAAATTGCTTTCGACCTGGATCAGGCCCAGCACCAGCGTGGTGTCGAGGCCGGCACGCTTGCTTTCGTACCAGACGGTTTGCAGAAATTCCTTGCGGATTTGCCACTCCGGTTTCTTCTTCCTGAGGCGCTCGCTCATGGCGCCCAGCCAGCGCAGGTAGGCCAGCCGGCTTTCGGTGTCCTTGAACTCGGGGAGCGGCGGCGCCTGGTTGGCCACGGCCGAGCTCAGTGCCGTGCGCACGGCATCCATCAGCGGCTCTTCGACCTGTGCGCCGGCGCTGGCTTGCTCTGAAAATAATAGCGGAATGCACCCGGCAGATAGGGACTGCAGGCACTTTCTTCTTGAAATTTTCGCCGCAGTCGCTGGCGCCAGGAGGCCGGGCGCCGGCTGTGTCATGAGGCAGTCGGGCGGCGTCATGCCAGCTTAGAGTGCCAGTTTACCCTTGAGGAAATCGAACACGCCGGCAGCGTCGACCTTGCTGGACTCCGAATCACGGCGATGCTGGTATTCGATATGGCCCTCTTTCAAGCCGCGGTCGCCAATGGTGATGCGGTGCGGCACACCGATCAGCTCCCAGTCCGCAAACATGGCGCCGGGACGCTCGCCGCGGTCATCCAGGATCACGTCCACGCCAGCCGCGAGCAACTGCTCGTAGAGCCTATCGGCGGCGGCCTTGACCTCCGGGAAGCGATCGGGCGTGATGGGGCACAGCACCACCGTAAATGGCGCAATGGCGTCGGGCCAGATGATGCCGCGCTCGTCATGGTTTTGCTCAATCGCGGCGGCTGGCAGGCGCGTGATGCCAATGCCGTAGCAGCCCATCTCCATGAATTGCGGCTTGCCGTTTTCGCCCAGGAAGGTGGCATTCATGGCCTGGCTGTATTTGGTGCCGAGGTAGAACACATGGCCGACCTCGATGCCGCGTTCAATCGCCAGTGCACCCTTGCCGTCGGGGGAAGGGTCGCCCGCCACCACGTTGCGAAGGTCGGCCACCAGTTCGGGCTCGGGCAGGTCGCGTCCCCAGTTGACACCGGTGGTGTGAAAGTCCTCTTCGTTGGCGCCGCAGACCCAGTCGGCCATTGCGGCTACCTCGCGGTCTACCACCAGCTTGACCGGCTTTTTCAGGTCCAGCGGCCCCAGGTAGCCGGGTTGGCAGCCAAAGTGGTCTTCAATTTCAGGCAGGGTCGCAAAGCGGAACGCCGCCAGGCCGGGCACCTTGCCGACCTTGACTTCATTCATGTCATGGTCGCCGCGCAGCAGCAGCAGCCAGACCTGGGTTTTGACCACTTCACCGGCCTCGTTGGTCTGGTCGGTGGCCAGCACCAGCGACTTGACGGTGGTTTGCAGCGGGATGCCCAGCAGCTCGGCCACATCGGCGCAGGTGGCCTTGCCCGGGGTTGCGGTTTTGGCCATGGCTTGCGACGCGGCAGGGCGGGGGCCGGCGGGCGCCAGGGCTTCGGCCTTTTCCATGTTGGCGGCGTAGTCGCTGCCGGGGCAATAGACGATGGCGTCCTCGCCGGTGGCGGCGATCACCTGGAACTCCTCGCTCAAATCGCCGCCGATGGCGCCGCTGTCCGCGGCCACGGCGCGGTAGGTCAGGCCAAAGCGGTCAAAAATCCGGCGGTAGGCCTGCGCCATGACTTGGTAGCTGGCCTTGGCGCCGGCCTGGTCGCGGTCAAAGCTGTAGGCGTCCTTCATGGTGAACTCGCGCCCGCGCATCAGGCCGAAGCGCGGCCGGCGTTCGTCGCGGAACTTGGTCTGGATCTGGTACAGGTTTTTGGGCAGCTGCTTGTAGCTCTTGATGTCCTGGCGCATCACGTCGGTGATGACTTCCTCGCTGGTCGGCTGGACCACGAAATCGCGGCCATGGCGGTCCTTGATGCGCAGCAGTTCGGCGCCCATTTTTTCAAAGCGGCCGGTTTCCTGCCAGTACTCGGCTGGCTGGATCACCGGCATGGTCATTTCTATCGCGCCGGCGCGGTTCATTTCCTCGCGGACAATCGCCTCGACCTTGCGGATCACGCGCAGGCCCATGGGCATGTAGCTGTAAATGCCGGCGCCCAGTTTCTTGATCATGCCGGCTCGCATCATGAGCTGGTGGCTGACGACTTCTGCGTCGGCAGGCGCTTCCTTGAGGGTGGAAATGAAGAACTGGGAGGCTTTCATGGGCTATTTTTCTGCGTTTGGGGACTGGAGTCGTGCTGTGCGCTTGGCTCAGGGGCCTTCGCTGTGCATAATGGACTCAGTTTAAAAAATTTGAGGTTTGATTATGCTTGACCGGGACGGCTTTAGGCCCAACGTCGGCATCATCTTGCTCAACCAGAGAAGTCAGGTATTTTGGGGCAAACGTATCCGTACCCACTCGTGGCAGTTTCCGCAGGGTGGCATTGATCGGGGCGAAAATCCCGAGCAGGCCATGTTCCGCGAGCTGCATGAGGAAGTGGGGCTGATGCCGCAACATGTGCAGGTGATTGCCCGTACCCGGGACTGGTTGCGCTATGAGGTGCCTGACCGGTTTATCCGCCGCGATGCGCGTGGACATTACAAAGGCCAGAAACAGATCTGGTTCCTGCTGCAACTGGTCGGTCACGACTGGGATTTGAACCTGCGCGCAACAGACCACCCCGAGTTTGACGCCTGGCGCTGGAACGACTATTGGGTGCCGCTCGATGTGGTCGTGGAATTCAAGCGCGGCGTCTATGAGCTGGCCCTGACGGAGCTGGCGCGCTTTGTGCCTCGGTTTGACACCCGCCCCGACCATCGCAACCGCTATTTGCGCAGCGGCCTGCACCAGCGCGATCAGGCGGTCTGCCAGCTCGGCGAAGCCGGCCCCCGGCCGGCGAATGCGCCGGCGCGCCCCTACATGCCCAGAATGGGCGCGTCCTTTGAGCTGCCCCCTGGCGCCACCTTTGAACCTGATCCGCAAACCGGCCTGGATGCGGATCCCCGGATGACCAAAACATGAATTTCAAACCGGCTTTTGCCGTTTCCCTGGCGCTTTTGCTCGGTGTGAGCAGCTCGGTCTGGGCCCAGCCTGCGGGGGATGACCCCGAGTGGACGGAGGCTGAAGTCCCTCCGCCACCGGCCTTCGATGTCGGCAAGCTGATTTTGCTGGACGCGTCGCCCAATTCGTCGCTGACCTTTGGCGTCGATCCGGCAAGCATTCACATTTCCAGCCGCGACGGTATCGTGCGCTATGTGATGGTGGCCAGCAGTGCGAGTGGCGCCAGAAATGTGATGTACGAAGGCATACGCTGCGCGACAGGGGAGTTCAAGACCTATGCCCGTTATTCACCGGAGGGCCACTGGAATGCGGTGAGCAATCCCGAGTGGCGCTCCATGTATGGCAACATGCCGTCCAAACATGCCTTGCGCTTTGCCAAGGCGGGTGCGTGTGACAATGCCGCGCCGGCGACGTCGGTCCAGAGCCTGGTCAAGCGACTGAAAAGCCCGAATTCGGGAACGGCGTATTAAGGAGGCTGGCGCTCCCGCGGCGTGACGGCCTAGCGGCTGAGGACCAGGTTGGTCCGGTGCACCATTTCGGGCTCGCCGGTGTAGCCCAGCAATTTTTCGAATTCCGACGAGGCTTTGCGGCAGATCAGCCGGGCTTCGGCACTCGAATAATTGGCCAGGCCGCGTGCAATTTCCACGCCGCCGGTGTCCAGGACGGCAATCACGTCGCCGCGCGAAAAATCGCCCTCCACCCTCGTCATGCCAATGGGCAGCAGGCTCTTGCCTTCGCCCTGCAGCTTGCTCACAGCGCCTGCATCCACGGTGACCGAGCCGCGCATTTGCAGGTGATCGGCCATCCATTGCTTGCGGGCCTGCATCTTTTGGGTTTGCGCCACCAGCAGCGTGCCGATAGGCTCACCCTGGGTCAGGCGGATCAGCGCCTGGGATTCGCGGCCCCAGGCAATGACCGTGGAGGCGCCTGAGCCCGCGGCGCGTTTTGCGGCCAGGATCTTGGTGATCATGCCGCCCTTGCCGATGCTCGAACCCGCGCCGCCGGCCATGGTTTCCAGGGCCGCATCGCCGGCTTTGGCTTCGTGCACAAACTGGGCCGCCGGGTCCTTGCGCGGATCGGCGGTGTACAGGCCCTTCTGGTCGGTCAGGATGACCAGGGCGTCGGCTTCGACCAGATTGGCCACCAGCGCGCCCAGGGTGTCGTTGTCGCCGAACTTGATCTCGTCGTTGACCACGGTGTCGTTCTCGTTGATGACCGGCACCACGCCGAGTTGCAGCAAGGTCAGCAGGGTAGAGCGGGCATTGAGGTAGCGCTCGCGGTCGGCCAGGTCGGCGTGCGTGAGCAGCACCTGCGCGCTGCCAATGCCGTTTTCGCGTAATTTGGTTTCGTAGACCTGCGCCAGTCCCATCTGGCCCACGGCGGCGGCGGCCTGCAACTCATGGATGGCTTTGGGGCGGGCGGTCCAGCCAAGGCGTTTCATGCCCTCGGCGATGGCGCCGCTGCTGACCATGATCACCTCGCGTCCGTCCTTGACGAGGGCGGCCAGCTGCTCGCACCATTGGCCGATGGCGGCGGCATCCAGCCCGCGGCCTTCGTTGGTCACCAGGCTGGAGCCCACCTTGACCACAATGCGCTTGGCGTTGCGCAGAACAGGGGAGCCGGTCATTTCTTGCATTTTCTGTACTTTTTAGGCTCTAGCCCAATGAATACGTGCGCAGGTAGCTATTTTTTATATAGCAAACACCGTTGCGCGGTTTACCGGGGGAATTAACCGGAAACTGGCGGTTCAGGTGGCAGCTCGGCAAATCGCGGATCGATTTCTTCCACGGGCTGCTCGCTTTTTTGCACCACCTGGACATGCTGGTAAATCGCCTTGACCAGATGTTCGCAGCCTTCCCGGGTGAGTGCCGAGATTTCGAACACCGGGCCCTTGAACTTGAAGCGCTTGACGAAATCCTTGACGACGGCAGCGCGCTTGTCAGCATCCACCATGTCGAGTTTGTTGAGCACCAGCCAGCGGGGCTTTTGGTACAGCGCCTCGTCGTACTTTTTGAGCTCGCCCACAATGGCCTTGGCCTGGGCGACCGGGTCCACGCCCTCGTCAAAGGGGGCCAGGTCCACGATGTGCAGCAGCAGGCGGGTGCGCTGCAGGTGCCGCAAAAAGAGGTGCCCCAGGCCCGCGCCTTCGGAGGCGCCTTCGATCAGGCCGGGCAGGTCGGCGATCACAAAGCTTTGTTCGGGACCGACGCGCACCACCCCCAGGTTGGGGTGCAGGGTGGTGAACGGGTAGTCGGCAATGCGCGGCCGGGCGTTGGAAACCGCCGAAATGAAGGTGGATTTGCCGGCGTTGGGCATGCCCAGCAGGCCCACGTCGGCCAGCACTTTCAGCTCCAGCTTGATGCTCTTGCGCTCGCCGGGCCAGCCCGGAGTCTTGCTGCGCGGCGCGCGGTTGGTGGAGCTCTTGAAGCGCAAATTGCCAAAACCACCGTCGCCGCCCTTGGCAATCAGAACCTGTTCACCGGGCACCAGCAGTTCATAGAGAACTTCGCCGGTCTCGGCGTCGGTCAGGATGGTTCCGACGGGCATTTTGAGGATGATGTCATCGCCCTTGGCGCCAAACATGTCGGAGCCCATGCCGTGCTCGCCGTTGCGCGCTTCATGGCGACGCGAAAACCGGAAATCCACCAGGGTGTTCAGGTTGACGTCTGCCACCGCATAAACATGGCCGCCACGCCCGCCATCACCGCCGTTCGGCCCGCCGAATTCCTTGTATTTTTCGTGACGGAATGAGACGCAGCCACTCCCGCCATCGCCAGCGGCAATGTCAATATAAGCTTCGTCAACAAATTTCATGATGGGATGGGGGTAAGGGTAGAGCGGTGTAGTCGCGGCGCCCGAAGATAGTTTACAAACAAAAAAGCCCCGACGGGTCGGGGCTTCGATGCCATCGAAGTGATCAGCTTACGCCGGCGTCACGTCGACGGTGTGCTTGTTCAGCGCACCCTTGAAGGAAAACGACACTGCGCCGTCAACCAGTGCAAACAAGGTGTGGTCTTTGCCGATGCCGACATTGACGCCTGGGTGGAACTTGGTGCCGCGCTGGCGAACAATGATGCTGCCTGCGTTGATGACTTCGCCGCCAAATTTCTTGACGCCCAGCATTTTGGGCTGTGAATCACGCCCGTTTCGCGTAGAGCCGCCGCCTTTTTTCTGTGCCATTTTTCGTTACTCCTGGTACTTAACTGCTTAACCGGCTTTAACCAGCAATAGCGCCGATTTGCAGTTCAGTGAAGTTCTGCCGGTGACCCTGGCGTTTCTGATAGTGCTTGCGACGGCGCATTTTGAAAATGCGCACTTTGTCGTGCCTGCCGTGAGCCACGACAGTGACTGTGACAGTTGCGCCGGACACCAAGGGCGTACCAACCTTGATCGAGCTGCCTTCTCCGACAGCCAATACCTGGTCAATAACGATCTCTTGGCCTACGTCCGCAGCAATCTGTTCTACTTTAATTTTTTCTCCAGCAGCAACCTTGTATTGTTTGCCACCGGTTTTTATGACCGCGTACATGTGAGACCTCGTTTGTGAGTTCTGCGGACGGATTTCCACAGAGCCCAATATTCTAGCACGATGGGCTGAAAATGACCAGCCGGGCGGTTTTGCGCGGTATCCGGAGGGTAGCCGGCCGGGGAAAGGGTGGGCTTTTTCTATAATCTGTCGAAACACAACATCTGGACCGTCTTTGTCTGCCAATTCTTCAAATACCGCTGCCGCCCTTGCCCTGATTGCTGACGACATGCGCGAGGTGGATGCGGTGATCGATCGTCGCCTGAAAACCGAAGTGTCACTCGTCAGCCAGGTAGCGCAGTACATCATTGCGGCCGGCGGCAAGCGCCTGCGGCCCTCTCTGCTATTGCTGATGTGCGGGGCCCTGGGCTACCGGGGCGATCAGCGTCACAACCTGGCTGCCGTGGTGGAGTTCATCCACACCGCGACCTTGCTGCATGACGATGTGGTCGATGAGTCCACGCTGCGCCGCGGCCGTCCTACCGCCAACGAGGCTTTTGGCAATCCGGCGAGCGTGCTGGTGGGAGATTTCCTGCATTCCCGGGCCTTTCAGATGATGGTGGACGCCGGTGACATGCGCGTTATGCAAACGCTGGCGGAGGCCACCAATGTGATTGCTGAAGGGGAGGTCCAGCAGCTCATGAACACGCACGACGCCTCGCTCGACGAAGCCGGTTACCTGCGTGTGATCCGCTCCAAAACCGCCAAACTGTTTGAGGCCAGCGCCCGTTTGGCGGCTTTGCTGGCGCAGTCTTCGCCTGCCGTGGAGCAAAGTTGCGCCGACTATGGCCAGGCGCTGGGCACCGCATTTCAGGTCATTGATGATGTGCTGGACTACGACGGCGATGTTGCGGAAATGGGGAAAAACCTGGGCGATGACCTGCGTGAAGGCAAGGTGACGCTGCCCCTCATCATCGCGATGCAGCGAGGCACCGAGCTTGAACGCACCACCATACGCCAGGCCATCGAGACGGGCGGGACGGACCAGATGATGCAAATCATTGCCATCGTGCAACAGACCGGCGCCTTGCAGGCCACCCGGGCTGCCGCTGCCGCGGAAGCGCAACGCGCATTGAATGCCTTGCAGGCATTGCCGCAAAACCCTTACAGTAATGCCTTGGAGCAATTGGCTTCCCAATTATTGGCGAGGCGCTCCTGACGAGTGGGTCAAGGCGGGGTGTAGCTTAGCCTGGTAGAGCGCTACGTTCGGGACGTAGAGGCCGGAGGTTCGAATCCTCTCACCCCGACCAACTCTTCTTATAGTCAGCTTTTGTGTGCGTTTCTTCGCATAGTTCCAACGCCAGGGGGCAGCCAGGGGTGGTTTCGATTTACACCTACATGTCTATAGGCGATGATAGTCATTTGAGCTAAATCCGGAGAACCATGGCCGCTGTCGATACCGCTATCAACCAACCGTCCGCCATGGCTCTGCCTGGTTTGGGCCGGGCATTGGTGGTGGCCGGAAAGTTGGGCCAAAAGGCTGCTGAAGACATTTTCCGCAAGGCGCAAAGCGGCCGCACCAGCTTCATCGCGGAACTGACGGGCTCCGGCGCCGTGTCTGCGTTTGACCTGGCCCATACCATGTCCACCGCCTTCGCTGCGCCCTTGCTGGACCTTGCCGCTATCGATGTTCAGCGTTTGCCCAAGGGGCTGCTCGATAACAAGATTTGCGCCACCTACCGCATTGTTGTTCTGAGCAAGCGAAACAACCGCCTGATTGTTGCGACGGCCGATCCTTCCGATCAGGAGGCCGCGGAAAAGATCAAGTTTTCCACCCAGATGGGCGTGGACTGGGTCATCGCCGAGTATGACAAGCTGTCCAAACTGGTAGAGGCTTCCACCACCTCCGCGGCCGAGGCCATGGAAAGCATCATTGGTGATGATTTCGAATTTGATGAAGCCTCGGCAGACGCGGCGGCCGCCGAAGAAAATGATGCTGGCGTTTCCGAAGTTGACGATGCACCAGTCGTCAAATTCCTGCAGAAAATGCTGCTGGATGCCTTCAGCATGCGGGCGTCCGATTTGCACTTTGAACCCTTCGAGCATACCTACCGCGTCCGTTTTCGTGTCGACGGTGAGCTGCGTGAAATTGCGTCCCCGCCGGTGGCCATCAAGGAAAAACTGGCGGCGCGTATCAAGGTGATTTCCAAGCTGGACATTTCGGAGAAGCGGGTGCCGCAAGACGGCAAGATGAAGCTCAAGGTGGGTCCGGATCGCGTCATCGATTTCCGGGTCAGCACCTTGCCGACCATGTATGGCGAAAAAATCGTGATCCGTATTCTGGATCCGAGCAGCGCCAAACTGGGCATTGATGCCCTGGGCTATGAGCCGGTTGAAAAAGAGCGCTTGCTCGCTGCCATTCAGCGACCTTATGGCATGGTCCTGGTCACCGGTCCCACTGGCTCCGGCAAAACCGTGTCGCTTTACACCTGCCTCAATATCCTGAACAAACCGGGCGTCAACATTGCGACGGCGGAAGATCCGGCCGAAATTACTTTGCCCGGCGTCAACCAGGTCAGCATGAATGAAAAAGCGGGCATGACGTTTTCCGTCGCGCTCAAGGCCTTCCTGCGGCAGGACCCCGACATCATCATGGTTGGCGAGATTCGCGACATCGAAACAGCCGATATCGCCATCAAGGCCGCCCAAACCGGCCATATGGTGATGTCGACCTTGCACACCAATGATGCGCCCACCACGCTGACGCGTATGCGCAATATGGGCATCGCACCCTTCAATATCGCTTCCAGCGTGATTTTGATCACCGCCCAGCGCCTGGCACGGCGCCTTTGTCTCAACTGCAAGACCCCGGCAGATATTCCCCGCGAAACCTTGCTGGAAGCTGGCTTCCAAGAAGAGGAGGTCGACGGATCCTGGACGCCGTACCGTCCCGTGGGTTGCTCCATGTGCACCAACGGCTACAAGGGGCGCGTGGGCATTTACCAGGTCATGCCCATTTCCGAAGAGATTCAAAGAATCGTCCTGCGCGATGGCAGTGCGCTGGAGATCGCGGCCCAGGCAGAAGCTGAAGGGGTGAGAAGCTTGCGTCAGTCCGGTTTGCACAAAGTTAAACTGGGCATGACCTCGCTGGAAGAGGTTTTGGGATGCACCAATGTATAAACCGACACGCTTAAAAGTCCGGATATTGGGACATGACTGTGACAGGGGCATGGTCTGAAGACCATCCATAAAACGAGAAGACATCATGGCAATTGCAGCATCCAAGGGCGTCAAGGAATTTGTTTTCGAGTGGGAGGGCAAGGACCGCGGGGGGAAACAGGTTCGCGGCGAGATTCGGGCTTCCGGCGAGAATCAGGTCAAGGCATCCCTGCGCCGGCAGGGCGTGTTGCCGGTCAAGATCAAGAAGCGCAGCATGCGCTCCGGCAAGTCCATCAAACCCAGGGACATTGCCATTTTCACCCGCCAGTTGGCCACCATGATGAAGGCCGGCGTGCCCCTGCTGCAGTCGTTTGACATCGTAGGCCGCGGCAATCCCAATGCCAGCGTGACCAAGCTGCTCAACGACGTGCGCACAGACGTGGAGACGGGGACTTCTTTAAGCGCCGCTTTTCGCAAATACCCGCTGTATTTCAATGCGCTGTATTGCAACCTGGTCGAGGCGGGCGAGGCCGCCGGTATTCTGGAATCCCTGCTGGACCGCCTGGCGGTTTACATGGAAAAGACCGAGGCCATCAAGTCGAAAATCAAGTCCGCCCTGATGTACCCCATCTCCGTGGTCGTCGTGGCCTTTGTGGTGGTTGCGGTGATCATGATTTTTGTGATTCCCGCCTTCAAAAGCGTGTTTTCCTCCTTTGGCGCCGATCTGCCCGCACCCACGCTGTTTGTGATCGCGGTCAGCGAATTCTTTGTAGCCTACTGGTGGCTGATTTTTGGCGGTATCGGCGGGGGCTTGTACTTTTTCATGCAGGCCTGGAAACGCAACGAGAAAATGCAGAAATTCATGGACAGGCTCTTGCTCAAGGTGCCTGTGTTTGGCCCCCTGATTGAGAAATCCTGCATTGCCCGCTGGACCCGCACACTTTCCACCATGTTTGCGGCCGGTGTGCCGCTGGTGGAGGCGCTGGACTCCGTGGGCGGCGCATCGGGTAACTCCCTGTACGCAGACGCTACCCAAAAAATCCAGCAGGAAGTTTCGACGGGTACCAGCCTGACGACGGCCATGGGCAACGCCAATCTGTTTCCCAGCATGGTGCTGCAGATGTGCGCGATTGGGGAGGAATCCGGCTCGGTGGACCATATGCTGGGCAAGGCCGCCGATTTTTATGAAGCGGAAGTCGATGAAATGGTGGCGGGCCTGTCCAGCCTGATGGAGCCCATCATCATCGTGTTTCTGGGCACGCTGATTGGCGGTATTGTGGTTTCCATGTACCTGCCCATCTTCAAGTTGGGTCAAGTCGTCTGATGGCGGCCGGTTTGGCGCCAGAGCTCGATGCACTGCTGGCCGGCGTTCTGGGCTTGCTGATCGGGAGCTTCCTCAATGTCGTGATTTACCGCTTGCCCAAGATGATGGAGCGGCAGTGGGCGCAGGAATGCGCCGAGCTGGCTGAAAATCCACCGGAGCCGGCCGAGAAGTTCAACCTGCTGGTGCCGCGCTCGCGTTGCTCCAGCTGCGGCCATGTCATACGCTGGTACGAGAACATTCCCGTCCTCAGCTACCTGTTCCTGAGGGGAAAATGCTCGGTTTGCGGCACGCCTTATGGCGTGCGCTATCCCATCGTGGAAGCGGTGACGGGCGTGCTGTTCTTCTTTTGTGTGTGGCGTTGGGGCTGGTCGCCGATGGCGCTGGCGTGGTGCGGGTTCTCGGCGGCGCTGTTGGCACTGGCTGTGATTGACTGGGACACCACCTTGTTGCCCGATGACATTACCTTGCCGCTGCTGTGGGCCGGCTTGGTCGTGGCGGCATTGCAGTGGAACCCTGCGGTCAACTTGCACACGGCCCTGTGGGGGGCTGTTGCGGGTTACCTTTCCCTGTGGGGGGTGTACTGGGCTTTCAAATTGGTGACGGGCAAGGAAGGTATGGGTTACGGCGATTTCAAGCTGTTTGCGGCCTTGGGCGCCTGGTTTGGCTGGTCGGCGCTGATTCCGATGATTCTGATGGCGTCCGTGATCGGCGCCGTCATCGGCATTGTGCTGAAGTTTTCCAGCGGATTGCGCGAGGGCGGCTATGTTCCCTTCGGACCCTTCCTGGCCGGGGCAGGGTTCACGGCCCTGATTTTTGGCCCCCGGTCCATTCTGCAATTCGTGGGCTTGTAAGGCCATGCGCCGGGCCGTTCAACGCATTGGCCTGACCGGCGGCATAGGCAGCGGCAAAAGCACGGTGGCCCGCCTGCTGGTCGCCAGCGGCGCAACCCTGGTGGATGCCGATGCCATCGCCCGGCAGGTCACGGCACCGGGCGGGGCTGCCATCAAAGAACTGGCAAGGCAGTTTGGGGATGATGTCATCACGGCAGACGGTGCCATGGACCGCGACCGGATGCGGCAGCTGGCCTTCAGCGATCCGGCCATCAGACGGCAACTGGAATCCATCATCCATCCGCTGGTGAGCCAGGAAACCCTGAGGCAATCCGGGGTGGCGGAGAAAGCCGGCAGCGCCTGCATTGTCTTTGACGTCCCTTTGCTGGTGGAGTCGGGACGCTGGCGGCAGCAGGTCGACCGCGTGCTGGTGGTGGATTGCAGCGAAGCCACCCAGATAGCCCGGGTCATGGCACGCAATGGCTGGACGCGTGAGGCGGTGGAGAAAGTCATGGCCGGACAGGCCAGCCGTGCGCAGCGGCTGGCCGCCGCCGATATATGTGTTTATAACGATGGTTTGGCCCTGGAGGAGCTCGAGCGCATGGTTCATCGATTGGCCGTCAGCTTCGGGCTATGATGCGCAAACAAACATCCCCCATGAAGTTGACGAAAATAGCGCTGTGATTCTTTACGAGTATCCCTTCAACGAACGCATACGCACCTATTTGCGACTGGAGCACCTGTTCCGCCGACTGGGCGAACTGGTGGAGCGGGAGAGTCCGACGGATCATCATTACGCCATCACGACCATTTTCGAGATCATGGACGTGGGAGCGCGGGCGGATCTGAAGACCGACGTGCTCAAGGACCTGGAGAAGCAAAAGCATGTCCTCAATGGCTACCGCGGCAACCCGGCGATTTCCGAAGCCGTGCTTGACGACGTCACCGGGCAGCTCGAGGGGTGCTTTGCGGCGCTGAACAATTTGCCCGGCAAGGCCGGGCAGTCATTGACTGAAAACGACTGGCTCATGAGCATACGCAGCCGTGTCGGCATTCCGGGCGGCACCTGCGAGTTTGACCTGCCGGCCTACTATGCCTGGCAGCACCTGCGTACTGGTGCGCGCCAGCAGGACCTGCAGCGCTGGGTGGCGCCGCTGGTGCCGCTGGCGGAATCCATTCGCGTGCTGTTAAAGCTTTTGCGCGATTCCGGTGCGCCGCAAAAAGTGGTGGCGCCCGCCGGGCAATACCAGCAGACCTTGCCTCAGGGGCGTACCTTTCATTTGCTGCGTTTGCGCATTGATCCTGCGCTGGGGCTGATACCGGAAATCAGCGGCAACCGCCTGATGGTTTCGGTTCGCCTGATGCTCCACCAAAGCGATGACCGGCTGCACGCCAGCAGCGATGATTCGATTTTCGAGCTGACGCTGTGTTCCTGAGTTGAGCGCCTGATTTTCTGAAGCTTTTTGAAACCATGTCTGCTGAGAATAAAGATCCCTCGCCCGTCAAGATGGTGGTGTGCCCCGGTTGCGGCGGTCCAAGCGTCTACGCGCCCAGCAACCTATTCCGGCCCTTTTGCAGCGAGCGCTGCAAAAACATCGATTTCGGCGCCTGGGCCAGCGAAGGCTTCCGCCTTCCGGCAGACACCCCGCCCGACGATGAGCTGCTGGGCGGTTCCAAATTGCAATAAATTTCGGCAAGCAGCGGTATGAATCGCTGCTCAGCAACAGGGGGGAGAGGACTGTGACCAAAAACTTCTTGATCCGGCCGGCACTGGCTTTCATGGTGGCGGCCGTGGCCCTGGTGGGCAGCATCCCGGCCCATTCGACCGAAGCCACGGACCAGCCGGCAAAAACAGTGACCAAGAAAAAGGCGGCCAAGACCAAAGCGGCAGGCCAAGGGGGCAAGGTCAAGTTCATGCCCGGTTCCGGGGAAACCGCCAAGGAGCGCAGCGCACGCCTGAAGCGTGAGTGCAAGGGCCGGGTGAATGCCGGCGCCTGCGAAGGCTACGCGAACTGAGCGTAGCCGGCTAAAGCCAACGCCCTCAGTGGGCGTTGCCGTCTCAGGCGGCGGGCGTGCCCAGCACCTGCTGGAGTTCGCCGTTCTGATACATCTCCATCATGATGTCGGAGCCGCCAATGAATTCGCCCTTCACATACAGCTGGGGAATGGTCGGCCAGTTGCTGTATTCCTTGATGCCATTGCGGATTTCAGGGTCCTCCAGCACGTTGACTGTCGTGGGCTTGTTCACGCCGCAGGCCTTGAGCACCTGGATGGCGCGGCCTGAAAAGCCGCACATCGGAAACTGGGCCGTGCCCTTCATAAACAGGACAACGTCGCTGGATTTGACGATCTCGTCAATGCGTTGCTGGGTATCGCTCATGGTGAAATCCTTCTAAATGGGCGCCGCGTCGCCAAGAAACTGGCGCTTCGCCCGGGCCGCGTTCAATTGACTGCTACATGGAATCTGAAAAATCAGAATTCAAGCACTTGATTATCCCGCCGTTTGATGGCCGCTGCCGGGCAAGGGGTTGTCGGGGGCCTGGTCGCTTTGACCGGCCTTAGCCCGGCCACTGCCCGCCTGAGCAGCGTTCGATCCCGGCCAGATCCTGGCGGCTTTGAACCTGCGCGAATCCGTGTTGGGTCAGCAGCTCGCGTACGGCGACCGCCTGGTCGTAGCCGTGCTCCAGCAGCAGCCAGCCGCCGGGGTGCAGGTGTCCGGGCGCCTGAGCCACGATTTGCCGGATGTCATCCAGCCCGTCGCTGCCCGCTGCCAGGGCTTCCAGCGGCTCGTGCGCCAGCGCGGCCAGATGGGGATCGGCGCTGGCGATATAGGGCGGATTGCTGACAATGACATGAAAGTTTCCGCTAACTTCCCGTAGCCAGCGGCTTTGAACGAAGTGCAGGTCCAGCCCCAGCCGCTGGGCGTTGGCGCGGGCCACGGCCAGCGCGTCCGGGCTGGCATCCACGGCGACGACCCTGGCGGGGGCCGCACCCGATGCGGTGCTGTGGGCGATGGCCAGCGCAATGGCGCCGCTGCCGGTGCCCAGGTCAATCACCTGCGGCGCCGGCGGCAGGCCGGGCGTTTGCAACAGGTCCAGTGCCCATTGCACCAGTGTTTCGGTGTCCGGGCGCGGCACCAATACCCGGGCATCCACCTGCAGCTCCAGTCCAAAAAACTCCTTGTTGCCAACGATGTAGGCCAGCGGCTCGCCGCCGGCCCGGCGCAGGCACAGCGCCCGGAACCGCTGGGCGATATCTTCCGTCAGCGCATCGGTATCGTGGGCCAGCAGCCAGGCGCGGGCATGGCCGGGTCGGCCCAACGCGTGCAGCAGCAGCAACTGGGCGTCCAGCCGCTCCAGCCCCAGGGTCTGGGCGGCGGCCAGGGCTTGCGCGCAGGTGGGTTGGTTCATCCGGTGATTTCTGGTTTGCTATAGAAAGAGTAGCTGTTTGCGCTTGTCCTGATTGGGCTGGAGGCTTGTTTTACTTATGAAAGAGTCAGCCGCCGTTGCTTGCCGTCTCCAGCTCCGCCAGCTGTTCGGCGCCGCGCGCCACCTGCAGGGCGGTAATCACATCGTCCAGATCGCCTTCCATGATGCTCAGCAGCTTGTACAGCGTCAGGTTGATGCGGTGGTCGGTCAGCCGGCCCTGCGGGAAGTTGTAGGTGCGTATGCGGTCACTGCGGTCGCCGCTGCCGACCAGGCCTTTGCGCATGGCGGCGTCCTTGGCGGCGCGCTCCGAGCGGTCTTTTTCATGGATGCGGGCGGTGAGCACCTTGAGCGCCTGGGCCTTGTTGCCGTGCTGGCTGCGGCCCTCCTGGCATTCGGCCACGATGCCGGTCGGCAGGTGGGTGATGCGCACGGCCGAGTCGGTCTTGTTGATGTGCTGGCCGCCGGCGCCGCTGGCGCGGTAGGTGTCTATGCGCAGGTCGGCCGGGTTGATCTGGATGGCCACGGCTTCGTCGGGCTCAGGCAGCACGGCCACGGTGCAGGCGCTGGTGTGGATGCGGCCCTGGGTTTCGGTGGCCGGCACGCGTTGCACCCGGTGGCCGCCGGACTCAAAACGCAGCTTGCCGTACACCCCCACGCCCATGGCGTCGGTGGCGCCGTCTATGCGCAGCACCACCTCCTTGTAGCCGCCCAGCTCGCTCTGCGACTCGCTGACGATCTCGGTCTGCCAGCGCTTGCGCTCGGCAAAGCGGGTGTACATGCGGAACAGGTCACCGGCGAACAGGGCCGATTCGTCACCGCCGGTGCCGGCGCGGATTTCAATAAAGGCGGCCCGCTTGTCGTCCGGGTCCTTGGGGATCAGCATCAGCTGCAGGGCTTCATCCAGTTGCGCAATATCGGCCTTGGCGGCGGTGATTTCTTCCTCGGCCATGGCCGCCATGTCCGGGTCGTCCCTGGCTTCTGCCAGCATGCCCTCGGCGCTGGCCAGGTCGGCCTCGCGGCTGGTGAGCCGGTGATATTGCTCGGCCACCACGCTGGCTTCGGCGTGTTCCCGGGTCAGCGCGCGAAAACGCTCCAGGTCGCTGACCACGTCGCTGGCGGACAGCAGGGCGTCCAGCTCATGCAGGCGAAGCAGCTGGCGGTCCAGGGTTTGGCGAAGAAAGGGTTTCATGGGACAGCGGTGCCAAAAGGCAAAAAATCGGGAGAAGGCGTCGGCGAATTCACCAACAAGGAGGGCGCAGTCAGCGACTGCCGCTACGGCGAAGGCCGGCGCTAACGCTCTTTGTTGTCGGGGTCGGATTTGGGCGGCTGACCGCGCAAGAACAGCCGGGAGACCGTCTGGGCCGTGGCTTCACGGCTGTTGGCGTCGCCGGCATGCAGCTCGGCCAGTGTGCCGTGCAGCATTTTCTGGGTCAGGCCACGGGTCAGCGCCTCCAGCACGGCATCGATGGGCTCGCCCTTGGCCAGCAGCTTTTTGGCGCGCGCAATTTCCGCGGCGCGCCAGGTGTCGGCTTGGGCATTGATCTGCTGGATCAGCGGCACGGTGCCGCGCTGGTCCAGCCAATGCATGAAGTTTTGCACGCCGGCATCAATGATGACCTCGGCCTGCGCCACGGCCGCTTGCCGGCTGTCCTTGCCGATTTTCACCACATGCGCCAGGTCGTCCACGGTGTAGAGGTAAATATCGGGCAGTGCCTTGACCTCGGGCTCGATGTCGCGCGGCACGGCCAGGTCCACCATGAACATGGGGCGGTGCTTGCGCAGCTTCAACGCGCGTTCTACGGCGCCCAGGCCAATGATGGGCAGGGTGCTGGCGGTGCAACTGATCACCGCGTCGAATTCGTGCAGGCGGCCGGGCAGGTCGGCCAGGCGCATGACTTCGGCGCCGAAGCGGCCAGCCAGCTTTTCGCCGCGCTCCAGGGTGCGGTTGGCAATCGCCATGGCTTTCGGGTTCTTCGCGGCAAAGTGGGTGGCGGCCAGGTCGATCATTTCGCCGGCGCCGACAAACAGCACCCGGATGTCGCCCAGGTCTTCAAACAGCTGGCCGGCCAGGCGCACGGCCGCCGCCGCCATGCTGATGCTGTGCACGCCAATTTCGGTGCTGCTGCGCACTTCCTTGGCCACGGCGAAGGAGCGCTGGAACAGCTGGTGCAGCGTGCTGCCCATGGCCCCGGCATCCTCGGCGGCACGCACCGCCTCTTTCATCTGGCCCAGGATCTGCGGCTCGCCCAGCACCATGGAGTCGAGGCCGCTGGCGACGCGAAAGGCGTGGCGCGCGGCCTGGTCGTCCTGCAGGGTGTAGGCATGCGAGCGCAACAGGGCCGGTGAGACGCCGCCGCTCTGCGCCAGCCAGTTGAGCGTGTGGTCCAGATCGTTGAAGTCGCCGGCGCAATAAATCTCGGTGCGGTTGCAGGTGGACAGCAGCGTTGCCTCGGGCTGACGTGCCAGGGAGGCGCGCAGGCCGCGCAAGGTGGGCTCAATCTGGTCCACGGCATAGGCAAAGCGACCGCGCAAATCGAGCGGTGCCGTGTGATGGTTTAGCCCCAGGGTCCAGACTGACATTCGTGGATTATAAAATTGATGCGGACAAGGGGTCTTGGCCTGGATCAATTACCCTTGAGGGCTTTCACCCGCCGTTTGCGGGGGGATTCCCCCTCCACAAGTCCGGATCGCCGCCATGACCGCTTATCTGCTGACCAACCACCTGCTCAACTTCATGGCGCCAGCCGCCGTGCTGGCATTGCTGCTGGTGCTGCTGTCACGTCTCATTTTCGGGATTTTCAGGTCAAAAAGAGCTGCAGGCCAGCCATGGTGGACGCAGGTAGCTATTGTTTTTATAGTAAATGTGGCCATCCTCACAGCCGGGCTGCTGTTCTTCGGCCATGATGGAAAAATGCTGACCTATGCGGGGCTGGTGCTGGGCGCAGCCCTTTGCCAGTGGGTGCTGCTGCGCGGCTGGAAGGCCTGAGCCAGAAGCTCACAAACCCGGGCTGAACAGGTCGACCCGGTCGGTGATGATGCCGTCGGTGCCGAGTTCGATCAGGTGCCGGGCCACCCATTCATCGTTGACGGTATAGCTCAAGGTGCGATAGCCGGCGCGCTGGGCCTGTGCCACCGTGGTGCGGTCCCACAGCGCGTAATTGCAGACGATAGCCACGCATTCGAGCCGGTGAGCGGTCTCCAGCCAGCCCTTATGCAGGGCGTCGAGCAACAGGCCGCGCGGCATTTGCGGCTGGGTTTCATGGGCGCCTTCCAGCGCTTCAACGCTAAAGGAGGTCAGCAACGGCGGCACTCCGGCGTCTTTCCAGAGCCTGGCCGCATGCGCGGCTACCACCTCCCCGGTGTGGCGTTCAACACCCGGCGTGGGCTTGATCTCGATATTGAGGAAATAGCCGTTGTGCAGGCAGTAGCGTGCAATGCTCTCGAAACTCGACAGCGGCTCGCCGGCATGGGCGCGCGAGTGCCAGCTACCGGCGTCGAGTTGCGACAGCTGGCTCCAGGGCAATGCGCCGCCCGTGCCCTTGCCCGTCGTCGTGCGTTCCAGCGTGGCGTCATGCAACAGAAACGGCACGCCGTCGGCACTCAGTTTTACATCGCACTCAAACATGCGGTAGCCGTGGCTGGCGCCCAGTTTGAAAGCGGCCAGGGTGTTTTCGGGTGCCAGCTTGCCGGCGCCGCGGTGGGCGATCCAGCGCGGATAGGGCCAGGGGGCTGTGGACTGCATGATGGTCTTCCTGTGAAATTACAGGCGCATTCCGCTTTCGGCGTCAAACCAGTGCAGGCGGTCGGCGCGCGGCGTGACGTGAATGGTGGCGCCTATGGCTGGTGCGGATGACAGGCTCTCGTCGGTGCGGACAATCACGGATTCGTCGCCCATGCGGCAATACAGCAGGCGTTCGGCCCCCAGCATTTCAATGGTTTCGACCTGCAGCGCCCAGCCGGCGGCAGCGACTTGCAGATGCTCGGGTCGAATGCCCAGAAGGGTTCCCGGCTTGCCGCCGAAGTCGGCGTTGGGCGCCCGCCTGAGCAGGTTCATGGGCGGCGAACCCATGAAGCTGGCGACAAAGGTAGTGGCGGGCCGGTTGTAGACCTCTTCCGGCGTGCCAAACTGCTCCATGCGTCCGGCGTTCATCACCATCATGCGCTGGGCCAGCGTCATGGCCTCGACCTGGTCGTGTGTGACGAACAGGGAGGTGATGCCGAGTTCGCGGTGCAGCTTCTGGATTTCCAGGCGCGTCTGCACGCGCAGTTTGGCGTCGAGGTTGGACAGCGGCTCGTCAAACAGGAAAACCTGCGGCTGGCGCACGATGGCGCGGCCCATGGCCACGCGCTGGCGCTGCCCGCCCGAGAGGGCGCGCGGCTTGCGGTCCAGCAGATGGCCGAGCTCGAGGATTTTCGCGGCCTTGTCGACGCGGGTCTTGATCTCCTCCCTGGGCACCTTGGCGATCTTCAGGCCGTAAGCCATGTTGTCGAACACGCTCATATGCGGGTAGAGCGCATAGTTCTGGAACACCATGGCGATGTCGCGCCTGGCGGGTTCCAGATCGTTGACGACCCGGTCACCAATGGCGATATCGCCTTCGCTGACTTCTTCGAGGCCGGCCACCATGCGCAGCAGGGTGGATTTGCCGCAGCCCGAGGGGCCGACGATGACGATGAATTCGCCGTCGGCGACCTCGGCATTGACGCCGTGGATGACCTGGTTTGCTTTCGGTCCGGTGCCGTAGCGTTTGATGATGTTTCTGAGGGAAATTGCAGCCATGGTCGGTTCTCTTCGCTCTCTGTCTACTTTTCGGTGTCCACGAGACCCTTGACGAACCACTTTTGCATCAGCAGCACGACCAGTGCGGGCGGGATCATCGCGAGCATCGCGGTGGCCATCACCAGGTTCCAGTTGTTGGCCGACTCGCCGCCCGAGATCATGTGTTTGATGCCGATCACGACCGGGTACATGTTTTCGTTGGTCGTCACCAGCAGCGGCCAGAGGTACTGGTTCCAGCCATAGATGAACTGGATCACGAACAGCGCGGCGATGCTGGTGGCCGAGAGCGGCACCAGGATGTCCTTGAAGAAGCGCATCGGCCCGGCACCGTCCATACGCGCGGCCTCGGCCAGCTCTTCCGGCACGGTCAAAAAGAACTGACGGAACAGGAAGGTCGCCGTCGCCGAAGCGATCAGCGGCACCGTCAGGCCCGCGAAGGTATTGATCAGCCCTAGGCTGGCAACCACCTGGTAGGTCGGCCCGATGCGCACCTCCACCGGCAGCATCAGGGTGACGAAGATCGCCCAGAAGCACAGCATGCGAAACGGAAAGCGGAAGTAGACGATCGCGAACGCCGAGAGCAGCGAGATCGCGATCTTGCCGATCGTGATGACCAGTGCGCTCACCAGGCTCACGAACATCATGCGGCCCACTGCCGCGTTCGAACCCTGCGAATTGCCTGTCCCCAGCAGCGCTGCCTTGTAGTTCTCGATCAGGTGCGAGCCGGGCAGCATTGGCATCGGCGCCTGCACGACTTCTGCGGTAGTGTGGGTGGATGCCACAAAGGTGATATAGACCGGGAACGCGACCACAATTACGCCGAGGATCAGGATCACATGCGCGAGAATGCCCAGCGTCGGACGGCGCTCAACCATGGGGTGTCTCCATCAGTAATTCACCTTCTTTTCGACATACTTGAACTGCACCACGGTCAGCACGATGAGGATCAGCATCAACACCACCGACTGCGCGGCCGAGGCGCCGAGGTCGAGCGCCTTGAAGTCGTAGACCAGCTTGTAAACCAGGATCGAGGTGTCCGTGCCTGGGCCGCCCTGGGTCGCGGCGTCGACGATCGCGAAGGTTTCGAGGAATGCGTAGACCACGTTGATCACGAGCAGGAAGAACGTGGTCGGCGACAGCAGCGGGAGCTGGATCGTCCAGAACCGGCGCCACGGGTGCGCACCGTCGATCGCGGCGGCCTCGATCAGCGATTTCGGAATGCTCGCCAGGCCCGCCAGAAAGAACAGGAAGTTGTACGAGATCTGCTTCCAGACGGCCGCCATCACGATCAGGACCATCGCGTGCGTGCTGTTGAGCAGGCTGTTCCAGGAGATGCCCAGCGCATGCAGCCAGTACGACGCGATGCCGATGCTGGGGGAGAACATGAACAACCACAGCACGCCGGCGACCGCCGGGGCCACCGCATAAGGCCAGATCAGCAGCGTCTTGTAGAGCGTGGCGCCGCGGACCACGCGGTCCGCGAAAACAGCCAGCAGCAGCGACAGAACGATGCCCAGCCCGGCCACGAGCACCGAGAAGACCGCGGTGGTCTCGAACGATGCCAGGTATTTCGGGTCGTTCCAGAGGGCCCGGAAGTTGTCGAGTCCGACCCATTCCACCGAACTGCCGAACGCATCGGTCTGCTGCAAAGACTGCAGCAGCGCCTGCGCGGCGGGCCAGAAGAAGAACACCCCGATGACCACGCCTTGCGGCGCGAGCAGCAGCCAGGGGAGCCAGCGGGAACGGAAGACGACTCTCTTTTCGACGGCCACGTACGTTGCTCGGGCTCGGTTACTTGTTGGCTTGCTGGAACTTGGCCAGCAGTTCATTGCCGCGCTTGACGGCCGAATCGAGGCCTTCCTTCGCGGTCTTCTTGCCGGCCCAGACCTGCTCGAGTTCTTCGTCCTCGATGGCGCGAATCTGCGGGTAATTGCCCAGACGCAAGCCGCGCGACTTGTCGGTGGTCTTGCGGATCATCTGGTTCACCGCGACGTCGGTGCCCGGGTTCTTGGCATAGAAGCCCGACTTCTCGGTCAGTTCGAACGCCGCTTTCGTCGTCGGCAGGTAGCCGGTGCGCTGGTGGCTGGCGGCCTGCACCTCGGGCTTAGAGAGGTAGGCGAAGAACGCGGCCACGCCCTTGTTCTCGGCTGCCGGCTTGCCGCTCATCGCCCACAGGCTGGCGCCGCCGATGATGGTGTTCTGCGGCGCGCCCGGCACGTCGGGGTAGTAGGGCAGCGGCGAGAACCCGAACGCGAACTTGGCGACCTTGTTCACCTGGCCATAGGTGCTCGACGAGCCCATCGACATGGCGCACTCGCCGGAAATGAAGGCCGCGTCGGGCACATTGCCGCGGCCCTTGTAGACGAACAGCCCTTGTTTGGCCATGTTGGCGAGGTTCTGGATGTGGCGCACCTGCAGCGGGCCGTTGAACACCAACCGCGCGTCGGTGCCACCGAAGCCGTTGTTCTTTGTCGCGAACTCGACGTTGTGCCAGGCCGAGAAACTCTCGAGCTGGGTCCAGCCCTGCCACGAAATGGTCAGCGGGCAGGTGCTGCCGCTGGCTTTCAGCTTCGCGGCGGCCAGGGTCACTTCGGGCCAGGTCGAAGGCGGCTTGTTCGGGTCGAGACCAGCGGCCTTGAACGCGTCCTTGTTGTAGAAGAAGACGGTGGTCGAGCTGTTGAACGGCAGGCTCAGCATCTGCCCGTTCGAGGCGGTGTAGTAGCCGCCAACTGCGGGCACGTAGGCGGCAGTGTCGAATTTCTGCCCGGCGTCTTGCATGATCTTCCAGACCGGGACGATGGCGCCCTTGCTGGCCATCATGGTTGCCGTGCCGACCTCGAAGACCTGCAGGATGTTGGGCGCGTTGCCGGCACGATAGGCGGCGATCGCGGCCGGCATCGACTCGTCATACGTGCCCTTGAACGTGGGCACGACCTTGTATTCTTTCTGGCTCTCGTTGAAGCCCTTGGCCAGGTCGTTGACCCATTCGCCGAGCGGGCCGCCCATGGCGTGCCACCACTGGATCTCGGTCTGGGCCTGGCTGGCCAGCGGCGCGGCCAGGGCGCATACGGCCAAGGCGAGCGTGGATAAACGTTTTTTCATTGAATTTCCTGGTTGGTGCGCGAGAGCAAACGAAGCAGTCTAAAAATAATTTGTGACAGACTGATTAAAACGATTTGGCGTTTCCTGAACAAGCAGGGTTTCCATGGGGGCATTCTGGCGCCGTGTCGGCAAATGCTGCGCTGCGATAATATGGAGCGCGCGTGCTGGACGTGGGTCCGAAGCCGCTTAATTTTCACGATGAACGCCCCTACTACCCTCCAAGAACTGAATGCTTTTGCCGACGACGCGAAGCACGATGAAGCACGCATCCGCGAGATTCCCTACAACTACACTTCCTTTTCCGATCGTGAAGTGGTTATCCGCCTCCTGGGGGCGCGGGCCTGGGATCTGCTGAACCATCTTCGCGACGAACGGCGCACCGGCCGTTCCGCACGCATGCTGTACGAGGTGCTGGGTGATGTATGGGTGGTGCAGCGCAACCCGTATTTGCAGGACGACCTGCTGGAGAACCCCAAGCGCCGCAAGCTGCTGGTGGAGGCCTTGCAGCACCGTCTCACGGAGGTTGAAAAGCGCCGCACGCCGGAGGCGGACCGTCAGCGCGATGCCATTGTGGGCGAACTGCTGGACGCGGCGCGCGATGCCGTCAGCCGCTTTTCTGCGTCGTTTGAGGAAATCGCGGGCTTGCGCCGGCAGACCGAGCGCAAACTGCGCAAGCTGACACTCAAGGACAACATCAAGTTCGACGGGCTGTCGCGCGTCTCGCATGTGACCGACGCGACCGACTGGCGCGTGGAATATCCCTTTGTGGTGCTGACCCCGGATACCGAGGCCGAGATGGCCGGCCTGGTCAAGGCCTGTATCGAGCTGGGCCTGACGATTGTCCCGCGCGGCGGCGGCACCGGCTATACCGGTGGCGCGATTCCGCTGAGCTGGAAGTCGGCTGTCATCAACACCGAAAAGCTCGAAGCCATGACCGAAGTGGAAATGGTGTCGCTGCCCGGCTTGTCCGACAAGGTCGCCACCGTGTGGACCGAAGCCGGCGTGGTCACGCAGCGCGTGGCCGATGCCGCCGAGCGCGGCGGTTTTGTGTTCGCGGTGGACCCGACGTCGGCTGAGGCGTCCTGCATAGGCGGCAATATCGCCATGAATGCCGGCGGCAAAAAGGCCGTGCTATGGGGCACGGCTTTGGACAATCTGGCGTCCTGGCGCATGGTAACGCCCGAGGCGCAGTGGCTGGAAGTCACGCGCGTTGGTCACAACCTGGGCAAGATTCATGACGCCGAGATGGCGAGTTTCGAGCTCCAGTACTTTGAAGCCGATGGCAAGACGCCGGTGCGTACCGAGCGCCTGGACATTCCCGGCAAAACCTTCCGCAAGGAAGGCCTGGGCAAGGACGTGACCGACAAGTTCCTGAGCGGCTTGCCCGGCATCCAGAAAGAAGGCTGCGACGGCCTGATCACCAGCGCGCGCTGGATCGTGCACCGCATGCCCGCGCACACCCGCACGGTTTGCCTGGAGTTTTTCGGCAACGCCAAGGACGCCGTGCCCAGCATTGTCGAGATCAAGGATTTCATGTTTGCGGAACACAAGCGCGGCGGCGCCATTCTGGCGGGCCTGGAACACCTGGACGACCGCTATCTGAAGGCGGTCGGTTATGCGACCAAGTCGAAAAAGCATGGTGGCCTGCCAAAAATGGTGCTGTTTGGCGACATTGCCGGCGACGATGCCGATGTGGTGGCGCGAGCGACCTCGGAAGTCGTGCGCATTGCCAACTCGCGTCACGGCGAAGGTTTTATCGCCATCAGCCCGGACGCGCGCAAGAAATTCTGGCTGGACCGCAAGCGCACGGCGGCCATTTCCAAACACACCAACGCCTTCAAGATCAACGAAGACGTGGTGATCCCCTTGCCGCGCATGGCCGAGTACACCGACGGGATTGAGCAGATCAATGTCGAATTGAGCCTGCGCAACAAGCTCAGGCTGTGTGACGAGCTGGAGGCCTTTTTCCTCAAGGGCAATCTGCCTTTGGGCAAATCCGACGATGCCAATGAAATCCCTTCGGCGGAGCTGCTGGAAGACCGGGTCGGCCAGGCGCTCGCAGTGATTGCGCAAGTGCGCGGCCTCTGGGCCGGCTGGCTGCAGGGGATGGCGGAATTTTTCCCGCAGCTGCAGGACCATTCGCTGCGGGCCAGCTGGAAAACCCAGATCCGTGCCCCGCTTCAGGCCATCTTCAGCGGCGGCGAATTCCTGCCGATTCTTGAGGCGTGCAACGCCATCCACAAGCGCGTGCTCAAGGGCCGCGTGTGGGCCGCCCTGCACATGCATGCGGGCGACGGCAATGTGCACACCAACCTGCCCGTCAACAGCGATGACTACGAGATGCTGCAAACCGCGCATGAGGCCGTGGCGCGCATCATGGTGCTGGCGCGCTCGCTTGACGGCGTGATTTCCGGTGAGCACGGCATCGGCATTACCAAGCTCGAATTCCTGACCGATGAGGAACTGCGCCCCTTCACCGAGTACAAGCAGAAAGTCGATCCCGAGGGGCGCTTCAACAAGGGCAAGTTGCTCCGAAATACGGAGCTGAATACACAGGAAGAGCAAGGACTGCAGGCCGATTTGACCAATGCCTACACGCCCAGCTTCGGCTTGATGGGCCACGAGTCGCTGATCATGCAGCAAAGCGACATCGGCGCCATTGCCGACAGCGTGAAGGACTGCCTGCGCTGCGGCAAATGCAAGCCGGTGTGCGCCACGCACGTGCCGCGCGCCAACCTGCTGTACAGCCCGCGCAACAAGATTCTGGCGACCTCGCTGCTGGTCGAGGCCTTCCTGTATGAGGAGCAAACCCGGCGCGGCATCAGCATCAAGCACTGGGAAGAGTTTGAGGATGTGGCCGACCATTGCACGGTCTGCCACAAGTGCCTGACACCCTGCCCGGTGGACATCGACTTTGGCGAAGTGTCGATGAACATGCGCAACCTGCTGCGCAAGATGGGGCAGAAATCCTTCCGCCCCGGCAACGCGGCGGCGATGATGTTCCTCAATGCGACCAGTCCGCAAACCATCAAGTTCATGCGCAGCGCCATGGTCGATGTCGGCTTCAAGGCCCAGCGCGCCGCCAACGATGTGTTGCGTGCCCTGACCAAAAAGCAGACGGCCAAGCCGCCCGCCACGGTGGGCAAGGCACCGGTCAAGGAGCAGGTGATTCACTTCATCAACAAGAAGATGCCCGGTGGCCTGCCCAAAAAGACCGCGCGGGCCCTGCTCGACATTGAAGACAAGGATTACGTCCCCATCATTCGCAACCCGAAAAGCACCACGGCGGAAACCGAGGCGGTGTTTTACTTCCCCGGTTGCGGCTCCGAGCGCCTGTTCAGCCAGGTCGGCCTGGCGACGCAGGCCATGCTGTGGCATGCCGGCGTGCAGACCGTGCTGCCGCCGGGCTATCTGTGCTGCGGTTATCCGCAGCGCGGCAGCGGGCAGTTCGACAAGGCCGAGAAAATCATCACCGACAACCGGGTGCTGTTCCACCGCGTGGCCAATACGCTGAACTACCTGGACATCAAGACCGTGGTCGTCAGTTGCGGCACCTGCTACGACCAGCTGCAGGGCTATGAGTTCGAGAAGATTTTCCCGGGCTGCCGCATCATCGACATCCACGAGTACCTGCTGGAAAAAGGCATCACGCTGCAGACCGATCAACCTGGTAAGGGCTACCTGTACCACGACCCCTGCCACAGCCCGATGAAGCTGCAGGAACCCATGAAGACCGTCAAGGCGCTGCTTGGTGACAACGTGCTGAAAAACGAGCGCTGCTGCGGCGAATCGGGCACGCTGGGCGTCACCCGTCCCGATATTTCGACGCAGATCCGTTTCCGCAAGGAAGAGGAGCTGCAAAAGGGTGAAGCCGCGCTGCGGGATTCGGGCGCCGTGGGCGAGAAGGACAACATCAAGATACTCACCAGCTGCCCCAGCTGCCTGCAAGGCCTGTCACGCTATGGCAACGACCTGCAAAATGGTCTGCTCGAAGCCGATTACATCGTGGTCGAAATGGCCAACCAGATTCTGGGCAAGGAATGGCTGCCGGCCTATGTGGAAGCGGCCAACCACGGCGGGATTGAGCGGGTTCTGGTGTAAGCCCGAGGCATTCGTTGCACATCATGAACGTCAAGGCCTGTCCCCTGTGCGAGAGCGATGGCGGCCTGCTGGTCTTTCGCAACGAGCAGTTGCGGGTCATCCAGGCCAGCGAAGCGGGCTTTCCGGCCTTTTACCGGGTGATCTGGAACCGGCACGTGGCCGAGTTTTCGGATCTCTCGCCGGCCGAGCGCGCCACCTGCATGAACGCCGTCGCGGCGGTGGAGCAGGTATTGCGCAGCGAGCTTCAAGCCCACAAGATCAACCTGGCCGCCCTGGGCAATGTCGTGCCCCATCTGCATTGGCACGTGATTGCCCGCTTCGACTGGGACAGCCACTTCCCGGCGCCGGTCTGGGCGGCGCCGCAGCGCCCGTCGGACGCCGAAAAATTGGCGGCTGTTGCCTCGCGCTGCGAGGATGTCAACCGGCGGATTGCCGAAGAAATTGCGCCCTGAGGCCCCAGCTTGTTTATTTTCAGAAAGTAAGGCATCCCCATGGCAGGTCTTCAAGCCGGCGCACCGACGCCCACCGCGCTGACGGTTCACAGCCAGTCCCGCATTCTCGAAATAGCCTTTTCAGACGGCGCCGAATTCAGGATTCCGTTTGAGCTGATGCGTATTTACTCGCCGTCCGCCGAAGTGCAGGGCCATGGCCCCGGACAGGAAATTTTGCAGACCGGCAAGCGTGAGGTGGATGTGCTCGAGCTGGAGCCGATCGGCAATTACGCCGTCAAGCCGGTGTTTTCCGATGGCCATGAAAGCGGCATCTTTTCCTGGGATTACCTCTACTACCTGGGCGCGGAGCAGAGCCGCCTGTGGGATGAGTACCAGCGCCGGCTGCAGGCCGCCGGCGTGGAGCGCGATGCGCCCATGGTAGCGGCGGGCGGCCACGCCTGCGGCAAGCATTGATTGAACGGCGGCGGTTCGCCCCCATATGCCTTTTTGACTGGCGTGCCCATGGGCGCGCCTCTGTTGTTTTTCCCGCATAAAACCCGGCAATGCCCCATGTCATCACAGGGTTGTCGCCATCAATCCGGGCTTTGCCCTCTAGCATTCACTTTATGAGCAGTACGCATTTCGGTTTTGAATCGGTTGACGAGCAGGACAAGGCTCGCCGCGTGCGCGGTGTGTTTGACTCCGTGGCGCCCAAATACGATGTGATGAACGACCTGATGTCTATGGGCCTGCACCGTGCCTGGAAGGCCTACACCGTGCTGGTGGCCAACGTCAAAGAGGGCTATCAGGTGCTGGACATCGCTGGCGGCACGGGTGACCTGGCCCTGGCTTTTGCGCCCAAGGTCGGCGCCAGCGGGCGGGTGGTGCACACCGACATCAACGAAGCCATGCTCAGGGAAGGCCGCAACCGCTTGCTGGACGCGGGCGTGAGCCTGCCGACGCTGGTGTGCGATGCCGAGCACCTGCCGTTTCCGGAGGCCAGCTTTGACCTCGTCACGGTGGCCTTCGGCTTGCGCAACATGACGCACAAGGAGGTGGCCCTGCGTGAAATGAACCGCGTGCTCAAGCCCGGTGGCAAGCTGCTGGTGCTGGAGTTTTCCAAGGTGGCCAAGCCGCTGGAAAAGATTTACGACTGGTATTCGTTCAAGGTGCTGCCCAAACTGGGCAAGCTGGTTGCCAACGATGACTCAAGCTACCAATACCTGGCCGAGTCGATTCGCATGCACCCCGGCCAGGACGAATTGAAAGCCCTGATGCGTAATAGTGGTTTTGGCCATGTGGACTATCACAACATGACGGGCGGCGTAGTGGCATTGCATGTTGGAATCAAGTGTTGAAGTCAATAAAGCTCAAGGAGATGAAATGAAATTCTGGTCGACCATTTTTACCGCTGTACTCGCCGCGACCCTGGTGATGGCCGGCCCGTCTGCCGAGGCCGCTCGCCTGGGCGGTGGCAAGTCTTTCGGCAAGCAGTCGTCCAATGTGACCCAGCGCCAAGCCGCGCCGGGCGGTGCCAACTCCGTGGGCAACAACGCGGCCAATTCCGCGGCCAAACCCGCCGCGCCGGCAGCCGCGCCGGCCGTGCAGGCGCCCAGGAAACCCTGGGGCGCCATGCTTGGTGGCCTGGCCGCCGGTCTGGGCCTGGCCTGGCTGGCCTCTTCGCTCGGTCTGGGCGGGGCTTTCGGGCAGATCATCATGTTTGCCCTGCTGGCGCTGGTGGTCATGGTGGTGATTGGTTTCGTCATGCGCAAGCTCAAGGGCGGCGCGGCCGAGGCTTCGGGCGCGCATGCGCAGGCGCCTTTCGCGTTTCAGGGCGCGGGCAATGCGGCCGACGCCACCACGCCCCGCAACTACAGTCCCGCCAATGTGGGCAACGATGCCTCGGCACGCCCCTGGGAGCGCACCAGCACGGCCTTTGACGGCGCCAGCGCCGCGCCTGCCGCCGGCTCCATGATTGGCTCCGGACTGCTGGGTTCGCAGTCCTGGGGGGTGCCGGCCGGTTTTGACGCCGAAGGCTTCCTCAAGGCCAGCAAGGCCAATTTCGTCACCCTGCAAGATGCCTGGGACCGTTCCGATATCCAGAGCCTGCGGGCGATGATGACGGACGACATGCTGGCCCAGATCAAGACGCAACTGGCCGACCGTGAAACCCATACCGGCGGTGTTGCCAACAAAACCGACGTCGTGATGCTCGATGCACAGCTGCTGGGCATTGAAGAGCTGAGCGATGTGTACATGGCCAGCGTGGAGTTCTCCGGCATGATCCGCGAGGACGTTTCTGCAGGCGCCAGCCCCTTCCGCGAAGTCTGGAACATGACCAAGCCCCGTAACGGCGGCAGTGGCTGGCTGGTCGCCGGCGTCCAGGCGCTGCAGTGATTTGACCCTGGCGAAGCAATGCACCAAGTGACGGGCCGGTGAGCGGCAGCTAAGGGGGCAAGTCAGGGCCCTGGGGCCAAAAGCTTTTTTATCCTGCAAAATCGGGGGCGTATGACTAACACGCCCCCTTTTTCATTTTTGCAGTCCCTCGCCAGCCGCTTTCAGCCTCCCGCCTGGGTGGTCGAGGAAGGGCAGCAGCGGCTGGTGCTGTTTCTCAATCACGTCCTGATGCAGGAGAAACAGGCCCAAGACCGGCTTTTACGTCAGAAAGGCCGTGTAGTCCATGCCCAGTGGGGGGTATTTGCTATTGATTTGGTAGTGACTCCGGCCGGTCTTGTGGACCGCACCATGCCTGCCGAAAAACCGGATCTTCTGCTGTCGGTGGCTACCGAGCCGCCCCTCATCGTGGTGCAGTCGGTCCTGGCCGGCAAGCCGCCTCCGGTGACCATCGAGGGTGACGTGCAATTGGCGGCCGATCTGGGTTGGCTGGCCGAAAATCTGCGCTGGGATGCCGAAGAAGATCTGTCCCGCCTGATTGGTGATGCCCCGGCCCATGCTCTGGCCGATATGGGGCGAAGGCTGCTGTCGGGCCTGAAGCAGTTTCTGGCGCAAGGGCCCTTGTCCTCCGCCGCGCCGGTGTCTTCATCCGTGGTCGCCAGCCCTGCGCCGGATTCGGCAAAGGCCGCTGCATGATGCGGGTTTTCAGGGGGGTTTCCATCGTCTGGACGGTGCTGCGGTTTGGGCTCGATGAGCTGGTGCTGTCCAGCTTTGAGAGGCCCTGGATCCGCCTGCTGACCCGCATGGTGTCGATCGGGCGCAATCTGAAGGCGCCGCGCGGCGAACGCCTGCGCCAGGCGCTGGAAAAATTGGGGCCGATTTTTGTCAAGTTCGGACAGGTGATGTCCACCCGCCGCGATTTGCTGCCGCCGGATATCGCCGACGAGCTGGCGCGTCTTCAGGACCGGGTGCCGCCTTTTGAGTCCGCCGTGGCGGTGGCCATCATTGAAAAGGCCTATGGCCGGCCGCTGGAGCAGATATTTTCCACCTTTGAACAAACGCCCGTGGCCAGCGCCTCGATTGCCCAGGTTCACTTTGCCGTCCTGCATGATGGCCGTGAAGTGGCCGTCAAGGTGCTGCGGCCCAACATGCTGCCGGCCATTGAGAAAGACCTGGCGCTGATGCGCATGATGGCCGGCTGGGTGGAAAGCGCGTCGGCCGATGGCAAGCGCCTCAAGCCGCGTGAGGTGGTGGCGGAGTTTGACAAATACCTGCACGACGAGCTGGATTTGCTGCGTGAGGCCGCCAATGCCGCGCAATTGCGCCGCAACATGCAGGATCTGCAACTCGTCATGATTCCGGAGATGTTCTGGGACTACTGCATGCCCGATGTCATGGTGATGGAGCGCATGAAGGGCGTTCCGATCAGCCAGACCCAGCGCCTGCGCGATGCCGGCGCGGACATGAAGACGCTGGCGCGTGACGGCGTCACCATATTCTTCACCCAGGTGTTTCGGGATGGCTTTTTCCATGCCGACATGCACCCGGGCAATATCCAGGTCAGCCTGGCGCCGGAAACATTCGGGCGGCATATCCTGCTCGATTTCGGCATTGTGGGCACGCTGACCGAGGTGGACAAAGAGTATCTGGCGCAAAATTTCAGTGCTTTTTTCCAGCGCGACTACAAACGCGTGGCCGAGTTGCACATCGAATCGGGCTGGGTGCCTGCCCACACCCGGGTGGATGAGCTGGAGGCCGCCATACGCGCCTGCTGCGAGCCTTACTTTGACCGGCCGCTCAAGGAAATTTCACTCGGCATGGTGTTGATGCGGCTGTTTCAGACCTCGCGCCGTTTCCAGGTGGAAATCCAGCCGCAACTGGTGCTGCTGCAAAAAACCCTGCTCAATATTGAAGGCCTGGGGCGCGAATTGGATCCCGAGCTGGACCTCTGGAGCACCGCCAAGCCCTTTCTTGAGAAGTGGATGCTGGAGCAGGTGGGCCCGGAAAAGCTGCTGGCCCAGCTCAAGGCCGAAGCGCCGGCTTATGCCAAGCTGCTGCCTGCCCTGCCGCGCTTGCTGCATCAATACCTGAAAGCGCCATCGGGGATCAACCGCCGCGAACTGGACGTGTTGCTGGCCGAGCAAAAACGCACCAACAAGTTGCTGCAAAGCCTGATTTATGGCGGTTTGGGCTTTGTGCTGGGTCTGATCGCAATGCAGTTCGTCCTGCGGGTCCGCGTTTTCTGAAGCCAGCGCTTGCCTATGGCCACTCTGCGGGGATGGCGGGGGGGCTTGAAGCGGGTGGGCAACGCCTATAATTGAAGGTTTTGCATCGGAAGCCTTTTTCAGGCGCCATTTCCCGGACAGAACCTCTAGCACTATGCCAATCTACGCCTATAAATGCGAGTCCTGCGGGCATGCCAAGGACGTTTTGCAAAAAATGTCGGACGCCCCGTTGACGGAATGCCCGCAATGCGGAACAGCCAGCTTTACAAAACAGGTCACGGCTGCCGGTTTCCAGCTCAAGGGCTCGGGCTGGTATGTCACGGATTTCCGCGGCGGTGACGGCGGTGGTACCGCCAAGGCTGCGGTGACGCCCGGCACGGACAGCAAAGCGGCTGATATCAGTGTTGCCGCACCAGGCAGCGCACCGGCGGCGTCCAGCCCCGCGCCTGCGCCGGTCAGCAGTGGCGCTGGCGCCGCCTCATCCGCCAAAGCCGAGTGATGAGTTCCGTCCGCCGATGGCTTCTGGCCGGGCTCCTGGTGCTGGTGCCCCTGGCCATCACCCTGGCGGTGCTCAACTGGATTGTGGGAACGCTGGACCAGACGCTGTTGATTCTTCCCGCAGCCTGGCACCCCGACAAATTGTTGGGTTTTCACATTCCCGGCTTTGGCGTGCTGCTGATGCTGGCGATCGTCCTGCTCATGGGCGCCATTGCCAGCAACTTCTTTGGGAGAAAGCTGGTTCACTGGGGCAATTCCCTGCTGCACCGCATTCCCATCGTGCGATCCATCTATTCCAGCGTGAAGCAGGTGTCGGATACGGTGTTCTCCGAAAACGGCAACGCCTTTCGCAAGGCCTTGCTGGTGCAGTGGCCGCGCGAAGGCGTCTGGACGATTGGTTTCCTCACGGGTCTGCCCGGCGGTGATGTCGCGAATCATTTGCACGGCGAGTATCTGAGCGTTTACGTGCCGACGACGCCCAACCCCACGGGCGGCTATTTCGTGATGCTCAAAAAGTCAGAGTGCATCGAGTTGAGGATGAGTGTCGACGAGGCCCTCACCTATGTCATTTCCATGGGCGTTGTGGTTCCCGCAAAGCCTGCAACTTCACCGCTGAATCCCCCGTTGTAAACGGCGAAAAATTGCGCAATAGGCGCCGAAAGTTCGAGTATTTATATGGCTATCGCTGATACACAAGTCGCTCCAATGCGCTCCAACTATTGCGGTCTGGTGACCGAAAGCCTCATGGGCCAAACCGTCAGCCTGTGCGGCTGGGTGAACCGCCGGCGCGACCACGGCGGCGTGATTTTCATTGACCTGCGCGATCGCGAAGGTTACGTGCAGGTGGTGTGCGACCCGGACCGTGCCGACATGTTCAAGGCCGCCGAGGGCGTGCGCAACGAGTTCTGCGTGAGGGTCTTGGGTGTGGTGCGCGCCCGCCCTGAGGGCACGGTCAACGACCACCTGAAAAGCGGCAAGGTCGAGGTGCTGTGCCATGAGCTGATCGTGCTCAACCCCAGCGTCACGCCGCCGTTCCAGCTGGATGACGACAACCTCTCGGAGACGACGCGCCTGACGCACCGCGTGCTGGACCTGCGCCGCCCCTATATGCAGAACAACCTGATGCTGCGTTACCGCGTGGCCATGGAAACGCGCAAGTTCCTCGATGCCAACGGCTTCATCGACATTGAAACGCCGATGCTGACCAAGAGCACGCCCGAAGGCGCCCGCGATTACCTGGTGCCCAGCCGCGTCAACGAAGGCCAGTTCTTCGCGCTGCCGCAAAGCCCGCAGCTGTTCAAGCAGCTGCTGATGGTGGCCGGCTATGACCGCTACTACCAGATCACCAAGTGCTTCCGCGACGAAGACTTGCGCGCCGACCGCCAGCCCGAATTCACGCAGATCGATATCGAGACCTCCTTCCTGGGCGAGCAGGAGATCCGCGACATGTTCCAGGGCATGATCAGCAACATCTTCAAGACCGTGCTGAACACCGACCTGGGCGAGTTTCCGGTCATGGCCTATGCCGATGCGATGCATCGCTTTGGTTCCGACAAGCCCGACCTGCGCGTGAACCTGGAGTTCACCGAGCTGACCGACGTCATGGCGGATGTGGACTTCAAAGTGTTCAGCGCGCCGGCCACCACCCTCGGCGGCCGCGTGGTGGGCTTGCGCGTGCCAGGCGGCTCGGAAATGAGCCGCGGCGAAATTGACGGCTATACCGAGTTCGTCAAGATCTACGGCGCCAAGGGCCTGGCCTGGATCAAGGTCAACGATGTGAGCAAGGGCCGCGAAGGCCTGCAGAGCCCCATCGTCAAGAACATTCACGATGCCGCAATTGCCGAAATCCTGAAGCGCACCGGGGCGCAGAACGGTGACCTGATTTTCTTCGGCGCCGACAAGGGCAAGATCGTGAACGACAGCATAGGCGCGCTGCGCCTGAAGGTCGGTCACAGCGAGTTCGGCAAAAAGACCGGGCTCTTCACCAAGGGCTGGAAGCCATTGTGGGTGGTCGACTTCCCGATGTTCGAGTTTGACGAGGACGGCCAGCGCTGGAGCGCCGTGCACCATCCGTTCACCGCGCCCAAGGATGGGCACGAAGACTGGATGGACACCGACCCGGGCCGCTGCATCTCCAAGGCCTACGACATGGTGCTCAACGGCTGGGAACTTGGTGGCGGCTCGGTCCGTATCCACCGTGCCGATGTCCAGAACAAGGTCTTCAATGCACTGAAGATTGGCCCCGAGGAAGCGCAGCAGAAGTTCGGCTTCCTGCTCGACGCCCTGCAGTACGGCGCACCGCCGCACGGCGGCCTGGCCTTTGGCCTGGACCGCATCGTGACCATGATGACTGGCGCCGAGTCGATCCGCGATGTGATCGCCTTCCCCAAAACCCAACGCGCGCAGGATTTGCTGACCCATGCGCCCAGCCCGGTGGACGAAAAGCAGTTGCGCGAATTGCACATCCGCCTGCGCAATCCGCTGCCGGTCTGAACGGCCCGCGCTGTCACGGCGTGTCATCTGCAGCCCCTTTGCGGGGCTGTTTTTATTGGGGCCGGGCCATCCGGCAATCTGGCATGCTGGGTGCTCTTTACTGGCCCGTTTACTCAGGGGGTATGCCTTGAACGCCTTCAAAATTCCCGAGTCGGTTCTGGTCGTTATCTACACGCCGCGGCTTGATGTGCTGCTGATAGAGCGTGCCGGGCAGCCTGGTTTCTGGCAGAGCGTGACGGGTTCCAAAGACAGCCTGGACGAACCCGTCCTGCAAACCGCTGTTCGCGAGGTGATGGAGGAAACCGGCATTGCGGCCACACCGGCCCAGCTGCGCGATTGGGCCCTCACGAACATCTACGAGATCTACCCGGTCTGGCGCCATCGCTATGCGCCGGGTGTGACGCGCAACACCGAGCATGTGTTTGGCCTGTGCCTGCCCGACACCTGCGAGGTCACCCTCAACCCGCGCGAGCACACGGCCTGGCAGTGGCTGCCGCATGACGCGGCCGCCGATCTCTGTTTTTCCCCTTCCAATGCGGAGGCGATTTTGCTGCTGCCCCGGTTCATGGCTTGAGGTGCGTGGTGACCGGCTCCAGCCTTGCGGCCTCAGTGCCATATTGAAACAGCGCGTCAGCCTTTCGGGGGCGTCGGATTGGCAAATGGCGAGCGCTGGGTTTAAATGGACTCACCATCACCCGTCTACCACGCGAGCACCTACTTCCAATGCCCCCACTCCAGAAGTCCGAAGCACTGCAATTGCTCCAGGGCGGACAGGCTTTTTTTCCCGCGCTGATCACCGCCTTTGACGCCGCGACAAGTTGGATACAGCTGGAAACCTATATCTTTGATTTTTACGGGGCCGGCGAGGAGGTGGCCGAGGCCCTGGTGCGGGCGGCGCGGCGCGGGGTGGCGGTGCAGGTGCTGGTGGACGCGATTGGCACCGACCCCTTGCCCGCGGCGTGGCAGAAAAAATTTGCCGATGCGGGTGTCGAGTGGTTCAGCTATTCGCCGCTGACGGGTTTGCTTGGATGGCTGGTGCCGGAGCGCTGGCGCAGGTTGCACCGCAAGCTGTGCGTGGTTGACCAGCGCACGGTGTTTTGCGGCGGCATCAATGTGCTGGATGATTTCTACGACCCCAACCACGGAGAGCTGCAAGCCCCGCGTTTTGATTTTGCCGTGGCCGTGACCGGCGGGCCGGTGGCTGCCGATGCGGCCGAGGCCGTGGCCCTGCTCTGGTGGCGCGTTCAGGCGGGCTACAGCGCACGCAAGCGGCATTTGAGCGACGCGTGGGACAAGTTCAAGGCCGCAGGCTACGGCGGACGCACCGACACCCGGCTGCTCGCCAATCCGGCGGTGAGCGCGGCCGCCTCATTCTCGGGCGCAGCCGTCCCCAGGGCGGCGCTGGTACTGCGTGACAACCTGCGCAACCGCAGCAGCATAGAGCGCGCTTACCGCAAGGCGATTGGTCAGGCCCGCCAGGAAGTCATCATTGCCAACGCTTATTTCCTGCCCGGCGGCAAACTGCGCCGCGCCCTGATCCGGGCGGCCAGGCGCGGTGTGCGTGTGACCTTGCTGCTGCAGGGCCGCTACGAATACTTCATGCAATACCACGCGGCACGGCCGGTGTACGGCGCCCTGCTGGCGGCGGGGGTGGAAATCCATGAATACGCCGCGAGCTTTCTGCATGCCAAGGTGGCGGTGGTGGACGGGCATTGGGCGACGGTGGGTTCGTCCAACCTCGATCCGCTGAGTTTGCTGCTGGCCCGTGAAGCCAATGTGGTGGTTGAAGACAAGGCGTTTGCCCAAGACCTCAGAGGCCGCCTGCTGGAGGCCATGGCCAGCCAGGGGCAGCGCATGGATCCTGCCGCCTACGGCCAGCGCCCCCTGGGCCAGCGCCTGCAGGGTTGGGCGGCTTACGCTCTGGTCCGGCTGGCGCTGCTGGTCGCCGGTCAGCGTTATTGAGGGGATTTCGCGAAACAGGGAAGACCTTTCCCTGGCAAGGGTAAGCGCGCGGAAAGCTATAAAATTAATAGCTGCTGGCGCCCGCCGGTTAAGGGCCAAGTGCCAAAAACCTTCTAAAACCCGGGCGAAGACCAATTTGGATCAGGCTGGTAATATCTGGGCATGCTTATGAAATCCACCACGCCACAGCAGGACGCCAGCGACGAGGGCACGCCAGTTTCCGTCAAGATTCGCGAGCGCCTGGCCCTGGCCCGCAAACGCTTCAATGCCAACGACAACATCGCCGAGTTCATCGAGCCGGGCGAGCTGGAAAAGCTGCTGGATGAGGTCGAGGTCAAGATGCAGGGCGTTCTTGAAAGCATGGTGATAGACACCCGCAGCGATCACAACACCCGCAACACGGCGCGCCGCGTCGCCAAGATGTATCTGAACGAAGTGTTCAAGGGCCGCTACAGGGAGTCGCCCGCGGTCACCGAGTTTCCCAACGCCGAACACCTCAACGAGCTGATGATTGTCGGCCCGATCACGGTGCGCAGCGCCTGCAGCCATCACCTGGTGCCGGTGATCGGCAAGATCTGGATCGGCGTCATGCCCAACGAGCACACCAATGTGATCGGCCTGTCCAAATATGCGCGCCTGGCCGAATGGGTGATGGGCCGCCCGCAAATCCAGGAGGAGGCGGTGGTGCAGCTGGCCGACCTGATCATGGAGAAAACCCAGCCCGATGGCCTGGCCATCGTGATGGAGGCCAGCCATTACTGCATGGCCTGGCGCGGCGTCAAGGACATGGACAGCAAGATGATCAATTCGGTGATGCGCGGCGTGTTCCTGAAAGACTCAACACTGCGCCGCGAGTTTCTCGCGCTCATTCCACGGAAAGGTTGATGCCATGTTGGTACGTTTGCTTTATGCCAGTCGCGCCGTGGACAGCAGCCCGGGCGCCATCGAGGCGATCCTGGCCCAGTCCCGCCAGTACAACCCGACCTGCGGCATCACCGGCATTCTTTGCTACGGTGGCGGCATTTTCCTGCAGGCGATTGAAGGCGGTCGCATGGCGGTCAGCGATCTCTACGGCCATATCCAGCGCGACTCGCGCCACAAGGACGTGGCGCTGCTTCATTACGAGGAAATTTTGGAGCGCCGCTTTGGTGGCTGGACCATGGGGCAGGTCAACCTGCTCAAGCTGAACCACTCCATTCTTTTGAAGTATTCCGAGAAGCCCGAGCTCGACCCTTATGCGGTGTCAGGCAAGGTGTCTCTGGCGCTGCTGGAGGAGTTGATGGCCACTGCCGCCATCATCGGCCGCGCCTGAAAATGCCGGGTAAAGCTACTACGCAGGCGGCATGCGTGGTTGGGCGGTGCTCGCCATCCTCATGCACGGCAGTGCATTCCGGTTGCTGTGCTCCGTCTGCCTAGCCTGACGCCTGCTCGCTGCGCTTTCCCAGGCATTTATATGTCTTTCAACGCGCTTGCCCTGGTCCTCCTGGCCGGGCCGATTCACCCCTGCTGGGCGCCGCCTGCATCGGGGTTGACGTCATGGCGCTGGCATGGGGCTGAGGTGGGCGTTTGATGACCGCTGCGCTTCTGATCGGTTGCGACTTTTCCAGCAGTCCCAGCCGCCGCAAACCCATTGTGATGGCCGAAGGTTCGGCCGCCAAGGGGCGTGTGCTGCTCGCAGGCCTTGAGCGCATGGAGTCGCTGCAGGGCTTTGAGCAGTGCCTGCGCCGCGAGCGCCACTGGGTGGGCGCCTTCGACTTTCCCTTTGGCCTGCCGCGCGAACTGGTCGAGCATCTTGGCTGGCCTGCACGCTGGCCCGAGCTGATCCGGCATTACGCGGCCCTGAGCCGCCCCGCTGTCCGCGACACCTTTGCGGCCTTTTGCGACGCTCGCCCGCCGGGGCAGAAATTCGCCCATCGCGCCACGGACAAACCGGCGGGCGCCAGCCCCTCCATGAAATGGATCAACCCGCCGGTGGCCTACATGCTGCACGCCGGTGTGCCGCGCCTGCTGGCCGCTGGCGTGCACCTTCCCGGCCTTCACGACGGCGATAGCCATCGCGTGGCGCTGGAAGGCTACCCCGGCCTGCTGGCGCGCGAGGTGCTGGGCAGCCGTTCCTACAAGAGCGACGACAGGGCGAAGCAGACGCCGGAACGCCTGATCGCGCGCAAGGACCTGATCACCGCGCTGGAACACGGACAAACCCGGCTGGGCCTGCGCCTGAAGGTCAGCCATGCCCAGCGTGACGCCCTGATTGACGACGCCAGCGGCGACAGCCTGGATGCCGTGCTGTGCCTGCTGCAGGCGGCATGGGCGCAGCAGCAGGGGGCGCCACGCTATGGCTTGCCGCTGGAGATGGATCCGCTGGAGGGCTGGATAGTCACGGCTTAGCCGGAGCGGGTTGGGCCGGGCAGGCATGTGCCCTGGGCTAGGCAGTTGGTGAATGCGAAAAACTGTTTGTTTGCACAGTACATTAGTCGCTCCAGGGAAATTCCGCAGGGCGCGCGCATGAAGCGCCGGTTGCGCTCCCTGAAACATTTTCAAGCATGAAATTGATCACCAGCCCAAGCAGGGCGGGCGCTATTAGCTATTAAATAAGTAGTAAATGAACAACATGCCTTCTCTTTGCCGGGCTGCAGCGTTGGCCGCATGGGCTTTTGCCGCGCTGGCCGGGTGTTCGCCGGCAAGCGCAGCGGCGCCGTCCAAAGCCAGCTGGTCGGGCGTGGTGACCTATGTGGGCGACGGTGACACCCTTCGCGTGCGGCCGCCCGGTGGCAGCAAGCCGGTGATCATACGCATCGAGGGCATTGACGCGCCTGAGATTTGCCAGGCTGGCGGCGCGGCGTCCCGCGATGCGCTCATGCGCCGCGTACTGGGAAAACGCGTCGTCGTCCAGGGCAGCCGTCACGACGACTATGGTCGCCTGCTGGCACGCATCGTGTTGAATGGGCAAGACCAGGGCAAGTGGATGGTCGCCCGGGGGCAGGCCTGGTCCTATCGCTACCGCCACAACCCGGGCCCCTACGTGATCCAGCAACGCCGCGCCAAGGCGGCAGGCCTGGGAATTTTTTCACGGGCCCAGACGGCGCCTCCGGTGTATCCCGGGGTGTTTCGCAAGCAGCATGGAAGCTGCCACGTTTGAGCCTTGCCCGGGCGCGGAGGTCTGCGGCGGGCGCCTGAACGGCGTAGATGGGTTTGTCCTACGGGCATTTCGGCAAAGACCGACCGACCGCCAGCAGACGGCTGGCTAGAGTGAATGGGGGCGATTTTGCCGTCGCCGTTTTCGCCCGTCTCTCCAAGGCTGCCTATCCGGGCGTCTTTGGGGCGGGGCCATTCACGAACAGGAGCCATCATGAAAAAGCAACGTTCAAGCCGTTCACCTGCCAGCCTGCCTTTCGTATCCACACCGCTGGTCCTGGCCAGCTCGCTGGCCTTGGCGCTGGGGCTGGCGGGCTGCAACAAGCCGGATGAGGGTAAGACCGCGGGCCAGCAGCTCGACTCAGCCATTGCCAAAACCGAGCAGGCCGGCGCAGAGGCCAAGGCTAAAACCGAAAGTGCCATGGCCAACACCGGGGCTGCATTGAAAGATGCCGCCCAGAACGCGGAATCCTCGGGCAAGGCGCTTGCAGGCAAGGCCGGCGAAAAAATGGATGATTTGGCCATCACCACGGCCGTCTCGTCAGAGTTCGTCAAAGACCCCGATTTGAGCGCACTCAAAATCAAGGTCGACACCGCCAATGGCGCCGTCACCCTGACTGGCTCGGCACCCACCGAAGCCGCCCGCGAAAAAGCCGCCACGCTCGCCAAAGGGGTCAAGGGGGTGAGCTCGGTGGACAACAAGCTGGTCGTAAAGGCCGGTTGAGTGCCGTCTCGCTCAACTGGGGGCTGCCGGTTCCTGCTTGAGTGTCCGGCGGTTTTTCGATCCACTGCGGCTCATTTTTGAGTGTCCCCTGGCAGCGAGAGCTTCAAGATTCATCACCCATGAAAAAGGCAGGCGATGGGAATTCCATCGCCTGCCCTTGGACCTGCCTGCTCATGGGGTGAGCGCTGGGGCGGTCCGTTTAAGGACGAATGGCGATGTCGTTGCGCACGCTCTTGACGTTCTTCACGCCGCGGGCAATATTTTCAGCCTGCATTTTTTCGGCATTGGATTTGGCAAAACCCGACAGCTGGACCGTGCCATTGAGCGTTTCAACGCTGATGGACATGGCGGAAACCGTTTTGTCCTCAACAAACTTGGCTTTTACGGCGGTGGTGATGGCCGCATCATCAATATAGGCGCCGGCGGTTTCCTGACCACGCCCAACGGCGCAGCCGCTGCCAATGATGGTGATGCCTGCCAGGGTGGCGAATGCGATGGCGCGAGCGTATTTCATAGGGTTTTCCTTTGGGGTTGATTTCATGGAATCGGTGCAAGTTGAAAAAGCCTGTCGATCAGCGGCACTACGCCCATCGACCTGCGGTAAGCGTTTATTTCTCCAGCCAGTCCCTGAGTTCGTCGGCGTTCAAGCGCCTCGGGCTCAATAGCGGTTCTTGTTGCGCTGGCGTGAGGAGGCAACCAGCAAGGCCACAGCGGCACCGACGGCCGCGGCAATCAGCACCGAGCGCACCGGCTGTTCGGACACATAGCGGGTGGTCACGCCTGCCGCGCGGTTCAATGATTGCTGGGCGCGGTCTTTCGCTTCGGCGGCCAGGTCAAGGCTGTGGCGCGCCAGCTGCTGCGCCTTGGAAGTCAGCATGTCCACGACCGGGTCGACACGGCCGCGCAATTCGTGCACCTGGTTGCCTGCCTTGTCCACGGCGTTGCCGGTGGTTTGCAGCAACTCATTTGAAGCTTCGCGCGCAGCCTGGGCGGGGGTGTTGGTGTTCATGTCGGTTCCTTGGTGAGTAGGGTTTCTGGTTCAGGCGAGAGTCAGCTCAGACCGCATGCAGGGGCGTTGCTTCACGCCCCGCATGGGCACGGGCCTTATTTTTTCTTCAGCAAGCTCATGACAAAGCTCACGATGGCCATGACGGCAAAAATGAAGAAGAGGATTTTGGCAATCTCAACGGCGCCAGCCGCAATGCCGCCAAAGCCGAAGACGGCGGCGATCAGTGCGATCACCAAAAAAACGACGGCATAGTGCAGCATCTCGATCTCCTTGTTTTCGCCGGCTTGAGTGGTGCTTCATTCCGGAGCGCTTGCTGCAAGGTTAATCAGGGCGGCGGTTTTCACCCATCGGCTGTGAACGTGTGCCCCTGTCAGTTGCAGGGGGGATGCGCTGTAGGAGGCCGCTGACAATTTTTTACATGGCTTTTGTGCGGCGTCTTGACTGAGCCGCTTTGGCGCATGCCTGGTGTTGTTGCCGGTTGGCGCTGCTGCACGCGCCGCGAAGACTTAGCGTGACTTCGGCAGCACGGCGGAAATCCGCGTGCCGCTGCCTTCCGCACTGACGACCGTGAGACGGCCTCCCGCGGCTTCAACGCGGTGGCGCATACCCGCCAGCCCATGGCTTGTCGCGCGGACACTTTCCATTTTGAAGCCCTTGCCGTTGTCCTTGACTTCAATGGTGATGACGCTGTCGAAGTTGTGAAGGCTGATTTCGGCTTGACTGGCCTTCGCATACTTGCCGATGTTGGTCAGCGACTCCTGAACCAGGCGGTAAACGGTCAGTTGTGCGGAGCCACCGAGTTCGACGGACTCCAGGTCGGTGGTGATGGGCAGCCCCGATCGCTCTTCAAATTCACGGGCCAGAATTTCGAGCGAGGCGACCAGGCCAAGATGGGACAGCGAGGAGGGTCGCAAATCTTCCACAATCCTGCGCTTCAAGGCAATGCCGCTGTTCAGCGTGCTGGTCAGGTGCTCCAGGCGTTCCACCGCTTCAGGCAGTTGACCCGCCAGACGCGATTTCAGGCGGGCCACATCCAGTTTGGCGGCAGTCAGCAGCGAACCCAGTTCATCGTGCAGTTCACGGGCAAGGTGACCGCGTTCGTCCTCCCGCACATTTTGCAGGTGAGTCGCCAGCTCGGCCAGGGTGGCGGTACGCTCGCGCACCTGTGTTTCCAGCAGATCCCGCTCCCGCTGCAAAGACTCCTGCTCACGCTGGCCTGAAGCGAGCAGTGCCTTGGTTTGCTGCAGGTACATGTAAAAAGCCAGCAAGCCGGCCAAGGCCATGGTGGCCACCCCGATGCGGGATAGCTGCAATGACTTCTTGATCTGGGCCTGCCCCTGTTCCATTTTGCTGATGCTGCGCGCAGCCAGCTTGGCTGATTGCACACGGATGGCTTCCATGTGCTCTTTCCCGACATCCGTGGTCAGCACAAATTTCCAGGCGTCCTCATTGCCTTCCTTGCGCATGCGCACGCTCAGGTCCATCTCGGCGAGCTTGCGTGAAATATGCTGGGACATTACGCTGAATTCGGTGAGCTGATCCTGGTAGGCGCCGAACAGCTGCCGCAGCACGTCCAGGTTCTGGCTGATATCGGCCGTGGCCGTGTTGTAGGGCTCCAGGTAGCGTGCGTCGCCCGTGAGCAAATAGCCTCTTGAGCCGGTTTCCGCATCCAGCATATGCTGCAGCAATTTATTGATGGCCTCGCGGGTTTGCTGCGCTTGCTCTATGTTGGCCGCCGCCGCCGTGGACTCGTGATAACTTGCTTCATTGATGAAAATCAGGATGGCGGCAGCCAGCACGGCCAGCGGCAGGCTGATGGCCATTTTGGGGAATGCAAAATTTTTCACGACCTACTCCGTTCAGTACTTTTGTGAATAATTCGTCAATAATGGGCACTGAAAGCTAATGCAGGTGTCCGAGCCGGCCATCTTTTTTCCATGGCGCTGCCCGTTCAGGCAGGCTTTAAAGGGGGACCGAGACATGATCAAAATTGGAATTGTGGATGACCACGCCATTGTGCGTTCGGGACTCAAGCAGTTCTTCTCCGATCAGGTGGATTTTCGGGTTGTCGGCGAGGCCGGCAGCGGCCGCGAGGCGATCGACCTGGTCCGCAATGTCGAGCTGGATATTTTGGTGATGGACCTCTCCATGCCCGGACAGAGCGGAATCGATGCGCTGGCCATGATCCGCGCCAAAGCCCCTGATGTGGGTATTCTCATTTTGAGCGGCTATCCGGAAGAGCATTACGCGGTCAACATGATTCGCCAGGGCGCCAGCGGTTACCTGAACAAGGAATGCGACCCTTCGGAGATTGTGGATGCGATTCGCGTGATCTCGCTTGGCAAGCGTTACATCACGCCGGCGGTGGCCGAGTTGCTGGCGCAACAATTGAACCGGCCCAATGACATGGCCTCCCATGAGCAATTGTCTGAACGGGAGTTTCAGGTTTTCCTCAAGTTGGCCAAGGGCGAGACGGCGGGCGACATCGCGAAAGCGCTTTCGCTGAGCGTGAAAACCGTCAGTACCTACCGAACCCGCGTGATGGAAAAAATGAGTCTTGCGTCCAACAGCGATCTCACCTATTACGCGCTTAAAAACAAGCTGATTGATTGACGTCAACCGGCGCTGCCGCTCTGCTGGATGCAATAGTCCACCAGGGCGTCAATCTCATTGGATTTGTCGAACACGGCGTCGACGCCCAGTTGTGCACAACGCCGGCGAATGTCCGCCGTGGCGTAGTTGCTGAGCACCACGACCTTCTGCCTGGGGGGGCGGTCACGGCAGGCGCCCAATACCCCCAGCCCGCTTCCCTGCTTCAGAAACAGATCAACGATCGCCAAATCCCAGCCATCCCGGTTTTCGGTCAGCCAGGCTTTGCCCTCGTTCTCGGTCTCTGCGGTTCCCACGGCGTTGATGCAGGCCAATTCTTCAAGCGTACCAATCAGATTTTCACGGATGGTGGGGTTATCTTCGACGATGTAAGTTTTCAGTCTCACTGCTCAGGATCCAATTAGGGGCGGGCTTTCGGAAGATGACGAAAGGCCTAACAATACGAATACGGCACGCCTTGTTTCCTAATGTATCTTGCCTGGAACTTAATTCTGCCAGTGACGACGGCCAGTGCCTGTAGGCGGCCTCCTACGCGAGCGCTTGCGCACGCCGCCGCACGGCCCTCTTTAGCGGCGGGCAGGCGGCAGCTTCAGGGTTTGTCGATGCTGTGCGCCTGATCACGGACCCGTCGAGGGGTGGGCGCCGCAAACGGCGCACGCGGTGTCTCGCGCCAGCTGCATTTCGGTCCATTCCATGCCCCGGCCATCCAGCATCATCAGCCGTCCGGTCAGCGTTTGACCGATGCCGCAGAGCAGCTTCAAGGCCTCGGCTGCCTGCGTGCTGCCCACGATGCCGACCAAGGGGGCAAAGACGCCCATGGTGGCGCAGCGGGTTTCTTCCAGCTGGTCCGATTCCGGGAAAACACAGGCGTAGCAGGGCGACTGCGCGCTGCGCGGATCATAGACGGCCACCTGTCCGTCGAAGCGAATGGCGGCGCCTGAGACCAGCGGCTTGCGGTGCTTGACGCAGGCGCGGTTGATGGCGTGGCGTGTGGCAAAGTTGTCGGTGCAGTCCAGGACGAGGTCGGCCTCGCCGACCAGCTTGTCAAGCAGGGCCGCATCGGCACGTTCCGTCACCGGAATGACCGTGACATCCGGGTTGATGGCGGCAATCGATTGCCGCACGGAATCTGCCTTGAACTCGCCGATGCGCGCCAGCGTGTGGGCAATTTGCCGCTGCAGGTTGGTGGCATCCACGCGATCGTGATCGACGATGGTGATGCGCCCGACGCCGGCACTGCCAAGGTACAAAGCCACCGGCGATCCCAGCCCGCCCGCGCCAACAATCAGCACGTGCGCGGCGAGGAGTTTTGCCTGACCCTCAATGCCCAGTTCGTCGAGCAGGATGTGCCGGGAATAGCGGAGCAGCTGTTCGTCGTTCATGGAAAGAGGCCGGTCAAATACGCAACTGCCCAGTCAGGGCCAGGCGCGAGGCAGGCCGGGGTCAGGCGGTGCAGGAGAAGACCGGCCCGACCTCAGTTCGGCCCTAGTTTTCTTTTTTCTCGTTCTTGGGTTCCACCACAGCGGTCTTGCTGACCAGCACCGGCCGGCCCTTGAGCTGGTTGATGGCCTGCGCCAGCTGGAAGTCCTTGTCGCTGCCCAGTTCGGGGGGGCGGCGCTGCTCAGGTGTCTTCTTGGCCTCTTCTTCCAGCCGCTTGAGGGCCGCTTCGCGGGCCTTTTCCCGGCCTTCGTCCTTGACTTCAGCGCCCTGGCCGCTGTTGAGGTGTTTCTCGAGATCGGCTTCGCGGGTACGCAGGGCGGCGAACGGGCTGCCTTCCGCGGTTTCGTCCACCATCACGTCGGGAACAATCCCGCGTGCCTGGATCGACTTGCCGCTGGGGGTGTAATAACGCGCCGTGGTGAGCTTGAGGCCCGTGTCGGGGCCCAGCGGGCGAACGGTTTGCACCGAGCCCTTGCCGAAGGTCTGGTTGCCCATGATGGTGGCGCGCTTGTAGTCCTGGAGCGCCCCCGCGACGATTTCGCTGGCCGAGGCAGAACCCTCATTCACCAGCACCACCAGCGGCACGCTCTTCAGGGCGGCGGGCAGGCGCTTGAGCGGGTCCACACCGTTGCGGCGCTGGTAGAACTCCGGCGAAGCCTTGTAGGTGAATTTGCTTTCAGCCAGCTGGCCGTTGGTCGAAACCACGGTCACGTCTTCAGGCAAAAAGGCGGCCGATACGGCCACGGCCGCATCCAGCAAGCCACCGGGGTCGTTGCGCAGGTCCAGCACCAGCCCCTTGAGGTGGGGCTCCTGCTTGTAAATCTGTTCCAGCTTGGTGACGAAATCGTCCACCGTGCGTTCCTGGAACTGGCTCAGCCGGATCCAGGCATAGCCGGGCTCGACCACCTTGCTGCGAACCGATTGCGTGCGAATTTCCTCGCGCACGATGGTCACCGGGAAGGTGCGGTTTTCATCCTTGCGGAAAATGGTCAGCAGTACCTTGGTCTTGGGTTCGCCGCGCATCTTCTTGACGGCGTCGTTGAGGCTCAGGCCCTTGACCGCTGTGTCATCGATTTTGGTGATCAGGTCATTCGGCTTGAGGCCGGCGCGGTCGGCGGGTGAGCCTTCAATCGGGGAAACCACCTTGACCAGCCCGTCTTCCTGGCTGATTTCGATGCCGACGCCGACAAAGCGCCCGGTGGTGCCTTCGCGGAATTCCTTGTAGGACTTCTTGTCGAAGTACATCGAGTGCGGATCCAGGCTGGCCACCATGCCTGAAATGGCATCCGTGATGAGTTTTTTCTCATCCACCGGTTCGACATAGTCGGTCTTGACCATGCCGAAAACGGCGGCGAGCTGTTGCAACTCCTCCAGGGGCAGGGGGGCCAAGCCGGCGCGCGCGACCGCTTGCAGTTGTACCGTGGTGAGGGCCCCTGCCACGGCGCCGATTGAAATCCAGCCTGCTATCTTGAGCTTCTGACCCATAAAAAAACCTTCGTAAGCCTGTTAAGGAGCCTTGCCCCTCTATATCTGGGAGCAATATACACCTTGGAGAAAGGCCCCACGCCGCAGTTCCGTTGCCAGCGTCTTGCCGGGCCTCAAAAGTGCCTGAATGGCCGGTTTTTACAGGACTTTTACACACAAAACCGCGCCGGATGCCCGTGAACGCTTCAGGCCCTGCCTTGCGCGCCCACCGCCGCTGCTGCCTTGGCGGCCGCTTCGCTGTCGCCCAGATAGTAGTGGCGCAGGGGCTGGAGATCGGCGTTCAGCTCATACACCAGCGGAATGCCGTTGGGAATATTGAGCCCCACGATGTCGCTGTCCGAGATGTTGTCCAGGTATTTCACCAGCGCGCGTATGGAGTTGCCATGAGCCGCCACCACAATGCGTTTGCCGGCCTTGATGGCGGGTGCCATGGATTCGTTCCAGAAGGGCAGCACGCGGGCCACGGTGTCTTTCAGGCATTCGGTCAGGGGCACCTGTTCGGCCGGCAGTTTCGCGTATCGCGGGTCGCCGCGTTCGCTGCGCTCGTCATCGGCGGCCAAGGGCGGCGGCGGCGTGTCGTAGCTGCGGCGCCAGACCAGCACCTGGTCATCGCCATACTTTTTGGCGGTTTCGGCCTTGTTCAGCCCCTGCAGGGCACCGTAATGCCGTTCATTGAGCCGCCAGCTGTGCACCACCGGCAGCCAGGTGCGGTCCATCTCGTCCAGCACATGCCAGAGGGTGCGGGTGGCGCGCTTGAGCACGCTGGTGTAGGCCACGTCGAAGTCATAGCCTTCGTCCGTCAGCAACTGGCCGGCGTTCTTGGCCTGGGCTATGCCGGTTTCCGTGAGATCGACATCGGTCCAGCCCGTGAAGCGGTTTTCAAGGTTCCAGGTCGATTCGCCGTGGCGGATGAGCACGAGTTTGTACATGGTGGAGCGGGTAGGAATGGGTGAAATGGAAGGGAAAGAGGTGGGGGTAAGCGGCGGCCGCAAGGCGGCAACCTCCCTCCATTCTAAAATCACGCCTTAGGTGAAAAACATACACAAAGGTACAACGTGAAATTTCTGATTGATAACTGGATGCTGATTGCCATCGCACTCGCCTCGGGCGGCATGCTGGTTTGGCCCATGATTTCGAGCGGCCTGAATGCCGGCGCGCTGAGCGCCAGCGGCGCCGTGCAGTTGATCAACCGCGAAAAAGCCGTGGTGGTGGATGTGAGAGAGGCCGACGAATACGCGGCGGGCCACGTCAGCGGCGCCAAGCACCTGCCCCTGAGCGAGCTGGAGGCCAAGCTGCCCGGGCTGGTGAAAAACAAGGCCTTGCCCCTGATTCTGGTGTGCGCCAGCGGTGCGCGTGCCAGCCGCGCCGTCGCGATTGCCCAAAAACTCGGTTACGCGCAGGCCCAATCGCTGGGCGGCGGACTCAAAGCCTGGAAAGACGCTAATCTTCCCGTCGAGAAAGCCTGAAACGGCTGAAAGTCGCCAACAGCCCTGGGGCCGCCAGATACTTCTGGTTCGCACCGGGGCCTGGCCCCGATTCACCCCACTGACTGCCCGGCATTGGCCGGCACGACCCGAAAAACCCATGCAACCCGTCAAGATTTACACCACCGGAACCTGCCCCTATTGCATTCACGCCAAACAGCTGCTCAAGGCCCGTGGCGTGACCGAGCTGGACGAAATCCGTGTCGACATGACGCCTGATGAGCGTCAAAAGATGATGACCATCACCGGCCGGCGCACGGTGCCGCAAATCTTCATCGGCGACACGCATGTCGGCGGCTGCGATGACCTGGTGGCGCTGGACGGCCGCGGCGGCCTGATGCCGCTGCTCAACGGCGGCTGAGCCCCTTCCTGTTTGGGCGATTCCCTCAGGAAAAAGCTGGCCTCTCGGCCGGCCGCAGCGAGGGGACGCGCCTGGCATGGAGCCGCCTGATTTGCCTGACATAATGCCCCGTTGCCTGACGGTGCACGCCGCGGGCACTCGCCCTTTCTTTCCGATTTTCTAGAACCGAAAGCACACCATGGCTGAAGCCAATCTTGACCCCGTATTCCAGATCCAGCGCGTCTACCTCAAGGACCTGTCGCTGGAGCAACCCAATTCGCCCGAAATCCTCCTGAACCAGGAGCAGCCTGGCGTGGACATTCAGCTCGGTGTCGATGCCACCCCGGTGGCCGATGGCCTCTTTGAAATCACGGTGACGGCGACGGTGCATACCAAGATTGCCGACAAGACGGTGTTTCTGGTGGAAGCCAAGCAGGCCGGCATTTTCGAAATCCGCAACATGCCGACGGAACAGATAGGCGCGATTCTGGGCATCGCCTGCCCGCAAATCGTCTACCCCTACCTGCGCAGCAATGTGGCCGACGTGGTTCAGCGCGCTGGTTTCCCACCAGTGCACCTGGCCGAAATCAACTTCCAGGCCATGTACGAACAGCAGCAGACTGAAGCGGCGGCCGCCGCGGCCGCCACGCCCGAAGCGCCGCAAATCATCGTTTAACGAATTGCTCTTGAAAGCGCCACCCGGACCCAGCGGCTTGATGTCATGAAAATTCTGGTGATTGGAGCCGGCGCCTGGGGCACGGCGCTGGCTGTCAATGCGGCAGGTGTCGCCGCGCATCACGCACCCCGGCATCAGGTGACGCTGTGGGCGCGCGATAGGGGGCTGGTTCAAGCCCTGCAGGCCGAGCGCGCCAACCAGCGCTACCTGCCTGGCGTGGCTTTTCCCGAGGCCTTGCAGTTGCAGGGCGGCGAGGCCACCCTGCCCCAAGCGCTCATTGGACAAGACCTCATCATCCTGGCCACGCCGGTGTCAGCGGCGCGCGGCCTGTTGCAAAGCCTGCAACATGTCAAGGTGCCGGTGGCCTGGCTGAGCAAGGGCTTTGAAGCGCCCCTGGCTAGCTCGGCTGCCGCGTCTGCGTCCTCGAATTCACAGCCATTCGGGCTGATGGTCCATGAAATACGGGCTCAGGTGGCTATCAATTTGAGAGCGGGCGTGCTCAGCGGCCCCAGCTTCGCCCTCGAGGTGGCGCGCGGCCAGCCAACGGCGCTGGTGGCCGCCAGCGAACACGCCGAAGTGCGTGAGGCGCTGGTCCAGGCTTTTCACAGTTCCACCCTGCGGGTCTACGCCAACGACGACATCGTGGGCGTCGAGGTCGGCGGCGCCGTCAAGAACGTGCTGGCGATTGCCACGGGCCTGTGCGACGGCCTGCAGCTGGGGCTCAATGCCCGCGCGGCCCTCATCACGCGCGGTCTCGCCGAAATGACACGGCTGGGCGTTGCCCTGGGTGCCCGCGCCGAAACCTTCACCGGCCTGTCGGGCCTGGGCGACCTGGTGCTGACCGCCACCGGCGACCTGAGCCGCAACCGCAAGGTCGGCTTGCTGCTGGCCCAAGGCAAGACGCTGGCCGAAGCGGTCGAATCGCTGGGCCATGTGGCCGAAGGCGTTTATTGCGCCCGCACAGTGGTGCAGCGCGCCGCCAGCCTGGGTGTGGAGATGCCCATCGCGCAGAGCGTGGTGGCGTTGCTGGACGGCCGGATATTGCCCGCGCAGGCCGTTGCCCTGCTCATGGGCCGTGACCCCACCGCCGAGCTGAATTAGCGCTGGCCGGGTTGGCGGCCTTGCCGTGATGGCGTGGGTTGAGCCCGGCCCGCTACTTTCGCAAAACAATGCTTAGCAGCAGCGAGGAGTCCCGCACGGCCGTCAATCCATACTGAACACCGCCCGCCAGCCAGAGCAACTGGCCCGCCCGCATCAGCTGGGTCTGTCCGCCGGCCGTGAATTCAAACTCTCCTTCCAGGCACTGAACCGTGATTTCGCCCTTGACCTGGTGCGAGGGCACGGTTTTGCCGGCGGGCACGATCAGCCGCATGACTTCAAGCTCACCGGTTTTGAACAGGGCGACCGTTCTTGCTTCGGTGAGTTTGTCTACCAGGGGATAAACGTCAATGAGTTGCCCCGATGCGGCATGTGGAATGGCCATGATGGAACTCCATGAAAGCGGCGGCTATGTCTGAGAGGCTTTATACCCCAAGGGTCAAAAGCCGGGCAAGCGCCCAACTCCCGCAGGCCAGGGCCGCGTCAATGCATGGGCCGGAAAATTTCGATGAAACAGGCCTCAAGCCCAGATCGTGCGGGCATATGAAGCTATTAAAAGATGAGTGGGTACGATCCCGACCATCTCTGAGTGGGGTCAGATTTCCAGGTTGTCGATCAGCCGGGTGTTGCCCAGCTTGGCCGCGCCCAGCACGACCAGCGGCTGGGCCGCCAGCGGGCCTTGCGGCGGCATCAGGTCGGCGCGGCGTCGCACGGTCAGGTAGTCGGGCTTCCAGCCGCGGCGTGCCAGCGCCTGCATGGCCTGGGCTTCCAGGGCCGGCAGGTCGGGTGTGGACGTGGCGCGAGCCGCCTCGCCGAGCCCCTTCAGCGCCAGCGAGAGCTGCACGGCTTCCAGCCGCTCGGCTTCGCTCAGGTAGCCGTTGCGCGAGGACAGTGCCAGGCCGTCTGCGGCGCGCTGGGTTTCGCCGGCCAGGATGTCTATGGGCAGGGCAAACTGCTGCACCAGGCGGCGCACCACCATGACCTGCTGGTAGTCTTTTTTGCCGAAGGCCGCCACGCCCGAGGGCATGCCGGCGAACACGCAGGAAAAGAGTTTCATCACCACGGTGCTCACACCGATGAAAAAACCGGGTCGGAAGTGGCCTTCCAGAATGTCGCTCAGGTCGGTCGCGGGATGGACCTTGAAGGTTTGCGGCTCGGGGTAGAGGTCTTTTTCGCGCGGCGCAAACACCAGGTCGCAGCCGGCGGCTTCCAGGCGGGCGGCATCCGCATCCAGCGTGCGCGGGTAGCTGTCAAAGTCTTCGTGCGGTGCGAACTGCAGGCGGTTCACAAAAATGCTGGAGACGGTGACGTCGCCCAGCGGCTTGGCCTGTTTGACCAGCGCAATGTGGCCGTCGTGCAGATTGCCCATGGTGGGCACAAAGGCCGGGCGCTTGTAGCCGCTGAGCTGCTGGCGCAGGTCGGCGATGGTGTGAACGATGTGCATCTTGTTTCCTTCTTAGGGGCCGCTGGCCGCGCGACGGGCAGGCGTGCCGGCGGCGCGGGGTTTACCAGGCGTGGGTGGCGTTCACCGGAAAGCTGCCGTCCTTGACGGCGCGGACATAGGCTTCCATGGCGCCGCGCACGCTTGCGCTCTTGTTGTCATCGCCCTCCATGAAGTTGCGCACGAACTTGGGCATTTTCCCCAAATTCATGCCCAGCATGTCGTGCAGCACCAGCACCTGGCCGGCCGTGCCCTGGCCCGCGCCTATGCCTATGGTGGAGCAGTGCGTCAGCTGCTGGGTCAGCTCGGCCGACAGCGCCGCCGGCACCATTTCCAGCACCATCATGGACGCGCCGGCGTCCTGCAGCGCAATCGCTTCGCGCCGCAGCTGGGCGGCGGATTCGTCGGTCTTGCCCTGCACGCGGTAGCCGCCCAGCGCATGCACGGTTTGCGGCGTCAGGCCCAGGTGGGCGCAGACCGGAATGCCGCGCTCGACCAGAAAGCGCACCGTCTCTGTCGTCCAGCCGCCGCCTTCGAGCTTGACCATGTGGGCGCCGGCCTGCATCAGTACCACGGCGCTGCGCAGGGCCTGCTCTTTCGACTCGTGGTAGCTGCCAAAGGGCAGGTCGCCGATCAGCCAGGCCGTGGCGTGCGCGCGGCGCAGGCCACGGGCCACACACTCGGTGTGATGCCGCATGGTCTCCAGCGTCACGCCGACGGTGCTGCTCAAACCTTGGCAGACCATGCCCAGCGAGTCGCCGACCAGGATGCATTCCACGCCGGCGGCATCGGCCACGGCCGCAAAGGTCGCGTCGTAGGCGGTGAGCATGGTGATTTTTTCGCCCTGCGCATGCATTTCGCGCAGGCGCGGCAGGCTCATGGGCTTGCGCGCCGAGGGCGTGGCGGCAGGCGGCAGCGTGCCGTAAGGCGTGGCGCCGGGCGGGGCTGTGGAAACGTTGGTTGAGCTCATGGTTCCATCCGAAGTGATAGCGGGTCTGGCTGGCCGGGGCCGCGCTTTCCAGCCGCGGCCACAGCCGGACGATACACCTGTCCTCAGCGGGCGTCAGGTGCCGCGCGGCGCATGCCCAGGCGCTCGATCAAGTGCAGGTCGGCGTCGGTGTCGGGGTTGCCGGTGGTCAGCAGCTTGTCGCCGTAAAAAATCGAGTTGGCACCGGCCAGGAAGCACAGCGCCTGCACGCCGTCGCCCATTTGCTGGCGGCCGGCCGACAGGCGGACCCGGGCCTTGGGCATGGTGATGCGGGCCACGGCAATGGTGCGCACGAACTCAAACGGATCGAGGTCGGCCTGATTCGCCAGCGGCGTGCCTTCGACCTTGACCAGGTTGTTGATGGGCACCGACTCGGGGTAGGGCGTGAGGTTGGCCAGCTCGGCCACCAGGCCGGCGCGCTGGCGCCGTGTTTCGCCCAGGCCCACGATGCCGCCGCAGCAAACCTTGACGCCGACGTTGCGCACGCGCGCCAGCGTGTCGAGCCGGTCCTGGTAGTCGCGCGTGGTGATGATGTCGCCGTAAAAGTCGGGCGCGGTGTCGAGGTTGTGGTTGTAATAGTCCAGGCCGGCGCTTTGCAGGGTCTGGGCGTGGCTGTCTTCCAGCATGCCCAGCGTGGCGCAGGCTTCCAGGCCCAGGCCCTTGACGGTGCGGATCAGTTCGGCGACTTTTTCAATGTCGCGGTCTTTCGGCGAACGCCAGGCCGCGCCCATGCAAAAACGCGTGGCGCCGGCGTCCTTGGCACGCTGGGCGGCCGCCAGCACTTCCTCGGGCTCCATCAGCTTGCTGGCTTCCACGCCGGTGTCATAGCGCGCCGCCTGCGGGCAGTAGCCGCAGTCTTCGGCGCAGCCACCGGTCTTGATCGACAGCAGGGTGGCGAATTCCACCAGCGTCGGGTCGAAGTTTTCGCGGTGCACGGTTTGGGCGCGGTGCATTAGTTCGGGAAAGGGCAGGTTGAACAGGGCTTCGATCGCGTCGATGCTCCAGCGCTCGGCCTCAGGCCTGCCGGCTTTTGCCTCGGCGGGGCGGGGGCGGTGCAGCGTGACGACTTGTTCTACAGGGGTGGACATTTTGGGCTTTCCTTCAGGAAAATGGATTTCGGAGTCTAGCGGAGGCGGCGTTGGCAACGGGTTTAGCGCAAGGTCTTGGCCAGGGTGGTCAAGGTTTCAATCAGCAGGTCGACATCGGCCTCGGTGTGCGCGGCCGACAGCGCGATGCGCAGGCGGGCCGTGCCCTCGGGCACCGTGGGCGGGCGAATCGCCGGCACCCAGATGTCCCGCTCGCGCAGGCCTTGCATGGCGGCCAGTGCCTTGTCGTTGGGGCCGATCAGCAGCGGCTGGATGGCGGTATGCGATTCCGACAGCTGCCAGCCGCTGCCCTGCAGGCCGGCCGTCAAGCCGCTGCGCAGGCGCGCAATCAGCTGGTTCAGGTGAGTCCGGCGCCATTCGTCCTGCGCAATCACGCGCAGGCTGGCGCTGAGGGCGCTGGCCAGCAGCGCGGGCGCGGCGGTGGCAAAAATATAGCTGCGGGTTTTTTGCAGCAGCCACTCCACCAGCGCGTCGTCGCCGGCCACAAAGGCACCGGCCGCACCGGCCGCCTTGCTCAGCGTGGCCATGTAGAGCACGCGGCGCGAGGCCTGGGCGCCATACAGCCCGGCCTCGGCCAGGCTGCCGCGGCCTTGCGGGCCCTTGACGCCAAAGCCGTGCGCGTCATCCAGCAGCAGCAGGGCGTCGTGCCGCTCGCACAGGGCCAGCAGGGCGGGAATGTCGGCGCAGGTGCCATCCATGCTGAAGACGGCATCGCTGATGACCAGTTTGCGGCGGGCGCTGCTGTGCGCCAGTTCGTGGTCCAACGCGGCCAGGTCAAGGTGCGCGTAGCGGTGAATCTGCGCGCGCGAGAGCCGGGCGCCATCGATCAGGCAGGCATGGTTCAGCGCATCCGAGAAGATCGCGTCACCGGCGCCCATCAGCGCCGGGATGATGCCGACATTGGTGGAAAAGCCTGCGTAAAAGTACAGCGCGCGCGGCAGGCCCACAAAGGCGGCCAATTCCTGCTCCAGCGCTTCGTTGGCGGCACTGTGGCCGCTCACCAGCGGCGAGCCGCCCGAGCCCACGCCAAAAGCCTGGGCGCCGGCGCAGGCCGCCTGCACCAGCTCGGGGTGCTGGGACAGGCCCAGGTAATCATTGCTGCAAAAGGCCAGCATGCTGCGCCCGTCGACCTTGAGGCGTGCGCCGCCGTCGGGTGTGACCACGGCGCGGCGGCGGCGCAGGTGGGCGTGGTCCAGTTCTTTGATGCGCACCGGGAAGTCGTCTAGCCAGGAGTTTGTCATTGCCATGTCTGTGGAAGGTTGAAGGTCAGTGCGCGCGGGTCGGGCGTGGACTGGTAGGGAATAGTGGCCAGCAGCGGGGCTTGCAGCTTTTGCCGCAAAAAGGCAATATTGTCTTCCTGTGCCAGCATGGAGGCATCCACATGGTTGGCGACCCAGCCGGCCAGCGTGAGTCCGCGCGCGCGAATCGCTTCGGCGGTCAGCAGGGCGTGGTTCAGGCAGCCGAGCCGCAAGCCTACCACCAGCAGCACCGGCAGATCGAGAGCCTGTGCCAGGTCGGCGCCGGTCTCGGTTGCAGAGAGGGGGACGAGAAAGCCGCCTGCGCCTTCCACCACCACCGCATCGGCCAGTGTCGTCAGCGCGCGCTGGCAGGCGACCAGATGGCCGATGTCAATCTGCACACCGGCGCGCGCGGCGGCGATGTGCGGCGACACCGGGTCGGGCAGCAGCACCGGGTTGTCGAGTTCGGGCGGCACGCTGCAGGTGGCGGCTGCGCGCAGGGCGAGCACGTCCTCATTGGCCTGCACGCCGTTGATCAGTTCCGTGCCGGCCGCCACGGGCTTCATGCCCACCACGCGGGCATGGTGCTTTGCCAGAGCATGCAGCAGGGCGGTGCTGACCAGCGTTTTGCCCACGCCGGTGTCGGTGCCGGTGACGAAAATGGACAGTGCCTTGGGCCGGGCGTCAGTCACGGGCATCGCCTTTGTCGGCCAGCGTGGCCTGCAGCGCGGCCAGTGCGCCTTGCGCCAGATGGGCGGCCGTTTCCGCATCCAGGACGTAGGGCGGCATGGCATACAGGGTGTTGCCGATCGGGCGCAAGACGACCCCTTGCGCCATCGCCTGCCGCGCGTAGCGGCTGGCAAACCCGGGCTGCGGCTTGGTGCCGTCAAAGCCTTCGTCGATGTCCCAGGCCCAGATCATGCCCTGCCGGCGCGCATGGCGCACCGAGGGATGTTGCGTCAGCGGCGCAAAGGCCTGGTCCAGCCGCTGCGCCAGTGCGGCGTTGTGCGCCAGTACGTCGCTTTGTTCAAACAGCTCCAGCGTGGCCAGTGCGGCGCGGCAGGCCAGCGGGTTGCCGGTGTAGGAATGCGAGTGCAGAAAGCCGCGTGCCACCTCGTCGTCGTAAAACGCCTGGTAGACCGCATCGGTGGTCAGCACGGCCGACAGCGGCAGGGTGCCGCCGGTCAGCCCTTTGGAGAGGCAAATGAAGTCGGGCCGGATGCCGGCCTGCTGGTGCGCAAACATCGTGCCGGTGCGGCCAAAGCCGGTGGCGATTTCATCGGCAATCAGGTGCACCTCGTAGCGCTCGCACAGCGCGCGCGCCTCGCGCAGGTAGGCGGCGTCATGCATGGCCATGCCGGCAGCGCACTGCACCAGGGGCTCGACGATGAGGGCGGCGGTGCTGGCGTGGTGCTGCTCCAGCCAGCTTTGCAGGCCTGCGGCCGCATGGTGTGCCACGTCTACAGCGCTTTCGCTTGGCTGCGCGCCGCGTGCATCGGGGCTCGGCACGGTGGCGGCCAGCCGCACCAGCGGTGCGTAGGCCTCCCGAAAAATGGCGATGTCGGTGACGGCCAGCGCGCCCACGGTTTCGCCGTGGTAGCCGCCGGCCAGGCCGACAAAGCGGCATTTTTCGGGGCGGCCCGTGTTGCGCCAGTAATGCGCGCTCATCTTCAGGGCAATTTCGGTGGCCGAGGCGCCGTCGCTGGCGTAAAACGCATGGCCCAGACCGGTCAAGGCGCCCAGCCGCTCGGACAGTTCCACCACGGGCGCATGCGTAAAGCCGGCCAGCATGACGTGATCGAGTTGCTCCAGCTGGTCGCGCAGCGCCGCCTTGATGTGCGGATGGCCGTGGCCAAACAGGTTGACCCACCAGGAACTGATGCCGTCGAGGTAGCGCCGGCCCTCAAAGTCATACAGCCACACGCCTTCGGCTTTGGCGATGGGCACCAGGGGCAGCGTCTCGTGCCGCTTCATTTGTGTGCAGGGGTGCCACACATGCTGCAGGCTGCGCTGGATCAGCGAGGGGTTGTCCATGGGGATCCCGTTTTAAAAAGGGCGGTAATGCCCGGGTGCGCGGGTGGCGCTGCGGGGCAATCAGGCCATTTGCACCGGAATCGTCGAGCGCTCTTCCTTGATGCGGTTGTCCGGGTTGACGAACACCAGCTTGGGTGCGAAACCCGCCACTTCTTTTTCTTCCACCTGGGCAAAGGCCGCAATGATGACCAGGTCGCCCACCGCCGCACGCCGTGCCGCCGAGCCATTGACCGAGATGATGCGGCTGCCGCGTTCGGCGCGGATGGCGTAGGTGATGAAGCGTTCGCCGTTGTTGATGTTCCAGATATGCACCTGCTCGTTTTCGCCCAGGTTGGCGGCATCCAGCAGGTCTTCGTCGATGGCGCAGGAGCCTTCGTAGTTGAGCTCGCAATGGGTGACGGCGGCGCGGTGGATTTTGGATTTGAGCAGGGTTCTGAACATGGTAGGAAGGGTAAAGCCAGCGACCAAAGACGGCGCAAAATGTGTTGATAAGCCACCGCGCCGCAGTGCCCATCGTCATGGAGCGGTAACATTTGGGCAGGCGGCCAAGGATTCTTAATTATTAATTAGTTTAATGCACTCCCGTGTGCGAGCTTTTCTTTGAATTGTTTATGACAAAAGCATTTGATTTTTCGGCACAGGCTGTTGAACAGCTGGCCAGGGCAGACGTGGCGCGTGCGCTGGCAGAGGATGTGGGCAGTGGCGATTTGACGGCCGCCCTGATTGACCCGGTCCGCCAGGCGCGCGCCCGGGTGCTGGCCCGCGAAAGCGCCGTGCTGTGCGGCAGTGCGTGGGCCGAGGCGGCCTTCAGGCAGCTCGATCCGCAGGCCAGGCTGGTCTGGCATATGAAGGACGGCGAGCGTTGCGAAGCCAACCAGGTGGTGTTCGAGGTGTCGGCCCAGGCCCAGGCCCTGCTATCGGCCGAGCGCACTGCGCTGAATTTTTTACAACTTTTAAGTGCTGTTGCAACCAAAACGGCAACTTATGTCGCTGTTGTGGCGGGTACCCGCGCCAGGATCGTCGATACCCGCAAGACGCTGCCTGGCCTGCGCCTGGCGCAAAAATATGCGGTTCGCACCGGTGGCGGCACCAACCACCGGGTCGGTCTGTATGACGCGGTGCTGATCAAGGAAAACCACATCGCCGCCGCCGGCGGCATTGCGCAGGTCATGCAGCAGGCGGCGCAACTGGCCGCGAAGGCCGACTTTGTGGAGATCGAGGTGGAAAACCTCGACGAACTGCAGCAGGCGCTGGAGGCGGGTGCCCGCATGGTGCTGCTGGACAACATGGACCTGGCGATGCTGCGCGAGGCCGTGCGCATCAACCAGGGGCGGGCGATTCTGGAAATTTCGGGTGGCGTGACGCTGGACGGCCTGCGTGCGCTGGCCGAAACCGGCGTTGACCGCATCTCCATCGGCACGCTGACCAAGGATGTGCGGGCGATTGATTTCTCGATGCGTTTTGACGCTCAACCAGGAGCCCTGTGATGGCCACCATCAGCGTTGACTATGAGCAGCCCCAGGCCGGCGTCCCGGGCGAATCCTCAGCCTGCAGCACGCGCCATGCCTGGGCGCGCGTGCCGGCCGAGCCCGCGCCGGTCGAGCGGCTTGCCTTGAAAGAGCGCATCCGCGGCCTGCTTAAAAGCCGCAACGCCGTCATGGTGTCGCACTACTATGTCCATCCCGATTTGCAGGACTTGGCCGAAGAGACCGGTGGCCTGGTATCGGATTCGCTGGAAATGGCGCGTTTTGGCCGCGACCACGCGGCACAAACGCTGGTCGTTTCCGGCGTGCGCTTCATGGGCGAGACGGCCAAAATCCTGTCGCCCGAAAAGCGCGTGCTGATGCCCGATCTGGACGCCACCTGCTCGCTGGACCTGGGCTGCCCGGCCGATGAGTTCAGCGCTTTTTGCGACGCCCACCCCGACCGCACCGTGGTGGTCTATGCCAACACCAGCGCCGCGGTGAAGGCGCGCGCCGACTGGCTCGTCACCTCCAGCTGCGCGCTGGACATCGTGCGCGCCCTCAAAGAGCAGGGCCAGAAGATATTGTGGGCGCCCGACCGGCACCTGGGCGGCTACATCCAGCGCGAAACCGGCGCCGACATGGTGTTCTGGAACGGCGCCTGCATCGTGCATGACGAGTTCAAGGCCTTCGAACTGGAAGCCCTGAAAAAAGAACATCCCAAGGCCAGGGTGCTGGTGCACCCCGAGTCACCGGCGGACGTGGTGGCGCTGGCCGATGCGGTGGGTTCAACCTCGGCCATCCTGAAGGCCGCGCGCGAGATGGACGCGCCCGAATTCATCGTCGCCACCGACAGCGGCATGATGCACAAGCTGCGCACGCTCAACCCCGGCAAGCTGTTTATCGAAGCGCCCACGGCGGGCAACAGCGCCACCTGCAAGAGCTGCGCGCACTGCCCGTGGATGGCCATGAACGGGTTGGCCGGGCTGGCGCAGGTGCTGGAAACCGGCGCCAATGAAGTCCATGTCGACCCGGCGCTGGGCCTGCGCGCGCGCTTGCCGATTGACCGCATGCTGGCTTTCACCGCCGCGATCAGGAATGGCCAGCCCACGACCGGCCTGGTGCCGCACATCGGCGCGGCCTGAGGCGTTTGCCCTGGTCCACGGCGCAAGCCGTGGATGCTATCAATAAGATAGCTGTCGCGCTTGTCGGACAAGCGCTGGCGGCTCTCTTTTAACAAAGGGGGCGGCTTGCGATTCGTCGCGGGTGCGCAGCTTGATGGCGGGTTCATCCAAAGCCGACGTTCAACGTTGTTCATGCTGGGTGACGCTTGCATCCTGGGTATATTTAGGACTAAACTGGTTCTATATAAAGCGAAAGCCCACGGCGATGTTGAGACTGAGCAAGCTGACCGATTACGGCACCGTGATCATGACCCACATGGCGCGGCAGCCGGCCCGCGTCTACAGCGCCGCCGAGGTGGCCACCGCGATCGGCGTGCCGGTCCCCACGGCGAGCAAGGTCCTGAAGACGCTGGCACGGGAAAACCTGCTGCAGTCGCTGCGCGGCGCCCACGGCGGTTACCTGCTGTCGCGGCCGCCGGATGAGATCTCCATCGCCCAGGTCATCGACGCGATGGAAGGGCCGGTCGGCGTGACCGAGTGCAGCGCCGCCCTTGGCCTGTGTGCGCAGGAGGGCTCGTGTTCGCTGCGGGCCAACTGGCAGCGCGTCAACCAGGTCATTCACCACGTGCTGAGCGACCTCACGCTGGCGGACATGGCGCAACCGGTGTTTCAGCCAGTGGACGTAGTCGCGCTGGTGGGCCCGGCAGCAAGGCGTGCCGGGGTGAGACGGTAGCAGGCACCCGGTCGCAACAGGAGCAACAGGAGCAACAGGAGAAGGCAATGGCAAGCTCTACAGTCCAACTCGACGAACTGATCAGCCAGGACTACAAACACGGCTTCTACACCGCCGTAGAGACGGACACGGTGCCGCGCGGGCTCTCCGAAGACGTGATCCGCCTGATCTCGGCCAAAAAGGGCGAACCGGACTTCATGCTCGAATGGCGTCTGCGGGCCTATCGCCACTGGCTGACGATCACCGAACCGCACTGGGCCACGGTGCGCCACCCGCCCATCGACTACCAGGAGATCGCCTACTATTCCGCGCCGAAGTCGCGCAAGGACGGGCCGCAAAGCCTGGACGAGGTCGACCCGGAACTGCGGCGGACCTACGAGAAGCTCGGCGTGCCGCTCGAGGAGCGCGCGCTGCTCGCCGGCGTGGCGGTGGACGCGGTGTTCGACAGCGTGTCCGTGGCGACCACCTTCAAGGAGAAGCTGGGCGAACTGGGCATTGTGTTCTGCTCGTTTTCCGAGGCCGTGCAACAGCACCCCGACCTGGTGCGGCAATACCTCGGCTCGGTCGTGCCCTACACCGACAACTTCTTCGCCACGCTCAACTCGGCGGTGTTCAGCGACGGCTCGTTCTGTTACATCCCGCCGGGGGTGCGTTGCCCCATGGAGCTGTCCACCTACTTCCGCATCAACGCCAGGAACACCGGCCAGTTCGAGCGCACGCTGATCATCGCCGACGAGGGCGCCTACGTGAGCTACCTCGAAGGCTGCACCGCGCCGATGCGCGACGAGAACCAGCTGCACGCCGCGGTGGTCGAGCTGATCGCACTGGAAGGCGCGCAAATCAAGTACGCGACGGTGCAGAACTGGTACCCCGGCGACAAGGAGGGCAAGGGCGGCATCTACAACTTCGTCACCAAGCGCGGCGATTGCCGCGGCGCCAACTCGAAGATTTCCTGGACCCAGGTGGAGACCGGCTCGGCCATCACCTGGAAATACCCCAGCGTGATCCTGCAGGGAGACAACGCGGTCGGCGAGTTCTACTCGGTGGCGCTGACCAACCACTATCAGCAAGCCGACACCGGCACCAAGATGATCCACCTCGGGAAGAACACCCGCAGCACCATTCTTTCCAAGGGGATCTCGGCCGGCCACGGCCAGAACGCCTACCGCGGACGGGTGTTGGTGGCCAAAGGCGCTGCCGGTGCACGCAACTACACGCAGTGCGACTCGCTGCTGCTGGGCGACCGGTGCGCGGCCCACACCTTCCCCTACATCGAAGTGAAAAACCCGACCGCCCGTGTCGAGCACGAAGCCTCCACTTCGCGCATCGGCGAGGACCAGTTGTTCTACTGCCAGAGCCGCGGCCTCTCGCCGGAAGATGCGGTGTCGATGATCGTCAACGGCTTCTGCAAGGCGGTGTTCAAGGAATTGCCGATGGAATTCGCGGTGGAAGCGCAGAAGCTGCTGGGCGTGAGCCTGGAAGACAGCATCGGTTGATAGCGGTTGTTATGAGGACAGACCATGCTCGAGATCAGAAACCTGCATGTCAGCGTCGACGACAAGCCCATCCTGCGCGGCATCGACCTCACGATCCGGGCGGGCGAGGTGCACGCCATCATGGGGCCGAACGGCTCGGGCAAGAGCACGCTGGCCCATGTGCTGGCCGGGCGCGACAACTACGCGGTGACCGCCGGCGAGGTGCGCTACGAGGGCCGGAACCTGCTCGACCTGCCGCCTGAAGAGCGGGCGCGGAACGGCATCTTTCTGGCCTTCCAGTACCCGGTGGAGATCCCCGGGGTCGCCAACATCTATCTGCTGAAGGCGGCGGTCAATGCGCGGCGCTTGCACCGCGGCGAGCCTGAGCTGGACGCGGTGGACTTCCTCGCGCTGGTGAAGGGCAAACTCCAGCTGATGGGCATGGACACGAGCCTGCTCTACCGCGCGGTCAACGAGGGTTTCTCTGGCGGCGAGAAGAAACGCAACGAGATCCTGCAGATGGCCGTGCTGGAGCCAAAGCTCGCCATCCTCGACGAGACCGATTCGGGACTGGACATCGACGCGCTCCAGGTCGTCGCGGGCGGCATCAGCGCCATGCGCAGTCCGGAGCGGGCCATCGTGCTGGTGACCCACTACCAGCGCCTGCTCAACTACATCGTGCCGGACCATGTGCACGTGCTGTCGCAGGGCCGCATCGCGCTCTCCGGTGGGCGGGAGCTGGCGCTGGAACTGGAAAAACACGGTTACGGCTGGATCGAGGCCGAGGCCAGCCACCAGGCGGGAGTGGTTACATGAACACCATCACGGCCGATTTCTACCGCGACGAATTCGCCCGCCTCAGAGCGTCACTGCCTGGCGGGCGCCTGCCATGGCTGCAGCGTACGCGTGAAGCGGGGCTGGCGTCGTTTGCCGACACCGGCTTTCCGACGCTGCGCCAGGAGGACTGGAAGTACACCAGCGTCGCCGCCATCGAGAAAGGCCGTTTTGTGCTGGCTGCGCTGGCACCGTCGGCGCCCGACGGTGTCACGGCGCAGCAGATCGAAGGCTGGAGCCTGCCTGACACGCACCGGCTGGTGTTCGTGAACGGCCACTATCAGCCGCGCTGGTCGCGCATAGCACCGCTGCCCGCGGGCGTCACGCTGGCCAGCCTCGCCGAGCTGCTGGAACGCGAGCCCGAGCGCCTGGAAAGCTTGCTGGGGCCGACGCCGGACGCCTACCCGTCCGCTTACCCGTCCGCCTTCGCGGCGCTGAACGCGGCCTTCATGACCGACGGCGCCTATGTCCATCTGGCCGCCGGCGTGGCGCTCGACACGACTATCCACCTGCTGTTCGTCGCCACCGAAGCGGGCCTGGCGATGCAGACGCGCAACCTCGTGGTGGCCGACGCCGGCAGCCGCGCCAGCCTGGTCGAACACCATGTGGCCGTCGGCGACGGCGCCTACTTCACCAATGTGATCACCGACCTCGTGGCCGGGCGCGACGCCGCGATCGAGCACCACAAGCTGCAGCAGGAGAGCCTCAAGGCATTCCACGTCGCTGCAGTGAATGCAGACCAGCAGCATGGCAGCTGCTTGACCTCGCGCTCGTTCGCGCTGGGCGGCGGCCTGGCGCGGATCGACATCCGCGTCGGACTCAATGCCGAGCGCACCGAGTGCGCGCTCGACGGGCTGTACATGACCGACGGCCGCCAGCATATCGACCACCACACGCGCATCGACCATGCCCAGCCGCACGGCACCAGCCGCGAGTTCTACAAGGGCGTGCTGGCCGGCGCCTCCCGCGCGGTGTTCAACGGCAAGGTGATCGTGCATGCCGATGCGCAGCACAGCGACGCCTGCCAGACCAACCGCAACCTGCTGCTGTCGGACAACGCCGAAGTCGATACCAAACCGCAACTGGAGATCTACGCCGACGACGTGAAATGCAGCCACGGCGCTACCGTCGGCCAGCTCGACCCCGAGCAGATCTTTTACCTGCGCTCGCGCGGCGTGGACGATGCGTCGGCGCGCGCGCTGCTCACCTTTGCCTTCGCCGAGGAGGTGATAGCCCGGGTGAGCATTGCGCCGCTGCGGGCGCGGCTGGAGAAGCTGCTGCTGGGGCGCCTGCCCGAGCGGGTGAAGGAACTGTTATGAACGACCGAATCATCGAGTCGACAGCACGCGCCAGCGCGCCCGAGACCAAACGGGCGGTGGCGCGGCTGCGGCAGGATTTCCCCATCCTGCACCGGACCGTGCATGGCAAGCCCCTGGTCTACCTGGACAACGCGGCCACCAGCCAGAAGCCTCAGTGCGTGATCGAGTGCGAGGCGCGCTACTACGCCCAACTGAACGCCAACATCCACCGCGGCGTGCACAGCCTGAGCCAGCAGGCGACCGAGGCCTACGAAGCCGCGCGCGACACCGTGCGGCGCTTCATCCATACGGAACGCCGCGAGGAAATCGTGTTCGTGCGCGGCACCACCGAGGCGATCAACCTGGTGGCGACGAGCTATGGGCAAGGCCTGCGGCCCGGCGACGAGATACTGATCACGGAGATGGAGCACCACTCCAACATCGTGCCGTGGCAGCTGCTGTGCGAGCGCAGCGGCGCGGTGCTGCGCGTCGCGCCCATCGACGACGCCGGCGAGCTGCGCCTGGACGCGTTCGAGCGTCTGCTGGGCCCGGCAACGCGCCTCGTCGCGCTCACGCACCTGTCGAACGCGCTGGGCACCATCAACCCGGTGAAGCGCCTCGTCGCGCTCGCCCATGCGGCGGGGGCGGTGGTGCTGGTCGATGGCGCCCAGGCGGTCGCCCACCTGCCGGTCGACGTGCAGGAACTCGACTGTGATTTCTATGCCTTCTCCGGCCACAAGCTCTATGGGCCGACCGGCATCGGCGTGCTCTACGGCAAGGCGGCGCTGCTGGACGCCATGCCGCCCTGGCAAGGCGGCGGCGACATGATCCGCGAGGTCACCTTCGCCCGCACGAGCTACAACGACCTGCCGTACAAGTTCGAGGCCGGCACCCCCCATATCGCGGGCGGCATAGCCCTGGGGGCGGCGATCGACTATGTGGGCATGGTGGGTTTGCCTGCCATCGCCGCCCACGAACACGCGCTGCTGGCGTACGCCACCGAACAGGCGGCCGGGATGGCCGGCCTGCGCCTCATCGGCACAGCCCGGGACAAGGCGAGCATCCTGTCGTTCACCGTGGAGGGCGTGCACCCGCACGATGTCGGCACCATCCTCGACGACGAGGGGGTGGCGGTGCGCACCGGCCACCATTGCGCGATGCCGGTGATGGCGCACTTCGGCGTGCCCGCCACGGTGCGCGCCTCGTTCGCCCTCTACAACACGGTCGAGGAGGTGGATGTGCTGCTGCGCGCGATCCGCAGGGCGCAGGAGGTATTTGGCTGATGTCTGACTTGCGCGATCTCTACCAGGAACTCATCGTTGACCATTACCGCCACCCGCACAATTTCGGGCCGCTGGCGGGGGCCAACCGCCGCGCCGAGGGTTTCAACCCGCTGTGCGGCGACCGGCTGACGCTTGCCCTCAAGGTGGTGGACGGCGTGATCGAAGACGCCCGCTTCGAAGGCTCGGGCTGCGCCATATCGACCGCCTCGGCGTCGCTGATGACCGACGCCCTCAAGGGCAAGACCGAAGCGCAGGCCCTGACCCTGTTCGCCGGCTTTCACGCGCTGGTGGCGGGCGGCGGCGACTCGCCGCCTGCGGTCGCGCTGGGCAAGCTGGAGGTGCTGGCCGGCGTGCGCGAATTCCCGGTACGGGTGAAATGCGCCACCCTGGCCTGGCATACGCTGCGCGCGGCGCTGCACGAAGCCAGCCGGCCGGTTTCGACGGAGTGAACGTGATGAGCATTTTCGATTTGATACGCCAGGCCAAGGAGGCCGCTGCCCCGCCCCCTGCTGCGCCGGCACCCACCACCCCTGCCACGGGCTTGCAGGCGCGCGTGATCGAGGTCCTGCGAACCGTGTTCGACCCGGAAATCCCGGTCAATATCTACGACCTGGGCCTCGTCTACGGCCTGGACGTGGACGAAGCCCAGGGCAAGGTGCATATCCGCCTGACGCTGACCGCCCCCGGCTGCCCGGTGGCACAGACCTTTCCCGAACTGGTCGGCAGCACCGTCGACGCGCTGCCCGGCGTGAACGAGGTCGAGGTCGAACTGGTGTGGGAGCCGCCCTGGTCCAAGGACAAGATGAGCGAGGCGGCGCGCCTGCAACTGGGGCTGCTGTGATGGCCGACTGGACCGACGTCGCCCTGGCCGACGGCTTCCCGCCCGGCAGCTGCCGCACCGTGGACGTGGACGGCGTGCCCATCGCCGTGTTCAACGTCAACGGCCGCTACCATGCGATCGAGGACGTGTGCACCCACGAGGCCGAGACCCTGTCCGGCGGCGAGCTGCTGGACGACATCATCGTCTGTCCCCGCCACGGCGCGCAGTTCTCACTGGTCACCGGCGAGGCGCTGTCGCCGCCGGCCTACGAGGCGGTGGCGACCTTCCCGGTGCGGGTCGAGAACGGCATGGTGCAGGTGAGGGACGACCGGTTCGACTAACACCTCGTTGCCGCGGACATCCCTGGCGGGCCGCCGCTGAACTCAAATGGGGCACAGGCAGGAGGTGCAGGCGCTCAGGCCACGGGCGGCACCAGAATGGTTGCCGCCGCCGGCGCCGCCAGTTCGGGGTAATCGCGGCTGAAGTGCAGGCCGCGGCTTTCGCGCCGCAACTGGGCCGAGCGCACGATGAGTTCGGCCACCTGCACCAGGTTGCGCAGCTCCAGCAGGTCGCGCGTGACGTGGAAGTGGGCGTAGAACTCCTGGATCTCGGCCTGCAGCAGCGTGATGCGGTGGGCGGCGCGCTCCAGGCGCTTGTTGGTGCGCACTATGCCCACGTAGTCCCACATGAAGCGGCGCAGCTCGTCCCAGTTGTGCGAGATGACGACGGCTTCGTCGGCATCGGTGACGCGGCTGTCGTCCCAGCGCGGCACCGCCGGGATGGGCTGCTGCGGCGCGGTGGCAATCGCCTGGGCGGCGGCGCGGGCAAACACCATGCATTCGAGCAGCGAGTTGCTGGCCAGGCGGTTGGCGCCGTGCAGGCCGGTGCAGGCGGTTTCGCCAATGGCAAACAGGCCGGGCAGGTCGGTGCGGCCGGCCAGGTCGGTGAGCACGCCGCCGCAGGTGTAATGCGCGGCGGGCACGACCGGAATCGGCTGCCTGGTGATGTCTATGCCCAGTTCGGCGCAGCGCGCCAGGATGTTGGGGAAATGCGCCTGCAAAAACTCGGGGCTCTGGTGCGAGATGTCCAGGTGCACGCAGTCCAGGCCGCGTTTTTTCATTTCGTAGTCGATGGCGCGGGCCACCACGTCGCGCGGGGCGAGTTCGGCGCGGGCATCATGCCCGGGCATGAAGCGGGTGCCGTCGGGCAACAAAAGCCGCCCGCCCTCGCCGCGCACCGCTTCGCTGATCAGAAAGGACTTGGCGTGCGGGTGGTACAGGCAGGTCGGGTGGAACTGGATGAATTCCAGGTTGGCCACGCGGCAGCCGGCGCGCCAGGCGGCGGCAATGCCGTCGCCGGTGGCGGTGTCGGGGTTGGTGGTGTAGAGGTAGACCTTGCCGGCGCCGCCGGTGGCCAGAATGGTTTGCGGGGCGCGGAAGGTGACGACTTCGTCGGTGGCGTCGTCGAGCGCGTACAGGCCCAGGCAGCGCTGGCCCGGCAGGCCCAGCTTGCGCGCGGTGATCAGGTCCACCAGCGTGTGGTGCTCGAACAGCGTGATGCCGGGCGTGGCGCGCACCACGTCGATGAGCGTGCGCTGCACCGCCGCGCCGGTGGCGTCGGTGACATGGGCGATGCGGCGCGCGCCGTGGCCGCCTTCGCGCGTCAGGTGCAGCTGCTCGCCCTCGAGCGAAAAAGGCACGCCCAGGTCGCGCAGCCAGGCAATGGCGTCGGGGGCGTTTTCCACCACGAAGCGGGTGGCGGCCAGATCGCACAGGCCGGCGCCGGCCACCAGGGTGTCGTTGACATGGGCGTCGAAGCTGTCGCCGTCGGCCAGCACGGCGGCAATGCCGCCCTGGGCCCAGCCGCTGGCACCGTCGCTCAAGCACCGCTTGGTCAGCACGGCCACGCGGTGGGTGGGGGCCAGGTGCAGGGCGGCAGACAGGCCGGCCAGGCCGCTGCCGACAATCAAAACATCAAAATCGTGTTGCATGGTCGCAGGCAGGGCGGGGTTGAAGATGAATATCAAGCCGGGGTGTAGGCCAGGCGCACGTAAATCGGGGCAAAGGCCTCGGCTTGCGTGACCTCCAGCAAGCCTTCCTTGGCCAGTTCAAGCATGGCGATGAAGGTCACCACCAGCACCGGCATGCCGCGTGCGGTGTCGAACAGGTCTTCAAATTCCAGAAACTTGCGGCCCTGCAGGCGGCGCAGCACGATGCTCATGTGTTCGCGCACCGAAAGTGCTTCGCGGCTGATGTGGTGGTGCTGCACCAGCTTGGCGCGGCGCACGATGTCGCGCCAGGCCTCCTGCAGATCGACCACATGCACGTCGGGAAAGCGCGGCTGCAGCGACTGCTCCACATAGACCTGGGCGCGCAGGAAGTCACGCCCGTATTGCGGTACTTCGTTGAGCTTGTGGGCGGCCAGCTTGATCTGCTCGTACTCGAGCAGGCGGCGCACCAGTTCGGCCCGCGGGTCTTCGGCTTCCTCGCCTTCGGCCGTCTTCTTGGGCGGCAGCAGCATGCGCGACTTGATCTCTATCAGCATGGCGGCCATCAGCAGGTATTCGGCGGCCAGCTCCAGGTTGGTGGCCCGGATCTCGTCGACATAGCTGAGGTATTGGCGCGTGACCGCCGCCATGGGGATGTCGAGGATGTTGAAGTTCTGCTTGCGGATCAGGTAGAGCAGCAAGTCCAGCGGGCCCTCAAATGCCTCCAGAAACACCTGCAGCGCATCCGGCGGGATGTACAGGTCGTGCGGCATGGCAAACAGCGGCTCGCCGTACAGGCGGGCCAGCGCGACCTGGTCAATCACGGCGGGCATGCCCGGACTTGCGGCCGCAGGCAGCTCGGGCCCGGCCGCGGGCGGCAGTTCCTGGAGGACGGCAGAAGAAGGGTTTGGGGACATGTTGCAGCAGTGGCACTCAGGAGGCGGCTGATTTGCTATGAAAAATATAGCTTATTGCGCCCGTCCCATAAGGGCTGGCGGCCTGTTTTTGGCCTGTTTGGCGCTTACTTGCTGTTGGCGTGGCCGCTGGTGCCGTAGACATAGGGCTGCTGGGGCACGCTGGCCTCGCGGTACTCGGCCTGGTCGTCGAGGTTCAGGTTTTTGTCCCACAGCAGGGCGCGGCCGGCCCGTTGCTCGGCTTCCAGCGTGGGCTTGTTGCTCTTGAGCTGGTCGATGAACTGCGTGACTTCTGAGGTGTAGTCGGGCCGGCGAAAGAAGGACATGGGTCTAAACTGCCTAAAACGTATAGTTGGTGGATTTTACCGGGGACTGCCGTGCTTTCATTGTTTCGCCTCTCCAGGCCTTTCTCCAGCGCTGTTTCCGGGGACTTTGCCGTCCCGGTTTTCTTCAACACAAGGACCATGGCCTGTATGGGTTTGCTGTCATTCATTCTGGGGCTGGTGGGTTGCGATTCCCGGCGCATTGCCGAGCTGGAAGAGGGCGTGTCCACCGAGGCCGATGTCCGGGCCCGTTTCGGCGAACCGGAAAAAATCTGGGACGCCACCGACATGGCCGAGACGCCCCTGCCGGGCGTTACCGCCGCGCCGGGTGCGCGCACCTTTGAGTACAACCGCCAGCCGCAAGGCCTGGTCAACTACATGATCACCATAGGCGCCGACGGCAGGATGAGCGCGCTCAGGCAGGTCTTGAACCCGCAGAGCTTTGCCAGGGTGCTGCCCGGCATGCGCATGGAGCAGGTGCGCAAAATGCTGGGCAAGCCGATGAAGGTCACGCCTTATGTCCTGAAGCGGGAAACGCACTACGACTGGCGCTACCTGAACCCGCCCAACACGGCGCGGATTTTTACCGTGGTCTTTGATCCGGAGCTGAAGGTGCTGGGCACCGAGTCGGTGGATGAGGAAAGCATCAGACCCTTGGGGGGTAACCGCTGAAAAACAGGCGCCAGCCCATGAGTGACGGGCGCAGGAAGCTATTGTTTTTATAGCGAATCGGTGTTTGCCAGAAAACCCGGGAGTTTTTCGTCAGGGGTTGGCAGCGGGACCTCCTGTGCAACGCGACGAGCGGCGTGCGACAACAGGTCGCGGAACCAGCGGTGTGACGGCGAATGGTGCGAGCGCTCGTGCCAGAGTTGATAAAAGCGCATGCGCGGAAAATCAAACGGCGCCGGGCTGACTGCCAGCGGCAGCATGCGCACGTAATGCTCCGCGAAGTGGCGCGTGGTCGTGAACACCAGGTCGGTGTTCACAAGCAGGTAGGGGGCGAGCCCAAAAAACGGCACGACGACAGCCGCATGGCGCGACACGCGCAAGCTCGCGAGATACATGTCGATGAGGCCGCGATGCGACTGCGAATACGGGAAGGGCACGATATGGCGCGCCGCGAGGTACTGCTCGCGGGTCAGGCCGCAGGCTGCTCGCCGGTCGTGGCCGCTCATCAGGCAGATCACCTCGTCTTCAAGCAGAACCGACAGGTGCAGCTGCTGCGGCGGCTGGGGCCAGTTGCCGATGACCACGTCGAGATCGCCCTGCGCGAGCGCGCGCTCATAGTCGAAGTCGGCACCGAGCGGCTGCACCATGAGCCGGGCTCGGGGCGCTTCGCGCCCGAAGCGCTCGACCGTCCCGGCCAGGAAGGACGCCGCCATGAAATCCGGCGAACCGATGCGAAAGGTTTGCGTGCTCGACGCCGGCTCGAACAGTTCGGCATCGGCGCGCATGGCGTCAATCTCGCCGAGCGCACGTCGCGCATGTTCGCGCAGCACCAGCGCCCGGTCGGTGGGCACCATGCCGCCCTTTTCGCGCACCAGCAAGGGGTCGTCAAAAATCTCCCGCAGCCGTTTTAGCGCAATGCTGATGGCCGGTTGCGACTGGTTCAGCCGGATGGCAGTGCGCGATACATTGCGCTCCGTGACCAGGGTCACCAGCACACGCAGCAGGTAGCTCTCGACGGGATCGGCGGGTCTGCTCATGGTTCGGTTCTCACATTCGTCGAGCTAAATGGTATTCGGATTCTGCAATGCTGCTTATAGCAATCCCCGTGCGCGGCGCCAGCCACTTGTTCGTAGACTGGCGGTGCCTTCGCACGGCGCGTCAATGGCGCGCCTGAAATCGAAAGCAATAGTCAGGCCCGGACGGGCTTGTCGCTCCCCCAAGCAACACAGGTAAAAAGCATGAATACAGCCAGCGTCACGCTACCCCTTGCCCAGGCACCCGCAAAGACGGATCTGGACAATGTGTACAAGAAGATTTTTCTGCGGTTGATCCCGTTTTTGATGATGCTGTGGATCCTCGCCTGGATAGACCGCGTCAACATCGGCTTCGTCAAACTGACCATGCTCGACGACCTGAAATGGAGCGAGGCGGTTTACGGTCTGGGCGCCGGCATTTTCTTCCTCGGCTATTTCTTCTTCGAAGTGCCGAGCAACCTGCTGCTGCAAAAGATCGGCGCGAAAAAAACCATCATGCGCATCACGATTGGCTGGGGCCTGACCAGCATCGCGATGATGTTCGTGAAGACGCCGCAGATGTTTTATTTCCTGCGTTTCCTGCTCGGCGTCTTCGAGGCGGGCTTTTACCCCGGCATCATCCTCTACCTCACGTTCTGGTTCCCGAACGACCGCCGGGCCAAGGCCTTCGGCATGTTCATGTCGGCCTCGGCGCTGGCGGGTGTGATTGGCGGGCCGCTGGCTGGCTTCATCATGACCTCGCTCAACGGTGTCAACGGCTGGCAGGGCTGGCAGTGGGTGTTTCTGCTGGAAGGCATCCCATCGGTGATTGCCGGTTTCGTGACTTGGTTTTACCTGACCGACAAGCCCGAACAAGCCGGCTGGCTGACGCAGCGGGAGCGCGATCTGGTGCGCGCCGACCTGGAGCGCGACGCCAAGGCCCTGGGCCACCGCGAGCACAGCATGCTGGCCTCGCTGAAGGATTCGAAGATCTGGCTGATGATCCTGATCTACTTCTGCATCATCGCGGCCAACTCCTCGCTGACCTTCTACGGCCCGACGCTGGTCAAGGAAGTCGGCTTCACCAGCCCGCTGGCGGTTGGCTGGATCATGGCCGGCGCCTATCTGTGCGGCGCGGTGGGCATGATTCTGAACGGATTTCATTCCGACAAACACCAGGAATCACGCTACCACTGCGGCATTGCGGCGGCACTCGGATCGGCCTCGCTGCTGGTGATTGCCCTGGTGCTCAAGACCAGCCCGCTGCTGACCCTGGCGATGCTGACGCTGGCCATTGTCGGCACCATGAGCGCCATTCCCGTGTTCTGGCAAATGCCCAACCGCTTTCTGTCAGGCACGGCGGCGGCCGGCGGTGTGGCGCTGATCAACTCGGTGGCGAATCTGGCCGGCTTCGGTGCGCCCTGGATGCTGGGCCTCATCAAGACCTCGACCGGCTCGCTGTCCGCCGGCCTGTACGTGGTGGCTGCCTTCGAGATCTGCGCGACGCTGCTGATCCTGAGCTTCGTCCCGCGCATGCACAAGACCCATGCGGCCGTCAAGGCGAGCTTTCGTTAAGTCTGGTCAGCAACGGAAAACCGCCATGGCCGAAGCGACACGCGCGTTCGACCTCGATGCCGTCAACGCCATGGCAGCGAGCTCGAGCTCAACCAGGCGCGGTGCAAATCGCTTGCATCACGCGGCTGCGCGTCGACGCCGGGGTGGCGGCCTGAAAAGGCCGGGCGTAGCCTGGGTTCAGATAAAAAAGTGCATGCAGCCCAATCGGAACGGGCGCAGCCAGCTACTGTTTTTATAGCGAATCTATTTTTTCCAGGAAGCCCGTGCGCTCCATCACGGCCCGGGGTTGGGCGTTGAGCCCGGCCACCACCAGCCGGCCACCGCGCAGCACGATGGCCTTGCGCAACTGCTCCAGCACATCGAGCCCCGAGGTATCCAGCGACTGCAGCGACTGCACATCCAGCCGGATCACCAGTCCCTGCGGCGCGCTTTCCACCACGCTCAGAATCGGGTCGATCTTGGCCACCGCGCCAAAAAACAGCGCGCCGTAAAGCTGAAAGCTGGCGGCCTCGGCACTGCGTGCGACCTCCACCACCTGGAACAGGCTGCTCATGCGCCGCACAAACAGCACGCAGGCCAGGATCAGCCCGACCTGCAGGGCCACGGTCAGGTCAAAAATCACCGTCAGCAAAAACGTGCCCAGCATGATGAGGCGGTAGTGGCTGCTGGCGCGCCCCAGCTCGGCAAACTCGCTCCACTCGCCCATGTTCCAGGCCACGTAAAGCAGTATGCCGGCCAGCACCGCCAGCGGCACATGCACGGCCAGCGGCGCCGCCGCCAGCACCACCACCACCAGCGTGAGAGCATGCACCAGGCCCGAGATCGGCGAGGTCGCACCGGCGCGCACGTTGGTGACGGTGCGGGCAATCGTGCCGGTGGCCGGCATGCCGCCAAAAAACGGCACCACGAAATTGGCCACGCCCTGCGCCATCAGTTCCTGGTTGGGGTCGTGCCGGGGCTGGCCCGAGATCTGGTCGGCCACGCGCGCGCACAGCAGCGACTCCACCGCGCCCAGCATCGCAATCGTGATGGTGGGAGTCAGCAGCAGCCTGACCGTCGCCCATGAAAAATCGGGCAGGGCAAAGCTGGGCAGGGCGCGCGGAATGCCGCCAAAGCGCGTGCCTATGGTTTCTATGGGCAGGCTCAGCACATAGGCAAATGCCGTCAGCGTGAGCAGCGCCACAATGGGGCCCGGCATGCGCGCGGCCATGCGCATGGCGTGTCCCAGTTCCACACTCTCCAGCGACTGGAGCATTTTGACGAGGCGGGTCGTCAAGCCGTTGGCCTGGTCCGTACCAAACAGTCGGGGCCAGACAAACAGGCCCAGCAGGCAGCTCAGCCCCAGGCCCAGCGCGTAGGGGTTGATGCCGCCGAGGTTGCCGCCAATCGCGTGCGCCAGCACATTGATTTGCGAAAAAAAATCGGCGGGCATTTTGGGCACGACCAAGCCCAGCAAGTCCTTGACCTGCGACAGCACAATCAGCACCGCAATGCCGTTGGTGAAGCCCACCACAATGCTGACCGGCACATAGCGTACCAGCGTGCCCAGCTTGAGAAACCCCAGTAAAAACAGCAGCACGCCGGCGCAGGCGGTGGAAATCAGCAAATTGGCCAGGCCATAGCGCTCCAGAATGCCGTACACGATGACGATAAAGGCGCCCGCCGGCCCGCCAATCTGCACCGCCGAGCCGCCCAGGGCGGAGATCAGGGCGCCGGCAATGATGGCAGTCCAGATGCCGGCTTCGGGCTTGAGGCCCGAGGCAATGGCAAAGGCCATGGCCAGCGGCAAGGCCACGATGCCCACCGTCAGGCCGGCACCCGCGTCCTTGAGAAACCTTTCCCGCGTGTAGCCTGCAAGCGCGGACAGCAGGCGGGGGCGAAATGGTGCTAGATAAGCGGGTAAATGCATGAGCGGCATTGTGCACTTCGGGCGTCAACGAACAATGTGCTTATTCCGTGAAAAATGTCCGTTGTTAAGTTAGTAATAGCTTGTTACATTGTTTTCAGGGCTTAGGTCCATTTGGTTAATGTCTGCTTGTTGACGGTGCGTGGCCTTCCATTCGGTTTCCAGAAGGTCCTCTCATGCTGCATGGTGTTCCTGAGGACGTATTTTGCGTGACTTGCTGCACTCATCGGTCGTCTTTCTGACCCGTCTTGCGACCTGCCTGGCAGGGCTGCTGCTTGTTCATGGCCTGGTTTTTGCGCAGGCGGCTGCCGCCCCCCCGATGGGGGCGCCGCGGCCGATTTCCTCATCGAGCGATTTGCTCGGCGCACACGGTCTCAGGGGTGAGGGTTGGGTGGTGCTGGATCCTTCGGGCACGCTGACGGTAGACCAGGTCCATGCCCGGTTTGAGGCCGGCGAGGGCCGCGTCGCCAATGCCGGCGAGATCATGCCCACCGGCGGCGGCCTGGCGCTTTGGTACCGGCTCAAGTTGCCGGCGGTGAGCTCGCCCACGCCGCTGGTGCTGACGGTGCCTCACGCCGGCATGAACAGCGTGGACCTGTACCGCCCGGCTGCGCAGGCCGGCAGCGCTGGCGCCGGCCAGTGGCAACTGCAGCGCTCGGGCAATCAGATTCCTGTCGCGGCCTGGCCGGTGCGGCACCTGCATCCGGCATTCGAACTGCTGGTCCAGCCCCATGAAAGCCAGCCCAGCTATCTGCGGGTGATGCACAACTACCCCATCAACGTGTACTGGACGCTGTCGGACGCGAACGGTTTTCATGAGCAGAGCAAGCAATGGCATTTGCTGCTGGGGGTTTATATCGGGCTGGTGCTGTTCATTGTGCTGATCAGCAGCCTCCAGGCCGTGTCGTGGCGCGATCCCATCCATCTTTGGTACGCGGGCTATGTGCTGGTCATGGCCGTGGGCCAGCTGTCGTTGACGGGTCTGGGCGGTGAGTATCTCTGGCCGGACCACGCCTGGTGGAACGACCTCGCCCCCGCCGTGCTGACGCTGGTGGCCGCGGCCTGGCTGCATCTGCTGCTGCGCCAGCTGGTGGTGGACCGGAATATGTTCTGGCTGCCCCGCGGGCTGCTGGCCATGGCGGCCTTGGGGGGGGCGATCGTGGTGGACTTGTTGGCGCTGGGACGCCGGCCGTCCTATCCCTTGCTGGCGCCCTATTACCTGGCGAGCCTGGCCACCTACCTGGGAGTGGCCGGCTGGTACGCGTGGCGCAGGCCCCGGGTGGGTGTGTGGGTGCTGGCCGCCATGGCCTGCCTGGTGGTTGGGGCCATCTTCCCCATCCTGCGCACGCTGAGCCTGCTGCCCCTGAGTCTGGCCACGCAATACGGCGAGCAAATTGGCGCCGCCTTTGAAATTCCCCTGCTACTGATTGCGCTTTACCTGCGCAGCCGCGAACGGCGCGACAACCGGGCGCGAGTGGGGGCGCTGACCCGTGTGGATCCGCTGAGCGGCGTGGCCAGCCACGGCGTGTTGTTGCAGCGGCTGGAGCAGCTGCTGCTTCGCCAGCAGCGCGACCCGGATCTGGGGGCCGTGCTGCGCATACGGCTCAGCAACGCGAATGAAATCCGCCAGGAATACGGCATGGAGATCGCGCAAAACGCGGTGGTGCATGCGGGGGCCTGCATCACCAGCGTGGCGCATGAAGGCGACACCGTGGGTCGCCATCGCGACGGTGACTTTGTGCTGATTTTGCAAGGCCATCTGACGCACCAGCAACTGGCCGACATCGGACAGCGCCTCATCGTCCGCGGCCTGGCAGAAAGCCCGGGCCTACCGCCCAATATGGTGCTCAAGCTCAAACTGGCGGTGGCCGAGGCGCCGTTCAGGGCCTCCGATGCCACTTTTTTACTGGAGTCCCTGGGCCGCGTGCTGGGTGAGCTGGCGGGCCGTTCGGGCACGGCGCTGCGCTTTGTGAGCTGGCCACGGCCAAGGACCGGATCGCTGGTCTAGCGGTGGTCCCGGGCGCGCCGACTCAGTGAATGCGCATGCCCGGCGTCGCGCCCGGCAGGGGCTCCAGCACATAAATGCCGGGCCGGGCCTTTTCGTCGGCGTGGCTGGCGGCCAGCACCATGCCCTCGCTGAGGCCGAACTTCATCTTGCGCGGCGCCAGATTGGCCACCAGCACCGTGTGCTTGCCGATCAGGTCTTCCGGCTGGTAGCTTGAGGCAATGCCGCTGAAGACGTTGCGCATGCGGCCTTCCCCGGCATCCAGCGTCAGGCGCAGCAGCTTGGTCGAGCCGTCCACCGGTTCGCAGTTGACGATTTTGGCAATGCGCAGGTCCACCTTGGCGAAGTCGTCGATGGTGATGGCGGGGGCAAGCGCCTCGCCGCCGGGCAGCTCTGAAGATGCTATCGATTCAGTAGCTGCCTGCGCAGGTTCTGCCTGGGCTGGAGGCTCAAACAATGCCTCAAGCTGTTTGATGTCGACGCGCTGCATGAGATGCTTGTAGTCGCCGATCAGGTGACCCTGCCCCAGGCTGCCGGCCGCGTCGGCAAAGGTCAGCGGACCGGTTTTCAGGAAAGCTTCCACCTCGGTGGCCAGGGCGGGCAGCACCGGCTTGAGGTAGAGGGTCAGCAGGCGGAAGGCCTCAATGCACACCGTGCACACGTCGTGCAGGCGGGCGGTCATGCCTTCCTGTTTGGCCAGCTCCCAGGGCTTGTTCTGGTCCACATAGCTGTTGACGCGGTCCGTCAGCAGCATGGTTTCGCGCAAGGCCTTGGCGTATTCGCGGCTTTCAAAGAGCTGCTCGATGGGGCTTTTCTGCGCGCGCAAGGTGTCCAGCAGCGTGGCGCCGTCGGCCGAGACTTCGCCAAGTTTTCCGGCAAAGCGCTTGGCGATAAAGCCGGCCGCCCGGCTGGCAATGTTGATGTATTTGCCGACCAGGTCGCTGTTGACGCGCGCCATGAAATCGTCGGCATTGAAGTCAATGTCTTCGTTGCGCGCATTGAGCTTGGCCGCCAGGTAGTAGCGCAGCCATTCCGGGTTCATGCCCAGGCTCAGGTACTTGAGCGGGTCCAGGCCGGTGCCGCGGCTCTTGCTCATCTTCTCGCCGTTGTTCACCGTCAGGAAGCCGTGCACAAAGATGTTGTCCGGCGTCTTGCGGCCGCTGAAGTGCAGCATCGCCGGCCAGAACAGGGTGTGGAAGGTGACGATGTCCTTGCCGATGAAGTGGTATTGCTCAAGGCCCGGCGTGGCCATGTAGCTGTCATAGCTCTGGCCGCGCTTTTCCAGCAGGTTTTTCAGCGAGGCCAGGTAGCCGACCGGGGCGTCCAGCCAGACATAAAAATACTTGCCCGGCGCATCGGGGATTTCGATGCCGAAGTAAGGCGCGTCTCTGGAGATGTCCCAGTCGCCCAGGCCCTCGCTGGTCGTGCCGTCGGCGTTCTCGCGCACCGAAAACCACTCCTTGACCTTGTTGGCCACTTCGGGCTGCAGTTTGCCGTCTTGCGTCCAGGCTTGCAGAAATTCAACGCAGCGCGGGTCAGACAGCTTGAAGAAGAAGTGCTCCGAGGTCTTGAGCACCGGCTTGGAACCCGACAGGGCCGAGTAGGGGTTGATCAGCTGGATAGGCGCATAGACCGCGCCACAGACTTCGCAGTTGTCGCCGTACTGGTCCTTGGCGTGACATTTCGGGCATTCGCCCTTGATGAAGCGGTCGGGCAGGAACATGTTCTTTTCCGGGTCAAAGAACTGTTCTACGGTATTGCTTTCGATCAGGCCGGCTTTTTTCAGATCCAGGTAGATCTGCTGCGCCAGCTGGTGATTTTCCGGCCCGTCGGTCGAATGCCAGTTGTCAAAACTGATGTGAAAACCGTCCAGGTAGGGCTTGCGGCCCGCCGCGATGTCGGCCACGAACTGCTGCGGCGTCTTGCCGGCCTTTTCGGCGGCAATCATGATAGGCGCGCCGTGGGCGTCGTCGGCACAACAGAAGTTCACCTCATGGCCCTGCATTCGCTGAAAGCGCACCCAGATGTCGGCCTGGATGTATTCCATGATGTGGCCAATATGGAAATTGCCGTTGGCGTAGGGGAGGGCGGTGGTGACAAACAGGCGGCGCTGGGACATATAAAGTTTTTTGGGGCTTTAGAGGGCTAACCCTGGATTTTAAGTCGCCCGGGGCAGAATGCCTGGCGGCAATCCCCCATGACCCCATGGCTCGCGCCGCGGCGTTAGACTTCATGACAACCCCAGGGACAGATGCGTTGCCGCAAAAAGCGCTCCGCCTGCCTTGTCAGATTCACATGGAGAGTTCCCCGATGGCCCCCGAAGAACAGCTGCAACAACAGACGGTATTGAATGCCTTGCAAACCGTGCTGGACCCCAATACCGGCAAGGATTTCGTCAGCAGCAAAGCGGTAAAAAACCTGCAAATCAGCGGCAGCGATGTGTCGTTTGATGTGGAACTGGGCTACCCCGCCAAGAGCCAGATTCCGGGGTTGCGCAAGAGCCTGATTGCGGCCGTCAAGGGCGTTGCGGGTGTGGGCAACGTGTCGGTCAATGTCACCTCCAAAGTCGTCAGCCACAGCGTGCAGCGCGGCGTGCAGCTCTTGCCGAATGTGAAGAACATCATTGCCGTGGCCTCCGGCAAGGGCGGCGTGGGCAAAAGCACCACCGCCGTCAACCTGGCCCTGGCGCTCGCCGCCGAAGGTGCCAGCGTGGGCCTGCTCGATGCCGACATTTACGGCCCCAGCCAGCCCATGATGATGGGCATCGAAGGCCGGCCCGAGAGCCTGGACGGCAAAAACATGGAACCCATGGAAAACTACGGCCTGCAGGTCATGTCCATCGGTTTCCTGGTGGCGCAGGACGAGGCCATGATCTGGCGCGGCCCCATGGCGACCCAGGCGCTGGAGCAGCTTTTGCGCCAGACCAACTGGAAAGACCTGGATTACCTGATCGTCGACCTGCCGCCCGGCACCGGCGACATCCAGCTCACGCTGTCCCAGCGCGTGCCCATGACGGGCGCCGTCATCGTCACGACACCGCAGGACATTGCGCTGCTCGATGCCAAGAAAGGCATCAAGATGTTCGAGAAGGTCGGCGTGCCGATTCTGGGCATCGTGGAAAACATGGCGGTGCATGTGTGCAGCCAGTGCGGCCATGTGGAACACATTTTCGGCCAGGAAGGCGGCAAGAAAATGGCGGCTGAGTACGGTATGGACTACCTCGGCGCCCTGCCGCTGGACATGCAAATCCGCCTGCAGGCCGACGGCGGCCGGCCAACCGTGGTGGCCGACCCCGACGGCGATGTGGCGGCCATCTACAAGGCCATCGCGCGCAAGATGGCGATCACGGTGGCGGCGAAAGCCAAGGACTTCTCGGCCAAATTCCCGACGATCACGATCTCGAAAAATACCTGATTCGGCTTAAGTGCCAGGCGGACTTTTGCGACATCCCGTATGAATCTGCTCACTTCATTGCGCTACCTGGTCGCACTGAGTGAGCACCGGCATTTTGCGCGGGCCGCGCAGGCCTGCCACATCACGCAGCCGGCGCTGTCCAACGCCTTGCGGGCGCTGGAAAAGGAGTTTGGCACGCCCATCGTCAAGCGCGCCCGCAGCTATGCCGGCCTGACGCCCGAAGGCGAGCGCGTACTCGCAACCGCCCAGCGCATGCTGCATGAGCATGCCTTGCTGCAGCAGGAACTCACCAGCAGCGCAGGACGGCCCCGGGGCCGCCTGCATCTGGGGGTGGTGCCGACGGCCGTGCCGGTGGCCGCGCGTTTTGCCGCCATGCTGCACGCTGCACATCCGGGCATTGCCCCGGTGGTGCGCGCCCTGAGTTCCCAGGAAATCGAAGAGGGCCTGGAAAACCTTTCGCTGGATTTGGCGCTGGGTTTCACGGACCGGCTCAAAAAGGGTGGGCCCTTTGCCGTGCTGCCGCAGTATGCCGAGCATTATTTTCTGGTGCGCCGGCTGCAAAACCAGGATCGCGCCATGGGGGCCGAACTGCAACTGGGCAAAGCCATGCGCTGGGTTGACGCCGCGCAACTGCCGCTGTGCCTGCTGACGCCCGAGATGCACAACCGCAGCCTGGTGGACCGCGCTTTTGCCTCCGTGGGCGCAGCGGTGCAGCCGGTCATGGAAACCAATTCGGTGCTGACCCTGGCCCTGAGCGTGCTGGCCGGCGATGTCAGCAGTGTGCTGCCGGGTGCGCTGGTCGGCGCGGTGCGCAGCCAGGGTGAGCTGGAAGCGCTGCCTCTGGTCGAGCCGGAAATGCTCACGCCCGTGGGTTTTATTTACCTGGCCAATTCCCGTGCCTCACGCGCGCTGGAAGCGGCGCTGGCGCTGGCCCGGGACCAGCGGTGGCTGCAGCATGCGGCGCAGCACAGCGGATCGCTCAAGCCCTGAGTCATCCGCCCGGCATTCGTAAGAATGCTGGGCCTGATGTGCGTGAATGCCTGTTGGCGACATGGCCAGCCTGGCCGGCCGGAATCGACCGGAGGGCGGCAGTGGGAAAATGCCCCCTGAGCAGCCGGTCGGCGCCGGGAACGGGCACAACGAAGTGCTGGACAGCAGGGGCCAAGTTGACGCAAGATTTGTGGTTCGCCCCCGCAGGCCGCGAGCGTTTGACGCGACATGCGAGGCGCTTGACAGGTGAATTCGGTGGAGCCAGTTGATTAACCTTCTCGTAGGTACATCCACAGGCAAGGGGCTGCGCATATGGTTTCTCGCGACAAAGATGGCACGATCGAGACTTGGCTGGTACGGGTATGGGGCCGTGTGCAAGGCATCGGTTACCGGGACGCTTGCGTGCGCCGCGCGCGCGCGCAGGGCATCACCGGCTGGGTCCGTAACCGCATGGATGAGTCGGTAGAGGTGATGCTGCAGGGCTCGCCGGAGCAGCTTGCGGACATGTGCAGTTGGCTGCGCGATGACATGCCCGCAGCACTCGTCGACGAGCTTGAAGTCACGCAGGTGCAGCCCCCGTTCCCTCGCTTCGACCACTTCGAGCGCTTGCCCACCCTGTAATTCCATTTCTAAATCATCCGTGCACTTTGTCGGCTTCGCTTGGCCGAAGTCTGTACTGTCTGCGCTTCGCCTTCACGAATGATTTATACAACTTTGCGTTCAATAAGTTAGATATCATACTCATCCACAGACTTCAAGGAGTTGTGGATGAAGGGTCTTATCTCGTGTGACAAGGCGACGATTGCGCGGCTTGCCGAGCGGCTGAAACAGGCCAACAGCCACTCGCAGTACCAGCGCATCCAGTGCGTGCTGATCAGGGCTACGCTGGGCAGTTCGGCTGCGCAGATCGCGCAACTGCTGGGGTGGTCGACAGCCACGGTACATGTCATCCACTCGCGCTGGGCCAAGGAAGGGGATGCCCTGTTCGACTTGCGTGGCCGGGGCGGACGACACCACCAGCACTTGAGCGCCGAGCAGGAGGCGCAGATTCTGGCGCCGTTCATCGCCCGGGCCGAAGCCGGCGGCATGCTCAAGGTAGCGGAGATTCAGCAGGCTTACCAAGAGAAGGTGGGCAAGGCGGTGGCGCCTTCGACGATCTACCGGCTGCTGGATCGGCACGGCTGGCGCAAGGTCATGCCGCGTCCGCGGCATCCGAAGGCGGACGTCGCGGCGCAGGCCGCCTTTAAAAAAACTCCGCCGCGCGGTACGCCAAGAGGTCGTGCGCCAGGCTGAACGCGGCCGCCGCGTGCGGTTGATGTTCCAGGACGAGGGCCGCTTCGGGCTGCTGGGCACGCCGCGGCGCTGCTGGGCGCCCCACGGCATTCGGCCGGTGGTGGGCGCGCGGCTGGAGCGCAAGTACATCTACGCCTTCACGGCCGTCAGCCCGCACGACGGCGTGATGGACAGTCTGGTGCTGCCATGGGTCAACGCTGAGACGATGTCGCTGTTCCTGGCCGAGGTGGCACAGCGTCACGCCGACGAGTTTGTCGTCATGGTGATGGATCAGGCCGGCTGGCACATCGCTGGCGAGTTGGTTGTGCCGGCGAACATGCGCGTGGTGCACCTGCCGCCATACAGCCCCGAGCTGAACCCGGCAACTGACCGGGTTCAGATGGATAACTTCTATATCATTGAACGCAAGTTAATATAAGAAGTGGCCACGCCGCAACGCGGGCTTGATGCTGGACGCCTCGGTTGTATCCTTGAGCCGTGGTCGAAACGTGCGCATCGACACAGCGCCTGGTGCGGCCCTCGCCTTCAGCCATTCTTCGCTGCCTCGCCGTGGAGCCATGACAAGAACGCCTCGACCGGCACGCGCTTCGCATGGCGCGCTGGGTACACGACAAAGTGAGCCTTGGTGCGCACGTCCTTGTCCAGGCTCAGGATCGGCTTGAGCTTTCCCTCGGCCATGTGCCGGCCGGCAATCGTATAGCTCTCCAGGGCGACGCCCAAGCCCTGGGCGGCGGCGTCGAGCGACATCATCGCGCGGTCGAAGCGCAGGGTGAAGCGTTCGGGCGCGCGCTTATTGGTGTGGGCCTTGAACCAGTCGGACCACTGCACCACGCTGACGTTGCTCTGGATCAGCGGAACGTCCAGTAGTTGCTCCGGGCGCTTCAGGCGGTGCTCGCGAATGAAGGCCGGGCTCGCCAGCGGCACGATGCGCTCTTCGAACAGCGGTTCGATCACGAGGTCGGGCCACTGCGGCACGCCATAGCGAATGTCGACGTCCGCCTGCCCAAGCCCGAAGTCGCTGTGGGTGTGCGCGGCCGACAGGTTGAGCGAGATGTCGGGGTAGGCCTGCGCAAATGTGGACAGCCGCGGGAGCAGCCACAGGCTCGCGAAGCTCGGCGTGGAGTGGACATAAAGGCTGTTGCGCACGCCCTGGCGCAGGTCGTCGCTCGCCGCGCCGATGGCCTGCAGCGCGCCACCGACACGCGAGAGGTACTGCTCGCCCGCGGCGCTCAGGCGCACGCCATGCGCGCTGCGTTCGAACAGGCGCACGCCCAGCTGCGATTCGAGCCGCGCGACCTGATGGCTGATCGCGGAAGCGGTGAGATGCAGCTCGGCGGCAGCGAGCGCAAAGCTGCGGCGGCGGGCCACGGCCTCGAAGGCCTGGAGGTTCACGAAGGGCGGAATGGAGGCCATGGGGGGAACCCTCACGTCAGATGAATTCCCGTCATCTTAGCCTGATGAGACTTCGCTTGTCGTCAAGTGCTCCGGCACATAACATCCGCTCCCAGGAACTCAGGAGACAAGGCGACAGGCAAGTGCGCCAGCCATCGAGGCCACGCCGAGGGCATCGGCATCTCCGACGTTCGTCCCATCGATCCACCAGCCCAAGGAGACAACCGAGATGCCGAACCCTCTCACCCATGCAGCCCGAGGCCGGGCGATGCTGCAAGCCAGCGTCGGGGGCCTGAAGTGAGCACCGCGTTGCTGGACGCACACCCCGTGCAACCGGACGATTCGCTGTTGGTGCGCGCCGAGTCGTGGCTCGGCCACGCCATCGAGATTCCCGCTGCCGCATTGGTCATCGGCGAAGTGGTCGTGCTGCTGGCGGGCGTGATCATGCGCTTCATCTTCAACAGCCCGATTCCCTGGGCTGACGAACTCGCGTCGATCCTCTTCCTCTGGCTCGCCAACCTGGGCGCCGCCGTGGCGCTGCGCCGCGGCTCGCACATGCGCACCACGGCGCTGGTGTCGCGCTGGGGCCCTCGGGCCAGGGCCTGGGCGGAGACCCTGGCGATCGCGGTGCCTTGCCTGATGCTCGTGATCCTGATCGGTCCGATGACCGAGTACGCCGCCGACGAATGGATCGTGCAGACGCCGGCCCTGTCGTGGCCGAACACGATCCGTGCAGCGGCAGTGCCTGCCGGCGCTGCACTGATGATTGCGCTCGGCCTGCTGCGCCTGGCCCGCGTCGGCATCGCGGATCTCGTCGGCGTGACCATCGCGCTCGCGGCACTGGCCATCGCGCTCTATGTCGGCTCGGGCTGGTTGCAGTCGGTCGGCAACTGGAATCTGGTCATATTCTTTGCGTTGCTGTTGGGCACCGGCGTACTGCTCGGCGTGCCGATCGCGTTCTGCTTCGGCATGGCGACAGTTGCCTTCTTGCTCTGCGTCACGTCCACGCCACTCGCGGTGGTCAGCGGTCGCATCGACGAGGGCATGAGTTCGCTGATCCTGCTGGCGGTCCCCTTGTTCATCCTGCTGGGGCACCTGGTCGAGATGACCGGCATGGCCAAGGCGATGGTGGACTTCCTGGCTTCGCTGCTGGGCCATGTGCGGGGCGGCCTGAACTACGTACTGCTCGGGGCGATGCTGCTGGTTTCCGGCATCTCCGGCGCCAAGACGGCCGACATGGCCGCCGTGGCCCCCGTGCTGCTGCCGGAGATGAAGAAGCGCGGCAACGACGAAGGCGAGCTGATTTCGCTGCTGGCCGCATCCGGTGCGATGGCCGAGACCGTTCCGCCTTCGCTGGTGTTGATCACCATTGGCTCGGTCGCGGGCATCTCGATCGGGGCGCTGTTCACCGGCGGCCTGCTGCCGGGCGTGGTGCTGGCGGTGATGCTGGCATTGCTGGCCCGCTACCGCAGCGCAGAGGTTGCGCACGGCCTGAAGCGCGCGCCCTTCAGCGTCGTCGGCCGCACGCTGCTGATCTCGTTGCCGGCGCTGTTGCTGCCGGTGCTGATTCGCACGGCCGTGGTCGAAGGCGTGGCGACGGCCACCGAGGTGTCGACCATCGGCATTGCCTACGCGGTCGTCGCGGGCCTGTTCATCTATCGCCGCTTCGACTGGCGCCGTCTCTATCCGATGCTGGTCGATACGGCGGCCTTGTCCGGCGCGATCCTCTTCATCATCGGCACGGCCACCGGCATGTCGTGGGCACTGACGCAGTCGGGCTTCTCGCACAGCCTGGCAGAGCTGATGACCAGCGTGCCGGGCGGCAAGTACGGCTTCCTGCTGGTGTCGATCGCGGCCTTCATCGTGCTTGGCAGCGTGCTCGAAGGCATCCCGGCGATGGTCCTCTTCGCACCGCTCCTGTTCCCGGTCGCCAAGGCCATCGGCGTGCATGAAGTGCACTACGCGATGGTGATCATCCTGGCCATGGGCATCGGCCTGTTCGCCCCGCCCTTCGGCCTGGGCTACTACGCCGCCTGCACGATCGGCCGCGCAAACCCCGACGTCGCCCTGCGCCGCATCTGGCCGTATCTCGGCGCGCTGCTGGTGGGCTTGCTCGTCGTGGCCTTCGTGCCCTGGTTCTCCATCGGGCTGCTCTGAGCCTGCTCCCCCTCACCGACTTTCAACAAAGGACACACATGTCTGATCTGACGAAGAATCTTCGCGAACGGGCCTACCGCATCCGCCGCTTTGCCCTGCGCATGGGCGAGGTGCAGGGCCAGGGCTACATCGGCCAGGCCCTCGGCTGGGCGGATGTGCTCGCCGTGGCCTACGGCCATGCGCTCAACTACCGTCCCGCCGAGCCCGAGTGGGAAGGCCGCGACCGCTTCCTGCTCTCGCACGGCCATTACGCCATCGCCTTCTACGCGGCGCTGATCGAGGGCGGGATCATTCAGGAGAGTGAACTCGAGACTTACGGCAGCGACGACAGCCGCCTGCCGATGTCGGGCATGGCCACCTACACGCCGGGCATGGAGATGTCGGGCGGCTCGCTCGGCCAGGGCCTGCCGATCGCCGTGGGCATGGCGCTCGGCCTGCGCCAGAAGAAGAACCCGGCCTTCGTCTATGTCTCGATGTCCGACGGCGAGCTCGACGAGGGCTCGGTGTGGGAGGCGGCCATGGGCGCTGCGCACCATCGGCTGTCGAACCTGGTCTGCCTGGTCGACATCAACAACCAGCAGGCCGATGGTCCCTCCAGCAAGGTGCTCGGCTTCGAGCCGCTGGCCGACAAGTGGGCGGCCTTCGGATGGGACGTGCAACGCGTGGACGGCAACGACCTGCCGGCCGTGCTGAAGGCTTTCGGCAACGCGCGCGACCTGGCCGAAGCGAAGCCGCGCGTGATCCTGTTCGACACCTTGATGGGCAAGGGCGTGCCCTTCCTCGAGCAGCGCGAGAAGAACCACTTCATCCGCGTCGACCCGCCCGAATGGCAGCAGGCGCTGCAGATACTGGACGACAGCTGGTCGGCCGCCAAGCAAACCGAAGGAGCCCTCGCATGAACACCGTTGTTGCGGAAAAGAAAAAGCCGCGCCTGACCACCTCGGCGATGATCGCCTCGATCGCCTCCGAAGGGCAGCGCGTCAAGGCCGCGCCCTTCGGCAAGGCACTGGTCGAGTTGGGCGCGCAGCGTCCGGAAGTCGTCGGCATGACGGCCGACCTGGCCAAGTACACCGACCTGCACCTGTTCGCGCAGGCCTACCCGGAACGCTTTCACCAGATGGGGATGGCCGAGCAACTGTTGCTCGCCGCCGCGGGAGGCATGGCCAAGGAGGGACTGGTGCCCTTCGCGACCACCTACGCGGTGTTCGGCACGCGGCGCGCGTATGACTTCATCCACCAGGTCATCGCCGAGGAGAACCTCAACGTCAAGATGTGCTTCGCATTGCCCGGCCTGACGACCGGCTACGGCCCCAGCCACCAGGCGACCGAGGACATCGCGATGATGCGCGGCATTCCCGGGCTGACGATCGTCGACCCGTGCGATGCGCTCGACATCGAGCAGGCCGTGCCGCAGATCGCGGCGCACAAAGGGCCGGTCTACATGCGCCTCCTGCGCGGCAACGTGCCCCTCGTGCTCGACGAGTACGACTACAAGTTCGAGCTCGGCAAGGCCAGGATGCTGCGTGACGGCAATGACGTGCTGGTCATCTCCAGCGGCTTCATGACGATGCGCGCGCTCGAAGTCGCGCAGGACCTGGCGGCGGACAACGTCGGCGTGGCCGTGCTGCACTGCCCGACGATCAAGCCGCTCGACGAAGCCGCCATCGTCGAAGCCGTTCGCTACAAGCATCGCCTCGTGGTCGTCGCGGAGAACCACTCCGTCATCGGCGGACTGGGCGAGTCTGTCGCCAGCGCGCTGCTGCGACACCGGGTGCAGCCGGCCGGCTTCGAGCTCGCCGGATTGCCCGACGCCTTCCTCGACGCGGGCGCATTGCCCACCTTGCACGAGCGCTACGGCATCAGCCGCGAGGCGCTGGCCAACCGCATCCGCAAGTGGCTGGGCTGAAGCCCCGGCCTGACCCTTTCATTCAACGCAAATTCAACACAACCCCTCATTGGAGATCAACATGCTTCTCGCAGACAAAGTAGCCCTCATCACCGGCGGCGCCGGCCTCAATGGACTTGGCTTCGCCACCGCACGCATGCTGGCAGAGCAAGGCGCCCGCGTCGTGATCCTCGACCTCGAACGCGCCGACCCGGCCGGCGCTGCCGCCAAACTCGGTCCGCAGCACGTGGGCCTGGTGGCCGATGTCACTGACAAGGCCTCTTGCGAACGCGCCGCCAAGGCGGCCGTGGAGCAATGCGGCCGCATCGACATCCTCGTCAACAACGCCGGCATCACGCAGCCACGCAAGACGGGCGACATCACCGGCGCGGACTACGACGCGGTGCTCGACGTGAGCCTGCGCGGCACGCTCTACATGTCGCAGGCCGTGCTGCCGACGATGCGCGCGGCCAAGACCGGCTCCATCGTCTGCATCTCGTCGGTGTCGGCGCAGCGCGGCGGCGGCATCCTGGGCGGCCCGCACTACTCGGCGGCCAAGGCCGGCGTGCTCGGCCTGGCACGCGCGATGGCGCGCGAATTCGGCATCGACGGCATCCGCGTCAACTGCGTCACGCCCGGCCTCATCGCGACCGACATCAACAAGGGCCTGATCCCCGATGACCGCATGCAGGGCATCCTGGACCAGATCCCCCTGAACCGCATCGGCGAGCCGGCCGACGTCGCCGGATGCGTCGTCTTCCTGGCCAGCCCGCTCGCCAAGTACTGCACCGGCATCACGCTGGACGTCAATGGCGGCATGTTGATCCACTGATCGGCTGCTTCACACACCCCCAACGGAGACAACAATGACCCAGCCCGAAACCTCTCGTCCGAACCTGACCCGTCGGCAATGCCTGGCCGGCGCCGCGGCGCTCCCCCTGGTCGCCATGCTGCCGCGGCGCGCGCATGCCGCCGAATTCACCTACAAGCTCGCCACCGGACAGGACCCCAGCCACCCCGTCAACAAGCGGGCGCAGGAAGCCATCGAGCGCATCAGGGAAGCGACCAAGGGACGCCTGGAGATCCGCCTGTTCCCGGCCAACCAGTTGGGCTCGGACACCGACCTCCTGGCCCAGGTGCGCAACGGGGGCGTGGAATTCTTCAACCAGGCCAGCTCGGTCCTGTCGACGCTGGTGCCGGCGGCCGGCATCGTCAACACCGGCTTCGCCTTCACCGACTACGACCAGGTCTGGAAAGCGATGGACGGCCCGCTCGGCAAGTATGTGCGCGGGCAGATCGAGAAGGTGGGCTTGCTCACCATGTCCAAGCCCTGGGACAACGGCTTTCGCCAGATCACCACGTCCACCAGGCCGATCAACACCCCCGATGACCTGCGCGGCCTGAAGCTGCGCGTGCCCTCGGCGCCTATGCTCTCGACGCTGTTTACCGCGCTGGGCGCGAGCCCGACGCCCATCAACTTCAACGAGGTGTATTCGGCGCTGCAAACCAAGCTGGTCGAAGGCCAGGAGAACCCGCTGGCGATCATTGCCACGGCGCGCTTGTACGAGGTCCAGAAGTACTGCAGCCTGAGCAACCACGTGTGGGACGCGTACTGGATCCTCGGCAACCGCAAGGCAGTAGACCGCCTGCCCAAGGACATCCAGGAGATCGTCTTCCGCGAGTTCGACAAGTCCGCCAACGACGAGCGCGCCGACATCGCCACGCTCAGCAAGACGCTGCGCGGCGATTTGCAGGCCAAGGGCCTCCAGTTCATCGAGCCCGACAAGAAGGCGTTCAAGGCCACCCTCGCCAAGACCACCTTCTACAAGGACTGGCGCGGCAAGTTTGGCGAGGACGCCTGGAAGCTGCTTGAAGAAAGTGCAGGGTCGCTTGCATGAGCGCCGCGCCGGGCCGCCCCAAGCAAGCTCGCACCGCAGTGCGAAGCACGGAGGTTACTCAATGAGTGCAGTGCTTGCCCCGAGTGCCGCGGACGTGCCGAGGCCCGCGTTGTCAAAGCTTGCCAACGCGATCCGTTTTCTCGCGATTGATGCGATCGTGCGTGCGGGCGAAGGGCATCAGGGCGTGCCGCTCGGCATGGCCGAGATCGCCACCGCGCTGTACACGCGTCACCTGAAGTTCCTTGCGGCCGACCCGACCTGGCCTGATCGCGACCGCGTCGTCCTCTCGAACGGCCATGGCTCGATGCTGCTCTACGCGCTGCTGTACCTGACGGGCTACGAGGCCATCTCGATCGACCAGGTCCAGCGCTTCCGCGAGATGGGCTCGCATTGCGAAGGCCATCCCGAGATCGCGCCCGGGCACGGCATCGAGGTGACCACCGGGCCCTTGGGCCAGGGCATTGCCAACGCGTTCGGCATGGCAGTGGCGGAGGCCTACCTCAACGCACGCTTCGGCAGCGGGCTGGTGGACCACCACACCTACGCCTTCGTCGGCGACGGCTGCCTGCAGGAGGGCATCGGCCAGGAAATGATCTCGCTGGCCGGTCATCTCCGACTGGGAAAGCTGGTGCTGCTGTGGGACGACAACCGCATCACCGATGACGGCAGCACCGCGTTGTCGATCAGTGAAAACGTCGCGGAGCGCTTTCGCGTGGCGGACTGGCACGTGATCGAGGTCGATGGGCACGACCTCGAAGCGGTGTCGGCGGCGTTGGCTGCCGCGAAGCTCGACCCCCGTCCGTCGATGATCGCGTGCCGCACCGTGATCGCGCGCGGCCTCGCACGTCTCCAGGGCCAGCGCGGCGGCCACAGCGCGCGCCTGCATCCCGAAGACGCGGACATCGCCCGCAAGGAACTCGACTGGCCCCATGCACCATTCGAGGTGCCCGCGTCCGTACTGGAAGCCTGGCGCGATGCAGGCCGCCGCAGCGCAGAGAAGCACGCCGCATGGCAGGCCCGGCACGCTGCGCTCTCGCCCGCGGAGCGCGCAGAGTTCGACCGCGTCATCGCCGGCGAACTGCCCGACGGCTGGCGCGAGACACTTCTGCGCTACAAGCGGCAGGCCACGGAGCGCAGCGAAGCGCCCGGCGGCATCATGATCTCGGCGGAGATCAACGACCTGCTCACCGACGTCTTGCCCGAGCGCATGGTGGGCTGCGCAGACCTCGAGGCGCCGACCAGCCACAAGCGCCGCCTCGCGGCCTTCACCGCTGCCGATCGCAGCGGCGCGTATGTGCACTGCGGCGTGCGCGAACACCTGATGGGTGCCATGGCCAACGGCATGGCCGCGCATGGCGGTGTCATTCCGCTGGCGGTCACCTACCTCGCCTTCTCGGACTATGAGCGGCCGGCCATGCGCATGGCTGCGCTGATGGGCTTGCCGGTGAAGTTCGTGTTCAGCCACGACTCCATCGGCGTCGGCAAGAACGGCCCCACGCACCAACCGGTGGAGATCCTGGCCTCGCTGCGTGCCATGCCCAACATGCTGGTGCTGCGTCCCGCGGATGCCGTGGAGGCCGCCGAGTGCTGGGAGATCGCGCTGGAACACTGCAGCGGCCCCGTCACGATGGTCTTCGCGCGACAGGCGCTGCCGCTCGTGCGGCGCACGCACCAGGCCGACAACCTCTCGCGCCGCGGCGGCTACGTGCTGGCCGAAGCCGTTGGCGGCCCGCGTCAGGTGACGCTCATGTCCACCGGCTCCGAAGTGGCGATTGCCTTGCAGGCGCGCGAACTGCTGCAGGCCCAGGGCGTGCCCACCGCGGTGGTATCGATGCCTTGCTGGGAGCTCTTCGACGCACAGAACGCGGCCTACCGGGCTTCCGTGCTGCCGCAGGGGGGCATCCGCGTGGCCGTGGAGGCCGCCGTGCGCTTCGGATGGGATCGCTACCTGGGCGAGCGCGGCGGCTTCATCGGCATGGCCGATTTCGGCGCGTCCGGGCCCGCCGACGAGCTGTACGAGCACTTCGGCATCGTGCCCTCGGCGGTGGTCGCCGAGGCGAAGCGATGGCTGCAACTTCAGAACTGACGAGACACTGATATGCACAAGATCGTTTTCCTGGACCGCGCGACCATTGCGCCGCAGATCCAGCTGCGCCGACCGAACTTCGAGCACGCGTACGAGGAGCATGCGTTCACCGCGCCCGACCAGGTCGCCGAGCGGCTGGAGGGTGCGAGCATTGCCATCACCAACAAGGCGCCCATCACCGCGGCCATGCTGGAGCGCCTGCCCGCACTGCGCCTCGTCGCGGTGGCGGCCACCGGCACGGATTGCATCGACAAGGCCGCCTGCCAGGCGCGCGGTATCGCGGTCGTGAACATCCGCGCCTACGCCGTCAACACGGTGCCCGAGCACACCTTCGCGCTCATCCTCGCACTGCGGCGCAACCTCGTCGCCTACCGCGAATCCGTGCTCCGCGGCCGCTGGCAGGCGTCGGGGCAGTTCTGCTTCTTCGACCACCCCATCCGCGACCTCGCGGGCGCGAGGCTGGGCATCATCGGCGAAGGGGTGCTCGGCCAGCGGGTCGCCGAGCTCGCCCGCGCCTTCGGCATGGTGCCGCTGTTCGCCGCCCACAAGGGCAAGAGCGGGCTGGGTCCCCTGTACACACCCTGGCAGGAGGTCCTCGAGACCAGCGACGTCATCACCCTGCATTCGCCGCTGACGAAGGACACGCGGGGCATGATCGCGATGCCCGAGTTCGAGGCCATGCGGCGCCGCCCGCTGATCGTCAACACCGCGCGCGGTGGGCTTGTGGACGAAGCCGATCTGGTGCGGGCGCTCGACGCGGGGCTCATCAGCGGTGCCGGATTCGACGTCGTCGACGGCGAGCCGCCTTCGCCCGACAACCCGCTGATGCGCGCAGCTTCGCGCCACAACGTGATCCTCACGCCGCATGTGGCATGGGCGTCCGACGAGGCACAGCAAGCGCTGTCCGATCAGTTGATGGACAACGTCGAAAACTTCGTCGCCGGCAGGCCGACGAACGTGGTCCTTGGCGCCTACTGATGCGGTCGATTCCGTATCGAAGGAGGGGCTATGCAGATTGAAGCGGTCATTGGCGGAGGGCGGCCCCTTGTTGCCGGCCATCCTCGCCTAGACACCAGGCGCAGAAGGATTCAGTTATAGCTGCGAGTAGACACGTCCGTGCCCGGACATTGGTCAAGTTGATACGGCGCCACGCGCAGTCCTGCCCCCGGCGACCGCTATCCAGTCTCAGTAAAGTCTTCGACCGCTCTCGGCCCCTATGCAGACATTCCTTGCGAAACCTTCAAAGACGGCTTGACAAACGAGGCTCCATAGAAGCAGCCGTTGGCCGGTACCCGCTATCGCTGCCAACTTGTCATTCACTTCTTTCCGGTGACTGACGGTAACGGGCCCGTTGCTGCCAGCCGGCTGCTGCCGTCGAAAGCCAGCTCCCAGTCCAATCCGCCTAGGGGCATTGAGGCGTCAAGCCGTGCTGCTCATTCAAGGATTGAATCAGCGCATACGCCGATTCAATTTGACGCGGCGGCGGCCGCGAGCCACAGTGCCGCATGAATCCATCCATCCAGCCTTCCGCCGTCCCGGCGGTCACCATCGCCACGGTGGACCAGTTGCGGGACCGCATACGCCGCAAAAGCAAGTTGAAGGGCCGCCAGGCCGATGAGGTGTCCCTGGCCGAAGTACGCGCGCTGATCGGCGAGCGCCCGGCTGAAGGCCATCGCCGCGACCTGCTGATCGAGCATCTGCACCAGCTCAACGACGCCTGGCGCTGCCTGCACGACCGCCACCTGGTCGCGCTGGCCAGTGAGATGAACATTCCCATGGCCGAGGTCTACGAGGTGGCCACCTTTTATCACCACTTCGAAGTGCTCAAGGGCGACAGCAAGGCTCCCGGCCTGACGGTGCGCGTGTGCGACGGCCTGGCCTGCGAGCTGGCCGGGGCGCAAGACCTGCTGGCGCGCCTGCCGGCCTTGCTGGGCCACCAGGATGTGCGGGTGGTGGCGGCGCCCTGCATGGGCCGCTGCGAGCAGGCGCCGGTCGCGGCAGTGCACCAGCGCGCCGTGCCTTTTGCCACCGTGGACGCGCTTCAGGCCGTTATTCAGGAGGAAATAAGGCCTTTAGCCCAGAAAGTACGGGTGAAGGATGCTATTAATTTCGTAGCGTCTGATCATGCGGAAAAGAGTGTGACCGGCTCGGCACGCGACGCCAGGCCGGGCTATACCGGTTATGAGACCTACCGCGCCCACGGCGGCTATGCGCTGGCCGCGTCGGTGGTCAATGGAGAGGAAGAAGCCGAGGCCATCCTCAAGGCCATGGAGGATTCCGGCCTGCGCGGCCTAGGCGGCGCGGGTTTTCCGGCGGGCCGCAAGTGGCGCATCGTGCGCGATCAGCCGGCCCCGCGCGTGATGGCAGTGAACATCGACGAAGGCGAGCCCGGCACCTTCAAGGACCGCGTCTACCTGGAACGCGACCCGCACCGTTTCCTGGAAGGCTTGCTGATCGCCGCGCAGGTGGTCGGCATTGAGGCCTGCTACATCTACCTGCGCGACGAGTACCACGACTGCCGCGCCATGCTGCAGGCCGAAATCGCCAGGCTGCAGGCCGACCCGCCCTGCGCACTGCCCTTGATCGAACTGCGGCGCGGCGCCGGCGCCTACATCTGCGGCGAAGAGTCGGCCATGATCGAAAGCATCGAAGGCAAGCGCGGCGAGCCGCGCATGCGCCCGCCCTATATCGCCCAGGTGGGCCTGTTTGGCCGGCCCACGCTGGAGCACAACTTCGAAACGCTGTACTGGGTGCGCGACATTGTGGAGAAGGGCCCGCAATGGTTCAGCGGCTTCGGCCGCAACGGCCGCAAGGGGCTGCGCAGTTTCAGCGTCAGCGGCCGCGTGAAAAACCCGGGCGTGAAACTCGCGCCCGCCGGCATCACGCTGCAGGAATTGATTGACGAATACTGCGGCGGCATGGCCGACGGCCACACGCTCTACGCCTATTTGCCCGGCGGCGCCTCGGGCGGCATTCTGCCGGCCAGCCTGAACCACATTCCGCTGGACTTTGACACCCTGCAGCCCTATGGCTGCTTCATCGGTTCGGCCGCCGTCATCGTGCTGGGTCAGCAGGACCGGGCGCGCGACGCGGCCCTCAACATGATGAAATTCTTCGAGCACGAAAGCTGCGGCCAGTGCACGCCCTGCCGCGTCGGCACCGCCAAGGCGGCCCGGTTGATGCAGGCCGAACGCTGGGACAACGCGACGCTGGAGGACCTGAGCCAGGTCATGGTCGATGCCTCGATCTGCGGACTGGGGCAGGCCGCGCCGAATCCGGTGCGCAGCGTCCAGAAATATTTTGCGCATGAGATTGGGGGCCAAGCATGAACGCTCCTGCCAAGCGGGTCGAGGTGATGCCTCAAACCGTCGAGTTCACGCTCGATGGCAAAACCCTTCATGCCTACGAAGGCGAAACCATCTTCAAGGCGGCCCAGCGCCACGGCGTGGACATTCCGCATCTTTGCTACAAGGACGGCTATCTCCCCGACGGCAACTGCCGCGCCTGCGTGGTCGAAATCAAGGGCGAGCGCACGCTGGCGCCGAGTTGCTGCCGCAACGCCGTAGCCGGCATGGAGGTGCAGGCCGGCAGCGAGCGCGCCCTCAAGAGCCAGAAGATGGTGCTGGAGATGCTGCTGTCGGACATGCCGGAGCAGGGCTACAAATGGAACGATGCGAATTCGGGGAGCCCTCACCCTGACCCTCTCCCAGGGGGAGAGGGGATTAATTCGCGTTCACTCCCTCTCCCTCCGGGAGAGGGCAGGGGTGAGGGCTCCCCCGGCCAGCATGGTGAGCTGAGCGACTGGGCGGCGCGCATGGATGTCACGGTGCGGCCCGAACTCAAGGCGCTGCGCCGCGAGCAGCCCCAGGCCGACCTGTCACATCCCGCCATGGCCGTGAACCTGGATGCCTGCATCCAGTGCAAGCGCTGCGTGCGTGCCTGCCGCGAGGAGCAGGTCAACGACGTGATCGGCTACGCCCAGCGCGGCGCGCACAGCGAAATCGTGTTTGACCTGAACGACCCCATGGGCGACAGCACTTGCGTGGCCTGCGGCGAATGCGTGCAGGCCTGCCCCACGGGCGCGCTCATGCCCAAGACGCAAATCGGCTCGCAGCGGGTGGATAAAAAGGTCGATTCGGTCTGTCCCTTCTGCGGCGTCGGCTGCCTGGTGACCTATAACGTCAAGGACAACAAGATTGTCAGTGTGGACGGGCGCGACGGCCCGGCCAACCACAGCCGTCTGTGCGTAAAAGGGCGCTTTGGCTTTGACTATGCCCATAGCCCGCAGCGTTTGACGGTGCCGCTGATCCGCAAGTCCGGCGTGGCCAAAGATCCCGAAGCCCTGCAGCATCTCAATCGCGATAGCGCCGACTGGTCGGAGGTGTTTCGCGAAGCCTCCTGGGAGGAGGCGCTGGCGCTGTCCGCCGGTTCGCTCAAATACCTGCGCGACACCCACGGCAAAAAATCACTGGCGGGCTTTGGCTCGGCCAAGGGCAGCAACGAAGAGGCCTACCTGTTCCAGAAGCTGGTGCGCACCGGCTTTGGCAGCAACAACGTGGACCATTGCACGCGCCTGTGCCATGCCTCCAGCGTGGCGGCGCTGCTCGAAGGCGTGGGCTCGGGCGCGGTGAGCAACCAGGTCAATGATGTGGCGCATTCGGACCTGATTTTCATCATCGGCTCGAACCCGACGGCGAATCACCCGGTGGCGGCGACCTGGATGAAGAATGCCGCAAAAAGGGGCGCGAAAATCGTGCTGGCCGACCCCCGCATCACCGACATAGGCAAATACGCCTGGCGCACCCTGCAGTTCAAGGCCGACACCGATGTGGCCATGCTCAATGCCCTGATTTACACGGTGATTGACGAGGGTTTGACTGACCGCGATTTCATTGAAAAGCGTGCCAGCAACTTTGAAGCGCTGCGTGAAAACGTCAAGGGCTACAGCCCCGAAGCCATGGCACCTATTTGCGGCATTCCGGCGCAAACGCTGCGCGAAGTCGCGCGTGAATTTGCCCGGGCCAGGGGCGCGATGATTCTCTGGGGCATGGGCGTGAGCCAGCATGTGCACGGCACCGACAACGCGCGCTGCCTGATTGCCCTCAGCACGGTGACCGGGCAGATTGGCAAACCCGGCTCGGGCCTGCATCCGCTGCGCGGCCAGAACAATGTGCAGGGCGCCAGCGATGCCGGCCTGATTCCCATGATGTATCCCAACTACCAGCGCGTGACCGACAAGGCGGCGCACGCCTGGTTCGAGGACTTCTGGAAAATGCCGCTGGATGACCAGCCCGGCTACACCGTGGTCGAGATCATGCACAAGGCGCTGGCGCCCGACAGCGACCCGCACAAGGTGCGCGGCATGTACATCATGGGCGAGAACCCGGCCATGAGCGACCCCGACCTCAACCATGCGCGCCATGCGCTGGCCAGCCTGGAGCACCTGGTGGTGCAGGACATCTTCATGACCGAAACCGCCTGGCTGGCCGATGTGGTGCTGCCAGCGACGGCCTGGCCCGAGAAGACCGGCACGGTGAGCAACACCGACCGCATGGTGCAACTGGGCCAGCAGGCCATTGATCCGCCCGGTGAAGCCCGGCCCGATCTCTGGATCATCCAGCAATTGGCCACACGCATGGGACTGGACTGGAACTACCCGGGCGAACATGCTGGCGTGGCAGCGGTGTATGAAGAAATGCGCCAGGCCATGCATGCGGTGATTTCAGGCATTAGCTGGGAGCGTCTGCAGCGCGAGTCCAGCGTGACCTACCCCTGCCTGAGCGCGGACGATCCCGGTGCGCCGACGGTGTTCATGGACCGCTTCGATACCGACGACGGCCGCGTCAAGCTGGTGCCCGCCGACATCATTCCCGCCAACGAGCGTCCCGACGCCGACTACCCCTTTGTGCTGATCACCGGGCGCCAGCTCGAGCACTGGCACACCGGCAGCATGACGCGCCGCGCCACCGTGCTGGATGCGATCGAGCCCATGGCGACGGCCTCGCTGTGTGGTGCCGACCTGCAGGCGCTGGGCCTGGCGGCGGGGGACGTGGTCACGGTGCAATCGCGCCGGGGTGAGGTGGCGATTCATGTTCGCCGTGACGACGGTACGCCGCAGGGGGCCGTCTTCATTCCCTTTGCCTATTACGAGGCCGCCGCCAACCTCATGACCAATGCCGCGCTGGACCCGTTCGGAAAAATCCCGGAGTTCAAGTACTGCGCGGTGGCCATTCGGCGCGGCGGCGCGGCGGCTGCCACGGCGGGCTATGGTGCGGGCGAGACCCTGGCGCGGGCCTGAAAATGGCGCCTGAACGCCGGGCCCGCTTTGACAGGCCTCAGGAAGCCAGGCCCATCACGTCCGTGAAGGCCTGCAGGAACAAGGCATTGTCCTCGGCGCTGCCGATGGAAACGCGGATGAAATTCTCGTAGCCGCGTTCCTTCCACGGCTTGACGGCCACGCCGCGCGCCAGCAGTCCTTCGGCGACCGGGCCGTTGGCGCGCTGCAGATTCAGAAACAGGAAGTTGGCCGCGGAGGGCGCCATGGTCACGCCCAGGGCGTGCAGTTGCGCCGCCAGTGCGTCGCGCCGTGCCACGGTTTCGCGCACGCTCATCTCCATGTGTGCCGGGTCCTTCCAGGCCGCGAGTGCGGCCGTTTGCGCGGCCAGGTTCACATTGAAGGGCGTGCGCACGCGGTCCAGGATCTGCACCAGTTTTTCGTCCGAGGCAATGCCGTAGCCAACACGCAAGCCGGCCAGGCCCCAGGCCTTGGAGAAGGTGCGCAGAGCTATCCACGGACGGGATTGCGCGCGCAACTCGGCCAGGGCGTCGGGGAACCCGGGGGTCAGGCGCGCGTATTCGTAATAAGCCTCGTCAATCACCAGCAGGGTTTCGGGCGGTGTGGCCTGCACGATGCGCCTGAAGGCATGGGCGTCGAGCATGCAGCCCACCGGGTTGGAGGGGTTGCTCAGCATGGCCAGTTTGGGCGGCTGCGGGCCGCCGGCCAGTGCGTCGCACCACGCGTCGACATCGAATTCCAGCGCTGGCGTCACCGGCACCATCTGCACCCGCGCACCCATCATGCGCGGATAGATGTCATGCAGGCCGAAGGACGGGCTCAGCGTCACCACCCGGTCGCCGGGCGAGAGAAAGGCCTGGCACAGCACTTCCAGCAGGTTTTCGGAGCCGTTGCCCATCACCACCTGGCCGGCCTGCGTGCCTGTACGTTCGGCAATGGCGCTGCGCAGGGCCTGGCTGTTGGCGTCGGGGTAGGTGGCCGCAGCGCCGGCGAGTTCGGCCAGCGCCTTGGCGACCGCAGGGCTGGGGCCGAAGGGGTTTTCATTGCTGGCCAGGCGCGCGACATGCGTGACGCCATAGCGCTGGCGCACGACATCGGACGACAGCCCGGCGTTGTAGGCCGGCAGGTCGCGCACTTCGGGCCGCGCAAGGCGGCTGAGCAATTCGGCGGAGGCAGTGGTCATGGCGTGGCTTTCGGGTCCTGTTGCGTGAGGTCAAAAATCTTGCCCGGATTGAGCAGGTTCAGCGGGTCCAGCGCCAGCTTGATGGCGCGCATGGCGGCGAGCTCGGCCGGCGTGCGGCTGGCTTGCAGATAGGGTTTTTTGTGCAGGCCTATGCCGTGTTCGGCCGAGATGCTGCCGCCACGTTGGGCCAGCAGGGCGTAAACCATCTCCTCGACTTCGTGTGCCGCCTGCTCCGGGGTCAGGCTGGCGCCGAGCGAGCGGGCGTCGGTCGTGAGGTGCAGATTCCCGTCGCCCAGGTGGCCAAAGCGCAGCGTGCGCTGGTCCGGCCAGCGCGCCGTCAAGGCGCTTACGCACTGCTCGGCGAAGTCGCCGATCTGGTCGATAGGCAGGCTGACGTCGAAATTGATGGGCACGAGGTGCGTGGGGAACTCCGCCGTGGCTTCGCGGATGCGCCACAGCGATAGCGCCTGGGCCTGCGACTGGGCCACCACGGCGTCGAGCACGATGCCCTGGTCCATGGCTTCGCCCAGGGCGGTCTGCAGGCTGTCGGTCAGCAGGGCTTGGTCGCGGCCGGTGACCTCGGCCAGCACCATGAAGGGATAGGCCTGCGGCAGTGGCGATGCCAACTGGCTCCAGCGCAGGGAGGTGGCATAAAAGTCTTCCCACATCAGTTCGAAGGCGGCCAGCGCCCCCGGGAAATGCGCCTGCAGCAAGCGCAGCAGCCGGATGGCGCTGGCATAGTCCGGCAGCGCGACCAGTGCGCTCACCCGGGCGCGCGGCGCGGGGTGGAGCTTGAGCACGGCGCGGGTGATGACGCCCAGCGTGCCCTCCGAGCCTATGAACCACTGCTTGAGGTCGTAGCCGGTGTTGTTCTTGAGCATGGGCCGTAGCATGTTCAACACGGTGCCGTCGGCCAGCACGACTTCAAGGCCCAGGGCCTGCTCGCGCATCATGCCGAACTGCACCACGCCATTGCCGCCGGCGTTGGTGGCGAGGTTGCCGCCTATCTGGCAGGAACCGCGCGCGCCCAGGTCCACGCCCAACAGCAGGCCTGCGGCCTGAGCGGCTTCCTGCGCGGCTTGCAGGGTGACGCCGGCCTGCACGGTCAGGGTGGCGGCCGCCGTGTCCACTTGCTCGATGGCGTTCAGGCGTTCCAGCGACAGCGCCACGGCATTTTCCTGGGGCATGGCCCCGCCGGCCAGGCCCGTCAGGCCGCCTAGCGGCACGACGGGGACGCGGTGGGCATGGCAGATACGCAGCGCCGTGGCGACTTCGCCGGGATGGGCGGGATGCACCAGCGCCAAAGGGCGAACCGGCGGCGCACCACTCCAGTCGGCCTGGTAGCGCGCGTCAATGGCCTCGCCCCACTGCACCGCGCCTTGGCCTAGCTGCGAAACCAGGTCGTCGATCAGCGAGAGGGTGGTTGCCGGCGTTTCCATGTCAGCTTCTATGGCTGTGCGCGAAGCCGAGCACCGCCTCCAGCATACGGCGCAGATGCGGCTGAACGCCCGCCGCCACCTCGGGCAGGTAGTCAAAAGGCAGGGCTTCCTGCATGTAGCTGCACTGGGTCATTTCCAGCTGGATGGCATGGATGCCTTGCTCGGGCTGGCCGTACTGGCGCGTGATGTGGCCGCCCTTGAAGCGGCCATTGAGCACGGCGGTGTAACCCGTTGCCGACTGGGCAATGGCCAGCAGCTGCTCGGCCAGGGCCTTGTCGCAGCTGGCGCCATTGGCGGTGCCCAGGTTCAGGTCGGGCAGCTTGCCTTCAAAAAAGCGCGGCAGCACCGAGCGGATGGAGTGCGCATCCCACAGCATCGCCACGCCATGACTGGCCTTGATGCGGTCCAGCTCGGCGCGCAGCTGCTGGTGGTAGGGCGCCCAGACGGCGTCGCGGCGTGCGACGATTTCGGCGTCGCCGGGCACATCGCCCCGGGCGTAGATGGGGGTGTCGTCAAAGGTGTCGACCGGGCACAGGCCGGTCACGCTCTGGCCGGGGTAGAGGCTGGCGCCATCGGGCGGACGGTTCAGGTCCACCACATAGCGGGAATGCGTGGCTACCAGCACCGAGGCGCCCATGTCCACCGCAAAGTCGTAGAGGCGCGCCAAGTGCCAGTCGGTGTCGGGGACCTGGCGGGCTTCGGCCGTAAAACGCTGCGCCAGCGCCGGCGGCACATAGGTGCCGGCGTGCGGCATGGAGATCAGCAAGGGCTGGCTGCCCTGGTGAAACTGGAAGGGCGGTGGTGTGTGGGCGGTGCTCATGCGCAAAATTCTCCAGAAGCTCAGTCGGGTTGGATGGTGGCGGAGCGTGCCGCCACAAAGGCCTGGGCGGCGCCCTCGTGCAGGGCATGGCGGCCGGCGGCGACACGCTGCCTGCCGGCGGTCCACAGGCTGTGGATGGCCGAGGTGCGGTGGCTGCCGAACACATGGGCCGACAACATGCTGTCGGCGGGCAACTCGCGCAGCGCCACATGCTCGGCATCGAGTGCCACCATGTCGGCCTGCTGGCCCACCGCCAGGCCGGCGACGGGACGTGCGGCGGCCTGCGCGCCGCCTTGCACGGCCTGCAGGGTCATGGCCGTGGCGACCTGCGGATGGTCGGCGCTGGCCAGCACATTGCGCTGGCGGCGCGAAAGGCGCTGGCTGTATTCGAGCAGCATCAATTCCTCGGCGGCATTGACGCAGGCGTGGCTGTCCGAGCCCACGCCCCAGGCGCCGCCGGCGGCCAGCCACTGCGGCATGTCGAAAATGCCATCGCCCAGGTTGGCTTCGGTGCTGGGGCAGATGCCGGCCACCGCGCCGCTGCGGGCGGCGGCGGTGTATTCCTCGGGTGTCATGTGCGTCGCATGCACCAGGCACCAGCGGGCATTGACGTCGGCGTGGTTCATCAGCCACTGCACGGGGCGCTGGCCGCTCCAGGCCACGCAGTCGTCCACTTCCTGGGTTTGCTCGGCAATGTGGATGTGGACTGGTGCCGAGGCATCAAGTGCGCTCAGGCCCTGCACGGCGGCGCGCAGGCTGTCGGGCGGCACGGCGCGCAGCGAGTGCGGCGCCAGGCCCAGGCGGGCCTGCGCACCCTGCGCCGCGCACAGGGGCTGCAGGCGCTGCAGCAGGTCCAGCATGTTGTCGGTGCTGCGGATGAAGCGCGCCTGGCCTTCATGCGGCGGCTTGCCGCCGAAGCCGCTGGTCTGGTAGAGCACGGGCAGCAGCGTGATGCCTATGCCCGCGGCCTGCGCGGCGCGCAGCAGGCACTGCGAGAGCGTGGCGTCGTCGGCATAGGGCTGGCCGCCCCGGTCATGGTGCACGTAGTGGAATTCGCACACCGAGGTGTAGCCGGCCTCCAGCATCTCCACATACAGCCAGGTGGCGATGGCCTCCAGATGTTCGGGCGTGATGCGCGCGGCAAAGCGGTACATCAGCGTGCGCCAGCTCCAGAAGCTGTCCTGGGCGGCGGCGCGGTACTCGGTCAGGCCGGCAAAGGCGCGCTGGAAGGCATGCGAGTGCAGGTTGGGCATGCCGGGCAGCAAGGGGCCGGCAGCCACGGGCGTGCCTTCGGCGGCCGTGCTGTTGGGCGTGACCTGGGTCAGTCGTCCCGTGCCGTCCCATTGCAGCTGCACATTGCGGGCCCATCCGGTGGGCAGCAGGGCATTGGCGGCAAAGAGGCTGTGGGGGTCATGCACCATGTCGGGTTCCTTGCGGCTGTATCGCCAGCGTGTTGCGCACCACCTGGCCCTGTCGGACGATGGTGCAATCGGGTTTCTGGCCCAGCCAATAGGCCAGCTCGGCGGCTTCGCGCAGGCGCCAGAGCACAAAATTGGCGGGGCGGCCGGCGGCGATCAGTCCGTGGCTGTCCTGCAGGCCCAGCGCCCGGGCGGCATGGCTGGTGATGCCCGCCAGCGCTTCAGGCACCGTGAGCCGGAACAGCGTGCAGGCCATGTTGGCCATGAGCAGCAGGCTTAAGCAGGGCGAGGTGCCGGGGTTGTGGTCGGTGGACACGGCCATGGGCACGCCGGCATCGCGCAGCTGTTGAATAGGCGGCAGCTGGGTGTCGCGCAGGGTGTAGTAGGCGCCCGGCAGCAGCACGGCCACGGTGCCCGCGGCCTTCATGGCGGCAATGCCGGTGGGCGACAAATGCTCGATGTGGTCGCACGACAGCGCGCCGTAGCGCGCGGCCAGCGCGGAGCCCCCCATGTCCGACAGCTGTTCGGCGTGCAGCTTCACGGGAATGCCCAGCTTCTGCGCGGCCTGGAAGACCTGTTCGGTTTCGGCCAGGGTGAAGGCGATGCGCTCGCAGAACACGTCCACCGCATCCACCAGGCCTTCGGCGGCCAATGCGGGCAGCATCTCTTTGCAGACCAGCTCGGTGTAGGCGGCGCTGCGCCCGGCATATTCGGGCGGCAAGGCGTGCGCGCCGAGAAAGGTGGTGCGCACCGTGACGCCCAGTGCTTCACCCAGGCGGCGTGCCACGCGCAGCTGCTTGCGCTCGTGCTCCAGCGCCAGGCCGTAGCCGGATTTGATCTCGATGGCGCAAACGCCCTCGTCCAGCAGCGCCTGCAGGCGCGGCAGGGCGAGTGCGAACAACTCGTCCTCGCTGGCTTCGCGCGTGGCGCGCACCGACGACACGATGCCGCCGCCGGCCCTGGCCACTTCTTCGTAGCTGGCGCCCGCCAGGCGCAGGGCGAATTCGTTGGCACGCTGGCCGCCGTAGACCAGGTGCGTGTGGCAGTCGACCAGGCCCGGTGTGGTGAGGGCGCCCTGGCCCGCAAAGCGCGGCAGCGTGGCATGGGCCGGCGGCAGCGCATGGCCGGGGCCCACCCAGCGCACCACACCGCGCTCGACCACCACGGTGGCCAGCGCATCATCGGCCAGCGGCACATCGGGGTGGCTCAGCCCGGGCACCAGCCTCAAGGCCTCCCACACGCCGTCGGCACTGGGGACGGTTGGCGATGTTTGCTTTTGATTTTTCATCGTTCCCTGTTTGCTATTGAATAAGTAGCTGTCAGCGCTTGTACATCAAGGGCTAGCGGTCTATTTGATTGAATTCTTTAAGCCGGTGAGAGCGGCAGCCAGGCCAGTGCCGCCGCGTCCATGGCTGACGCCTGGGGACCATCAATGGGTGCAAGCGCGCCATGGACTTCTTCTTCCGCCCACCAGAGGCCCTGGCCAGGACTCAACTCGCGCGTGCCGTCCGGCGTAGTGAGCGTCCACCGCCCGCCAAGCACCATGCACAGGCCGGCTGGCGTCTTGCCCAGCGGCCGGGCATCGTTGGCGACCTGGACATGGCCGCGCCACTGGCCGCGGCGCAGCATCAGGTTGAAGTCGGTGGAGGTACCGCCCAGCAGGCGGCAGTCCACCGCCGCATCGCCTGAAAACGCCAGCGGCTGCCAGCGTTGGTCCAAGGCATGGTCCAGGCTGCCATCGGCGGCTCGCAGGTGCACGCCGTCACCATCGAGCAGCATGATCACGCGGTCCACCTCGGCAAAGATCGAGAACGGCCCGGGTGTGGCAATGGTGGCGACGCTCACGCGCCAGCCGAAATCCTGCATGCCGGCGCCCGCTGGCCAGCAGGCCAGTTCGCGGGTGCTGCCGCCGCCATTCTTCCAGGGCATCGGGGGGCAGGCGGCCAGGTCAAAAAACTGCATCACAACTCCTGTGGGGGCACGAGCAAGGGAAACAGCGGGTGTTCCATGGGGGCGCCGGCCGGCAACTGCTCGGCCAGGCCCGGAAATTCGGGTGAGGTTTTCCAGGGCCTGGGGGCATGGCGAATGTCGTCGCCCAGGAATCGAATTGAAAATACGCGGCGCCGGTTGGGGCCCTCCACGCCGCCGGCCGCATGCAGCGACAGCATGTGAAAACACACCACATCGCCGGGCTCAATGTCCCAGCCGACGATGGGAAAAGCCGGCCGGTTTGCTTCGATGTCCGGCAGGTCGGCCAGGCTGCCCTCGGGAAACCATTTGGCCTGGTGGTCCATGAAGGTGCGCGGCATCAGCCAGGGCCCCTTGTGCGAGCCCGCCACAAACTCGAGCGTGGACACGCGCGGCACGGGGTCGACCGGAATCCACATGCTGATGTTCTGCCGGCCCTCGATGTTGTAGTAGGGCTGGTCCTGATGCCAGGGCGTGCGCTGGCGCGTGCCCGGCTCCTTAACCAGCACATGGTCGTGGTACAGGCGCACGCTGGCCGATGGCATCAGGCGCTGCGCCGCCAGCGCCAGCGGCGTTTCGTGGATGAAGCGCCCGAACTGGGGAATGTCCTGCCAGTTGCAGAAGTCCTCGAAGAAACGCCCCGGATCATCCGGCCGGCTGGCGACCTTGGCGCGCGGGCTGGGCGCCGCCAGGTTGGCATCGATGCCTTCACGCAGCAGCGCCACCTCGCCCGCCGACAGCAGTTGCCGGACACAGATCGCGCCATCGCGGTCAAAGTCCGCAACCTGCTGCTCACTCAAGCGCTCCTGCAGACGGCGCTGCAGGAGGAGGGACGGGGTCACGCTGGCTGGGTTCATGGCGATGTCATCTCCTGGTGGGGCGGGGTCGTGCCGGTGGCGATCAGGTTCGCGTGAGCACGGCCTGCAAGAACGAGCGCGTGCGCTCCTGGCTCGGGTTGGTGAAAATCACGTCGGGTGCGCCGGCCTCGATGATGCCGCCGCCGTCCATGACCACGACCACGTCACCGACCTCGCGCGCGAAGTCCATTTCGTGGGTCACCACCATCATGGTCATGCCTTCACTGGCGAGCAGCTTCATGACCTGCAGCACTTCCCCGACCAGTTCAGGGTCGAGCGCCGAGGTGGGTTCGTCGAACAGCATCACGCGGGGCTTCATGGCCAGTGCCCGGGCGATCGCCACGCGCTGCTTCTGTCCACCCGACAGGCTGGCCGGCATGGCCGACGCCTTGTGCGCCAGGCCGACCTTTTCCAGCAGGGCGCGGGCTTCCACCTCGGCTTCAGCGCGTGAAAGCGAGCGCAGTTTGCGCGGGCCCAGCGTCACGTTGTCCAGCACCGAAAGATGCGGAAACAGGTTGAAGGACTGGAACACCATGCCGACTTCTTCGCGCAAGGCATTGAGGTCATGGTCGGGCAGCATGCGGCCGTCCTGCATCAGGGGGCGGCCACAGATTTCCACGCTTCCGCCTTCGGGTTTCTCCAGCCCGTTGCAGCAGCGCAGGAAGGTGCTTTTGCCGGAGCCGCTGGGCCCGATCACCACCACCACCTGGGACGGCTGAACGTCGAAGTCGATGCCGTCCAGCACCACATGACTGCCGAAGGATTTGCGCAGGCCGCGAATGCGGACCATGGGTGCCGCGTTTGGATTGACTTCTTTCATTGCACCATTCCTCCTGCGCGCAGGCGTAATTCCATGTGGCGCAGCGCCAGCGTGGTCAGGCCCGTCAGCACAAAATACATCATGGCGATGGCCAGGTAGACTTCCAGCGAGCGGTAGGAGACGCTGATGATCTTTTGTCCTTCGTGCATCAGGTCATGGATGGTCAGCAGCGACACCAGGGCCGAGTTCTTGATGAGGGCAATGAACTCATTGCCCAGCGGGGGAATCATGCGAACCACGGCTTGCGGCAGCACCACCGTGCGCATGGCCAGCCCGGACGACATGCCGATGGAGCGCGCCGCTTCCATCTGCCCGCGGTCTATGGACTGGATCGCGCCACGCACGATCTCCGACACATAGGCGCCCGAGTAAATGCCCAGGCCGATCACACCGCAGACGAAGGCTGGCAGCAAGATGCCGAATTGGGGCAGTCCAAAAAACAGAATGAACAGCTGTACCAGCAGCGGCGTGCCGCGGATGGCCGCCACGTAGGCCGTGCACAGGGCATATATAAAGCGCCGCTGGGGGTTGATCCGGCCAATGCCGACCAGCAAGCCCATGACGCAACCGAGCAGCAAAGAGGCGGCAGTGACTTCCACCGTGATCAGCGCCCCCTCCAGGAGTTGGGGCCAGCCGCCCCAAACGGGAGAAAAATCGAGTTCCATTGATCAGTCGCAATATGGCTGGTTTACTTGGCAGCGCTATTGCTGAACCACTTTTTCACGATGGTGGCATAGGTGCCGTCCGCCTTGAGCTTGGCGATCGCGCCATTGACCGCCTTGGTGAGTTCGGGGGTGTCCTTGCGCAGGGCCATGCCGTATTCCTCGACGGTCAATTGCTCTTCGAGCACGCGCAGGCCGGGACGGGTGCGCACGTACTGGAAGGCGGCGGGCTTGCCCGTCACTGCGGCGTCGGCACGGCCAATGTCCACGAGGTTGAACATTTCCTGGTTCTTTTCCACCTCGACGCGCTGCACCTTGGGGAACTTTTCCTGCAGGTAGCCCACCGACTTGGTGCCGACCTGCACGCTGACTTTTTTGCCGTCCAGGTCCGAGATTTTCTTGATGACGGTGTTGCCATCCTTGATCATGGCCACCAGGCCGCCGGCGTAGTAGGAGTCGGTGAAATCCACCACCTTCTTGCGCTCTTCAGTCACGTAGATGCCGGACACCGCCATGTCGAAACGCTTGGAGATCAGGCCGGGAATCAGGCCCTTGAAGTCGATGTCCACCCATTCGACGCGCTTGCCCAGCGTCTTGCCAATGGCTTCGACCAGTTCGATGTCAAAGCCCGCGCGCTTGCCGTTTTCCACAAACTCCATGGGCGGGAAGGTGGCGTCGGTGCCTACGCGCAGCACATTGTCCTGGGCATGCGCGCCGCTGGCGCCAAAGGTGAGGGCAGCGAGGCTGGACAGAAGGAAGTGACGACGAAATGTCATGGGGGAGTCTCCAGGTTGAGGGGTAAGGGAAATCAGTGAAGGGTCAGGTGGCGAGAGATGCGTGCGGCCGTCACGACGGCCATGCGGATCAAGTCCTGCTCCTGGCCTTGGGCACGCAATATCGGCGCCATGAGCGTGATGGCACCCACGGCCTGCCGCGAGGCGCCGAACAGGGGCACGCTGGCGCCCCAGACGCCCGGATCAACTTCGCCCGCGCTGGTGGCAAAGCCGGCCAGGCAGATGGCGTCCAGCTCATCCAGCGCGGCCTGGCGTTCGGCACTGGCGGGGCCATGGTGCGCATCCAGCACGGCCGCGCGCGCGGCCTTGGGCAAATGGGCCAGCACGCATTTCGCCGAGGCCCCTGCGCGCAAGGGCACGCTGCGTCCTTTTTCAAAGGAGCAGCGCAGCGATTGCTGGCTTTCGACCATGTCCAGGCAAATGGCCTGGTCGTTGACCGCCACGATCAGGCCCACGCTTTCATGGGACTGCTGGGCCAGCGCCACCATGTCCGGGCGGGCCTGGCGCACCAGGTGCGAGGCCAGATCGAAGCCCAGCGCCAGTTGCAGGCTCAGAGGACCGGGGGCGTAGTGGCCATCGCTTTCCAGCACAAAGCCCCAGTTTTTCAGCCGGGCCAACTGCCGGTACAGGGTACTGCGGGCCAGCCCGGTGCGTTCCATGAGTTCTGTGGCCGAGAGCGCCTGGCCGTGCTGTGCGAGCACGGCCAGCACCTGCAGCACGCGGTCTGCCGTGGGAACAGGGGTGGAGGCACTCTTCAGCATGGAGGCAGTATCAAAGAATCCGGACAGCAATAAAACCCTTCATTCCCATGTTCTGGGAATGATGTTCCCTTTTTATCCCCTTTCCTTATCGAATCATGGGCAGCTTCAGGCCCTGCTTCTTCGCCGTTGCAATCGCAATCTCGTAGCCCGCATCGGCATGGCGCATCACGCCCGAGCCGCTGTCGTTGACCAGCACGCGTGCCAGGCGCTCGGCCGCCGCGTCCGTGCCGTCGGCGACGATGACCATGCCCGCGTGCTGCGAGTAGCCCATGCCCACGCCGCCGCCGTGGTGCAGGCTGACCCAGGTGGCGCCGCCGGCGGTGTTGAGCAGGGCATTGAGCAGCGGCCAGTCGGAGACGGCGTCGGTGCCGTCCTTCATGGCTTCGGTTTCGCGGTTGGGGCTGGCCACCGAGCCGGTGTCGAGGTGGTCGCGGCCGATCACGATAGGCGCCTTGAGCTCGCCGTTCTTCACCATCTCGTTAAAGGCCAGGCCAGCGCGGTGGCGCTCGCCCAGGCCCAGCCAGCAGATGCGCGCGGGCAGGCCCTGGAAGGCGATGCGCTCGCGCGCCATGTCGAGCCAGCGGTGCGTGTGCTTGTTGTCGGGGAACAGCTCCTTGATCTTGGCGTCGGTCTTGTAGATGTCTTCCGGGTCGCCCGAGAGCGCGACCCAGCGGAACGGGCCCTTGCCTTCGCAGAACAGCGGCCGGATGTAGGCCGGCACGAAGCCGGGGAAGTCGAAGGCGTTTTTCACGCCCTGGTCGAACGCCACCTGGCGGATGTTGTTGCCATAGTCCACGGTCGGTATGCCCATGGCCTGGAAGTCCAGCATGGCCTGCACGTGCACGGCGCAGCCTTTGGCCGCTGCCGCAGTGAGCTGGGCATGCTGCGCCGGGTCGCGCTGCGCGGCCTTCCATTGGGCCACGCTCCAGCCGCTGGGCAGGTAGCCGTTGATCAGGTCGTGGGCCGAGGTCTGGTCGGTCACCAGGTCGGGCTTGATGCCGCCGGCCTTGGCGCGCTTGACGAGTTCGGGCAGGATGTCGGCGGCGTTGCCCAGCAGGGCGATGGAGACGGCCTCCTTGCGCGCGGTGTGATGTTTGATCAGCGCGATGGCATCGTCGATGTCTTTGGCCTGCTTGTCCACGTAGCGGGTGCGCAGGCGGAAGTCGATGCTGCTTTGCTGGCATTCGATGGCCAGCACGCAGGCGCCGGCCAGCACGCCGGCCAGGGGCTGCGCGCCACCCATGCCGCCCAGGCCTGCCGTCAGAATCCATTTGCCGGAGAGGTCATTGTTGTAGTGCTGGCGACCGGCCTCCACGAAGGTTTCGAAGGTGCCCTGCACGATGCCCTGCGCGCCGATGTAGATCCAGCTGCCGGCGGTCATCTGGCCGTACATGAACAGGCCCTTGCGGTCGAGTTCGTTGAAGTGCTCCCAGTTGGCCCACTTGGGCACCAGGTTGGAGTTGGCAATCAGCACACGCGGCGCGTTGGCGTGGGTCTTGAAAACGCCGACCGGCTTGCCGGATTGCACCAGCAGCGACTCGTCCTCGTTCAGGTCTTTCAGCGAGGCCAGGATCTGGTCGAAGCAGGCCCAATCGCGCGCGGCGCGGCCGATGCCGCCATACACCACCAGGCTTTGCGGGTTCTCGGCCACTTCGGGGTCCAGGTTGTTCTGGATCATGCGGTAGGCGGCTTCGGTGAGCCAGTTCTTGCAGCTGAGCTGGCTGCCGCGCGGGGCACGGATCACGCGGCTCGCGTCCGTGCGTGGGTCGGCTGCGGCGGTGATGAAGGAATCCTTGGCGTTCATGGTGATCTCCTGGGAATGAAGGTGTCTTGGTATCTTGAAGAGGGTGATGGGTCAGGCGAGAGCGGCGCGGCTGGGCAGGATGTCCAGCAATGCTGCAGGCCAGTGGCTGTGCAAGGCCCATTGGCGCATGGCTTCGACGTCGGTGGCGAGGAAGCGGTCCTGGTCGAGGAAGGCCACCTTTTCGCGGATGCGGGAAAATTCGGCTTCGATCAGCGGGGAGGACTTCAGGCCACGCTTGAGTTCCATGCCTTGCGCCGCGCCCATGGCCTCGATGCCGACCACGACCGCGGTGTTGTTCACCATGTCGCCCAGGCGGCGTGCCGCGAAGGTGGCCATGGACACATGGTCTTCCTGGTTGGCAGAGGTTGGCAGGCTGTCCACGCTGGCCGGGTGGGCGAGCGACTTGTTTTCCGAGGCCAGCGCCGCGGCCGTGACCTGGGCAATCATGAAGCCGGAGTTCACGCCGCCGTCGCGCACCAGGAAGGGTGGCAGGCCCGACAGACCGGTATCCAGCAGCAGCGCCAGGCGGCGTTCGGCAATCGCGCCGATCTCGGCCACCGCCAGCGCGATGATGTCGGCCGCGAAGGCCACGGGCTCGGCGTGGAAGTTGCCGCCAGAGATCACGTCGCCGTTGTCAAAGACCAGCGGGTTGTCGGAGGCGGCATTGGCCTCGATTTGCAGCACGCGTGCCGCATGCTGCAGGTTGTCCAGGCAGGCGCCCATGACCTGAGGCACGCAGCGAATGGAGTAGGGGTCCTGCACGCGGCCGCAGTCGGGGTGCGAGGGAATGATCTCGCTGCCGTCGAGCAGCGTGCGCACCGCTGCGGCCACGGCGATCTGGCCGGGCTGGCCGCGCGCGGCATGCACGCGTGCATCAAACGGTTTGATCGAGCCCTGAATGGCTTCGAGCGACAGCGCGCCCGACACCAGCCCGGCGGCGAAGACGTTCTCGGCGCCGAACAGGCCGGCCAGCGCCAGCGCGGTCGACACCTGGGTGCCGTTGAGCAGCGCCAGGCCCTCCTTGGGGCCGAGCACGAATGGGGCCAAGCCGATGCGCCGCATGGCTTCGGCGCCGGAGATGACTTTGCCTTCGGCGGTGGTGGCTTCGCCTTCGCCGATCAGCACGCAGGCCAGGTGTGCCAGCGGCGCCAGGTCGCCCGAGGCGCCGACCGAGCCTTTGGCCGGGATGCGCGGCATCACCCCTGCATTGGCCAGTGCCAGCAGCGCATCCACCAACTCGGGTCGCACGCCGGAGTGACCGCGCGCCAGACTCACGGCCTTGGTCGCCAGCACCAGCCGCACCACGGCGGCCGGCAGCGGCTCGCCCGTGCCCACGCTGTGCGAGAGCACCAGGTTGCGCTGCAGCTCGGCCAGCCGGTCCGGCGCGATCTTGGTGCTGGCCAGCTTGCCGAAGCCGGTGTTGATGCCGTAGACCACCTGGTCTTCGTCCACGATGCGCTGGACGGCGGCCTGAGAGACCAGCAGGCCGTCGCGGGCCTCGGGCGCCAGGGCCAGTTGCACATGGCCGGCATGGATGGTGCGCAACAGGGCCAGGCTGACCTGGCCGGGATGCAGGATGTGGGTGGATGTCGTCATTGTCTAGTCCTGTATATACAAGTTGGTGGGAGCGATGATAAAAGAGTTTGACCCTTGCGGTCAACCTGTTACAGCGTTGCCGTCGGTACGGAACCGGCTACCGAGCCGGTAGCGCATGCCAGGATGCAGGCAACGCACGATGGTGATCGGGGTGTCCCGCGTCCAGGTGCGCCGCGTCAGCAGCAGGCAGGGTTGGGTGGCGTCCATCTGCAGCAGCTCGGCCTGCGCACGTGTGGGGAGTACGGCGTCAACCACATGTTCCATCTGGTCGAACAGCACGGTACGCACCAGGAAGTCGGAAGGTTGTTCCTGCGAGAAGTCCTGTTGGACGAACGTGGGCACGACGCGCGGGTTGACGTAGCGGTCTTCGAGCTGCATGGGCACGCCATCCTCGAGATGCACGCACACCGAATGAAATACCGATTCCCCGGTGCCCAGGCCCAAGGCCGAGGCAACCTCGAGAGAGGCCGACACACGCTCCACGGTGACCACCTTGCATTGGTAGTCGTGGCCACGGCGGCGAATGTCTTCGGCCAGGCTGGCGATCTGCAGCAGGTTGGCCTGCGGCTTCTCATCCGCGACGAAGCTGCCAACGCCCGCCAAACGCTTGATGCGGCCTTGTTCCACCAGCTCGCGCAGGGCCCGGTTCACCGTCATGCGCGACATGCCGAACTGAACGACCAGATCGTTCTCGGAAGGCAGCCGGTCACCGGCTTTCCAGGTGCCGTCCTGGATCTTGCCGGCGATGAAGTCCTTGATCTGCTGGTACAGCGCCACATTTTGCGCTTGTGGCGCGGCCTCCGCGGTTTGGGGCTGGGCGCGGCTGGCAGGTGGCAGAAGGTGCAGGCGGGAAGTCATAGAGGCAGTCTTGGGTGGTGATGGGGCGTCAGTGCTCTGCCGCAGCCATGGCTTCGTTCCGGATTTCCTCGGTCAGCCTGGCCTTGAGTTCCATGAACTCGGGCGAGGTCTTGATCGTATAGTGCCGCGGGTGCGGCAGGTTCACCGCGATGTCGGACTTGATGCGGCCCGGGCGTGCGCTGAACACGGCAACGCGGTTGGCCATGAAGATGGCTTCGTCGATGTCGTGCGTCACGAACAGCACGGTTTTGCGCGCCGATTCCCAGATGCCCAGCAGCAACTCCTGCATCAGCACCCGGGTCTGGTTGTCCAGCGCACCAAAGGGCTCGTCGAGCAGCAGTATCTTTGGATCGTTGGCCAGTGCGCGCGCGATCGCGGTACGCTGCTGCATGCCGCCGGAGAGCTGTTTGGGGTAGTGATTTTCGAAGCCCCGCAGGCCGACCTTGGCCATGAAGTAGTCGCTGCGTTCCTTTTGCTCGGCCTCCGCCATACCGCGTTCGCGCAGGCCGAAGCGGATGTTCTGCGCAATGGTCAGCCAGGGAAACAGCGTGTAGCTCTGGAACACCATGCCGCGGTCGGCGCCCGGGCCGTCCACCGGACGGCCGTCGAGCAGCGCCCGGCCGGTGCTGGGTCGTTCGAGGCCGGCAACGATGCGCAGCAGTGTGGATTTACCGCAGCCCGAGGGGCCGAGGATGGTGACGAAATCGTTGTCATTGACGTTGAAGTCCACCGGCAACAGCGCCTGTGTGCGCTGGCCCTTGGCGGTTTCGAAAACGCGAGATACGCCTTGAATTGATAGCTGGCTCATCAGATGGAACTCCAGGCAAACAGGCGTCGGTTGATCGCCTTGAACGCAAAGTCGGAAACGAGGCCGATCAGGCCGATGATGATAATGCCGAAGATGATCTGGCCGGTGTTGAGCAAGGCCTGGCTGTCGGTGATCATGTGGCCGATGCCGCTGGACGAGCCGATCAGCTCGGCCACGATCACATAGGTCCAGGCCCAGCCCAGCACCAGTCTGAGGGTTTCGGCAATACCGGGTGCGGCCCCGGGAATCAGAACACGCCGGATGATGCCGCGGTCGCTGGCGCCCAGGGTGTAGGCGGCTTCCACGAGGTCGCGTCGGGCGCTGCCCACGGTGACGGCCACCATCAGCACGACCTGAAAGAACGAGCCGATGAAGATGACCAGGATCTTCTGCATTTCGCCAATGCCGGCCCAGAGGATCAGCAACGGAATGAAGGCCGAGGCGGGCAGATAGCGGCAGAACGAGACAAAGGGTTCGAAGAAGGCTTCAACCCCTTTGTAGGCCCCCATCGCAATGCCCAGCGGCACGGCAATCACACTGGCCAGGATGAAACCGCCCAGGACGCGCCACACCGTCATGCCAATGTCGTGGATGAAGTTGTATTCGGTGAACAGCAGCCAGCCCTCTTTGGCCATGGTCAGTGGACTGGCCAGGAAGGTGGGCGAGACGAGGCCACCGAGCGTGAAGATCGCCCAGACCAGCGCGAACAGCACGAAGAAACCCAGACCCAGCAACCACCGTGTATTGGCGGCGACGGGCTCCAGCGGCGCGAACCGGCGGCTGCGCGTTTGCTGGGGTGCTTCGGCGAGATGAGGCGGTACTTGTACGGTATCCATGATGCGAAGGTTTACTTGATGAAGCTGTCGTCGAAGGTGACGGCGAGGTTGTCAGGCGCCTTGCGGATCACGCCAGACTCCAGCAGGATCTTTTCGGATTCCTTCATGAAGGCGGTGATTTCGCCGGCAAAGAACTTCTGGTTGGCGGCCTTGTCCTGCCAGCGCAGATAAGCCGCCGACTTGGCAAACTGTTCACCCGTCTGCTTGACGGCTGAGCCCATGATTTCATTGGACTTCACGGGCTCGGCCTTGATCATGTCGAGCGCGGCGAAATAGGAGTCGGCCAGTGCCTTGGCGGCCTTGGGATTGGCCTTGAGCCATTGCGGGGCGCAGCCCACGGTGTCGAGCACCCAGGGGTAGTCGAGCGTGGTGGCGAGGATCTTGCCGGAGGCCGGGTTGTCGCGCACGGTGGAGATATAGGGCTCATAGGTCATGGCCGCGTCATTCTGGCCTGCGACAAATGCCTGCGCCGCCGCCTGGGGTGACAGGGTGGTGGTTTTGACATCCTTGAGCGTCATGCCATTCTTGTTGAGCATCCAGGCCAGGCCGAAATAGGGCGAAGTGCCGGGCGCATCCACGCCGATGGTCTTGCCCTTGAGGTCTGCAAAACTCTTGATGTTGCCGCGCACGGCGACGCCGTCGGCGCCATAAGACTTGTCCATCTGGAAGATCTGCACGATGGGCACGCCATTGGCATTCCAGGCCACATGGGTTTCCACGGTGGTGGCGGCGCACTGGATGGCGCCGGCAGCCAGTGCCAGGTGCCGGTCCTTCTGGGGAATGAACTTGATTTCCACGTCCAGGCCGTTTTTCTTGAAGATCCCGGCCTTGTCGGCCAGTGAGAGGGGCGCAAAACCCGTCCAGCCGGACATGCCCAGGACCAGCTTGGTTTCCTGCGCATTCGCCGCCGAGGCCAGGCCGGCCACGCAGGCGCCCAGCGCCAGCAGTGAGGTGATTTTCTTGACTGTCTTACCCATTACATACTCCAGTGTGTTCGGAAAAAATGGTTATCGCGGTGATCAATGCCCAGTGGGTCTGCGCATTGGCCTATTTTTGACCTTTACCCTTGTACATGTATATACAGGTTAACCCTGAATACTCCTTTTCACGATATGAAGCACCAAACTGGGCCGTGGGGCGCACGCCTTGGTGCGTCGGAGTATGGATCTGGAGCTTTTTCTGTCTATACAGGTATGGGGTGCCGGTGCCGGCCGTTTATGCAAGCTTCGGGCCAGTTTTTCGTGCGGCGCTTCGGGCCGTCGCTGTCGCTTCCAGGCTGACGCGAACCGTCCGGGCGAAGACTTCGGTCAGCGCTGGCTGCTGGTCTGCCTCGGCGGGGTAGGCCAGCACCACCGACTGCGTCAGCAAGGCGCCTTGCAACGCCCGGCAGGCGATGCGTTTGCCGTCGACGCTGATATCGCGCGCCGGTCGGGTTGTGAGGATGGATACGCCGAGGCCATTGGCTACCATGGCGCGCACCATTTCCACCGATGGACTCTCATGGGCTATGTGCGGTGTGACGCCGGCAGCGCGGAACAGCGACAGAAAGTAGGTGCGGCTGTGCGGCAGGTTGATGAGTATCAGCGGCTCGCGGGCGAGATCGGCCAGGCGCAGGCTGCTGCGCGCGGCCAGGGTATGACCCCAAGGCAGCAGGGCGTAGGGGCGCAGGTCCGTGACGGGTTCCAGCCGCACGCCACGCGCCAAGCCCAGGTCATAGAGAAGCGCCACGTCGAGCGCGCCGCGTTCGAGTTGCCGCGTCAACGTTTCGGTGTCGCCCTCTTCGAGCTGCACTTCAATGCCGGGATGTTCACTCTGCAGGCGTGCCAACACTTCAGGCAGGTAACGCGGCCCCAGCGTGCTGAGGCAGCCGATGCGCAGTCGTCCTTGCAGCGCCACAGTGCGTGGTGCCGCCAGCGAGTCGGCCTGTTGCAATAGCGTGCGGGCCTGCCGCAGCCTGGCCTGACCCGCGGCGGTGAGTTCCAGCCCGCGCGCATGCAGGCGCACAAACAGGCGTTCCCCCCAGAGCGACTCCAGTTCGGCGATCGCCTTGGAGATCGAGGGTTGCGAGACATTCATCGCCTCGGCCGCGCGTGCAGCCCCGCCGTGGCGGGCAGCGGCCGTGAAATATTCGAGTTGGCGAAGGCTGAAATGAATCACTTTTAAGAATCCAATGAATCGATATTCTGTATTTTCATTGATTCAACAGGCGGCCAACAATGGGGCATTACCGACCTCCCAAGAAAGCCTTTATGTCTGAAACCCCTCCCGGCATCCGTCCACTCGACGGTTTGCGCATCCTCGACTTCACCCGGGTTCTGGCCGGTCCGCTGGCCACTGCGCTGCTGGCCGACCTGGGCGCGGAGGTCATCAAGGTCGAGCCGCCGCAAGGCGACGACTACCGGGCCATCGGCCCCATGAAAAATGGTCAGAGCGCCCTGTTCAGCGTGATGAACCGCAACAAGAAGAGTCTGGTGCTTGATCTCAAGCGGCCCGAATCGGTCGCGCTGGTGCGCGATCTGGCCGCGCAGGTGGACGTGGTGATCGAGAATTTCCGCCCCGGCGTGGCCGGGAAGCTGGGCATTGGCCATGCCGCCCTGTGCGGCATCAATCCCAGATTGGTCTATGTGAGCGTGTCTGGTTTCGGCCAGACCGGTCCCTATGCCAGCCGTCCCGCCTACGACGTGATCGTGCAGGCCATGAGCGGCCTGATGGAGGCCACTGGTGAGCCTGACGGCGCGCCGACCCTGGTGGGCGAGGCCGTCTCCGATGTGGTGGCGGGACTGTTCGCGTCATGGGCCACCTTGGCAGCGGTGCACCAGACCCAGCGCACCGGCCAGGGGCAGCATGTGGACGTGGCCATGTTTGACACCACGCTGAGTTTTTTGGCCACCTCGGTGTCGCGTTACCTGTTTACCGGCCGACCGGCTCGCCGGGTCGGCAACCGCCATCCCCTCTCGGCACCGTTTGGGGTGTACAAGGCGCAGGACGGGCATTTTGCGCTGGCAGTGCTCAACCGGAAGTTGTTTGCGGCCCTGGCGCAGGCCATGGGACGGCCCGAACTGGGGCTGGACGAGCGCCTGGCGACCGACGAACAGCGCTCGGCGCGCGAGCCAGAACTGCGTGCCGTCATCGAGGCCTGGGCGGGGCCGCATAAGGTCGCCGACGTGGTGGCGCGGATCGATGCGGCGGGGGTACCCGTGGCACCTATCTGGGACATCGGCCAGGCATTGAATTCACCCCAGGCGCTAGCGCGTGGACTGCTGCAGCCGGTGGATGATGAACGCCTGCCCGGTCTGCGCCTGCCGACCCAGCCGGTGCGTTTTGGCGGTGCGGCGCCTGGCCGGGCCACGCGGGCACCGGCCCTGGGTGAACACAGCCAGCAAGTCCTGACATCCCTGCTCGGCTGCGGCATGGAGCGACTGGCCGAACTGCAGGCGCTGGGCGTGTTTGGACAGCCTGCGAACGACGCGCCGCCGGTTTCATCCCTCCCAACCCCTTCAACCCCTTCAAGCTTTACGACCAAGGAATCCGCATGAATCCCTCCCTACGCCTCGGTGTGACCGATGAAGATCAGGCCCTGGCCGATGCCGTCGCCGCCTTTTCGCAGGCCGAACTGGCACCACGCGCCCAGGCCATCGACGAGCAGGAGCTGTCGGTGACCTGCCATGTGCCGCAGCTTGCCGCGCTGGGTGTGATGGGCCTGAACCTGCCCGAACAACTGGGTGGTCCGGGTGTCACGCCCACGGCCATGCTGCTGGCGCTGGTCGAGATATCAAAGGCCTGTGCCGCCACCTCGTCGATGATAGGCGCGCACTTCCTGGGCGCCGATGCCGTGCTGATAGGCGGCGATGCGGCCCAGCACCAAGCCTGGCTGCCGCGCGCCGCCAGCGGCGAATGGCTGGCAGGCTTTGCGTTGACCGAGCCGCGCGGCGGCTCGCACCCGGCCGACCTGCGCACACGCGCCGTGCGTGAAGGCGACCACTACCGCATCGACGGCGTCAAACACTTCATCTCGAACGCGGCTGAAGCCCGTTTTCTGGTGGTCTTTGCCAAAACCGATTTGGCTGCCGGCGCACGCGGTGTCAGTGCCTTCATCGTGGACATGGGCACGCCGGGCATCCAGGTTTCCAGCCATGAAAAACTCATGGGAATTCGCGGCGCCCATGCTTTCGAGGTGTCTTTTGACAACGTTCGGGTGCCGGTGGCGTGCCGCCTGGGCGAGGAGGGCTCGGGCTTCAAGACCGCGATGAAAGTGCTGGACAACAGCCGTCTGGACGTGGCCGCCACCGCTTTGGGGATTGCCGAGGCCGCCTTGGCGGCTGCGGCACAGTGGGCCAAAGACCGCAAGATTGACGGCGAGGCATTGGCCATGCGCCAGGGCATCCAGTGGATGGTGGCCGACATGAAACTGCGACTGGAAGCCGCCTGGGGTTTGACCCTGCAGGCCACGGCCTTGCGCACGGCCGGCAGGCCGTTTACTCAGCAGTCGGCGATGGCCAAGCTTCATGCATCGGAGATGGTCGGGTTTGTCACTGACGCGGCCTTGCAGATTCATGGCGGTTACGGCTACACGCGTGAAATGCCGCTGGAGCGTTACGCCCGCGATGCGCGCATCCTGCGCATCTACGAAGGGTCCTCGGAAATCCAGCGCAGCATCATTGCACGGGGCGTGCTCGGCTGAGGACGGGTGCGGACAGGCCATGCGCCAAACCCATGCTGAATGTGGGGGAGCGGCCCGCCTTACACTGCGGGCATGTCTGATTTTCTGACGCAGTCTCCGGAGACGGATGGGGCGCTTCACCGCCCCTGTGTCAAAGTGGCGGTGGTCATGCGCCGCGAGCGCATAGCCAACCCCTGGCAGCCCTGGCGCTGGGTGCTGGCCGATGTGGTGCCGCATGAGGACGGCTTTGGTGAACAACCGCGCCTGCTGCTCAGGGACGAGCATGAGGAGCGCTGGCTGCACCCCGGCTTCAAGGTGGAGCTGTTCACCGATGATGCCGAAGGCTATTACCTCAATGTCACCACGCCGCAGCCCTGCTTCTGGGTGGTCTGGCGCATGGAAGAAGAGGCCGCTCTGGCGGATGAGCCGGTGGCCGTGCCGCAAATCGTCACGCTGAGTTACCACGATGCCGGACGCTGGCTCGACGCCCAGGAAACGGTGGAGCAGGTGCCCGCGCCTCCGGACGTGGTGCAATGGCTGCAGCATTTCGTGGATGCACACCATGTGCTGCAAGCCAAGCAACGCCAGCGCCCCCAGAGCTTCAAATCCCTGACGGATCGCTTTGGCAATCCGGCGCGGGTGAGTACTGAAAAGAAATTCGGCGGAGCGGGCAATGGCTGAAGACGCAAAGGGATTTCTGGGGCGCTGGGCGCGCCGCAAGACGGAGGCGCTGCGGGGCAAGCCGCCGGAGGAGGCCGAGGCGGTCGCGATGCCCGGGCCGGTGGCGGCCGACGGCGCGCCGGCCATAAAGCCCCCGTCGCCGGCCGTTGAGGCAGACGAGCCGCCTGCAAAAGCGCTGTCACTCGACGATGTGAAGCTGCTCGGCAAGGACTCTGACTTCAAGCCTTTCATGGCCCGCGATGTGGGGCCTGAAGTGCGCAACGCCGCGTTGAAAAAACTGTTTGCCGATCCGCGCTTCAATGTCATGGACGGGCTGGACACCTATATCGATGACTATTCCATCTCCGAGCCCATTCCCGAGTCCATGCTGCGGCAGATGGTGGGTGCGAAGTTTCTCAAGTTGTTTGACGACGGGGGCGACCAGGGAGAGGCCGAAAAGCGGCAAGACCCGGCTTCTTTGCCGCGGGAAAATGCGAATAACCCCAACGGCGAAATCGTGGCACAGTCCTCTGAAAATCCGGACATGATCTGTTCGGACCAAGATAGCTCCGAACATTCCAGCCAGCCCGCGCCATTGCCTGACGACGGTGCCAGCCAACCAGACGATGCCCACACTCATTTGCGACTGCAACCAGACCATGCCGCTCCAGCCCAAGACGCTGGGCACGGCACTCAATGAAAATCTGACGCTGCATTCGACGCTGTGCCGGCGTGAAGCCGGCGCCTTCCAGAAGGCCGTTCAATCCGGCGATGACGTGGTGGTGGCCTGCACCCAGGAAAAACGCCTGTTTGCCGAAGTCGGGCAACAAACGGAAGGGGCGACCTCCGTTGTCCGGTTCGTCAACATCCGCGAGACCGGCGGCTGGAGCAAGGATGCTGCCAGCGCCAGCCCCAAAATGGCCGCCTTGCTGGCCGTGGCCCATTTGCCGGACCCGGAACCCGTTGCAACCGTGACCTATACAAGCACCGGCCGCCTGCTCATCGTCGGTCCGCTGGACCAGGCCGAGCAGGTGGCCGAGCTGCTCGCCGACACGCTGGCCGTGACGATTTTTGCGCAGGGCGTTTCCTCCCAGGCGCAGCCGGGCTTTCCCGGGCAGGAGCGCAAGTACCCGGTGATCAGCGGCGGCGGCCTCAGCCTCAAGGGCTGGCTGGGCGCCTTCGAAGCGAAGTGGGAAAAGAACAACCCCATTGATCTTGACCTGTGCACCCGCTGCAATGCCTGTGTTGCAGTTTGCCCCGAAGGCGCCATCGATCTTAGCTACCAGATTGATAGCGAAAAGTGCACGTCCCATCGAGACTGCGTGGCCGTTTGCAAGGCGGCCGGCGCCATTGACTTCAACCGCGAGGTGCAAACGGTCACGCAGGCGTTTGACCTGGTGCTGGACCTGGGCGTCAAGCCCCTGGTCACGCTGCATGCGCCGCCGCAAGGCTACTTCGCTGTGAATGCCGCGGCCGGCCTGGCATCAAAGGGCCTGCTGGCCACCGTGGTCAAGTTGCGCGACATGGTTGGTGAATTTGAAAAACCCAGATTCTTTGCCTACAAGCAAAAGATCTGCGCGCACAGCCGCAACGAAACCGTCGGTTGCAATGCCTGCGTGGACATCTGCTCGGCGGGCGCCATCCGCAGCGAAAAAGACCGCCAGCAGATCGTGGTCAGCCCCCATCTGTGCATAGGCTGCGGCGCCTGCACCACGGTCTGCCCGACGGGCGCCCTCACATACGCCTACCCCCGTGCCAGCGAGCAGGGCGTGCGCTTCAAGACACTGCTATCGACCTATGCCAAAGCCGGCGGCACGCATCCCGTCTTGCTCTTGCACAGCCAGGGCAGCGGCCAGCAGGCGGTGGAAGCGCTGGGCCGCGCAGCCCAGTTGCAGAAAACCGTGCGGGGTGTGCCTGCCAACGTCATTCCGCAAGCCCTGTGGCATACCGCCAGCCTGGGTCTGGACCTTTGGCTGAGCGCCATTGCATTCGGCGCTGCCCAGGTGGCCGTGCTGGTCACGGACGAGGAAGCGCCGGCTTATCTGGAGGGGCTGGCGGAGCAGATGCGGGTCGCCCAAGCCATTCTGAATGGTCTGGGTTATGCCGGTGTTCACTTCCATCTGTTGCGAACGCCTGCGGAAAGTGGTGCCGGGATGGTCGCCAGCCTTGATGCCAGCCTGCAAGCCCTTGGCCGGGCCCGGCCCACGGTACCCGCCACGCCAGCCCGCTTTGCAGTGGCACAGGAAAAGCGCAGCACGCTGGAGATGGCGCTGGACCATCTGATCGCCCAGGCGCCTGCGGCTTTGCCCGAGGCCATTGAACTGCCGGCCAAGGGTTCGCCGTTTGGAAGCCTTCTCGTCAACACCGACAGCTGCACCCTGTGCCTGAGTTGCGTCAGCGCCTGCCCGGCCAGCGCCCTGCAGGACAACCCCGAGCGTCCCCAGCTCAAATTCATCGAGAAAAATTGCGTGCAGTGCGGCCTGTGTGCCACCACCTGCCCCGAAGACGCCATCACCCTGCAGCCGCGCCTGTTGCTCACGCCCCAGCGCAAGGAGGCGCGGGTGCTGAACGAGACCCAGCCCTACCAGTGCATACGCTGCGGCAAACCCTTTGGCACCCTCAAGGCGATTGAATCCATGCTGGGCAAGCTGGCGGGGCACGCCATGTTTCAAGGCGCGGCGGCGGATCGCCTCAAGATGTGCAGTGACTGCCGGGTCATTGACATCTACTCCGCCGACAACGAACTCAAGATCACCGACATCCGCTCCACATGACACCAGCCCAACTCGTCGCCTCCACCCTGGACGAAGAAACCGCGCGCGCCGAGGTCTACGGTTTGCTGGCGGCCCTTTACTACGCAGCGCCATCGGCCGAACTGCACGAGAACCTGCGTGCAGCCGTCACCGAGGCACCGGCCGCCGGCGCCTTGCTGGAGGGCCCATGGAGCGAACTGGTGGCTGCCGCGCGAGCGCAAAGCCTGGCGGACGTCGGTCAGGAGTACGACGCGCTGTTCGGCGGCGTGGGCAAGCCGGAGGTGTACCTCTTTGGCTCGCACTACCTCAGCGGATTCCTCAACGAAAAGCCGCTGGCCGCCTTGCGCGACGATCTCGCTGCGCTGGGGCTGGCACGGGATGAGGCCATGCCGGAAACCGAAGACCATGTCGCCTACCTGTGCGAAGTCATGCGTTACCTGATTGCCGGCGATGACGTGGAGGTGGCCAACCTGACCCGGCAGCGCGATTTTTTTGCGCGGCACGTCCAGCCATGGGTGCCGATGATGTGCGAGGCCGTCATGCAAAGCCCCAAGGCCCGCTTCTACCGCGCGCTAGCTGCTTTCACGCAAGCATTCATCAGCGTCGAAGCGCAAGGGTTCGACATGCTGGCGTGAAGCCGCCCGGTTTTGCGCCTGGGCGTCTGGCGGTCTCAAATCGAGACGCAGGCCGCGTCAAAATCGCCTTGTCAAAGAGCTGGCCTATCGTTTACCCCTAGTCGCCAGGTTTGGGGCGCACTGTCCATTGTGGTGCGTGGTTCACCGGCGTACAGTATGCAAATACTTACATAGCAGCCAGCCTCCTTGGAGATCAAGATGCAGGACAGCCAGCCAAAACCCTCGCGCCGGGGTTTCTTTTTCGGCGCCGCCGCTACGGGTGCCGCCGCAGTAGCCATTGTGAACTTGCCAGGCGTTCAAGCACCAGAAGCCGTGCATCAGGAGCCCAAGCCGGCCCCGGAAAAAGGCGGTGGCTACAGCCTGACGGAACACGTCAAGCGCTACTACAAAAGCACGCGCCTCTAACTCATTCCCGTTCCCCTTCTTACGGAGAGCGTCATGCTGCTCACGAGAAAATCTCCCGGTATCCCTGGCGATACAGCGCGCGGCGCCAATGCCGCACGCTTTGTGCAAAGTCTTTCGCGCGGCCTGTCCAACGCCCTGCCCACCATGGACAGGCGCGCATTCCTGCGCCGCTCCGGCCTGGGGCTTGGCGTCGGCCTGGCGGCCAGCCAGCTGACGCTGGTTAAAAAAGCCAGGGCTGCAACGCCGGCTGCGGCCGACGGCAGTGGAAAAATCGAGGTCAAGCGCACCGTCTGCTCGCACTGCTCGGTCGGCTGCGCGGTTGACGCCGTGGTTGAAAACGGCGTCTGGGTCCGTCAGGAGCCGGTATTTGATTCGCCCATCAATCTGGGTGCCCATTGCGCCAAGGGCGCTGCGCTGCGCGAGCACGGCCACGGCGAATACCGCCTGCGCTACCCCATGAAGCTGGTGGGCGGCAAATACGAGCGCATCAGCTGGGACACGGCACTCAACGAAATCACGGCGCGCATGCTGGAGCTGCGCAAGGCCAGCGGCCCCGACTCGGTGTATTTCATCGGTTCCTCCAAGCACAACAACGAGCAGTCCTACCTGCTGCGCAAGTTCGTGAGTTTCTGGGGCAGCAATAACTGCGACCACCAGGCCCGCATCTGTCACTCCACCACGGTGGCCGGTGTCGCCAACACCTGGGGCTACGGCGCCATGACCAACTCGTACAACGACATGCAGAACAGCAAGTGCGCCTTGTACATCGGCTCGAACGCCGCCGAGGCCCACCCGGTCAGCATGCTGCACATGCTGCATGCCAAGGAAACCGGCTGCAAGATGATCGTGGTCGACCCCCGCTTCACGCGCACGGCGGCCAAGGCCGACGAGTACATCCGCATCCGTTCCGGCTCGGACATTGCCTTTCTGTTCGGCATGCTGCATCACATCTTCAAGAACGGCTGGGAAGACACCAGGTACATCAATGACCGTGTCTATGGCATGGACAAGGTCAAGGAAGAGGTCATGGCCAAGTGGACACCCGACAAGGTGGAGGAAGCCTGCGGCGTGCCGGAGGCCCGTGTCTACATGGCCGCCGAGATGATGGCCAAGAACCGGCCATCGACCCTTGTGTGGTGCATGGGCCAGACCCAGCACACCATCGGCAATGCCATAGTGCGCGCATCGTGCATCGTGCAGCTGGCCTTGGGCAATGTGGGTGTTTCCGGCGGCGGCGCCAACATCTTCCGCGGCCATGACAATGTGCAGGGCGCGACCGACGTCGGGCCCAACCCCGATTCGCTGCCCGGGTACTACGGCCTGGCCGAAGGATCGTGGAAGCACTTCGCCAAGATCTGGGGTGTCGACTTTGACTGGATCAAGGGGCGTTATGCCTCGCCGGCCATGATGGGCAAGCCCGGCATCACGGTTTCGCGCTGGATCGACGGCGTGCTGGAAAAAAACGAACTCATCGATCAGGACTCCAACCTGCGCGCCGTGTTTTACTGGGGGCATGCGCCCAATTCGCAAACGCGCGGCCTCGAAATGAAGCGGGCCATGGACAAGCTGGACTTGCTCGTGGTGGTTGACCCCTATCCTTCGGCCACCGCCGCCATGGCGGCCATGCCCGGCAAGGCCGAAGACCTCAACCCCAACCGCGCGGTTTACCTGCTGCCGGCCGCCACGCAGTTTGAAACCAGCGGTTCCGTGACGGCTTCCAACCGCTCGCTGCAGTGGCGCGAAAAAGTGATTGAGCCTTTGTGGGAAAGCCGCAGCGACCACATGATCATGCACCAGTTTGCGGAAAAACTGGGCTTTGCCAAGGAGCTCTCCAGGAACTTCAAGATGCAAAAGGTCAAAGGCATGGACGAGCCCATGCCCGAAGACATCCTGCGCGAGATCAACAAGACCTGCTGGACCATAGGCTATACCGGCCAGAGCCCCGAGCGCCTCAAGGCGCACATGCGCAACATGCACCTGTTTGACGTCAAGACCCTCAAGTCCAGAGGCGGCAAGGACAAGGAAACCGGTTACGACACGACCGGCGACTACTTCGGCCTGCCATGGCCCTGTTATGGCACACCGGAACTCAAGCACCCTGGCTCGCCCAATCTCTATGACACCTCCAAACATGTCATGGAAGGTGGCGGCAATTTCCGCGCCAACTTTGGCGTGGAGCGCGAGGGAAAGAACCTGCTGGCCGAAGACGGTTCGTACTCCAAGGGCGCCGACATCACCACGGGCTACCCCGAGTTCGATCACTTGCTGCTGAAAAAGCTGGGCTGGTGGGACGAACTGACCGACGCCGAAAAAACCGCCGCCGAAGGTAAGAACTGGAAGACCGACTCGTCGGGCGGCATCATCCGCATCGTCATGAAAAACCATGGCTGCCATCCTTTTGGCAATGCCAAGGCGCGCGCGGTGGTGTGGAATTTCCCCGACGCCATTCCCCAGCACCGGGAGCCCTTGTATGGCAACCGTGCCGACCTGCAGGCCAAGTACCCGACGCATGACGACAAGAAGGCCTTCTGGCGCATGCCGACGCTGTACAAAACCATCCAGCAGAAAAACATCGCCGACAAGGTGCATGAAAAATTCCCGCTGGTCATGACCTCCGGCCGGCTCGTCGAGTACGAGGGCGGCGGCGAAGAAACCCGCTCCAACCCCTGGCTGGCCGAGCTGCAGCAGGAGATGTTCATCGAGATCAATCCCAAGGTGGCGGCCGAAAAGGGCATCCGCAATGGCGAACGCGCCTGGGTCAGCACGCCGACCGGCGCACGTCTGAATGTGCAGGCCCATGTGACCGAACGTGTGGGTCCTGATACGGTGTTCATGCCCTTCCACTTCTCGGGACGCTGGCAGGGGGCCGACATGCTGGCCTACTACCCGGCCGGCGCGCATCCCGTGGTGCGCGGCGAGGCCATCAACACCTCCACGACCTATGGCTATGACAGCGTGACGATGATGCAGGAAACCAAGACGACGGTCTGCAACATCGAAAGAGCTTGAGGAGATTGATATGGCACGCATGAAATTTGTTTGTGATGCGGAGCGCTGCATCGAATGCAACGGTTGCGTCACCGCCTGCAAAAACGAAAACGAAGTGCCGTGGGGCGTCAACCGCCGCCGCGTCGTGACGCTCAACGACGGTGTTCCTGGCGAGAAATCCATCTCGGTGGCCTGCATGCACTGCAGCGATGCGCCCTGCATGGCCGTCTGCCCGGTCAACTGCTTTTACCGCACCGACGAGGGCGTGGTCCTGCACGACAAGGACGTCTGCATAGGCTGCGGCTACTGCTCTTACGCCTGCCCCTTTGGCGCACCGCAGTTTCCGTCACAAGGCACGTTTGGGGTGCGCGGCAAGATGGACAAATGCACTTTTTGCGCCGGTGGCCCGGAAGTCAATGGCAGCCAGGCTGAATTCGAAAAATATGGCCGCAACCGTCTCTCCGAAGGCAAGTTGCCGGCCTGCGCCGAGATGTGCTCCACCAAGGCCTTGCTGGCCGGTGATGGCGATGTGGTCGCGGACATCTTCCGCAACCGCGTGGTGCAGCGCGGCAAGGGCGCCGAAGTCTGGGGCTGGGGCACGGCCTATGGCTCCAAACAGGCAGGCCAGCCGCCTGCGGGAGGCAAATCATGACGCGCTTTGTGATGCTCATGCCGGTTTTGGCGGCGCTGGCCGGCTTGCCGGCCTGCGGTGAAAAGCCGCAGACCCTGGGCGGCGTGAAAAGCGACGTCGCGCCCTACCAGGGCGCGCAAAACCAGTTTGTGGCACCGGGCTGGAAGCCGGGAGACAAGACCAGCTGGGAGCAGGGGCTCAAGGCCCGCGCGCAGAACACCCAGAACGAATACTCCAAGACGAATATTTCAAAATAAGTGGCCGGAGGCCTTATGAAACATGCGCAATTAGCTATATTTTTAATAGCGATTGGCTTGTCGGGGCTGGTTGGGGCGCAGCCGCCTGCGGCTCAGTCGCCACAAGCCTCGGGCGTTGTCACGCCAGAACCGGTGGCGCCGGCCGCGGTGGGCGGCATCCAGGGCCAGAATATTTTTGAGGTCAAGCCCGACGCGAGCGCCGATCCCCACTATGCCAAACAGACCAATGGCGAACGCGCCAAGGTCCAGCCGGGCAACAATGCGCCCATGTGGCACCAGGTGGGTCAGGGCGTGACGGGCTACAGCAGCCTGCCGAAAAACCAGGCGCCGGAAGCCGGCAACCTGATCCAGCCCTTTGTGCAATACCCCGGCTCGCGCCTGACCAACGCCGGTGAAGCGTGGCGGCAGGTGCGCAACCACTGGATCATCCCCTATGGTGGTTCGCTGTTCCTGATCGTGCTGCTGGCGATTGCGATTTTTTACTTCAGCAAGGGCAGCATCAAGACGCATGGCGCTGACACCGGCCGCAAGATCGAGCGCTTTACGCCGTTTGAACGGGCGGCGCACTGGTCCAACGCGATTGCCTTCTCGATTCTGGCCATCTCCGGCCTGGTGATGGCCTTTGGCAAATTCTTGTTGCTCCCCATCATTGGCGGCACGCTGTTTGGCTGGCTGACCTATCTGCTCAAAAACATGCACAACTTCGCCGGCCCGCTGTTTGCCGTGTCGCTGCTGATCGTGTTTTTTACCTTTTTGCGCGACAACTGGCCGCAAAAGGGCGACCTGAACTGGCTGCTCAAGGGCGGCGGCCTGATCTCGGGGGCCGAGCCACCGTCCAACCGTTTCAACGCCGGTGAAAAGCTGATCTTCTGGGGCGGCGTGTTCTTGCTCGGCGTGGTGGTGGTGTCATCCGGCTTGGTGCTCGACAAGCTGGTGCCCGGCCTGGTGTACGAACGCGCCACCATGCAGATGGCCCACATGGTGCACGCCGTGGCCGCGGTGCTGATGATGTGCATGTTCCTGGGTCACATCTACCTGGGCACCATAGGCATGCAGGGCGCCTACAAGGCCATGAGAGAAGGCTATGTCGACGAGACCTGGGCCAAAGAGCACCACGCGTACTGGTATGACGATGTGAAGGCCGGCAAGCTGCCCGCCCAACGCAGCCAGAGCGCACCACCCGATCAGCCTCCCAGCCAGACCGTACAAGCCTGAAGCGAGCGTCGCATGAACAAACTTCTTGTTTCCAGCCTGTTTGCCACACTGCTGGCCGGCGCGTCGGTAGCGGTGCTTGCCAAACTTCCCGCACTCAGCGACGAAGCCAAGGCCAAGGCCGCGGAAGCGACCGCCAAAACCGCCTGGAGCGGCAAAGTGGAGGCCTATCAGCTGTGCAAAGCGCAGGACAAGGCGGCGGCCAGTTACTACCAATCAGCGAAGGCGGCCGGTAAGGAGACCAAACCGGCAGCCGCAACGCCGGCCTGTGCAGACCCCGGCGCCTTTGTCTACACGCCGCCCGAAGCCGCCAAACCTGCCGAGGCTGCGGGCGCGCCTGCACCGGCGGCCACTGCTGTCAGCCCGCCCGGCGCCAAGCAGCCGGATGCGGTGGTCAATCCGGCCAAGAAATCCTGAGACACCCCGCTCACTACAAGTTAAAAACCAAGTTAAAAGCCTAAAGACCGCGCCGCAGGGTGTCGGTCTTTTTTTGCGATAGGCTTGGAGAATGCTGTTGCCTTCCTTACCCTTCCTGACGCAGGCCCATGCCCCGTTGACCTGCGAGATTGATGCCGTCAACGAATACGGTGAGCGGCACCAGGTGTCCATTCCCGCCGAACGCGCGCTCACGGTGTATGTGGACAAGCGCGAGCTGGTCACGCTGATGACCCTGGGCGCCCATCCCGAGCTGCTGGTGCTGGGTTATCTGCGCAACCAGCGGCTGGTCGAGTCGGTGCGGGACATCGAATCCGTCACGGTCGATTGGGAGGTGGGCGCCGCGGCCGTCAAGACCCGCCACGGCATTGCAGACATTGAAGAGAAAACCGCGCGCCGCGTGGTGACCACCGGCTGCGGACAGGGCAGCATCTTTGGCGGGCTGATGGATGAGGTGGACCGGATCGAACTGCCGCCCGACGCCAGCATCACCCAAAGCCAGCTCTACAGCCTGGTCAACACCATTCGCCTCAAGGAAACCACCTACAAGTCCGCCGGGTCCGTGCATGCCTGCGCACTCTTTGCCATGACAACGGGTGATCCTGACTTGCTTTTGTTTGTCGAAGACGTAGGGCGCCATAACGCGATCGACACCATCGCCGGCTGGATGTGGATGCAGGACAAAAAAGTGGAGAGCGAAGCGAACAAGGTTTTTTACACCACCGGCCGCCTGACCAGCGAAATGGTCATCAAGTCCGCGCAGATGAATGTGCCGATTGTGGTGTCGCGAAGCGGCATCACCCAGATGGGTCACCAGGTGGCGCAGTCGGTGGGCCTGTGCGCGATTGGCCGCGCCACCAACAAACGCTTTGTCTGCTACACCCATGCCGGGCGTCTGCGGCTTGAGCCCGGCCTTGTCAGCCGGCCAGAGGCTGTTGCCCCGCTTCAGGGCTGACGCCGCCCGGCCGGCAACCCCGCCCCCACGCCGACTCCGGCTACCCGTTCTGCGCTAAGGTAGCGCCATGAATCCCTTATTTCTGAAGCTGGGCTGGCGAACCCTGCAGCGCGACCTGCGGGCCGGCGAGTTGCGCCTGCTGATCGTGGCGGTCACGCTGGCGGTGGCGTCCCTCACGGCGGTTGGTTTTTTTGCCGACCGGCTCAAGGGCGGGCTGCAGCGCGACGCGCGGCAGCTGCTGGGCGGCGATGCGGTGCTGCGCAGCGATGGCCTGACCCCGGCGGCCTTCATCGCCAGGGCGCAGGCGCTGGGGCTGAAGACGGTCTCCACCGTGAGCTTTCCGACCATGGCCCGCGCCCGCGATGAAGACGGCGGCCAGGCCAAGCTGGTGGCCTTCAAGGGCGTGCCCGAGGGCTATCCGCTGCGCGGGACCATGAAGGTCGCCGACAGCCCGGACAGCGCCGGCCAGGACACGCGAGACATTCCGGCCCCGGGCACCGCCTGGGCCGATGCCTCGCTGCTCGATGCGCTGGGGCTCAAGCTCGGCCAAAGCCTGCTGCTGGGCGAGTCCCGCTTCACGCTGACCCGCACCATCGTGCAGGAGCCCGACCGCGGCGCCGGTTTCATCAGCTTTTCGCCGCGCGTGATGGTCAATGCGGCCGATATCGCCGCCACCGGCCTGATCCAGCCGGCCAGCCGCACCAGCTACCGCTTTGCGGTGGCGGGCGACGACCAGGCCGTCAATGCCTATGTGGCCTGGGCGACGGCCGAAATCAAGAAGGCCGGCGCCGAAGCCGGCCTGCGCGGCGTGCGCCTGGAGTCGCTGGAAAGCGGCAGCCCCGAGATGCGACAGACGCTGGACCGCGCCGAAAAATTCCTCAACCTGGTGGCCCTGCTGGCGGCCCTGCTCAGCGCCGTGGCGGTGGCGATTGTGGCGCGCAGTTTTGCTGCCAAGCACCTGGACGACTGCGCCATGCTGCGCGTGCTGGGCCAGCCGCAGCGCACCATCGCGTTGGCCTACAGCTTTGAGTTTGTGCTGGCCGGCCTGATCGCCAGCGCCCTGGGCGTGGCCCTGGGCTTTGCGGTGCATTACGGTTTTGTGCTGCTGCTGGCCGGGCTGGTCGACACCGCGCTGCCCGCCGCCACGCTCTGGCCGGTGGCCTTTGGCATGGGCATGGGCCTGACCTTGCTGCTGGCCTTTGGCTTGCCGCCCGTGCTGCAGCTGGCGCAGGTGCCGCCGCTGCGCGTGATCCGGCGCGAGGTGGGCAACCTCAAGCCGACCTCGCTGCTGGTGCTGGGCGTGGGCGTGGCCGGTTTCGCCGCCTTGCTGCTGGCGGCCAGCAGCGACCTCAAGCTGGGCCTGATTGCGGTCGGCGGCTTTCTGGGTGCCGTGCTGGTGTTTGCCATCGCCAGCTTTGCCGCCGTCAAGCTGCTGCGCACCAGCGTCAACGAGGTCACGGCGCCGCGCTGGCTGGTGCTGGCCACGCGGCAGCTGTCGGCGCGCCCGGTGTATGCGGTGGTGCAAACCAGCGCCCTAGCCGTGGGCCTGCTGGCCCTGATGCTGCTGGTGCTGCTGCGCACCGACCTGATCAGCAGCTGGCGGCGCGCCACGCCGCCCGACGCGCCCAACCGTTTTGTCATCAACGTGCAGCCCGAGCAGGGCCAGGCCTTCCAGCAGGCGCTGCGCGACGGCGGCGTGAAAAAGTACGACTGGTACCCCATGATTCGCGGCCGCCTGGTGGCCGTCAACGGCAAGGCCGTGACGCCCGATGATTTCGAGGACGACCGCGCCAAGCGCCTGGTCGATCGCGAGTTCAATCTGTCCAACAGCGCGGAAAAGCCCGGCCACAACCAGGTGGTGGCCGGCCGCTGGACGGCGGGAGAAAAAGACGCGGTCAGCGTGGAGGAGGGCCTGGCCAAGACGCTGGGCCTCAAGCTCGGCGACAGGCTGCGCTTTGACATTGCCGGCCAGCTCAGCGAGGCCAGAATCACCAGCCTGCGCAAGGTGGACTGGGGCTCCATGCATGTCAACTTTTTTGTGATGTACCCGGTGGCCGAGTTGGCGGCCGACGTGCCGGTTTCCTTCATCAGCGCCTTCCGGGCGCCCGAGCCCGTGGCTCCGGTCGCCGTTCCCGGCCAGGCCAGGCCGCTGAGCTTTGACAACCAGTTGGTGAGGACCTTTCCCAACATCACCAATGTGGACATGAGCAGCACCCTGAGCCAGGTGCAGCGCGTGCTAGACCAGGTGATACGCGCGGTGGAGTTCCTGTTTGGCTTCACGCTGGCGGCTGGTCTGGTGGTGCTGTTTGCTGCGATCACGGCCACGCGCGAAGAGCGCGCCCGCGAATTCGCCATCATGCGTGCCGTGGGCGCGCGCGCCTCGCTGCTGCGCCAGGTGCAGCGCGCCGAGCTGGCGGGCGTCGGCCTGCTGGCGGGCTTTCTGGCGTCCCTCGTGGCGCTGGCCGTCGGCTGGGCCCTGGCGCGCTACGTGTTTGATTTCAGCTGGACCGGCTCCTGGACGGTGCCCGTTTTTGGCAGCCTGGCCGGCGCCGTGCTGGCGCTGGCTGCCGGCTGGTGGGGCCTGCGCGCCGTGCTCAACACCCCCGTGGTGGAAACCCTGCGCAAGGCAGAATAAATAACTGTCTTTACATCTATGCAAATCGAAGAAAAGCCGCCCGGCAACCCGCCGTTTGAAACGCCCTACGCCTGGATAGGCGGGGAAGAGCGCGTCAAGGCGCTGGTGGAGCGCTTTTATGACCTGATGGACCTGGAGCCGGCCTACACCGCGCTGCGCGCGGCGCATGGCAGCACGCTGGACAACGCGCGCCAGCGCCTGTTCTGGTTTCTGTGCGGCTGGCTGGGCGGGCCGCAGCATTACACCGAGCGCTTTGGCCACCCGCGCCTGCGCATGCGCCACATGCCGCAGCAAACCGGTGGCGGCGCCATAGGCATTGCCGAGCGTGACCAGTGGCTGGCCTGCATGGACCAGGCCATGATCGAGACCGGCGTGGACGAGGCCTTGCGCAGCCGGCTCAATGCCTCGTTTTTCCAGACGGCCGACTGGATGCGCAACCGCGGTGAATAAGCCCCGGCGCTTCATGGCGCCGAGTTGCTACTAAAAGCGTAGCTGCTTGCGCCTGTCGGTATTGGGGTAGAGGCTTGTTTGATGCTTGAATTGAAGCAGGCGCCCGCAACAAGCGCCGGTCTGAGAGGGGAATTTCTTGGTGAAAATGCCTCCAGCCCCTTTAAGCATGGGTGCAGGTAGCTATTAAATCAGTAGCACACTGACACCCCCCGGCATGCACGCCGGTGTTGACCCCGCCAGACTCAAACGGCTGGGCTATGCCCGCATGGGTGCTAGGCGGCCTTGGCCGGCACGACCTTGAGCGGCGGCGTGCCGGGTTTGAACAGGGATTTCAGCTGCTTGCGCAGATCCGGCGAGTCGGCGTGGCCGTGCACGGCGACCGCATGCTGCACGGCGGCTTCGAGCAATTCCTTCTCGTTGTCGGCCGACATCGCGACGGTGCAGTTCGTGGCGCTGGGGAATTCGCGGCAATCAATGTATTGGCGTGACATGGGGACTCCTTTCATGGACGGGCTTCAAAAATCAGGTTGAAATCCGGCTTGATGTTCTGGTTCTGCCGGAACAGGTTATCCGGATCGTATTGGTTCTTCACCTGCACCAGCCGCTGGTAGTTAGGCCCGTAGGCGGCGGCGATGCGGTCGCCTTCGTCCTGGGTCAGGAAGTTGACGTACACGCTGCCGCTGGCATACGGTGCCGCCGCGCTCAGGAATTCGCGCGACCAGGCGATGCATTTGGCGTCCTCGGCCGGCGCGTCCCAGCGCGCGTGCACGTTCATCGCATACAGCGTGTCGCGGTTCGGGTAGGCGGTCGCATCCGGGGCGGGGCGGCTGGCCTGGCCGCCGATCAGGCCGAGGAAGATTTCGCACTGTGGCGACGGCAGCTCGCCGGCGTAGCGCACCACGGTGGCGATCGCATCGGCGTTGAGCGCAGTGAAATTGTGCGACTTCCAGTAATTGCGCGTACCCGGCGTCAAGAGCGGGTCGAAGGCCTGCTGCCACGCGCTGTACGGCATCGGGCCGACATGTTCGCCGAGCGGCTGGCCGAAGCCGCGCAGCGGCGCGATCAGGCGCATGCCCTCGTCGACATCGCCGGGGTAGCACAGCGCCAGCACCACCACGTTCTGGCCGTGCACCTCGCTCGGCAGGAAGGGCAGCGGCGGCGCCTGCCGCAGCACGGCCCAGACATTGAGCCGATCCGGCATGCGCTGGACAAAGGCGTGGTATTGCGTCAGCACCTGCTGGGCCTGGGCGTGCGGGAACACGATCAGCCCGGCCAGCACCTGCGGCCCGACCGGATGCAGCGCGAATTCGAACATCGTCACCACGCCGAAATTGCCGCCGCCGCCGCGTATCGCCCAGAACAGGTCGGGATGGGCGTCGGCATCGACCCGCACCAGATGGCCGTCGGCGGTGACGATCTCGGCCGCGACCAGGTTGTCGACCGACAGACCGTACAGGCGGCTGAGCCAGCCGAAGCCGCCGCCCAGGGGCAGGCCGGCGACCCCGGTGGTCGAGTTGATGCCCAGCGGCGTGGCCAGCCCGAAGGCTTGCGCCTCGTGGTCGAAGTCGCGCAAGGTGGCGCCGGCCTCGACATAGGCGCGCCGGGAAGTCGGCGCGATCTGCACCGACTTCATCAGCGACAGGTCGAGCATCAGGCCGCCGTCGCACACCGCATTGCCGGCGATATTGTGGCCGCCACCGCGCACCGCCAGCAGCAGTTCATGCTGGCGCGCGAAGTTGACCGAGGCCATCACGTCGGCCACGCCGGCAGCGCGCACGATCAGCTTGGGTCGGCGGTCGATCATCGCGTTCCAGATGCTGCGCGCGGTGTCGTAGCCGTCGTCGCCCGCCTGCAGCATCGGTCCGCGCAGCGTCGCCTTGAAGTTGTCGAGCATTTCCGTTGTCAGTCCAGCCATGATTCACCTCCATCGGAATTCTGATGCGATCGCATCCGCGAGCCTGAAGTTGGCAGGCCGGCAAGGCGCGACCGCTGATCCAGGCCTGCTTTGATAATGGACAGCGATTCGATAAGCGTTCGCCCTCGGGCTCGTAACACACGTAACCACTGGCAGCCTGCGCCGACAGCCATTCGCGCAGGTAGCGCGCATCGGTCTGGGTGGGCGGGCCAACTCCGCGGCCGTGGCCGGCCCTTCGGCCAGTGCCTTGTACAGGCCGAACTGGTCGCCGACCACGATGGTCGCGGCATGCATCACGGCGCCGAAATCGTTCACGAACTGGCCCATGAAGGCGTTGAGTTTTGCTTCATCGATGGCCATGTTTTTTTCCTTGGGCAATTCCTGACTTTCTGCTGCTGGCCGAGCTTGCGCTGGCCCGGGGCGCTTCCTATACTGGGCCGGTAAGTACCGCCCGAAACAACATGCTGAAGCTGCCGGGGCCAGGCGCCAATACGCAGCAATGCGTATGCCTGAGCCGTGCGGAAAAGCCATGAACCACCTCACCCAAAACGACTACGCCGGCGCCCTGCGGGTGCTCATGCGTATCGAGGCGCAGGCGGGCGACGTCGAGAGCTTTGCCCGCGCGGCGGTGCGGGCGCTGAGTGACTATGTGGCTGCCGAACTCACCACGCTGTCGGTCTGCGACCTGTTCACCGGCCACCGCCAGGTGCTGGGCCTGCCCGGCGTGCGCCAGGGGGCCGACGAGATCGCCGGCTTCGACCGGCATTTTTTCGAGCACCCGCCGGTGCGCCACCATGGCCTCGAAGGCGGCTTGCTGACGCGCCGCCTCTCCGGCCCGGTGAGCCGGCATGACCTTCCGCGCAGCGCCCCGTATGACGACCACGACCGGCGCACCGGACTCGAGTACGCGATCGCGGTGCCGCTTTTCAGGGACCACCGAACGCTGGTGAGCGTGGTGCTGAACCGGCGCGGACCGGACTTCGGCGACCGCGACCGCGAGCGGCTCGAGTTGCTGCGCCCGCATCTGGCCTTTCTGTACCAGCACGCGCGCCAGGCCGCCGCCGCGCCGGCCGGCGCTGCGCCGCTGACCGCTGAACCGCCGAGGGGGGCGGCGGCGCCCGAGCTCGGTCCGCCGGGGCTGACGCTGCGCGAGGGCGAGGTGATGCACTGGCTGGCCTGCGGCAAGACGGATGCCGAGATCGCGGCCTTGCTGTCCATCAGCCCGCGCACCGTGCAAAAGCACCTGGAGCATGTCTATGTGAAGCTGGGTGTGGAAACGCGCACCGCGGCGGTGATGCGCGCGCTGGCGAGCCGCGATCATGCGGGCTTGCGCGAGCCCTACCGCGGCCATGGCGACATCGACTGGCCATCGCCGTGCCCGGCCGGATAGCCCCAATTTCATAAAAAATGCCAGCAGCCCTTGATGGGCGGGCGCATCAAGCTATTGAATCGATAGCGATTTGGGCGGCGGGCATAAGCGGCCGGCCCGCGCGTCAACCCTGCGCCAGCAGCACCACCAGCGCTCCGGCGCCGCCCTCGGCCGGACGCGCCTGCACAAAGGCCAGCACCTCCTGCTTCTGGATCAGCCAGCTCTGCACCTTGCCCTTGAGCACCGGCGTCTTGCCGGGCGAGCCCAGGCCTTTGCCGTGCACCACGCGCACGCAGCGCCAGCCCATCTTGAGGGCGTCGCGGATGAATTGCGCCAGGCTTTCCCGCGCCGCTTCGCGGCGCAGGCCGTGCAGGTCGAGCTGGCCCTGAATGCTCCAGCCGCCCCGGCGCAGCTTGCGGACCACGTCGGGCCCCATGCCGGGCCGCCTGAAACTCAGTGATTCATCGGTGTGCAGCAGGCTTTCCACGTCGAATTCGTCGGAGATGGCCTCCTGCATCACGGCCAGTTCGTCGCGTTGCTGCTGCACGGGAATCGGCGGCGCCTGCTCCCGCGGCAGGTGGGCGCTGTGACCCGGATGGCCAGGCCGGTGCTTGGCGGGCAAGGCCTGGACCGGGCCGACGGCGCGGGAGAACAGCTCTTTTTCGGCCCTGGCCTGGGCGGCCGCGGCCAGCCGGGCCGCCGCGAGTTCTTTCTCCCGCTGGGCGCGGGCGGCTATCTCCTGCTTGACGGCCAACAGGTCCTGCAGGCTTTTGAGGGCGGGCTTTTTCATGCGCGGGACTTCTATAGCAGGCCCAGCTCGGCCATGGAAACGGCCTGGCTGCTGGTCACCACAAAATGGTCGAGCACGCGCACATCCACCAGTGCCAGCGCGGCCTTGAGCGTTTGCGTGAGCGCCTCGTCGGCGCGCGAGGGCTGGGCGGCGCCGCTGGGGTGGTTGTGGGCCAGCACCACGCTGGCGGCATGCAGGGCCAGCGCCCGCACCACGACCTCGCGCGGGTAGACGCTGGTCTGGGTCAGTGTGCCGCGGAACAATTCCTCCAGCGCGATCAGCCGGTGCTGGCTGTCCAGGAACAGCACCGCAAAAATCTCATGCGTGCGGCTGCCCAGCTGCAGTTGCAGGTAGTCGCGCACGGCTTGCGGGGTGGCGAACAGGGGCTTTTCCTTCAGCTCCTCGGCCAGGGCGCGGCGTGCCAGTTCCAGCACCGCCACCAGTTCGGCGCGCTTGGCCGGGCCCAGGCCCTTGATGCTTTTGAGCGCTTCGGGTCCGGTGTGCAGCAGGCCGGCCACGCCGCCGAAATCATCCAGCAGCTCCTGGCCCATTTGCAGCGCATTCTTGCCGGGCAGGCCGGTGCGCAGCAGCAGGGCCAGCAGTTCGGCGTCGCCGAGCGCGCCGGGGCCGCGGGCCAGCAGCTTTTCACGCGGGCGGGCATCCTCGGGCAGGTCTTTGAGAAGCATGGTGAAACGGCTCGGGTAGAGGGGCAGGGCGGTTAAAGGCCATTCAAGGCCGCGGAAAAGGCCAAAAGGCGGGCTAATGGTCGGGCTTAATTGGGGGTAAGGGTCCGGGTAAGGCTTGCTTTCTACAATAGAGGCAGTTTACAAACAGTTGTCAGCCGTCCCTGGGCGGCCCCGAAAGTCCTATGTCTACCGTGGAATCATCCGCTCATTGCGTCGCCCCTGCGGCGCCGCCCCTCGTTCAGCCAGGCTCCTTCCTGACCCTGCATTACCGCATGGCCGGGCCGGACGGCGCCGACATCATCAACACCTTTGGCGGCAAGCCGGCCACCCTGAGCCTGGGCACGGGCGAGCTGTCACCGGCCATCGAGCAGCGCCTGCTGGGCCTGGCCGAAGGCACGCGCACGCAGTTCGAGTTGGCGGCCGGCGAGGCCTTTGGCGAGCGCAACCCGGACCTGGTGCAGTGGGTGGCGCGCAAGCTGCTCAACGAGCTGGGTGACCCTGACGAGCAGTACCAGGTCGGTGATGTGGTGCAGTTCCCCACGCCCGACGGCATGGGCCAGTACGCCGGCGCGGTGCAGCAGGTCCAAGAGGGCGAAAAGGGCAGGCAGGCCGTGCAGTTTGATTTCAACCACCCCCTGGCCGGCCAGCCCGTGGTGTTTGAAGTGCATGTGATTGGTGTGCTATGAGCGTTGCCAACAAGCAGCTGGAAGAGATTTTGCTGGCCGAGCCGCGCGGTTTTTGCGCCGGCGTGGACCGGGCCATTGAAATCGTCGAGCGGGCGCTGACCAAGTTCGGCGCGCCGATTTACGTGCGCCACGAGATCGTGCACAACACCTATGTGGTCAACGAGCTCAAGGCCAAGGGCGCGATCTTCATCGAGGAGCTGTCCGACGTGCCACCCGGCGCCACGCTGGTGTTCAGCGCGCATGGCGTGAGCAAGGCCGTGCAGCAGGAAGCGGCCGCGCGCGGCTTCCAGATTTTTGACGCCACCTGCCCGCTGGTGACCAAGGTGCATGTGGAAGTGGCCAAGCTGCACAAGGAAGGCTACGAATTCATCATGATCGGCCACAAGGGCCATCCCGAAGTGGAAGGCACCATGGGCCAGCTCGACAGCGGCATCCACCTGGTGGAAGACGTGGCTGACGTGGCGCGCATCGCGCCGCTGCAGACCGAGCGGCTGGCCGTGGTCACGCAAACCACGCTCAGCGTGGACGATGCCGCCGAAATCAGCGCGGCCGTGAAGGCGCGCTTTCCGCAGGTGCGCTCGCCCAAGCAGCAGGACATCTGCTACGCCACGCAAAACCGGCAGGACGCCGTCAAGGTGCTCAGCCCGCAGGTCGACATCCTGATCGTGGTCGGCAGCCCGACCAGCTCCAACAGCAACCGCCTGCGCGAGCTGGCCGTCAAGCTGGGCACCGAGGCCTACATGGTCGATGATGCCAGCGAGCTGCAGGAAGCGTGGTTCGAGGGCAAGAGCCGGGTCGGCCTGACGGCGGGCGCCTCGGCGCCGGAGATCCTGGTCAAGCAGGTGATAGACCGCATGCGCGCGCTGGGCGCCGTGTCGGTGCGCAAGATGGACGGCATCGAGGAAACCATCAAGTTCCCGCTGCCCAAGGGCCTGAAGGTCGACGCCCAGGGCCATACGCTGGATGTCAGCGACAGCCAGCTGCACCATCTGCCCTGATTGCCGATGCTTAGCCGCTATCAAATTGAGAGCTGTCAGCGCTTGTTCAGCGAGGGCTACAGCCACTTTATTCGTCAAACACCACTGTGGAAGCTGCCCGGCCAGGCGCTGGGCGTGGCCTGTGCTGAAGTCTGGCTCAAGCTCGAGCATCTGCAGACCGGCGGCAGCTTCAAGGCGCGCGGCATGCTCAACCGCCTGTTGTCCAACCCGATTCCGCCCAGCGGCGTGATTGTGGCCTCGGGCGGCAATGCCGGCATTGCCACCGCCGCCGCGGCCAAGGCGCTGGGTGTGCGCTGCGAGGTGTTTGTGCCCGAGGTGTCACCGCCCGCCAAGCGCGCCAAGCTCGCCGCGCTGGGCGCGCAGGTTGTGGTAACCGGTGCCGCTTATTCCGATGCACTGCAGGCCTGCCTGGCCCGCCAGCAGCAAACCGGGGCGCTGCTCACGCATGCCTATGACCAGCCCGAAGTGCTGGTTGGCGCCGGCACCCTGGCGCTGGAGATCGAGCAGCAGGGCGGCCTGCCCGATGCCGTGCTGGTCAGCGTGGGTGGCGGTGGCCTGATTGGCGGCGTGGCCGGCTGGTTTGAGCAGCGCAGCCGCGTGGTGGCGCTGGAGCCCGAACTGGCCCCCACCTTGTTCCGGGCCCGCGAGGCGGGCCGGCCGGTGGACGTCGCCGTCAGCGGCGTGGCCGCCGATTCGCTGGGCGCCAAACGCATCGGCGAGCTGGGCTGGCAGGCCACCCAGGCCCATGTGCGGGATGCGCTGCTGCTCACCGACGAATCGATACGCGAGGCGCAGCTGTGGCTCTGGAAAGAGTTGAAGCTGGCCGTCGAGCCCGCCGCGGCCCTGCCGCTGGCGGCACTGCACAGCGGCCGTTACAGGCCCCGGCCCGACGAGAAGGTCTGCCTGATTGTTTGCGGCGCCAATGTGGACCCGGCGTCGCTTGTCTGAAGTTAAATTGGCACAAAAGGGGCTTCTAGAAATTCGATTGTCGGGATGCGGGGCAAGGCGCACGGAGCGCAGGAGGGTTTTTGGGGTCAGAGCCCAAATTCACCGAGCCTTCGGCTCGCCCGGAGGGTGCGGTGCAATGCACCGCAGCGAAATTGGTGTCTGACCCCAATAAACCATGAGGATTCCGAGCACCGCGCAACGCTGCCATGCGCCCGAGAATCGGATTTATAGAAGTCCCCGAAATACAATCCACCCCATGCTAGATATCAACCTGCTCCGCAAAGACCTGCCCTCCGCCATCGCCCGCCTGGAGACCCGCAAGAGCCCGCAAGCCTTCCTCAATGTCGAGGCGTTTCAGGGTCTGGAGGCCGAACGCAAGGCCCTGCAGATCCGCACGGAAGAGCTGCAGAACCAGCGCAACAGCCTGTCCAAGCAGATTGGCCTGCTCAAGTCCAAAGGCGAAGACGCCAGCGCCGTGATGGCCCAGGTCAGCGCCTTCAAGGCCGAGCTGGAGTCGTCGTCGGCGCGTCTCGACCAGATTCAGTCCGACCTGCAGGGCCTGCTGCTGGCCGTGCCCAATTTGCCGCATGAGTCTGTGCCCGTGGGCGCCGACGAGCAGGGCAACGTGGAGCTGCGCAAGTGGAGCCCGATCGAAGGCCCGGGCGGCGAGCCGCCGGCCTTTGCCTTCGAGGTCAAGGACCATGTCGATGTGGGCCATCCGCTGGGACTGGATTTTGAAATGGGCACCAAGCTGACGGGCTCGCGCTTTACCGTCATGAAGGGCCAGTTGGCGCGCCTGCACCGGGCGCTGTCCCAGTTCATGCTCGACGTGCAGACGCAGGAACACGGCTACACCGAGTGCTACGCGCCCTACATCGTCAATGCGGATTCCCTGCGCGGCACCGGCCAGCTGCCGAAGTTTGAAGAAGACCTGTTTGCTGTCAAAAAAGGCGGGCAGGAGGGGGCTGCGGAGGCCGAGAGCACGGCACTGTACCTGATTCCCACATCGGAAGTGTCGCTGACCAATTTCGTGCGTGACGAGATCGTGGCCGAGGCGCAATTGCCGCTCAAGTTCACGGCCCACACCCCCTGCTTTCGCTCGGAAGCCGGCAGCTATGGCCGCGACACCCGCGGCATGATCCGCCAGCACCAGTTCGACAAGGTCGAGATGGTGCAGATCGTGCATCCCGAGAAAAGCTATGAAGCGCTGGAAGCCATGACCGGCCACGCCGAGGCGATCCTGCAAAAGCTCGGCCTGCCCTACCGGGTGGTGGCCTTGTGCACGGGCGACATGGGCTTTGGCGCCAGCAAGACCTACGACCTGGAAGTCTGGTTGCCCGCGCAGAACACCTACCGCGAGATCAGCTCGGTGTCCAACTGCGAGGCCTTCCAGGCGCGCCGGCTGCAGGCCAGATTCAAGAACGCGCAGGGCAAAAACGAATTCGTGCACACCCTGAACGGTTCGGGACTCGCTGTCGGCCGCACGCTGGTGGCTGTGCTGGAAAATTATCAGCGCGCAGACGGCACCGTCGAGGTGCCGGCTGTATTGCAGCCTTATATGGGCGGCATGACGGTGCTTGCACCGTCGCGTGGATAATTTCAGTGAAGGCTAATCTTCGCGCAGCGAAGTTAAGCGAAGCGGCCGAAACTAAAATTACCAGCGCGCCAACGGCAGCGTGGCGGTTCCAGCCGTCCTGCAGCCTTCTTATCTGGGCGGCATGACCGTTCTTTCTGCGGCGGCCTGAAAAGCCCGGCCAGCAGCCTGCTAGAATCTGGGCTCGACACAGGAGAGGTGGCAGAGTGGTCGAATGTACCTGACTCGAAATCAGGCGTAGGGGCGACCCTACCGAGGGTTCGAATCCCTCCCTCTCCGCCAGAAATGCATATCACATCGTTCTACGACGTACCGAAAATGCCCTAAAAGCCCCGTAAATCGGGGCTTTTTTGTTTCAGGTCGTCCCACGCCGTCTTTTGACATTCTTGGTCTTTTGGGGGGCATAGTTGGGGGAATAAATCGGGAAATTCCCCGCCCTTGCCAAAATATTCCCCCAAATGCCCCTTACCGACACCGCCTGCAAGAACGCCAAATGTCCCGGAGGCAAGGCCCGGGAGCGCTTCACCGATGCCAGTGGGCTGTACCTTGAGGTGGTGCCCACCGGTGGCAAGCACTGGCGCTGGAAGTATAGGTTTGACGGCAAGGAAAAGCGCCTAGTCCTGGGTTCTTACCCACAGATATCCCTGGCCACCGCAAGGCGAGCCCGGGAAGAGGCCCGCGAGCAGCCAAGGCGCGACATTGACCCGGTCGCCGCCAAGAAGGAGGCCAAACAGACCGTCAAGGTCAGCCAGGAAAACAACTTCGAGGCCGTGGCGCGCGCATGGTTTGAGCACTGGAAAGAGCCCAAATCGTCCAGTCGCAAGGCGCAGCGGCTGGGCTTTCTGAAAAGGCGCTGGCAGCGCTGCATGGCCAACACGAAAAGCTGCCCCAGGACAAAGCGCCGGCCTTTGCACAGCGTTTTACCGCGGCACTGATCGAGAAAAGGGGGGCCATTTGCTGGCTCAGATCGCGTCGAAGCGATGCTGGAAAGGCCATGGGACGGAGCCATGCATGCCATGGCGGAGTCGGCTTACCGGGATGCGTAGGGGAGCCTGTTGGTTTGCTGGCCGATTGTCGAAAGCCCTTGACCCATAATATTTATTGGTACGTGGAGTATGATTTGTTCATAAAAACACAAGGTTTTCGGTGAACAAGAGCTTCAAAAAGCAGTCTACACCTCAGCTTCAGCGACATATCAGGGACGTGGCCAAGACAACCGAAAGGATTTTCTTGACCGTGCATGCCCAAGTGAGGATGAAGAAGCGGAAGATTCTGCAGGATGAGGTTTACGAGTGCCTTCGGCTGGGCTTGATCCGCTTGACGCCAGAGGAAGATATGAAGACGGGCCACCTGGTGTGCCGCATGGAACGTTATATCTGCGGACGAAACCTGGAAGTTTGTGTTGCATTGGATGATGGCGATCCTGATCTGATCGTCGTCACTGTTTTTTAATTAATTGGAGCGCAAGATGTACCACTACACGGAATGTGGGCTGGACAATGTCTGGCTCACCAATGGGTATACAAAAAAGAAAACGGCTTACGGCGTGGCCGTTTCTATCTCGAATGCCGATGATTTGCACAAGGTGCTGGCGGGCGAGTTGATCAACAAGCCGGCCCGGCTGACGGGCAAAGAGTTTCGCTTTCTTCGCGTGATGCTCAAGCTGTCGCAGGGGGCGGTCGCTAAGGTGCAGGGTGTTTCAGAGCAAAACGTCAGCCTGTGGGAGCGCCACGGCAAGGTGCCCAAGGCCAATGACAACCTGATGCGAATCATCTACATGGCGCACGAGTCCAAGAACCACTCGCTGCGCCAGGTGTGCGAGCGCATCACCACGGTGGAGCGCCTGGTGCATCAGCGGATTGTTGCCGAGACGACGGGCAAGGGTTGGTCTTCCACGGTGGAAGAAAACGATGAGAGATTTGCCCTTGCCGTTTGAGTAGTAGCTCAGTTTCAAAGCGCCTGGCGAGAAGCTGCCAGCGTTGCAGAAGTGTGCGCAGAAGCTCATGCCTGACAACCGCGTGTTCGTTGCCTGCTATGGTCACGAGAGGTCGTAGGCAAGCTTTCCTATATCCCCGGGAACTTGATGACCATAGCGCTGGACCGGACGGGTTCAGGCGGCACGATCTTCCAGGGAGGCAATTCAGAGCGAAGCCCTTCCCAGTTTGGGCCCCGGCACCCGGACTTGGCTTTCTCTGCTATCCCTTCAAAACATGGGTCGATAGCTGCGGAGAAAACCGCACACCGGCGGCTGCCGTGTGAACCCTCAAGATGGCGCCGCATGCCAGTGGGCATGGAAAAGCCTCGTGAATACGTGCTTTGCGCACCACATTTGCACAGCGGGCAGTACGCGCGGATCGTGCCAGCGGCGCCATACATCTCTTCACCAGGCCGGCTTAGCGTGAGCTCATCGCCCAGCACTCGGCCGTCACTGGATCCTGCAAGGGCGTAGGCGGCCGTTGCACGAGCCAGGCCGCCGTTCGGATGCTCCTTGTCATCATGCTTTGCATCCCATCCCTCAACATCAACCTGTCGCCGGCGCTCTGCCAGCACGTCAAGCGCAGCCGTCGTTGTTGGGTCGACGTACAGCGGCGCAGCCGCAGGCGTCTCGCCAAAGTGCACCTGCGCGTCGATGATGCTCTGGTCGGAATTGGGAATATGCGCGCCGCAGTGAAAGCAGTTCCAGCCCATGGCGTGGAGCAGGATAGGTGTCGGTGCTGGATGAGGTCATACTGTGACTTTCCTATTTAGGAGAACAACATGCGCGAAAGGAAATTCGAAGATTTCCCCGAAGATGAGCGCGACGATTTTCAGCGGGTGCTTGCACGCTGGCACCAAAATCCTCGTGACTTTGAGGTAACCGGCATTCAGTCGGATCCTCCGGAAAATGGCGCACCTGTCGATTTCGAGGTCACCGTGCGCCGAATTAGCACTGGGGCAGTGAGCAAGTTTCGAGGGGGTCACGTTTCGCACTGGGTGATTGATTTCGAACACGCATTGCGCGCCAAGGCGTTCGGCTGAGGCAATCTCATGGGGATGGTCCCCCCAATTGGTGGTTGACATGTTTTGGCTACCGCCCGATGATTGCCGTCCCAACCGATGGAGATCAATATGCCGGCTTACATCATGGGCTACAAAGGTTTCGGCATTCATGCGACCGTTCTCACGGTCGGTTCTCGTTTTGCCGGCTCGGTGCGGATCGATCGCCAAGGAACGGCGGACGGGCACCGCTTCACACCCGAATGGACGGATTTCCCTGAAAGCGCCGCGGAGGCTGTTGGGCGTCTTCAACTGCACGCCAAAGCCATCATTGACGGAAGAGTGACCGGGAAGTCCGTGGAGAGACTGTCGGACCTGATGGGTGGGGACACTGTGATGGATTGGGACACCGCGACGACCACCTATTAGGTAGACGGGCATTGGGTCGGGCCCACAGCTCCGTACGTTGGAGCTTGCGGGTGGCGCGGAAACCGTCGAGCTTGCGCGGCCGGGTCATGCCGGTCGAACTCTTCGCGACCTTGATTCTTTCTGGCATGTAGAACAGCCTTTCCTGCGCGGCGTCGACTTGCTGCGGGTCGACGCATGGCTCCCAGGCCTGCATCGCGCGGTGGCTTGCCAGCCCGATCTGTTCGGCCATGTGCGGCTGAGACCGGCCGGCGGCCAGGCGTGTGGCCTTGACCTCTGGGGTGTGGGCGATGGGGCAATTAGGCCCGTCAAAGCTCCACGAACTCCCACGCAGAGCACGTGCCGGCGATGACCTCACCCACGGCGCTCAGTTCGCGTACCGTTGGGCCGATGCGGTCATCATTCAGCGCTTCGGCAGTATCGCCGTCAAAGCCGGGAATTGCATCTTCCAGGTACACCAGCCCAACCACCTGGTCGCCCGCAATGGCGGCCAGCGCCTGGCCCGCACCCTTGTATTTGGGCGCCAGTGCTTCGGGGATTTTGTAGATGTTCATAGGACCTCCAATAGGGCGCGGACATCCGCCTCGAACTGTGCCTTGCCGGCCGTCCTAAACTGTGCTGCCAGTTCGGGTATCTGGTGCGTCGGCCTGGGGTTGTCATGCGCCGTCTAGTATCAGCCAATCCGGTCACCGTCGACCGGGTCAAAGCCAGAGGCCTGCGCTACTGCGGATTGCCCATGGCTCACCGGCACGCACCACCACGTTTGACGCTTCCCGGTGGAAAAGGGTTCGTACCATACCATTCGTTGAGGGCATCCATGGTGGTCATTAGCCGGGCGCGATCCTCGCCCGCATTGTCGGGCTCCTGATCCAGCTCACCTTGGTGCACGGCGCCAAGCCTGGATCCTGCAGCATCACGCCTGCCTTGATCAACTGGTATGTGCGCATGCAGCCCGGCGACATCGACGGCGCAGGCACTTTGCTGGCCGGGCGCGAGATCAACCTCAACCTGAGCGGCGACCTGACCCAACAGCGGCACCATCGCAGGCAGAACCGTGGGCAACCTGACCGCCGAGAATATACAGTGTGAACGGGGGATGTGAAGCTCCGGCCAAAGAGATTTGGCTATGGGGGCGAAGAAGCGGCGTCATTTTTTTTGAGCAATATTCCCCAATTTAGAGAAACGGTAGACGTGTTCCAGAAGGCGCAGGGTTACTGAAAATAGCGGGCGCTGGTGCGGCGGCGCCAGTCAGCTTGTCAAAAACTGTTGCGAAGAGTATCTTCGGCCCGATTGCAGGCCAAAGAACCACTGCAGGGAGATCACGCTGAAGACGCTGACTGCTCGCGCAAGATCGATTCGCGCTCATCTGTTCTGGACTTACGCCGCCCTGGTCACGGTCCTGGTCGTCGCGCTCATGTCGCTGGCTGAGCTGGCGGCCAGCCGCATCGTGTTTGACGGTGCGCAGCGCGAGCTGGAACAGCTGGGCCGTCGTACCCAGGAGCAGTTGCTGCGCTTTCAGGAGCCGGCGCGCGCCTGGCTCGAGGCGACGACCAGCGACCCGCGCGCCGGCCTCGAAGGCGAGAACGACATCTCATTGCTGCGCATGCAGATGTCTATGCAAAATCGCTATCCGCAGATCGGGTCGCTGGTGTTCGGTTATCCGGACGGCAGCTACCAGCAAAGCATGGTGCTGCGCACCGAGCGCGACCGGGCCTGGGCCGGTTCCTTGCCTGAGGCGCGCTTTGCGCAACAGATCATCCGGGTGGACGAGCGGGAGAAGCGGGTCGAGGAATGGGTTTTTTACGACCAGCAGATGACCGCCATCGCCAGCGAGCAGCGCCCCTGGGCCAGCCGCTACGACCCCCGCGCCAGCCCGTGGTACCAGGGTGCGAGTGAACTCAACCTGGGGACTTTCCAGGCCACCGACCCCTTTGTGCTGCAGCTGCCGGCCGAGTTCGGCATGGCGCTGTCGCGTCCGCTCATTGGCCCGAAGGGCGGCGTCGCGGCGGCGATGTTCACCGTGGCCGGCCTGTCCGATTTCCTGCGCGCGCGGGGCGAGGAAAGCCATGCCGAGCTGATTCTGTTCGACGAACAGGGCCGTGTCTGGGGGTGGTCCAGGGCGGATCGCCTGCGCCGCCTGCTGGCCTCCGGCACGCCGGCGAGCCTCACCGCCCTGGGTGATCCGCTGTATGCCGCGCTGCAGCCGCTGGTGGCGGAAGTTTCACCGAAAGACACGTCAATTCATTCGGTCGAGGGCGCGGCGGGCCAGCGGTTTGCGGCTGTGGTGATGCCCATGGAGGGCGTGTTCAGCCGCAGGGCGTATGTGGCCCTGGTGTCTGACCAGAACCTGCTGCTGGCGCAAGTGCGGCGCATGCGCTGGATGCTGCTGGGGGTGGGATTGGCCGGGCTGCTGCTGCTCATGCCCATGCTGTTCTGGATGGCCAACCGGCTGGCGACACCCCTGAAGAACCTGGTGCGGGCGGCCAAGCACATCCGCCAGTTCGAATTCGACAGCGACATTCCGCAGGACAGCGGCATTGCCGAAGTCCGCCGCTTGCAGGAATCGCTGGCGTTGGCACGGGTCGCCCTGCAGGGCTTCGCACGCTATGTGCCACAGCCGCTGGTGCAGCACTTCATCGCCAACCGCCTGACGCCCCAGGCCGGCGTGGAGCAGCGTGAGTTGGCCGTGCTGTGTGCGGCGCTGGACGAGCGCAAGGCGGCGACCTGGTCACCCCATGCCGACCATTACCTGCAGATACTGGCGGTGGAGGTGGCGCAGGGAAAAGGCATGATGGACCGTTACGAGAGTTGCACCGCCGTCGCGCTGTGGAACACGCCGCTGAACCTCTCGAACCCTGCCCGGTACGCCTGCGAGGTGGCGTTGCGGGCGCTGCACTCGATGCAGGCCCTGGCGCAAGGGCGCGATGCGCCGGTTGCACCACCGTGCTTCGGTCTCGACATTGGCAATGCCACTGTCGGCAACTTCGGCACCTGGGACCACCTGACCTTCACCGCGGTGGGTGCGCCGCTGGACCGGGCCCGGGCACTCGCGCAGCAGGCGCGCGCCCTGGGCGTGAACATCGCCGCCAGCCGTGCGGTGGCTACTGCGGCGGCGAAGTATTTCCGTTTTCGCCTGGCCGCCACGGTGCCGCTCGGCTCGAATGGCGAACCGCATGAAGTGTATGAACTGGTGGAGAGGCTGGTGCGCGAACACGATGCGAAGCCGGACAAGGTGAGCGTGGCAGCCCTTTAGGCCTCACGCCTTTCGTTCAATCCTTCACGCCGAAAGGAAGGCCCCATGACTGGCAGATCGATGTTGACGCGCAGGCACTGGCTGCGCAGAACCGCCGCCCTGGCGGGTGGTGCGCTCGGTGGCGCAGGCATCTCCGGCGCCCAGTCGGGCAGGCCGTTTACCCTGTCGTTCGGCTGGATCCCCTGGGCGGCGGGCAACTCGCCAACGACCCAGTACATGATCGGTAAAAAGCTGTTCGAAAAATATGCCGCGGAGTTTGGCTATGACCTCACGGTCGACTACCGGACTTACCCCACGGCCGCCCCGCAGGTGGATGCCCTGGCCAATGGCCAGCTCGACATGGCCATGTGGGGCAATACCCCGACGCTGCGTGCCATCGTTGCGCAGCATCCGTTCAGCCTGGTTTCGGTGGCGGAGGGTCGGCTGCGCTTCCTGCTGTGCACCCGCAAGGACTCGCCCATCCGCAAGGTGCAGGACCTCAAGGGCAAGGTGGTCGGCACCCTGCTCGGTGCCGATCCCTACAACGTGCTGACGCAGATATTGCGCTATGAGCTGGGCAACCCGGATCCCGCCGCCCACGGCATCCGGATGGTTCACCTGCCGACCCTGGGCGAGGCCGCGCAGGTACCCAGCGGCCTGGACGCCACCCTGGCCGTTTACCCGGCTTTCCTGAGCGCCCAGGCCACGGGCACGGTCGCCATCGTGAACTCCTACGGTTACACGGAAGCCCATTACGACGGGCCGGCCGGCAAGGGCGCCGGCATTTTGCTGCCATCGGTAAAGCACTCGCCCTTTTATCCGGATGGCTACTACCTGCATCGCTCCTTCCGGGTCGTGCATAACAACCTGGTGGAAAAGCACCCGAACCTCGTGCTCGCCTTCCTGCTCGCGCAGCAGGAGGCCGTGAGCGTGCTCAGTGAGGCCGACCCTGCCGCCGTGTCGCAACTGGTCAAGCCGTTCTGGGGGCTGTCTCCCACGGACGGCGCCAAGGTGGTCCGCGACGAGGTGGTGTTTCGCCGCGGCTGGGCCTGGTCAACCGAAGGCGACGCGCTGGCCCTGTTCGCCACGTCAAAAATGATCGCCGGCGCCAAAATCATTGCGCAACCGCTGAGCTGGGCGCAGGTGAAAAGCGTGTTTGTGCGCACCGCCCCGCTTGCCAGGCAGGCCTACGACCGGCTCGGGGCAAAACCCGCCATCGCAGAATTCCAGAGCGCGAAGGTCGGTGATCTGCGGGGTTTGCCATCCTGGGAGATGAGCCGCTGGAAGGACCGGACGTAGTGTGGTGTTGCACGCTATCCGGCACATAAAACCGCGTCTTTTTGCCCATGGCAGCGTTGCAAATCCTCGCAATAGTGGAACTATTGCTGTGGTTTGCGCCTTGCCCTGAACAAAAATCCATCGGTTTTATTTGCACCGTCAAGCATGCAACACCACACTAGCCTGCCATCAGTTGAAGCCTGGTGGCTCCAAAGGAGATCATTTGTGCGAGCAAAGCGAAAAAATATCGAATCCCGGCGTCAAACCCGATTCATTGCGAAAGGGACGTGAACGAATCGAAGCGCCAATTCGATGGCTTTATTTTTGGCGTGT
>NZ_BCYO01000005.1 GCF_001598235.1 Polaromonas jejuensis NBRC 106434 | reverse complement strand
AGGCCAGCGTGTAAACATACCCTTCCGGACTCCGCTTCAAGAAAAAAGGAGCAGGTCGCGCTTGCCGCGCAGCGAATCGTCGCGGCCAGGATCGCCGGCAGCGGGTCTTTGGTCAGCGCGTCTTTTTTCGGGGCAGGGCGTCGCGCTTGGCGTAGGCCTTGCGGGTGCGCGACAACAGTTCGTCCGCCTTGGGGTTGTGGTACGGATTCTTTAGTTCACGCAGCTGGTGCGCTTTCGACAGCACGGCGATGCGGTGAGTCTGAATGCAGCTTCAGTCGGATCGACTTCCCCGCTCGCGCGCGTAAGAGAGCTTGCGACCTCCTGGTCATCGACCAGAAACACCCGGTCAACAGCCTTGACCAGAAGAAGTCTCCGATTTTGCGCGCTGCCCAGCGCTTGGCCCGGAGAGTTTGATCATCGTCTGCTGGGCCATCGAACCATTGGCGATGATGATTTCTCGCCCATCATCCGTCCTGAGAAAGGTATAGCCAAGCGAGATGTCTTCAACCTCACCGACCTCATGGCCGTCTCCAGTAGGCGCTTGAATCTGAACACGATCACCACGACGGAATGGCTTGTACAGCACAAGGCTTATCCCGGCGACGAGATTTCCGAGCGTCTTCTGCGCCGCAAAACCTACGATCACAGACATAAGGCTGACACCCGCCAATAACGCCGTTCCGAGCCGATTTAACGCGGGTATGAGATGGGCATAAAAGATAATCAGCAGAATCCAGATCACCAGAATCGTGAGGTGGCTCAGAAAGGAAAGCGTGATCTGATCGATGCGTTCCGATTGATCGTGCCGCAGCGCTTCTCTGATCAGTCGGCGAACGAGCCACGACAGAAAGATCCCGACAAGGACGAGGATGCCGGCAAGCAGCAATGCGCCGACAATCTGATTGGGGTCAAAGAGCTGCAGCATCGACAAGGCTTTCAAGTATGGTGACTCTCGTCATTTCAGTCCTACAGGTCCAGGCTCGAAATGGGTGCCAATTCGCGATGGAGATTGCTCATGCTATCCCTCGTGTTTCAGAGAACCAATAGCCAGTGATCCATCCGATCGCGGCTTCGCCGGGTCGACTGCAGAAGGAGGGGCGCTTTCGCCGAACGGCATGTTGTCGCGGACGATCTCAAGCTGCTTGCCGTTCTCGACTATTGTCGTCAGGAGCGAGAGCTTTGCAGCGACTGGCTTCCGTGCGCACGGGTGAAGGCTGCTATCAATTCGATAGCCTTCTGGATTTAACATAATATACATCGTGGAATGTGGTGGCTAGGGATTACCCACACCATAAAGCAGCGTCCATACACGTCCCCAGGCACAAGCTTCCAAGCTACTGCGCACTGGCCAATCCTTCACCATTGGCCCGCTGGCCGCTTGCCGCGGATCGCTGCGGCAATGGCTTCTGCCGAATCCGGGCGGTTGGCGCGCTGGGCAAACTGCAGTGCCGTCATGCCTTGCTGGTTTTTGAGCTGCGGATCAGCGCCTTCCTGCAGCAGGCGTTTGACGGCCTCCGGCGTGCCATACATGGCCGCCATCATCAGAGGTGTGGTGCCGTTGGGCGACTCGGCGTCGATATAGGCACTGTTGTCGAGCAGCAAGGCGATGATGTCTGTCTGGCCGGCGCTGGCGGCGTAATGCAAAGGGGTCCAGCCGGTCTTGTTGACGTCGGCGCCCTTTTCTATCAATTTTTCTACCAGGGCCTGATGGCCTTTGAGGGCTGCCAGCATGAGCGGACTTTCATCCTTGGGGTTGAGCTGGTTCACATCGGTTTTCGGCCAGTCGATCAATACTTGGGCGACCTTTAGCGAGGGTTCTCGCAAGGCCATGTAGAGGCCGCTTTGTCCCCCGGGGTCAACCGTATTGGCATCAAATCCCCGCGCCAGAAGTTCCTTGATCTTGCCCGCATCGTCCTGCTTGACGGCAATGAAGAAATCATCGTAAGAGCCGGCGTGAGCGGCACTAAATCCAATAAAAACAATTAGATATAAAGTTTTCTTGATGTAATTGATGAGGTGGCTGGTCATGCACTCACTCCCGTAAACAGCTGCTCGAAATTACGGCTGGTGGCTTCCGCGATGGTTTCCACGGAGAGTTGCTTGAGTTCGGCAATCTGCTGCGCCACAAAGGGCACATAAGAAGGATTGTTGGTTTTTCCCCGGTAGGGAACGGGTGCCAGATAAGGGCTGTCGGTTTCGATCAGCAGGCGGTCCAGCGGTACAAAACGGGCCACCTCGCGTATGTCGGCAGCATTTTTAAAGGTCAGGATGCCCGAAAAGGAGATATAGAATTCAAGGTCGAGCGCGGCACGGGCCACCGCCTGGGTCTCTGTGAAACAGTGAAAAACACCGCGCGCCTTTGCTGGGGCGCCAGCCTGCCCTGCTCCCGCCTCGCTTTCTTCCTTCAGGATCGCCAGAGTGTCGTCCGAGGCATTGCGGGTATGAATGACCAGTGGTTTGCTGGTCTGCCGGGCGGCACGGATGTGCACCCGGAAACGCTCGCGCTGCCATTCCATGTCGGCCACGCTGCGTTCGCCAAGGCGGTAATAGTCGAGCCCGGTTTCGCCGATGCCAACCACCTTGGGCCGGCTGGCGCGCAGCAGCAAATCGTCGAGGCTGGGCTCCTGCACATCCTCGTTGTCTGGATGCACGCCCACGGTGCACCAGAAATTGTCGTAGCCGGTGGCAAGCTGGTGGACTGTTTCAAATTCTTCCAGGGTGGTGCAAATGCATAGCGCACGGTCTACCTGCGCGTCTTGCATGGCCTGGCGAATCTGTGGAAGTTGCGCCTGGAGCTCGGGAAAGCTCAGATGGCAATGGGAATCGGTGAACATGCCGGAACTTGGTTTATTGGTAAAAATGGCCTGCAGCCCATGCCGGACGGGCGCAAGCAGCTATAAATAACAGAGCGCTCGCTGGCTGGCCCTGCGCCTGACGGCGTTTGATGCGGGCCGTTAAATGGTCTGCGTGGGCCGGTCGGAGGCCAGATGGGCGCCCAGAATTTCTTCAATCTTGATCTTGAGCAGGTGAGATTTCTCGTCGGATGGAAACCGCACACCGACGCCCTGGGTGCGGTTGCCCGCCGCCCGGGGGGGCGTGACCCAGGCGACTTTGCCGGCCAGCGGATAGCGCTGGATGTCCTCGGGAAGGGTCAGCAACACGTAAATATCATCACCCAGCTGGTACCCGCGCGTCGTGGGAATGAAGACGCCGCCTTCGGTAAACAAGGGAATGTAGGCCGCGTAAAGCGCCGCCTTTTCCTTGATGGCCAGCTGAACAACACTGGGCCGGGCGGAGCTTGCGGCGTGGGAACTGACGGGCGGCGTTGGATTCATGGCGCTAGTTTATCGGTTTGGCCAGCTGGCGGGGATGCATTTGCTGCGCTCGCCCAGCGCCTTATCTGGCATTGAGCGCCAGCCGGGCGCGGCTGACCAGGGATTCCAGCATCAGGCCCGGGTTGTACGGATGCTCCACGGTGCGGGCGATGGCGCTCAGCTCCTTAGCCCAACTGGCCAGCGCATAAAGGCTGCCGCTGGCCCTGCCCGGGGCCGCCGCTGCGGCCGAAGGAAGGTCTTTAGCGCTAAAGAACCGTGGTGACGCGCCCATTCTGACCGCCAGCACGTCGTGGCAAAGCTTTTGCAGGGCATCCACCGCCTGGGCGGGCGCCCAGTCAGCCAGGGCGCTGACATCACCGCGGGCCATGGCTTTGGGCAGGGCCTGCCAGTGCTGGGCGGCGTCCCCCGGGGGGCTGTTTTGGGCCCAGCTCAGCGCGTCAGCGGGGCGCCCGCCGGCCGCCACCAGCAAGGTCTGCAGATCAGCGGGCTCGGGCGCACGGGCCGCCTTTTTGGCGCTGCCTTCCGACTCGCTTTTTGCCATCTCCTGCTGGAGCCAGGCGCGCGCCTGCTCAAAATCGGGCCACAGCATGGTATGGCCCAGGCAACGGCTGCGTATGGTGGGCAGCAGCTGGTGCGCGGCTTCGGTGGCCAGAATGAACTTGACGGCGCCGGGCGGTTCTTCCAGCGTTTTGAGCAAGGTGTTGGCGGTGACGTTGTTCATGCGCTCGGCCGGAAACACCAGCACCACCTTGGTCGTGCCGCGCGAGCGCGTGAACTGGGTGAATGACACGGCTTCGCGCGCCGCATCCACCTTGATTTCCTTGCTGGGCTTGCGTTTTTTGCTGTCCAGTTCGTCCTGGGTTTTTTCGTCCAGCGGCCAGCCGAGCATCAGCGACAGACTCTCGGGCATCAGCATGCAGAGGTCGGCGTGGGTGTGCACGTCCACGGCGTGGCAACTGCCGCAGTGGCCGCAAGCGCCTTGGCGCCTGGGCTGTTCGCACAGCCAGGCACGGGCCAGCGCCAGCGCCAGTTCAAACTGGCCCAGACCCGATGGTCCGCTGAGCAGCCAGGCATGGCCGCGCTGGACCAGCAAGCTCTCCAGCTGGGTTTGCAGCCACGGCGCCAGAGGCGGGTTTGTGCCCGGCCCGTGGCCCGGGGCCACGTTCGGGCCGTTTGCATGGGCCATGTCACTCATGGCAAGCCGGCCCTTCCAGCCAGCCCTTTTCGACGATCACCTGCCGCACGGCCTGCCAGACGTTTTCGCGGGTTTGCGAGGCGGCAATGCGGGCAAAGCGTTCCGGATGGCCCTGCTGGCGATCGGCATAGCCTTGCGCCACGCGGCGGAAAAATTCCACCGGCTGGGCCTCAAATTTGTCTGGCACGCGCGCATCCGCCAGCCGCAGCGCGGCTTCTTCGGGAGGCAGGTCAAACCAGACCGTGAGGTGCGGCTCGATCACGGTTTCGACCTCGGGTCTCATGGGTTTGTTGCCGGCCGGGTCGCCGAGCAAGCCCTCGTCGGACTGCACCCATTGCTCCAGGGTCGACAGCACATTCAGGTCAAAACCGCGCCCCGCGCCCTGGTAGGCAAAGCTGGCATCGGTAAAGCGGTCGCAGAGCACCACATCGCCGCGCAGCAGGGCCGGTGCAATCACGTTCACGAGGTGGTCGCGCCGTGCCGCAAAAATCAGCAGGGCTTCGGTCAGCGGGTCCATGGGGTCGCCCAGCACCATGGCGCGCAGCTTTTCGGCCAGCGGTGTGCCGCCGGGTTCGCGCGTCAGCGTGACCGCCCTGCCCTCGGCCCTGAAGGCGTTGGCCAGACCGGCAATGTGCGTGGACTTGCCCGCGCCGTCTATGCCTTCGAAGCTGATGAAAAGGCCGTGCATGGTCATACTGTTTATTGCCCCCGTATGTATTTGTTGACGGCGCGGTTGTGCTCGTCGAGGCTGGCGCTGAAATGGCTGCTGCCGCTGCCGTCATTGCGCGCCACAAAATAAAGCGCCTTGGTAGGCGCCGGCTGCACGGCTGCCAGCAAGGCGGCTTTGCCCGGCATGGCGATCGGCGTGGGCGGCAGACCGAGGCGGGTGTAGGTGTTGTAAGGCGTGTCGGCCAGCAGGTCGCGTTTGTGCAGGTTGCCATCAAATTTTTCGCCCAGGCCGTAAATCACGGTGGGGTCGGTCTGCAAGGGCATGCCTATGCGCAGCCGGTTGCTGAACACGCCGCCAATTTGGGCGCGGTCGGAAGCCTTGCCGGTTTCTTTTTCCACGATGCTGGCCAGGATCAGCGCCTGTTCCGGCGTTTTCAGCGGCGTATCCGGATTGCGCTGCGCCCAGGCCGCGTCCAGCCGCTTGTCCATGGCGCGCGCGGCGCGCTTGAGGACCGCCAAGTCGCTGGAGCCCTTGGCATAGGTATAGGTGTCGGGGAAAAACCGGCCCTCGGGGTGCTGGCCCGGCCTGCCCAGCTTTTCCATGATGATTTCGGGTCCCAGCCCAGCTGTTTCGGGGGTGAGCTGCTCTGCTTTTTGTAGCGCTGTGCGGACTTGCGTAAATGTCCAGCCCTCCACCAGCGTGACATTTTTAAGGGTCTCCTCGCCGCGCACCAGCATGCTCAGCAGCTTGCGCGGCGTGGTGCCCGGCACCAGTTCATAGCTGCCGGCCTTGATCAGCCGGGCCTGCCCCGAAAAACGGAACCAGGCTTGCAGCAGCGGTGTGGGCACATCGGCGCCGCTGGCCACCACCACCGCGGCAACGCCGCTGGCGGGTGTGCCGGGCTCGATTTCAAGGTCCACCACCTGGCTGCCCGGCTGCAGGCGCAGGGGCATGGGTTGGTGCAGCCACCACAAAGCCGCACCCAATAGCAGGAGGGCGCCGGTAAAAACGAGAGTCAACAAACTTGTAAAGACACGACGCACAACCCAACTACCTTTTCAATGGCGAAACCCGGAACCAGAGGGCTATGATAATTCAGCCCATCTCTACAACGACAGCGGACCAGCCCATGACCACGCCCAGCACTGCCCCCTACATTTCCGGCATCGCCGAGTTGACCCATCTGGGGGTGATTCGCGTGGCCGGCGAGGAGGCCGTGAAGTTTTTGCAGGGCCAGCTGACGCAGGACGTGGCCCTGCTGGGCCTGTCGGAAGCACGCCTGGCGGCTTTTTGCAACGCCAAGGGCCGCATGCAGGCCAGCTTTGTGCTGTTCAAACGCAGCCACGAAGAAATCCTGCTGGTGTGCAGCCGAGACATTCTGGCCGCCACGCTCAAGCGCCTGTCCATGTTCGTGCTGCGCACCAAAGCCAAACTGAGCGATGCCACGGCTGATTTTGCGCTGTACGGCGTGGTTGGAAGTGCGCTGGATGCTATTGAATCAATAGCTGGCAGCGCCCATCCTGCCTGGGCCAAGGCCGATATTGGCGATGCAACTCGGGTGGTTTTATACCCGGGCGCCGGCCAACCGCGCGCCTTGTGGTGTGCGCCTGCCGGCTCGCCGGCGCCGTCTGGTCCGCGGATCGACCTGGCCTTGTGGCACTGGCTCAGCGTGCAGTCCGGCATCGCCCTGATCACCCAGCCGATTTATGAGGCCTTCGTGCCGCAAATGCTCAATTACGAGTCGGTAGGCGGCGTCAACTTCAAAAAAGGTTGCTACCCCGGCCAGGAAATCGTGGCCCGCAGCCAGTTCCGCGGCACGCTCAAGCGCCGCGCCTATCTGGTGCACAGCGAAGCTGCGCCCGCCGTCGGGCAGGAGGTGTTTCACGCGCTGGACGCCGAGCAGCCTTGCGGACTGGTGGCGGCTGCGGCGGCCAACCCCTCTGGCGGCTTTGATGCCATAGTGTCCATGCAAACCTCTGCCGCGGCCGACGCGGCCGCCCATGCCGAAGCGGGGCGGCTGACGCTGGGCAGTGCCACGGGCGCGGCCCTGGCGCTGCGGCCCCTGCCCTACGCCCTGATCGAAGACATCTGAGCCTTAAGCCAAGTATTCGGAGGCTTCATCGTGTGCCTGATTGCGTTTGCCATCAGCGCCTCGGCGCGCTGGCCGCTGGTGATTGCGGCCAACCGGGATGAGTTTTTGAACCGTCCGACCCTGCCGCTGGGCCGCTGGCAAAGCGCATCGGGTCAGCACATCATTTCCGGCCGCGACCTGCGCGCCGGCGGCACCTGGCTGGGCATGACGCCGGGCGGGCGGGTGGCGTTTCTCACCAATGTGCGTGAGGCGAATCCACAAGCCGCGCCGCGTTCCCGGGGCCAACTGGTCACACGCTGGCTGGAAGCGGACGGTGACGCCGCCAGCTTTGTTGCGGCGCTGGAAGCGGACGGCGCGGCCTACGGCGGCTTCAACCTGGTGCTCGGCGACTTTCAGCGCCATGCCTGGAGCTGGGTCACGAACAGATTCGCCGGCCAACCAGCGGCGGCGCCGACCTTGCACAGCCAGCCATTGGCGGCCGGTGTTTACGGCTTGTCCAACGCCGCGCTGAATACGCCCTGGCCCAAAACGGCGGCGCTGAAAGACGTGCTGGCCCATGCGCTGGCTTCAAGCCCCAACGGGCCCGGGCCCGAGCCAGACGCATTGCAGGCGCCGCTGTGGGCCGCACTGGCCAGCCGCGAACGCGCCGCTCGCCGGCAGCTGCCAGCGACTGGCGTGCCTCTGGCCCTGGAAGAGGCCTTGTCCAGTGCCTTTGTGGATGTTCCGGAGTACGCCTACGGCACGCGCAGCAGCACCGTGCTGCTGGCCAGTCCTCAGGGCGCTGGCCACCCGCGCTGCTGGGAGGTGCGGGTGGAGGAAAGAACCCACGGGCAGGCGCAAACGCAGCAAGAGGCCAGCGCAACGCCCGACCCCGACCTGGGGAGGCCACAGGTCAATTGCCAGCGTTTTTTTTGGCAGGAAGTAGCAGAGAAAGCGCCAGCACTTTAGCCCGGTGCTGCCGGGCCAGGCTCAAAGCCGTCGAAACATTTCAATATGCGGGATGCCCACTTCGTCAAAGGGCTCGCCGCGCGGCGCAAACCCCAGGCGCTGGTAAAAGCCTTCGGCACTGCACTGGGCGTAAAGCATGACCTCGGCATCGCCGCGCTGTCTGGCGGCATCGAGCAGCGCCTCCAGGATGCTCTGCCCTGTATGTGAACCCCGCAGCGCGCGGTGGACTGCCATGCGGCCTATTTTTCCGACCCCGCTGGCGTGCCGGATCAGCCGCCCGGTGGCAATGCCCTGCCCCAGGCCGTTGTAGGCGACGGCATGGATGGCCGTGCCGTCTGCCTCGTCCCACTCCATCTCCAGCAGGATGCCCTGCTCTTCTACAAACACGGCGGTCCGCACTTTGGCGGCGTCTTTGCCCAGCGCGGCCCAATCCCCGGTTTTGAGGCTCAGCACGGCCTGGCCCGCCTCAAAGCGGCTCAGCAGGCTGCGCAAGGCATCCGGCACGGCTTTGGAAGTTTGCGTGGCCGGGTCGGCAAACACATAAACCAGCTCACCGGTGACGAGCAACGCATCGGCCCGGAAAATGGCGCCCGTAAAAACAAGGGACGAATTGCCGACGCGCTCGCATTTCAGCGCCACCTCGAGCCGGTCATCAAAACGTGCCGAGCCGTGGTATTCGACGCTGGCCTTCTTGAGGTAAAGGTCGCCGCCCAGCTGATGCATGGCCTCTTCAAACGGCAGGCCCAGCGCACGCCAGTAGTCCGTGCTGGCCGTGTCGAAATACATCAGGTAGTGGGCGTTGAAGACGATCTTCTGCATGTCCACTTCGGCCCAGCGGACACGCAGGCGGTGAAAAAAGCGAAAGTCCTGTTGTTTCATGGTGGCGAAGTCAGTTGGCATGTTTGCCGAAAGCCTGCCGCAGCGCCCGCGCCGCGTCCGCATGGGCATGCCGCGCCTCGGGAATGATACGGCCCATCTTGATGAATTCGTGCGTCACGCCGCGGTAGATTTCCAGGTCCACCGGCACGCCGGCGGCGCGCAGCTTGTCGGCATACATCACGCCTTCATCCACCAGCGGGTCGCACTCCGCCAGGCCAAACCAGGCCGGCGCCACGCCGTCCACGTCGGGGGCATTAAGCGGCGCAAAGCGCCAGTCCTCACGGTCGGCCGGGCCGCGCACATAGTGGCCGAAAAACCAGCTGATGTCGGCTTCTCCAAGCACAAAGCCCTGCGCAAATTCGCGGTGCGAGGGCGTGTCCTGGTGTGCCGCGCAGCCTGGATAAAACAGGAGCTGCAGCGCCAACGGCAGGCCGGCGTCGCGAGCCAGCACGGCGCACAGGGTGGCCAGCGTGCCGCCCGCGCTGTCCCCGCCCACGGCCAGGCGTGCCGCGTCCAGGCCTTGGCTGGCCGCATGGGTGCCCAGCCATTGCAAGGCATCCCAGGCGTCGTTGGCGGCCGTGGGGAACTTGTGCTCGGGCGCCAGGCGGTAGTCCACCGAGACCACGGCGCAGTCAGCCAGATGGCAGAGCTGGCGGCACAGCACGTCGTGCGTGGCGATGCTGCCAATCGTGAAGCCACCACCGTGAAAGTACAGCAGCACCGGCAGGCCTTGGGTCGATGGCGCGTACAAGCGGGCGGGCAAGGCATGACCGTCACGCGCCGGGATGCTGAAGTCCTCCACCCGCGCCAGCGCGGGTTTGGGAATTTCAAGCACGCCCGATCCGGCCTCGTAGGCGGCGCGGGCCTGGCTGGGCGTGAGCGTGTGAAACGGCGGGCGATCGGCTCGCGCCATGCGGCTGAGCACGTCGCGCATGGCGGGGGTCAGCAGGGTTTGCGGTGATTTGAAATGCATTTATTTGAAAGACACGGAAACTGACACGGTTTGCGGCGGCGCTGCGGACTGGCCCAGGCCGATGGTGCTCGCGTGTAAACCCGGCTTGGGCGGCAGCAAGCTGGCCGCCATCAGGGTTTGCTTGCAGTTCATGGGGGCCTCCAACGGGTAAAGTCGGTGAGCGTCAACCGCCCTGCATCGTACAACGCAGAAAGACCCCAGCCATGGCCTTCATCTACTACGTCACCCAGATCCAGTTTGAATTCGGCGCCATCCAGCTGCTCAGGCAGGAATGCGAGCGTGTCGGCATCAGCCGGCCCCTGATCGTGACCGACCCCGGCGTCAAGGCGGCCGGCATTTTGCAAAAGGCGCTGGACGCCCTGCCCGGCATGACAGCAGCCGTGTTTGACCAGACGCCCTCCAACCCGACCGAAGCCGCGGTGCGCGCAGCCGCCGCCCTGTACCGGGCCGGCGGCTGCGACGGCCTGATCGCGGTGGGCGGCGGCTCGGCGATTGACTGTGCCAAGGGCGTGGCGATTGCCGCCACGCACGAAGGACCGCTCACCGCCTACGCCACCATCGAAGGCGGTTCGGCGAAGATCACCGGGCGCGTCGCGCCGCTGATCGCCGTGCCCACTACCAGCGGCACCGGCAGCGAGGTGGCGCGCGGCGCCATCATCATCGTGGACGATCACCGCAAGCTGGGCTTTCATTCCTGGCACATCGTGCCGAAAGCGGCGATTTGCGACCCCGAACTCACGCTGGGCCTGCCCGCCAGCCTGACGGCCGCCACCGGCATGGACGCGATTGCGCACTGCATGGAAACCTTCATGTCGGCCGCCTTCAATCCGCCGGCCGATGGCATTGCGCTGGACGGCCTGGAGCGCGGCTGGGGCCACATCGAGCGCGCCACGCGCAACGGCGGCGACCGCGAAGCGCGCCTGAACATGATGAGCGCCTCGATGCAGGGCTCCATGGCCTTCCAGAAAGGCCTGGGCTGCGTGCATTCGCTGAGCCACAGCCTGGGCGGCGTGGACCCGCGCCTGCACCACGGCACGCTGAACGCCATGTTTTTGCCGGCCGTGGTGCGCTTTAACGCCGGCGCCGAATCGGTGCAGAAAGAGCATAGGCTGGACCGCATGGCGCGCGCCATGGGTTTGGCCTCAGGCAGCGACATCCCCGAAGCCATCAAAGACATGAACGCCCGCCTCGGCCTGCCCACGGGCCTGGCGGCCATGGGCGTGCGGCGTGAGCAGTTCAGCCAGATTATTGAAGGGGCGCTGGCCGATCACTGCCACAAGACGAATCCGCGGATTGCCAGTGCGGACGAGTACGAGGCGATGCTGGAGGCGTCGCTTTAAAGCTGCCGGCATTTGAAAAGCCCGGGGCTTGACGGCTCACGGGGGCGCGTTTGATACCCATAAAAAAGGAGCACCCGTGAAGTTCTTTTCCCACACGCTGGCCATCTCGTCACTGTCTGTGCTGGCGGCTTGCGCCAGCGGCAGCGGTTCCCCGCTTGCCGACAATACCAAGCCCGGCTTTATCCAAGGCAGCATCACCAAAACCGTGTACGACGGCGTCAGCAACGACCTGCTGACGGCCGGCCTGGGCAAAAGCGGCCTGCAGGCCGCCAGCCCGCCCGCCTTTGCCGATCCAAACAATCCCACTGCCAATGAGCTGCGCACGCGCGCCATCTACAACAACTACCGCGCGCTGGTAGACGTCACGCCCCAGGGCGGCTATGGGGTGCTGTACGGCCCCAACGTCAATGCCGTGGGCGTGGCCGGCACCGGTGAGGGCCGTATTGCCGGCGAAGAATATTTGAGCTACGCGGACGACGGCACGGGCAGGCTGAATGTGACGCTGATGGTGCAGATTCCCGGCACGTTCAACCCCGCGGCCCCCTGCATCATCACCGCCACCTCCAGCGGTTCGCGCGGGGTGTACGGCGCCATCGCCACCGCCGGCGAATGGGGCCTGAAAAATGGCTGCGCCGTGGCCTACACCGACAAGGGCAGCGGCAATGGCGCCCATGATCTGCAGAACAACCGCGTCAGCCTGATGGACGGCCGCATGGCGCCGGCAGACGCGGCCGGCAAGGCATCGCAATTCACCAGCGAGCTGGGTGTGGCCGAACTCGCCGCCTTCAACACGGCAACGCCCAACCGCTTTGCCTTCAAGCACGCCCATTCGCGGCAAAACCCCGAAAAGGACTGGGGGCTCAATACCTTGCAGGCCGTGCAGTTTGCGTTCTATGTGCTGAACGAGAAATTTGGCCCGCTCAAGGGTGACGGCCGCCGGCAACAAAGCCTGGTGCCCGGCAACACCATCGTGATCGCTTCGAGCGTCTCCAACGGCGCGGGTGCCGCCCTGGCCGCCGCCGAGCAGGACACCGAGGGATGGATTGGCGGCGTTGCCGTTGCCGAGCCGCAGATACAAGTCACGCCGAACGCGGCACTCACCATACGGCGCGGCGCCACCATCCAGGCCTCCACCGGCCTCGGTTTGCTCGACATGGTGACGATTGCCAACCTGTACCAGCCTTGTGCCGCTCTGTCGGCAGCGGTTGCGGCAGCGCCGGCGCTGTCATTTGTCAACGCCACGCGTGCCCAGGCCCGCTGCACCAGCCTGCGGGCCAAGGGCCTGCTGGCCGGCAACACCCTGCCCGAACAAGCCGATGAGTCGCTGGCACGGCTGCGCGCCAATGGCTGGGAGCCTGAAAGCGACCTCTTCCATGCGTCCCACTACGCCTTTGCCGTACCGGCGGTGGCCGTGACCTATGCGCAGGCCTATGCCAAGGCCAGCGTGCGCGACAACCTGTGCGGCCTGAGTTTTGGGGCGACGGATGCCGCAGGCCTGCCCACGACGCCGGCTGCGGCCTCAGCCGTGCAGCTGTTTGCCAGCGGCAACGGCATTCCGGCCACCGGGGGCGTCAACATCATCAACAACCACTCGGTGGGTGGCCCGCTGCTGGACGGTGCCTCGACGTCCGTATCAACAGGCGCAAAAGACTTCAACATCGACGCGGCCCTCTGCATGCGCAGTCTGCTCACCGGTGCGGATTCGGCCAGTGTCACCACGCAGAACAGCATCCGGCAGGTGCGCCGCAGCGGCAACCTGCACGGCAAACCGGCCGTCATCGTGCATGGCCGGTCCGATACGCTGGAACCGGTGAACCACACCTCGCGCCCTTATTACGGCATCAACCAGCTGGTGGAAGGCGCGGCCAGCAAGCTTCGCTACTACGAGGTGACCAACGCCCAGCACTTTGACGCCTTCATCGGCAATGCCGCATTTGCCGGATATGACACCCGCCTCGTGCCCCTGCATGTTTACCTGGGCCGCGCCCTGGACCTCATGCTGGCCCACCTGCGCAGCGGCACCCCCCTGCCCCCCTCCCAGGTGGTGCGCACGATGCCGCGCGGCGGCACACCGGGCGCCGCACCGGCCATCACCGCAGCCAACGTGCCGCCCATCGCCGTCAACCCGGCCGGCAACAACACCATCGGCTTTGCCAGCGGAGTGCTGTCGATTCCTGATTGAGATTGATTGGGTGTCCCGGTGACGGGATGCAGCCCAGGCGCGCATCCGCTTGAAGTAACAGACCCTGGTCCGGGATATTGCCGACCTTCTATCGGCGTTGCTTTTTAAAGGCTGGACAGGCTTCCCATATCCGGCCGCGCCAACCACCCTTGCAATTCCTCGGCCAGTTGCGTACTCGCCGCCGTCGCGGCGCTCCAGGCCTTCACCCTGCCCTGCAAATCCGCGCCATAACGCATGAAGTCGCTGCGGTCGGGCAACTTGCCGTTGGGCAGGGTCTTGACCCAGTCCGGGTCGGGGGCCAGCAGCACCATGTTGTCCAGGAAATGCGTGGCGCCATGCCGCCATTTGAGGCCCTTGTCCAGCCAGCCGGGCACCACAGCCTTCTGGAAGTGGGGGTAGAGCACCAAACCCGGTGCGGCTGATTTTTCAGCATCAAAATCGTCTGTGGCCGGCGTCCCATCGGCGTGACCAGCTATCAAATTGGAAGCGTAATTCAAATGCAGGTGGTAGTCGGTGATGCCGCCGTCCCAGTAGGCGCCCGGTGGCGCGCCGGGAATGTTGTGCACGGCCTTGAGCATGAAGGGAATCGAGCAGCTGGCTTGCAGTGCGGGATTGAAGTTGGCTTCGCTGAGTGCCACCTGGCGCGTGCGCAGGTCGTGGGTGGCGAACGGAAGCGGCGCATTTCTGGAGGAAAACACCACCCGCTCCAGCCAGGCGCCCATGGCCTTGCGGTGCATGCTGTTGCTCAGGAACGCGCCCAGATAGCCCAGCGGGGTGGCAATCCTGTGCTCCCGGCCCAGCAGGTGGCGGCCGCGCGAGGTGATGATGTGCAGCCGAAAGCGCGGGTGATTCAGCACCTCATGCACCCGGCCGCCGTAAAAGTCTTTCAGGCTCTGGCCGAACTGCTCGCTGACAAGTTCGGCACTGGGTCGCTTCTGGCCCGGTTGCAGCTCGTAATGCTGGTGGATGTAGTCGTGCTCCAGCCGTTCAAACGCCGCCACCGGATCGTTCAGACAGGCCGTGGCCATGCGCCAGGCCCCAATCGAGGCGCCTGCCAGGTGCACCGGCTGCGTGGTTTGCGCCAGCCAGTCGCCAAAGATGAAGCGGTCCAGCGCGCCCAGCATCAAGCCCTTGGGGCCGCCCGCCGCCCCGGGCACCACGCCAATGTCCTGCGGCCGCAGGCCGTTTTTCTCGATGTGCCGGCGGGCCTGGGGGCCGGCGTAAATGCGCAGGGCTTTCATGAAGGGACTGCTCGGGTTGGCTGTGGGGATAACGGCATTGGCTATCTATTTGATAGCTACTTACACCCGTAATATCTGGGCTAGCGGCCTATTTTGTCACCAATCCTTCCGCAAAACAGTCTTTTGCGAGACGCGGGCCGCTGCCCGCTCTGCTCGGCCTTGCGCCCCTTGCTCTTACTTCTTGAGCGCCGCCAGCTTGCTGAAGGCCGATTCCATGGCCGTCGCCGCCGCGGGCTGGGGCGTGCCCGGGCGTGCGCCGCCGTAGCCGCCACGGTTTTGCCCCCCGCGCTGGTCGCGGCCCGCGCCCTCAAAGCGGTTGTCGCGCGGGCCGTCGCGGCGCGGCGGCGCGGCGTCCAGCTTCATGGTCAGGCCAATGCGCTTGCGCGCCACGTCGACCTCGGTCACGCGCACCTTGACGATGTCGCCGGTCTTCACGACTTCGCGGGCGTCGGTGACGAACTTGTTGGCGAGCTGGCTCACATGCACCAGGCCGTCCTGGTGCACACCAATGTCCACGAACGCGCCAAAGGCCGCGACGTTGCTGACCGTGCCTTCCAGCGTCATGCCTTCCTTCAAATCCTTGATGTCTTCCACACCGTCGTTGAAACGTGCCACCTTGAAGTCGGGGCGCGGGTCGCGCCCGGGCTTTTCAAGCTCGGCGATGATGTCCTTGACGGTGATCACGCCGAACTGCTCGTTGGCAAACAGCTCGGGCTTGAGCGTCTTGAGCATCTCGGCGCGCCCCATGATCTCGGCCACGGGCTTGCCGGTGTGCGCCATGATTTTCTCCACCACCGGGTAGGTTTCGGGGTGCACGCCGGTCATGTCCAGCGGGTTGCTGCCGGAGCGCAGGCGCAGGAATCCGGCGCTCTGCTCAAAGGTCTTGGCGCCCAGGCCGGTCACCTTCAGCAAGTCGGCACGGCTGGCAAAGGCGCCGTTGGCATCGCGCCAGCGCACCACCGACTTGGCCACCGTCTGGGAGAGGCCCGACACGCGCGCCAGCAGCGGCACGCTGGCGGTGTTGAGGTCCACGCCCACGCTGTTCACGCAGTCTTCGACCACGGTGTCCAGGCTGCGCGCCAGGTCGCTCTGGTTGACGTCGTGCTGGTACTGGCCCACACCAATTGATTTCGGGTCTATCTTGACCAGCTCGGCCAGGGGGTCCTGCAGGCGGCGCGCAATGCTGGCAGCGCCGCGCAGGCTCACGTCCACATCGGGCATCTCCTGCGAAGCGAACTCGCTGGCCGAATACACCGAGGCGCCGGCCTCGCTGACCACGACTTTTTCAATGGCCTGTTCCACCTTGGCCATGAGCTTGATCAGGTCCGCCGCCAGCTTGTCGGTTTCACGGCTGGCCGTGCCGTTGCCAATGGCGATGAGGTTCACGCCGTGCTTTTCGCAAAGCCTGGCCAGCGTGTACAGCGAGCCGTCCCAATCCTTGCGCGGCTCGTGTGGATAAACCGTGGCCGTTTCCACCAGCTTGCCGGTGGCATCGACCACCGCCACCTTCACGCCGGTGCGTATGCCCGGGTCCAGACCCATCACCACGCGCGGGCCCGCGGGCGCGGCCAGCAGCAGGTCGCGCAGGTTGTCGGCAAACACCTTGATGGCGACTTTTTCGGCATCTTCGCGCAGGCGGGTGAACAGGTCGCGCTCCAGCGACAGGCTGAGCTTGACGCGCCAGGTCCAGGCTACGGCCTTGCGGATCAAATCATCGGCCGGCCGCGCCTTGTGGCTCCAGCCCAGGTGCAGCGCAATCTTGCCCTCGGCGATGCTGGGTTTGCCCGGCTCGGCCTGCTCGGGCAGCAGCAGCTTGGCATCCAGTATCTCCAGCCCACGGCCGCGGAACACGGCCAGCGCGCGATGCGAAGGCACGCGGCCGATCGGCTCGTCGTAGTCGAAGTAATCGCGGAACTTGGCGTGATCGGCGTTGTTCTCGTCCTTGCTGCTCACCAGCTTGGACGAGAACAGGCCCTCACTCCAGAGCCAGTTGCGCAGCGACTGCACCAGGGACGCATCCTCGGCCCAGCGCTCGCTCAAGATGTCGCGCACGCCGTCGAGCACGGCCTGCACCGTGGTGAAGTCGTCGCCGCTTTCGTTCTTCTCGGCCTTCACAAAGGGCGCGGCCTCATCGGCCGGCACCAGGGACGGGTCGGCAAACAGCTTGTCGGCCAGCGGCTCTATGCCGGCTTCACGTGCAATCTGGCCCTTGGTGCGGCGCTTGGGCTTGTACGGCAGGTACAGGTCTTCCAGGTCCTGCTTGGTCGCGGCCAATTCAATCGCCGCACGCAGTTCGGGCGTGAGCTTGCCCTGCTCTTCAATGCTTTTGAGGACGGCCTCGCGGCGCTCTTCCAGCTCGCGCAGGTAACCCAGCCGGTATTCGAGTTCACGCAGCTGGATGTCGTCGAGCCCGCCGGTGGCTTCCTTGCGGTAGCGCGCGATGAAGGGCACGGTGGCGCCGCCATCGAGCAGTTCCACGGCGGTCTTGATCTGGTGCTCCTGAACTTTGATTTCTGCGGCGATCTGGCGGATGATTTTTTGCATTTTGAAAAAAGTGGGTCGACTGAAAGCTTTATAAAGGTGCCAGTGCCAGGCAGGGCGGCCTGGGGCCTGCAGGAAGCCATGGCCCCTGCAACCTGACGCCAAAGCTCGGGATTGTCCCACAGCGAAAACAGGTCGCTGGCCCGAAAATGGCCCGGCAAGTCCAAAGCAATTTCTTACATTTTTTCGGGGAGCCAGGCATGCGTTTTCGCACCATTCTTTTCCTTCTGGCCATTGTGCTGCTCGCCGCCTTCGTGGCGCTGAATGTGGACGAATTCACACGCCTCAGCCTGCTGAGCCTGGGCTTTACCACCATCCAGGCCTCGCTGGGCCTGGTGATGCTGGTGCTGCTGGTGGTGGCCACGGTGTTTTTTCTGGCCAGCACGCTGTACCTGCAAAGCAGCAACCTGCTTGAAACGCGAAAATACGCCCGCGAGCTGAATGCCCAACGCGAACTGGCCGACAAGGCGGAGGCCTCCCGCTTTACCGAACTGCGCGGTTTCATGGAGGTGCAGGCCCTGGCCGCGCAGCAGCGCGAGGCGGCCGCCAGCACCGTGCTGGCCGAGCGCTTTGAGCGGCATCAGCAGGCCTTTCTGGCCCGCATCGAACAGTCCGACAACACCCTGGCCGCCTACATGGGCCAATTGAGTGACAGCCTGGAACGCCGCGGCGCCACCCACGACGGTTTCAAGCCGCCGCCGGTTTAAGGCCGCAGTATGCAAGCGCAGGGCTTTTGCGGTACCGACTAGCGCCCTTCCTGTCTTTTTTTCACTTTGACAATGACACAGCTGAGCTTGCGCGCCCCGGTAGCCGCTGACTATGTGACGCTGGCGTCCTGGATTCCCGATGCGGCGAGCTGTCTGCGCTGGGCCGGGCCCAAACTCAGTTTTCCCTTTACCCCGGCCCAGCTCGCCGAACAGCTGTCCAGTTCCGCACCGAATGCGCACAGCATCGTGATGAGCCTGGGCCATGGCGAGGCCTTGGGGTTTGCGCAGTTCTGGGTACGCCAGGCCGGCACCGTGCATCTGGGCCGCATCATCGTGGCCCCCACTGCTCGCGGCCAAGGCCTCGGCCTGGCGCTGTGCCGGCTGCTGATGGCCGAGGCCAGCCGCAGCAGGCCCGTGCAGGCATTCACCCTGCGCGTTTACCGGGACAACCCGGCCGCGCTGGACATCTACACCGGCCTCGGCTTTGCGGTCGTTCCCGGTTTGTCGGATGACAAGGTGCTGGCCATGCGCATGGTGCCCGCCGCCCCACTGCGTGGCACTTGATGACGCTGCTTAAAAGACTGCTCCGCGGCCTCCTGCTGGCGCCGGTTGCGCTGTTCCTGCTGTTCGAGGAGTGGGGCTGGGAGCCGCTGGCGGCCTACTTTGCCGCGCTGGGCCGCTTGCCGCTGTGGGGCCGGCTGGAGCGCTGGATTGCCGGCCTGCCGCCGCGGGCCGCATTGCTGGTATTTGGCGTGCCGGTGCTGGCGCTCGTCCCCATCAAGCTGTTGGCGCTTTATTTATTTGGCCAGGGCCATGTGACGCTGGGCCTGGGGCTGATCGTGGCTGCCAAGCTGGCCGGAACGGCCGTGGCGGCACGCCTGTTTCAGCTCACCCATCCGGCGCTGATGACCATGCCCTGGTTCGCACGCCTTTATGGGCGCTGGAAAATCTGGAAAGATCGCATCCTGGCGCAGGTGCGCGACACCTGGGCCTGGCACATGGGGCGCCGACTTAAAAGACGAGCCAGGTTCTGGGGGGCCCGCCTCTTGGCGGCCCTCAAGTCGGCGAGGTTCTGAGAAATAAGTAGTTAATGACGACCGTCGTCATTGGGCTTTCGGCTGTTCTTATCAACATCCAATCCCAATTCAACTCCTGCCAGGGCGCCCACGCCGTTATTTTTTCTCAAGCGTCCGCTTCATCATTTCGGCTCCCTGCGTCATCGTTGCATCGATGAAGCCGGCGAACTCGTTGGGCAGCACATCGGTGATCCAGACAAAGGTGGCCGTGAGCATGTTGCGTTCCGCCTGAGGCCTGTTAAGGCTAAAGCGCCCTGCCGTCATCGAACAGGCCCGGCGCCTCGCCGAACTGGGCGCCTTCGATCTGCAGCATGCGCAGCTTGGTCGCCACCCCGCCGCCGGCCGAGAATCCACCCGAGCGGGCGCCGGCCGCCAGCACCCGGTGACAGGGCACCACGGGTGCAAACGGATTGTGGCCCAGCGCCTGGCCCACGGCGCGGGCGGCGCCCGGCTCGCCGATCCGGGCCGCGACTTCGCCATAGGTCAGCGTGCGCCCCGGCGGGATGGCCCGCGCCACTTCGTACACGCGCTGGTGGAACGGTGGCACCCCGCTCATGTCGAGCGCAATATCAAGCAGGTCGTCCCGCGTGCCGTCCAGCAGGGCCGTGATTCGCTGGATCGCCGCCTGGGCTTCGGGCGGTGGTGGCACTTCATCGACCTGTGGGAACAGCCGCCTCATGCGGGCGCGGGTCTGCGCCACACTGGGCTCGGGCAACAGCAGGCCGGCCAGCCCGCGTTCACCCCAGGCGATGCCGCAGTGGCCAATGGCGGTTTCAAACAGGGAAAAGCCCAGCGCTGTTGCCATGGGCCGATGCTATCACCGGCCATCCCGACGACAAGCGGCTTTCCGGGGCAAACCACCCTGTGGCCGAGGCTTTATCTTTACGGGCCCGGTGAAGCAAACCGGCTGCTGGCAGGGGCAAGCGGATGCCGGCAGCATGAAGGGCCCGCTTTCCTTCATACTGGCATCCGAACTACTTCCTGACCCGGCAACTTCCCATGACCAAAACCTCCATCGACAAAAACAAGATCAAGTTCCTCCTGCTGGAGGGCATTCACCCTTCCGCCGTTGACGTGCTCAAGGCGGCGGGTTACACGCAGATTGAAAGCCTGTCCGGCGCGCTGCCCGACGATGAGCTCAAGGCCAAAATCGCGGATGCGCATTTTGTCGGCATCCGTTCCCGCACCCAGCTCACGGCCGAGGTGTTTGCCCATGCGGCCAAGCTGGCCGCCGTCGGCTGTTTTTGCATAGGCACCAACCAGGTCGACCTGGAAGCCGCCCGCGAGCGCGGCATTGCGGTGTTCAATGCGCCGTTTTCCAACACGCGCTCGGTGGCCGAGCTGGTGCTGGCCGAGGCGATCCTGCTGCTGCGCGGCGTGCCCGAGAAAAGCGCCGTGGCGCACCGCGGCGGCTGGCTCAAGTCGGCTGAAAATGCCTATGAAATCCGCGGCAAGACCCTGGGCATCGTGGGTTATGGCTCCATAGGCACGCAGCTGTCGGTGCTGGCCGAGGCGCTGGGCATGCAGGTGGTGTTTTTCGACGTGGTCACCAAGCTGCCGCTGGGCAATGCCCGGCAGGTGGCCCAGCTGAACGATTTGCTGGCGCAATCCGATGTGGTCAGCCTGCATGTGCCCGAAACCCAGGCCACGCAATGGATGATGGGCCAGGCCCAGATCGCCGCGATGAAGCCCGGCAGCGTGCTGATCAACGCCTCGCGCGGCACGGTGGTCGAGATCGAGCCGCTGGCCGAAGCCCTGCGCCAGAAAAAATTATTGGGCGCGGCGATTGATGTGTTCCCGGTGGAGCCGCGCAGCAACAAGGACATGTTCGAGTCACCCCTGCGCGGCCTGGACAACGTGATCCTGACGCCGCATGTCGGTGGCTCGACCATGGAGGCGCAGGAAAACATCGGCATCGAGGTGGCCGAAAAGCTGGTGAAGTACAGCGACAACGGCACCTCGACCTCCTCCGTCAACTTTCCCGAGGTGGCGTTGCCCGCCCACCCCGGCAAACACCGGCTGCTGCACATTCACCGCAACGTGCCGGGCGTGCTGTCGGAAATCAACCGGGTGTTTTCTGACAACCACATCAATATCGCCTCGCAGTTCCTGCAGACCAATGAAGCCATAGGCTATGTGGTGATAGACATCGATGCGGCGCACTCCGACATGGCGCTGGCCAAACTCGCGGCCGTTCCGGGAACCATCCGCAGCCGCGTTCTTTTTTGAGCACCGCCTGCGGCGGCGGGCGAAGATGCTATCGAATTGAGAGCTACCTATTCCCGTCCTGATTGGGCTGGAGTCACTTTTTTATAATAAACATGCCTAGTTGGCCGGCGCCTGCAGACCCAGCAGGCCCGCCAGTGCAGCTGTCGAGGAAGCGCCCTCCTGCGTCACCAGCGCGCCGGTCTGGGCGTGCGTTCCCACAATGGTCGGGATGGAAGCGAAGCCAAACCGGGTCATCAGTGCCGTATTCCTGGCGACGGCCGCCTTCTGCGCCTCGATGTTGCTGCCGGTGCTGATGCCGCCCTGCTTTGCCAGCAGGGAGGCTTCGTGCGCGTCCATCGCGGCGACCGGGTCGGGGGCGGCCAACAAAGTGGCGCCCTGGGAGGTGCTGGCCGGGTTCAGGATGCCCACGGGAATCCAGATGAATTTGGCCTGCGACTTCAGCGGCTTGGCCGCCTCCCACAGCGCGCCGCAATGCGGGCACTGGGCATCGAAGAAGACGTAAACGGTGCGGGTGCTCATGGCCTGGCCCGCCGTGAAGCCCGTGGCTTCGGCGGCAATGGCGGCCATCGACACCGGTGTGGATGCCGCCTTCGCGGGCGCGGTGCTGGGCGCTTCGTTGCAACCGGCAAGGAGCAGGCCGGCCGCGATGAGCGTGGCGGGAATGAATTTGCGGACGAGTTTGAAGGTCATGGCGCCTGGAAATTGGGCAAGCAGAGAAGGTTGATGGAAAGGAACTGAAAGGATAGCGCAGACAGCTGCTGTGGGGGTCTTGTCGTACTCGATCTTCCCAGGTTGCACCATGCGGGCTTGCGCGCCGCGGAACTGTTTATCGTGCCGATGCATCGAATCACCATGATGGCGGCCCCTGCCTTAAGGCAGATGGGACACCGCGGCTCGGGCCTGCGAGTGTCGATTCGCTCGACTGAAATGCCCTCCCGCCGACTCTGCCTGCCAATTGAACTACGGAAGACAGCGAGGAAATCATGAACTTCAAGTATGTCGTCGCAATTGTCCCGTCAGAGGCTGTGGAGTCCCTGGAAAGGCAACTCAGGATCATGGGTGTTGGAGGTATCACGCTGACCAGGGTCAAGGGCTTCGGCGAGTACAAGAATTTTTTTACCAGTGACTGGCTCAGCGAACACACCAAGATCGAGATCTTCACGGAGGAATCGAAAGTGGAGGCGCTTCTCAACGCCTTGCTGGAGACCGCTCTTTCCGATGTTCCTGGAGCCGGAATCGCGGCGGTGATGTCCGTGGAAAAGTTTCTCCATCTTCGTTGCGGAGCAGAGGTTTTACCTGACCCGTCGGTCTAGCGATTCCTTTGCGAGGCCCCTAATTTCAAAGCAGAACAACATGAAGTGCGATTCGAAAATGATGGTGAAGACGGCTGTCTGGTTGGGCGTTGCTCTCGCGGTTGCCTACTTCGCACTGCCTGCGGCCCAGGCGTTCATTCAGGCCAGCGCACCCTTCTTGGTGGCGCTCATCTGCCCTGTGGCGATGCTCTTGATGATGAAGGGCATGAACGGCGACAAGCAGGACGAGAACGCCAAGTCCGGTGAAAGCAGAGCGAAATCCGGGGTCCGAGATGCCGATCCGGACAAAGCCTAGCGAGCAACGCCCGCGTCAGGCGTTCGCGCGCGGCCGACGGCCCATCACTGGTGGCGATCTGCACCCACCTGGGGTGCATCCCGACCTTCAGGCCAGAGCCGGGTGCCGCCGACATAGGCGCATCATGGCCGGGTGGCTTCTATTGCCCATGCCATGGATCGAAGTTCGATCTCGCCGGCCGGGTCTTCAAGAACGTACCCGCTCCCGGCAACCTCGAAGTGCCCCCGCACCATTACTCTGGGGAATCGACGCTGCATATTGGCGTTGGACCCGAGGTCTGATCCCCCACCAGGAGACACCCGTCCGCTCATGCGCTTTACCACCCACCACAAAGAATAGCCATGCTCAATAAAAAAAGTACTCTTCAAGCCTGCATGCTCGCGTTGGCACTTGGCATCCTCGCCGCGTCCCCGGTTCACGCCGGCGAGCCAGTCACACTGATGCATGTCCACGGGCTGTCCTACAGCACCGACGGCAAACAGCTTTTGATTCCCAGCCATCACGGCCTGGCCGTGTACTCGGACGGGCATTGGTCCAAGGCCGCGGGGCCGGCGCATGACTACATGGGGTACTCGGCCACGCGCGACGCGTTGTACAGCAGCGGGCACCCGGCACCGGGTTCCGGACTGACCAACCCCTTCGGTTTGATCAAGAGCCGCGACGGCGGCAAGACCTGGCAGCAGCTCGGGCTCACGGGCGAGTCGGACTTCCATATGCTGGCGACCAGCTACGCGACCAACGCGGTATACGTGCTCAACCACCAGCCGAACTCCCGCATGAGCCAGGCCGGCATCTACTACACGCTAAACGACGGCCTGAAGTGGACGCGCGCCGCCGCCAAGGGGCTGGGTCCCAAGCTCAACAGCCTGGCTGTGCATCCCACTAACGCGGCACTCGTCGCCGCCGGCACGGACGACGGGCTGTATTTGTCCCGGAACTCGGCCGAGAGCTTCGAGCGGCTGGCTGGCGGCCGGCGGGTACTCGCCCAAAGCTTCGACCTGGACGGGCAGCATCTGTGGTTCAGCACCCATGCAGGCAAGGCGGCACTGGCGAGGATTGCATTGAAGGCCGGAGCCAAAGCCGAGGAGGTGCCGATCCCGGCACTGACGGAAGATGCCGTGGCCTACATCGCGCAGAACCCTGCCCGGCCGGCAGAAATCGCCATCGCGACCTTCCAGCGAAGCGTGTTTCTCAGCAAGGACCAGGGGCGAACCTGGACGCAGATCGCGAAGGAGGGAACGACCCATGAGTGACTTAAACGGCAATGCACTCAGGATCGTTGTGATCGTGCTCGCGGTCATTGGCGGCATTGCGATCCTGGGTGCCATCGGCATGGCAGTGATGCATTTCGGGATGATGGGTCGCTGGCGCTGCTGACGGGTCTCATTCCCCGCACCCAAACCAGAATGAGGACTTCTCACATGAACCATCAAAGGCGCCGCATCCTGATCCGATCCGCCGCTACTGCGGCGGCGCTCGCCGCGCTCGGCCTGCCGGCGTTGAGCGCAAGGGCCGGCAACGAGGAGAGCGCCGCTGCCGGCGTCGATGTCCACATTGAACTGCATGCGGTTCAAGATAAGGTTGCCATCCGCCCGGGTGAGCAGACGCAGGTGTGGCGCTACCGGGGCAAGCTGCTGCGCGGCGATGCGAGCGCGCTCGAGGCGTGGGCCGGCAACTACCTGGGGCCCATCATCCGCGTGCGCCGGGGTCAGCGCGTGCGCATCGACCTGATCAACGCGCTGCCGGAGTCGACCATCATTCATTGGCACGGGCTGCATGTCCCGGAACCCATGGATGGCCATCCGCGCTACGCGATCGCGCCGGGCGAGCGCTATGTCTACGAGTTCACGGTCGTGGATAGGGCCGGTAGCTACTGGTTCCACCCGCACCCCCATGGCCGAACGGGCAAGCAGATCTACTTCGGCCTGGCCGGCCTGTTCCTCGTCAGCGACGAGGAGGAGGCGACCCTTGATTTGCCCACCGGTCCGCATGATCTCCCGCTGGTCATACAGGATAGGACATTCGACGGTGACAACCAGTTCGTCTACTTGTCGGAGCGTGCGACCGGCGCGGCATCGCAGAACCCTGAACGAGGCGGCATGGGCCACGGGATGATGGGCGGTGACATGGGCGACATGATGGGCGCTATGGGTGGCATGAGCCAGATGATGGCCCGCATGATGGGCGTGCTCGGGGACCAGATCCTCGTCAACGGCAGGCCAGGTGCGAGCCTGGAGGTCGAGCGCCGCCCCCATCGCCTGCGCTTGCTCAATGCCTCGAACACACGCATGTACAAGCTGGCGTGGCATGACCGGTCGCCGCTGACGGTGATTGGGAGCGATGGCGGCTTGCTGGCGGCACCGCTGCAACGCGACTACGTCATGCTCGCGCCCGCCGAGCGCGTCGACCTGTGGGTGGATTTCGGCCGCTGGACTGCGGGCACCGAACTGACGCTGCAAAGCCTCGCCTTCGAGGGCGGCATGGCCATGGGCGGGATGATGGGTGGAACGGCGCTGCCCGATGGCGCGCCATTCCCGGTGCTCAAGCTGCGGCTCGAGGGTGGCACCAGACGCAGCGTCATGCCGCCACAACGACTGTCCCAGCTGCAGCAGCCGCAACCGCGCGCTGCCGTCAACTTCAATCGCCCCAAGGTGTTCAACCTCACCATGGGCATGATGGTCTGGGGCATCAACGGCCAAAGCTTTGACATGCTCGGTGCCAGCCCGCTTGAAACCGTCAGGCTGGGCACCCACGAGGTCTGGGAGTTCCGCAACGATGCCGCGACCGGGATGATGGGCATGTCGATGCCCCACTCGATGCACGTGCATGGGCTGCAATTCCGCGTCATCGGGCGCTCCGTTGCCGGCGAGTTCTCGCGGCAGCACGACACGGTGAAGGCCGGCTTCGTCGACGAAGGGTGGAAGGACACGGTGCTGGTGATGCCGGGCGAGCGTGTGCGCATCCTGCTGGGCTTCGCCGACTACCCGGGGCTGTTTCCCTACCACTGCCACATGCTGGAGCACGGGGACACCGGGATGATGCGCAACTATCTGGTCAAGGCATAGAGTCAGGGCAGCGACCTGGCTGTTGTCATTGCGTCATCCTCGCCCTCCTTCAAAAATCCGAAATCTGCCTTCTTGCCGATCGCCAGCTTGTCGAGCAGGTTCCTTGTCTCTGACCTTGAAGCTCATGGTCATGGCGGGCCCGCTCATGCTGTTGACGGGCCCCTGGGCCATGAGCACCCAGCCCGTCTTGCCGTTGATTTTCTTGACCGTGCCTTTCGTCATATGACGTGGAACGCGTCGATGCAGGGCGGTGGGTGCCCCTGCGAACGGGTGCCGCTCAGGCGCTTGTGTGGGGTGCCGGCATGGGCACGATCAATACCACCCGGGTGCCTTCCTGGGCCTTGGTGGTAATTTGCAAATGGGCGCCCAGCTCACGGGCACGCCGCTGCATGCCTTCCATGCCCTTGCCTTTGGGCCGGCCGCCCTCGCGGCTGGCGATTCCGCGGCCGTTGTCGCGCACTTCCAGCAGCAGGCATTTGTTTTCCGGCAAGTAGCAGCAGATCACTTCGATCACACTGGCCTGGGCATGGCGCATGATGTTCGAAAGGCATTCCTGGGTGATGCGCAGCACCTGCAGCGCCCGCTCTCCGCGAAAGGACTGAAGCGGCCCATCTGTATCCACCGTCCACACCATTTGAATGCCCAGCTTGTCCAGCGAATGCTGGACGCGGTAGCGCAGGCAGCCCAGCACGTCAACCACGCAGGCGTCTGTGCTGTCTACGGTGTCCACCATGATTTTGAGGTCCATGAGGCACTGCTCCAGGGCCAATGCGACCGCCTGCTGCTGCGGGGCACGGGTGTCAAGCGTGGCCAGGATGTTCACCAGCTGCGAGCCCACGCCATCATGCAGATCCTGTGCAATGCGACGACGTTCGTTGGCAACCGCGGTAGCGGCAAAGCCCGTTTCGGGGTCGAACCCCGTGACGGTGGCCCAGGCTGAATCGACGGGGGGCCTGGCGTGCGCCGGCCGGTTGGTGAGCAGCAACCACAACAGCAGCATTAGCGCGGGGTAAAAATACTGCGCCGGCGCGGTTCCCGGGTGCAGGTGGCTAAAGGTGAGAAGGCCATGGAAACACAGGCCAAGCCCCAGCAGGCCGCCGCCAAGCACCAGCCAGCGGTAGTCAGTGTCGCCGCGCAAGACCTCGCGCGCCAGAACCACAAACAGGGCGCTCGCGCAAACCAGGTTCAGCACCACCCAGAGTTCGTAGGCCAGGTCTTGCAGGAAGAAACCCCAGGCATTCCAGACCAGCAGCAGCAGCCCGACCAGGCCCTGGAGCATCCAGACCGTATGGACTTCGAAGCGGATAACCGAAACGCCAATCAGGAGAAAAAACGACGCCGCCAGGATGGTGAGCTGGTACCCCAGGCGGGCAAAAAAAACTACCAGCGGATTTTCGTCGTACAGCGCGCTGGCGCTGCTGCTCAACAGGTACAACAGCCAGCCGCCCGTGGCAACGGCATAAGCCAGGTCCAGTGGGTTGCGCCGCCTTTGCCAGGCCAGCCCGGCCACCGTCATGGTTGCCGCCATCGCCGCTGCGCTCAACACGGCGCCGGTATGTCCAGCCCAGCTGTTGGCGAGGGACAGCACGATCAGCCGCTCTAGAACAATCCGCGATGGGCCGCAAAGTTCACGGCTTGCGCGCGGGTTCGTACGTTGAGTTTGCGGTAGATGTTCTTGATGTGGGTGTTGACCGTGTGGCCGCTGAGCAGCATACGGGTACCAATTTCCTGGCTGGTGTAGCCTGAGGCCACCATTTTCAGCACTTCCTTTTCACGGTCAGACAACCTGTCCTTGGTTCCGCAGGCGTGCTCGACGCAATGCTCACTGTGCCGGGAATGGTCCATTTTTTGCAGCAGGCGCCGTGCAAGGTTAGGGGTGATGGAGGCCCCGCCGTTGACCACCTGCAAGACAGCCTGAGAAAAATTGCCAAACCAGGAGTTTTTGACCAGGTAACCGGTCGCCCCGAGTTCAAAGGCATGCAGGGCGTGTTCTTCATCCTCCATGGCGGAGATGACGATGGCCTCGGCCATGGGGCGCAGGGTTTTCATGTGTTCGATCAGGTCAAAACCCGTGCCGTCGCCCAGATTGAGGTCCACCATCATGACGTCAAACTCATGCAGGCCGATCAGGCGCCGCCCTTCCCGCAGGCTGCAGGCCTGCGCCAGAAGGTTAATCCGGGTGTCCGCCAGGAGTTCCTGCGCAATCACCCGTCGCATATGGGGATCATCATCCACCAGCAAGACGCGCACCGGCTGGCCTGGCTGGCCGGTCAGAAAGTCCGGCCACACGGAAAACCCATTGCCATGTCTGTAAAGGCTGGATTCAGTGGTGACTTTGTCAACGCTGATCACTGATTTTGACGTGACGCCAAATTCGATACCGTTGTCCATGACTCCTCCCAAACTCTTCTTCATCTCAGCAGGTGCAGCTCAATGACCCATGAGGGCGGCTGGAACTGCAGGTCTTGCCCTGCATATGAACGATTAATTTTTATCCCACGCTTACACCGTAGGGCAAATTGATACGTTTAGCCACCGTGAATACCTCAAAAGCACAAAATGTTACGTGGGTTGTATTGCGTAACTACCCAAAGCAAGCGCGGCAAGCAGTGCAGAAAAGATAGCTGCCTGGTTTGATCGCCGCTGAGGGAAGTGGGAAACCTCATGCGGCAGATGGCGAGCAGCCTGACCAGAATGCAGTAACCCAATGTAGCGATTGGTCGCGCCCACTGGCCGGATGAAACTGGCCCCAGACAAAGCCGGACGTCACGCAAGCCCCACAGGACTGCCGCGGCGCCAGGCGATGTCGACCAGGCTGGTGTGCCGGACAGGTCCGGCGCTCCGGAAAAATGTGAGCCCACCTTTTTTGAGGAGATCATCATGAAAACGATCGCATTCTTTGCGTTGAGCGCCCTCGCAACCGCAGCCATGGCTGTTCAGCCAACCAGTCCGTCTTCCATCACCATTGCCGCGGGCGCTACGTCGGTTCAAACGGCGTCCATCATCGGCACCACGGTGGCCAACCAGTCCAATACGCAGAACACGGCGCTGCAGAACCTGGCCAGCAATTCCGGCAAGATTGACATCAAGGGCAATTCCTACCAGACCGTCATCACCAACGGCGGCTCCGTCAAGAACGAAGCCAAGGACCGGTATGACTTTGCGAACCAGAACATCTCTTCCAACGCCGGCGACGTGGAAGTGGCCCGTGGCGCAACATCCAGCCAGTTCACCAGCCTGACCGATTCCACGGTAGGCAACAAGGCCAGCGGCGGCAATGCCAATGCCCTGCAAAACCTGGCCAGCAACAACGGCACGATTGACATCACGGGGAGCTCCAGCCAGGGCGTGAGCGCCAGCCACAGTACCGTGAAAAATGAAGCTAGTGGCAGCGGCGCGCTGGCTTCACAAAACCTGTCGTCCAACTTTGGCAAAGTGCTGGTGGCCGGCTATTCATCCCAGTCCACGTCCCTCAACTATGCCACTGTGACCAACATGGCCAACGGATACAACAGCCATGCGGCACAGAACATCGCCTCCAACGATGCCTGCAACGAGCCGCGTGACCCCTGCCCGAACGGCCATTGCGGCCGCAACGACTAGCAAGCCCCCGGAAGTGAGGTTGGACTTAACCTGACGGGAAGGAGCCGCGACGCCATCGGGCGACCGGACTCCTTCCCGCCTGAAAGATTGGAGGCCACACCATGGTCACACGTATCAAGGTCTGCTTGCTGATGGGTGTCGGTGCGCTGGGCTGCCTGCAGGCGGCGGCACAGAATGCACCGGGAGAGGACCCCGTCCGGCTGGACAAGAAAATCACGATCCAGATGCTGCCGCTGGGCGCTGCGCCCCGTTCGGGCAACATCAATCCCTCAACCGACATGCCTGCCTGGCAAAGAGCGCGCGTGGCGCGCTATGAGGCCAAGGCCTTCTCGGGCAACCCGGGAGACATCCTGAGCAAAAAGGATGTCGTGTCCACCGCCACGTCGGACGGGTTCAAAACCACCTGTACGCAGACGATTGGAAGCAACGTCGCCACCACAACCCCCGCAGGCTCTCCGAAGGAGCAGATTGTGGTGCTTCGGGGCGATCTGGTGAACATTTGCAATTAAACGGGTTTGCGCCCTCAGGTTTTACGGGGCGGCCCAACCCCGGCAGATCGTGCGGCGCTGTTTTCTTGGCTGCCCAACAGGAAACATCATCATGGACCAGAACAACAAGCTCTTACGCCGTACCGCAGTTGGGCGCTGCCGGCACTTTGCGGCCCTGTCCGCCCTGGCTGGCACCGTGCTGCTGGCAGCATGCAGCACACCGATGGACGCCCGAAACGACGCAGCGTTCCAGTCTTACGGCTATGCCATGGACCGCCCGGTCGTGCGACCGACGCGCTCCATTTCCAGTTTCTCGGACTCCCTGATGTGCATGGACCACATGCTGCGGGAAGCCCAGCTTGCCCCCACGCTGATCACCAGCAAGCAGATTCAGGACTTCTCCAGCCGGGTGCCCGTCGCGGCCAAGGACATGGTCATCACGGCGCTGTCGCAGATGTCGCGCCTGAGCAATGCCTTTCGCTACGTGGACTATGAGGTGGACATCGCCAGGCAGGACACCGTGCAGAACCTCACGACCATTCTGCTGAACAACAACCAGATGCAGTTGCAGCGCCCTGCCCTGTACATCTCGGGGGCCATTGCCTTTGTGGACCAGAACGTGGTCAACAACCGCTTTGACGTGGCCACTTCGGCCGCCCGGCTCGACACCGCCTACAGCCAGAACCGCAATGCCACGGTGATCGGACTGGAGATGCACCTGGGCGATTTTCGCACCCGGACCCTGATCCCCGGGCTCGACTCGGCCAATGAAGTCATCATAGGCGGCGCCGGTCAGGGGGTGGATGTGGCGGGCCGAATCGGCAACTACGGCGTGAAGTTCAACGTCGGCCGGGACTATGCCCAGGGCGCAGGCGGCGCCATGCGCACGCTGATTGACCTGGCCACCATCGAGCTGGTGGGCAAATGGGCCCGGGTTCCCTACTGGCAATGCCTGACCCTGGACCAGACCCACCCGGACTTCCAGCGCCAGATGCGCGACTGGTATGACGACAGCGGCCCCGCGGCGCAGGCCAGGTTGATCCAGAGCTCACTGGTCAGGCACGGCTATCTGCCTGCGGGCTCGGACCTGCTGGCCAGCAACGACCCCAACCTGCGTTCGGCCCTGGCCCGATTCCAGGCGGACAACGGCATGGTCGTCTCGGGCGTGCTGGACTTCAACACCTATGAGCGGTCCCTGCGAAACTTTGTGGGCCTGGCGCCCGACGGCACGCTCGCGCGCGTGGGCTGGAGCGGCGGCGGGATGATGCAGGCCACCAGCGCCATGGCTGCAAGCACGGGAACACCAGCCGCCGGCACCATCGACCTGCAGATTGAAAATCCCCTGCCCGCCGGCGAGCGTCCGGCCTTTGAGGAAGGCGAGCAGGTGTTCCTGTCGGCCACCGTGTCGCGGGCCTCCCACCTGTACTGCTACTTTGCCGATGCGAGCGGCGGTGTGATGCGTTTGCTGCCCAACTCGATCACCCCCAACTCCCTGGTGTCGGCCAACCTGGCGGTGCGCATTCCGGACTGGATGACCCCCAACCCCGCCTTTATCATGGATGCCGGCAAGCCGGGAACGGAGGCGGTGGGCTGCTTTGCGTCCGAAACCGACCCGCTAAGCAAGCTGCCCGCCCCCCTGCAAGGCCCGGCCCTAAAATCACTGGACGGCTACAAGTCACTGGCAGACGTCAATGCCGGCTTTGCCAGTGGCCTGGGCCCCGAGGGCTATGTGAGGAGTGAGATCAAATGGACCGTGAAACCCAAGCGTGCCGCTCCTGCCGCCGCGGCTTCAACGGCCACCCAGCCCCGTTAAGCCGTCAAAAACACAAGGTGCCCATGACCTGCAGCCCTGCCCGGCGCCAATGGACGGTCTGGCGCTCGCTTGCCTGCTGGACGATCCTGGCGATTTCAGCCATGAGCGTGAACGCCCGGGTGGCGGCGCAGCCGGTGCAGACCTTCAAGCTCAATCCGGTTTACCCGACGACCATAGAAACCTCCGGGCCGGCGGCGCAGGCACCGCTGCTGCCTGCGGGCTCCGTCACCGCAGAACCGATCCAGCCTTCCGGTTCGGTGGGTGCGGAGGCGCTGCGCATGCCCGAGCCGCTGGACCCGGCACTGGAAGCCGAGGTGACGCGTCTGCGGGCGACCGCCATGCGGCAGGCAGGCCGCGGCAGCGCGACGGAAAGAACTGCGGCCAACGCCTCATGGATGCTGGGCCTGCTGTACCTGCATGGACGGGGCGTGGCCAAAGACCTTGCCCAGGCGCAAATGTGGTTTGAACGCGCCCGCTCCCTAGGCGAACCCCTGGCCAACGCGGGGCTGGCCTGGTGCGAGATCGACGGCTGCGCGACGGCGCCCAATCCGGCAGCGGCCCGGCCGTGGATTGCGCAACTCCGGCAAGTGGACCGGCCCCGTGCCGACTACCTGGAGTGGCTCATGGAGTCTCGCCTGGCGCCTCTGCAGATCGCCTCACCGACTTTGCGCGAACCCGCGCCGGCCAGCCTGAAAAACCGGGACCTGTTGCTGCGCGCCTCCAACGGCGGAAATGTGCATGCCCGGATCGAACTGGGGCTGGAAAGCGTGACGGCCAATCGCCAGATCGAGGCCATGGCCTACTTCCGCTCCGTGGCGGCGCGCTCGGAGGCCGCCGCCGCCAACCTGGCGCTGCTGGCAAGCACCACCCAGACCAACCCGGACACCGGGGCCCGCATTCGCAGCGGGCCGCTCGTGGCCAGCGCCAGTGCCGAGCAGTTTCTGGCCAGCGCCAGGCGCTACCACCGCGGCGAAGGTGTGCCGGCCAACTATGTCGAGGCCATCCGGCTGTATCGCCTTGCGGAGGCCAAAGGCAGCAAGGAAGCCCACCGGATGCTGGCGCTGATCGCCTCCCGCCCCCGGCCCGACGGCAGCATTGACGTGGCCTGGATGCAGCAATTGGGCCAGATCGATCTCTCGCACGAGGTGCCGCAGGTCGACGGCCCCAGCCTCACGCGGACCTTGCATCGCGAACCCACGGCACTCTACGACCTGCTGCCCGCCCGGTGGCGCGACAAGCCCAGGCAGATCATGCGGTGAAAACGCCATCGAGGCATAAACCGCTATGTTTTTGATAGCTTTAGGCACCCGGCTATCAAGGGCTTGATGCCGATTTGATGCCCAACTCCGGGTTTCAGGCCCGCAAAGCCGCCTTCAACTCGCGGCCGATCTCGGGGCGATCCGCAAAGGGGTCGATCGGGTTCTTCTGCTGCACGATGCATTCCATGCGGGCCTGCACATTGCCCAGCGCCTGGGGATGGCTGTAGATGTAAAACTGGTCCGCCACCATGGCGTCAAACACCTTTTGGGCCACCTGCGCCGCCGTCACCTTGCCGGCGCCGACCGCCTTGTCGGTCATGGCCTGGCCTATGCGCTGGCTGCGGGTCGGTTTTTCCGTGGACAACTCCGTTGGCCGGTTGCGGTGACTTTGGCTGATGCCGGTCGGCACGAAATACGGGCATAACACGCTGGCGCCAATCTGGTCGCTGACAAGGCGCAAATCCTGGTACAGCGTTTCGCTCAAGGAGACCACGGCAGTTTTGCTGACGTTGTAAACCCCCATGTTGGGCGGGTTCAGCAGCCCGGCCATGCTGGCGGTGTTGACGATGTGGCCCTGCCAAGCGGGGTCCTTGGCCGCGGCTGCCAGCATCATGGGCGTGAATATGCGCACGCCGTGCACCACGCCCATCACGTTGACGCCCAGCACCCATTCCCAGTCCTTGACGGTGTTTTCCCAGATCAGGCCGCCGGAGCCGACGCCGGCGTTGTTGAACACAAAGTGCGGCGCACCAAAGCGCTCAAACACGGCGCGCCCCATGGCTTCCATCTGTTCGGCATTCGATACATCGAGCCTGAAAGACAGGACCTCGGCCCCTGTGGCCTTGATTTCGGCGCTGGCCTGGTCCAGTGCGTCCTGCTGCACGTCCACCAGCACCAGCTTCATGCCCAGCCTGGCGCCTATGCGCGCGCACTCCAGGCCAAAGCCCGAGCCGGCACCGGTCAGAACCGCTGTTTTATCCTTGAAATTCGTGATCATCAATGACTCCTTGGTACTTTCCTCAAACTAGGCGGGGCGCAGCATTTCGATATGGGGAATGCCGTCTTCGCTGTAGGGCGCGCCCGATGCCGTGAAACCATGCTGCCGGTAAAAGGGCTCCAGTCGCGCCTGGGCGCCAATCCGTATGGCCTGCGGGCCCCAGTACTGCGTGAGGCACGCTATCGCCTGCTTCATCAGCACGTGGCCCGCGCCGCTGCCCCGCACGGCGTCCCGCGTGACAACCCGGCCTATGCTGGCTTCGGCAAATTTCACGCCGGCGGCGAAGCAGCGCGCATAGGCCGCCAGCCGGCCTTCTGCCGTGCCCAGCAAATGCATGGCTTGCGTATCGGCGCCGTCCATGTCCTGGAACACGCAGGCCTGCTCGACCACAAAAACCTCGCTGCGAAGCTGCAGCAATTCATAAAGCTCCCGGCTCGTCAGCGCATCAAAGGGAACAAAGCGCCAGGTGATGACGCTCATGCTGGTGCCACGGCCTTCAGCTGGTAACCAATGCGCGGAAAGTGCACATGCAGCAGGCCGGCCCGCTCATCGCTGCGGCTCAGGGTGTAGTGCATGCGGGTGGCGGCGATCAGCTCGCCTTCGCTGGGCTCGGGGCCGAAGCTTTCGCCACAGACCTGCACGCGGCTGCCCAGCGGGATGCCGTGCTCATCCTGAAAAACATTGTCATGCGCATCATGCAAGGGGGCTGGCGTTGACGCAGCCGCTACCGCAATGGCTTCAGCGGCGCTGAATTTTTCCATGCTGCCGTGGCCAATCGCGGCCATGCGGTCCATCCACTCGAGTACGGCGGGTGTGGCGTCCAGGATGCCCGCCAGCACGGAGGTGCGCACGCGCGTGAACCACAGCGGGTGGTACATCGCAAAGTCGGCGATGCACGGCGCATCGCCCAGCAAAAAAGGCCAGTCGTCCAGCATGTCGGATAGGCGGCGCAGGTAGGATTTGTACGCCGCGGCGGCATCGGCCGGACGCAGGCGCGCCATGCCGACGCTCATGGCCTTGCGGTCTTCAATGAAGGCGCGGGCCATCTCGGGCGGTGCATTTTCAAACATCTGCGCCATGCCTTTGGGCTGGGTGTTGAAGGCCATGGAAGTCCAGAACAGCGTGTTGTCGGCCCAATGCGCAAGGATGCGCTCCAGGCCCTTGCCGGGTGCGGGGTAGAGAGTGGGCGTGGGCTGGAGGTGCTCCAGCACGTCGCAAATCAATGCCGTGTCGCAGTAAATGTCGGCGCCGATTTGCAGCACTGGTGTTTTGCGGTAGCCGCCCGTGAGCGCCACCACATCGGGCTTGGGCATGACCATTGGAATGATGACCGACTTCCAGGGCAGGTTTTTGTACCCCAGGATCAACCGGATTTTCTCGGAAAAGGGCGAGGTGGGGTAATGGTGAAGAATCAGCTCGGTCATGAAGGTCTCCTCGATGTCTCCGCGTTCATTGGGGCATGGCCCTGGCGATGATGCTGTCGAAATCAGTGCCCGCACCCAGCGTGCCAAAGGCCTGGCCCCAGTTGCCTGCAATGCGCGAATCGCAAAACGCGCTGAACACCGCCGCCGGTGCGGTCTGCAGCAGCAGCGCGGCTTGCACCGCCAGCGCCACGTCCTGCGCCAGGCGGCGCGCTTCCAGTTCGGTGGCCATCTCCTCCACACGCTCCGGCAGGCTTGCGGCCAGCCGGTCCAGGGCCGGGTGCGCACCCTTGGCTGGCAAAAGCTCCTGGGCCAGCGCCGCCACGGCATCGGCCTTGCGCAAGGCGCGCAGCAGGTCCAGTGCCATGATGTTGCCCGCCCCCTCCCAGATGGAATTGAGCGGCATTTCACGGTAGATGCGCGCCATGACGCCCTCGCCGCCCTCCTCCACATAGCCGTTGCCGCCCAGGCATTCCATGGCTTCCTGCGCAAAATGGCTGCCGCGCTTGCAAATCCAGAACTTGGCGATGGGCGTCAGCAGGCGTGCCATGCCGGCTTCATGCGCGTCGCCGGCGTGGTCGAAGGCGCGGGCCAGGCGCATCGCCAGCGCGGTGGCGGCTTCGGACTCCAGTGCCAGGTCGGCCAATACATTGCGCATCAGCGGCTGCTCTATCAGCCGCTTGCCAAAGGCCTGGCGTTGCGCGGTGTGGTTCAGGGCCAGGCTCAAGGCCTGGCGCATCAGGCCGCTGGTGCCCAGGGCGCAGTCCAGGCGCGTCATGGTGCCCATCTCAAGAATCTGCGGAATGCCGCGGCCCTCGTCGCCGACCAGCCAGGCCTGGGCGTTCTCGAATTCAACTTCCGAACTCGCGTTGGCCCTGTTGCCCAGCTTGTCCTTCAGGCGCTGGATGCGGATGGCGTTCAGCTTGCCGTCCTCCAGCACGCGCGGCAGGAAAAAGCAGCTCAAACCGCTTGGCGTTTGCGCCAGCACCAGAAAGGCATCGCACATGGGCGCCGAGAAAAACCATTTGTGGCCGGTGATGGCGTAGCGTGTGCCCCATCCATCCTGGCCCAGCGGCTCGGCCCGCGTGGTGTTGGCCCGCACATCCGAACCGCCCTGCTTTTCAGTCATGCCCATGCCCATGGTCAGGCCCGGCTTGTCGCGCCAGTGCTTGAGGGCCGGGTCGTAGGCGCGGCTGGTGAGTCTGGGGCTCCAGTCGGCATAAATGGCGGCATTGCTGCGCAGCGCGGGCGTGACCGCATAGGTCATGGAGATCGGGCACAGCACCGAAGGCTCCAGCTCGGTGAACAGCATGAAGCCTGCAGCGCGTTCGACGTGCGGGGAGCCCTCACCCCTGCCCTCTCCCAAAGGGAGAGGGAGAAAGGCCGGGGGAGTTGTCCCCTCTCCCTTTGGGAGAGGGCTAGGGTGAGGGCTGGCCCAAGGCGTGCCGTGCAGGCCGGCGCCGATGGCGAGTTTCATCAACTCGTGATAGCTCGGGTGAAACTCGACCTGGTCCATGCGCCGGCCAAAGCGGTCATGGGTGTGCAGCTCGGGTGGGTGGACGTTGGCCAGGCGCGCATGCGCCTGCATCCCGGCGCTACCCAGCGTTGCGCCCAGGCTTGTCAGCTCGGCGGTATCCAGTGCCGGTGCGTTGAACTTCAGCGCATCGCGCAGCGGCCGGTTGGAGGCAAACAGGTTGTAATTGACCAGCGGCTCGGGCTGGTTGAAGACCTCATGGGTGCTGTCCACGGCGACCTCCTGTGGCTGTTGACGCCTGGCTGCCCGCTAAATCAGTTTGACCAGCTGCTTGCCAAAATTCCTGCCCTTGAGCAAGCCCAAAAAGGCCTCGGGCGCGCTTTCGAGGCCTTGCGCCACGCTTTCGCGCGGCCGGAGCTTGCCGGTAGCGACCAGCGTGCCCAGTTCCTTGAGCGCTTCGGGCCAGACTTCCATGTGTTCGCTGACGATAAATCCCTGCACCTTGAGGCGGTTGGTCAGGATCAGCGCCGGGTAACTCAAGGGCAGCGGCTGGCCGTCGTAGCCGGCAATCATGCCGCACAGCGCAATGCGGCCAAAGGCATTCATGCGCGGCAGCACGGCGTCCAGCACCATGCCGCCCACGTTTTCAAAATAGCCGTCAATGCCGTCGGGACAGGCCTCTTTCAGCGCTTTGGAGAGCGAGGCGGCGTCCTTGTGCAGCTTGTAGTCGATGCAGGCGTCAAAGCCCAGTTCGTCGACCGCATACTTGCATTTGTCCGGGCCGCCGGCAATCCCTACCGCGCGGCAACCGCGTGCTTTTGCCAGGGCCCCGAAAGCACTGCCCACGGCGCCGGTGGCGGCGCTGACCACCACGGTCTGGCCGGACTTCGGCGCGATGATTTTCACCAGACCATACCAGGCGGTGACGCCGGGCATGCCCACGGCACCCAGGTAGTGCGAGAGCGGCACATGCGTGGTGTCGACCTTGCGCAAGGCGCCGGGCTGGTCGGCATTGACCACGCTGTATTGCTGCCAGCCGCCCATGCCGACCACCTTGTCGCCGGGCTGGAACTTGGGCGAGCGGCTTTCCACGACCTCGCCGGCGGTGCCGCCCTGCATGACTTCGCCCAGTGGCTGCGGCGCTGCATAGCTTTTGGCGTCGTTCATGCGGCCGCGCATGTAGGGGTCCAGGCTCAAGAAGTGGTGGCGCACCAGCACCTGGCCGTCCTGCAGGGCCGGCGTCTCACTGCTGACCAGCCTGAAGTTGCTGGCCACGGCTTCGCCCGTGGGGCGGTTGTCCAGCAGGATTTGTGGATTGAGCGGCATGTGAATCTCCTGTGATGACGGTAATTGCTATCTATTCAGTAGCTAATGGCGCCCGTCCATATTGGGCTAGCGCATGATTTACTCATTGAAAGATGGTTTTAGTCGGTGGAAATGGTGCTGACCGGCACATTCAGCGCATGGGCGCTCCTGGGGCCGACGGGCAGGCGCTTGACATATTTGAACGTTCCGGTGGCGTGCGCGCAAGCCTGTCCCTGCGCGTCGTAAAGAGTGGCTTCCGTGAACGCCATCGTGGCGGTACGGTGCATCAGCCGGCCCTTGCCCGTGAGCTTGCTGCCGTCACCGGGGGCGGGACGCATGAAGCTGGTTTTCATCTCTATGGTGACCACGCCCATGTCTTTTTGCACGCTGCGCGCGGACGTGGCCATGGTCACATCCAGCAAGGTCATGATGGCGCCGCCATGCGTGACCAGAAAGGAGTTCAGGTGCTCCGGATGGGGGGTGTAGCCCAGGGTTGATTCGCCCCCTTCAAACCGCTCCAGGGTGAAGCCGAGGTGGTTGACGAAAGGGATGTCTGCGCCGAAATTCATTGTTTCTCCGTAGGTTGCGACAAGCCTGGCACCCGGCGCACACCGCGCCCGGCCGCCCCAAGTGCGTGCCGGCCAGGGATGAGCATGAAAGGCCTGTGCATCACTCGAAATAAAAAGCAGGGGCCGATGTTAGCCGCCCGTCACCACCGACACGCCGCCGTCCACCGCCAGCCACTGGCCGGTGATGTGCTTGCCCGCGTCCGACGCGTACAGCACGCACAGACCCTTGAGGTCTTCGTCATCGCCCAGGCGGCCCAGCGGGGCATGCGAGGCGAGCTTTTCCTCGCCCATGGCCTTGAGCGTGCCCACGGTCATCCTGCTGGGGAAAAAGCCCGGGCAGATGGCGTTGACGGTGATGTTGTGGGCGCCCCATTCGCAGCCCAGGGCGCGCGTGAAGTTGATCACCGCACCCTTGGAGGTGTTGTAGGCAATCGTGGTCATCTCGCGCGGGTTGCCGCCCAGGCCGGCAATCGAGGCCACGTTGATGATGCGGCCCGACTTGCGCGGAATCATGCTGTGCTTGGCGATGTGCTGCGACAGGATGAAGTAGCCGCGGATGTTGAGGTTCATCACCTTGTCCCAGGCCTCCACCGGGTGGTCCTCCGCCGGCGCGCCCCAGGCAGCGCCGGCGTTGTTGACCAGGATGTCGACATGGCCGAAACGCTTGATGGTTTCATCGGCCAGGGCGCGGATGTCAGCCTCCTTGGCGCAGTCGGCGGCGATCCAGTCGACATCAATGCCTGCGGCCTTCAGTTCGGCGGCCGACTCCCTCAGGTCCTCGGCCTTGCGTGAACTCAGCATCACCCTGGCGCCGGCCTCGCCCAGCGCCTGGGCCAGTTGCAGGCCCAGGCCGCGCGAGCCGCCGGTGACGAGGGCAGTTTTGCCTTTGAGGTCAAACAATTGCTGGATGGTACGGGTCACGGTTTGTCTCCTGATTTTGAGGTCATTGAATTTCGTAATCCAGCACACTGCGGGTCTCGCGCAAGGCGCCCAGGCCGCGGCTGATGTGCTGGTGATGCGGATGGTTCTGGTAGGCCGCCAGTGCGGCGCTATCCTGAAACACGGAGTAAAGCACAACATCGCAGTTGGCTTCCAGATCGGCTGTCCGGATGGCGACTTCAAAGCCCAGCATGCCCGGCACCAGTTCGCGGCAGCTGTCCAGCTGGGCCTTGAAGTGCGGGGCATCCGCCGCGTCCTTGAGCCGCCACATGACGATGTGTTTGATCATGGACCCGCCTTGATCCTGGAGCGCACGTAGATCAGGAAAAAGCCCACGGCAGCGACGATTCCGCCGCCCACCACCATGGCCCAGCCGGTGTCCTCGTCAAGGCGCTCTACCGACAGGCCGAGTACCAGCGTCAGCAGGCCGCCGTAAATCAGCACCCAGATGAGGGCCTGCAGGCGTGCCACCGTTTTGCTGGAAGCCGTTGTGGCGGATGGTTTGAAAAAAGACATTAGAAAGATTCCTCGGCGAGATCGGCACAGGTCAGATCACGCGTTTCAACCACTTTGAGCCAGGCGTCTATTTTGGGCAATTCGTAATGATAAAAATAACGTGCAGCCCCCAGTTTCCCTGCGGTAGCGGCTATCGATTTTGTAGCGTCAGCCTGCAGCGCCGCCAGCGCCACATCGAGCCAGATCCAGGCCAGCACGGTATGGCCGAACGCCTGCATATAGGGTACCGCATTGGCCAGCGCCTCGCCGGGCTGGCCGGTGGCCCAGGCGGCCTTGGTGGCGCTGCCCACATGCTGCAGGGCCTTGCCCAGCGCGTTGGCATGGGCCGCCAGCTCGGGCACCTGGCTGGCGCGATCAATCGTGGCGTTGATGCGTGCCGCCAGCAGCTCAAGCCCCCTGCCCCCTTCCATCAGCACCTTGCGGCCCAGCAGGTCCATGGCCTGTATGCCGTGCGTGCCTTCGTGAATCATGTTCAGGCGGTTGTCGCGCCAGTACTGCTCCACCGGGAAGTCGCGGGTGTAGCCGTAGCCGCCATGCACCTGGATCGCCAGCGAGTTGGCCTCCAGGCACCATTCGCTGGGCCAGCTCTTGGCAATCGGCGTCAGCACTTCGAGCAGCAGGCGCGCCTCGTCGGCGGCGGCGGCTTCGCCGGTGTGGTGTTCGTCGACCAGGCGGGCGCAATACAGTTCGAGCGCCAGCGCGCCTTCGCAGTACGACTTTTGCGCCAGCAGCATGCGCTTGACGTCGGCGTGCTCGATGATGCGGCTTTGCGGCGCGGAGGCGTCTTTGCCGGCGCCGGTGATGGGCCGGCCCTGCGGCCGGTTCTTCGCATAGTCCAGGCTGGCGTAATACCCCGCCATGCCCAGCATGGTGGCCGCCGTGCCCACGCCAATGCGCGCCTCGTTCATCATGTGGAACATGCAGCGCAGGCCTTCGTGCGGCTTGCCGACCAGGTAACCCACAGCGCCGGCCTCGCCGTTTACCGGGTACTTGCCTTCCCCGAAGTTCAGCAAGGTATTGGTGGTGCCGCGCCAGCCCAGCTTGTGGTTCAGGCCCGCCAGCGCCACATCGTTGCGAACGCCGGTGAGCCGGCCTTCCGTGTCCACCATTTTCTTGGGCACGATGAACAGCGAAATGCCGCGCGTGCCCGGAATCAGCTTGCCATCGGGACCGGGTATCTTGGCCAGCACCAGGTGGATGATGTTGTCGGTCAGCTCGTGCTCGCCGGCCGAAATCCACATCTTGTTGCCCTTGAGGCGGTAGCGCGGGCCCAGCGGGTCGGCCTCAAAATCGGCACCGTCGGGCACGGCCCGGGTCACCACATCGCTGAGCGAGGAGCCGGCCTGCGGCTCCGAAAGGCACATGGTGCCCGAAAAGCGGCCGGAAAATTCGTTCTTGGCGAAGACGTCTTTTTGTGCCTCGGTGCCGTGCACCATGAGCAAGTTGGCATTGCCGACCGTCAGCAGGCCCGACCCCATGCTGACCGACGCCATCGCAAAAAAGGCGTTGGCTGCGGCTTCCACGGTGTAAGGCAGCTGCATGCCGCCGACTTCGTAGTCCTGCGCGGCGCTGAGCATGCCGGATGCCGCATAGGCTTTTTGCGCATCGTGCGTGGCCTGCGGCAGGATGACTTTTTCGCCATCGAAATGCGGCTCCTGCGTGTCGACGGTCCGGTTGAAAGGCGCGTATTTTTCACGGGCGATGCGCTCGCAGGTGTCCAGCACAGCGTCAAACGTTTCCCGCGAATGGTCGGCAAAGCGCGCACGCTGGTTCAGCGATTCGGCGCCCAGCCACTGGTAAAGCAGAAAATCGAGGGTGGGCCTGAGGCTCATGACGTCTTCCCCGGCGCTGGCGCATGCGGCTCGTCGCCCATCGGAACACTGAAAGGCGTCAAGGCAGGAAACGCCTGCCCTTTCTGAAGGAGCAGGGTTTCGTTCATGGCGCTGGCAATCCTTTTTAAAGGACTTCGAAAATACCCGCAGCGCCCATGCCGCCGCCAATGCACATGGTCACGCAGACGCGCTTGGCGCCGCGGCGCTTGCCTTCAATCAGGGCGTGGCCCGTCAGGCGCTGGCCGGTCACGCCATAGGGATGGCCCACCGCAATCGCGCCGCCGTTGACATTGAGCTTGTCCATCGGGATGCCCAGCTTGTCGGCGCAGTACAGCACCTGCACTGCAAAGGCTTCGTTCAGTTCCCACAAGTCGATGTCGCCGATCTTCAGGCCCAGTTTGGCCAGCACCTTGGGGATGGCGAAGACTGGGCCAATGCCCATTTCATCGGGCTCGCAGCCGGCCACCGCAAAGCCGAGGAAACGGCCCAGGGGCTTGAGGCCCTTGCGTTCGGCGGTCTTTTCGTCCATGACCACCACGGCGCCGCCGCCGTCGGAGAACTGGCTGGCATTGCCGGCCGCGATCACGCCACCCGGAATGGCGGGCTTGATGCCGCTGATGCCTTCCTTGGTCGTGCCTTCGCGAATGCCTTCATCCTTGCTCACGGTGACCTTCTTCGTGATCAGGCCCATCACCGGGTCGACCACGCCGGCCGTCACGGTGATCGGTGCGATCTCGGCCTCAAACCGGCCGGCGGCCAGCGCGGCCGTGGCCTTTTGCTGGCTGAGCGCGCCGTATTCGTCCATGCGGTCGCGCGAGATGTTGTAGCGCTTGGCCACCTGCTCGGCCGTTTGCAGCATGTTCCAGTAAATCTCGGGCTTGTTTTGGGCCAGCCAGTTCTCCTGCAGCATGTGGGTGTTCATCTCCTGCTGCACGCAGGAAATGCTTTCCACGCCGCCGGCCACGTAGATGTCGGCCTCGCCGGCAATCACGCGCTGGGCCGCCAGGGCGATGGTCTGCAGGCCGGAGGAGCAAAAACGGTTGACGGTCATGCCCGACACGGTGACCGGGCAGCCGGCGCGCAGCGCGATCTGGCGTGCGATGTTGGCGCCGGTGGCGCCTTCCGGTGTAGCGCAGCCCATGATCACGTCATCGACTTCGGCGGCTTCAATGCCGGCGCGCTTCAGGGCGTGCTCGACGGCATGGCCCCCCAGGGTGGCGCCGTGCGTCATGTTGAAGGAACCCTTCCAGCTTTTGGCCAGGGGGGTGCGGGCGGTGGAAACAATTACAGCTGAGGACATGGAAATCTCCGGAATCAGTAACGATCAGTGACGTTTAAGTGGACAGGTTGAAGGTTTTTCCTTCGGCGGCGAGCCTGGCCAGCAGCGGCGCGGGCTTCCAGAAGCTGGCGTCGTCCAGCGGATTCTGTGCAAAGCGGTTCATGCTCTGCACCACGTTGAAGAGGCCGACCTGGTCGGCGTACAGCATGGGGCCGCCACGGTGGATGGGAAAGCCGTAGCCCGTCAGGTAAACCATGTCGATGTCGCTGGCCTTGGAGGCAATGCCTTCTTCCAGAATATGCGCGGCTTCATTGACCAGCGAATACACCAGGCGCTGGACGATTTCTTCGTCGGAAATCTTGCGCGGCGCCACCCCGATGTCCTTGCGGTGTTTTTCAATCATGTCCACCACCACCTGGGAAGGGATGGCGTCGCGCTTGCCCGGCACATAGTCGTACCAGCCCGCGCCGGTTTTCTGGCCAAAGCGGCCCATTTCACAGAGCAGGTCAGCCGTCTTGCTGTATTTCATGCCCGGTTTTTCCTGGTAGCGGCGCTTGCGGATGGCCCAGCCAATGTCGTTGCCGGCCAGGTCGCCCATGCGGAACGGGCCCATGGCAAAGCCGAACTTCTCGACGGCCTTGTCGACCTGCTCAGGCGTGGCGCCCTCTTCCAGCAGGAAACCGGCCTGGCGGCTGTACTGCTCGATCATGCGGTTGCCGATGAAGCCGTCGCACACGCCAGACACCACGGAGGTCTTGCGGATCTTTTTGCCGAGCGCCATCACGGTGGCCAGCACATCCTTGGCGGTTTTCTCGGCGCGCACCACTTCCAGCAGCTTCATGACGTTGGCCGGGCTGAAGAAGTGGGTGCCGATCACGTCCTGCGGGCGCTGGGTGAAGCCGGCGATCTTGTTCATGTCCAGCGTGGAGGTGTTGGAGGCCAGGATGGCACCGGGCTTCATGACGCGGTCCAGTTCCTTGAAAACCTTTTCCTTGACGCCCATTTCCTCGAACACGGCCTCTATCACCATGTCGGCGTCTTTCAGGTCGTCGTAGCTCAGCGTGGTGCTGAGCAGGCTCATGCGCTGCTCGTACTTGTCCTGTTTCAGCTTACCCTTCTTGACCTGCGCCTCGTAGTTTTTACGGATGGTGGCAATGCCGCGGTCCAGCGCTTCCTGCTTCATCTCCAGCATCTTGACCGGGATGCCGGCGTTGAGGAAGTTCATGGAGATGCCGCCGCCCATGGTGCCTGCGCCAATCACGGCGATAGACTTGATCTCGCGTTTTGGCGTGTCTTCAGGCACATCGGGAATCTTGGAGGCGGCGCGTTCGGCCATGAAAATATGGCGCAGCGCGCGGCTTTCAGGCGTCCACATCAGGTTGATGAAGATCTCGCGTTCAAACAGCAAGCCATCTTCAAATTTGCGCTTGGTCGCGGCTTCGACGGCATCCACGCATTTGAGCGGTGCCGGGAAGTCTTTGGACATGCCCTTGACCATGTTGCGGGCAAACTGGAAGTAGGCATCGCCGTTGGGATGTTTGCAAGGCAGGTCGCGCACCAGCGGCAAGGGACGCGTGTCGGCAATCGACTGGGCAAAGGCCAGCGCCTCTTCGGCCAGCGATTCGGGCGACTGGGCCATTTTGTCGAACAGCTTCTGGCCGGGAATCTGGGCCAGCAGCTCGCTCTTGACGGGCTCGCCGCTCACGATCATGTTCAGGGCCGGCTCGACACCGAGCACGCGCGGCAGACGCTGGGTACCGCCCGCGCCAGGCAGCAGGCCCAGCTTGACCTCGGGCAGCGCCACACTGCAGCCGGGCGCCGCAATGCGGTAGTGGCAACCCAGTGCCAGCTCCAGCCCGCCGCCCATGCAGACCGAGTGAATGGCGGCCACCACGGGTTTGGATGAGTTTTCAATCGCCAGGATGACGCTATGCAGGTTGGGCTCGGACAGCGCCTTGGGCGTGCCAAATTCCTTGATGTCGGCGCCGCCTGAAAAAGCCTTGCCGGCGCCGGTGATCACGATGGATTTGACCGTAGCGTCGGCATTGGCCTTTTGCAGGTTGTCGGTGATGCTTGAACGGGTGGCATGGCCGAGGCCATTGACGGGCGGGTTGCTCAGGGTGATGAGCGCCACCGTGCCGTGAACTTCGTAGAGGGTAGTCATTGAGGTGTCTCTTTCCTTGAATTGAATTTCAGTTTTTGACGTTTCAGTTGCCTCGGCCCCGGGTGCACGGGCTTGCCGTTACCGGATAAATAGTACGACCGTTCTTTTCTCATTGTAGGGGGGCGTCGCGCCAGCACAAGTGCCTCGCGGCCCCGATTCGCCCATACTTGTCCCAGCGGTGACAAGCCTCGGCGCCTTTTACACTTCGAGCCACTCTTTCCGCGTGTAGGCGTCGGCCCGCAGGCTGTCGGGCGTGCCGTCAAACACAATGCTGCCGTGCCCCATCACCAGCGCCCGGTCGGAAATGGCCATCGCAATGGTCAGTTTCTGCTCAATCAGCAGCACCGAGATGCCCCTGGCTTTGAGTGTCTGCAGGTATTGCCCCACCAGTTCCACGATCTTGGGGGCCAGGCCTTCGGTGGGTTCGTCAATGATGATGAGGTCCGGGTCGCCCATGAGGGTGCGGCACAAGGTAAGCATCTGCTGCTCACCACCCGATAACACCCCGGCTTCGGTGTGCTGGCGCTCCAGCAGCCGGGGAAACATGTTGTACATGTCCTTGAAGGACCAGCGTGAACCTTTGCCCGAGCCCTTCTGGCCGAGCAGCAGGTTCTGATGCACGGTCAGCTTGGGGAAAATATCGCGGTTCTCGGGCACGTAGCCAAGCCCCAAGTGGGCGATCTGGTAGGCCTTCTTGCCCACGACCTCCGTATCTTTCCAGCTGATGGAACCCTGGCAATCGACCAGGCCCATGATGGCCTTGGCGGTGGTGGAGCGACCCGAACCGTTGCGGCCCAGCAAGGCCACAATTTGGCCCGCGTGCACATCAAACGAGACGCCATGCAGCACGTGGCTCTTGCCGTAGAAGGCGTGGAGGTTTTTCACCTGAAGCATATTCAGTGCCCTCCTGCCTGCTGGTCCGCAACAGACGACCCCAAGTAAGCCTCCTGAACCCGCTGGTCCGCGCGCACGGCTTCGGGGCTGTCGTAAGCAATGATTTCGCCGTAAACCACCACCGCGATCTTGTCGGCCAGGCCGAACACCACGCCCATGTCATGTTCTACGGTCAGCAAGGTCTTGCCCACGGTGACTTCCTTGATCAGGCTGATGAAACGGCTGGTTTCCGAGCGGCTCATGCCGGCCGTGGGTTCGTCCAGCAGGATCACGCTGGCGCCACCGGCAATGGTGATGCCGATCTCCAGGGCGCGCTGCTCCGCATAGGTCAGGTTGATCGCAAGCACGTCGCGCTTTTTGTCGAGCTTGATCATGGCCATCAACGCTTCAGCCCGCGCGTTGGCGTCATCGAGGTCGGCCAGAAACCTGAAGAAGGTGTACTTGTAGCCCAGGCTCCAGAGCACCCCGCAGCGCAGGTTTTCAAACACGCTGAGCTTGGGAAAGATGTTGGTGATCTGGAAGCTGCGCGACAAACCCAGCCGGTTGATTTCAAACGGCTTTTTGCCGTTGATGCGCTGGCCATTGAGCAGCACGTCGCCGCTGCTGGGCTCAAAGCGGCCGCTGATCAGGTTGAACAGCGTGGACTTGCCGGCGCCGTTCGGTCCAATGATGGCCACGCGCTCCCCGGCGCGCACGGCCAGGTTGGCGCCGCGAATGATCTCGGTCTTGCCAAAGCTTTTCCGGATATCCTTGAGTTCAAGTGAGTATTTAGCCCCCACGCTTGTCACTTCGTGTACTACGCTGCCCCCCGAGGGGGCGTTCGCTGGCTCGGGGCGGCCCATCGCTGCGCTCAAGTTCATAGCAGCTCCCTACGCTTGATTTCCGTTTCAATTTCACCCTGCACCGCGCTCCATTGCGCCAAAAATTGCCGGCGCGTGAGCTCAAACAGGCCCAGCCCGGTGAGCAATACCAGGCCGGCGCCAAACCAGCTGTTAAAGTTCAGGGCATTGAGCCTGACGCCCATGAAACCCAGCTCGGGGCCCAGCGCCGCATTGAGTTGCAGGTGGTACACCATCTCCACCATGGCGGCGGCACCGCTCAAGGCCACCAGCGCGGTGGCCGCCAGGGCCAGATAGCCCACCCACAGGGCCTTCAACTTGCCAAAGGAGGCCACGCGCAGATTCATCATGATCAGGCTGGCAATGCCGCCAGGCGCATACATCACCATGAACAGGAAGATCAGGCCGACGTACAGCAGCCAGGCCATGGTCAGTTCCGACAGCAGTATCAAGGCCAGAACCAGCAGACCGGCGCCGATGATGGGGCCAAAGAAGAAGGTCGCTCCGCCCAGAAAGGTGAACAGCAGCAAACTGCCGGAGCGCACGCCGCTGACGACTTCGGCCGTGACGATTTCGGAGTTGATGGCCGCCAGGCCACCGCCGATACCGGCAAAAAAGCCGGCAATGATGAAGGCGTAGTAGCGCACGCGCTGGGTGTTGTAGCCAATGAATTCCACCCGCTCCGGGTTGTCGCGCACGGCGTTCAAAATGCGGCCCAGGGGGGTACGGGTAAAGGCAAACATGGCTGCGGTGCAGATGAAGCAATAGGCGGCAATCAGGTAGTACACCTGAATCTGCGGCCCGAAGTTGATGCCCCAGACCGGCTTGCCGTAGGCCCGATTGGTGGTGATGCCGCCCTCGCCGCCAAAAAACTCCGGGAACATGAGCGACATGGCAAATACCAGCTCGCCCACGCCCAGGGTAATCATGCCGAAGGTCGTGCCGGCCTTCTTGGTGGTGACATAGCCCAGCAGGACAGCAAAAAAAAGTCCCGCCAGGCCGCCAACCAGGGGAATCAGCGGCAAGGGAATATAAAACGCGCCCTTAGCGGCCAGGTTCATGGCATGAACGGCCAGGAAGGAGCCCAGCCCGGCGTAAACCGCATGGCCAAAACTCAGCATGCCGCCCTGCCCCAGCAGGATGTTGTAGCTCAGGCAAATGATGACAAGGTAGCCGGCCTGCGACAGCATGGTGAGCGCCAGGCTGCTCTTGAACAGCAGCGGTGCCACGATGAGCAGCAGCGCGTAGAGCGACCAGACCAGCCAGCGGCCGATGTTATAGGGTTTGAATTCGTAAAACTGCTTCGTCATGGTCTGGCCTTAACCTTCCCGCGTGCCAAGAAGGCCCTTGGGCCGGAAGATCAGGATCAGCACCAGGAACAGGAAAGGCAAAATGGGCGCCACCTGCGAAATGGTGAGTTTGAACAAGGGATAGCCGAAGGTCTCGGGTGTCACGGCATAGCTGAAGTGGCCCAGCAGGGTGATCAGCGACTGGTCCATGGCCACGGCAAAGGTCTGGATCAGGCCTATCAGCAGCGACGCCAGAAAGGCGCCGCTGAGCGAGCCCATGCCGCCCACCACCACGACCACAAAAATAATGGCGCCGACCGAACCGGCCATGGCGGGCTCGGTCACAAAGGTATTGCCGCCAATCACGCCGGCCAGGCCCGCCAGCGCCGCGCCGCCCCCAAACACCAGCATGAATACCCGGGGCACGTTGTGGCCCAGCGATTCAACTGCTTCCGGGTGCGTCAGCGCGGCCTGAATCACCAGCCCTATGCGCGTGCGCGTCAACAGCAGCCAGATGCTGACCAGCATGACGACGGAAATCAGCATGATGAAGGCTCGAGACCTGGGGAAATTGGTGCCGAACACCGTGAACAGCGGTCCCTGAAGGCCGCTGGGCAGCACGTAGTTCACGGCCGAGCGGCCCCACACCAGTTGCACCAGTTCCAGCAGCAGGTAAGACAGGCCAAACGTGATCAGCAGCTCCGGTACATGGCCAAACTTGTGCACCCTGCGCAGGCAAAAGCGCTCGAAGGCCGCGCCCAGGGCAAACACCAGCAAGGGGGCGACCAGCAACGACCACCAGAAGCCGATGACCTGCGAGGTGCTGTAGGCGATGTAGGCCCCGACCATGTAGAACGACGCATGGGCGAAATTGAGCACGCCCATCATGCTGAAGATCAGCGTCAGCCCGGAGCTGAGCATGAACAGCAGCAGCCCGTAGCTGAGGCCGTTCAGCATCGAAATGGTGAAGAATTCCAAATTCATCAATAACCGCCTGAAGCTGGAAAGGAAAAGGTCAAGAAAAAGGCCCGAGAGCTGATCGGGCCTTGCGCCTGTTGTACGCCGCCTGTCAGTACATCAGGACGGACGCTTCATCTGGCACGAGGTCGGCGTGCTGGCCACATAGGGCTCATAGTATTTGACCGGGACAAAGGTATAGCCGGTATTTTCCGAGTCGTAGGAATACTTGCCGCCGGCTTTTTCCCATTTGTCGATGTAAAGCCCCTGCTGCAGCTGGTGGTCGGTCTTGCGCATTTCGACGTCGCCGTTAAAGCTCTTGAAGCGCAGGCCTTCCATGGCCTTGGCGACCGCGGCGGGCTCGGTCGTTTTGGCCTGCGCCATGGCTTCGGTCAGGATGGTGAAGGCATGGTAGATCGCGCCGGTATAGAAATCGTCGTTGAATTTCTTCTTGTAATCGGCCTGAAGCTGCTGGATCTCGCCGCCCAGGTTGAGATGGTTGTAGGCCACCATGTAAACGCGCCCGGCAGAGGCTGCGCCCAATGCGGTAGGCGTTCCAGTGACACCGCCGTAGTAGGTGTAGAACTTCACGTTGTTCAGGCCCGCCTCGTTCGCGGCCTTGATCAGCAGCGTCAGGTCGGACCCCCAGTTGCCCGTGATGACCGAGTCTGCGCCAGACTGCTTGATCTTGGCGACATAGGGCGCGAAATCACGCACCTGGGCCAGCGGATGCAGGTCGTCCCCCACGATCTGGATGTCGGGACGCTTGGCCGCCAGGTTCAGTTTGGCAAACTTTGAAACCTGCTGCCCGTGCGAGTAGTTCTGGTTGATCAGGTAGACCTTTTTGATCTCGGGCTGGTCTTTCATGAAGGCGGTGAGCGCTTCCATTTTCATGGAGGTGTCGGCGTCCAGGCGGAAATGCCAGTAGTCGCATTTGCTGTTGGTGAGATCCGGGTCGACAGCGGCGTAATTGAGGTAGACGACTTCCTTGCCGGGGTTGCGCTCGTTGTACTTGGACAGCGCGTCGATGATGGCCAGCGCCGGACCGGAGCCATTGCCCTGCACCACGTAGCGCGCGCCCTGGTCAATCGCGGATTTGAGCGCATTGGTCGTCTCTTGCGGACTCAGCTTGTTGTCGATGCCGATGATCTCGAACTTCACACCCGCCTTGTTCTTCTGGCTGAAACGCTCGGCCAGAAACTGAAAGCTCTTGAGCTGGTTCGTGCCGACCGCCGCCATCAGGCCCGACAAAGGGTCCAGCCAGGCAATTTTCACCGTCTGGTTCAGGTTGACAGCGCCACCCGGCGCCGGGGCGGCGGCCTTGGCGGGCGCTGCGGCCGCCGCTTTGGCAGGCGCCTGGGCCAGCGTCATGCCGGTGGACAGCAGGGCCGAGGCGGCCACCGCCACACCGAAATACCGGCGGTAAAAATAGGTCTGGGTGGTCATCCCTTGTCTCCTGAAGATTTATGGAATTGCGAGCGAAATGAGCAGCGGACCGGCAAAGGTTAGGTTAAAAAATGTTGCACTGCGTCAGGGAATGCCCTACTGATGTCACGGACGTGACCGGAACTGGAGCCCCCACGTTCGCTCACTGCGTGTAGCTCTCTGCCCCCCCGAGGGGCGCTGCGCCTGCGGCCCGGCAAGGCCGGTTCCGCGGCCCCTGCTTGGTTGAATCCGGGCTCCCCGGGCTTTGTCTTATGACTGCGGCAATTTGTAATCCTTCAGCATCTCGCGCAGCTTGGTCTTGAGCATCTTGCCGGTCGCACCCAGCGGGATGGCTTCGACAAACACCACGTCGTCCGGGATTTGCCATTTCGCGGTCTTGCCTTCGTAGAACTTGATGAGTTCGTCACGCGTGACATCCATGCCGGGCTTCTTGACCACCACAATGATGGGGCGCTCGTCCCACTTGGGGTGGGGAACGCCGATACACGCGGCCATGGCCACGGCCGGGTGCGCAACCGCTATGTTTTCCACTTCAATCGAGCTGATCCATTCGCCGCCCGATTTGATCACGTCCTTGCTGCGGTCGGTAATCTGCATATAGCCATCCGCATCGATGGTCGCCACATCACCGGTCGGGAACCAGCCGTCCACCAGCGGATTGCCGCCCTCGCCCTTGAAATACTCACGCACCACCCAGGGGCCTTTGACGTAAAGATCGCCAAAGGTCCTGCCGTCCCAGGGCAGTTCCTTGCCAGCCTCGTCGACGATTTTCATGTCGACACCGTAAATGGCCCGTCCCTGCTTGAGGCGGATTTTCATTTTCTCCTCGGCGGGCAATGCGTCATGCTTGTTTTTGAGGGTACACAGCGTGCCCAGCGGGCTCATTTCCGTCATGCCCCAGGCGTGCAGCACCTCCACGCCATAGTCGTCGTTGAAGGCCTTGATCATGGCCGGCGGGCAGGCCGAGCCGCCAATAACCGTGCGGCGCAGCGTGGAGAACCTCAGGCCCGCGGGCTTCATGTGCGCCAGCAGCATCTGCCACACCGTGGGCACGCCAGCGGCATAAGTGACTTTTTCGGCCTCGATCAATTCGTACACCGACTTGCCATCGAGTGCCGGGCCGGGAAACACCAGTTTGGCGCCGGTGAGCGCCGCCGAGTAGGGAATGCCCCAGGCATTGACGTGAAACATGGGCACGACCGGCAGGATGGCATCGCGCGCCGACATGCACATCACGTCGGGCAGGGCCGCCGCGTAAGCGTGCAGCGTGCTGGAGCGGTGGCTGTAAAGCGCTGCCTTGGGGTTGCCCGTGGTGCCGCTGGTGTAGCACATGCTGGAAGCCGTGTTCTCGTCAAAACTGGGCCAGGTGTAGTCGTCGGACTGCGCGCCTATCCAGCTCTCATAGCTCTGCAAGTCGGGAATACCGGAGTCTGCGGGAAGCTTGTCGGCATCGCACAGCGCGATGTAGTGCTTGATGGTGCTGCATTTGCCGTGCACGGCCTGCACCAGCGGCAAGAAGCTCAAATCAAAACACAACACCTGGTCTTCGGCGTGGTTGGCCATCCAGGCAATCTGGTCAGGATGCAGGCGCGGGTTCAGGGTGTGCAAGACCCTGCCCGAGCCGCTCACGCCGTAGTAAAGCTCGAAGTGCCGGTAGCCATTCCACGCCAGCGTGGCCACGCGGTCGCTGAAACCCAGTTTCAGGCCGTCCAGCGCCTTGGCCACCTGACGGGATCGCCGGCCGGCGTCCTTGTAGGTATAGCGGTGCAGGTCGCCTTCCACGCGGCGCGAGACAATTTCCGCATCGCCATGATGGCGTTCCGCAAACTCGATCAGTGATGAGATCAGCAGTGGCTGGCTTTGCATCAAACCTAACATCGTCGGTCTCCTTCTCTGCCCGGCGGGGCGTTCTTTTCAATTCGAATGTCTCGTTCGTGGATAGTACAGCGCACGCTGCTCAGCCAGACCCGGGGAAATCCGCAGCTGCGTTACCCTGGCGACACCGGCAAACCCTCACGGCGAGGCCATACTGTCTGCCTGCAGAACAAAGGGCGCAAAGCTTGTCGCCTCACCGACAAGTCCTAGGGACATACCCGATGTCAAGCGCCGTAGGACAATCCATGCCATGCCCCTTGAAGCCGCTTTTCCGCACCACCGCTTCCTGCGCGGCCAGCCCTGGTTTTCCGCTCTGTCCGCCGAAATCCAGACCCGCGTCCTGGAGCGCACGTTTACCGTGGCCGGGCGAAAAGGCGAGGTCATGCTGGCCGCCGGCGCACCGGTCAAAGGCTGGTACGCCGTGCTGTCGGGACTGGTGAAACTGCAAAGCGCATCGCCCGAGGGGCGGGTGTCGGCTTTTCTGGGCGTACCCGACGGCGAATGGTTTGGCGAAGGCTCGGCACTAAAAACCGAGCCGCGCCGCTATGACGTGATCGCGCTGCGCGACACCACGCTGCTGTGCCTGCCGCGCGCCCAGTTCCATGAACTGCTGGCCGACAGCCTGCCTTTCAACCACTACCTGGTGGCGCACCTGAACCGGCGCCTTGGACAGGCCATGACCATCATCGAAGCGGGCCGCCTGCGCGCACCCGAGCAGCGCGTGGCGCTGTATTTAAGCCGTGTTTTCTGGCAGGGCCGGCGCAAGCTGCTGCTTTCGCAGGAAGAACTGGGGCATCTGGCAGGCTTGTCACGGCAAACCGTCAACCGGGCGCTGCAGACCCTGGAAGCGCTGGGGCTGGTGTCTTTGGAGTTCGGCCGCGTCGCCCTGCTGGACGAGCAGGCGCTGGCCTCCTTCGCCGCCAGCGGGGCCGTCGCCGGGCCAGTTTGACCTTGGCCGCACAGGGCGGTTGGCGCCATAGCACAATGAGGCCATGACCTCTGCGACAGCTGCCATATCCGCCCAGCAGGCCCGAGCCGAATCGGGCCTGAAATGGGTGAACAGTTTTGCCGGGCTGGGCCCGGATTTCTATACCGAACTCCAACCCACGCCCCTGCCTTCGCCCTACTGGGTTGGACGCAGCCGCGCGCTGGCCCGTGAGCTTGGCCTTGAAGACCACTGGCTGGAAACCGGCGAGGCGCTGGCGGCGCTGGCCGGCAACCAGCTGCTGCCCGGCGTCCGGTCGCTGGCCAGTGTCTACAGCGGCCACCAGTTCGGCGTGTGGGCCGGGCAATTGGGGGATGGCCGGGCGATCCTGCTGGGGGAGCTGGATACCGCCGCTGGCCCACAGGAAATCCAGCTCAAGGGCGCGGGCCGCACGCCCTACTCGCGCATGGGCGATGGCCGGGCCGTGCTGCGCAGTTCCATCCGCGAGTTTTTGTGCTCCGAAGCCATGCACGGTCTGGGCATACCGACCACCCGCGCCCTGTGCGTGACAGGTTCCGACGCCCCGGTGCGGCGCGAGGAAATCGAAACCGCCGCCGTGGTCACCCGCACGGCGCCCAGCTTCATTCGCTTTGGCCATTTTGAGCACTTTTGCTACAGCAACCAGCACGCGCAACTCAAGCGGCTGGCCGACTACGTCATCGACAGGTTTTACCCCGCCTGCCGTGAGGCCAAGCAACCTTATGCGGCCTTGCTCGAAGCGGTGAGCGAGCGCACGGCGCACCTGATGGCCGCCTGGCAGGCCGTGGGTTTTTGCCACGGCGTCATGAACACCGACAACATGAGCATTCTGGGCCTGACCATAGACTACGGCCCCTTCCAGTTCCTCGATGCGTTTGACCCCGGCCACATCTGCAATCACTCCGACACGCAAGGCCGCTATGCCTACAACAAGCAGCCCAATATCGCTTACTGGAACCTGTTTTGCCTGGGCCAGGCCTTGCTGCCGCTCATTGAAGACCAGGAACTGGCGCTGGCCGCGCTGGAGCCCTACAAGACGATCTTCCCGGCGGCGCTGGAGGCAAAAATGCATGCCAAGCTGGGGCTGCCTGATGCGCAGGCCGAAGACAGGGCGCTGATTGACAATACTTTCCGCCTGCTGGCCGGCAATCAGGTGGACTACACCATTTTCTGGCGCCGCTTGTGCGGCTTCATGCCACAAGCAGGTCACGAGCCGGTGCGGGACCTGTTCTTCGACCGCGAATCCTTCAACGCCTGGGCGCTACAGTATTCAGAGCGGCTGGCCCAGGTGGATCAAGGGCTACGGGCCAATTTAATGCTTAAAAACAACCCGAAATTCGTGCTGCGCAACCATCTGGGCGAAGAGACCATACGCGCCGCGAAACTAAAAGACTTTTCCGGGGTCGATACCTTGCTCAAGGTGCTGCAGACCCCATTTGATGAGCATCCTGGTCACGACAGCCTTGCCGGCTTCCCGCCAGACTGGGCGGCTTCCATAGAAATCAGTTGCAGCTCGTAACACCCACCCTCCACACATCAGGACCCAGACCATGAGCGCCAAGATCCAGAAAACCGATGCCGAGTGGCAGGCCTTGCTGGCCGAAAAAGGCGCGGAACCCGTCGCCTTTCAAGTTACCCGCCATGCCGCCACCGAGCGTCCGTTTACCGGCAAGTACGAAGACAACTACGCCCAGGGCACCTACCGCTGTATTTGCTGCGACGCCGAGCTTTTTGATTCGTCCACCAAGTTTGATGCCGGTTGCGGCTGGCCCAGCTTTTCCCAGGAAGTCAGGGAAGGCGCCATTGAGGAGCATGTGGACCATACCCATGGCATGACACGCACCGAGACCGTTTGCGCCAATTGCGGCGCACACCTCGGCCATGTCTTTCCCGATGGCCCGACGCCTACCGGCCTGCGCTACTGCATGAACTCGGCCTCGCTGGACTTCAAACCGCGTTAAGGATGTGGCCCCCACGCTTGTGGCTACGCCGCTCTTCGAGAACACTTCGCGTACTGCGCGAGGCCTTGCAGGCCGCGGCTCGCGAGACGCTTCGCCTCTGTCGCCCGTCCAAAGCTGCGCAGGCAGCTTTGGAGCCGCGGGCTCCAGCCCCTCGGGGGCTGCTGCGCCTGCGGCCCGGCAAAGCCGGTTCCGCGACCCCTGCTTGGTTTTTGAAGCCTCCTCGGTCACTGTGAGCGGCTTCTTGCGCTGGCTCTGCTGATCACTCTACGATAATCACCTCATGAAAATTTTGTTCGATTTCTTGCCGATTGCACTTTTCTTCGGCATGTTCAAGTACGCCGAAAGCAGCCGGGACTGGGCCGCCAGCACCGCCACCGAATGGCTGGGATTCATGGTGGCTGGCGGTGTCGTCGGCCCGACCGAAGCCCCGGTGCTGCTGGCCACGGTGGTCGTGATCGTGGCAACCCTGGCACAGATTCTGTGGCTCAAGGCCCGCGGCAAAAAAATCGATGCCATGCTGTGGGTCAGCCTCGGCCTGGTCACGGTACTGGGCAGCGCCACCATTTATTTTCACAGCGAAAGCTTCATCAAATGGAAGCCGACGGTGCTGTATTGGGTGATGGGCGGCTCGCTGCTGCTGGGCCAGCTGGTGTTCAAGAAAAACGGCATCAAGTCATTGATGAGCGCACAGATGACGCTGCCCGATGCTGTCTGGCGCACCGTGAATTTCAGCTGGGTCGGATTTTTTGCCGTGATGGGTTTCCTCAACCTGTGGGTGGCCTTCAACTTCCCCACCAGCACCTGGGTCAACTTCAAGCTGTTCGGTGGCCTGGGCCTGATGCTGGTGTTTGTGCTGGTACAGGCGATTTACCTGAACAAGCACATCAAGACGGACACGACGCCATGAGCGCCCCTGGCAGCGCCGATGCCGCTGGCATGATGCCGCGGCCCGTCCGCGTGAGCGAGATTGAGCAGCAGCTCCAGGCGCGCCTTCATCCCACCCATCTGGAGGTGCTGGATGAAAGCGCTGCGCATGCCGGTCATTCGGGCGCCAATGCACAAGGCTTTGGCAGCCACTTTCGCATCCGCATTGCCAGCCCGGCGTTTGCGGGCAAGAGCCGGGTGGCGCGCCACCGGCTTGTGTATGATGCAATGCAAAATTTCATTGATCAGGGCTTGCATGCCCTGGCCATTGAGATTATCGATTCACCCTGAGACCTGTTGATTTGCCAATGGTGGTGACAAGCCGGCAAATACCTGACAACAACTCAAGCAGACAAGCCTTTTCAAGCATTACCAAGGATTACAAGGAAATCATGAAGAAACATTTTTTACTCGCGACCGCCGTTGCAGGCCTGCTGGCCATGGGCGCACAAGGCGCCTTCGCCCAGAATGTCGCCATCGTCAATGGCAAGGCCGTGCCCAAGTCACGCCTTGATTTGCTGGCCCTGCAATTGGCCCGCTCCGGCCGCCAGGTCACCCCTGAAATGGAAGGCCAGCTGCGCGAAGAAGTCATCGCACGCGAAGTGTTCATGCAGGAAGCCGAGAAGCAGGGCCTGTCGACCAGCGACGAAGTCAAGGGGCAGATGGAGCTGGCGCGCCAGACCATCCTGATCCGTGAGCTCTTTGCCGACTACCAGAAGAAAAACCCGGTGACCGAGGCCGACATGAAGGCCGAATACGACAAGTTCGCCGCGGCCAATGGCGGCAAGGAATACAAGGCACGCCACATCCTGGTCGAAAAGGAAGCCGATGCCAAGGCCATCGTTGCCAGCCTGAAAAAAGGCGGCAAGTTTGAAGACATCGCCAAGAAGCAATCGAAAGACCCGGGCTCCGGCGCCAAGGGCGGCGACCTCGACTGGGCCAACCCCGCCAGCTACGTGCCTGAATTCGCCGAAGCCCTGCTCAAGCTGAACAAGGGCCAGACGACCGATACCCCGGTGAAGTCGCAATTCGGCTATCACATCATCCGCGTGGATGACATCCGCACCGCCCAGCTGCCCGCGTTTGAAGAGGTCAAGCAGCAAATTTCCCAGCAGTTGCAGCAGCAAAAGCTGGCGGCCTTCCAGGAAGACCTGCGCAAAAAAGCCAAGGTGGAATAAGCCATCGGCTTTCCCCCAAAAACGCGGCCCCGGCCGCGTTTTTTTATGGACGCAACTCCTTTGTCGTGGCGCTTCCTGCCTGCAAAGGATGGGCTGGCGCGCTGCCCCGACTCAGCGCCTGGGCAGCGGCATGCGCCGGCATCAGTGGATACGGGTTTGCGGCTGCAGGAGTTATCCCTGCTTCATGTGGACAACTTTGTTGATGACGCCATGGACAAGTCCGCAAAGCAAGGCAGGACGGGGCTTGCCTTAGGCTGCCTGCGTTTTAAGCGCAACCCTGAAGAGCTGAGAAAGTTTCGCCAGGAGACATTCGCGCCCCTTGGGACGCATTCGCCGGCCGTGATGAAGCATGGCCTGAGGTTGCGGCTGACAATCCGGATTCACAGCAGATTCACAGGAGAAATTGACCTCCAGCCCATGCATTTCGGGCGCATGATGCTATTAAATCCATAGTAACCGAAAGGCTGGATGGAAATTGCGCAAGGCTCACGACTGGCCAGGCTGGCACGCCAGCCAGCAAACCCGCGGGCTTGCTGGCCGGAAGTTCAGAGGGACATCAAGCCACCCACTGGCGTGCGTTGTGCCAGAGCTGCATCCAGGCACTGTGGGCGCTCTTGTCCTGGTCGGTCCAGCTCATCTGGATGTTGCGGAACACCCGCTCGGGGTGCGGCATCATGGCCGTGAAACGACCATCGGCCGTGGTCACCGCCGTCAAGCCGCCTGCGCTGCCATTGGGGTTGGCCGGGTAGGCCTGCGTGGGCTGGCCGTGGTTGTCGGTAAAGCGCATGGCGGCAATCGCCTTGCTGGCGTCACCACGGTAGGCGAAATTGGCGTAGCCCTCGCCGTGCGCCACCGCGATGGGCAGACGCGTGCCGGCCATGCCTTGCAGGAACAGGCTGGGCGACTCCAGGATTTCAACCTGGCTCAGGCGGGCCTCAAAGCGCTCGCTGCGGTTGGTGGTGAAACGCGGCCAGGCCTCTGCGCCCGGAATGATGTCGGCCAGTTCGGCAAACATCTGGCAGCCGTTGCACACGCCCAGGCCGAAGGTGTCCAGGCGGCCGAAGAAGGCCTTGAACTGATCCGCCAGCACCGGGTTGAAGGTGATGGAACGCGCCCAGCCAATGCCGGCGCCCAGGGTGTCGCCGTAGCTGAAGCCGCCGCAAGCCACCACGCCCTTGAAATCCGCCAGTTGTGCGCGGCCCGTCTGCAGATCGGTCATGTGCACGTCGATGGCTTCAAAACCGGCCTGCGTGAAGGCGTAAGCCATTTCCACATGCGAGTTGACGCCCTGCTCGCGCAGCACGGCCACCTTGGGCCGCGACAGGTTCAGCGCCGGCGCCACAGGCAGCTTGGCTGGCTCAAAAGTCAGGTGCACATGCAAGCCAGGATCGGCCGGTTCGCCCGCGGCCGCATGCTCGGAATCCGCGCAGGCCGGGTTGTCGCGCTGCTGGCAGATCTTCCAGCTCACGGAGTCCCAGACCTGGTGCAGGTCTTGCAGCTTGGCCGTGAACACCGCCTTGGTGTCGCGCCAGACCTGCAGCTGGCCCTTGCCGACTTCCAGCGACGCGTGCTCCGGCCGGGTCTTGCCGACGAAGTGGCTGAACTTGGCCAAGCCATGCTCGCGCAGGGTTTGCATAACCTCGTTGCGCACCTCGGTACGGACCTGGATCAGGGCGCCCAGCTCTTCATTGAACAGCGCCTTGAGCGTGAGTTCTTCGCGGCGCGGCCCGACCTGGGTTGCCCAGTTCTTGCTGTCGCCCGCGTCCATGCGGCTGTCACTGATGCCGTCGCCTTCGAGCAGCAGCATGTCGACATTGAGCGACACGCCGACATGGCCGGCAAAAGCCATTTCACAGGCCGCGGCGAACAGGCCGCCGTCGCTGCGGTCGTGGTAGGCCAGGATCTGGCCTTGCGCCCGCAAGGCGTTGATGGCCTTGACCAGGTTGACCAGGTCTTGCGGGTCGTCCAGATCCGGCACGGCGCCGTCTTCCAGGTTCAGGCTTTGCGCCAGGATCGAGCCGCCCATGCGGTTCTGGCCCTTGCCCAGGTCGATCAGGATCAGCGTGGTGTCGGCCTCAAGCGTGTCCAGCTGGGGCGTGAGCGTGCCGCGCACATCGGCCAGGGTGGCGAAGGCGCTGACGATCAGCGAGACCGGCGAAGTGACTTTCTTGCCCGCCTTGTCTTCGCTCCAGACCGTGCGCATGGACAGCGAATCCTTGCCGACGGGAATCGACACGCCAAGCGCCGGGCAGAGTTCCATGCCCACGGCCTTGACGGTTTCGTACAGCGCTGCGTCCTGGCCGGGCTCACCGCAGGCGGCCATCCAGTTGGCAGAGAGTTTCACGCGCGGCAGCTCGATCGGCGCGGCCAGCAGGTTGGTGATGGCCTCGGCCACGGCCATGCGGCCCGATGCCGCGGCATTGACGGCGGCCAGCGGCGTGCGCTCGCCCATGCTCATGGCCTCGCCGGCAAAGCCCTTGTAGTCGGCCAAGGTCACGGCGCAGTCGGCCACGGGCACCTGCCAGGGGCCGACCATCTGGTCGCGGTGCGTGAGGCCGCCCACGGTGCGGTCGCCAATGGTGATCAGAAAGCGCTTGGACGCCACCGTCGGGTGGCTCAGCACGTCAATACAGCTTTTCTGCAAATCCACGCCGGTCAGGTCGATGGGCTTGACGGCGCGGGCCAGGCTTTTGACGTCGCGATGCATTTTGGGCGGCTTGCCCAGCAATACGTTCATGGGCATATCAACTGGCGCTGCTGCATCCTTGTCCGACAGCACCAATTGCTTTTCTTCCGTCGCCACGCCAATCACCGCAAAGGGGCAGCGCTCGCGTTCGCAGAAGGCCTTGAACTGCGGCAGGGACTCGGGCGCGATCGCCATGACGTAGCGCTCCTGGCTCTCGTTGCTCCAGATTTCCTTGGGCGACAGACCGCTTTCCTCCAGCGGCACGGCGCGCAGGTCAAAACGCGCGCCACGACCAGCGTCGTTGACCAGTTCGGGGAAGGCATTGGACAAGCCGCCGGCGCCCACGTCGTGAATCGCCAGAATCGGGTTGGCGGCGCCCAGCTGGGCGCACTGGTTGATGACTTCCTGGGCCCGGCGTTCGATCTCGGGGTTGCCGCGCTGCACCGAATCAAAGTCGAGTTGCGCCGCGTTGGCGCCGGAGGCCATGGAGCTGGCCGCACTGCCGCCCATGCCTATGCGCATGCCGGGGCCGCCCAGCTGGATCAGCAGGGTGCCGGCCGGGAACAGAATCTTTTTGGTGAGTTCGGCATCAATCGTGCCGACGCCGCCCGCGATCATGATGGGCTTGTGATAACCCCAGCGTTCGCCGCCCACCGTCTGCTCGTACTCGCGGAAATAGCCGGCCAGGTTGGGCCGGCCGAATTCGTTGTTGAAGGCCGCGCCGCCCAGCGGGCCCTCGGTCATGATTTGCAGCGGGCTGGCGATGTGCTCGGGCTTGCCGTAATCGCCGTCAAACAGCCTGGACACCGTGAAGCCGGTCAGGCCGGCCTTGGGTTTGGAGCCACGGCCGGTGGCACCCTCGTCGCGGATCTCGCCGCCCGCACCGGTAGAGGCGCCTGGGAATGGCGAAATAGCCGTGGGGTGGTTGTGCGTCTCGACCTTCATCAGCACATGCATCAGCACGTCATCGGTTTCGCTATAGCTTTGATAGCTGGTAGCGCCTTCTGCATGAGGGCTGGAGGCCGATTTGGCATAAAAACGCTGGACCGGCGCACCTTCCATGACGGAGGCGTTGTCGGAGTAAGCCACCACCGTGTGCTGGGGATGGAGTTTCTCGGTGTTGCGGATCATGCCGAACAGGCTTTTCTCCTGCGGCACGCCGTCAATCGTGAAGTCGGCGTTGAAAATCTTGTGGCGGCAATGTTCGCTGTTGGCCTGCGCAAACATCATCAGCTCGACGTCGGTGGGGTTGCGCCGGAGCTGGGTGAAGGCCTTCACCAGGTAATCGATCTCGTCGGCGGCCAGCGCCAGGCCGAACTCGGTGTTGGCGCGTTCCAGCGCGGCCTGGCCGCCGGCCAGCACATCGATGGTCTGCAGCGCGGCGCCCTGCAATTCCGTGAAAAGACCGGCCGCGTGCGCGCGGTCGAACATCACGCTTTCCGTCATGCGGTCGTGCAGCAAGGCGGCCACCTGCTCATGCTGCGCTTCGGACAAGGCGGTGTTGCTGAAAAAGCCGGCTTTCAGTGTCAAGCGGTATTCGGTGATGCGCTCAATGCGCTTGACGGCCAAACCGCAGTTGTGCGCGATGTCCGTCGCCTTGGAGGCCCAGGGCGAGACCGTGCCGAAACGCGGTGAGACGATGAAGGTGAGCGCCTCCGCGGCGTCACCCGCCGGCAGAGGGCATGGATCGCCGTAGTTCAGCAAGGCCGCCAACTGGTTTTTTGCGGCCTCGGCCAGCGGTGCCTCGGTGGCCACCAGGTGCACAAATCGGGCACTGATGCCCACGATCTTGTCGTGGATGGTTTGCAGACGGGGAAGGAGTTGCTGAATGCGGAAATCGCTGAGGGCACTGATGCCCTGGGATTCGCCCTCAAAAGTCGTCAGGTGCAAGGTCACGGTGGCGGTGGCTTTGTAGTGAGAGGTGGGCAGCTCGTGGGCTGTTGCTGGGGTGTCGCGCAGCCCGCCAGCCAACGGTTTGGCAAAGGCCTGCAGGCTACGCGTTAACCCGTAATTTTATCAGCGACTCCGCAAGCCGCCCGCCAGCATGAGGAATTTGGCAAATACCACCGCCATCACCAGAAAACCCTTGCACGCCGGCCGAAAATGCATCGCCATTGGCCTGGTGGGATAATCCGAACCATGAGTATTACTTACAAAGATGCCGCAGGTATTGAAGGCATGCGCGTGGCCGGCAGACTCGCATCCGAGGTGCTGGACTACATCACCCCGTTCATCAAACCGGGCATCACCACCAACGACATTGACCGTCTGGCGTCGGAGTGCATGGCTCAGCAGGGCTCGATTTCCGCCACCCTGAACTACCAGCCGCCCGGCTATGTGCCCTACCCCAAGTCCCTGTGCACCTCGGTCAACCACCAGGTCTGCCACGGCATTCCCAATGACAAGCCGCTCAAAAAAGGCGATATCGTCAACGTGGACGTGACCGTCATCAAGGACGGCTGGCACGGCGACAACAGCCGCATGTATTTGATTGGCGACTGCTCCATTGCCGCCAAACGGCTCTGCCACATCACGTATGAATCCATGTGGCAGGGCATCATGCGCGTCAAGCCCGGCGCCCGGCTCGGCGACATCGGCCATGCGATCCAGACCTTTGCCGAGAAAAACGGCTTTTCCGTGGTGCGCGAATTCTGCGGCCATGGCATTGGCAAGGGCTTCCATGAAGAACCCCAGGTGCTGCACTACGGCCGCCCCGGGACGCTGGAAGAGCTCCAGCCCGGCATGATTTTCACGATAGAGCCCATGATCAACGCCGGCAAGCGCGACATCAAGGACGGCCCCGAAAAGGACGGCTGGAGCATCGTGACGCGTGACCATTCACTGTCAGCCCAGTGGGAACACACCGTGCTGGTCACCGAAACCGGTTATGAAGTGCTGACGCTGTCGGCAGGCAGCCCGCCGATTCCGGCTTTTGTGCCGCAAAACATCCCCGCACAGGCTGTCGCCAGCGCCTGATTCAGGCCTGCAGTATTGCCTTGCGCCCTTTCTTTGATCTGGCGCCACCGCCAAACTGCCCATGACTGAACTGGCCCAGCTGCGCGAGCAATACCGCTCGGGCAAAATCGCCCTGCTGGCCTCGCTGGCCAGCAGTGGCGCCTCCTCCCGCGGCATTCACAGCCTGCTGAAAAAGCTGGCCAAGCACACGGACCACACCCTGAAGCTGCTGTGGCGGCGTGCCGGCTTTCCCGTCAGCATCTGCCTGGTGGCCACCGGCGGCTATGGCCGGGGCGAGCTGTTCCCCCATTCCGATGTCGATGTGCTGCTGCTGTTGCCGGACGATGCGCGCCTGGACGACGATCTCGCTCTGAAGGCCAAAATCGAAGGCTTCATCGGCAGTTGCTGGGACAGCGGACTCGAAATCGGCTCCAGCGTCCGGACCCTGCGCGACTGCGTGGAAGAAGCCGTCAAGGACGTCACGGTGCAAACCTCGTTGCTGGAGGCGCGCCTGATTGCGGGCGATCAAAAGAACTTCCAGAGCCTGCAACAGCAGTTTGAAGAGGCGCTCGACCCCCAGGCCTTTTTTGTCGCCAAAACGCTGGAACTGCGCCAGCGCCACAACAAGTTTGAGAATACGCCCTACGCGCTGGAGCCCAACTGCAAGGAGTCGCCCGGGGGCTTGCGCGATCTCCAGGTCGTGCTCTGGGTGGCGCGGGCGGCGGGCTTGGGCAAGTCCTGGGACGATCTGGCGCGCAGTGGCCTGGCCACCGCCTTTGAGGTTCGCCAGATCAAGGCCAATGAGGCCTTGCTCAGCCTGATACGGGCGCGTCTGCACATCATTGCGGGACGCCGCGAAGACCGGCTGGTGTTTGACCTGCAAACAGCGGTCGCCGAATCATTCGGCTACTCTGCACACGCTGACGACGGCAGCAAACTGCCGCGCCGCGCCAGCGAAGCGCTGATGCGCCGCTACTACTGGGCCGCCAAGGCGGTGAGCCAGCTCAACCAGATTCTGCTGCTCAATATTGAAGAGCGGCTCAATCCCAACACCTACGTGCCCCGCCCCATCAACGAGCGCTTCCTGGACAAGGCCGGCATGCTGGAAGTCGCCAGTGATGATCTCTATGTTCGCAACCCGCACGCCATCCTTGAGACCTTTTTGCTGTATGAAACCACGGTAGGGATCAAGGGCCTGTCGGCACGCACCCTGCGGGCGCTCTACAACGCGCGGGGCGTGATGAACAGCCAGTTCCGCCGCGACCCGGTCAACCGCGACACCTTCCGGCGCATCCTGCAGCAGCCCGAAGGCATCACCCACGCCATGCGGCTGATGAACCAGACCTCGGTGCTCGGGCGCTACCTCTGGGTCTTCCGCAACATCGTCGGGCAGATGCAGCACGACCTGTTCCATGTGTACACGGTCGACCAGCACATCCTGATGGTGCTGCGCAATGTACGGCGCTTCTTCATGGCCGAGCATTCGCATGAATACCCGATGTGCTCGCAACTCGCGGCGGGCTGGGACAAGCCCTGGATCTTGTACATCGCGGCGCTGTTTCACGACATTGCCAAGGGCCGCGGCGGCGACCATTCCGAACTGGGCTGCAAGGACGTGCGCGTGTTCTGCCGCCAGCACGGCATTGCGGCAGAAGATGCGCGGCTGATCGAGTTTCTGGTGGGCGAGCACCTGAGCATGAGCCGCATCGCGCAGAAGGAAGACCTGAGCAACCCGGAAGTGATTGCCGCGTTTGCCAAACGCGTCGGCAATGAACGCTATCTCACGGCGCTGTACCTGCTCACGGTGGCCGATATTCGCGGCACCAGCCCGAAAGTCTGGAATGCCTGGAAGGGCAAGCTGCTCGAAGACCTGTACCGCTACACGCTGCGCGTGCTGGGCGGCCGCGCGCCCGATGCCGATGCGGAGGTGGAAGCGCGCAAACGCGAAGCCCTCACCGCCCTGGCCCTGCATGCCGAACCGTTCGAGGCGCACAAAGCCTTGTGGGACACGCTGGATGTGAGTTATTTCATGCGCCACGAGGCGAGCGACATTGCCTGGCATGCGCGCCAGCTGTCGCGCCATGTGGGCAAGGCCAAGGCGATTGTGCGGGCCCGCCGCTCGCTGGCCGGCGAAGGCATGCAGGTGCTGGTCTACACGCCCGATGCGCCCGACCTGTTCGCCCGCATCTGCGGCTACTTCGACCAGGCCGGTTTCAGCATTCTGGACGCCAAGATCCACACCGCCAACAACGGCTACGCGCTGGACACCTTCCAGGTCGTCAGCCCGACACTGGCCGAGCACTACCGGGAGCTGGCCGGCATGGTCGAGGCCGACCTGGATCGAACCATAGAGGAGCAGCGTCCCCTGCCCCCGCCCGGCAAAGGCCGGGTGTCACGCCGCGTCAAAAGCTTTCCGATTGCACCCCGCGTGGACTTGCGGCCGGACGAAAAAGCCCAGCGCTGGTTGCTCAGCGTGTCGGCCAGTGACCGCGTCGGGCTGCTGTACCTGATCGCGCGGGTGCTGGCCCGGCACCGCATCAATCTGCAGCTGGCCAAGGTCACCACCCTGGGCGAGCGCGTGGAAGACACCTTCCTGATTGACGGCCCCGAGCTTCAGCACAACAAGGCGCAAATTGCCATTGAAACCGAACTGCTGGAAGCGCTGAACGCCTGAGGCGGCGGCTCCGCGCCCTTGTTTTTACGCCTTCAGTGCGCGGAGGCCTTGAGGTATCTGAGCAGTCGTCCCTTGTAGCGGCCGCCGCCGGGAAGCGTGGAAATACGTGTCTCGGTGTGCGAATAGCCCAGCAAGTCCATTTTGCGGTTGAAGCTGGCCCGGTTGCCACGGTCGGGGTCGACAATCAATACCTCCCCGTCCGGCTGCACATGCTTGTCTATGAACTGCGAAAGCACTTGCGGTTGTCCGCGGTCATAGAGCACATCGCTGCCGATGATCAGGTCAAAACGCGCCAGCAGCGGGTTGTCGCGTGACCAGTTCCCGACCTGGTACTTCATGGCGGGCAGCTGGTTGAGCTTGAGGTTTTCCAGCAAAAAGCCAGCCGCCAGCGGGTGGCAGTCGCTGGCTGTGATGTTGCCGCCTCGCCGATGAACGACAAGGCTGGCCAGCGCCAGTCCACACCCCAACTCCAGAATCCGCTTGCCGCCGAGCTCGAAGGTCAGCATGACATGGGCCAGCACCCGGCCTGACGGCCACAGCAGGCCAAAGATCGGCCAGGCTGAAGAGGAAATGCCTTCCCGCTCCGCCTCGCCCAAGGGGTCGTGAAATTGCTGCCTGTCCAGCAGGGAGCGCAATTGCAGGTCATCCCCGCTGCCACTCACAGTTTCAAATTTCAGCTGGTACGGCAATGAGGCCACCGGCATGATCGCCCCGGCAAGCCCCAAAGCGGGCGCATGTGACATACGAAAACTTCCTGCGCACAACACGCTCAACCCGGGCAAAAACACCCGTGACGGCCAAAGCGGTCCGGTTCAGTGTACGCCTTTGCCTCAGACCTGCTGCCTGGGCCGCTCAGTCGTCGGTCGATGCGTCCATTCCCGGGAAAAGCACCTCGGTATAGCCGAACTGGCTGAAGTCGCGGATACGCATGGGGTAGAGCTTGCCTATCAGGTGGTCGCATTCATGCTGCACCACGCGGGCGTGAAATCCATGCGCCGTTCGGTCAATCGGATCGCCATACTGGTCAGAGCCGACATAGCGAATGTCCGAGAAGCGCGGCACCATGCCGCGCAGACCGGGGACGGAAAGGCAGCCCTCCCAGTCGCTCTCTTCATCCGCGCTCAAGGGCGTGATGACGGGGTTCAGCAAGACCGTGCGCGGCACCAGCGGGGCGTTGGGATAGCGCGGATTGGCCTGGTCGGTGCCAAAAATGACCAGCTGCAAATCAACGCCGATCTGCGGCGCCGCCAGGCCCGCGCCATTCACGGCCCGCATGGTATCGAACATGTCACTGATCAGCAGGTGCAGCTCATCCGTGTCGAAGGCGGTGACGGGCTGGGCAACGCGCAGCAGGCGCTCATCGCCCATTTTGAGAATTTCGCGAATGGTCATGCACCGATTATCGCGGCGCAAAGGCATTCATGCCGACTTGACCCCACTGGCGTCAGTCAACGCCAGTGCCTGTAACCGCGATAGCCGTAGTAGCCGGGCGCGGGCACGACAACGACGGGCGCCGGATCCACATAAACAGCGGGTGCCGGATACACGGCATAGGGGCGCGGCCCTATGGGCGCCACCACGCAACCGGACAATAAGGCGGCCAGGCCGGCCGTTGCCAGCAAACCCGAAAAGCGCATGTAGTTCATGAAAAGCTCCTGTATTCAGAGCTTTAACGCCTGGCGCCTTGCACCGCCTGACATCTGCCGTGCAAAGGCCCGTAACGCCATGTAAGCAGCGCTCGGCCAGGCGCGGGAGTCAGACACTCAGAAGAGCCAGCAAAGCGGCTTCGTCGATGATGGCGACCCCGAGTTCCTGCGCCTTGACCAGCTTGCTGCCGGCCTCAGCCCCCGCCACCACGTAGTCGGTCTTCTTGCTGACCGAGCCGGCGACCTTGCCGCCCGCGGCCTCCACCCTGTCCTTGGCTTCATCCCGGCTCAAGGTAGGGAGCGTGCCGGTAATGACAAAGGTCTTGCCGCTGAGCGGTCTGGGCGCTCTGGCGGCCGGTTCACCTTCCTCCCAGGTCACGCCGCAAGCGCGCAATTGCTCGACCACCTCACGGTTGTGCGGCTGCTCAAAAAAGGTGCGTATGCTTTGGGCCACGATAGGGCCCACGTCGCTGACCTCCAGCAACTGCTCTTCGGTCGCGTCCATGATGGCATCAAGCTTGCCGAAATGGCGGGCCAGCTCCTTGGCGGTCGCCTCACCCACATGCCGTATGCCCAGGCCGAACAGAAAACGCGGCAAGGTGGTCTGCTTGGATTTTTCCAGCGCTTCCAGCAGGTTGTTGGCCGATTTATCGGCCATGCGGTCCAGGCTGGCGAGCGCCGTCAGGCCCAGCTTGTAAAGATCGGGCAAGGTGCGGATCACGTTCGCATCCACCAGCTGCTCGACCAGTTTGTCGCCCAGGCCTTCAATTTCCACCGCGCGCCGGTGCGCGTAGTGCAGGATGGCCTCCTTGCGCTGGGCCGCGCAGAACAGGCCGCCGGTGCAGCGATGGTCAGCTTCGCCCTCTTCGCGCACGGCGGCCGAGCCGCACACCGGGCACTGCTGCGGCATGGTAAAAATTGGCGCGTCCGGCAGGCGTTTTTCGGGCAGCACGCTGACCACCTCGGGAATCACGTCGCCGGCGCGGCGCACGATCACCGTGTCGCCCACGCGCACATCCTTGCGGCGTGCCTCGTCCTCGTTGTGCAGCGTGGCATTGGTCACCGTGACGCCGCCGACAAACACCGGCGCCAGCTTGGCCACCGGCGTGAGCTTGCCGGTGCGCCCGACCTGCACCTCGATGCCGAGCACGGTGGTGAGCTGCTCCTGTGCCGGGTATTTGTGCGCCACGGCCCAGCGCGGCTCGCGCGTGACAAAACCCATTTTTCTTTGCAGCGCCAGGCTGTTGACCTTGTACACCACGCCATCAATGTCATAGGGCAGGCTGTCCCGCTGCCGGCCCATGGTCTGGTGAAACGCTATTAATTCAGTAGCGCCTTGCGCAAGCCGTGTCTGGGCTGCGACCGGAAAACCCCAGGATTTCAGGGTCAGCAGCAACTGGTAGTGCGTCTCGAAAGCCGGCCCGCCCGCTTCTTGCGGCGTGATCTCGCCCACGCCGTAGGCAAAAAAGCTCAGGCGCCGCCGGGCAGCCATCGCCGGGTCGAGCTGGCGCACGCCACCGGCCGCGGCATTGCGCGGGTTCACAAAGGTTTTTTCGCCCTTGGCGCCTTGTGCAATCTTTTCGCGCTGCTGTTCATTCAGGGCTTCAAAATCGGCACGGCGCATGTAGACCTCGCCGCGCACTTCCATGACCGGTGGCGGAAAAATGGCCCCCACGCTCGCCATTTCATGTGCTTCGCTGCCCCCCGAGGGGGCTAGCCTTGCTCGGGGCGGCCCGTCGCTGCGGCTCGGCAACCGCAGGGGAATCTGCCTGATGGTGCGGATGTTCTGGGTGACATCCTCCCCGACCTCGCCGTCACCACGCGTGGCCGCCTGCACCAGGATGCCGTTCTCGTAGCGCAAGCTCATGGCCAGGCCGTCGAACTTGAGCTCGGCCACATACTCGACCGGCGGATCGGCTTCCGCGAGGCCCAGCTCCTTGCGCACACGGGTGTCGAAATTCTGGGCGCCCGTCGCCTCGGTGTCGGTTTCGGTGCGGATGCTCAGCATGGGCACCTGATGGCGCACGCTGGCGAACTGCTCCAGCGGCTTGCCGCCGACGCGCTGGGTCGGTGAGTCCGCCGTCAGCAGTTCGGGATGGGCCGCTTCCAGTGTCTGCAATTCACTGAACAGTCTGTCGTACTCGCTGTCCGGAATGGTCGGCTCATCGAGCACGTAGTAGCGGTGGGCGTGCGCCTGAAGTTCTGCGCGCAATTCGGCGATGCGCTCGGCCGGGGCGGCCGGCCGCGGAGCAGGCTCCGCAAACATGTCAATGGTTGCCATGGGAAAAGTCGGAGAACCCGCGAAATTCAGGAAAAAAGGCGCCGGCCCAGCACGGAGCCGGCCGACAGGTCGCGGCCATCCAGCGTGTCATAGAGCTGCTCCAGGTCGGCGTGGATGCCCTCCATGGCTTCGGGCCGGATCAGCTGGCCGTTGTCGTCGATGATCACGCCATCCATGCTGGCGGCCAGGGCGATGGCGGCCTCGCACATGCGCTCGAAAGGCTGCTCGGAGCGCAGCACCTGCGGGACATCGAGCGACAGCGTGAGTTCGCGCAGGGCGGTTTGTTCCGGGTCTTCGGCCATGGCCGCCTGCGAGTCAAATGCCAGGCCCAGGATGGGCGCATGGCCAGTCTGGGTGGCCGGCAGCACCATGCGGCCGGGGATGGAGCCGGCGACAAAACCGAGCCGGGCCGCGCTTTGCTGCACATAACCGGGGCTCCAGGCGGTGTGAATGGCGCGCAGGGTAAAGCTCAGCTGGGCATCGTGCGCGCTGGCAAACTGGTCCAGTTCACGGGCGCGCGCGACTTCGTCGAGCATTTCCGGAAACTCCGGCTCACCGCCCACGGCATCGGCAAAGGCCTGCGTTTTCATGACGAATTCCGAGTACTCGATCTGGTTGAGCGCCCCGGTCCGGTTGGCCAGCTGCACGCCGCATTGGAAGGCGCTGTAGCGATGGCCCGCTGAGGGGAACTCCCATTCGCCGGTCAGCACACTCAAGCCCTCCACGGCAAAGGGCTTGCTGCCTGCCCGGCGGGTGGCGGGCATGGCCGCCAGCGCGGCTTCGCCCGACACCACGGATTCCAGCGCCACGGGCGCCACGGCGTCAATCAGGATATCGAGGCCCGGTTTGCGTTCCGGCGCGGTGAGCTGGCTCAGCGCCGACAGGTCGGAGTCGACGTCAAAGCTGGGCTCCTGCCGCTCTGCGAGCGCGTCAAGCCCCGGCCCCGGAGCCTGCGGCGGCTCGGCCGCGGGCTCCTGCGCGGGAGCGGCCTCCGGTGTGGCCCGCTTGGGCAGGTTTTTGCGTGAGGACCAGGCGCTGTGGGCCACCACGCCCGCCAGCACCAAACCACCCACCACGGCCAAACTGATTTGTAAAGTACTCATGGTCGGCTCAGGCGGTTTCGGCAAAGCCGATGGCCGCTTCCATGTCCACCGCCACAATGCGCGAGACGCCCTGCTCCTGCATGGTCACGCCAATCAGCTGTTCGGCCATTTCCATGGCGATCTTGTTGTGGCTGATGAACAAAAACTGGGTTTCACGACTCATGCTGGACACCAGCTTGGCATAGCGCTCGGTGTTGGCGTCGTCCAGCGGCGCGTCGACCTCGTCCAGCAGGCAAAACGGTGCCGGGTTGAGCTGGAAGATGGCAAACACCAGCGCGATCGCCGTCAGCGCCTTCTCGCCGCCCGACAGCAAATGAATCGTCTGGTTCTTCTTGCCGGGCGGCTGGGCCATGACCTGCACACCGGCATCGAGGATTTCCTCGCCCGTCATCATGAGTTTGGCATTGCCGCCGCCAAACAGCTCGGGGAACATGCGGCCAAAATGCCCGTTGACGGTTTCAAAGGTGCTGCCCAGCAAGTCGCGCGTTTCCACGTCGATTTTCTTGATCGCGTCTTCCAGCGTCGCCATGGCTTCGTTCAGGTCGGCCGACTGGGCGTCGAGGAACTGCTTGCGTTCGCGGGCCGTGCCCAGTTCGTCCAGCGCGGCCAGGTTGACGGCGCCCAGCGACTGGATTTCACGGTTGATGCGGTCAATCTCGCCCTGCAATCCGGTCAGGCGGACGTTGCCCACTTCAATGGACTGCGCCACGGCGGCCAGGTCGGCCTGGGCATCGGCCAGCAACTGCTCGTACTGCTCAAAGCCCAGGCGCGCGGCCTGCTCCTTGAGCTGGAACTCGGTGATGCGCTGGCGCAGGGGATCGAGTTCGCGCTCCAGCTGCAAACGCCGTTCATCGCTGGCGCGCAGTTTGCTGGTCAGGTCATCGTACTGGCTGCGTTTGGCGCCCAGATCGGCTTCGCGCTCCAGCTTGACGCTGAGCGCATTCTGCAGGCCGGCCTGCGCGGCCGCGTCGGTCAGGCGCGACAGCTCTTCCCTGGCGCGCTCTTCTTCGCTGGCAATCGAGGCCGCCTGCTGGGCGGCAATGGCGATGGAGCGGGTCAATTCTTCGCGGCGCGACGCCAGGCTGCGCAGCGCAAACTGCGCTTCCTGGGCCTGGCGCTCCAGCGTGCGCTGCTGCTCGCGCGACTCGCCCAGGCGACGCTCGATCTCAATGACACGGTCGTCAAACTGCGCGTGCCGCTCCTGGGTGTCGGCCAGCTGCATGTCCAGCTCTTCAAAACGGGCCTCTGCCGTGACCTTGCGCTCCTGCAGCTCGCGCTGTTGCGCCTCAATTTCGGCCATGTCGGCCTGGATCTGTTCGCTGCGCGCGCGGGTCTGCTCGGCCAATTGCGTCAGGCGCAGCACCTCGACCTGCAACTCATGGGTGCGGCTCTGGCCTTCCGTGGCCTCACGGCGGGCCGTGGCCAGGCGCTGGGCCGCGTCGGCGTAGGCCGCTTCGGCGCGTATCAATGCCGAACGGGCTTCCTCGCTGATCAGGGCCTGGGCCTTGAGCTGCTTGTCGAGGTTTTCGATTTCCTGCGCCCGTGCCAGCAAACCGGCCTGCTCGGAATCCTGCGCATAAAAACTCACGCTGTGGTGCGTCACGGCGTGGCCGCTCTTGACGTGAATCACTTCACCGGCCTGCAGTTGCCCGCGTGCCGCCATCGCGTCGTCCAGACTGTGAGCGGTGTAGCAGCCGTGCAGCCAGTCGCCCAGCAACGCCGACTGGCCGGCATCGTTGAGGCGCAGCAGATCGGTCAGCGGCTTGAGGCTGATCGCCGCATTGGAACGGCCGGGCGCCGCGGCTTGGGGCGGCGTGTAAAACGAGAGCTTGGCCGGCGGGGTGTCGCGTCCGTCCGTGCCGGCAAAGCCGCGCACCATCTCCAGGCGGCTGACTTCGAGAGCGCCCAGTCGCTCGCGCAGCGCCGCTTCCAGCGCATTTTCCCAGCCTTGCTCAATGTGAATGCGGCTCCACAGGCCTTGCAGGCTGTCCAGGCCGTGCTTGGCCAGCCAGGGCTTGAGCTTGCCGTCGGTTTTGACTTTTTCCTGCAGCGCCTTGAGCGCCTCCATGCGCGCCGACAGATCCGCCCGCTTGGCCGATTCGGCATTGACCGCCTGCTGCAGCGTACGGCGCTCTTCGTCGAGCTGCGGCACGGTTTCGGTCAGCTCCTGCAAGCGGGCCTCGGCCATGGCCTGCGCCTCCTGCGCGCCGGCAAATTGCGTGCTGAGGTTGGCCAGACGCGCTTCATCCGGCGCATTGAGCGCGTTGCGGTCGGCCGTCAGCCGCTCATGGCGCAAGCCCAATGCGCGCGATTGCTCTTCGATATTGCGCTGGTCGGCCGCCAGCACCTGGATCTGCTGCTGCACCTGGGCCACGCCGGTGCGCTGTTCATTGGCCTTGGCCTGGGCCTGGCGCAAGGCTTCTTCGAGCGCCGGCAGCTGGCTCACCTGTTCCTCCGCCTGCGCGGCCAGCAATTCGGCGCGCTCTTCAGCCTCCACCGCCTGCCCTTCCAGGCTTTCGGTTTCAATGGCGGCGTCTTCCTTGCGCGTGGCCCATTGGGCGGTTTGCTCGCGCAGCTGGGTCAGGCGCTGCTCCACGCGCAGGCGGCCATCGACCACAAAGCGGATCTCGGCCTCCAGCCGTCCCACCTCGGCGCTGGCCTCATAGAGCTTGCCCTGCGCCTGGTTGACCTGGTCGCCGGCCGAATAATGCGCCTGGCGTATGGTTTCCAGGTCGGCCTCGACGTGGCGCAGGTCGGCGACGCGGCTGTCCAGGTCGTTCACGGCCTTTTCGGCCTCGGCCTTGACCTTGGCCTGGTCGGCTTCGCTCTCGCCGCGCTTGAGGAACCACAGCTGGTGCTGTTTCAGGCTGCCATCGGCCTGCAGCCTGTTGTAGCGCGTGGCCACCTCGGCCTGCTTTTCCAGCCGTTCCAGGTTGGCATTGAGTTCGCGCAGGATGTCTTCCACGCGGGTCAGGTTTTCGCGCGTGTCCGAGAGGCGGTTGGCGGTTTCGCGGCGGCGCTCCTTGTATTTGGAAACGCCGGCGGCTTCTTCGAGGAACAGCCGCAGCTCTTCGGGCTTGGACTCGATGATGCGGCTGATGGTGCCCTGGCCGATGATGGCGTAGGCACGCGGGCCCAGACCGGTACCCAGGAACACGTCCTGCACGTCGCGGCGGCGCACCGGCTGGTTGTTGAGGTAGTAGCTCGACGTGCCGTCGCGCGTCAGCACGCGCTTGACGGCAATCTCGGCAAAATGGCCCCACTGGCCGCCGGCGCGCTGGTCGGCGTTGTCAAACACCAGCTCCACGCTGGACCTGCTGGCGGGTTTGCGGGTGTTGGTGCCGTTGAAGATCACGTCCTGCATGGACTCGCCGCGCAGCTCGGAGGCCTTGCTTTCGCCCAGCACCCAGCGCACCGCATCCATGATGTTGGATTTGCCGCAACCATTGGGTCCGACCACGCCGATCAGCTGGCCGGGCAGTACAAAATTGGTGGGCTCCGCGAACGATTTAAACCCTGATAACTTGATCGAATTGAGACGCACGGCTGTCCCTGTTTTCTTGAGCCTGAGGCTAACTCGTTGATTTTTATAGCGCTTTGACGGGCGCTCGCACCGCCTGGCAAGCGGTGCACGGCCTGCAATGTTACCCGAGCGCGCGGCGGTTTCCTGCGGGCAAAAGGCTCAGCGGCAGCCGCTGGTGCAACACTTTGCTTCGCGCGGCGTGACGCCGCCGGACCGGGCGGCCCCCATTTGCGGATGCAAGGCACAAGGCCCGCACCGTTGTGGCCACCCGAAATCATCGCCAAATGGCGAGGAAATTGGCTTCCAGCCCAATCAGGACGGGCGCAGGAGGCTACTGTATTTATAGCAAACGGCATTCATGGCCAGGCCGATCCATCGATGCGCCCCGTCAGCAAGCCGCGCCCAGGCTGGATAATCGGGGGATGAATCCCCTGCTCTCCCGTCTTCAGCCCTACCCTTTCGAACGGCTGCGCCAACTGCACGCCGACGTCACCCCCAATCCGGCCTACCCGCCCATCAGCCTGGGCATTGGTGAGCCGCGGCACGCCACGCCCCAACTGGTCAAGGCCGCGCTGACGGACAGCCTGAGCGGCCTGGCGAGCTACCCGGGCACGCTGGGCACGCCCCAGCTGCGCCAGGCCATGAGCGACTGGCTGGCCCGTCGTTATGGCCTGAAAGTGGATCCGGCCACGCAAATCCTGCCGGTGAACGGCTCGCGCGAGGCGCTTTTCTCGCTGGCGCAGACCGTGCTGGACGCCAGCCAGCCGGGCGCCACCGTGGTCTGCCCCAACCCTTTTTATCAAATCTACGAGGGCGCAGCGCTGCTGGCCGGAGCCGAAACCTGGTTTGCGCCCAGTGACCCGGCGCGCAACTTCGCCGTGGACTGGGCCGGTGTGCCCGAAGCGGTCTGGGCCAAGACTCAGCTGGTGTTTGTCTGCTCGCCGGGCAATCCCACGGGCGCGGTGATGTCGCTCGCGGAGTGGGAACTGCTGTTCAAGCTCAGCGACCGCTACGGCTTTGTGATTGCGTCGGACGAGTGCTACAGCGAGATTTACTTCCGCGAAGAAGCGCCGCTGGGCGGACTGCAGGCGGCCGCCCAACTGGGCCGGCATGACTTCAAAAACCTGATTTCACTGACCAGCCTGTCCAAGCGCAGCAATGTGCCCGGGCTGCGCAGCGGTTTTGTGGCCGGTGACGCGGCCATCATCAAGTCCTTTTTGCTCTACCGCACCTACCACGGCAGCGCCATGAGCCCTATCGTGCAGGCCGCCAGCATCGCGGCCTGGCGCGACGAGCAGCACGTGGCGGAGAACCGGGAGCTGTACCGCGAAAAGTTCGCCCGGGTCACGCCGCTGCTGGCCCCGGTGATGGACGTGGCCCTGCCCGATGCCGGCTTTTATTTATGGGCCGGGATTCCCGAAATCTTCAAGGGCTCGGACACCGCGTTCTCGCGCGAGCTGCTCGCTCTTTACAATGTCGTGGTGTTGCCCGGCAGTTACCTGGCACGCGACGCGCAGGGCCACAACCCGGGCGCCGGCAGAATCCGCATGGCGCTGGTGGCAGAAACCGCCGAATGCGTGGAAGCGGCGGAGCGCATCGTTCAATTCATTCAATCCAAAGTTCACTGAAAACTCAAGCCATGACTCAAGACAAGCAGCAAAGCAACCTTCAAAGCACGATAGACGCAGCGTGGGAAGATCGGGCCAACCTGTCGCCCAAATCTGCGCCCAAAGAGGTTCTGGAGGCGGTTGAGCACACCATCGAGCAGCTCAACAATGGCCAATTGCGCGTCGCCACGCGCGAAGGCGTGGGCCAGTGGACGGTCCACCAGTGGATCAAGAAAGCGGTCCTGCTGAGCTTTCGCCTGAAAGACAACGAACTCATGCGCGCCGGCGACCTGGGCTTTTTCGACAAGGTGCCGACCAAATTCGCCCACCTGAGCGAACAGGAAATGCGCGCCACCGGCGTGCGTGTGGTGCCGCCCGCCGTGGCGCGCCGCGGCAGCTACATCGCCAAGGGCGCGATCCTGATGCCCAGCTACGTGAACATCGGCGCCTGGGTCGGCGAAGGCACCATGGTGGACACCTGGGCCACCGTCGGCTCCTGCGCGCAGGTCGGCAACAACGTGCACCTCTCCGGCGGCGTGGGCCTGGGCGGCGTGCTCGAACCCCTGCAGGCCAACCCGACCATCATTGAAGACAACTGCTTCATAGGCGCGCGCTCCGAAGTGGTCGAAGGCGTGATCGTCGAAGAAAACTCGGTGATCTCCATGGGCGTCTACATCGGCCAGAGCACGCCGATTTACGACCGCGAAGCCGACACCGTCACCTATGGCCGCATCCCTGCGGGCTCCGTCGTGGTGTCGGGCAACCTGCCCAAGGCCGGCGGCAAGTACAGCCTGTACTGCGCGGTGATCGTCAAGCGGGTGGACGCCAAAACGCGGGCCACGACCAGCTTGAATGATTTGCTGCGCGAATAAGCTATGGCCCCCACGCTTGTGGCTACGCCGCTCTTCGAGAACGCTGCGTGTACTGCGCTGCCCCCCAGGGGGGCGCATTTTGCCTTGGGGCGGCCCGGCGGCAAAACCATGGCCCCCACGCTTGTGGCTACGCCGCTCTTCGAGAACGCTGCGCGTACTGCGCTGCCCCTCGAGGGGGCTGGCCCTGCTTGGGGCGGCCCTGCGCTGCGGCCGCTGGCACCCATGGTTGGCGCTTTGTGTAGTTTCAATTAATAAGAAGGCAGACGATGAGCACGATGGAAAAAATTCTGCGTCTGATGGCCGATAAAAAGGCTTCGGACGTTTACCTGTCGGCCCATTCGCCCGCCCTCATCAAGATCAACGGTCAGGCCCTTCCCATCAACGCACAAATCCTGCCGGCGGATGCCCCGCGCAACCTGCTGGCCGAGGTGTTGCCGCCCGAGCGGATTGAAGAGCTGGAGGAAATGGGCGAACTCAACATGGCCTTGCCGGTTGCCGGTCTGGGCAATTTCCGCATCAGCGGCTTCAGGCAGCGCAGCACCTATGCGGCGGTGATTCGCTACATTCCCATGGACATTCCGCCGCTGGACAGCCTGAACGTGCCGCCCATACTGGCCGAGCTGATCATGGAAAAGCGCGGCCTGCTGCTGATGGTGGGCTCCACCGGCGCCGGCAAGAGCACCACGCTGGCCTCCATGATCGATCGCCGCAACGAAACCACCCTGGGCCACATCCTGACGATCGAAGACCCGGTCGAGTTTTTGTTCACCAACAAAAAGTCCGTGGTCAACCAGCGCGAAATCGGCAGCGACACGCAGTCCCTGCAGGTGGCGCTGAGAAACGCGCTGCGCCAGGCGCCCGACGTGATCCTGATCGGCGAGATTCGTGACCGTGAAACCATGTCGGCGGCCATTGCCTATGCGCAGTCCGGCCATTTGTGCCTGGCCACCATGCACGCCAACAACAGCTACCAGGCCCTGAACCGCATCCTGAGCTTTTACCCGGTGGAAGTGCGACCCACCATGCTGGGCGACCTGGCCGCGGCCATGAAAGCCATCATCTCGCAGCGCCTGCTGCGTACGCAGGACGGCTCGCGCGTTCCGGCGGTGGAAGTCATGCTCAACACCAAGCTGGTGGCCGAGCTGATTGAAAAAGGCGACTTCTCGGGTGTCAAGGAAGCCATGGAAAAATCCATGGCCGAAGGCTCGCAGACCTTTGAGCAGGACATTGCCCAGCTGATCGGGGACGGCACCGTGACGCGCAAGGAAGGCCTTTTGCACGCCGATTCACCGACCAACCTGATGTGGCGCCTGGAAAACGACTTCGCGACTGCCAAGGCGAAGCTGCTGGAGCCGGAGGAAGACCACGATGACGAAGCGTCCTTCACCGAAATCACACTGGATGTAAAACACTGAAAACAGGCAGCGCGCCTGTCACCGCGCGCCATGCGCCGTCCCTGACGCTCGTCACCAGAGGCTGCCCCACCGCTATTGAGCCCTTATGTCCCGAACACTGCATCTTGCCGAAAAGCTGATTTCACGCCCGTCCGTCACCCCTGACGATGCCGACTGCCAGGCCATGCTGATCGCCCGGCTGGCCCCGCTGGGTTTCCACTGCGAAACCATTGTCAGCGGTCCGGAAAACTTCCGCGTCACCAACCTGTGGGCCAAACGGGAAGGTTTTAGGCCTGCAGCCCAGGCGGATAGCGCGCACTCAGCTAGCAAATCAATAGCAAGCTCAGCGCCCCCCAAAACCCTGGTGTTCGCCGGCCACACCGACGTGGTGCCCACCGGCCCGCTGGAGCAATGGCACAGCCACCCGTTCACGCCAAGCCACCGCGACGGCAAGCTGTACGGGCGCGGCACGGCCGACATGAAGACATCGATCGCCGCCATGGTGGTGGCCGTCGAGGAGTTTCTGGCGGCCCACCCTGAGCCCGAGCTGTCGATTGCCTTCCTGATCACCAGCGACGAAGAAGGCCCGGCCACGGACGGCACCGTGGTGGTTTGCGAGCGGCTGTTGGCCCGCGGCGAAGTGCTGGACTACTGCATCGTGGGCGAGCCCACCTCGGTAGACCAATTGGGCGACATGATCAAGAACGGGCGCCGTGGCACCATGAGCGGCAAGCTCACCATCAAGGGCGTGCAGGGCCACATCGCCTACCCACACCTGGCGAAAAACCCGATTCACCTGTTTGCGCCGGCCCTGGCCGAACTGGTGGCCACCGAGTGGGACCGGGGCAACGAATTTTTCCCAGCCACCAGCTGGCAGGTGTCCAATGTGCACGGCGGCACCGGGGCCTCCAATGTGATTCCGGGCGAGCTGGTGGTTGACTTCAACTTCCGCTTTTGCACGGAGTCCACGCCGGAAAGCCTGCAGCAGCGCCTGCAGGCCGTGCTGAGCAAGCACCAGCTGGAATACGACCTGAAATGGACCCTGGGCGGCCTGCCTTTTTTGACCACGCCCGGCGCGCTGGTCGATGCGGTGCGCGGCGCGATCCGGGCCGAGACCGGACTGGAGACCGCGCTCTCGACCACCGGCGGCACCAGCGATGGCCGCTTCATGGCCAAGATCTGCGAGCAGGTCATTGAATTCGGGCCCATCAACGCATCGATTCACAAGATCAATGAGCACGTTCTGGTGAGCTCACTCGACCCTCTCAAGAACATTTACAAGGGTGTCCTGGAACGCCTGGCCGACCGGCCCGCCCCTTCCGAATCGGTGTCCGCGCCATGAACACGGCAGCACCCGTGACGGTATTGGCGCTGATAGAGCAGATGGCCGCCAGGCTGGAGGCGGCCGGGCTGACGTTCAGTGACGGCTTTGGACAAGGCACGGCCAACGCCTTTGACGAAGCCGCCTGGCTGGTGCTGTGGAAGCTGGGCCTGCCCATCCACGACCTGGATTCGGTTGAAAATCAGCCCGTAGCCCCCGCCGATCAAGCGCAGGTAGCTATGTTTTTGGAAGCACGCATCAAGACTCGCAAGCCCGCCGCCTACCTCACCAACGAGGCCTGGCTGATGGGCGTGCCGTTTTACGTCGATGAGCGCGTGATCATTCCGCGCTCCTTCATCGCCGAGCTGCTCGACGATGCCAGCATAGACCCCTGGCTCACCGAAAAGACGCGGCGCGTGCTTGATTTGTGCACCGGCAATGGCAGCCTGGCCGTGCTGGCCGCCCTGACCTATCCGGAAGTAACGGTGGATGCCGCCGACATCAGCCCCGACGCACTGGCCGTCGCCCGCATCAATGTGGACAGGCATCAGCTGGCCGACCGCATCACCCTGATTGAATCCGACGGCCTGGCGGCCTGCCGCGGCGGCTACGACCTGATTCTGTGCAATCCGCCCTACGTGAATGCCGCCAGCATGGCCGCCCTGCCCGCCGAATTCCGCGCCGAGCCGAACCTGGCGCTGGCCGGCGGCGCCGACGGCATGGACTTCGTGCGAGACCTTTTTCGAACGGCCGCCGCGCAAATGAACGAAAATGCGGTGCTGGTGCTGGAAATAGGCCATGAACGCGCGAATTTTGAGCGCGCCTTTCCGCACCTCGAGCCGCTATGGTTTGACACCAGCGCCGGCAGTGACCAGGTGATGCTGCTCACGCGGGAACAACTGGCCTAGTCCCCGGCACATCGCCCTTACAGGCGCGGCACAGGCCGCGGCCTGAACAATTTTCTTGAGTCTGTCCTGAATGATTACCCTTAAAAACGTGGTGCTGCGTCGCGGCGCCAAAGTGATTCTCGACAGTGCCTCTGTCACGCTCAATCCCGGCGAAAAAATCGGCCTGGTCGGCCGCAACGGCGCGGGCAAGTCCTCGCTGTTTGCCATGCTCAACGGCACGCTGCACGAAGACGCCGGCGAATACGCCATTCCCGCGCAGTGGCGCATGGCGCAGGTCGCCCAGGACATGCCGGAAACCGAGCAAAGCGCCACCAGCTACGTCATAGACGGCGACGTCGTGCTGCTGGCCGCCCAGGCCGAAGTGGAAGCCGCCGAGGCCAGTGGCGACGGCGACCGCATGGCCCACGCCTACATGGAGCTCTACGACTCGGGCGCGCACGATGCGCAGGCACGCGCGCAGGCCTTGATTCTGGGCCTGGGCTTCAAGGTCAACGAACTGGACCACCCGGTCAACAGCTTTTCCGGCGGCTGGCGCATGCGCCTGCAACTGGCGCGCGCGCTGATGTGCCCGTCGGATCTGCTGCTGCTCGACGAGCCCACCAACCACCTGGACCTGGACGCCCTGGTCTGGCTGGAAGCCTGGCTCAAGCGCTACCAGGGCACCATGCTGGTCATCAGCCACGACCGTGAGTTCCTCGATGCCGTGACCGATGTGACGGTGCACATCGAAAGCGCCAAGCTCACACGCTATGGCGGCAACTACAGCAAGTTTGAAGACCTGCGCGCCGAGCAGATGGCGCTCCAGCAAACCGCGTTTGCCAAGCAGCAGGACAAGATTGCCCACCTGCAAAAATTCATTGCGCGCTTCAAGGCCAAGGCCAGCAAGGCCAAGCAGGCGCAAAGCCGGGTCAAGGCGCTGGACCGCATGGAGAAAATCGCGCCGCTGCTGGCCGAAGCCGACTTCACCTTCGAGTTCAAGGAACCGGCGAATCTGCCCAACCCCATGCTGGCCATGCAGAACGCTTATTTCGGCTACCCGCCGCCCGCGGATGCCCCGGAAGGCACGGCGCCTACCGTCATCGTGCGAAACGTCAGCAAATCGGTGCTGGCCGGCCAGCGCATCGGCATTCTGGGCGCCAACGGGCAAGGTAAATCAACCCTGGTCAAAACCGTGGCGCGGGCGCTGGCGCCTATTCAAGGAGACATGACCGAAGGCAAGGGCCTGAACATCGGCTACTTCGCCCAGCAGGAACTGGACGTGCTGCGCCCGGCCGACAACCCGCTGGAACACATGATTCGCCTGGTGAAGGAAGTCACCGCCGCCGGCAAGATCAGCGGCCAGGCCACGCGCGAGCAGGACCTGCGCGCCTTTTTGGGCATGTTCAACTTTGGCGGCGACATGGTCAAGCAGGCCGTGGGCAGCATGAGCGGCGGCGAAAAAGCCCGTCTGGTGCTGTGCATGATCGTCTGGCAGCGCCCCAATCTGCTGCTGCTGGACGAGCCGACCAATCACCTGGACCTGGCCACGCGCGAGGCGCTGTCGATGGCGCTCAATGAGTTTGAAGGCACCGTGATGCTGGTCAGCCACGACCGTGCGCTGCTGCGCGCCGTCTGCGACGAGTTCTGGATGGTGTCGCAAGGCGGGGTTGAGCCCTTCGACGGCGACCTGGACGACTACCAGAAGTACTTGCTGGACCACGCCAAGCGCCAACGCGAAGAGGCCAGGGAAGACAACCGCAAGTCGGCAGGCGCCACCCAGCAGACAGCGGCAGCACCCACCGTCAAGCGCGAAGACCCCGAGCAGAAAAAACTCGAGGCCCAGCGCAGGCAACAGCAGGCCGAGGCGATCAAGCCCTTGCGCAAGGAACTGGAAAAGATCGACCGCAAGATGCAGTCGCTCACCACCGAGCGGGACAGCCTGCAAACCCTGCTGACCACGGCCACCGCTCCCGCGGAAATTGCCCAGACCGGCAAACGCCTGAAGGCGATTGATGCCGACATGGGTGCGCTCGAGGAGCGCTGGCTGGAACTGACCGAGCAGATTGACACTGCGGCGGTATGAAGTGAAACTGCAGCCAGGCCTATTCAAGCAAGAGGCTTGGCGGTCATCACTTCACCAAGGAGCCTCCCGCATGCTGCACATCCTCGGAACCATTATTGTCGGCTTGATCGTCGGACTGATTGCCCGGGCCTTGAAGCCCGGTAATGACAGCATGGGGCTCATCATGACCGCCGTGCTGGGTATTGCCGGCGCGTTCGTCGCCAAATATGCAGGCATAGCCACCGGCTTTTACAAGGAAGGCGACCCGGTCGGCTGGATTGCCTCCATCATTGGCGCCATCGTCCTGCTGGTCATTTACGGCCTTGTGACCTCCAAACGCGCGGGCTGAGCCCGGCAGTCCCGGCGCACACGCAGGCCGCAATATTTAAAGCATCCGCCATTTATGCCCAGTGCCCTGGACATGAGTTCCGACGATGCGGCATTGACCGCGGCCGTCAAACGCAGCCGCAAGCTGCTCAACAAACGCGCCATGGTCGCCGCCGCGGCCAGTGCCGTGCCGCTGCCCGGGCTGGACTGGATGGTGGACGCGGCCCTGCTTTCCAGGCTGATTCCTGAAATCAACAAGGAATTTGGCCTGACACCCAGCCAACTCGACCAGCTCGACCCCAAAAAGCGCGACCAGGTCCAGAAGGCGGTGGCGATGGTGGGCTCGATGCTGATCGGAAAATACATCAGCCGCGACCTGGTCATCAAGGCCGCCACCAAAATTGGCGTGCGCCTGACAACCCAACAGGTCGCGAAATTTGTACCCCTGGCCGGCCAGATCATGTCCGCCGCCGTGGGCTATGCGGCCATTCGCTACTTTGGCGAAGAACACATGAAGGACTGCATTCGTGTGGCCAAACAAGCGCAACTTGAAGTGCCACGGCTGGACGGCGCCGCCTGAAGAGTTCCCACTGCGTCATACATCGCACGATGAATGCAAACACGGGAACAAAGAAAAAAGCCCGCTATCTTTTCAGTAGCGGGCTTTTTATTGCCTGTAAGGCTTGTCTGGTGGGACGTGCGGGGGTCGAACCCACGACAAACGGATTAAAAGTCCGCTGCTCTACCAACTGAGCTAACGTCCCAGGATTTCTCCTAGCTGAACTGCATTGACTGCAGCACAGCCTCAAATTATAGCGTTATTTTTTAGCTCGCAGCAAGACTAGCCAGCAATTTTATTCAGTACCCACCCCGCAGCACACAAACCAAAAGTGGATGTGACGCTGACGACCGATCCATAGCCATGGCAATTGAGGCTGCCATCACTTTGCGCTGCTGCGTTGTCCCCTGTTTCCAGGTCTTCGCCTGTGCCATTTTTTTGAGAGCGCAAAGCATTTGCCGCTGCGGGCTGCAGCACGGGTTCGCGGCTGAAAACACAGCTCACACCCATCTTTCCCTGACGTGCCGCCCCCTGTTCCTTGCGCAGGCGGTAGCGCATCTGCGCCAGCAAGGGGTCGTGCGTGACCAGCGACAGGTCTTCAACATCCACACGGTGTGCGAGCCGCTTGCCGCCGGCAGCGCCCACGCTGATCAGGTTGGCCTTGTTCCTGATGGCCCAGGCCGCCATGGCTGTTTTGGCCCTCACCTGATCGCAGGCGTCGATCACGGCCAATTGCTTCCGGTCGAAATTGCCATCGAGCGCAAGAACATCCGGCCAATTGAGCGCATCGACAAATTCCTCGATGCACTGCACCTTGCAATCGGGATGGATATGGGCAATGCGTTCCCGCATGGCCTGCACTTTGGCCTGGCCCAGGCTGGTGTCGAGCGCATGGACCTGACGGTTGATATTGGATTCAGCGATGTGGTCAAAATCGATCAGCGTAAGACGGGCCACACCGCTGCGCGCAGCGGCTTCCGCCGCCCACGAACCCACGCCGCCCAGACCCACGACAACGATGTGCGCATGGCGAATTCGCTGGGCACCCGCTGCACCGTACAGCCGTGCAAGCCCGCCAAAACGTCGATCGAGGTCGGCAGGAAATGCTGCTTCGCAGGAAATCATGGTGTCGGTCAATGACATTTCAAAGCGAGCGTTCGAGTCGCCAGACCTGGTATTTCAGGCCCGCAACACTACCCGTCAAGATGGCCGCCAGCGCCACAAAGCTCGTGATGCTCAGCGTCGAGATACCGGACAGACCTTGTCCCACGGTGCAGCCCATCGCGCAGACGCCGCCCACGCCCATCAAGGCGGCACCGATCAGGTGGCTGGCGGTGTCCTGCGCATCACGAAACCCTTCCCAGCGGAAATTGCGCGAAGCCAGTGCATAAACGGCGGAGCCCATGACAACGCCCAACACCGACACGATACCCAGCGTAAGGACTTTGCTTTTGTCGCTGAAGAACATGAGCCAGTCGATCGTGTAAGCCACCGGCGAAACGAAACTCATGGCTTCTGATCGGCCAGAGTTGGTGGCAATGAAAGCCTCCTGCAGGGTTTCGGGGTGTTCTGCGACATAGCCCAGGCGGCCGCTGACCCACCACATGGCCGCGATCACGGCGCCGATGCCAAGCCCCGCCAGCAGATTGTCGAAGCGGCGAAAGTCTTCACCCGTCAACGCCCAGACGATCAGCCCCAGTCCAATCAACACGGCCAGGCCCAGGCCGGCAGCGGCGGGCGCCACGCCCAACGCGCTGCCTACCCAATTGGGCAATGCTGCATTGCTCGTGAAATCCAGTGCAATTTTGTCCACCGTCGCCACGCGGACCACCGCAGTAATCCCCTTGAGCGTGGCGAAAGCGGCGATGCCCATCACGGCAAAGACCACCACAGATTTGAGACTGCCGCCGCCTATACGCACCAGCGTCTTGCTACCGCAGCCAGAAGCCAGGACCATGCCAAAACCAAACATGGCCCCGCCAACAAGCGCAGAAAGCCAGATGAAGCGGCTGGAGGCATACAGCGTTTTGGCGGGATCAATCAGGCCTGCCGCCGCCATGCCAAAAAAACCAATCATGGCCACACCAATGGCCATGCCCCACATGCGCATACGGGTCCAATCGCCCATATTGACGATGTCACTGACAGCGCCCATGGTGCAAAAATGGGTGCGCTGCGCGATAGCGCCGAAAATCATGGAGAGGATGAAGCCGGCCCAGAGCACCTGGGTGGTGAGCACGTTGAGTTCGGAAATTTCCATCTTCCAATTTTAAGTGGGGAATGGACATGCCTGGGCCGGCCGCCTGATGGCCTTATTTCAGATTGGCGAGCTGCGCTTTGGCCACAGAAGCAGCCTCGGACTGCGGATAAGTTTTCACCAGGTCTTCAAGTGATTTACGGGCCGACTTGGCATCCTTGAGTTCAAGCTGGCAATTGGCGATTGACAAAAGCGCTTCCGGCGCACGCAGGTGCGCGGGTTCTGCCACGACCAAGGCGCGGAAATTCGCCACCGCATTCGTGTAGTCACGCAGGGCGTATTGCGCATTGCCCAGCCAGAACAAGGATGATGAGCGATAGCCGCTTTGCGGATAGCGCTTCATGAAGGCCACGAAGCTCGTTTGCGCGCCGGCAAAATCACCCTTGCGAAGCGTGGCCAAGGCCGCCTCAAACTCCTGCTTTTCGGCCGGATCCGCCACAAACTCCTTGCCATCCACCGTGACCTTGCCGGGCTCGAACTTTCGCAGCCTCTCGTCAACACCCTGCGTCAGGTCTTTCTGGGTGCGCTGGGTGTCTGCCAGATCACGGGCCAGCTTTTCGTTCTGTCCGCGCATGCCCGCGACTTCGTCCCGTAACGCTTCGATCTGGTTAGACAGGTCAAGTAGGCTGCGGCGCAGCTGCGCATTGTCGTCATTGGCCTTTTTCAGGTCATCGGCCATGCGCTGCTGCGAGGCATCGACCCTTTGCCGTAAATCGTAGGCGCTCAGGGTTGAGAGGCCAGACAGGCCCTCCCCCATGGTGCACCCCATGGCACATACCCCGCCCACGCCCATTAATACGGCCCCCATGGTGAAAAAATGGGTGCGCTGGACAATGGCGCCAAAAAACATTGACAGAATAAAACCAGCCCGGAGAACCTGGGTGGTGAGTGCGCTGAGCGCTGCTGATGCGGACATTTCCACTCCTCCAATTTTAGGAGGAATGGAAACTCCGAATCCAGTGGTTTTACCCGGTTATTTGAGCTTGGCCAGCCGCTCTTTGGCTGCAGAAGCCGCCTCGGACTGCGGATAGGTTTTCACCAGGTCTTCAAGTGATTTGCGGGCCGACTTGGCATCCTTGAGTTCAAGCTGGCAATTGGCGATTGACAAAAGCGCTTCCGGCGCACGCAGGTGCGCGGGTTCTGCCGCGACCAAAGAGCGGAAATTCGCCACCGCATTCTTGTAGTCACGCAAGGCGTATTGCGCATTGCCCAGCCAGAACAAGGATGATGAGCGATAGCCGCTTTGCGGATAGCGCTTCATGAAGGCCACGAAGCTCGTTTGCGCGCCGGCAAAATCACCCCTGCGAAGCGTGGCCAAGGCCGCCTCAAACTCCTGCTTTTCGGCCGGATCCGCCACAAACTCCTTGCCATCCACCGTGACCTTGCCGGGCTCGAACTTTCGCAGCCTCTCGTCAACCCCCTGCGTCAGGTCTTTCTGGGTGCGCTGGGCGTCTGCCAGATCACGGGCCAGCTTCTCGTTTTGCCCACGCATGCTGGCTACTTCAGCGCGCAATGCCTCGATCTGATTGGAAAGATCCAATACGCTCCGGCGCAGCTGGGCACTGTCGTCGGCAGCTTTTTTGAATTCATCCGCATTGCGCTGCTGCGAAGCATCGAACTTTTGCCGCAAATCGAGTATGGCTCTGCGTGCTTCGTCGTCTTCAAACAGCGCCGCGGAAGCATTGAATGCAAACAGGCAAACCGCTACTGCCGCGGCAGCTCTGAAAATTTTCACAGTCCTGATCCCGGCTTAACGGTAGTTGAGTTCAGCACGGCGATTTTTCGCCATTGACTCCTCATCGGAGCCCAGGGCGACAGGTTTCTCCTTGCCAAAGCTCACGGCTTCAACCTGGGCATCCGAAACACCCAGCAGTCCGAGCGCGCGGCGCACCGCCTCGGCGCGCTTCTGTCCGAGCGCCAGGTTGTATTCGCGGCCGCCACGCTCGTCGGTATGCCCCTCAATCGCCATCTTGCGCGTTTTGTTGGCCGTCAGGTACTTGGCGTGGGCTTCAACGACACTCTGGTACTCGGGCTTGACCACATAGCTGTCGAAGTCGAAGTACACAACTTTGGCTGTGTTGACTGGGCCCGCAGCGGAAGCATCCGTTCCACCAATCTGCACCGGCGCCACACCTCTGCCAGCGGCTGCCGCGTCATCGGCCTGCTTGCTGCTGGCCGTCCTGTCTTCCACGGGCGCCTTGTCAAGCTTGACGTTGGAACCGCAGGCCACCAGCGTGGAGGCCAGAACAAGAGACGAAATGATAGTGAAAAGGGAGCGCTTCATTGATTACCTCTACTTAAAATAAAAAAAGAATTCATACGTATTAATTAATACGTGTTAACTACCGTTGAAAAGGCCCCCAATCGGGTTCCCGAATATCTCCGCCGACCCCAGCCAGTCTGGCTTTGATCTTGCCATCAAGCGTTGTGGTCATCAGTGCCTCCCTGCCCTGCTGCTGCGTGGCATACACGATCAACCGGCTATTGGGTGCAAAACTCGGACTTTCGTCGGCTGTGGTGTCGGTGATTGGAGTGACCGTTCCGCTGGCAAGTTCCATCACGTGCAACTTGAATGCACCGCCTACCCTTGAAACATAAGCCAGCCAGCGCCCATCCGGGCTGACCGCCGGAGAGATGTTGTAACTCCCCGTGAACGTCACCCTTTCGGGATTGCCACCCGTTGCACTCATGCGGTAAATCTGTGGAGCACCGCCACGATCACTCACGAAATAGATGAATTTTCCATCAGGCGAAAAGGCGGGCTCGGTGTCTATGCTGGACGACTGCGTCAGCCTTTTGGGTTCGCCGCCATTAAGGCCGATGGCATAAATTTGGGAGACACCGTCGCGGCTCAGGGTCGCCACCAATTGCTTGCCGTCCGGCGACCATGCCGGCGCACTGTTGGAGCCCCTGAAATTTGCCAGCAAACGCCGCTTTCCGGTAGCAACCTCATGCGAATAAATCACCGGTTTGCGGGACTCAAACGAGACATAAGCCAACTGGGCCCCGTTGGGCGACCAGGCCGGCGAAATAATGGGCTCCGGACTGGTGAGGGCCGACTGGGCCCCCTCACCGTCTGAGTCAGCGACCCAGAGGTTGTAGCGTTGGGCCGCCTTGGTCACATAAGCAATCCGGGTCGAGAAGATGCCTTTTTCACCGGTCAGCTTTTCATATACCAAGTCCGAAACCCGGTGTGCCGCCAAACGTAAATCCGCTTGTGTCACGACATAGCTCTGACCACCAAGATCCTGTCCCCGCACGACATCCCACAGACGAAGCCGGACATCAAAGCGCCCGTCGGCCAGGCGCGAGACGCTTCCCGTCACTATCGCGTCGGCGCCTTTTTGCCGCCAGGCGGCCAGATCAAGCCGCGTGGTTTCATCCGCGACCACGCCGGCGGCGTCAACGGAACGAAACATTCCACTGCGTTCAAGATCGGCCTTGACGATGTCGCCAATTTTTTGCGGTGATTGCGCTTCTCCCCGAAAAGAGGCGATGGCGATGGGGACTTGAGTCAGGCCCACGCCCGACACCTCTACCCGGAATTGCGCCAGGGCGTGACCAGCGTAGCTGGCGAACAATCCGGCACCCGCCAGTGCCCTGAGGGCGGCTCTGCGCTTGAACAAAGGCTGATGAAAAAAATCACTTGTCATGTTTACGACCCAAACAATACAACTCGAAATATTTGCCAAATGCGGACTGGGCTTGCATGGTACACACAGCAAAGCCCATGGCCCCATCCAAGAAACCCAGCCGAAACACATAGCTACGAAAAAAAGCCGCGATGGCAGCCAAAGCCGCACGCGTCATCGTTGCGGTCTGCCCGCGCGCGTGCCGTTGCCGAGCCCATTCCTGACTGTAGTGCTGGAGCTTGCGCCAATAATGTTCAGGCGTGGGATAACTGTAGTGCAAGAGGTGGTTGTTCATTCGCACAACACGGGTGTCGGCCCGCGTCAGCATTAATTTTTCGTGCACCAAATCATCGCTGAAGCGCGCTTCGCCACGTCGATACAGTCTAAGCACATAGTCAGGTGTCCAGCCGCAGTGCCGAATCCAGACGCCGCAAAATTGGGTCAGACGAGGTATCAAGAAAGCCACAGGCTGTCCGGCAGCCGGGACCTTGGCAAGCATCGCCTGAATTTCCAGCGCCAACTCGGACGTAACACGCTCATCAGCATCAAGGGAAAGCACCCAATCGCATGTTGCAACATCAAGCGCACGGTTTTTCTGGGCACCAAATCCTTGCCAGTCGGCAAAGATGCTCACGTCGGCGCCCATTGCACGGGCCATTTCGACGGTGCTATCTGTGCTGCCTGAATCCACGACTACGGTCTGATCCGCGAACGCTACCGAGTCCAGGCAGGCCTGGATATTATGAGCTTCGTTTTTGGTAATGATGGTAACGGACAGACTAGCCACAAATGCCCTTGAGATGATTTAAGGCAAGGTTTGCAAGCGAAACGAACTTGCCGGAATCGCTCGGAGCATAGCAGAGCGCTACACGTTTGGGAGCCCATTGGGGAGATGGAATCACCGATAATGGCGCTTACTCATCAGGTGCCCCGTGCGACTATCTTGCTAAAAAAGAACATAAATTTCCGGCTCGCCATCATTTGCATTGCCGCGGCCTCCGTGGGTTTGTCCATGGCAATCATCAGCATTGCCAAATTCCTGCTGCTGATTTGCGGGCTGGCTACTTTGCTCTTCGCCCGGCGTACATCGGATGGATACAAACCGTTGGCAGGCGCATGCACACCCACTGCGGTGCTGCTCGTCATTTCGGCATTCACAATCAGCCTTTTTTGGTCAGTGGCGCCCCAGGCGGATGCGCTGGGCTCCATTGCCAAGTATGGCAAGCTGATCTCCATTCTTTTGATGATGACCCTGATTCGCGATCAGCGCGAAGCCATGTATGCGCTGGGCGCATTTGCGCTGGCGCAGGTAGTTCTCGTTACCAGCTCATGGGCGCTGTTTGCACACCTTCCCGTTCCCTGGGCCAGCTCCAATATGGCGATAACTCAATATGCGGTGTTTTCAAGCTATCTCGACCAGGGCATTATCAGCGCCGTATTCGCTGCAATTTGCTGGCATTTACGGTTCCTGGCACCGGGGCGATATGGCAAGCACCTGGCGGTATTTGCCGCCTTGTTATCCATTGGCAATGTATTTTTTGTCTTGAACGGACGCAGCGGTCATGTCGTTGCCATTGCATTGCTGTCGATTGCAATCATGTGGGAACTTCCGAAAAGATACCGTGCCGTCGTTGTATTGCTGCCGTTCTTGCTGGCTCTGGTTTTGTTTTTCAGCTCAGCCAAAGTACGCGACCGCTTGAGCATGGTAAAGAGTGAAGTTCAATCGTATTCGACCCAGAAAGAATCCACGACCTCTTCAGGTATCCGCCTTAATCTTTGGCGCAGAGCCATACAGACCATTGCGCAACACCCACTGGCGGGGTCGGGCGTTGGCAGCTGGAGTACCGAGTACAACCGCCTCGAACGCGAACAAAATCCCGCTCACGTCGATATACAAGGCAACGGAAACCCGCATCAGGAATATCTTCTGTGGGGCGTACAACTCGGTATACCCGGCATCCTCATATTTTTGGCACTGCTGCTCTCAATCCTTCGGGACACCATGAGGATGGAAACGCCCCATGCGCGAGCGGCACAATCAGCGCTGCTGGCCTTAGCTGTTGCCTGCCTTTTCAATGCATCCATTTACGACGCGCAGATTGGCGATTTTTTCTGCGTTCTAATCGGCTTGCTCCTGGCTTTGGGCTTTTCCAAAGCCGCACACCAGGCGACTTTCATGCCCCAACACGAGCAAGCAACTTGAGCCAGCCTCCCGAAAAAAGCGCTCTTGGCGCACCTGTAAAACTGACCACCTCACGCAGAATTGCCCGAGTTTGGCCTTATTTCAGAGGTTCGCGGACGGGTTGGATTCTGGCAATAGGCGCAACCATTGTGGCTGCGGCGACCGAGCCATTTGTACCAGCCTTGCTCAAGCCACTGCTGGACCGTGGCTTCCAGCGCGACGCCTTCAACCTCTGGCTGGTGCCGCTCTCACTGATGCTGTTGTTTACAGTGAGGGGACTGTCGGCCTTTTTGGCGCAATTCGCGCTCGCCAAAGTCACCAACGATGGCTTGCTCAACCTGCGAAAAGCCATGTTTGGCAAGCTGCTGAGTGCCCGACTGTCCTTGTTTTCGGATCAAAGCTCCAGTGCGATCGCCAATACTGTCGTCTACGAAGTATTCAATGGATCGTCCCTATTGATCAATTCCGTGATGAAGCTCGCCCGGGATGTGTTGACCTTGCTCGCGCTGATCGGTTACCTGGTTTATCTCAACTGGAAACTCACGCTGATCGTCGCCCTGCTGTTTCCAGCCGTGGCGTTTGTCATTCAGAACCTGTCCAAGCGACTTTACAGGCTGACCAAAGAAAGCCAGACCGCCACGGATGGTCTGGCTTATGTGGTGGAAGAAAATGTCATGGCCTACCGAGACATTCGCCTGCACGGCGCACAGGCCAGTCAAGCCAGCCGGTTCGATGCTCTTAGCAATTCATTACGCCGCCTGTCTATGAAGGCGACGGCAGCTTACGCAGGCATGAGTGCGATCACGCAAGTACTGGCGGCTGTGGCCCTCTCGGCCGTGGTTTCAATTGCTTTGGTACAGAGTTCTGAAAACACAACAACGGTAGGTGGCTTTGTCGCATTTGTCACGGCCATGCTCCTTTTGATTTCACCGATTAAAAGTCTGTCGGATGCAGCGACGCCAATCACGCGAGGCCTGGCTGCCATTGAACGCGGACTTGATTTGATGGACCTCACACCCGATGAGGTCGGGGGGGCATTTGAAAAATCCAGGGCAAACGGCAACCTTGAATTCTCGAATGTCAGCGTGCTCTATAAGACCGACTCGGTTCCAGCGCTCAATCAATTTAATCTCTCCGTTAAAGCGGGAGAAACCGTTGCGCTTGTCGGCGCTTCGGGCTCCGGAAAAACAACGCTGGTGAATCTGCTGCCCCGATTTGTGGAGGCGACCTCGGGTAAGGTTTACCTTGACGGGCAGGAGCTACGTTCCTGGAGCTTGCCGTCTCTGCGCACGCAGTTTTCGTTTGTGAGCCAGCATGTGGTCATGCTTAATGACAGCATCGCGGTCAACGTGGCCTTGGGCCAGCCCATCGACCGGAATCGGGTGAGGGATTGTCTGGCGGCCGCAAATCTGGCTGCCCTGCTGGCTGACCTGCCTGAGGGTCTGGACACCATCCTTGGTCACAACGCCATGCAACTTTCCGGCGGCCAGCGTCAGCGGCTGGCCATTGCTCGTGCGCTCTACAAGGATGCACCCATTCTTGTCCTGGATGAAGCCACCTCGGCACTGGATACCGAATCAGAGCTGGCCGTGCAGGAAGCCATCAGGCGTCTCACATCCAATCGCACCTCGCTGATCATTGCGCATCGCCTGTCCACGGTGCAGCATGCCGACCGGATCATCATGATGGATGCGGGTCGCCCGATTGAGTCAGGAACACACCTGGAACTGCTGGAAAAAAACGGGGCCTACGCTCATCTTTATCGCCTCGGTTTTCAATCGGCGTAGCCGTTTGACATGTACCTTTGTGGGCTCAAAATGGGCTCAATTTTCAACTTAATACCTGAAGGTCTCAATTTAGATGAGTGTTTCGATCAGCGGCTTCACCTTCATCCGTAACGGCGTAGAGCTAGGCTTCCCATTTGAGGCATCCATTCGCTCGCTGTTGCCTCTGGTTGACGAATTTGTAGTGGCGGTCGGCCAAGGGTCCGACGATACGCTTGAACGCGTGCGGGCCATCGCCGACCCCAAGATCAGGATCATCGAGACCTTGTGGAACGAACGCATGGCTGACCGCGGGTTTGTTTATGCGCAGCAAAAAATGATTGCCCAGTACTCATGCACAGGTGACTGGGCTTTTTACCTGGAAGGCGATGAGGTCGTCCATGAAGCCGACCTGGCGTCCATACGTGCCAGTGTCGAGCGGCATCATGCCAATCCCGCCGTGGAAGCACTGGTATTTGACTATTACCATTTCTACGGATCGCCACAGTGGATTTCAATCAGTCCAGGCTGGTATCGCCGCGAATGCCGGTTGATTCGGAACACCATTCGCAGCTATGCGCCCGATGGCCAGTATTGGCTGGTCACCACCGAGCACAAACGAGGTCGTAACCCCCAGGCGGCACTTGCCCAGGCGCATATCTACCACTACGGCTGGATACGCCGCAATGAAGATATGCAGAAAAAAGCGGATCAGGTCAGCAAGTACTGGGCTACGCCTGCCGTGCAAGTGCAATACAGCCAGTTTGATCGCAGGGCTCTTGCACCGTTTACAGGCACACATCCGCAGGCCGTGCAGGAATGGTTGGCAAATGATGCCGAACAGGTTCTGAATATCGACCCGAACTACAAGCCCATACCCAAAGAGAATAAGTACCACTTCATGCGGCAGCTCGAAACGCTGACCGGGCTGGATTTCAGCCGCAAGCATTTCAAGCTCGTAGCCTGAGCTAGGCAAGCCATGATTTAAATTTGCTGAGGCCGCGTTTTCTGCGGAACGCAGCAGTATCGTCAGGTTCCGGCAGTTCCGCTTGAACAGCCAATTCACCCCGGCGAAGGTAATAGCGGTCAAACAGGGAAGAGGTCATGCCCCATTTGCGCATGAACTGTTTGCGGCCGTTGTTCTTGACAATTCGCCCGGTACTCTTGCACATGAAGTGATAGACCAAGCTATCGCCGACTCCCAGAAACACACGGCAGCCGGCGGCCCACATCTTCATGGAGAAGTCATTGTCGCTGCTCATGCCCGGACTGAATTCCGTGCTGTACCCCCCAACCGCATGCCACCAGCGCCGGTGCACCAAGGTCGGCGGCCATGTAGCACCATACCAATCAGGTTTGGCCAAAGTTTGGTACTTTCCCAGGATTTCCTGTTTGCGGAACGTGTCGGCATCGCGCCCAAAGTCACAAACGCTCACGCAAGGATTACCCGACCCAACCGGTTCGATCATGGTGCCAGACAACACAAATGCGTCATGCCCTATCTGCTGAACCTTTGCCAACAATTTAGCATCCCATTCCGGGCAGCAATACATGTCGTCGTTGAGATAAAGAATAAGGTCATGTTTGGCGAGTGCGGCGGCCTGGTTGACGGTCAGGCAAATACCCGTATTGGCCTCAGAGTAGGTATGTTCAATCCCCTGTGAACGCACCCATTCCAGCGAGCCGTCACTCCCATCGTTGACGTGAACAATGATTTGATGCTCAAACGCACTGTTGGCCTTCACGCTTTCAACGCACAGCTTGAGCAGCGCCAGGTTATTCCAGCTCGGAATCACGATGGAAATCAGGCTCAATGGGGGGACGGGTTGCGGACTCAAATTCATATTCTGGTGATGCTCTAGTTGGATCGGCGATCCTGTTGCGAGGATGCGTCTGCTATTTCGCAGTACATCGCCTCTTGCTGAGAGGCTATTGTGGCCCATGACCACTGCGATGCGAATTGGCGGGAGGCGGCGGATAGCTGGCGGTAAAAAGTTGGCTCCTGCAGGATTCTCGCCAAGTTGCCTGAAAGCTGTTCGGCGTCAGTGGGAGACGTGAGAATCAGCGCATTCTCGCCATCGGTCAGCAAGCCCGCAATGCCGCAGTAACGAGCATCGCTCACAACAACGGGCAGGCCATAGGCCATGGCTTCTAAAACGACCATCGCAAAGGTGTCCTCCAGCGTCGGGTGTGCCAGGACATCGGCAGCCTCATACAAAGGCGAAACGTCCTTCAGATGCCCCAGAAAATGGACACGGTCATCCACTTTCAGCGCCATGGCCTTCTGTTTGAATCTCTCTATGTAAGATGGATTGCCGACCACCACCAAGGCCACATCGGCTGGCAGCCCACTCAAAGCCTCCAGCAGTGTGCCCAAGCCCTTTTTTTGATAATCATTCCCAATAAAGGCGATGAAGCGCCCCTGTGTCGGCAGTCCCAAGCGACTTCGGGCGACCCGCTGGTCCAAGTCACGAGCGGGCAAGCTCACGCCTGGAGGAATGACAGCCAGCACGGAAGAAGAGACCGGATAGGTCCGGGCCAGCACTTCTTTGAGGGTTGGGGAAGTCGCGATCACGTGGCGCTGAGGACGCCGTGAAAATCGGGATCTTTCGATAGCGAGATAGGCGAGCAAACGCGGACTGCTCACCACCTTGACCCACCGCAACGCCCGGCGCCAGCCGCTGCGCCCATGAAACAGGTTGTACTTGACCGGCAGCACATGCACCGTCTGCACGTCACCGTGCCAGGTGTTTTCGTGCGAATGCACCACATCAAAGCCCCGGCGTGTCGCCCACCAGGTGGCGGTGGCAAACCACAGTTGATTGACCCAGCGGGGCTTGCGCAGAGGTGCTGAAACGCGGTGATAAGTCACGCCGGGCCAGTGGTGGTCTATTTCCTGCGCAAACACATGAATTTCATGCCTTGCAGCAAGCTGCTCCACCAGCGCTATGGAGTAGCGTTCTGCCCCGCCGCCCGTCGGCGAAAAAGTCCGGTTGAAAACTGCAATGCGGAGCTTTCTATGAGCGGGTGCAGCACTCTCACCCGAACCAGAAGAGATTGGGTTCATTTTTTTCGCCGGTCTTCGTAAGCGGTGGCTATCTTGAGCCAGAAAACCGGCAAGCTTGTGGAGCGAAGCACGGGAACTCGCGGAATCTGCAGCAGGTCGGTCTGTGCGTGGCAACGGCTGCGCTGGGTGGTGGTAGCCGTGACAAAGCCCAAGCCGGCAGCCATCGTCACATGCTTGGGCGCATAGTGCCCGTAAGGGTAGCAAAAATGACGAACGGGCTGACCGATGACGGATTCCAGCTCGGTTTTTCCCAGTGCCATTTCCTGCTGGCTGACGGTATGGTCGGATGCCAGCAGATTCACATGCTGACGCGTATGCGAACCAATCTCCTGCCCCCCCGACACCCATTGGCGAACCTCGGCCTCGGTCATCAAGGGTGTCTGCGCAATGCCCACCGCTTCATCCCACACATTGGTCTTGCCGAGCAAGCCGCTGACCGCATAGCAGGTGGACGAAAACCCATGCTTGACGAGAACCGGCAGGGCGTGGGTGAGGTTGTTTTGATAACCGTCGTCAAAGGTGATGCCGACGACCTTGCCGGTGCGTTCACCCCGCAGATAGGGCTCTAGATCCCCCATGGACAGGCCTTTGTAGCCCAGCAACTTGAGCCAGGCCATTTGCCGTGCAAAGGCTTTAGGCGCCACATACAGACTGCGAAAGGGACTGCCCTTGGGCGGCGCTTCTGCAATCTGGTGGTACACGAGTATGGGAATGGGCCCATGGTTGGCGGTGCGGGTCGTCGGCACGCCTGGAATTTCGCTGAAGGTCATAAAGTCATAACAGAACAATGTCGTACTGTTCCTGCGCCATGGCCGCTTCGGCCTGCAGGGAAATCGGCTTGCCGATAAAGTCGCTCAGGCTCGCCAGATGCTGGCTTTCCTCATCGAGAAAAAGCTCAATCACCTTGGGCGATGCAACCACCCTGAATTCACGGGGATTGAATTGCCGCGCCTCGCGCAAAATTTCGCGAAGAATATCATAGGTCACGCTTCGTGCCGTCTTGACCACGCCCTTGCCCATGCAGGCGCTGCAGGGCTCGCACAACTGGTGGGCCAGCGACTCGCGCGTCCGTTTGCGCGTCATTTCCAGCAAACCCAGCGCCGAAAATCCATTCACCGCGGTTTTGATGCGGTCCCGCGCCAGCTGCTTCTGAAACTCGGCAAGTACCGCATCGCGGTGGTTGTCCTTGAGCATGTCGATGAAATCGACAATCACAATGCCACCCAGGTTGCGCAGGCGCAGCTGCCGGGCAATGGCCTGGGCGGCTTCCAGGTTGGTTTTGAAGACGGTGTCATCGAAATTCCGGGCCCCGACAAACCCGCCCGTATTGACGTCGATGGTCGTCAAGGCTTCCGTCTGGTCGATGATCAGGTAACCGCCTGACTTGAGTTCCACCCGGCGGCCCAGCGCCTTGGCAATTTCTTCGTCAATGTTGAACAGGTCAAAAATGGGCCGTTCACCACCGTAAAGCTGAAGCTTTGGCACGGTCGCCGGCATGAACTCCAACGCAAAGGCTTTCAGTTTTTCAAACTGCTCGCGGGAGTCGATGCGGATGGTTTGCGTGCCCTCCACCACCAGGTCGCGCAACACCCGCTGCAGCAGGTTCAGGTCCTGGTGCAGCACAGACGCCGGCGGCAGGCGCAGCGAGGCGTCCTTGATGCGTGCCCAGGTTTTGCGCAGGTAGGCAATGTCTTCGGCCAGTTCGGCATCGCTGGCATCTTCCCCATTGGTGCGAAGGATAAACCCGCCGCCCAGGTCGCCAGTCAGTGCCTGTACCCGCTGGCGCAAGTCCTCGCGCTGCCGCGAGGGAATTTTTTGCGACACGCCGATATGGTTGTCCTGCGGCAAAAACACCAGCAGGCGGCCGGCAATGCTGATCTGCGCCGTCAGCCGGGCCCCCTTGGTGCCAATCGGGTCCTTGAGCACCTGCACCATCAGGGTCTGCCCCTCGAACAGCTGCTTTTCGATGGGCTGAAGCGATGCCATGGCCGGAGCCGCCAGGGAGCCGGCCACCTGCGCATCGGTTTCTGCATGGCGGCTGTTGATGCTGCTCATCAGGTCAGCCACATGCAGGAAAGCCGCCCTATCCAGGCCAATGTCGATGAAAGCCGATTGCATGCCCGGTAGCACCCGCGCGACCTTGCCCAGGTAGACGTTGCCCACCAGGCCACGCTCCAGCGTGCGCTCCACCAGCAACTCCTGCACCGCGCCGTGCTCGACCACGGCCACCCGGGTTTCCTGGGGCAACCAATTGATCAGGATATCTTGTTGCATTATTTGTTCCGAGGTAAGGCGCTAGTACTGCAAGCCGGAAGTAGCGAAACACCATGAAAGTGATGGATTCGTGCCCAGGGCAAGGCGCAGTCCGCAGCGAAGGCCATACGCCTTCGCAAGGATTGCAACGCCGCCATGGGTGCGAAGACGCGCTTTCATGTTTCGATATTTTCGGGTTGCAGTACTAAAGTTTGAAGCCGGCAGCCTGCAGCAGCAAGGCCGTTTCCCGTAGCGGGAGTCCCATGATGCCACTGTAACTGCCATTGATGCGGGTGATATGCATCGCCACCCTGCCCTGTATGGCGTAGGCCCCCGCTTTGCCCATGGGTTCGCCGGTGGCCGTGTACGCGCGGATTTGCGCCGCAGTCATGTCGTCAAAGCTCACACGAGACGCGCTGAGTGCCTCCAGACGCTGCCGGCCGCGCTGCACCGCCACCGCCGTCAGAACGCGGTGCGTTTCACCCGACAGTTCACGCAACATGCGCGCGGCATCCTTGGCGTCGTCCGGCTTTCCATAAATGGTGCGCCCCAGCGCCACGGTGGTGTCAGAGCACAGGACAGGCGCTGGTGGCAGTTGCCGGCGCTTCAGGCGGGCGACGGCCGCATCCAGCTTCAGCGCCGTTACCCGCTTGACGTAGGTGACGGGGGCCTCGTTTTTCAGGGCGATCTCCAGCGCTTCCGTATCTTCCGTCGCATCGGGTAGCAGTAATTCGTAGCGCACACCGAGTTGCTCCAGCAACTGCCGGCGCCGGGGGCTTTGCGAAGCCAGGTAAATGAAGTCGGCCATGAATGGTCAATAAGCGCAACGCACCGGGAGGCAAGCTGGACGCCAGCGCTACTCGCGGTGGTAAGGGTGGTTGATGGTGATGCTCCAGGCGCGGTAAAGCTGCTCAATGAGCAGCACACGCACCATGGCATGGGGCAAGGTCAGGTCGGAAAGGCGCAGCCGTTCGTGCGCCGCCTGCTTGAATCCGGGATCCAGCCCGTCCGGACCGCCAATCACGATCGCGACGTCGTCGCCCGACAGTTGCCAGCTCTTGAGCCGCTCGGCCAGGGCCACCGTGGTCACGGCCGTGCCGCGCTCATCCAGTGCCACGACACGGCAGCCCTTGCTGATGCTGCCCTCAATGCGTGTGCGCTCCGCGGCCAGCAGGTTTTCCAGCGTCTTGGAGGCACGCGGCTCCGTCTTGACGGCCTTGAGTTCGACCTTTAGCTCGGGAGGAAAGCGTTTGGCGTAATCGTCATAAGCCGTCTGTGCCCAGTCGGGGACCTTCTGCCCGACGGCGACGATTGTCAGCCTCATTTGCTCCGTGGGCTGGTTTTCTTGGCGGCGGGCTTTTTGGCTGCTGTTTTAGCGGCGGTTTTGGCAACCGCCTTCTTGGCCGCGACTTTTTTGGGCGCCGGCACCTTCACGATGGGGGTCTTGGTCGCTGGCCGCGCGGCTGATTTGGCGGGGGCCTTTTTGGCCGCCACTCTGGAAGTTTTGGCGGCGGGTTCGGCCGCCGTGGCCGTGGCATTTCGCTTGGCGGTCCAGTCGTTGGTTTTGCCCACGCGCCCCACATAGCTGGAGCCAGGGGCCTTGGCCGGTGCCTTCGCAGGCGCCTTTTCCGCCTTGGAGGAAGTCTTGCCCGCGGCTTTCACGCCGGACTTCGCGGCGACCTTGCGCTTGGCTGCCGGCTTGGCTTCCACCGCCACCTCAATTTTGCTGGAGACCTTGGGCAAGGGCGACGCCGCGCCCAGTTTGGTCTTGACCGGCTTTTCGCCCCAGAGCTCTTCCAGGTGGTAATACTGGCGAATCGTGGGCTGCATGATGTGCGCGACGGCAGCGCCACAGTCCACAATGATCCACTCACCGTTTTCCTCCCCTTCAATGCGAGGCTTGGCAAAGCCGGCTTCCCGCACCGCATCACGCACACTGGCAGCCAGCGCCTTGGTCTGGCGGTTGGAGGTTCCCGAGGCGACGATCACGCGCTCAAAGAGCGAAGTGATGTGCTCGGTGTCGAAGACCTGTATATCCTGCGCTTTGACGTCCTCCAGCCCATCAACGATGGCGCGCTGCAATTTCTGGACATCTTTCTTGTCGGCGGTGCTGGAGGTTTTGACAGTGGTGGAGGTCATGCAGTGCTTTGCTTCAATGAGGTGGAAATTAACGGGAACTGTACAGCTGATGGGCTGAAATATAACGTGCAACCGGTTCGGGGACCAACTGGGCGATACCCCCGGAAGTCGCGGCACCGGAGGCCGCCAGCTGGCGAATCTGGGTGGCACTGACAGGCATCAGGGGCAATTGGAGGGTGAAAAACCGGCCCCTGTCGCCAGCGTAAGCGTCAAATTGAGCTTCAGCCAGCGTGGATTGTGTGCGATCAGCTATACAAATTATAGCAATTTCAAGAATCTCCTGCCACCGGTGCCATTGCCGGAAGGCGGCGAACTGGTCCGCCCCAATGAAGAGGTAGAGCTGGGCCTGCGGATTTTCGGCCTGCAGGGCCAGCAAAGTGTCAATCGTGAAGGTCGGCCCGGGGCGCTGCAACTCGCGCTCATCGACCACCACGCGCGCCACATCCTCAAACGCCAGCCTGGCCATGGCCAGCCGGTGCTCGGGCGCGGTCAGCCCCCTCGCCTTGTGCCAGGCCTGCCCTGTGGGGATGATGTACAGCACGTCGAGGCCGAACTGCGCCAGCGCCGCTCTGGCCATCGCGACATGCGCGTTGTGCGGCGGGTCAAACGCACCGCCAAACACGCCGATGTGCTTTGCTCCTGGAGGCGCTGCTGCGTTCAAACCCAGTCCCGCCTGACAAGAAACTCTTTGTACAAACGCTCCTCAGGCGAGCCGGCCTCGACCGGGCGCTGGTAAGACCAGCTCGCCTGCGGCGGCATGGAAAGAAGAATCGACTCCGTGCGCCCGCCTGATTGCAAGCCAAAGTGCGTGCCGCGGTCCCACACCAGGTTGAACTCGACATAACGGCCGCGCCGGTAGAGCTGGAAATCGCGCTCGCGCTCGCCATAAGGGGTGTCCTTGCGGCGCGCCACAATGGGCAGGTAAGCCTGCAAAAACGAATCGCCGACGCTTTGCATCATGGCAAAACTCCGCTCCAGGCCGAGTTCCTGGAAGTCGTCAAAAAACACGCCGCCTATGCCGCGCGGCTCCTGGCGGTGCTTGAGGTAGAAATACTCGTCGCACCACTGCTTGAAGCGCGGGTATTTGTCGCTGCCAAACGGCGCCAGCGCGTCCTTGCAAACCTGGTGGAAATGCACGGCGTCCTCATCAAAGCCGTAATAAGGTGTCAGGTCCATGCCGCCGCCAAACCAGCAGACGGGCTCGCCCGCGGCCTTGGGGGGTGTTGCGGCCAGCATGCGCACATTCATGTGCACGGTTGGCACATAGGGGTTGCGCGGATGGAACACCAGCGAAACCCCCATGGCTTCAAACGGCGCGCCCGCGAGCTCCGGCCGGTGCTGGGTGGCCGAAGGGGGCAGCCTGGGGCCGCGCACATGCGAAAAGCCGCAGCCTGCGCGCTCAAACACCTCGCCCTGCTCCAGGATTTTGGTGATGCCATTGCCCTGCAGCGCCTCACCGGGCTCCTTTTGCCAGTGGTCCGCCAGAAATGGCTGGCCATCGATCTCAGCGATAGCGCTGGTGATGCGCTCCTGCAGGCCGAGTAGGAATATGCGGACGCTTGAAAGATCGGTCATGCTCATTGAACCTGGAAACGACAGATGACCCCGGCCGGCCGATGGCCCCGGACGAGCGGCTGAAAATCCATGCCCATCAGGACTTGACGGCCCGGTATCCAATGTCCTTGCGGTATTGCGCGCCCTCGAATCTGATGCCGCGGGCAAGGTCGTAGGCGCGCTGCTGGGCGGCCTTGACGGTGCCGCCCAGCGCCGTCACGCACAGCACCCGGCCGCCCGAGGTGACGGTGCTGCTGTCCTGCTTCTGGGTGCCGGCGTGGAACACCATGGCATCCTCGGCGGCCTGCGGCAAGCCCTGGATGACATCGCCCTTGCGCGGCTGCAGCGGGTAGCCGTGCGCGGCCATCACCACGCCCAGGGCCGGACGGCGGTCCCATTCGAGCTCGACCTGGTCCAGCGTGCCCGAGGTGGCCGCCATCATCACGTCATAGAGGTCGGTTTTGAGGCGCATCATGATGGGCTGGGTTTCCGGGTCGCCCATGCGGCAGTTGAACTCCAGCGTCTTGGGCTTGCCCTGCGCATCGATCATGAGGCCGGCGTACAAAAAGCCGGTGAACGGAATGCCGTCTTTTTCCATGCCTTTGATGGTGGGCAGGATGATTTCACGCATGGCCCGCCCATGGACTTCGGGCGTGACCACCGGCGCCGGCGAATACGCGCCCATGCCGCCCGTGTTCGGCCCCTGGTCGCCATCGAGCAGGCGCTTGTGGTCCTGGCTGGTAGCCATGGCCGCCACGTTCTTGCCGTCACACATGACGATGAAACTGGCTTCCTCGCCCTGCAGGAATTCCTCGATGACGACGCGCGCGCCGCCTTCGTTGTGCGTCACGCCCAGGGGGTTGAAGTCGGGGTTGGGCGCCAGCATGAACTCGATCGCCTCATGCGCCTCGTGCAAGGTCATGGCCACCACCACGCCCTTGCCGGCCGCCAGGCCATCGGCCTTGACGACGATGGGCGCACCCTTTTCGTCGACATAGGCGTGCGCCGCCACCGCATCGGTGAAGGTTTCGTATTCCGCCGTCGGGATATGGTGGCGCTTCATGAAGGCCTTGGAAAAGGCCTTGGAGCTTTCCAGCTGCGCCGCCGCCTTGGTCGGGCCAAACACCCGCAGGCCGTGGGCGCGGAATTCATCCACAATGCCGGCCGCCAGCGGCTGCTCCGGGCCGACCACCGTCAGCGCTATCTTTTCTGTAGCTGCCCAGGCCCGCAGCGCCTTGACATCGGTGATGTTGATGTTCTCAAGCCGCGCATCCAGCGCGGTACCGCCGTTGCCGGGCGCCACGTAAACCGCTTGCACCTTGGGCGATTGGGCCAGCTTCCAGGCCAAGGCATGCTCACGGCCGCCGCCGCCGACCACTAAAACTTTCATTCTGCAACTTTCATTGTTTGACTTGAGGGAGGCTGATTACTCAGGCAGCGAGGCGTTGTGAAAGACTTCCTGCGTATCGTCCAGGTCTTCCAGCACATCCAGCAGCCTTTGCATCTTCTGGGCGTCTTCGCCCGTCAGCTCGATCATGTTGTCGGCGCGCATGGTGACCTCGGCCACCTCGGCCTTCAGCCCGGCGGCTTCCAGCGCTTTTTTGACGGTTTCAAACTGGGTATAGGGCGTCAGCACCTCAATGGCGCCGTCGTCATGGGTGATTACATCGTCGGCGCCGGCCTCCAGCGCCGCTTCCATGACCTTGTCTTCACTGGTGCCCGGCGCAAAAATCAGCTGGCCGCAGTGCTTGAACTGAAAAGCCACCGAGCCTTCGGTTCCCATGTGGCCGCCATGCTTGGCAAACGCATGACGAACCTCCGCCACGGTGCGCACCTTGTTGTCGGTCATGCAGTCGACCAGGATGGCCGCCCCGCCAAAGCCGTAGCCTTCGTAGCGGATTTCCTCGTAGTGAACGCCTTCCAGGCTGCCGGTGGCTTTGGCAATACCGTACTTGACGTTTTCGGCAGGCATGTTGGCGGCCTTGGCCTTGTCCACGGCCAGGCGCAAACGCGGGTTGGTGCCCAGGTCACCGCCGCCCATGCGGGCTGCCACCATGATCTCGCGCATCACACGGGTCCAGACGCGCTGGCGTTTTTCGTCCTGGCGACCCTTGCGGTGTTGAATATTCGCCCATTTGCTATGACCAGCCACGGAAAATCCTTTTGTAATTGATTTAATCTACTCCCTCTATTTTACTTTTCACCCGCTTCCCCTGCGGGGTTTCCTCAGGAATACACAAACTATGGCCGATCCGCTACTGATTGCCAAGAATACCGACACCCTCTGTGAACTGCTGCCGGCGCTGGCCAACCGCCACGGCCTGATCACGGGCGCGACCGGTACCGGCAAGACAGTGACCCTGCAAACCCTGGCCGAAAGCTTCTCGAAAATCGGCGTTCCGGTCTTCATGGCCGACGTCAAGGGCGACCTGACGGGCATCAGCCAGGCCGGCAGCCTGGGCGACAAAATGGCCGCCATCCTGAAGGAGCGCGGCATTGACGCCCCAGAATCGCTGGCCTGCCCGGCCACGCTGTGGGATGTTTTTGACGAGCAGGGCCACCCGGTGCGCGCCACCGTCTCCGACATGGGGCCGCTGCTGCTGGGCCGCATGCTCAACCTCAATGAAACCCAGGCTGGCGTGCTCAACCTGGTGTTCAAGATCGCCGACGACAACGGCCTGCTGCTGCTGGACCTGAAAGACCTGCGCGCCATGCTGCAGTATGTGGGCGACAACGCCGGCGAGTTCACCACGAAGTACGGCAACGTCAGCGCCGCCAGCGTGGGCGCCATCCAGCGCGGACTGCTGCAGATCGACAGCCAGGGCGGCGAAAAGTTCTTCGGCGAGCCCATGCTCAACATCAGCGACTTCATGCAAACCGACAGCAACGGCCATGGCATCGTGAACATCCTGGCGGCCGACAGGCTGATGAATTCGCCGCGCCTGTACGCGACCTTTCTGCTGTGGATGCTGTCCGAGCTGTTCGAGCAGCTGCCCGAGATCGGCGACCCCGACCAGCCCAAGCTGGTGTTTTTCTTTGATGAAGCCCATTTGCTGTTCAACGAGGCGCCCAAGGTGCTGATCGAGCGCATCGAGCTGGTGGTGCGCCTGGTGCGCTCCAAGGGCGTCGGCGTTTATTTTGTGACGCAAAACCCGCTGGACATCCCCGATTCGGTGCTGGCGCAACTGGGCAACCGGGTGCAGCACGCCCTGCGCGCCTACACGCCGCGCGACCAGAAGGCGGTCAAGGCGACGGCCCAGACCATGCGGCAAAAGCCCGGACTGGACATTGAAACCGCCATCACCGAGCTGGCCGTGGGCGAGGCGCTGGTGAGCTTTCTCGACGCCAAGGGCCGGCCCAATGTCACCGAGCGCGTCTATGTGCTGCCGCCCGGCAGCCAGATCGGCCCGATCACGCCCGAGCAACGCCAGTCGCTGCTGCAGAACTCGCTGGTGGCCGGTGTGTACGAAAAAGACGTGGATCGGGAATCGGCTTACGAAAAGCTTCAGGGGCGCGCAGAGGCAGCGGCGACCGAAGTGGCCAAAGCGCCCAATGGCGGTGCGGCGGGTGAAGCCCCATCGGGCGGCATTCTGGGCGGCTTGAACGATGTGCTGTTTGGCAGCACCGGCCCGCGCGGCGGCAAGCATGAAGGCCTGGCCCAACGCATGGCCAGGTCCGCCGTGCGCACCATGGGCTCGGCCGTGGGACGCGAGATCATCCGCGGGGTGCTGGGCAGCTTGTTTGGCGGTAAACGGCGCTAAAGCCGCCAGGCGCCCTGCGCGGCACCGCCTGTCGCAAATTAACGACCGTGAGGAAGCGACGGCCTTGTCAAGCACTGGATGCATCGCTACATTGGATTTTTTGAAGGATCCGAAATGCCCGCTGAAGTTGCCGCCAAGTCTTCCGGTCCTGTCCCCCACTCGTCGCTGGCTTCCCAGCACATTCGACTGACCTCCCATGCCAGCGGCCATGGCGCGCTGCCCATCCACTGGGGCGCGGCCACCGCTGCCGAGCGCGGGCCCGTTGTCGGCACCACCACCAAACGCAGCCACCGCAACGTCATCGGCACGCACAGCGGCTCCTACAGCGTCTACCGCGCGCTGGCCATCGCCTCGGGCGCGTTGTCGCCCAGGCACAAGGCCGACCTCACCAACACCTCGCCCACCGACCTGATCGGCCCTTACCCGCAGTGGAGCGAGCCCGGCCGCATCGTTTCATTGGACCCCTGGGGCGCCGCGGTGGCCGACGTGTTTTCGTCCGAGCTGGCCGCCGGCTACGACATCCGCCCGACGATCGCCGTGACCAAGGCCCATGTGATCCTGCCGGAAGTCATTGAAGCGCTGCAGTCCGGGCGCCTGAAGGCTGATGGCAAATACCTCACGGCCGGCGGCGGCGCCCTGGTCACCAAGGCCGCCATCGAGCCCGTCTGGTACCTGCCCGAGGTGGCCAGGCGCTTTGGCTGCAGCGAAACCGATTTGCGCCGCGTGCTGTTCGAGGAAACTGGCGGCATGTACCCCGAGCTCGTCACCCGCAGCGACCTGGAGGTGTTTTTGCCGCCCATCGGCGGGCAGACGATTTACATCTTCGGCAACCCGCAGGACCTGGCCAACCCGGCGGTCGAACTGACGGCCCGGGTGCATGACGAATGCAACGGCTCGGACGTGTTCGGCTCGGACATCTGCACCTGCCGCCCTTACCTCACCCACGCCATCGAGGAATGCATCCAGGGCGCGCAGCGCGGCGGGGTGGGCCTGGTGGCCTACTCGCGCAAGGAAGGCCGGGCGCTGGGCGAAGTCACCAAATTCCTGGTCTACAACGCCCGCAAGCGCCAGGTGGGCGGCGACACCGCCGACCAGTACTTTGCCCGCACTGAATGCGTGGCGGGCGTGCAAGACATGCGTTTTCAGGAGCTCATGCCCGATGTGCTGAGCTGGCTGGGCGTGCGCAAGATTCACCGCCTGGTGTCCATGAGCAACATGAAGTTCGATGCCATCATCAAGGCCGGCATCGAGATCGGTGAGCGCGTGAATATTCCGGACTCGCTGATCCCCGAAGATGCGCGCGTGGAAATGGACGCCAAAATGGCCGCGGGCTATTTCACGCCGGGGCCGGTGCCCGACGCCGCAGAACTCAAAAAGGCCAAGGGACGGGAACTTGATGCCTGAGCCCCTGATTTCATGGACGCATCCGCTATGAAAAATATAGCTGATAACGCCCAATTGATGTCGGCTGCGGCCGAACTACGTTCTACAGAAACGATACGGACGCGGGCCCGGGCCCTGCTCGAACGGGCACGCCGCGGCGAGTCGGCCTGGTTCACGGTCAACGACGGGGCGCTGGACACCGCCGCCGTGCTGGTGGCCGAACTGACCCGCACCCGCTACCCGGACCTGAAGATTCCGTACCACAGCCGTTGGCGGCACTTTGAAGCCGGCGGCGTGGACCGGGTTGGCCAGCTGAACCGGGCACTGAAACAGGCATTGCCGGCTGACAGGGCCCGCACCCATATCGACCTGGCCCTTGTCAGCGTGCTGCTCGATGCCGGGGCCGGCCCCGACTGGCGCTACCTGGAGGCTGCGCAGGACCAGCACCCCGAGCACGAGTACAAGCGCTCGGAGGGCCTGGGCGTGGCCAGCTTTCACGCCTTCATGGCCGGCCTGTTTTCCGGCGATGCCGCGCAGCCGCTGCAGGCCGACGCCAGGGGCCTGCAGGCGGTGACGGCCGAGCGCCTGGGCCGGGCCTTCCAGGTCACGGCCGGCAACCCGCTGGTCGGCCTGGAAGGGCGCGCAGCCCTGCTGCGCCGCCTCGGCCAGGCGCTGCAGGACCAGCCTGAACTGTTTGGCCGGGCGGGCCGGCCCGGCTGTCTGTTTGACGTGCTCACGCGCGGCGCCGGGTCCACGGCCACCATCCGGGCGCACGATGTGCTGTCGGTGCTGCTGACCGGCCTGGCGCCCATCTGGCCCGCGCAGAATGCCATCGGAAACATCGCGCTCGGTGATTGCTGGCGGCACGCTGCCGCTTGCGGTGAAGGCGCCGGCAGCAGCGCAACCCAGCCCAGCGATGGCTGGATGCCCTTTCACAAGCTGTCGCAGTGGCTCACCTACTCACTGCTGGAACCCTTTGAATGGGCGGGCATCCGTGTCGAAGGGCTGGACGCCCTGACCGGGCTGCCCGAGTACCGCAACGGCGGCCTGTTCCTGGACGCCGGCGTGCTGCAACTGAAGGACGCGTCGCAGGCAGAGCGCCTGCACGACGCGAGTGATGAGCTGGTCGTGGAGTGGCGGGCTTTGACCGTCGCGCTGCTCGACGAACTCGCGCCGCTGGTTCGCGAGCAGTTAGGATTGACGGCTGCGCAAATGCCGCTGGCCTGCGTCCTCGAAGGCGGGACCTGGGCCGCGGGACGCGTATTGGCACAGCAATTGCACGGAGGCAAACCGCCTCTGAACATCCAAAGCGACGGCACCGTATTTTGAGAACCCAAGAAGAGGCACACCAGCACATGACCACCCCCACTGTCCAGGCTAACGACAAAGTCCACCTGATCGACCACCCGCTGGTCCAGCACAAGCTCACGCTGATGCGCCGCAAGGACGCATCCACCAACACCTTTCGCACGCTGCTCAATGAGCTGAGCATGCTGATGGCCTACGAAGTCACCCGCGACATGCCGATGCAGGAGATCGAGATCGAAACACCGCTGGAGAAAACGACCTCCAGGATGATCGACGGCAAGAAACTGGTGTTCGTCTCCATCCTGCGCGCCGGCAACGGCATCCTCGAAGGCATGCTCAGCGTGGTGCCGGGCGCGCGCGTGGGCCACGTCGGGCTGTACCGGGACCCGAAGACGCTGACCGCGGTAGAGTATTACTTCAAGATGCCGCACGACATGCAGGAGCGCGACATCGTCATCGTCGACCCAATGCTGGCCACCGGCAATTCAGCCATCGCGGCCGTGGAGCGGCTCAAGGAACTGAATCCGAAATCCATCAAGTTCGTCTGCCTGCTGACCTGCCCCGAAGGCATTGCCGCCCTGCACAACGCGCACCCCGATGTGCCCATCTACACCGCAGCCATCGACCGCCAGCTCAACGAACATGGCTATATCCTGCCGGGCCTGGGCGACGCGGGCGACCGCATCTTCGGAACGAAGTAGGCCTGCAGCCCTTTAGATATGGGTGCTTCAAGCTCCTTTATTGATAGCAAAAGCCCCGTTGACCTTCGCGCCACCTTGCATCAGCCCCTATGCATTGCGCCACTGCCCCACGACAACTTGGCCGTTTTCTGGTTTCTTGCTTCACGGCCGGGCTGCTGGCCCTGACGCTGGGCGGTTGCGCAGCGCTGACGCCCATCGCCGGCACCCCGGTACGGCTGGATGACACCTCGCGCATCGCCGTGCTGTCGGCCTTTGAGCCTGAACTGGTGCTGTTGTCAAAACGACTGCAAACGCCGGTCAAACACAGCCTCAACGGTGTCGAGTTCACCACCGGCACACTCGAAGGCAAACCGGTCGTCCTGTTCCTGTCGGGCATCAGCATGACCAACGCGGCCATGAACACCCAGCTGGTGCTTGACCGCTTCAATATTCAGAGCATTGTGTTCAGCGGCATTGCCGGCGGCGTCAACCCCGAGCTGCACATCGGCGACGTCACGGTGCCTGCGCAATGGGGCCAATACCTTGAAGTACTGATGGCACGCGAAACCGGGCCCGGCCGGTTCAAGGTGCCGCCCCGCATGGAAGCGCAGCTGTTCCCGCCCTTCGGCATGCTGCATCCACGCCAGGTCGAGACGCGCACAGCGGCCAACCCGACACCCGTGCGCAAGTTCTGGTTCGAGGCTGACCCCAAAATGCTGGAGGTGGCACGCGGCCTGCGCAACGTCGACCTGGGCAGTTGCAACGCCGGCCAATGCCTGACGCGCAAACCGCAGCTCATGGTCGGCGGCAATGGCGTTTCAGGCCAGGCCTTTGTTGACAACGCGGGCTTCCGCGAATACGCCTTCAAGACTTTTCAGGCCAATGTGCTTGACATGGAAACCGCCGCCGTCGGCATGGTGGCCTACAGTAACAGCGTGCCGTTTATTGCCTTTCGCTCACTCAGCGACCTGGCGGGCGGCGGCGAGGGCGAAAACGAAATGGTCACCTTCATGGGCATTGCGGCAGACAACTCCGCCAAGGTGTTGCTGGCGTTTCTGGCCGCCTGGAAACCCTGAGGCAACAGCACTTTCATGCTCGACCTGCTCATCACCAACGCCGCCCTGCCCGACGGCAGAACGAACATGTCAGTCGCGGTGCAGGGTGGCCGCATCACCGCTATCGAGCCCGGCCTGAGCGCTCCCGCCCATGAAACAGTGGACGCCGGCGGTTACCTGCTGAGCCCGCCTTTTGTGGACCCACACTTCCACATGGACGCCACCCTCAGCTACGGCCTGCCGCGCGTGAACGAAAGCGGCACGCTGCTGGAAGGCATCGCCCTGTGGGGCGAACTCAAGCCGCTGCTCACGGCCGAGGCGCTGATAGCGCGCGCCCTCACCTACTGCGACTGGGCCGTGGCCAAGGGCCTGCTGGCCATCCGCAGCCACGTGGACACCAGCGACCCCAGCCTGCTGGCCGTGGACGCGCTGCTGGAGGTCAAAAAACAGGTCGCGCCCTACATCGACCTGCAACTGGTGGCTTTTCCGCAAGACGGCGTGCTGCGCACCCAGGGCGGCGTCGACAACCTCAAGCGCGCGCTCGACAAGGGTGTGGACGTGGTCGGCGGCATACCGCACTTCGAACGCACTGCTGAACAAGGCGCCGCCAGCGTGAAGCTGCTGTGCGAAATAGCCGCCGAGCGCAGCCTGCTGGTCGACATGCATTGCGACGAAACCGACGACCCGCTCTCGCGCCACATCGAAACGCTGGCGTTTGAAGCCCAGCGCCTAGGCCTGCAGGGCCGCGTCAACGGCTCACATTGCACATCGATGCACAGCATGGACAACTACTACGTCAGCAAGCTGCTGCCGCTGATCGCCGAGAGCGGCGTCAGCGTGATCGCCAACCCCCTGATCAACATCACATTACAAGGCCGCCACGACACCTACCCCAAACGCCGCGGCATGACCCGCGTGCCGGAGCTGATGGCAGCCGGTGTCAACGTCGCCTTCGGCCACGACTGCGTGATGGACCCCTGGTACGGCCTGGGCAGCGGCGACATGCTGGAGGTGGCGCACATGGGCCTGCATGTGGCGCAGATGACCAGCCAGAAAGGCATTCGCCAATGCTTTGACGCGGTGACGACCAATGCGGCGGCGGTGATGCACCTGCAGGGCTATGGGCTGGAGGTGGGCTGCGATGCGAGCTTTGTGCTGCTGCAGGCGCGGGACACCATCGAAGCGATTCGGCTCAGAGCGAATCGGCTGAAGGTGTGGAAGCAAGGAAAGCTGCTGGCGGAGACTGCGGAGGTGATGGCAAGCTTGAACGTCGCCAACCGCCCCACCAAGACCGCCTTCTTCAAGGTAAATTAAGAATTCTGACTTTCACCTTGAAGCGCATGCCTCTCAAGGCACCGGCAACACGATGTCCACCCTCTTCGCCGTCCTTGGCGTGGTCGACCCGGTAGCGATCTGCCTCCATCTGGCGGGCCAGTGTGAGCCGCAGCGCGGCATCGTGCTCGATCAGAAACAAGCGCATGGGCTAAAGCTGCCGCAGGCTGGCCCTAGCGGACCTGGCCGGTGGCGACGTCCACCTGGATCACGTGAACCTCACCTGCCGGCGTGACCACCTTGACGCGCCATACCGGCCGGCCCGAAGACTCGGACTTTTCGACTGAGAGCACGCGGCCGCCACCGGCCCGCTGGGCCACCGCAGCCGCGTCGTCGCGACTCAGGTCGGCCCAGGCCAGGTTGGACGCCACGAGCAAGGTTGCGCAGAGCAGTTTGGCAAATGCGTTCATCGGTTGTAAGCACCGTAGTACTCGCGATCGCCACGGTCATCGCGCCTGCCTTGGTATTCGCGTGCGCCCTGGAACTCGCGCCCAGCCGGCTCCACCGGTGCCACCGAGACGCGCACGGGCAAGGTGCGGCCCGGGTTCTCGCGGGTCACCGTGCTGTAGACCTGACCGCGGTACTCGTACTCGACCTGGTAGCCGGTGAGACGGGTCTGCACGTCGTTGACGGTGCGGCAACTCTGCACCTGACGCTGCTGCGGCGCTGCCTGCTCGTAGCCGCCCCAGCCGTTCTGGTTGGCAAAGTGCTCGCCGGCCAGCGCGCCGACCACGGCACCGACCGCGGTGGCGGCTTCGCGGCCGTGGCCATTGCCGACCTGGTTGCCTAGCAGGGCGCCGGCCACACCGCCAAGCGCCAGCCCGCCGTAATTGCGCGAAGCCGCCACGGGTTGCGGCTCGATCACCCACTGGCTGGTGCACTCGTTGCGCGGCACGGAGATGTTCTCGTACTGTGGGTTGACATTGCGCACGCGGGCAGTGTCGTTGAAGGACTGGGCCTGGACGCCCGCTGCCAGCAGCGCGGTCAGGCAAAGAATGGCAGAACGTTTCATGAAGAGGCTCCTTGGTTGATGTGGAGCAGAGCTTACGAAGAGGTAGGTGAACGCAAGCTGAACGAAATCGATAAAAAGTTCGCCACGACACTGACCCCAAGCGCCGCGGCATGACCCGCGTACCCGAGCTGATGGCCGCAGGCGTCAACGTCGCCTTCGGCCACGACTGCGTGATGGACCCCTGGTACGGCCTGGGCAGCGGCGACATGCTGGAGGTGGCGTACATGGGCCTGCATGTGGCGCAGATGACAAGCCAGAAAGGCATTCGCCAATGCTTTGACGCAGTAACGACGAATGCGGCAAAGAGTGATGCGCCTCAAAGGCTATGGGCTGGAGGTGGGGTGCGATGCGAGCTTTGTGCTTCTGCAGGCGCGGGATTCGGTTGAGGGCGAATCGGTTGAAGGTGTGGAGGAAAGGGAAAACTGCTGGCAGAACGGGCGAGGTGTTGGCGAGATTGCGCATGCAGGAACGTCCAGAGGCTGTGCGGTTTGTACCCAATCGCGGTTACTAGTGAGTTCTGTCACTACTGCAACTGAAGCTTTACTGCTTCAGTTGCCCTAAACGCCAACACCTGCGGCTCCGCTACGGCCTGGAATGGCACTTGCTGGCTAGCTCTTTCATGACTGGACCTTAGCCATCGGCCGGTAGAGGGGGGTTCTCGAGCGTCCCAAGCAACGCATCAACAAATTGTTGGAAGGGTTGCGGAGCTATCGACTTGCTCGCGATGGTGTCCAAAGGGAGACGCCCATTTGCGCCGCGTGATGGCAATCCAGCAAATAAAACTGGCGCCGGACAACCTCGATCCTCTGCCAACACCTCAAGTAATCGACCAAAAAACGCTAGTGCAAATTTGCCTCGGTACTGCGACCGGGGTTCAAGTTCGGCGAACGCCTCCGCAAACTTCGTAAGCTCTTCTTCGGTCGGTTCTCGTTCAAGCGCAATCACAACCGTCATCTGCTCGTCGCTTGCTGTCACGTCATCAATGGCCACCTTCGCCAGGGCGTTGATCCGGTTCGGCCATGGCTTCACATTCTTGATCCCCGCTTTCTTAGCCACAAAAATCCTCTGATTGAGTGGCTTAGTAACATCAAGAAACCTCTCGTACAGCGCGAGAGATTTCGCAGAAACAGCTGCACGGACTGCAGGCTCTCCGTCACAGTGCAATTCGACCTTTAAAAGGTCATCAAGCACCTTCTTGTTCACCAAATGGTTTTCCACTGAATAGGTATCAGTAACATAAATATCCGCATCCGGTGCTTGGCCCCGCAGACCATCAAAGTCATGATCCACGAAAAAGAAGACCCTTTCTTTAAGGTTCGTCAAATCTCTTTGTAGAAGCTCACGGAAGGCAAGAACCTTGCCCTTCCCATTGCAAACGATTACTTCGTATGTGAGGAGCGGAGCGACCTGCTTGAACCAATGGTAGTAAACCGTCTTGTCTTCCTGGCCCTCAAATGCGAATACGAGGACATCTGCTGCATGAGCGCGAATTGCCGCTAGCCTGGTCTTCAACACGGCCGGCGCGTCGCGCTTCTCCCTCAGCCGCTCCACCATGTTGTCTACCGTCACCTGCTTAGGCTGCTCCACCTTTGTCCCCTGTCTACTTATTGCTTGATGCTGGTTTCTTGGTCGTCCACCGTCAACCGCAATGACGTAGCGAACACATCCAGTTCGTTGTCAAAGATGAAGGGGGAGTGGGTGATTGCAATCACTTGACGGCACAAGCTGGCATTCACGATGTCAGGCAAAATCTTTTGCTGCCAATCAATCGAAAGTGAGAGCTCTGGCTCATCTATCAGAACGAGCTTGTCTTTGGGATAAAGGTAGAGGCGGGCGAACAGCGAAACCATTTGCTTTTCACCCGAAGACAGGGCGTCCAGTGGAATCTCGATGGACCTCGGGCCTTTTCTCCAAACTGAGACTTCGAGACTGGACCGATCGAGCCTGAGCTCTTTTTCGTCAACCTGGGATATTCCATATTGATCCGCAGTGGGATCACCCGCAGAGAGGTACCGGTTGCAGTTCTTGATGAAGCTCTCTACAACTCGTTCCGTTTCTCTTGTCTTTTGGATAACACTATTCAACTTACCCAGGAAGTACGTCAAGAATTTCTCGGAGTTTTTTGGGATATTGCCGCTATAGATGCGGTCGATGTCTGGAGTGTTGAATGCACCACCATAGTACCCGTAGTACCCAATAGTCCGACGACCAGATTTCATCCGCTCGAAGAAGATATCCAATTCTTGGCGACTTGGACGCTGCTCCAAACTTGGCACCTGCTCTTCAAACTGACCACTAATCAGATCATCAATGATGTTCGCACTGATCTCACCATATTTCTGATTCGACTCAATGATGATTTCCTGATTGAGTTGCTTCAACCGCGCGGAAATGTCTGCCAGCCCAAACTGAATATCGCCAGCATGCAGACCGCGCCGGTTCAAGCCAAGCCGCGCGTGAATACTGAGTGGCTCACGGTCATAAACCGATCTCGATTCATCTGTTTGCGGCAATGAGAGTTCGATCCGCCTGTAGGTCGGCAAATAGACGACTTCGATATCTCGTAGCGCAGTCGCGATTGTCTGTCGCAGCTCAGTTACCGGCGACCACGCTGCGCTGGTAGCCTGCATAAGGTTATTGAATAGACTGAGCGTCGCCTCGTAGGTGTACGACTGGTGTTGATACACCTTTCTGAACACAGGGTGGCGATTAAGGCCCCCCCGAGTCCACTGGATGACCGGAAATTCCCAAAGCACGAAGAACAAAACGTCCTCGGGATCAAGCTCGTGTTGTTTCGCAACCCGTACTACGTCAGGCGTCTCGGATGCCGTTTTGAGAAATTGCTCAAGGTCGGCCTTCTCCAAGACAAGCATTCGTGGAACGTTTCTGAGCCTGCACTCAATCCTGCGGAAGGTCAGGGAAGTCAAACGCCCAAACTGGCCTCGCAGAAAGGCGTCTAGAGCTCCAAGCATTGTGGTCTTACCCGCCCCGTTGCGCGCAATCAAGACTGTGGCGGCGTACTCAGACTCCAAACTTATAGACCGATAGTCAAATAAGCCTTCAATGGCGAAATGCTGGACTAGCGACTCCCTCCCCCCAGCGGCACTTACTTCTTTTTTCTGGATCTCTTCCATGATGGCTCCTATCTCGGCATTATCGTATGCCACTTGGGCTCGATTTATTGCGCGCGCAATTTAGCAAGGTTGGTCGAAATCGACGGGTTCGGGATATCAGCCTTTTGGCCGTCCGGAACCTAGCCTTGACTTCCTTTCGGACAGCACGCATATTCGGACTCCGTTGTTGGAAAGCAGAAAACCCCAAAAACTTCAAACTTGGGGCAGCCGGCGCGAGTCGCAACTGGTCACTTTGGTCAGGAAGACAACAAGTTAGGACGAGGTCATCATGCGTTCTGCCTGGTATTCAAAAAACGGTGCGGCCCGTGAGGTCCTGGTGGTTGGCGAACTGCCAATGCCGATGCCCGCGCCGGGAGAAGTTCGCGTCAAACTGGCGACGTCGGGAGTCAACCCCTCGGATGTCAAGTTAAGTCAAGGCTGGGCCGGGCGCTGGGCACGGAGCGCATCGTGCCGCACAGCGACGGCGCCGGCGTTATTGACATGGTTGGCGATGGCGTGCCCTCCAGTCGTATTGGCGAACGGGTCTGGATCTGGAATGGGCAATGGCAGCGACCGATGGGCACCGCCGCTGAATATATCGCGCTGCCCGAGGCGCAGGCCGTGAGGCTGCCGGTCACGACGGATTTTGCGGCCGCCGCCTGTCTCGGTATCCCGGCGATGACCGCCTGTCAAGCGATCCACCTGCTGGGCGACATCTCCGGAAAAACCGTATTGGTGATCGGCGCGTCGTCCGCGGTCGGTCACTATGCTGCGCAGCTGGCAGTCATTGGCGGTGCGGAGGTGATTGGCACCGTCGGGTCGGCAGAGAAAGCAAGGCATGCGCTGGGTGCCGGCGTCAAAACGACGATCAACTACAAGACCGAGCCTGTCGCGCAGCGGGTGAAGGAGCTCACAGCCGGCCGCGGGGTGGACGCCATCGTCGATATGGATTTCTCGTCCACCATACAGTTGCTGCCCGATGGCGCGCTCGCGCCTCATGGCACGCTCGTTGGCTATGGCTCGAATGCGTATGGCGACACGCCCGTTCCGTTTCGCACTTTGCTGTTCAGCTCGATCAGCTTGCGATTCTTTCTGGTCTATGACCTCGCCCCGGTCGACCGGCAGATGGCGATCAAAAACCTGACCGACCTGCTGGCCAATGGGCGGCTCTCGCACACGGTAGGCGCCCGCTTTGCACTAGACGATATTGCTGGCGCTCACGAAGCCGTTGAAAGCGGGAAGGTGGTGGGCAACGTTGTCCTGGATTTGCCTTGATCGCCAAGGGGTCATGGTTTGGTGACCAATAATCCAGCCCCCTAACCGCTGTTTTCAGCCGAGCTTACCGGCCCTGCCCAACTCACTTCATTTCACTTCACGAGTTCCAGGACTTCACCCTTCTTCTTTTTGATCAGCACCACAAGAAACTTGGCGGGCTGGCTGGTGCTGGCGTTGCGGCCAACGGTGTGAATGTCGTTGGGGCCTTCATAAAAAGTCTGCCCCGGTGTCAGCGTGACTTCTTTTCCGCCCTTGACCTGCATCACGATGGAACCTTCGAGCACGTAGATAAAACCGTGTGCGCGGTGGCGATGCACCGGGTCGGCAGCGCCGGGGGCGTAGTCCACGGTGATGACCAGGCCTTCCTTGCCGGGCAGATCGGAAAGGTCTTTTGACATGAGCGGCGTGACGCTGACGCCGTCGAAGCCGCTGGCCAAGGCTGGCTGGGCGAGCAAAGCCCCTGCTGCCAGAAACAGGGGAATGCAGATTTTTTTCATGGATTGACTCTTCAAGCTGGTTGGCGAAACCGGGCCCACGCGCATGCACGTGAACCCGCTCCCGACGCGGTGAATTTCAGATGCCGGATACGGCTTAAGGGACTCCGGTCACTCCAGCGGCTTGCCAGACGGCGGTTGCCGCATGCCCACCGCCATGCGGTTCCAGGCGTTGATCTGCGCGACCGCCCAGGTGAGTTCGACAATTTCCTGCTCGCTGAACTGGCCCTGCAGCGCCGTGAAGGCGGTGTCGTGGTCGCCGTGCTCGCCGGCCAGCCGGGTCAGTGCTTCGGCCCAGGCCAGTGCGGCGCGTTCGCGCTCGCTGTAAAAGCCGACTTCGCGCCAGGTCGAGAGGCTGTTAATGCGTTGCCAGGTTTCGCCGTGCTTGCGCAAGTCACGGGCATGCATGTCGATGCAAAAGGCGCAGCCGTTGATTTGCGACACACGGGTCTGCACCAGTTCGATGAGGGGCGTGCCAAGCGTGGATTGGCTGGTGATGGCGCCGACGGCAGCCATTGCCTGGTAGGCCTTGGGTGCGAGTTGGGTCCAGGGGAGTCGGGCTTCTGTCATGGTGTTTCCTTCAGGTTGAGTGCCTCGACATGAGGTGCACATACCCTGAAGACGTGTGACACCGCCGGTTTGTGACAGCGGCCCGTCGATTTCCCAAAACAGACTGCGAGCGGACTACCGATTCAGGCTTGCTGCCAGTGCTGCCAGCTTGTCCGGGTTGCGCTGCGCGTGGATGCGCACGATGCGCTCGCCGTCGGTCTCGAAGGACTGGGCCGACTCCAGCACACCGTCGATAAAACGCAGCAAGCCCCATGCTCCGTTGATCATGGCCAGCTCAACCTGCAGCCCGCTGCCGCAACGCAGCGCGGTGGCGAGGTAGAGCTGCGCGATGCGCTGGCCGCCTTCGAGTGGCTTGCCAAAACTCGGCACCTTGCCGCCGCCATCGCCTATCAGCTCGGCGTCATCTGCCAGCATGGACTTCAGCGCGGCAAAGTCCCCGCGCATCGAGGCCTCGGCAAAGCTGCGCAGCAAGCGCAGGTGTGTCTCGCGGGGCACCACGTAGCGCGGGCGCTCTTCGCGCAACTGGATTTTGGCGCGGTGTACCAGCTGGCGGCAGGCAGCTTCGGTCTTGCCGAGGGTGTGCGCCACCTCGTCATAGTCCGCATCAAACACCTCACGCATCAGGTAAGCCGCGCGAGCCTCGGGCGCCAGGCGCTCCAGCAGGCTTAAAAAGGCGACCGACACGTCGTCCGCCCGCTCCAGCACCTGTTCGGGCGTGACAGGCGAGTCAGACAACAGGGGCTCGGGCAGCCAGGTGCCGATGTAATGCTCGCGCTGCACCTTGGCGGCACGCAGGCGGTCAATTGAAATGCGCGTGGTCACGGCCACCAGCCAGGCCTCGGCACTGTCAAGCGCCGAGGGCGCCGCCTCGTGCCAGCGCAACCAGGCGTCCTGCACCACCTCTTCGGCTTCGGCGGTAGAGCCGAGCATTCGGTAGGCTATGCCCTTGAGGCGGGGGCGAAGGCGGTTGAAGGTAGTGCTGGTGTCATTCATAAGCCCTTAGACGTTTGAACGCTGCGGTTTGTGACATGGCGCGCATTGCTTATCCACATTCCTGCAATTTTCTTCCATTTGTGCCCCTTTCCCCCATGCGCTGACCGTCGCCCGCAACGGCCCATCCGATTAAACTGCCTTCCGCACCCGAACTCCCGGCACGAACAAACTCACTTTCCATCCTGAGGAAAATCATGACGAAATACTGGCTCATGAAATCCGAGCCCGAGGAATGCTCGGTCGACGACGCGCTCGCAGCCAAGAACTCGACGGTGCCCTGGGTCGGTGTGCGCAACTACCAGGCGCGCAACTTCATGCGCGATGCGATGCGGGTGGGCGATGGCGTGCTGTTCTACCACTCCAGCTGTGCCGAACCCGGCATCGTCGGCATTGCACAGGTGGCGTCCACGCCCTACCCTGACCCTACCCAGTTCGACCCGAGGTCGCCTTACTACGACGCCAAATCAAAACCAGACGAGCCGCGCTGGCTGCTGGTGGACGTGCAGGTACTGCGCAAGACCCGCAACCTGACCCTGCCCGAGCTGCGCGCCAATGACGCCCTTGCCGACCTGGTGGTGCTGCGCAAGGGCAACCGCTTGTCCATCACGCCGGTCGAGCCGCAGCACTGGCGGGCCATCTCAAAACTGCTTGGCAACCCGGAGCGTTGAAGCGAACAGCGGTTGCCCCTGCGTTTGAGGGTGCGCGAAGACCGCCCGCAACTCGTATCCATTCGGATACAATGACTATCAATGAACGCCAACCAAAGCCAGTGAGCGACAGTGAACACCATCCTTGAGGGATCCGAGTTTTCCGAATGGCTGCGAGGGCTTTCGGACCCTATAGGCAAGGTAAAGATCCTGGCGCGGATTACGGCGGCCCGGTCGGGCAATTTCGGAGACTGCGAACCGGTGGGGGAAGGCTTGAGCGAAATGCGCATCCACTATGGGCCCGGCTATCGGGTCTATTTCAAGCGCATTGGCTCGGTGATCTATGTGTTGTTGTGTGGTGGAAATAAATCCACCCAAAAAGCCGATATCAAGCGAGCCAAGGCCCTCGCAAAAGAATTGGAGTGACTTATGCGTAATGACAACCCTCTGGGGCTGAAACCTTTTGATGAGGCGGAGTACCTCACAGATGAAAAGGCCATTGCCGAGTATCTGAATGCTGCGGCCGAAATGGGCGATCCAGCCGTACTGCTGGATGCCTTTGCGGTAGTTGGGCGAGCAAGAGGGATGGCAGAGCTCGCCAGGAAAGCCGGACTTGGTCGGGAAAGCCTTTACAAGGCATTGGCTCCGGGTGCTCACCCAAGGTATGACACCATTTTCAGGGTGGCGCAAGCGCTAGGCGTCAATTTCCACTTTGCCGCGCCAGAGGACGTACGGACGCCAAGGAAGAAGGTATCAGCACCGGCAAAAACACTCAGGCGAACAGCCGCAAAAAAACTACGCCGCAGTCACGGCGCGATGAGCAGCACCCTGTAGCCAAACACTAGCTGGCCTTGACTCCATCAACTTCACCAGCGCCCACAACACCCGGTTCGCCGGCGTCGCAATCCCCAGCGCCTCGCCGCGCTTCACGACCAGGCCATTGAGGTAGTCGATCTCGCTGCGCTTGCCGCGCGCCAGGTCTTGCGCGGTCGATGAATACTGGTTGGGCATGCTGTCGGCGAGCTTGTCCACGGCCGCCACCGCGTCGCCGGGTACCTGCACGCCCTCGGCCTTGGCCACGGCCAGGCACTCGGCCACCACGTCGCGCATCACGTCTTTCACGCCAACGCCCTGCACCGTCTTGCCATAGGGCAGCTGGGCGATGGCCGAGACGGCGTTGTAGGCGCAGTTGAGTATCAGCTTGGCCCACAGCGCGCCGCGCACGTTGCCGGAGACCTCGGTGGGCACGCCGGCGGCGATCAGCGCTTGCGCCACGGCCTCGCTGGTGCTGGAAGGCTCGATCACCAGTTCGCCGCGGCCGTGGTGCTTGACGTGGCCGGGGCCGGCCATTTCGGTGGCCACGTACACCACGGCGGCGGCCACCGCGGTTTCGGGGAGCACCGCGCGCAGGCGGTCGGCGTTGTCCACGCCGTTTTGCAGGCACAACACCAGGGCATCGGCCGGCAGGTGCGGCCGGATTTGGGCGCCGGCCGATTCGGTGTCGGTGGATTTGACGCAGAAGAGGACGAGCTGGGCCCCCTGCACCGCGCTGGGCTCGCTGCTGGCAGCCAGGCGCACATGTTCGTCGAAGCTGCGCGTTTCCATGCGCAGGCCATCGCGTGCTATGGCCTCCACGTGCTGGGGCCGCGCGATCAACACCACCTCGTGCCCGGCGCGCGCCAGCATGCCGCCGTAATAGCAGCCCACAGCGCCTGCGCCCATGACGGCGACCTTGATGCTTTTGTCGTTGGGCGGGAGGGAACTCATGCGAGGCTTTCAGGTGTGCAAAGAGGGGGAAACATGATAGCCCTTCGCGGCAAGGCGGCTTGCTGCAGCCGCCAGCGATGTGGCGCTGATATTTGGATAAAATAGGCCGCCAGCCCATGCGAGGCGAGCGCAAGAAGCTATCAATTTGATAGTACCCAGACCGCCGCTCGCCCGCCTCACAGGCGAACCACCAAGCCATGACCTTCCTGACCGCCGCCCTTTACAAGTTTGTCGAGCTGCCCGATTTCGCGGCGCTCCAGGCACCCCTGCTCGCCTGCTGTGAGGCCAACGGCGTCAAAGGCACGCTGCTGCTGGCGTCCGAAGGCATCAACGGCACGATTGCCGGCCTGCCCGAAGGCGTGCACGCGGTGCTGGCCTGGCTGCGCGCCGACCCACGCCTGGCCGCGCTGGAGCACAAGGAGGCCTGGGCGGACCACCTGCCGTTTTACCGCATGAAGGTGCGCCTGAAACGCGAAATCGTCACCATGGGTGTGCCCGAGGTGCATCCCGCCCTCATGGCCGGCCAGTACGTCAAGCCGCAGGACTGGAACCAGCTGATCGCCGACCCCGACGTGGTGCTGATCGACACGCGCAACGATTACGAAGTCTCCATAGGCAGCTTCAAGGGCGCGATCAACCCCGCCACCCACAGCTTTTCGGAGCTGCCCGGCTGGGTCGAGAAGGAAATGGCAGCCGGCGGCAAGCTGGCCGCCACCGATGGCAAAAAACCCCGCGTGGCCATGTTCTGCACCGGGGGCATACGCTGCGAAAAATCGACGGCGCTGATGCGCAGCAAAGGCTTTGAGGAGGTTTACCACCTCGAAGGCGGCATCCTCAAATACCTGGAAACCGTGCCGCAGGCGCAAAGCAGCTGGGAAGGCGAATGCTTTGTGTTCGATGAACGCGTCTCTGTCGGCCACGGCCTGGCCAAGGGCGACTTCACCCTCTGCCGCTCCTGCCGCGACCCGCTCAGCGCCCAAGACCGCCAGTCGCCGCTGTACGAGCTGGGCGTGAGCTGCGCCCACTGCCACGGCCGCACCACCGAAGAACAAAAGCGCGGCTACCGCGAGCGCCAGCGCCAGGTCGAACTGGCCGAGGCGCGCCAGCAGGCGCATATTGGCGTGCGGCAGCCCGGCTCCACCTGAAAGTTAGCGTGTCACAAGAAGTGGCAGCCCAGGCGGAACAAACCCTGCCGGTTCTGTATTCCTTCAGGCGCTGCCCCTACGCCATGCGCGCCCGCATGGCCATCGCCGTGAGCGGCCAGCGCTGCGAGCTGCGCGAAATCGTGCTGAAGAGCAAACCGCCCGAGATGCTGGCCGCGTCGCCCAAGGCCACCGTGCCCGTGCTGGTGCTGCCCAGCGGGGCCGTGATCGAGCAAAGCCTGGACATCATGCGCTGGGCACTTGAGCAGCACGACCCCGAAGGCTGGCTGGCCGCCGATAGCGCCGGCCTGGAGGCCCGGCAAGCCCTGATCGCCGCCAACGACGGCCCGTTCAAACGCGACCTGGACCGCTACAAGTACCCGAACCGCTACGCCGCCGAACATGCAGGCGACGACAAGGCCTTTGCCGAGGCCCATCGCAGCAGCGCCGCCCGCTGGTTGATGGAACTGGAAGCCCGGCTGAGCCGCAACGGCTGGCTCAGCGGCCCCAGCGCCAGCCTGGCCGACATGGCCATACTGCCCTTCGTGCGCCAGTTTGCCCACACCGATGCGGCCTGGTTTGCGGCGCAGCCCTGGCTGCACTTGGTGGGCTGGTTGGGGCGTTGGGAGACTGGCGCGCTGTTTGCGCGGGTGATGGAGAAGTACCCGGCTTGGCAGGCCGGGCAGGTGCGCGTCGAGTTTCCGCCAGCGGATGAAAGAAAGACATCTTCTCCATGGACGGATTTTTAAGCCATTCAGGCCTCCAGCCCATATCGAATAATCGTCTGCAGCTATTGATTCAATAGCTATGAGGGTTCGAAAAAAGAACGCCCTCTGCTGAAGGCCTGGCGCCTACGGAACCACCGACGAATGATGCGCGACGACAAGCCACTTGCCGTCCCGATTCCGGAAGACCAGGGTATAGCGCGCAGGACGCGATACGGTTTGACCATCTCGTACTTCGGAGAATGTGTAGTAGCCGGTGTTCACACCAACCTCACCATAGAAACGCAGGTGCTGTTCCCCGAACGTGACTCTCGCCGTAGGGCGACTGGCTGCGTCTTTGAAGTACTCGGCAATTGCCGTGGGGGTTGGTGCGACTGTCTTGGCCGTGGTGCCCCATAGCACCGCGTCTGTGTCGTACATGCCGATGATGCGTGCGGGATCCCGGCTGTCATACGCGGCACGCCAGGCCGTAGTAGCGGCGGCTACCTGTTCTGCGCCATCGCTTGTCGCTCCAGTCTTGACTGCGCAGGCGGAAGTCAACAGAAGAAACATGAGCGAGATAACCAATCGCATGACAACGCTCCTTGGCGGATAGGCCTTCCAACGTGACGTAGACCGCACAAAATGCGGGATCAAACGGCGCTTGCGGGATAAAACCGTCGCTAGAAGTCGCCAAGCGCATGTCAGCCGACATTCTTCAGCCGCGCCAAGTTCCGGTCAAGCGAATAAAACCAGCGACACATACCGCACGCTCGCCAATGGCACTGCCGGGCGAAACCTGCCTTACAAAATGCAGGCAGCTGCGACCTGCGAACCGGTCAACAGCGGCAGCATCGCGGCCGCATCAGATGTTCGGCAAGCCTGGTCAAGCAGAGATTGCGGCCATGGCGCTCACCCCAACCTCAGAGCAATGATGGCTCCAGCCCTTATGTGTCCTGCGGAGTCAGCTATCAATAACGCAGCAAAATCACAAATCAGGCCAAGCCGGCGAGCAGCGCCTGAAGGCGATCCAGGTTCTGCTCGTTGGCCTCCACGGCGAAGCTGGCCACACGCTGACATTCGGCGGCGGAGTCGAAGCGCTGGCGCCAGCCCAGCCTCGTTTTGCCCGCCTGTTCCGCGAAGGTGATCGTCATCTCGAACTCGTGGCCAGAATGATGCCGGAACACGACTCGCTCGCGCGGAACGACCTCGACGAAGACGCTTTCGTTCGGGTAGTTCGTCCCGTCGGGCCCGTGCATCACGAAGCGCCAGGCGCCGCCGGGCCGCAGGTCGAATTCCTCAAAGGTGTTGGTGAAACCCCTGGGGCCCCACCAGCGCGCCAGCTGATCGGAGTCACTGAATGCCTGGAACACACGCGCTTGAGGTGCGTCGAGAACGCGGGAGGTGACCGGCTCGCGATCGGCAAAGGAATCGGCGTTGTCGCCTAGGCTCTCGGTCATGATGAGTTCCTTCTTCGTCAGCGCTTCAATCGAAAGGCGTCCGGGATGAATGCTACTTTGCCCATGATGCCGCTACAACCCTGTTGCCTGTAAACCTCAGCGTTCGAAGCGTCTGGACAGCACCACCGAGGTGTGGGTGCGCTCGACCCCATCAAGCAGGCCTATGCGGTCTATCAGCGCGTCCAGCCCTTCAATCGAGCCCGCCTGCACGATGGCGATCATGTCGAAGGTGCCGCTGATGGACAGCAGGGAGCGCACCTCGGGGATCTTTCGCAGCGCGGCTTCGACCGGACCCGATAGCTTGGGGCCGACCGTGAGCATCACATGGGCCGCTACCAGCGACTGCTCGTAGGCCTCGCCGGTGCGTGCGCCATAGCCGGTAATCACCTTGTCGCGCTCCAGCCGCGCAATGCGCGCCTGCACGGCGGTACGCGACAACCCGACCTTGCGGGCCAGCAGGGCCATGGGGCAACGGGCGTTTTCGCGCAGCTCGTTGAGCAGGGTTCGGTCTATGGCGTCGAGGTTCATGCGAAATGCATTGTTGTTGATGTCAATTCGCCTAAATTATGGCTTCGATTTGTATGAATTGCCACTACCAACTGACGACACACCCGCTCACAATCAATGCAGACCCCCGCCTCGGAGGGCATATCAAGGAGCTTGAAATGAAAAAAATCATGGTCGTCGGCGCCGGAAAAATCGGCTCGACCATCGCCGCCATGCTGGGCGCTGCCGGTGATTACGAGGTCACGGTGGTCGATGCGTCGCCGGCCGCACTGGCCAGCATCAAGGCCGGTCCCCGGGTTCAACCGCAAACGCTGGACGTTACCAACCCCGTCGCCCTGCGTGCGGCCCTGAAAGGGCAGTTCGCGGTGCTGAGCGCGGCGCCGTTTCACCTGACCACGGCGATTGCCGAGGCCGCCGTTGCCGAGAAAGTGCATTACCTGGACCTGACCGAGGACGTGGCCAGCACCAGGCGCGTGCGGGAACTGGCCGCCGGCGCGCAGTCGGCGCTGATCCCGCAATGCGGCCTGGCGCCCGGCTTTGTCTCCATCGTGGCCGCCGACCTGTGCCGACGTTTTGACAGCCTGCACAGCGTGCGCATGCGCGTGGGCGCCCTGCCGCAGTTCCCGTCGAACGCGCTCAACTACAACCTGACCTGGAGCACCGACGGGGTCATCAACGAATATTGCGAGCCCTGCGAGGCCATCGTCGAAGGCGTGCAACGCCAGGTGCCGCCGCTGGCCGAGCGTGAGGAGTTCTCGCTCGACGGCGTGACTTACGAGGCCTTCAACACCTCGGGCGGCCTGGGGACGCTGTGCGAAACGCTACAGGGCAAGGTCACCCACCTCAACTACAAGACCATCCGCTACCCCGGCCACGCGGCCATCATGAAGGCGCTGCTCAACGACCTGCGCCTGCGCGAGCGCCGCGATGTGCTCAAGGACATCCTGGAAAATTCCCTGCCGACCACGATGCAGGACGTGGTCATCGTGTTTGTGACCGTCAGCGGTCAGCGCGACGGCCGGCTGATGCAGGAAACCTACGCCCACAAGGTCTACAGCCACGTAGTCGGCGGCGTGCTGCGCAGCGCCATCCAGATCACCACGGCGGCGGGCATCTGCACCGTGCTGGACCTGCTGGCCGCGGGGCGCCTGCCCACGCGGGGCTTTATCCGCCAGGAGGACATCGCGCTGGCCGACTTTCTGGCCAACCGCTTTGGCAGCGCCTTTGCCAAGCACCCGCCCGAACGCGCCGCCGCCTGAGCGGGCCATGGCCTGCCCGCAGCGGTCAATCCGCCAGGGCCTGCGCAAAGTCGGCGATCAAATCGGCGCTGTCTTCCAGCCCGACCGAGACGCGTATCAGGCCGTCCGCAATGCCCATCTCGGCACGCGCCGCAGCGCCGGCTTCCCAGAAGATGGTGTGGGCCACGGGGATGACGAGCGTGCGGCTGTCGCCCATGCCTGTGGCCTTGACCGGCAGTTTCAGGCGGTTGAGCACCTCCAGGCAGGCGTCCGCGTTGCGCAGCTCAAAGGCCATCAACCATGAGCCGGCCTTGAAGTGCTTTTGGGCCAGTGCATGCTGCGGGTGCGACTGCAGCATGGGGTAATGAACCCGGGCCACGGCGGGATGCCCCTCCAGGAAGCGGGCCAGCGCCATCGCGGTCGCGCTGGTTTGGGCCAGCCGCAGGACCAGGGTCTCGGCGCCGGCGCCGATCAGGTGCGCGTGCTGCGACGACAGCGATCCGCCCATGTCACGCAAGCCCTTCTTGCGGATTTGCGTCAGCCCCCATTGCTTCGCGTCGCCCTTGCGGTAGGCCTCGTTGATGTTGGGATAGCGCGACCAATCGAACAGGCCGGTGTCGATCACGGCGCCGCCCAGCGCGTTGCCATGACCCGCGATGGTCTTGGTCAGGGAATGGACCACGAGGCCCGCACCCACGTCTTTCGGGCGAAACAGCGCGGGCGACAGGATGGTGTTGTCCACCACGAACAGCACGCCCTTTTCGCGGCACAAGCGGCCGATAGCATCCAGGTCGGGAATCTGGGTGCCGGGATTGGCCACGGTCTCCACAAAGACCATGCGCGTCTCGGGCCGCAGCGCCTGGGCGACGTGGCGCACGACGCAGGCATCGACCTTGCTCACGGCAATACCCAGGTCACCCAGCGTGCCCAGCAGGCTGTTGGTGTTGCCGAACACGTAGCGGCTGGACACGATGTGGTCGCCGGCCCGCAGCAGCGTCAGAAACAAGGCGGTGATGGCCGCCATTCCGGTGGCAAAGCTGACGGTGCCCACGCCCTGCTCCATCATCGTGAGTTTGGCCTCCAGCGCCGCCGTGGTGGGTGTGCCCTGGCGCGCGTAGTTGAAGCCGCCCTTGAGCGTGCCCTGGAAGACGCCAATCAGGTCTTCCACCTTGTCAAAACCGTATTGCACGGAGGTGTGGATGGGTTTGTGCAAGCCGCCATGCTCGACGCCAAATTCGCGGTCGGAATGGACGATTTCCGTGGTCAATCCTGGTTCGTTGTTCATGGTGATGTCAGTTCCCAAAAGCAGGTGCGGCAAGGTGCCGGAAAGAACGCGTGCAAGTCACGGCGCCGGTGTGATCAGCTCCGCGTAATCGTACAGGGCACCCAGAATCGCCTCAGCGCGCTCGTCGGCGCTTTGCTGCAGGGCATCAATCTCGGCAAACAGCGCATCCACATTGCGCGCGCCGCCCTCGCCTTCGAGCAGCCGCGCGGCGCGATGCGCTTCCCAGCGCTCGGCCTCGTCGGGCGTGAGGGTCTGCGGAAAGTTGCGGGCGCGGTAGCGAAACAGCAGCTCTTCCAGCCGGTCGTCGTCGAAGCCGGTGCGGCTGTGCGCCAGCTCGGCGGCAGGCAGCGCGCGCAACTGGTTCAGCCGCCGGCGGTCGGCGTTGCCTATGAAGCCGCCGTACAGGTCTTCGTCCACGTCCGGCGTGGCTTCTTGGGGCCGCTGAAACACCTCGGGCCAGATCGCGCTCATGTCGGGCAGGCCGGCGGCTTTTTCGGCGTGGCGCAGCGCGGCGTCCATGTCCACGCCCCACTTCGCCGCCATCTGCGGCGTCAGGGCTTGCAGCTGGCGCACGACCATGGGCGACTTGTTGAGGTGCACCGACTTGATAGGCAGCCGGCTCACGCCTTCGGGCAGGTCGGCCGACTTGGTGAACAGGCGCTGGCGCAAGGTGGCGACGTCCAGCAGCGGCAGCTCGCTGGGGTCGTGCGCCAGGTCCCAGGCCAGGATTTCATTCTTGTTGCTCGGGTGGGTGGCCAGCGGAAACATCACGGCCAGGCAGCCGCGCTCGGCCGGGAACATGCCCGACACATGCAGAAACGGCCTGGCCGTCTGCGGGCTGGCGGGAAGGCCCAGCTCGGCGGCCACGCGGTCCTTTTTGTGCAGGCTTAAGGCAAAGTCAAACAGCTTGGGCTGGGCCCTGCGAATCAGCCGCGCCAGCGCAATGGTGGCGCGCACGTCGGACAGGGCATCGTGCGCCGCCTCATGCAGCAGGCCGTTGGCGCGCGCCAGGTCTTCCAGCTTGAAGCTGGGCTTGCCGTCTTCCTTGAGCGGCCACCGGATGCCGTCGGGCCGCAGCGCATAGGCCATGCGCACCACATCCAGCAAATCCCAGCGGCCGCAGTCGTTCTGCCACTCCCGCGCATAGGGGTCTATCAGGTTGCGCCAGAACATGAAGCGCGTCACCTCGTCATCGAAGCGTATGGTGTTGTAGCCCACGCCAATCGTGCCGGGCTGGGCCAGCATCTGCTCGATCTGCGCCGCAAACGCGTGCTCGGCCACACCGCGCTCCAGGCACAGCTGCGGCGTGATGCCGGTGATCAGGCAGGACGCCGGGTCGGGCAGGTAATCGTTGGCGGGCTGGCAGTAAATCATCAGCGGCTCGCCGACCTCGTTCAGCTCGGCGTCGGTGCGAATCCCGGCAAACTGCGCGGGCCGGTCACGGCGCGGGCTGATGCCGAAGGTTTCGTAGTCGTGCCACAGGAAGGTGTGCGAAGCCATGGGTTGCATGTTGTCGTTTTCTTAAGCAAAAAAGGCCTCCAGCCCAGATGCAGCGGGCGCAAGAAGCTAGCGTTTTGATAGCATCATGAAAAAAGGCCGATAGCATGATGCTACCGGCCTTTTGAGAGCGCTTGACAATCCGCGCTGTCAGTTGGTTTCCGCGGCCTCCGCCTCGGGCTTGGCCTTGCCCTCTTTCTTGAGCAGCGGCTGGATGTCGAGCTCGACCTCGCCGTTTTCCACGCCTTTCTCGTCGGTTGTGATCTTCATGTCGACGGTCAGGCGACCGCCATCGACCAGGCGTCCGAACAGCAGCTCGTCAGCCAGCGCACGGCGAATCGTGTCCTGGATCAGGCGCTGCATCGGGCGCGCGCCCATGAGCGGGTCAAAGCCCTTCTTGGCCAGGTACTTGCGCAACGTGTCGGTGAAGGTGACGTCCACCTTCTTCTCGGCCAGCTGCGTCTCGAGCTGCAGCAGGAACTTGTCGACCACGCGCAGGATGACGGTCTCGTCCAGCGCCTTGAAGCTCACCACCGCATCCAGGCGGTTGCGGAACTCGGGCGTGAACAGGCGTTTGATGTCCGCCATCTCGTCGCCGGCTTCGCGCGGGTTGGTAAAGCCAATCGTCGCCTTGTTCATGGTCTCGGCACCGGCATTGGTGGTCATGACGATGATCACATTGCGGAAGTCGGCCTTGCGCCCATTGTTGTCCGTCAAGGTGCCGTGGTCCATGACCTGCAGCAGCACGTTGAAGATGTCCGGGTGCGCCTTCTCGATTTCGTCGAGCAGCAGCACCGCGTGCGGCTTCTTGGTGATCGCCTCGGTCAGCAGGCCGCCCTGGTCAAAGCCCACGTAGCCGGGAGGCGCGCCGATCAGGCGGCTCACGGCATGGCGCTCCATGTACTCCGACATGTCGAAGCGGATCAGCTCGATGCCCATGATGTAGGCCAGTTGCTTGGCGGCTTCCGTCTTCCCGACACCCGTGGGGCCAGAGAACAGGAAGGAGCCAATCGGCTTGTCGTCCTTGCCCAGGCCCGAGCGCGCCATCTTGACGGCGGACGCCAGCACGTCGAGCGCCTTGTCCTGGCCGAACACCACGCTTTTCAGGTCGCGCTCCAGCGTTTTGAGCTTGCCGCGGTCGTCGTTGGAGACGTTGGCGGGCGGGATGCGGGCGATCTTGGCCACGATCTCTTCGACCTCGGCCTTGCTGATGGTTTTCTTGCGCTTGGAGGCCGGCAAAATGCGCTGGGCCGCGCCCGCTTCGTCAATCACGTCAATCGCCTTGTCGGGCAAGTGGCGGTCATTGATGTACTTGGCGCTGAGCTCGGCCGCCGCCTGCAGGGCCGCCAGGGCGTACTTGACGCCATGGTGCTCTTCAAAGCGCGACTTCAGGCCCTTGAGGATGTCGACGGTTTCCTGCACAGAGGGCTCGACCACATCCACCTTCTGGAAGCGGCGTGACAGGGCCGCATCTTTTTCGAAGATGCCGCGGTATTCGGTGAAGGTGGTCGCGCCAATGCACTTGAGCTGGCCCGAACTGAGCGCCGGCTTGAGCAGATTGGACGCGTCCAGCGTGCCGCCCGAGGCCGCACCGGCCCCGATCAGGGTATGGATCTCGTCGATGAACAGGATGGCATTGGGCTTGTCTTTCAGCGCCTTCAGCACGCCCTTGAGGCGCTGCTCAAAATCACCGCGGTACTTGGTGCCGGCCAGCAGCGCGCCCATGTCGAGCGAGTACACATTGGCCTCGCCCAGTATCTCGGGCACGTCCTTTTGCGTGATGCGCCAGGCCAGGCCCTCGGCAATCGCCGTCTTGCCCACGCCGGCCTCTCCCACCAGCAGCGGGTTGTTCTTGCGGCGGCGGCACAGGATCTGGATCACGCGCTCGACCTCGTACTGGCGGCCGATCAAAGGATCGATCTTGCCGTCCTTGGCCATCTGGTTGAGGTTGACGGTGAACTGCTCCAGCGGCGAGGCTTTCTCGTTCTTCTCGCCGCCCTCCTCGTTCTCGGCGGCGCTCTCGCCGGACTTGGCCGGCTCGGGCGGGTCGCTTTTCTTGATGCCGTGGGCGATGAAATTCACCACGTCCAGGCGCGTGACACCCTGCTGGTGCAGGTAGTACACGGCATGCGAGTCTTTTTCGCCAAAAATGGCCACCAGCACATTGGCGCCGGTGACTTCCTTCTTGCCGTTGCCGGTGGACTGCACATGCATGATGGCGCGCTGGATCACACGCTGGAAACCCAGCGTGGGCTGCGTGTCCACATCATCGGTGCCGGCCACTTGCGGCGTGTTGTCCTTGATGAAGTTGGCCAAGGACTTGCGCAAATCATCCACGTTGGCGGAGCAGGCGCGCAGCACTTCAGCCGCACTGGGGTTGTCCAGCAAGGCCAGCAGCAGGTGTTCCACGGTGATGAACTCGTGACGTTGCTGGCGCGCCTCGACAAAGGCCATGTGCAAGCTGACTTCTAATTCCTGGGCAATCATAGATTTTCCTTTCGGCTTGCTTGCATGTTTACTTTACTCACTTCTGAAGAGAATATTGGCCGAATTTCCAATTATTCAATGGGCTCGCTGACACACTGCAACGGATGGCCGTTTTTTCGTGCCGCCTCGGTGACCTGGTCAACCTTGGTGGCCGCGACATCTTTGGAAAACACCCCGCAAACGCCCTTGCCGTCCAGATGTATCTTCAGCATGATTTGCGTGGCAGTTTCCCGGTCCTTGTTGAAAAACTCCTGAATGACCACCACGACGAATTCCATCGGCGTGTAGTCATCGTTGAGCAAAACCACCTGGTACATCTGCGGCGGTTTGGTCTTTTGCGGGCGACGCTCCAGCACGACCGAATCCCCGCCATTGACATCGTCGGGCCTGATAGCGGGTGCCGGAGGGCTTGCCGGGGATTTGGGTGATTGGGTAGCCATGGAATTCATTCTAGCGACCGGAATTGCCCGGTGTGCCGTGGGGGGAAATTGGTGGCGGTTGGGCAACATTCAAGTTCGATTTCCCGCCATTCTGCGCTCATGAAAAAACCGCCTCGGGATCGCTCCCGGGCGGTCTTCAGGGCAAAGCAGCAGGCTGCTTTACATGTGGTCGATCATGACCTGGCCGAAACCGGAGCAGCTGACCTGGGTCGCGCCTTCCATGAGCCGGGCGAAGTCATAGGTGACCTTCTTGGACTCGATTGATTTTTCCATCGAGCTGATGATCAGGTCGGCAGCCTTCGTCCAGCCCATGTGGCGCAACATCATTTCGGCTGACAGGATTTCGGAACCTGGGTTCACGTAGTCCTTGCCGGCGTACTTGGGTGCCGTGCCGTGCGTGGCTTCGAACATGGCGACGGTGTCGCTCAGGTTGGCGCCCGGGGCAATGCCGATACCGCCGACCTGGGCGGCCAGTGCGTCGGAGACGTAGTCGCCGTTCAGGTTCAGGGTGGCAATCACGCTGTACTCGGCGGGGCGCAGCAGGATTTGCTGCAGGAAGGCATCGGCGATGCTGTCCTTGACGATGATGTCCTTGCCCGTTTTCGGGTTCTTGAACTTGCACCATGGGCCACCGTCGATCAGTTCGGCGCCGAATTCCTTCTGGGCCAGGGCATAAGCCCAGTCACGGAAACCGCCTTCGGTGAACTTCATGATGTTGCCCTTGTGCACGATGGTCACGCTGGGCTTGTCATGGTCAATGGCGTACTGGATGGCCTTGCGCACCAGGCGCTCGGTGCCTTCGCTGGAAACCGGCTTGATGCCGATGCCGGAGGTGTTGGGGAAGCGGATTTTCTTGACGCCCATCTCGTCCTGCAGGAACTTGATGAGTTTCTTGGCCTTGTCGCTGCCCGATTCGAATTCGATACCGGCGTAAATGTCTTCCGAGTTTTCGCGGAAGATCACCATATTGGTTTTTTGCGGCTCTTTCACGGGCGAAGGAACGCCGGCGAAGTACTGGATGGGGCGCAGGCAGACGTAGAGGTCCAGTTCCTGGCGCAGGGCCACGTTCAGGCTGCGGATACCGCCGCCCACGGGCGTGGTCAGCGGGCCCTTGATGGACACCACATAGTCGCGCACGGCGTGCAGGGTCTCTTCGGGCAGCCACACGTCGGGGCCATAGACCTTGGTGGACTTCTCGCCGGCAAACACTTCCATCCAGTGGATTTTTTTCTTGCCGCCATAGGCTTTGGCAACCGCTGCATCCACCACCTTGAGCATGACCGGCGTGATGTCTGCACCGGTGCCGTCGCCTTCGATGAACGGAATGACAGGCTCGTCAGGAACATTCAAAGAGTTGTCGGCATTGACAGTGATTTTTTGGCCTTGGGCTGGCACCTTGATGTGCTGGTACATGTGCAGAAGTCTCCGGTGGGCGCTGATGACGCTCACAGGGAACGCCACTCTCAGCAGTTTAGGTAAAACCCCCTAAATTTTAGCCGGAAAAGCTTCTTGCAAAGAATTTGCGTGTATCTGTCAACGCTTTGTGAGCAGCCTCCGTTACGGGAGGGCCTCCGAAAAGTTCGGGGTATTTTTTTCCAATACCGTTTTAAGGAAACTCCAAATGAACAAGATCCTCGCTGCTTTGATCGCTGGCCTCTTCGCTGCAGGTGCTTTTGCACAAGCGCCTGCTGCTCCTGCAGCGCCTGCGGCCCCTACCGCTGCCGCAGCGCCTGCTGCTCCTGCAGCCAAGGCAGAAGCCAAGAAAGCGATGACCAAGGAAGAGAAAGCTGCCGCCAAGGCCGCCAAGAAAGAAAAAGCCGCTGCAGCCAAAAAAGCAAAAGCCGAAGCCGCTGCCGCAAAAAAAGCTGAAGCTGCTGCCAAGAAAGCGGAAGCCAAGCCTGTTGCCAAGGAAGAAGCCAAGAAGTAATTCCTGGTGACTTCGGTCAGAATGCCCGCCCAGTGCGGGCTTTTTTTCGGGCTTTTTACGCGCGTCGTTTATGCTGGCAGTTCAACTTTAATGCGGTGAATTCATGTTTTTAAAACCGGGCGTCTTTTCCTTTAACAAGGCACGCAAGGGCCTGCTTGCTGCGCTGGCCGCCATGGCCCTGCTTTCCCCTCACTGGAGCGGCGCTCAAGAAGGCCCGCAAATGAATCTGCAGCGCATCAAGCTGTCTGCCGGCATGTATGTGATTGATGCGCAAGTGGCGTTCACGCCCGAACAGCGCCAGATCGGCCTGATGTTCCGCAAGGACATGCCGCAGCCGGAAGGCATGATTTTTGTGTTCGAGCAGGCCACCCAGCAGTGCTTCTGGATGAAAAACACCCTGCTCCCCTTGACGGCCGCTTTCGTGGCCGATGACGGCACCATCGTGAACCTGGCCGACATGAAGCCGCAAACCACGGATTCCCACTGCTCGGCCCAACCGGTTCGCTATGTTCTGGAAATGAACAAGGGCTGGTTTGCCAAAAAAGGCATCAAGGCCGGCAGCAAGCTGGGCGGCCCGCTCTTTGACGCCAAGCGCTGACCCCCGCCTTTCAGCCATAAAAAAGCCGACTTGATGTCGGCTTTTTTGCAGCTGAACGCTCGCCGTATTAGGCGAAGTTGGCCTCGGCAAAGCCCCAGTTCACCAGGTTGGACAGAAAGGTTTCGACAAACTTGGGACGCAGGTTGCGGTAGTCGATGTAGTAGGCGTGTTCCCACACATCCACCGTCAGCAGGGCCTTGTCGGCCGTGGTCAGGGGCGTGCCGGCTGCACCGGTGTTGACGATGTCCACCGTGCCGTCGGCTTTTTTGACCAGCCAGGTCCAGCCGGAACCGAAGTTGCCGACAGCCGACTTGACAAAAGCCTCTTTGAATGAAGCGTAAGAGCCAAACTTGGCATTGATGGCTGCAGCCAGCGCGCCGCCGGGTTCGCCGCCGCCGGCAGGCTTCATGCAGCTCCAGAAAAAGGTGTGGTTCCAGATCTGGGCTGCGTTGTTGTACACGCCGCCGCTGGAGCTCTTGATGATTTCTTCGAGCGTCTTGCTCTCGAATTCGGTCCCTTTTTGCAGGTTGTTGAGGTTGACCACATACGCGTTGTGGTGCTTGCCGTGGTGGAACTCCAGCGTTTCCTTGGAGTAGTGCGGGGCCAGGGCGTCAATCGCGTAGGGTAGTGCGGGAAGGGTATGTTCCATCGTATGTCGTGTTAGGGTTAGGTTGCGGCACCTCGAAGAATCTCTTGAGCAATGCCAGCGTCGCATTGTAGAAGCATCGCTAAACCTTGTGGGGCGGTACCTGTTCAAGCGCGGGCCCAATGCAGGCACCCGGCTTGAGCGATCCGCTCTTCAAGCACCAGGCCGCCATATATTGCCTTGCCATGAGCCTGTTTGATTCTCATAATCGATATCTCATCATCTGAAGAAGGAATCAATAATGGGTGCCATACTTCAATCTCTCGGCCGCACCGTGCTGGCCGGCGTCGTGCTGCTCGTCATTTTGGTGCTGGCCACGGGCGCGCATGTGGGTGTCAGTCATGCCTGGTGGACTTTTTTCATGCGCTGGCTGCATGTGCTGTCCGGTGTGATGTGGATTGGCCTGCTGTGGTATTTCAACTTCGTGCAGATTCCCTCCATGCCAAAAATTCCGGATGAGCAAAAACCGGCGATCAGCAAAGTCATAGCACCCTCTGCGCTGTTCTGGTTCCGCTGGGCGGCGCTGGCCACCGTCGTCACCGGTTTGCTGCTGGCCTTCATGAGTGGCTACATCGTGGCCGCGCTGGGTCTGCAAAAGCCGTTCACGGCCATTGGCATAGGCATGTGGCTTGCCCTGGTGATGGCCTTCAATGTCTGGTTCATCATTTGGCCTAACCAGAAAAAGGCGCTTGGCATCGTCACGGTGGAAGCCGCAGAAAAAGCCAAGGCAGCACGTCTGGCCATGCTGACTTCGCGTTTCAACACCATGTTTTCGATTCCCATGCTGTTTTGCATGGTCGCGCAGCAAAACGGCGGCCTGGGCCTGTAAATCCGGCCTTCGCCGCGCTAAAAGGGCCGCTCAGTGCGGCCCTTTTGCCGTCGGGCCGTCCCAAGGCAAAACAGAGCCCCCTCGGGGGGCTGCGAAGCTTGGGGTCTAACTTTCATTGGGGTACAACTCGCTCACGGTCACTCCGGCCCGCCCTTGCGACAAATGCAGGCGCAGTTTTTGTCCGAGGGCCAGGTCCTGGGCACGCGTCAACGCACGACCTTCGACATCTGTCACCCAGGCGTAGCCGCGCTTTAACACCAGCGTAGGGTCCAGCAGATCAAGGCGCAGCTGGGCACGCTCGATCTGGTGCTGGCAGCGCTGCATGCAATCTGCGACTTTTTTCGGCACCTCGGCCTCCAGACCTTGCAGGTGCATCTTTTCATGCTTCACTATCGATAGCATCGCATGTCGCAGGTTTTGCGCCAGCCCGGCCAGGCGTGCCTGCTGCCGGGTGACCAGATGCGAAGGCCGGCTGACACGGGACGCTGCCCAGTCCAGCCGCTGGCTGTGCGACTGCATCTGCCGGTCTACCCCGTTTTGCAGCCGCGAGAAAGCCTGCTCCAAAGCACCCAGCCAGACACTTTGCGACCGTGCGCAAAGCTCGGCCGCAGCCGTGGGCGTGGGGGCACGCACATCGGCACAGAAATCGGCAATGGTGAAATCCGTTTCATGCCCCACCCCACTGACCACAGGCATGGGTGAAGCCACGATGGTGCGGGCGAGCTGCTCATCATTAAAGGCCCACAAGTCCTCCATGGCGCCGCCGCCGCGGACCAGCAGCAATACGTCGACCTTATCAACGGGCTTCCGCTGGTAGGCCTTGAGCAAAGCCTCGCGCAGCTCACCGGCGGCCTGGCCGCCCTGCACGCTGGCAGGGTAAATCACCACAGGGATGTGCGGGGCGCGGCGCTGCAGGGCGGTCACCACGTCATGCAGCGCCGCGGCGCCCAAGGAGGTGACCACGCCGATGGCGCGAGGCAGCAGGGGCAAGGGGCGCTTGCGTGCGGTGTCGAACAGGCCTTCGGCTTCGAGCTTGGCCTTGAGCAGCAAAAACTGCTCGAACAGATTGCCCTGCCCGGCCTGGCGCATGGATTCGACCACCAGTTGCAGTTCGCCGCGCGGCTCGTACACGCCCAGACGGCCCCGCAACTCGACCAATTGCCCATCACGCGGAGAAAAATCCAGCAGGCTGGCCGCCCGGCGGAACATGGCGCAACGCACCTGCCCCTGCTCGTCCTTCAGGGAAAAATAGCAATGCCCGCTGGCGGCGCGCGAAAAGCCGGTGATTTCACCCTGCACGGCCACAGGATTGAAACGGGCTTCCAGGCTGTCGGCAATCGCGCGCAGCAGCGAGCCCACGGGCCAGATGCGCACACCCGCGTCACGCGCAGGGTTGGGCGGCCTTGCCTGCGGTCCCGACGCGTCAGACATGGCCGAAACCATTGCGGTGACAACGAAAGTACTCCACAGAGCCCCACGAGGCGGGCATGGTGCCAATGATTTGCCGCAGACAGCGTGATGAACTCGTATAACTCATTGATTTTTAATAACTTAATGCTGCTCAAATTTTCATCGTTTTGTTACATGCACGCTGTGGCGCGGCTTTCGGGACTTCGTCCCGGCAGTTGCCCACAAAGTTATCCACAAGTTCTGTGGGCTAAGTCTTACAAAACAGGGGGTAGAAAACATTCCGAACCACGGCAGCGCAACAGCGATTGGCAGGTGTTCGGTAGGCCATAATCCAACTCAAATTATCTGCTTGGAGTTGTGCATTGTTTTCGATCATACAAGCCGCGGGCTGGCCGATCTGGCCTTTGGTAGCCTGTTCCATCCTCGCTCTCGCGCTGGTCATTGAGCGTTTTACCAGCCTCAAAACTCCCAAAGTCGCCCCGCCCAAGCTTCTTGACGAAGCCATCACCGTCTCCCGCAACGCCGTCCCCTCGCCCAGCGTGGTATCGCAGCTGGAGGAAAACTCCCTGCTCGGCGAAGTACTGGCCAGCGGCTTTCGCGCACTGAACACCAACCCGCACATCAGCGAAGACGACCTGCGCTCCACACTGGAAGGCGCAGGCCGGCAGGCGGCGCACAAGCTGGAGCGTTACCTGGCCGCGCTGGCCACCATCGCCTCTGCAGCGCCCTTGCTGGGCCTGCTGGGAACGGTCATCGGCATGATAGAGATTTTCGGCTCCCAGGCGGGCGGCGCGGGCGGCGTCAGCAACGCGGCCGGCGGCAACCCGGCGCAACTGGCGCAAGGCATTTCGATGGCGCTGTACAACACCGCGTTTGGCCTGATGGTGGCGATTCCTGCACTGATTTTCTGGCGCTACTTCCGCGCCCGGGTCGATGGCTACCTGCTGACCATGGAACTGTCTGCGGAGCGCTTTGTGCGCCACCTCAATACCCTCAGAAAATGAGTGCGGTGTTCCCGCTTTTAGCCTGGCTTGCCGCGCTGTCTCCAGAAGGGACCTGACATGAACTTCCGCCCCCACCCGCATGATGAACCGGAGATCAACCTGATCCCCTTCATCGATGTGCTGCTCGTGGTGCTGATCTTTCTGATGCTGTCGACCACCTACAGCAAATTTACCGAACTGCAGGTCAAACTGCCTGTGGCTGATGCCGAGCAGCAGCGCGACTACCCCAAAGAGGTGATCGTCGCCGTGAGCAGCGATGGCCGTTACATGGTCAACAAGGCCCTGGTGGAAGGCCGGGGCATTGACGCCCTCGGCGCGGCGCTGGTCGAGGCGGCCAGGGCCGGCAAGGAAAGCGTCATCATCATCAGCGCCGATGCCAGCGCCACGCACCAGGCGGTCATCACGGTCATGGAGGCCGCCCGGCGCCAGGGCATGACGCAGATCACCTTTGCCACCCAGAGCAGCGCACGGGCCGGCGTCAAGTAGGTTGTCGGCTCGCCCTTCGTCCTTCCCTGTGACATGGCAAGAAACGCGTGAAACAACTTTTGCAGAGGGCCTGGCTCACACGCGGATGGCTGGCCTGCCTGCTCTGGCCCGTGGCGCAAGTCCACGGCCTGGCGGTGCGCTTGCGCAGGGCTTTGTACCGCGGCGGGGTTCTCCGGTCCGAGCGCTTCAGCGTGCCGGTGATTGTGGTCGGCAATGTCGTGGCCGGCGGCGCCGGCAAGACCCCGCTGGTGATGGCGCTGGTCAAGCATTTGCAGGCGCAAGGTTTGCCGGTGGGCGTCATCTCGCGCGGCTATGGCCGACACGGCCACAAAAGCCTTGAAGTCACACCCGAAACATCCATTCAGGAGTCCGGCGATGAGCCAGCCCTTATCAAGCGGGCAACATCCGCTCCTGTTTTTGTAGCACCCAGACGCACTGACGCCGTGCGGGCCTTGCTGGCCGCCTACCCCGCCACGGCCGTGGTGGTGTGCGACGACGGCTTGCAGCACTATGCGCTGCAGCGCGACATCGAGATTGCGGTGTTCGACGACCGCGGCGCGGGCAATGGCTGGTTGCTGCCGGCCGGGCCGCTGCGCGAGCCCTGGCCGGAGCGAAAGCGCCTGGGCCTGGATCTGGTGCTGCATACCGGCCAAAAGCCCGCTTTTGAGGGCTTCACCTCCCGCCGGCAACTGGCCGACCATGCGCTGGCCGCCGACGGCCGCCAGGTGGCGCTCTCCGCTCTGCGGGGCCGGCCTCTGGTCGCCCTGGCGGGCATCGCGACGCCCGAAGCTTTTTTTGCCATGCTGAGGGCACGTGGCCTGACACTGGGAAAAACCATCGCCCTGCCCGACCACCATGACTTTGCCGATGGCGGCCTGAGCGCTTACGCGGGCCAGACCGTGCTGTGCACCGAAAAGGATGCCATCAAGCTGTTTGCCATGCCGGCCCTGCCGGGGCTTGAACTGCTGGCCGTTCCACTGGCGTTTTCACCCGAACCCGCTTTCTTTGCGGCAGTGGATGCACGGCTGGCGCCGCTGCTGGCGCGGCCGCTTTCTCAGCTTTCTCAATTACCATCAGTGCATGGACACCAAATTACTTGAACTGCTGGTTTGCCCAGTCACCAAGGGCCCGCTCGAATATGACCGCGAGAAGCAGGAACTGATCTCGCGCAGCGCCCGCCTGGCCTACCCGGTGCGCGACGGACTCCCCGTGCTGCTGGAAAACGAAGCGCGAACCCTTACCGATGAAGAGCTTGGCCTGTGATGCCGGCCCAACCGTTTCCAGCCACCTTGCGCGCATGAGTTTCACCGTTCTCATTCCGGCCCGCCTGGCCTCTACCCGCCTGCCCAACAAGCCGCTGGCCGACATCAGTGGCGCGCCCATGGTCGTGCGTGTGGCGCAACGCGCCATGCAAAGCACCGCCGTCCGCACAGTGGTCGCCGCCGACAGCCCCGAGATTGTCGAGAAATGCGCGGCTTTCGGTGTTCTGGCCGTGCTGACCCGCGTGGACCACCCCAGTGGCAGCGACCGGCTCGCCGAAGCCTGCGGCCTGCTCGGCCTGGCCGACGACGACATCGTGGTCAATGTGCAGGGCGACGAGCCCCTGATTGACCCGGCCCTGATTGACGCGGTGGCGCGCCTGCTCAACGAGCGCCCGGACTGCGCCATGAGCACGGCCGCCCATTCGATAGACCAGTTGGCCGACCTGCTCAATCCGAATATTGTCAAGGTGGTGCTTGATGCGCGCCAGACGGCGCTGTATTTCAGCCGCTCGCCCATTCCGGCGGCACGCGATTTCACCGGCAAGGCCTGGTGGGAAGCCGGCAGCACGCTGCCCAAGCCTTTGCGCCACGTGGGCATTTACGGCTACCGTGTCGGTTTTTTGCGCCAGTTCCCCACCCTGCCCCAGGCACCGCTGGAGTTGCTGGAGTCGCTGGAGCAATTGCGCGCGCTGTGGCATGGCCACCGGATTGCCGTGCACATCACCGAGGATGCGCCGGGCCCCGGCGTGGACACCCCCGAAGACCTGGAACGGGCACGCCAGCTGTTTTCATAGCGCGCAAGCGCTTATCCGGGGGCTTTTGTAAGCTGCCGTCAGGAGTGCGCGTGCTATCCTTGGGGGAAAACAAGTGTGAGGCCTGCGGGGTTGCAGGCAGCCTCAACACCTGTCAAGCAACCCTGGAAAATCGGCTTGCCGGCCTCCCGGGTTGACTTACTGAATTCATAAAAATCCGAGGACATCCATGAGACTGATTTTGTTGGGCGCGCCTGGCGCGGGAAAAGGGACGCAAGCAACCTTCATCTGCCAAAAATACGGCATCCCCCAGATTTCCACCGGCGACATGCTGCGTGCGGCCGTCAAGGCCGGCACGCCGCTGGGCCTTGAAGCCAAAAAAGTCATGGATGCTGGCGGCCTGGTCAGCGACGACCTGATCATCAACCTGGTGAAAGACCGTATCACCCAGGCCGACTGCGCACAGGGCTTTCTGTTTGACGGTTTCCCGCGCACCATTCCCCAGGCCGACGCCATGAAGGCTGCCGGCGTCAAGCTTGACTACGTGCTGGAAATCGACGTGCCCTTTGAGGCCATCATCGAACGCATGAGCGGACGCCGCTCGCACCCGGCCTCGGGCCGCACCTACCACGTCAAGTTCAATCCGCCCAAAGTCGAAGGCCTGGACGATGTCACTGGCGAACCGCTGATCCAGCGCGAAGACGACAAGGAAGAAACCGTGCGCAAGCGCCTGGAGGTGTACAGCGCGCAAACCCGCCCGTTGGTGGATTACTACTCCAACTGGGCCAAAACCGGGTCGGATGCAGCCCCCAAATACCGCGCCATCAGCGGCATGGGCGGCGTCGATGAAATCACGGACCGCGCCTTCAAGGCGCTGTCAAGCTGAGACGAGCCACGCGCTTTTGGCAAAAAGGCCGCCCCAGGGGGCGGCCTTTTTTTTCAGACTCAAGCCGCACGAGCCTCTTGAACTCTCAGAAAATGGCCAGCACCGGGTAGCGGCGCCATGCCGGCTCGGCAAAGCGCGCGCAATTCTCAAAAATAAAGCGCAGCACCTGGCGCTGGTCCGAAAGCCGTTCAGGATTCTCGGCCTTCCACTGCATGAACCTGGCATTCAAGGCCGGCTCGTCCTGCAGCAACTGCAGCGCCATGTCCTCAAACACATAATCCGAGAAACTCTCTTTCTTTTCCAGGATGCTGTTGAAGAAACCCCAGCGGAAGAAGCTGTCATGGGCCTGGGGCTCCAGGGTTTCCATGACATAGCGGGCCTGGTCCTGCTTCAGCGGAATCCAGCAATCCCCCGCCTGCAGTTCCACGGTTTCGGTCCGGGCGTCCAGCGTGAGCTGTTCGTGGAACATATGGCCTTCATAAGCACCGGGACGGCTTTGCACCGCCTGGATGCGATAGATGCGGGCCGCGGCAGACCTTGCCGCGCCCAGGCGTTCCATCTGCACGCCATTCCATGCCAGGCGCTCGATCACCGCGCGCCAGGCCTGCGGCACGACATAGGCGAGGGGCGCGGGAACGACCACCTCGGCCTCAAAATGAGTGTAGTAGGCGATCTCGCGCTCCCACGCTTGGCTCCTGTCGTAAAAAAGGCGCTGGTAGTTTCCTATCAGGCTGGGCCTGTAGGCCGCCTCATAGCCCTTGAAGCGCAGGCTGGAGCAGCGCGACTCGTCCATCCTCCAGCTGATGGGCCAATGCTTTTTTTCACGCCCCTGCCGCTTCGCTTCCTGCCGGAGGGCCTGAATCTGCGCCGCATTCTCCACCGTGTACTGCAGCGTCACGTCCAGCAGGGCCCGCATGGCCGCATAGCGGTCCGCAAAGGGCTTGAGCATGTGGGTCTCGGGCATGAAGCCTATGGTGTGGTGCAGGGCCGCATAGCCCGTGGAGAATCGCGGCACCTCCAGGAAATCCGCAATCCCCTGATCCGGACTGGTTTTGACCGGGTTGACATAGGGGCAGGTGGGCCAGCCGCGCGCCTCCATCCCCCGGTAGATGGCCGGCACCATGTTGTCACGCAGAAAGCTGCCCAGCCCGGCGCCCAGCTTGTCGGCCTGGGTGTGGATCAGGGTCATGGTGTAGGCGTAGTCGGCGCCATTGGAGGTATGGGTATCAACCATCACGTCCGGGTCCCAGGCGGTAAAGAACTGGTTGAACACCTGGGCGTTCAGGCTGTCGCACTTGATGAAGTCTCGGTTCAGGTCGAGGTGAAGGCTGTTGCCCCGAAAACCAAAGGACTCCGGGCCATCCTGGTTCACGCGGCTGCTGGTGTTGCGGTTCAGGCAGCCATCAACGTTGTAAATGGGAATGAACAAATACACGGCGGAGCCCAGTGCCGCCAGACGCGCGGGCTCCATGCACAGGTCCCGCACCAGCGCCATGCAGGCATCGATGCCCTCCGGTTCGCCGGGATGGATGCCGTTGTTGTTGAAAAAAACCGGCCGGCCGTCGCGCTGGATTTGCGTGCGATCAAAAATCCCATCGGCGCTGACCACGCCCGCGTGTATCGGCACGCCCGCGTCGGACGTCCCTATCTGCGAAAACTGCAGCCATCGGGGAAAGCGCCGCGCCAGGTCCTCATAGAACTGGATGCAGGCTTCCCAGCTGCTGGTCTGATTCCGATTGCCTTGTTCGTACGGTGTTTGCATGGTGTGAGGGCCTTGATGGGTCATACGCGACGAGAGCCTGACGCCGGGCCGTCCGCCCGGCTCACGGCGCTACGGGCGGCATCACGCCCAGCAGGCGAAGCATCAGCGCCACCCTGGCCTTTACCGGGCTGAGACCGCCTGAATCCGGCAGGGTATCGCCGGCCTTGGGCAACACCCGGCCATTGAGGCAGCGCGTCGCGCGAACCACTTCGACACCTGCCGCCTGCGCCGCCAGCAACGCGGCTTCCAGGGCATGGTGCAAAGAGCCATTGCCCGTGGCGGCAACGACCAGACCCTGAACGCCTTGCGCCACCAGGGCCTCGACCACGGCACCGTCGGCGCCGGCATGGCTCATGACGATTTCAACGCGCGGCCAATGCGTGCCGTCGCTCAAGCTTGCTATGTTATTGGTAGCTGCCTGCGCCCGTTCGTCCTGGGCTGAAGGCCAATTTCTCAACAATCTGAGAGCCCCCTCCTCGACATAACCGAGCGGCCCGGCATCGCCAGAACTGAAGGCGTCCAGCTGGTAGGTGTGCACTTTCTGCACGTCGAAGGCGCTGTGGATGGTGCCGGCGCAGACGGCGACCACCCCGCTGGCCCCCGCATGGCGGGCGACGGTCATGGCATCGAGCAGGTTTTGCGGTCCGTCCGGGACCAGCGCCGTGGCGGGTCGCATGGCGCAGGTCAGCACCACCGGCTTGGCCGGCTGGCACACCGCCTGCAAAAAATACGCAGTCTCTTCCAGCGTATCGGTTCCGTGCGTGATGACAATGCCGTGCACATCGGGCTGTGCCAGAAAGTGGTTGACGCGCTCCGCCAGCTGCACCCAAACCGCAAAGCTCATGTCCTTGCTGTCGATCTGCGCCACCTGCTCGGTGACAAAAGGGCCGGCTTCAGCCATGGCAGGAATGGCGGCCAGCAGCTGATCGACACCCAGCTGGGCAGCGGTGTAGCCGATGTTGTCGCAAGCGCTGGCCGCCTGGCCGGCGATCGTGCCGCCGGTGCCGAGAATCGCAATGTAGGGATGGTTCATAAAGCGTGAACTTGCATTCTTTTAAAAACTGGATGAAAATACAGTTACTGGATATTAAAACAGGTACCAAGCCAATATCAAACAGGTCAGGCCCTCAGCGCCAGCATCTGTTACCCCAAGGAGTCCCGGCCATGAGCACCCTCAACGATTTTGCGCCACCGCCCTCTGGAACGCCCAAACTCACCGCGCGCCAGCAGCAAATCCTGGAACTGATCCAGGCGGCCATCGCCCGCACCGGCGCCCCACCGACCCGCGCCGAAATCGCGACCGAACTGGGCTTTCGCTCCGCCAATGCCGCCGAAGAACACCTGCAGGCGCTGGCCCGCAAAGGCGTCATTGAACTGGTCAGCGGCACCTCGCGCGGCATACGCCTGCGCAGCGACACGCTGCGCTCCCTGAACGAATCCCGTACCAAACAGTTCTCTCTGCCCTTGCAAAGCCTGGCCCAACTCGCCCTGCCGCTGGTGGGGCGGGTTGCTGCCGGCAGCCCGATTCTCGCGCAGGAACATATCGAGCAAACCTATTACTTCGAAAGCAGCCTGTTTCAGCGCCAGCCTGATTACCTGCTCAAGGTGCGCGGCATGAGCATGCGCGATGTCGGCATCATGGACGGCGACCTGCTCGCCGTCAAACAGGCCAAGGAAGCCCAAAATGGGCAGATCGTGGTGGCCCGGCTTGGCGATGAGGTCACCGTGAAGCGCTTTCGCCGCACCAAGGACCTCATTGAACTGCTGCCAGAAAACGCCGACTTCAAACCCATCGTGGTCCAACCCGGAGAACCCTTCGAGCTTGAAGGCCTGGCCGTCGGCCTGATTCGCAACACCCTGCCGATGTAGCCCCGCCCATTTGCGCCGCGCAGCAGGTGGCGGGCGTTTGGCCAGGAATGGCCAACACCCTGATGCAGCGGCCCTGCTGGCCATTCGGCCAGCCCGAAATCCTGCCTGTGTCAACCTCTTTCCAACAGGAGTTCTCATGGGAATCGTCAGTTTTTCACACAGCGCCGTGCTGTCCGCAGTGCTGGCACCGGTGCAGGCCCTGGCCGCGTGGTTCGTACCCGCACAGAGTGCGTCCAACCGGTTTGCCGAGCCTGCAGCCGCCCCGCAGCAGGGGCAGCAACTGGCACTGCCTTTAGCCTCCAGCGACAGTCCCCCGAACCGTCGCCCCATGCTCACCCAGGCCTGCACTGCCAAATCGGGCAAGGCGAGCAAGAAAAGACTTGCACCGAGCCGCCTGAAAGTAGTACGAGAGTTTGATTCAGGCGTCGGTCCGGCTTGTGCGGGCCGCATGGTCATCTCGGGCCGCATGGCCGATGTATGCGCAGAGCTGGAACGCATGGCACTGCGCGAAACCGCGGCGCCATAAAACTACCAGCCGCCGCGTTACCGGCCCGGCGGTCAGCGATGAGGCGGGCCGCTTTGGCAGCCGGCGGCAACGCAAGGTCTGTCGATACAAATTGACAGCTTTTGGCCAGCCCCATCACGGGAATGAAAAACCTTTGCAGGCACAATATCGGCCATGAATATTGTGATCCTCGATGACTACCAGGACGCAGTGCGAAAACTGAACTGCGCTGCCAAACTGGATGCTTACCCCGCCAAGGTTTATACCAACACCGTCAAAGGCATAGGGCAGCTGTCCGTCCGGCTCAAGGACGCCGATGTGATCGTGCTGATTCGCGAGCGCACCCAGCTGAGTCGGCAGGTGATCGAGAAGTTGCCCAAGCTCAAGCTGATCGTGCAAACCGGCCGCCTCGGCAGCCATGTGGACATTGCCGCCTGCACGGAGCGCGGGATTGCGGTGGCTGAAGGCGTGGGGTCGTCTACCGCACCGGCCGAGCTGACCTGGGCCCTTGTGATGGCTGCCATGCGCCGTATTCCTCAATATGTTTCAAATTTGAAGCACGGCGCGTGGCAACAGGCCGGACTCAAGGCCGGGTCCATGCCGCCCAATTTTGGAGTCGGCAGCGTCCTCAAGGGCAAGACGCTGGGGATCTGGAGTTACGGCCGTATCGGGCAAATCGTTGCCGGCTACGGCCGCGCGTTTGGCATGCGGGTAATTGTCTGGGGCCAGGAAGCCTCGCGCGAGCGGGCACAGGCAGATGGTTTTGAATTGGCCGCCAGCAAAAACGATCTTTTCGAACAAAGTGATGTGCTCAGCCTGCACCTGCGCCTGCATGAGGACACCCGTGGCATCGTGACGCTGGACGATTTGTCGCGCATGAAGACCACGGCCTTGCTGGTCAATACGTCCCGCGCCGAGCTGATCGAGCCCGATGCCCTGATTGCCGCGCTGAACCGCGGGCGCCCGGGCATGGGGGCCGTGGATGTCTTCGAGTCGGAGCCCATTTTGCAGGGCCATGCGCTGCTCCGCCTCGAAAACTGCATTTGCACACCGCACATTGGCTATGTCGAACTGGACAGCTACGAGATGTATTTCAATGCGGCATTCGACAACGTGCTCAACTTCATCAAGGGCACGCCGACCAACATCGTCAACCCAGGCGCACTGCAGGTGCGGCGCTAAAACCCAAAGCCCTGGCTGACGTCTTCCCCTCTCAAAACCGTGGGGATGAACACCGCTGAGGCCCGCCATGCGCCGGGTTCTCACTTGCCAGACGGCGCCTGCCGCTCGGCCATAATTCGGTGATGGAACTAATTCAGAAAACCGTTGGAATTGTTGGCACCGGGGCCATGGGCCGTGGCATTGCGCAGATCGCCGCGCAAGCCGGAAGCCTCGTCAAATTGATGGACGCCCAGGCGGGCGCAGCGGACAAGGCCCATGCGGCCATTGCGGCCCAATGGGACAGGCTGGTCGAAAAAGGCCGGCTGGAGGCCGCCACGGCGGCAAAATTCAAGACCCGTCTCGTGATCGCCGGCGCACTCTCCGATCTGGCCGATTGCGACCTGGTCATTGAAGCCATCGTCGAGCGACTCGACGTCAAGAAGGTCCTGTTCGCCGAACTGGAGGACATTGTGTCCACGCAGGCCATCCTGGCCAGCAACACCTCCTCCCTCTCGGTCACGGCCATTGCCGCGGCGCTCAAGCACCCCGAGCGTTTTGCCGGCTATCACTTCTTCAACCCCGTGCCCTTGATGAAGGTGGTGGAAGTCATTGCGGGACTCAAAACCAGCCCTGCGGTATGCAGCGCCCTGAGCCAGTACGCCGTGCAGATGGGCCACACGCCCGTGCACGCGCAAGACACGCCCGGCTTTATCGTCAACCACGCGGGGCGCGGCTACGGCACCGAAGCGCTGCGCATTGTCAGCGAAGGCGTTGCCGATTTCGCCACCATAGACCGCATCCTGCGCGACCAGGCCGGCTTCAAGCTCGGCCCCTTCGAGCTGATGGACCTGACCGCGCTGGATGTGTCCCACCCCGTCATGGAGTCCATCTACCACCAGTATTACGAAGAAGCCCGCTACCGCCCGAGCGTGATCACCGCGCAGCGCCTGGCCGGCGGCATCCTGGGCCGCAAAACCGGCGAGGGTTTTTACCGCTATGCGGATGGCGTGCTCCAGCTTCCCACAGAAGCGCCCGCGCCCAAGGTCGCCGAAATGCCGCCGGTGTGGGTCTCGCCGCGCGCCTCGCGGCGCTCCGAATTGCTGCAGCTGCTGAAAAACCTTGGCGCCAAAATTGAAACGGGCCAGTCCGCGTCGCCCCAGGCTTTGGTACTGGTCGCCCCGCTGGGTTTCGACATCACCACGGTGGCCGTGGTGGAGCGGCTCGATCCCGCGCGCACCGTGGGCATCGACATGCTGATTGACGACGCCGCCACCAAGCGCCGGGTGCTGGCCACCAACCCGGCGACCCGCAGCGACATGCGCGACGCCGCCCACGCCCTGTTTGCCCGCGACGGCAAGCCCGTGAGCGTGATCCGCGACAGCGGCGGTTTCGTCACGCAGCGTGTGCTTGGCACCATCGTCAACATCGCCAGCGACATCTGCCAGCAGGGTATCTGCAGCCCGAAAGACCTGGAAACCGCCGTGACGCTGGGCCTGGGTTACCCCATGGGCCCGCTCGCCATGGGCGACCGCTACGGCCCCACCAATGTGCTGGAAGTGCTGTTCAACATGCAGACCGTGTATGGCGACCAGCGCTACCGTCCCTCCCCCTGGCTGCGCCGCCGCGGCGCCATTGGGCTGAGCCTGACGCATGTGGAAGAATGAAACACCCCCGTCGGATGCTCGCTTCGCGTAGCACCGTTCTCCCTCTAGGGGGCGGCGCCTGCGGCCTGGCAAAGCCAGTTCCGCGGCCCCCACTTGTACGGGGACCCATTCCCTGCCTATCCCTCATTTCGATGTATTGGAAAAATTGACATGGCAGGCGCACTGAAAAGTACCAGCGAGGGCAGCACCCTCATCCTCACGCTGAGCAACCCCGAGTTCAAAAATGCGCTCGGGCCCGAGATATACGCAGCGGGCGTTGAGGCCCTCAACGCCGCCGAGAACAACTCCGAAATCCGCAGCGTGGTCATCACCGGCGAGGGGGCGCTGTTTTGCGCCGGCGGCAACCTGCAGCGTCTGCAATCCAACCGGCGTGAAGCGCCCGAGGTACAGGCCCAAAGCATCGACGGCCTGCACAACTGGATAGACTCGATACGCACTTTTCCCAAACCGGTGATCGCTGCCGTCGAAGGCGCGGCCGCCGGCGCCGGCTTTTCACTGGCACTGGCCTGTGACTTTGTGGTGGCGGCCAGCAATGCCGTGTTCGCGATGTCTTACAGCACGGTGGCGCTGTCGCCCGACGGTGGCGGCAGCTGGAGCCTGGCGCGTGCCCTGCCGCGTGCCCTGGCCAGCGAGCTGCTCATGTGCGGCGAGCGCATCAGCGCCCAACGGCTGCATGAGCTGGGCCTGGTGAACCGCGTCAGCGCCGCAGGAGACGCGCTCACGCAGGCTCTTCAGCTGGCCGACCAGCTCAATGCCCGCGCGCCCAATGCGCTGGCCAGCATCAAGGAACTCATCAACGACGCGCCGGTCAGCACGCTGAGCCAGCAGCTGGCCAGCGAACGCGACCACTTCGTGCGCAACCTGCACCACGGCAATGGCGGCGAAGGCATTTCCGCATTTCTGGAAAAACGCACGCCGCGGTACCGCTAGGCCAGGCCGGCATCACCGGCTGCCGCGCGCGGACCGGAATGCATTTTCCCTCTATAAAACGAGCTGTAGCCCCGGCTGTAAGGGCGTCAGCCGCTATCAACTCAGGAGAATTGATGGCACCGCTTGGCTGCCACCGGTTTTTTGCCGCGGCTCCAGTGATTCCGCCGCGACGCCCATGTGACAGCGGCCTGCCACAGGCCGCGTCCCTCAAGCGACAATGTCATTCTTGTTAGTCACTCAGAAGACAGCTCATGGACGATCCTATTCTTACGATAGATGAAAGAGAGGCCATCAACGGCGGCCGCTGGTTTTCATCCCTGTCCCCTTCCCTGAGACACGACATACTTCGATGCGCCTACGTCAAACGCTACAAAGACGGCGAGCTGATTGCCGCTCGCGGCGAACCGCCCGAAGAATGGATTGCTTGCGCCAAGGGCGCGGTGCGGGTCAGTTCGACCTCGATTTCGGGCAAGCAGATCACGCTGACCTATGTCGAGCCCGGCATCTGGTTTGGCGATGTGGCGATTTTCGATGGCGAGCGGCGCACCCACGACGCCTACGCCCACGGGGACACCACGCTGCTGTGCGTCTCGCGGGCCGATCTGCGCAAAATCCTGACCCAGCATGTCGAGCTGTACGAAGCCATGCTGCGCCTGCATGCGCGCCGCATCCGGCAACTCTTCGGCCTGGTGGAAGACCTCAACACCCTGCCTTTGCGGGCGCGGCTGGCCAAGCAGCTGCTGCACCTGGCGCGCAGCTATGGCGTGCCCAGCCTGGCCGACGCGAGCGAAGTCCGCATAGGCCTGCAGCTGGCGCAGGAGGAGCTGGCCCAGCTGCTCGGTGCTTCGCGCCAGCGGGTCAACCAGGAACTCAAGGCCATGGAGCGCGAGGAAGCCATACGCATCGAACCGGGCGGCCTGGTGATACGCGACCGCGCCATCCTGCTGCGCATTTCCGAAGCTGAGATTGACAAATAAATCATGAGCAACTTCGACCACTTTATCGGCACCCGGGCCGTCTCCGGCGCCCACGCCTTTGACACCGAGGCCCTCAGCGCCTACCTGAGCCAACAGCTGGCCGGCTTCCAGGGTCCGCTGACGGTGGAGCTTTTCAAGGGCGGCCAGTCCAACCCGACCTACAAGCTGATCACGCCCGGCCGGTCTTATGTGATGCGCGCCAAGCCAGGCCCGGTCGCCAGGCTGCTGCCTTCCGCCCATGCGGTGGAGCGCGAGTTCAAGGTCATGCAGGGCCTGCAGGGCACGGACGTGCCGGTGCCCCAAATGCACTGCCTCTGCGAAGACGAATCCGTGATCGGCCGCGCCTTCTATGTGATGGAGTTTGTCGAGGGCCGCGTGCTCTGGGACCAGGCCCTGCCCGGCCTGACGAACCTTCAGCGCGGCGAGATCTACGACGAGATGAACCGCGTGATCGCCGCCCTGCACAAGGTGAAGTTCGCAGAGCGCGGCCTGGCCGACTACGGCAAGCCCGGCAACTACTTTGAGCGCCAGATCGGCCGCTGGAGCAAGCAGTATGTGGCCTCGGTCACCCAGCCCATCCCCGAGATGGACAGCCTGATGCAGTGGCTGCCCGCCCACATCCCGGCCAGCGCCCGTGATGAGAGCCTGGTGTCCATCGTGCACGGCGACTTCCGGCTCGACAACCTGCTGTTTCACCCCAGCGAGCCGCGCGTGCTGGCCGTGCTGGACTGGGAGCTCTCTACCCTGGGCCATCCGCTGGCCGACTTCAGCTACCACTGCATGGCCTGGCACATTCCGCCCGGCGCGTTCCGCGGCATTGGCGGGCTGGATGTAGCCAGCCTGGGCATTCCCACCGAGGAAGAATACATACGCCGCTACTGCGAGCGCACCGGCCTGGCCACGCCCGAGGCCCTGAAAGCCGACTGGAACTTTTACCTGGCCTACAACCTGTTTCGCCTCGCTGCCATTTTGCAAGGCATTGCCAAACGCGTGGAGGCCGGCACCGCTTCCAGCGCCCAGGCGGTCAGCTCGGCGGCCGGCGCGCCGCTGCTGGCCAGGATGGCCTGGGGCTTTGCACAGAAAAGCCAGGCTTAAAACCTACCCACCCTCCTTCCGTCAACACGGCCAATCACCCCCTATCACCCCTCCAGGAGATTTCATGGACTTCAACTACACGCCCAAAGTACAGGAACTGCAGGCCCGCCTGCTGAAGTTCATGGATGCACACATCTACCCGAACGAAGCCCGCTTCTTTCGCGAAATTGCCGAAAACCGCGCCAGGGGCAATGCCTGGATTCCCACCACCCTCATTGAAGAGCTCAAACCCAAGGCGCGCGCCGCCGGCTTGTGGAACCTGTTTTTGCCGCACTCCCCGCGCGCGCCCGAAGGCCTGTCCAACCTCGAATACGCGCCGCTGTGCGAAATCATGGGCCGCGTGCCGTTTGCCGCCGAGGTCTTCAACTGCTCGGCCCCCGACACCGGCAACATGGAGACCATCGCCCGCTACGGCTCCGAGGCCAACAAGGACCAGTGGCTGGAGCCGCTGCTCAAAGGCGAGATCCGTTCGGCCTTCCTGATGACCGAGCCCGAAGTCGCCTCCTCCGACGCCACCAACGTGCAGTGCCGCATCGAACGCGACGGTAACGACTACGTGCTCAACGGGCTCAAATGGTGGTCGTCCGGCGCCGGCGATCCGCGCTGCGCCATCTACATCGTGATGGGCAAAACCAACCCCGATGCCGGCCGCCATGAACAGCAATCCATGATCCTGGTGCCGGCCAACACGCCGGGCATCACGGTGATCCGCCCGCTCTCGGTGTTTGGCTACGACGATGCGCCGCACGGCCACATGGAAGTGCGGCTGAGCAATGTGCGCGTGCCCGCCAGCAACCTGCTGCTGGGCGAGGGCCGCGGCTTTGAAATCGCCCAGGGCCGGCTTGGCCCCGGGCGCATTCACCACTGCATGCGCTCTATCGGCAGCGCCGAGCGCGCGCTCGAACTGATGTGCAAGCGCCTGAACAGCCGCGTCGCCTTTGGCAAACCAATCGCCCGCCAGTCGGTGTGGGAAGAGCGCATTGCCGAGGCCCGCTGCATGATCGAGCAGGCGCGTCTGCTGACACTCAAGGCCGCCTTCATGATGGACACCGTGGGCAACAAGGTTGCCAAGGCCGAAATTGCCATGATCAAGGTGGTCGCGCCCAACATCGCCTGCCAGATCATCGACTGGGCCATTCAGGCCCACGGCGGCGGCGGCGTCTCGGACGACTTCCCGCTGGCCTACGCCTATGCGCACCAGCGCACCCTGCGCCTGGCCGACGGCCCCGACGAGGTGCACCGCGCCTCGCTGGCCAAGCTGGAACTGGCCAGGCACCTGTTGATGCCGGGTGAAGTCGAAATGCCGGTGACGCGCGGCGCCTGAGCCTCTTGAGCCTCTTTAGCGCCCCGGGCTAATCGCCAAACGCTTTCCCCCCCCCACGGTTTTCGCTATCAAGTCAATAGCACCCGGCGCCCGTTAATTATGGGCTAGAGGGGGTTTTTACTCTTGATCAGAGCGTGATATCGATGGACAGGCCGGCAATCGCCGACTCGCAGGCGCTGATGAAGATCAGGGCGGCATGCCCCAGCGTGGGCATGTCGGCAGGCGTGTACTGCATGCGCAGGTAGACCTTGCCGCGCAGCAGCATCAGGATGAAAGGCAGCTGCGCCCCCGGTGCCGGTTCCGGCCACGACATCAGCCGTTCGGCCAGAGGGGTATCTATCCAGGCCAGGGCCTGGCTGCGCTTGTCGGCCATCACGGCATAGCGCGCCGAGAAGCTTGCGGGCAGGTGGCCTAAATCCACTTCCGGGTACATGGCCAGCCAGCGCATTTCCTCGGTCAGATTCGGGTCTACCGTGGTTTGAAGTGTGTCCGTGTATATCGCGTAGGCGCGCTTTTCCAGCGACTCCTTCAGCGGCCGGTTCATGATCACCACCGACGCATCATCTGTGACATTGAGTTCGGCACGAGCCCGGAGTTCTTCGCCATCAATGTAGTCACGCGAAGAGTAGCCACACTCCATTTTCCAGCGCCTGTTGCCCAGGCTGCCCGTCAGTGAAAAGCCTTCGCCCGTGGCCGGGCGGGCGTAGGAAAAGCCCTGTTGGCGCGCCCAAACAGACATTGCATCCGTCAACGCAGAGTCGCCGGCCTGGGCGCGGTCCTGACGCAAGACTTTTCTGAGCCGCTCAAACATGGTTCTCGCTTTTCTTCTTGAAGTTCAGCAAACATCATAGGGGTAAAGAAACCGCCATGACCCATGCTTGCGCATGGCCTGCTCAAAGCCGGCGTTCGCGCCATCGGCCGCGCGGCCGAGTTGCGTCAGTCAAGGGCCCGAACAGGCCGGGCCAGCTTCGAAACTCTGGCTACCAATGCAGAAGACGCGGCCCCAGCAGGCTGCCAGCCAGCGCAAGGAGAGCCATGCTACCCAAGTACCAGGTTCCCACGAAGGGGGCCGCCATTTCATGGCAATGAAACGCATACACAAACCCGCCCACCGCTCCGGCAAGCAGCCCGGCGGCGGCGCCGGCGAGTGCCAGACGCGTCGGTGCCAGTCCTTTCATCGCCCAAAAAACGCCCATCAGGACAGGCAGAGAAACCAGGGTAATTTTCAGCAGGCAGGAAGCCCAGCTACGGCCAAAGACCAGCGCCTGACGCTGGTCCGGCTCGGCACTGGCGAAGGCCCATAAGCCCACCAGCCACATCAGCAGTACCGGCACCACCAGACCGACCCAGACGCCGCCAAGTCGCATGCCCGGGCGCGACAGCCGTTCGACCGCAAAACCGCCCACGATGGCCAGGTTGGCCGTAAATGCCAGCTTCATCCAGAACATCGGCAACAACGCCAGCGCCCCGAGGTCGGAACGCACGCCGAATGTGACGCTCATCAGCAGGGCTGCCGCCAGGCCGCCCCAACCCAACGCCATACCCAGGCGCCTGGCGCCGGCATTCGGGTTCTCCGACGTCACGTTCGCCGCGAGCAAGGAAACAAGCTCGTCTGTTTTCACAAATCCTCCCGCATTTTTGCGGCCAGCGCTTTCAGTCCCCGATGGACGCCTACCTTGACCGCCGATTCCGACATTCCCGTCATTTGTGCGACTTCCATGACCGATAAACCCTCCAGCTTGACATGCACGATGGGCAGTCGCTGCCTGTCCGGCAAACCTGCCAGGAGCTTGCCAAGGTCACGCCGCGCATCCGCCACATCGGTATCCGAGCTGGCAAAAATCTCCAGTTCGTCGTCCAGCGGATCGTTCATCGCCTCGCGGCTCGATTTTGAACGAAGCAGATCCACCAGCTTGTAGCGAGCGATGGCATGCACCCATGCCGTCAAGGGCTGATCCGGCCGGTAGGTATGCCGCTGGTTGTGCACCGCGAGCAGGGTCTCCTGCACGAGATCCTCTACATCATCGGACCATCGAAAGAGTTTTTTCCTGAAGAAACCACGCAAATGCGCGCTCAATTCTTTCAGGAAGCTGTGGTAGGCAGCCCCATCGCCGGCCAGCCCCTGCCCCAGCAGGTTTTTCAACCGCTCCTCGCTTTGCACAATCCGGAGGTCCTTTTGTATTCGTTCCATGGCGCGGATGGGTTACACGTGCGTCAAAAAAATACATCTGAAAATTTTGCCTTGCCGCGTAACCCGCAGGCGGTTTCAACCGAATGAGTAACAGGATAGACCGTATTACTTGCAGTCGCAAAGAAGCAGCCCTCTTTGGCTGTTTCTTTTTGTAGGTGTGACCCATCGCGATTGCCTGAGCTGTCCTGTAGAGTTTGCCGTCATGATTCCACGCGAACTCTAGACTTCATCGGCCCTGGAATCGCAAGGAGACTCTCATGAGCAAGCTCGCACGGATTGCCCTCGTGATCGTGGTTCTGATTTCTGCCGGCTGTTCTTCCATGGGCATGAGCGGAAGCGCCGCAACTTCTAATCACACGACGTCGGACTCATTCTTTCCTGGAAGCGAATAACGGATCCGGGCGGCTCGGTGCCGGAGGCAATACCGGCATCCGCCTCCTGCCGGCCTATCAGCATCGGTGACCGCCTTGCCGTCCCCTTCCCTTTTATTGGTCATTTTTTAGCGCAGCCAATGAACCTGGCTCGCGCCCTGTATTTCGTGTGAGGCCCGCTTTCCTGCCTGCCCTGCAGGCGGTGCCGGGCTGCGTTTTCCGCATCATCAGGCGCTTGTCGATGCGGTCATGCCGTCGTGTGCTGGAAGTTCATGCCCCTAGCGGGTCATGCTGAGCATGTTGTTGCATGCGGAGCGGAAGAAAACCTCCATCGCCGCACTGACTCGCCAACGCTTGCTCGACGGTGATTACCCTATTCCGCTTGTCCGGGGCATATCCGCCGCTATAAGCTTGCATCCGGCTCTGCGCTGGGCCCGCCAAACATTGCTTTTGCTTTTCCCTTAAAGTGCTGCACGTATCACCGTACGCAAGAAAGCACTCATGATCAATGTTTACTCATGGTCCACACCCAACGGCCACAAGGTCCACATCATGCTGGAGGAATGTGGCCTGCGCCTGGGGCGCGACTGGCAGGCCTTTCCGGTCAATATCGGGGCAGGCGACCAGTTCAAGCCGGAGTTTCTGGCGATCAGCCCCAACAACAAGATCCCGGCGCTGGTTGATCCTGATGGCCCGGACGGCAAGCCGATTTCCCTCTTTGAATCGGGCGCCATTCTGCTTTATCTGGCAGCCAAAACCGGCAAATTGCTGCCCCCAACAGACCGGCTCAAATTCCAGACGCTTCAGTGGCTGATGTTCCAGATGGGCGGCATCGGCCCGATGCTGGGGCAAAACCACCATTTCCGCATGTACGCCCCCGAGAAGATTGACTACGCCATCAACCGCTACACCAACGAAACCCGGCGGCTCTACGGCGTGATGGACAAGCAGCTGGCTTCCAGCAAATTCATCGCCTGCAACCAGTACACCGTCGCCGATGTGGCCATCTTCCCGTGGCTGCGCAACTGGGAAAACCAGGGCATAGCCTGGGCCGAGTACCCGCATTTGAAGGACTGGTTTGACCGGGTCAGCGCCCGTCCGGCCGTGCAGCGCGGCGTCAAGGTACTGGCCGACCTGCGCAGCCCGATCCGCGACGACAGGGAACGCGAGATTTTGTTCGGCAAGACGCAGTACCAGAAACGTTGAAATACTGAGTCAGAACCGGCTTCAGCCCTTGGCAGACGCAGGAGAGCAGCTATCAAGTCAATAGGATCGAGCCCGCGCGGCTGAATTGAAGTTTGAAAATTGGTGCCTGGATCGCGCCGCCAAAACGGATCGGCAGCACCACACTAGCTGGGGTGCCACTTGTGCGCGGCAGCCTCGACCGCGGCGCGCTTCTCCGGCGTCAGGCGGCGCGCCACAAAATCACGGTTTCTTGCCGCATTTTGATGCCCTTGCGCACTTGCCAATAGCAACCAGAAATAAGCTGCCTGCTCGTCCTTGAGAGCGCCCTTGTCGTTGCGATATATCTCGCCCAGGTTGTACTGGGCATTGGCATCCCCCTTGTCGGCGGCTTTTCGGTACCATGCCACCGCCTGCCGGTCGTCCTCAGGAACGCCCAGGCCGTTGCGATACATCATGCCCAGCTGGAACTGCGATTTGGTATGCCCCTGCTCGGCCAGTTTTTTGAACCCCGTAAAGGCCGCACGGTCATTCCCTTGCTCAACGGCTGCAAGCGACTGCTCGTAGGTCTGGGCCTGTACCAAGGTGCCGGTGATGAGCGCGACGGCGAAAATCCCTGCGCTTGCCAAATTTCTCATGACGAATCTCCTTGGTGAAGACTGACGAAATAACGGGATCGGGTCAATTTCAGGATCCATAGGGGCTGGTTGTTACTCTAGTGCAAACAGTTGTATCTTGAACAGCTACCCATGGCCCGATTGGGCTGAAGTAGTATTCACCCGATTCGGTAACTAGTGACGCCCCTACCTGAGACAGGCATGGTCATCAGGCAGCGCCTCAAAAACAATTGATTGGAGATTCCACCGCGGGTCTTGGGACATGGCTAAAACGGGTTTTGCCTGTCCGACTTCGTGATCGTTGGGGTGCAGATCAGGCCTCAGCCCGAATGTGACTTTAAGGGGCCGCTGCAGCTTGACTCGGTCGACTGGCCTGTCCGGAGGGGATCGAACCCCCGACCCTCAGCTTAGAAGGCTGATGCTCTATCCAACTGAGCTACGGACAGATATAAAAAAAGCCCACAAAGTGAGCTTTTTAAATGGATTAATGGTCGGAGTACAAGGATTCGAACCTTGGACCCCCTGGTCCCAAACCAGGTGCGCTACCAGACTGCGCCACACTCCGACTAGACACATATTATAGCGAGAACAAAAGCCAAACTTTGAGTACGGGTTCATTTTTTTGCAAGTCTGCCAAAGACCGGTTTTCAGGGGCCCCACCCCGCGCGCCGGAGCAGTCCGGAAACCTCGGTTTGCCGGCTGCCGGCATTCCGCCCAACTGCCTCACAATGACGTGCTGACAGGCAGACCCAACAGGAGATCCCATGGCCATAAAGATCGTGAGGCTGGGCACGGCGCGAACTGCCGGCGAAGGATTGCGCATCGGCACGGTGCGCCGTCCGCCGCGCGGCGTGCCCAAGGCCGAGTTCGCTGCGCAGAACTGGTACGACGTGTGGTACCCCAACCTTTCGCCGCAACCGGACACCATGAAGCAGGCCCTGGCCGCCCAGAAAAACCACGACGCAAAGGCCTGGGCCGATTTCCAGCGGAAATTCCGTGCCGAGATGCGGGCGCCCGAGGCCAGCCACAGCCTGGACTTGCTGGCGGCGCTGTCACACAGCAGCAACTTTGCGATAGGCTGCTACTGCGCGGACGAAGCGCACTGCCACCGTTCGCTGCTGCGCGAGCTGCTCAGCGAACGGGGTGCGCTTATTGCCTGAACCGCGCCAAGCCGCTCAGAGCTTCACGTACTCGTATTCCAGCGGGTTGGCGTTGATGCCGCGGTCCGGCGGCGCAATCCAGGCCGCCATCTTGCCGGGCTCGGTGACGCGGTTCATCAGGCTTTTGACGAAAGCCGTATCCGCCGGCGTGGGCAGCCACTGGTCTTTTTTTGCCTCGAATTCGGCGGCGCTGATGGGCTGGCCTTGCGGGTCGGTGCAGGCACCCGCCCAGGCACCGACTTCACGGCGAAAGCGCGTTGACGGCAAGGCCAATTCAAAGTCCACCCCGGCCCGCTTGATACCCATGTTCCAGCGCGTCACGCCCACGTTGCAGTCTTTCACGTACTCCAGGCGCGTGATCTCGTTCATGCCATTGCGCGTGGAAATGGTTTCGTTCTTCACGCCGCCCTGGCCGTCCGGCACCTGGATGCTCATTTCGGTTTCCAGCTCGACATGGTCGGCAAACTTGGCTTCATCGGGCCGGCCCTTGATGCCGTTGCTGAAGTAGTTGGCCGCGTTGCTGGAGGCCTCGGAGCCAAACAGGTCCAGCGAGGAGGTGAACCAGAAGTTCATGAATTTCTGGATGGTCGGCAGGTCAATCACACCGGCATTGCGCAGCGAAGCCACATCGTCGGTATCCAGCTCCTTCATCACTTCCAGCGTGCGCTTGATGACGCGGCCGACACCGGTCTCGCCGACGAACATGTGGTGGGCTTCCTCGGTGAGCATGAAGCGCGTGGTGCGCGCCAGCGGGTCGAAGGCACTTTCAGCAAAGCTTTTCAGCTGGAACTTGCCGTCGCGGTCGGTGAAGTAGGTGAACATGAAGAAGCTCAGCCAGTTGTCCATGGGCTCGTTGAAGGTGCCCAGGATGCGCGGCTTGTCGGCGTCGCCGCTGTGGCGCATCAGCAGCTCCTCGGCCTCTTCGCGGCCGTCGCGGCCAAAATGCGCGTGCAGCAGATACACCATGGCCCAGAGGTGGCGGCCTTCCTCGACGTTGACCTGGAACAGGTTGCGCAGGTCATAGAGAGACGGCGCGGTGTGGCCCAGCAGGCGCTGCTGCTCCACCGATGCGGGCTCTGTGTCGCCCTGCGTGACGATCAGGCGGCGGAAGGTGGAGCGGTATTCGCCGGGCACGTCCTGCCAGACGTCTTGCCCCATGTGGTCGCCAAAACCGATCTTGCGGCCCTCTTCCTTGTCGGCCAGGAAGATGCCCCAGCGGTAGTCGGGCATGGGCGTGTAGCCGTAGCTGGCCCAGCCGGACGCATCCACGCCGACGGCGGTGCGCAGGTACACCTCCTTGGCTTTGAAGTCGCTCGGGCCCATCTCGTCCCACCAGTTCAAAAAGGCCGGCTGCCAGTGCTCCAGCGCGCGCTGGAGCTGGCGGTTGTCGCCGAGGTTGACGTTGTTGGGGATGAGGGCTTGCAGGTCTATGGTGCTCATGATCAGGTCCTTGAAAATCCAGATAACTAGGCGTCTTGCCCCCTCTCCCCCTGGGAGAGGGTTAGGGTGAGGGCCGGCGGCCTCAAAAGCGGACGCGGGGAGCCCTCACCCCTGCCCTCTCCCAGAGGGAGAGGGAGGAAGAAAATCAGATGCGTTTCCAGTCGAATTTGGCCTTTTTGCCGGTGCCGAATAATTTCAGCGCACCGTCTTCGCCCACCGCATTCGGTCGAATGAATATCCAGTTCTGCCAGGCCGAGAGGCGGCCGAACACGCGGGTCTCCATGGTTTCCTTGCCGGGAAAGCGCAGCGAGGCCTCCATGCCGGTCATGGCATCAGGCGAGAGGCTGGCGCGCTCTTCCAGCATGATGCGGATCTCGTCTTCCCAGTCGATGTCGTCGGGCGTCAGGGTGACCAGGCCCAAGGCCAGCGCCTGGTCGGCGCGCAGCTTGCTGTCGCCCAGGTTCTTCAACTGGGTGATCGTCGCTTCGTCTTCGCAGAAGCGCGTCTGCAAACGGGTCAGGCCGTTGACGGCCGGGAACCAGCCGAAGTTGGCGGCGCTCAGTTGCAGCGCGGGGGCGCTGTCGGGCGCATCGGGCAGGTCCAGCATGTAGATGCGGTCGCAGGCCAGCGCCAGTTCGTAGAAGGTGCCGGCAAAGCAGGAGCCGGCGTCAAGCAGCGCAATCAGCGAGCGGCTGGTCACGTCCAGACGCGCCAGGGTGCGGCGCAAGGCGCCCGTGGTTTCCTTCACCAGCCAGTGGTCATTGAGTTTGGCCAGCACCTCATCCATGCGGATGACCTGGCCGGCATCGCCCTGCGTCTTGATGACCCAGGTGCCGACTTCGAGTTCGTTGGTGCGCAGGTTGAGGACGGCGTCGTCGAGTTCGCGCTGCAGCTTGAGCGGGTACCAGCTGGCGCCAGCCGCTTCAATCGTTTCGGGCGTCGACTCGATCACCGCAGCCGGCGCCTTGACGGTGATAGTGGCCATGCGCTTTTCGCGGTCCACCTGCACATCGACCACGCTGTAGTGGTAGCCGGTGTCGTCGATCAAGGCCTTCAAGGGCGTCAATTCAATGCCTTTTGAGGCTGCAGCCCTTGTGGACTGGGCGCGAAGCGCTTCAATTTCCGTAGCAAGCAAGGCATTGAACTGCTGCGGCTTGGCATAGGCGTCAATCAGCTTCCAGTCCCTGGCGCGGTCGGCGCGCACGCCTTCCGAGGTGGTGCAGAAGATGTCGGCCAAGTCGCGGCGCACTTTGCGCTTGTCGGTCACACGGGTCAGGCCGCCGGTGCCGGGCAGCACGCCCAGCAGCGGCACTTCGGGCAGGCTCACGGTCGAGCTGCGGTCGTCCACCATCACGATGCGGTCGCAGGCCAGTGCCAGCTCGTAGCCGCCGCCGGCGCAGGCACCGGTGACAGCGGCAATCGCCTTGAGGCCATCGTGGCGCGAAGAGTCTTCCAGGCCGTTGCGGGTCTCGTTGGTGAATTTGCAGAAGTTCACCTTCCAGCCGTGGGTTGAGAGGCCCAGCATGTAGATGTTGGCGCCCGAGCACCAGATTTTTTCTTTGCCGCTTTCAAACACCACCACCTTCACGGCTGGGTGCTCAAAACGGATGCGGTTGACGGCGTCGTGCAACTCGATGTCCACACCGAGGTCGTAGCTGTTGAGTTTGAGCTTATAGCCGGGCTTGATGCCGCCGTCCTCATTGATGTCGAGTTTGAGGCGCGCGACGTCACCTTCCACACTCAGCGCCCAGTGCTGGTATTTGCTGGGGTGGGTGGCAAAGCTCACCAGCTCGCGCTCCTGGCCTGCGATGACCTGTTTGAACAAAAGCGGCTCTGTCATGGCATTCACGGTGTCTCCTTGGCGGGCGATTTTTCGGATAGGGATTTGGCCTGGGGAACCGCGCGGTCGAGGTCCTTCAGGCTTTGTTTGAGGGTGCGTGCCGCGGTGTCGACCACCGCGTCGGCGCGGGCATACAGGGCTTCGCGGCTGGCCAGGATGCGGCGCAGGTCGTCCAGCGCCTCGCTGGTGGCGCCATGCGTTGCGTCGAAGGGCCGCATGTCGCCCTGGGCCACCACGCGGGCCATGTGCTCTTCGGGGCTGGCCTTGAGCCAGACGCAGTAAAAACGGCTTTGCAGCAGGTCAAAGGTTTCACGCTCGCTGACAATGCTGCCACCCGTGGTCATCACCACGCCGCCCGGGTGGTCTTCGGCAATGCGGAACAGCGCGCGCCGTTCGTAGCGCCTGTAACCGGCCTGCCCGTGCAGCAGCAAAATCTCGTTCATGCTGGTGCCGGCTTCGCGTTCAATCTCGCGGTCGAGCTCAATGAAAGGCACGCCGCGCTCGGCCGCCAGCTGGCTGCCCAGGGTGGATTTTCCCGCGCCGCGCAGGCCGATCAGCGCAATGCGCTGCTCGCGGCCCAGGGACTCGTTCATGCCGAAGCTGCTACCCAGCATGGCGTAAGCCTGGTCCAGTTGCGCATCATCGAGTCGAGACAGCAGGCCCTGCACGCGTGCCAACGCCGGACGCGGCGCATCCTGCAGCAGCTCAAGAATGGAGATGTTCAGCGCGCGGGCCGCCGACTCCAGCGAGTTGATGGATACATTGCCCTTGCCCGTTTCCACATCGGCCAGGAAACGCTCGCTCAGACCCGAGTCGGAGGCCAGCTGCTTGCGCGTCATGCCGCGGCGGGCGCGCCAGGCACGAACCCGGGCACCCAGCTCGCTCAGCGTGGCTTTCGATTCCTGTTCAGACGTGATTTCCAAGGGACACCTGCTTTAAAAGTACGGCTTCCAGAGCCTTCTCAACATGCTGGTTGCGTTTTGACTTAATTGCAGTATACTTCACATCAATTCCACGTCAAGCAGTTTATTGCATATTTCTTTGGAGGCCTTTTGATGAAGCTCAAAATCCTGGTAGGCACCATGACCAGCACCGCCGACTACGTCGCACAGGCGATCCAGATGGATTGCGCCGACCTGGTGAGTGATATTGAAGTCACGCTGATGGACGGCCTGGACATCAGCGTCTTTGATGCCGCGGCAGCAGAAGATGCACTTTACCTCATCTGTACCTCGACTTATGGCTCCGGCGACGTTCCCGACAATGCCCGCGCGCTGTACGAATCCCTGGGCGCGCAGCCGCAGTTTTTGGGTCATGTGCGCTACGGGGTGATCGCCCTGGGCGACCGCACCTATCTGCAGACCTTCTGCTTTGGCGGCAAGAAATTTGACGAGCGGCTGCAGGACCTGGGCGCGCAGCGCATAGGCGAGGTCTGGTGCCACGATGCAAGCAGCGGCACCATGCCTGAAACGGAAGGCACCGAATGGTGCCGCCAGTGGCTGACGGAGGCACTGCATGCGCTCAATGGCAGTACCGCCACCGCCTGAAATATAACAATAAATCATGCCGTAGCGCTTTATTCATCGGCACAAGCAGCTACATAAATAATAGCAACCGGAAGAACTCTGGAGACAAGCATGCAACTGAGCCGAGCCGACCATTCGGTGAGCCCGCCCGTGGTGGACATCCCCCGCGACTACAACGCCGCCCATGACCTGCTGGCACGCAATGCGCAGCGCCCCGGCAAGATCGCCTTTATCGATGCCCTCAGCGGCGAGCAGCTGAGCTACGGCGAACTCGCCGAACAGTCCCACCGCTTTGCCAATGCATTGCGGGCCCAGGGCTTCGCGCCCGAAAGCCGCGTCATGCTGGCCATGCTGGACACGCCGCAGTGGCCGGTCGCTTTTTTAGGCTGCATCCTGGCGGGCGTGGTGCCGGTGGCGGCCAACACCCTGCTGACCAGCCAGGACTTCGAGTTCATGCTGCGCGACTCGCGCGCCCAGGGCCTGCTCGTCTCGCAGGCCCTGCTGCCGGCCTTCGAGCCGCTGCTGGGCATGGTTGACTCGCTCAAGACCGTGATAGTGTCCGGCACCGAAGAATCCTCATCGTTTGCGACGCTGGCCCAGCTATTACGGGCAGCATCAGCTACCAAAACCATAGCAGCCACCAGCGCGGACGATGCCTGCTTCTGGCTCTACTCCAGCGGCTCGACCGGCACGCCCAAGGGCACGGTGCACCTGCACAGCCACCTGATCCAGACGGCCGAACTCTATGGCCGCGCGGTGCTGGGCATTCAGGAGTCCGACGTGGTGTTTTCCGCGGCCAAGCTGTTTTTTGCCTATGGCCTGGGCAATGCACTGACCTTTCCCATGAGTGTGGGCGCCACGGCCGTGCTGCTGCCCGGTCGCCCGACACCGGCCGAGGTGTTTGGCCTGCTCAAAAAATACCAGCCGACCATTTTTTATGGCGTGCCCACGCTGTATGCCGCGCTGCTCGCCGACCCGGCCCGCCCGGCGAGGTCGGAACTGAGGCTGCGCATATGCACCAGCGCGGGCGAGGCGCTGCCGGCCGAGATCGGCAAAAAATGGACGGCGCACTACGGCTGCGAAATTCTGGACGGCATAGGCTCGACCGAAATGCTGCACATCTTCCTCTCCAACCGGCCCGGACAGGTCCGCTACGGCACCACCGGCCAGGCGGTGCCGGGCTACGAGTTGCGCATCGTCGGCGACGAGGGCCAGGAATGCGGCGCCGGCGAGATCGGCGAGCTGCAGATCAAGGGCCCGAGCGCCGCGCTCATGTACTGGAACAACCGCGCCAAAACCAAGGCCACCTTTGCCGGCGAGTGGACCAAGAGCGGCGACAAGTACACGCGTGATGCCGACGGCTTCTACACCTACGGCGGGCGCAGCGACGACATGCTCAAGGTGGGCGGCATCTATGTCTCGCCCTTCGAGGTCGAGGCCTGCCTGATGACGCATCCCGCCGTGCTGGAAGTGGCCGTGATTGGCCTGGCCGACGCCGACGGACTGATCAAGCCCAAGGCCTATGTGGTCCTCAAGGCCGGCCAGAGCGCGACCATGGACGAGCTCAAGGCGCACGTGAAGCTGCAGCTGGCACCCTACAAATACCCGCGCTGGCTGGAGTTCGTCAGCGAGCTGCCCAAGACGGCCACCGGCAAGATACAGCGCTTCAAGCTGCGCCAGCCGCAGTAGCCTGAAAGGCTCGGTCGCCCTCTTCATGGCATGAAAGTCAGGCGGAAATCCGCGCAAAAGTGGCCGCTGGCAGGCACAGAGATTGCTTTAACTCTAAATAATTTAATCTTCAATCTCGGGTTTTACACTAGGCCTGAAAGCGCGTTGCACACTTAGTATTCGTCTGGTACGTCTTCAGCCCCTACAAGGAGTTTTCAATGAGCGCAAGCCCCTCGTCCCGCCGCCTGATACTGACCCGTAGTGCTGCCCTGATCGGTGCCGCCTCCACCGGCTTGTTGCTGCCCGAAATCGTGCGTGCGCAGTCCGGCAAGGTGCGCGTGGGTTTCATGCTGCCTTACACCGGCACCTTTGCCCAGCTCGGCGTGGCGATTGAAAATGGCTTTCGCATGGCCATCAATGAGCAAGGCGGCAAACTGGGCGGCCGCGAGATTGAATACTTCAAGGTCGATGACGAATCCGAGCCGTCCAAAGGCATTGAAAACGCCAGCAAGCTGGTGCAGCGCGACAAGGTCGACGTGCTGGTCGGCACCGTGCACTCCGGTGTGCAGATGGGCATCCAGAAAGTCGCCCGCGACAGCGGCGTGCTGAGCCTGATCCCCAACGCCGGCGTGCACGCCGCCACGCGCAGTCTGTGCGCGCCCAATGTGTTCCGCACCAGCTTCACCAACTCACAGCCCACACTCGCGCTGGGCCAGGCCATGGTCGCCAAAGGCCACAAAAAAGCGGTCTGGATTACCTGGAAATACGCGGCGGGTGATGAGGCCTTCGAAGGCTTCAAGGAAAGCTACACCAAGGCCGGCGGCACCATCATCAAGGAACTCGGCCTGCCCTTCCCCAACGTCGAGTTCCAGGCCCTGCTGACCGAAATCGCCGCACTGAAGCCCGACGCCGTGGCCTGTTTCTTTGCCGGCGGCGGTGCCGCCAAGTTCATCCGCGATTACGCAGCCGCCGGCCTCAAGGGCAAGATCCCGCTCTACGGCTCGGGCTTTCTGACCGAAGGCGTACTTGAAGCGGCAGGCCCCGCAGCGGACGGCATCATCACCACCATGCATTACAGCGATTCGCTGGACACACCGCGCAACAAGAAATTCCGCCTCGATTACGCCAAGGCCTTCAAGGCCCAGCCCGACGTGTACGCCGTACAGGGTTACGACACCGGCCTGCTGCTGATCCAGGGGGCCAACGCTGTCAAGGGCGACCTGAACAACAAGCCTGCGCTCTACAAGGCCATGGAAGGCGCCACCATCGACAGCCCACGCGGCAAATGGACCATGAGCAAGGCCCACAATCCGGTGCAGGACATGTACCTGCGCGTGGTCGAGAACAAGGAAAACAAGGTCATCGGCGTTGCCGCAAAAGCTTTGGCAGACTCGGGCGCCGGCTGCAAGATGGCCTGAGCCTGGCGAGTCCGGCCAACGCAACGCCCTCCCTGCCAGCATGAGCCGCGGAACCGGCTTTGCCGGGCCGCAGGCGGGCGGCCCCCTCGGGGGGCAGGGAGCTACACGCAGTGAGCGACCGTGGGGGCCTGTTTAATCGATGCTATCTTCACCACCATGACGCTCACCACCTACCTCCTCTACGTCGCCGCAGTCGCACTGCTGATCCTCACGCCGGGCCCCACCATGCTGATGTGCATGACGAATGCGCTCAACCATGGCCCGCGCAAGGCGATGACCTCCGTGTCCGGAAGCGTCAGCGCGGTGCTGTGCGTCATGCTGCTGTCGGCCATGGGCCTGGGCGCCTTGCTGGCCGCATCGGAAACCGCCTTCACGGTCGCCAAGGTCATCGGTGCCGCGTACCTGATCTGGCTGGGTATCAAGACATTTCGCAGCGAGGCGGCCGTGCTGCAATCCAATCCTGAGCAATCGTGTGAGCAAACTCTTCTGCGCAGCGAAGGGCCGCCCCGAGCAAGCAACGGCCCCCTCGGGGGGCAGGGAGCTACACGCAGTGAGCGACCGTGGGGGTCACATTTTCTGAGAGGCTTCCTGGTCGGCGCCAGCAACCCCAAGGCGGTGCTGTTTTTTGCCGCCTTCTTTCCACAGTTCCTGAACCCGACAGCGCCTTTCGTGCCGCAATTCACCATCCTCGCCCTCACCTTCATGGCATTTGAATTCACGGTGCTCACCTGCTGCGCGCTGGGCGTGTCGCGCATTGCGCCCCTGCTGCGCTCCAACCGCGCCGTACGCTGGTTCAACCGTGTTTCGGGCGGACTTTTCACGCTGATGGGCAGTCTTTTGTTGCTGACACGCAGGCATGCCTGAAATCGACCTATGGATCTCGCCAACGTTCTTATCCAGCTGCTCAACAGCGTGCAGTACGGCCTCTTGCTGTTCATGCTGGCCGCCGGCCTGACGCTGATCTTCGGCATCATGGGCGTGGTCAACCTGGCGCATGGCAGTTTCTACATGCTGGGCGCCTACCTGGCCTGGTCGCTCAGCGCGCAGCTTGGCAGCCTGACCCTGGCCATCATCCTTGGCGCCCTGCTGTCCGTGCTGTTTGGCTGGGCCCTCGAGTGGCTGCTGTTTCGCCATTTCTACCAGCGCGATCACCTGGACCAGGTACTGCTGACCTTTGGCCTGATCTATATCTTTGAAGAGCTGCGCTCCATCATCTGGGGTGACGATGTGCACGGCGTGAACATTCCCGACACGCTCGGCGCCTCCATTCCTCTCACCGAAACCCTCTCCTACCCGGTGTACCGGCTCTTCATGTCGGGCGTCTGCATCGCGCTGGCCATAGGCCTTTACCTGCTGATCTCCAGAACCCGGCTGGGCATGAAGATTCGCGCCGGCGCCTTCAACCGCGACATGGCCGAATCGCTGGGCATCAACATCAAGCGCATCCACGCGGTGGTGTTTGCCCTGGGCGTGGGGCTGGCGGCCGTCGCCGGCATGATCGCCGCGCCGATTGCCAGCGTCTATCCCAACATGGGTTCGCAGGTGCTCATCATGTGTTTTGTAGTGGTAGTCATAGGCGGCATCGGCTCGGTGCGCGGCGCGCTGATAGCCGCGCTGCTGGTCGGCCTGGTTGACACCTTCGGCAAGGTACTGCTGCCTTCCGTCGCCGGCATGCTGGTCTACATGCTGATGGCCGGCGTTCTCCTCTGGAAGCCCGAAGGCTTGTTCAAACAATGACTACCTGGCCCCCACGCTCGTCACTTCGTGTACTTCGCTGCCCCCCGAGGGGGCTAATTTTCCTTGGGGCGGCCCGGCGGAAAATTGTTCACTCTCGCACGCAAGGTGCTGCATGACAAAATCCAATCTCGAAATCCTGCCGCGCGGTGTGCAGGTGGCGCTGGCATTGGGCCTGATCGCGCTCGTTGCCTTCCCCTTCGCCGGCACTGATTTTTACGTGCAGATGGTCACGCGCATGATGATCATGGCGATTTTTGCCATGAGCCTGGATTTGCTGCAGGGCGTGAGCGGCCTGGTCTCGCTGGGCCATGCCGCCTACTTCGGCCTGGCCGGCTATGCGCTGGCTTTTCTCACGCCCGCGGGCGAGGCTGTGAGCCTGTGGTGGACCCTGCCGCTGGCCGTGCTGGCCTCGGGCCTGGCGGCGCTCATCATTGGCTTCTTCGTGGTGCGCACCCGCGGCATCTACTTCATCATGGTCACCATGGCTTTCGCCCAGATGGTGTTCTACCTCTTCTTTGACAACAAGGTGCTGGGCGGCTCCGACGGGCTTTATATCAACTTCAAGCCCGGCACCGGCATCTTCGGCTGGGTGCCCTTCGATTTGGACAGCAAGCTCACGCTCTACTACTTCACGCTGGGGGCCATGCTGCTGGTTTATGCCTTTTTGCGCCGCCTGCTCTGGAGCCCGTTTGGCCGGGCGCTGGCCGGCATCCGCGTCAACGAGCACCGCATGCGCGCCATGGGCTACGGCACCTTCGGCTACAAGCTCTCGGCCTTCACGCTGGCCGGCGCGCTGGCCGGACTGGCCGGCTACCTGTGGGGCACGCAGACCGGCTACATCAACCCCGAGCTGATGGGCTTTCACATGAGCGCGCACGCCATCATGATGGTGATCCTGGGCGGCATGGGCAATTTCGCCGGCGCGATTGTCGGCGCCTTTGCCTTCGAGTATTTGCTGCATGTGTTCAAGGACCTGCCGCAGCTCGGCAGCGTCAACCTGGGCAAGCACTGGCAGCTCTGGATGGGCCTGTTCATCGTGCTGGTGGTCACCTTTGCGCCGCGCGGCCTGCTGGGGCTGGCCGGGCGACTTGGCATATCCGGTCAAGGCAAGGAGGCATTGCATGAGTGAACTCCTCCTCAGCGCCAAAAATCTCACCAAACGCTTCGGCGGCCTGGCGGCCGTCCAGGGTGTCTCCGTCGATCTTTGGCGCGACCATATCCACGCGGTGATCGGCCCCAATGGCGCGGGCAAATCCACGCTGACCAACCTGCTGTCCGGCGACTTGCCGCCCACCTCGGGCTCCGTCATGCTGGACCAGCACGACGTCACGGGCTGGAGCCCTTCACGCATCTCGGCCCGGGGCCTGGGGCGCAGCTACCAGAAAACCAATATCTTCCTGCCCTTCACGGTCTGGGAGAACATCCGGCTGGCCGCGCAGTCACGCGAACCGCACGCCGCCAGCTGGCTCCGCCGCGCTACCAATTTGGAAGCTATCAACGCCCGTGCGGAAAGGGCTCTGGAGCTTTCCGGCCTGCAATCCCGGAAAAACAGCGTGGCCGGCGCCATCAGCCACGGCGAGCAGCGCCAGCTCGAAATCGCCATGACCTTGGCGACCCAGCCCCAGGTGCTGCTGCTCGATGAGCCGCTGGCCGGCATGGGCGTGGCGGAGGCCGAGCGCATGGTGGCGCTGCTGCTCAGCATCAAGAAAGACCATGGCATGCTGCTGGTGGAGCACGACATGGACGCGGTTTTCACGCTGGCCGACCAGCTCACGGTGATGGTCAATGGCCAGGTCATTGCCAGCGGCACCCCGGCGCAGATCCGCGCCGATGCGGGCGTGCAGGCCGCCTACCTTGGCGAGGAGCACGCATGACGATGTGGCCCCCACGCTTGTGGCTACGCCGCTCTTCGAGAACACTTCGTGTACTACGCGAGGCCTTGCAGGCCGCGGCTCGCGAGACGCTTCGCCTCTGTCGCCTGTCCAAACCTGCTCAAGCAGGTTTGGAGCCGCAGGCTCCAGCCCCTCGGGGGCTGGCCTTGCTTGGGGCGGCCCGGCGCTGCGGCCGGCTGGGGACCTTATGAGCACTCTACTTATCGACGCGAAAGCGATCAACACCTACTACGGCGCCAGCCACATACTGCGCGGCATAGACTTCAGGGTGGCGCGCGGCGAGACCATAGGCCTCATGGGCCGCAACGGCATGGGCAAAAGCACGCTGCTCAAAAGCATCATGGGCCTGGTCAAGCCGCGCTCGGGTTCCGTGGACATTGCCGGCCAGCCCATGATGGGGCGCCCGCCCTATGAAATCGCCCGCCTCGGGATTGCCTACGTGCCCGAAGGGCGCGGCATTTTTGGCAACCTCAGCGTGGTGGAAAACCTCAAGATGGCGGCCCGCGCCGGCACCCGCGGCCAGCGCGACTGGACCTATGAGCGTGTGCTGGAAACCTTCCCCCGCCTGAAGGAGCGCCTGGGCCACGGCGGCCAGCAGCTCAGCGGCGGCGAGCAGCAAATGCTGACGATTGGCCGCGCCCTCATGACCAATCCCGACGTGCTCATCCTCGATGAAGCCACCGAAGGCCTGGCGCCGCTGATTGCGCGCGACATCTGGCGAATATGCCAGGTCGTGCGGGAAACAGGCATCAGCAGCGTCATCGTCGACAAGAACTGGAAGCATGTCACGCAGATCACCGACCGCAACGTGATTCTTGTGAAGGGCGAAGTGGTGTTTGAAGGCAGCTCCCCAGAGCTGCATGCCCGGCCGCAATTGCTGCAGCAGTACCTGGGCGTCTAGGGCCCTGGCTTCTCCGCCTGCGCCGGTCACTTGTCCCGGCGCGCGGGCTTTTTCGAAGACCGGAACAACGCTCCATGGCTAGCCTGAAGGCCACTCGAGAGCGTTCCCCGTCAGGGTCAGCCCCGATATCCCCCTGTTTTTTTAAAGCGCACCATCGTTTCTGTCTGCAGTCATGGTCTTCCCATCGGCCTCAGGCATCCCTTAGTCAACTTTTTGAACAGGACACATCAGCCATGAACAGGTTCACCAAACAAGGGTTCGCTCTGGCGCTTGCCGCCGCTGGTCTGCTGTCGGCGGCGCCGGCCATGGCTGGTAAAACGCTTGATGGCATCAAGTCGCGCGGGCAAGTGGTGTGTGGTGTGCACACGGGTTTGGCGGGGTTTTCGGCCGCCGACTCCAGCGGTAAATGGGCCGGGCTGGATGTGGATGTCTGCCGCGCGATTGCGGCGGCCGTGCTCGGCGACAGCGAGAAGGTGAAATATGTCCCATTGACCGCCCAGCAACGTTTTACCGCGCTGCAATCGGGCGAGATTGACGTGCTCTCACGCAACACCACGTTCACGCTCACCCGCGATGCCTCGTTGGGTCTGAATGACACGGTTGTCACCTACTACGACGGCCAGGGCTTCATCGTTCCCAAAAAGAGCAACATCAAATCCGCGAAGCAGTTCAAGAACCAGACGGTATGCGTGCAATCAGGCACCACCACCGAGAAGAATCTCACCGATTACTCCAAGGGCAACAACCTGAACATCAAGACCGTGGTGTTTGAAAAAGAAGAAGCGGCCACCGCCGCCTACTTTGCCGGCCGCTGCATCTCCTACACCACCGATGCGTCGGGCCTGGCCTCGATTCGCAACAAGGTGGCCACCACGCCCGCGGATCACGTCATTCTCCCGGATCTGATTTCCAAGGAACCGCTGGGCCCCATGGTGCGCCGTGGCGACGATGAATGGTTTGCCATCGTCAAATGGGTGATCTACGGGCTGATTGAATCGGAGGAGTACGGGATCACCCAGGCCAACGTCGACCAGCTCAAGAACAGCAGCCAGGACCCGGTCGTCAAGCGCATTCTGGGCACGGGCGAAGACTCCGGCAAGCTGCTGGGTCTGGACAAGGACTGGATGGCCCGTGCCATCAAGGCCACCGGCAACTATGGCGAGATTTTCGAGCGCAACGTCGGACCGCACTCGGCACTGGGCCTGCCGCGCGGGATCAACAACCAGTGGAACAAGGGCGGCCTGATGTACGCCTTGCCAATCCGCTGATAACGCCCTAACGTCATTAACGTCATTAACGCCGTTGACCGTGACGTCGCCCGCCTTGCAGGTTTGGAAGTTGCTAGATGGGCGGCGGTTTCTCACGGACACCGGCCCGCCGCCATAAAGCACGCCAAAGCGCCCAAAGCGCCCTTTCAGGGTTAGCAGCGCTGAGTCATGAACACCCCTACGGAGGCTTCCATGTCGCCCAAAAGCCCGCCGAAAAAAACCACCTGGTCCTGGCGGAGCCAAGCCTTCAGGGGCCTGGTTTACCAGGTCATCGCCATTGGACTCATCGGACTGGCGGTCTGGTTCCTGGTCTCCAACACCCTGCACAACATGCGGGTTCGCGGCATTCAAAGCGGTTTCGACTTTCTGAGCCAGTCGGCCGGCTTCTCAATCGGCGAGAGTCTTTTCCCCTTCGACTCCTCAGAAAATTACTGGCGCGCGTTTCTGGTCGGCCTCAGCAACACCTTGCGCGTCGCCGTGGCCGGCATCGTGGCCTCGACGGTTTTGGGAACCCTTATCGGCGTAGGCCGCTTCTCCCGCAATGCGCTGGTTCGCGGACTCTGCAAGGCCTACGTCGAATGTTTCCGCAATATTCCCGTGCTGCTGCAACTGCTGATGTGGTACCTGGTGCTCACCGAGATGCTTCCATCGATTCAGGATGCCTTGAAATTCGGCCCCTTCTTTCTGAGCAAAGGCGGCCTGAACTTTCCGATTCCGGTGTGGGAGGCCGGCCAGGCCTGGGCTGCGGCGGGCCTGGCCGCAGGCCTTGTCCTGGCATGGCTCTACCGCCGCTGGGCCCAAAAGCGGTTTGAAGCCACTGGACTGGCCCCCAGCATGTTCTGGGTTCCCCTGGTCATGGTGCTGGTGGCGGGACTGCTGGGCTGGCTGCTGGGTGGTGCGCCAACCGCCTTGAACCGGCCGATCAAGGGCGACTTTTCGGTTGAAAACGGCGGCGCCCTCACCCCGGAATTTTTGGCCATTCTGCTGGGCCTGACGATTTACACCGCCGCCTTCATTGCCGAGGTCGTGCGTGCCGGCATTGCCTCCGTGCCTGCCGGACAAGGGGAAGCCGCCGCCGCACTCGGGCTGGACCGGGGCCTGGAAATCCGCCTGGTGATGCTGCCCCAGGCCTTGCGCGTGATCGTCCCGCCGCTCACCAACCAGTATTTGAATCTGACCAAAAACTCCTCATTGGCCGTGGCGATTGGCTACCCCGATATTGTCTCGATTGCCAACACCGCCATGAACCAGACCGGGCGCGCCGTGGAATGCATCGCCATCCTGATGGCGGTCTACCTCAGCCTGTCGCTGTTCACGGCGGTGCTGATGAATTGGTACAACGCGCATGTCGCCATCAAAGAACGTTGATTGGAAACCTTCTTCATGAGCGCTCCATCCTTTCACATCATTCCCCCACGCCCTGCGCCCACGAATACCGGTGGCCTGCTGGCCTGGTTGCGCCCCAACCTGTTTGGCGACTGGAAAACCGGTGCCGCCACCCTCATGCTGGGCGGGCTGCTGCTGTGGCTGATACCCCAGCTTCTGAACTGGTCCCTGTTCAGCGCGGTCTGGATTCCGGATGTCAAGACCTGCCGCGCGGCCGAAGGGACGGGCGCCTGCTGGGGCGTGATCGCCGAAAAATACCGGGTCATCATTTTTGGCCGCTACCCCTTCGAGCAGCAATGGCGCCCCCTGGTGGCCACGCTGCTGATGCTGGCCATGCTGGTCGCCAGCTGCATGCGGTCCTTCTGGAAACCCTGGCTGGCCGGGCTGTGGATTGCGGTACTGGTGGTCTTTTTTGTCCTGATGTATGGCAACACGCTGGGCCTGAGCAAGGTCGAAACCGATCGCTGGGGCGGCCTGCCGCTGACCATTTTGCTGTCGGCACTGTCCATCGTGATGGCATTTCCTATCGCCCTGGTGGTGGCGCTGGGGCGGCGTTCCGACCTGCCGGCGATCCGCGTGTTTTGCACGATTTATGTGGAGCTGATCCGTGGCGTGCCGCTGATTTCGGTGCTGTTCATGGCGTCGTTCATGTTCCCCTTGTTCATGCCCGAGGGGCTGACGATCAATGTGCTGGTCCGCGTGCTGGTGGGCATTACCCTGTTTTCCGCGGCCTACCTGGCCGAAGTCATACGCGGTGGCCTGCAGGCCATCCCCAAGGGCCAGATCGAGGCCGCAGCCACCATCGGGCTGTCGTACTGGCAGACCCAGCGCAAGATTGTGTTGCCGCAAGCGCTGGCCATGGTGGTTCCCAACATCGTGAACAGCTTCATTTCCATTTTCAAGGACACCTCTTTGGTGAGCATCGTCAGCCTCTACGAACTCACCGGTGCGCTGGACATGGGCATCAATGCCGATGCCGACTGGAAGCCGTTCAAGCTGCAGGGCTATCTTTTCATTGCACTGATTTATTTTATTTTCTGCTTCTCGATGTCGCGCTACAGCCAGTGGGTCGAAAAGCAGGTCAACAAGAGCAAGCAGCGCTAAGCGCCTCCAGGCCAGCCACCAACCCCATACCTCCCATGACTGAACCCATCATCACCTTCGAAAAAGTCAACAAGTGGTACGGCAACAACTTCCATGTGTTGCGCGATATCGACCTGCAAGTGGCTCAAGGCGAGCGCATCGTGGTGTGCGGCCCATCCGGCTCGGGCAAGTCCACGCTGATACGCTGCATCAACCGGCTCGAAGAGCACCAGCAGGGCCGCCTGGTGGTCGATGGCGTGGAACTGATGGACGACGTCAAGGCGATTGACCAGGTTCGCAAAAAAGTGGGCATGGTGTTCCAGCAGTTCAACCTGTTCCCCCACCTGACGGTGCTGGAGAACCTGACCCTCTCGCCGATGTGGGTGGGCAAGTTGCCCAAAAAAGAGGCCACCGAGAAAGCCTTGCTCCAGCTGGAGCGGGTCCGGATTGCCGAGCAGGCTGACAAATACCCCTTGCAGCTTTCAGGGGGCCAGCAGCAACGCGTTGCGATTGCGCGTGCGCTGTGCCTGACCCCCAAGATCATGCTGTTTGACGAGCCGACCTCGGCGCTGGATCCCGAAATGATCAAGGAGGTGCTGGACGTCATTGTGGAAATGGCCGGCCAGGGCATCACCATGGTGTGTGTCACCCATGAAATGGGTTTTGCCAAGGCCGTCGCCGACCGCGTGATCTTCATGGACCAGGGCCAGATCCTCGAGCAAAACAACCCGAACGACTTTTTCAACCACCCACAAAACGAGCGCAGCCGGGACTTTCTCTCCAAAATCCTGGGCCATTGAGCGGCCCTTGCAACCCCCGAGGTGGCGCATTCGGCGTTCGGGCCTCCGGTCTCGCGTCCGGCCTCAAGCCAGCGGCACAGCCGCATGGTCAAAACTACCCCGCCGTGACCACACCCGCGGCGCTGCGGCGCTGCTGCACAAAGGGCGGCAGCCCCTGCAGCAGACGACGGCCATAGCTCGTGTTCACCAGCCGGCGGTCGTAGCAGTAGACAAAGGCCCGGTCGGTTTCCGTGCGTATGGCCCGCCCCGCCCACTGCGCCAGCCGGATGGCCGTCGCCGGCACCACCAGCTCGCTGAACGGATCACGCCCCACGGAGCGCAGCCACTCGGCGCGTGCCTCGCCCACCGGGTCGTCGGGCGGTGCAAACGGCAGTTTGGCGATGAACACGGTTTCGCAAAGCTGCCCCGGCAAGTCCAGCCCTTCGCCAAAGGACTGCATGCCGAAAATCACCGAAGCACCACCCGCCTCCACGCGCTCGCGGTGGCGCTTGAGCAGCAGGGTGCGCGGCAACTCGCCCTGCACCAGCACCCGGCCGCGCAGTGCCTCATCCAGCGCCTCCACGGCCTGGCGCATCTGCTCGCGTGAGGTAAACAGGCACAAGGCGCCGTGTTCCACCCCGGCCACATCCCCCAGCAGCGCCCGCACCATTTCGGCCGTGAAGGCCTCGGTCTGCTTGGGGTCGGCCTGGGTTTCCACCGTGACGAAGCGCCCCTGGCGCGCGTAGTCAAACGGGCTCGCCACTTCCAGCGTGCTCACCGCCGGGTCGCTCTGCAGGCCGGACTCGCGCAGGTAAAAGTCAAACTGCCCGCAGCTCGTGAGGGTGGCGGAGGTCACCACCGCCGAGCGCACCCGCGACCAGAAGTTGTTGCGCAGCGTGCTGCCCGGCAGGATGGGGCTGGCATGCGCCTTGATGATCACCAGGCCGCTGTCCAGCCCGCCTTCGCCCATCTCAAAGGTGAACCACTTGGCCACGGGCACGCTGTCCTGCCCGTCCTCCGCCTCGCGCAGCAGCAGCTGGGTGGCAGCCTGCACCTGCTCGAGGCGCGGCGACAGCATGCCCAGCTGGGCATACAGGGTGGAGAGCCGGCGCGCCTCGTCGGGCTGGTCGCGCATCGCGGTGCGCAGCGCCTTGGCAATCGTGTTGAGCACCGCCAGAAAGCTTTCGGCCATCACGCTGACCATGCGCAGCGGCTCATCCAGCGCCGGCGGCAGGCCACCGCGCGGCAGGCGAACCCGCACCGGCCCCTGCGCGCCCCGCGCCTCCTTGAAGGCCTGGCCGTGCAGGTCCATCACCAGGCGGCTGATGTCCAGCAGGCTCTGGCGCAGCTGCGCGCCAAAGCGCGGCACGTCGGCCGCCTCGGACACGGTCATCAGCCCGCCAATGCGACGCGCGCGGCTGGCCAGCGTGTCCAGCCAGGTGGTGCGGCTCAGGTCCATGGACGCCGCAAACTGGTCCAGCGCCACGGCCGGCAGGTGATGCCCCTCATCGAGCACCAGCAGGCAGTTGTCGAGCTCGGGCAGCAGCCGCGAGCCCAGGGAAGACATCAGCAGGTCATGGTTGGCCACAATCACCTGCGCACCCACCAGTTCCTTGCGCTTTTCGTAATAGGTGCAGTTGCTGTACACCGGGCAATGCTTGCCGGTGCAGGAGCTGGACTCGGCCGCCACCGCCGACCAGAAGTCGGACTCGGGCGGCTGGGCCAGGTTGTCGCGATCGCCATCCCAGGCGCCGCTGGAGAGCTCGCGCACCAGCGCCGCGTAAAAGGTGGTGCGGGCTTCCGTCACATGCTGCGGCGCCGCCGCGGCCAGCTCGTCGGCAAACAGGTCGTCCTCATCCGCCTCCCCCGCCGTGCCCGCATGGCGCGACAGCTTGAGCTTGCAGACATAACGCCCGCGCCCCTTGGCCAGCCCGAATTTGAAGGGCTGCGGCAGGATGGCGGCCAGCGCCGGCAAGTCCTTGTTCACCAGTTGCTCCTGCAGCGCCACAGTGGCGGTGGAAATCAGCACACGCGTGTTGCGCGCCAGTGCCGCCGCGATGGCAGGCGCGCAGTACGCGAGGGACTTGCCCACACCGGTGCCGGCCTGGATCACCGCAATGGCGCGCACCGGCTCATCGCCGTCCTCCTCGGGGCGGCCTAATGTGGCCAGGCTAAAGGTCTGCGCCACCTTTTCGGCCATGAGCCGCTGGCCGGGCCGGTCGCGAAAGCTGCCGGAGGCGTCCACCGCGTGGTCAAAGGCCTCAAGCGCCAGCCGGGCAATCTCGTCAGGGAGCATGAAAATGGGGGTAGAAACAGCGAATGCTGTATAAATTCACAGTTTACCCCACGCACTGATGCACTCGGCGACAGAAACAGGCGCCGTTTCGCGCAAACCTAAAGCAGTGGCCGCAGTTCGCGCGCCGCATCCAGCAGCAAAGGCAGCAAATCGCGCTGCATGACGGCCGGCGCCAGCCGTGCGGGCGAGGCCACCACATTGAGCGCCGCCACCGTCCGCCCTTGCATGTTGCGCAGCGGCACGGCCAGCGCGTGCACGCCCAGCTCATGCTCCTCGCTGGCCACGCAGTAGTCGTCACGGCGCACCTGCGCCAGCAGGCTGCGAAAGGCCTTGGGCTCCACCACGGTATGCGGTGTCAGGCGCCGCAGGGTCACCTCCTTGAGCCAGGCGTTCAGTTCGGGCCGGCTCAGCGAGGCCAGCAACACCCGCCCGGTGGAGGTGGCGTGCGCCGGCAGGCGTGCGCCCAGGTGCAGGCCGTAGGCCAGCAGGCGAATCTGGCCGCTGCGCGCCACGATCACCACCTCGGCGCTGTCCAGCACCACGGCGGAAAACGACTCCTGGGTTTGCGCCGCCAGGCGGTTGAGCGTGGGCTGCAAGACCCTGGGCAGGCGCGCCGAGGCGAGATAGCTGCCCGAAAAGCGCAGCACCTTGGGCGACAGCCAGAAGTAGCTGCCATCGGTTTCCAGGTAGCCCAGATGCGCCAGCGTCAGCAGGTGGCGGCGCGCCGCCGCCCGCGTCATGCCCGAGCGCTGCGCCGCCAGCGTGGCATTGAGGCGCTGGCGTTCGGTGTCAAAGCTCTCCAGCACGGCCATGCCCTTGGCCATGCCTTCAATGAAATCGGCGCGGGCTATGGTCATGGTTGGTCTGCAAGCGTGTAGCGTGAAAGAAGGGCTGCGCGATCATCGAGCAAGAAGACCGATCATCGCACATTCGCACCGCCCATCGCTGGCAAATCGGCCGCACGCGGCCTAAGCTTGCAAGCAGCATTCATCAGGAGACAAAACATGCGTACCCAGGTTGCCATCATCGGTGCAGGCCCAGCCGGCCTGCTGCTCGGCCAGCTGCTTTACAAGGCCGGCATCGACGCCATCATCCTCGAACGCCATACCGGCGACTACGTGCTGGGCCGCATCCGTGCCGGCATTCTGGAGCAGGTCAGCATCGACCTCATGGACGAGGTCGGCGTCGGCCAGCGCATGCACAAGGAAGGACTGATCCACGGCGGCTTCGACATGCTCTTCAAGGGCCAGCGCCACCGCATCGACATGAACGAGCTCACCGGCGGCAAGCATGTCATGGTTTACGGCCAGACCGAACTCACGCGCGACCTGATGGAGGCGCGCCAGGCCGCGGGCCTCACCACCATTTACGAGGCCGGCAACGTGACGGTGCACGACTACGACAGCGCCAAACCCCGCGTGCGCTACGAAAAAGACGGCCTCAACGGCAAGGAAGTCCATGAAATCGAGTGCGACTTCATCGCCGGCTGCGACGGTTTTCACGGCGTCTGCCGCGCCAGCGTGCCGCACAGCGCGATCCGCGAATACGAAAAGGTTTACCCCTTCGGCTGGCTGGGCGTGCTGTCCGAAACCCCGCCGGTTCACCATGAACTGATCTACGCCAACAGCCCGCGCGGCTTTGCCCTGTGCTCGCAGCGCAGCCACACGCGCAGCCGCTACTACCTGCAGGTGCCATTGACCGACAAGGTGCAAGACTGGTCCGACGAGGCCTTCTGGCAGGAATTGCGCCTGCGCCTGGACCCCGAAGCCCGCGCACACCTGGTCACCGGCCCGTCGATCGAGAAAAGCATCGCCCCGCTGCGCAGCTTTGTCACCGAGCCGATGCGCTTTGGCCGCATGTTCCTGGCCGGCGACGCCGCCCATATCGTGCCGCCCACCGGCGCCAAGGGGCTTAACCTGGCGGCCACCGACGTGAAATACCTCTCCAGCGCCTTCATCGAGTACTACCGGGAGAAGAGCGAAGCCGGCATAGCCCATTACTCCGAGCGCTGCCTGCGCCGCGTCTGGCGCGCCGAGCGCTTCTCGTGGTGGTTCACCGGCCTGATGCACCGCTTCCCCGAGAACGGCGAGATAGGCCAGAAGCTGCAGGAAGCCGAACTCGACTACCTCATCAACTCCGAGGCCGGCTCGCGCTCGGTGGCGGAGAACTACGTCGGCCTGCCGCTCAATTTCGGCGAGTAAACCAGCGCCTGGCCTGTTGCGGGCCAGGTACCTGCGTGCGACGCTGTCGCCCGTTTTTCATGGCGGGGCCGTGTTTTGCGGTAAATTGTGAGCCATTTTGCACTCCAGCCCTTGTGCATCGGGCGCAAGCAGCTACTAATTCAATAGCAAATGACACCTGCCACTGCCAAACTACCGCAAGCCCTGAAAGGCGTCCGCATCCTCAGCTTGGCGCTCAACCTGCCCGGCCCGGCCGCGCTGATGCGTTGCCGCCAGATGGGCGCCCGTTGCATCAAACTGGAGCCGCCCTCGGGCGATCCCATGGGCCACTACAACCAGCGCGCCTACGCCGATTTGCACGAGGGTGTGAAACCGCTGACGGCAGACCTGAAGACGCACGCCGGGCAGAAGGCACTGCACCGCGAACTGGCAAAGACCGATGTGCTGCTCACCTCGTTTCGCCCCTCGGCGATTGAAAAGCTGGGTCTGAACTGGAAAAAACTGCATCGCCTCTACCCTGCCCTGTCGCAAATCGCCATCGTCGGCGCACCGGGCGCACGCGCCGAAGAGCCCGGCCACGACCTCACCTATCTCGCCGACAACGGCCTGGTGACCGGGCTGGAGCTGCCACCCACCTTGTATGCCGACATGGGCGGCTCGCTGATGGTCAGCGAAGCGGTGTTGCAGGCGACGCTGAACCAGCGACTCAAGGGCAAGGGCGTGTTCATGGAGATTGCCCTGTCTGATGCGGCCGCCTATCTGGCCCTGCCCCGCCAATGGGGCTTGACGCTGCCGGGCGGCTCGGTGGGCGGTGCGCATGCCGGCTACCGCGTCTACCCCTGCAAGGACGGCCGCGTGGCGGTGGCCGCGCTGGAGCCGCATTTCGCGGCCAGCCTGTGCGCAGCGGCAGGCATAGAGATTGCTGGCGGCATGAAGGCGATGTTTGCGCCGGCCACGCACCAGGCCATCGCCGCCTTCTTGCTCACGCAAACACGCCGGCAGCTCGACAAGCTGGCGGCGGCCAAGGACATTCCCTTGTATACGCTTACCGATTAAGCCGTTGCATCGACCGGTTGGATCCGCAACTGTAAGCCGCCATTCAGATGGAGCGAGTTGCTGACAACTATCAACTATCGCCCCCGATTTGGCTTGCGCGAAAGTAGCTTGCGTAGCGCGATGTAGAGTTCGCTGACGTCGCGGGACTTGCTGATGACCAGCAAGGCCCCATGCTCATGGGCCTTGGCTCTGAGCGCTTCGTCCACGTAGCCCGAAATGATGATGACCGGCAGGTCTGGGCATATCCGCTTTATTTGAATGAGCAGTTCGATGCCTGAATAGCCTTGCAGCCGGTAGTCGGTGATCAACGCATCGCATCCGGAAGGATCGGCCTGAATGGCCGCCAGGGCGGCTTTTCCGCTTTCATAACAGGTCACGCGAAAGCCGGCATCGGGCAGCGTCTCGCTGATGAGCTCCCGCATGGCTTCGTAGTCGTCGACATAGACGATGTGCTTGATATCGGCGCCCGCCAGGCTGACGGCCGGGGTTTCCATCGATAGCACGGTGGGAAGGTAAATTTCAAAAGCAGTTCCCCGACCTGGTTCAGCCAGCACGGAGATCATGCCCTGGTGCTTCGCAATGATGTCGCGTACTTCGACCAGATGCAGCCGTCGCGCACTGGCGGGCTTGTCATCCATCAGGGTCGGCGCAGGGAGCAGTTCATGGAAGGCACCGGGTTCCTCCCGGCTGCTGTTGCTGACAGACAGCCATCCGTAGCGCTTGGGCGGGAGTCCGCCCTGCAATTTGCCTGCATCGGGGTTGAGCCCGCTGTCGTCAAGCAGGACTTCGCTGAATGACACCACCACATGCTTGGCAACGCCCACCATGGATTGCCACGCAATGATGAAAACACTCAGCAATGCATGCCCCAGCTGATCGGCATCGGCGCGCACGCGAGGATCCTCGCAGAACAATTCCACGGCCAGCTGAACGTCACCCGGAAGCAGTGCGCGAAAACGATGCAGCGCGCCCGTGACAATCGGCTCCAGTCCCTGAAGGACCAGCCCTTCGGCTTGGTGGGGGTCAGTATTCATGGAAACCCTCCCTGTGAAGATGTGACATGAATTTTTTCATCTCTCATTCAGGCCATGGCGAATGGAAGTCACTTATCGATAAAGCGCTTCGACCTTGCCCTTCAAATTGATCATCAGCGGAATCGAAAACCAACGTTATGTTCGAACACAGAAGCGACGTGATAGGGACTTCCCGGGTCAATGGATAGACGGTCGGGCAGAGGAGGAAATTGAATCGCTTCGTTCATGGGTATCGTTTTTCAATTGACGCGAATTCCTATCAATTTTCCGGGATTTGACCATGGTCTGGTCTGGATCACATGCTCAAACAGGTAATGTGACCTGAATTACAGTTTTGCTGCACTGCGCGGGCCGCGCAGAACGCCTGTTCAGTATGTGGTGGATTGAGACTGATACCGGCCTGTGGCGGTGGAATATCGTCCGGTCGCCAACGGCCAGGACCCTTCTTCACGGACGGTCCGGTTTGATATCCGTCAATGCCGCCGTTCTCGGCATCCACGGTCTCCACTTGGAGCCCCTGTCTGTGGGGCGCCGCGAACGCGGCCATTGAGAGTTCTCATCCTGCTCCCTGAGGACCGAAGCGTTGAGCCGCAAGGTGTGCAAAACCGGGCTTGATTGTCATCCCATGCCACAATTACCGGTTGAGCGATCGTGTCGTCGACATAGGCGGCACAGTCACAGTTCGCGATGCACGTCAACTTCATCGGTTGTCCCGCTGACCAGCGTTGATGTCTCCACCATTGTTTTTGGAAATATGAAAAAATCCTTGTCTGCCGTTTTTGCGGCCCTTCTTTTGTGCGCGCAGGCCGGCGTCTTGAATGCACAAACCATCACCGGTTCCGGCTCTTCGGCCGCCGCACCGATCTATCAGCGCTGGGCGCAGGCGTACCAAAAGGCGACTGGCGTAGGGCTGGCCTATGAGCCCATCGGATCGTCCGCCGGCCTGAAACAGATTCGCGCTCATGAGACCCATTTCGGGGCCTCTGACGTTTCGCCAAGCGAGGCCGAATTGGCCAAGGATGGACTCGTCATTTTCCCGGTTGCGATTACCGGCATATCCCCGGTGGTGAACCTGCCTAAAGTGGGCGATGGTCAATTGCGCCTGACGGGCGATGTGCTCGCCCGTATTTTCCTGGCCGAGATCACGCAGTGGAACGCACCCGAGATCGTGAAACTGAATCCCGGCTATACCCTGCCCGACGCTCCCATCAAGGTCGTGGTGCGTGCCGACGGATCGGGAACGACCTACAACTTTGCCGACTATCTTGCCAAATTGAGCCCGACCTGGAAGTCTAAGTATGGCGTGAAGACCAGTTTCGATTGGCCGGCCAATTTTTTGGCGGTCAAGGGCAGCGATGGGGTTGTCAAGGCCGTCAAGGAAACCACGGGCGCGATTGGCTATGTGGATTACGGCTATGTCAAAGACAACATGCTCGTGACCGTCCAGCTGAAGAATCTGGAAGGTGAATTCACAAAGCCGTCGATCTTCGCCTTTCGCAGTGCTCTTACCGGTAGCGAATGGGTCAGCAAGGGATTGTTTACAGGCACCCTCACCAACCAGGCCGGCAAAGGCTCTTGGCCGATCACAATGGGCACCTTCGTTGTTGTGCCCAAAATTGCAGATCAGCCTGAGCAAGCGCTGCGCGTGCTCAAGTTCTTCGTTTGGGCCTTTGTCAATGGCGACGCGCTGGTCCAGGCCAACAACTTTGTGCGACTTCCGGATCGGGTGCAAGCCTCGGCATTCAAAGCGATCTCCTCGGTCAAGGACAAAGCGGGCAATGCGCTTGGCATGAGCCTGATGGCTGCAACAGGGGCGCCTCGCTAAACCTGTGGCGCTCATTTGAGCGACCGCTTTGCCGCATCGGCAAGGGGCCCAAGGCGGCCATTCAGCGACGCTCGGTCACCACAAATAGCGGACGCTGAGTGAGTACGCGATGGCGCGCCGTGCACGACGCCGGCGCTCTGCGAGCTTGACCCGCCGAATCGTTCTGTCATGAGCTGGCCTAGGCACCTGCGCCCTAGACACCGACTGCCCGAATCCGTTTTTGCGTACCGAGGAGCCTGATCGCTCGCTTGCTGTTGCAGACCAAAACCTGCTGACTCATCTCCGTTCTCACCTTGGGCAGCGTCCCCGTCAGCAATTGGTTCGATCCAGTCCACCTGTTGCCCCGACTTCCGAGTGGCATACTGGCTCTCGAACCTACGCGCAAGGCAGCGACGACCGAGGCTCATCCCGATGACCCACAGCAGCGCCACTCTCCCCGTCCTGATAACGATGCCGCACAGCCACTACAGCGAGAAGGCGCGGTGGGCACTCGACTGGCTCTCGCTGCCGTATCGCGAAGAGCCGCACGCACCTCTCCTACACCGGTTTGCAACGACCCGCAACGGCGGTCGCAGCGTGCCGGTGCTGGTGCATGGAGCCAGTCGTTTCGTTGACTCCACCGACATCCTGGTGCACGCGGATGCCGTCTGCGGCGGCGACCTGCTGTACCCGCGCGATTCCGCACTGCGATGTGCGGTCGAAGCACTCGAGGAGCGCTTCGACGACGAGCTCGGCCCGCACACGAGGCGCTGGGCCTATGCTCAGTTACTGCCGGAAAGTCGCCTGCTTCGTCAAGTGATGACGCGCGGCGTACCGTGGTTCGAGGCGGGCTTGCTGCCGGTCGGCATGCCGATCGTGCTCCGCATCGTCCGTGCGGCGCTCAGGATCACGCCGGAGAGTGCACGTCGCTCCATCGAGCGCGTGCACGGTATCTTCCAGGAAGTCGACGAATGGCTGAACGACGGGCGCCCGTTTCTGGTCGGCGAACGCTTCACTGCCGCAGACCTGACATTTGCAGCGCTCGCCGCACCTGTGCTGTTTCCCGCAGGCTGCCGCGCAGCCTACCCCGCGCTCGAGGAAGTGCCCGCTGCGATGCGCGAGGAGGCCCTGCTCCTGCGGGACACCGGCGCCGGGCGATTCGCGCTGCGCTTGTTCTCGCAAGAGCGCGCAGGCTCGTCGGCAGTGGCTTAGGGTTGGCGCCGCAAGACGGGGCCGACGGTTGGCTTTTAGCGCGAGCCGGCTCCCGAAGTTGAGCGCGCTCGCTGCACCATTGGCGCCTTGAACGGCGTCCCGCGCTTGCACAGCAAACCATAGACCCGCCTTTTGCTGCACACTTAGGTGAACCACACCGTTGAAAGCATAGCCATGGTTGCCGACCTTGCCCACTCCTGGTTGATCCGCAGCGCGCCCGTGGCCGCTGCACAGGCCGCCGGCCGCCCGCTCGTGGCGCTGGAATCAACCATCATCGCTCATGGCATGCCCTACCCGGAGAACGTTCGCACCGCGCGCGAAGTGGAGGCCATCATCCGCGACCTGGGGGCCGAGCCCGCCATCATCGCGCTGATGGGCGGGCGAATCCGCATCGGCCTTTCAGATGACGAGCTGGAGCTACTAGGCCGCTCGGACCAGGTCTACAAGGTCAGCCGCCGCGACCTGCCGGCCGTGCTGGCCGGCGGCGGACTCGGCGCCACCACAGTGGCCGGCACGATGATCTGTGCCGCGCTGGCCGGCATCGAGGTCTTCGTCACCGGCGGCATTGGCGGCGTGCACCGCGGCGCGCAGGAGACCTTTGACATCTCGGCTGACCTGCAGGAACTGGCGAAGACCTCGGTAGCGGTGGTCTGTGCCGGTGCAAAGTCGATCCTGGACATAGCGCTCACACTGGAATACCTGGAAACGCACGGCGTGCCGGTGCTCAGTTGCGAGCAGGACAACTTCGCCGCGTTCTACACGCGCGACAGTGGCTTTCGCGCGGACTTCAGGCTGGACGACGCGGCGGCGCAGGCACGCTTCATCCGCACCAAGTGGGACTTGGGCCTCGCGGGCGGCGTGGTCCTGAGCACGCCAGTGCCGCAAGCGGCAGCGATGGCGTGCGAGGAGATCGACGCGCTGACTCAGCAGGCGCTCGCCGAGGCCAAGGCGCAAGGAGTCACCGGCAAGGCCGTGACGCCTTTCCTGCTGGCCCGCATCAAGGCGCTGACGGGTGGACGCAGCCTGGCGACCAACATCGCGCTCGTGAAACACAACGCCGAGGTGGGGGCAAGACTGGCCCTGGCGTTGGCACAGGCGGGGCGTGGAGCGGGCGCAGCGTAGCCGCCCGATCACCTATGCGCCTGGCCCACAGTTGCACTTCTCCGACCGAAGACTGAAAGTCCGGTTTCGCACTGCAATGCTGTCCATCAAGGGATTGGCGTCGTTCGGCCACAAAAAACTGACTCTGGTCATTCAAGGTTTCCGATCAACGGGCAGCCAACGTTTAGGTTTGTTCGACACCTGCCCGCGCGACACACCAATGACGTGATGCCCCTGAATGGAGGCAGGTGTCGAACAAACCTCGAGGGAGGAATCCGGGAGCCGCGGCTCACGCCTCGGGCGTGAAGCCGCTGGCGCGGATGATGGGTCCCCAGAAATCGAACTCTGTGCGCAAGGCGCGCTGCAATTGGACAGGCGTCGAGCTCTCCGCACTGAGCCCCAGTTTCCGCCAGGCCTCCTGCGTGTCAGGTTCCTTGAGCGCCGCGCCAAGGGCCTCTGCAGCGGCAGCCACCTGCTGCGTGGGCGTATTCCTTGGCATGAAGGCCCCGAACCACTCCCGCTGCGCGAGCGGCTTATACCCTTGTTCGCTGAAGGTCGGCACGTCCGGCAGGAACGCCGAGCGTTCGGCGCCGGACGTGGCCAAAGCCCTCAGCCTGCCCGCCTGGACCAGCGCGAGCACCGAACTTTCGGTGGCGAGCGCCGACGCCACCTGCCCACCTGCCAGCGCGAGCATCGCTTGCTGTCCGCCCCGGTACGGAACATGGATCAGCGTCAGCCCCGATTCGCGCGCCAGCAGCAGCGCCATGAAGTGCGGGAGCGACCCGGCACCGGGGTTGCCGCAGCTTGCCGACCCGGGATTCGCCCGGCACCAGCCGAGAAACTCACTCAACGTGCGCACACTTTGCGGCACCGCGGGGCCCACTGCGAGGGCGAAAGCGGTCTGGGCCACGACCGATACGGGCTCCAGGTCGTGGAACACGTCGTACGACAGTTGCTTGTAGATGTGGGGGTACATGGTGACGATCGAGCCCGGCGTCACGAGCAGCACCGACCCATCGGCGGGCGACGTCTTCAAGGTCTCTACCGCCAGCCTGCCGGCGGCGCCCGGACGGTTGTCCACCAGCGAGGCTTTGCCGTAGCTTCCAGCCAGGCGTTCCGCCAGTTTTCTTGACACCACGTCGACGGACCCGCCGGCGGGGTAGCCGCAGAGGATCTTCACCAGTTCCGGCTTGCCCTGTGCCAGCGCCCCCAGGGGCGAACCAACCGAGGCAACGAAAGCGGCGCCGATCGTGCGAAGCATGAAACCGCGGCGCGAATTGCTGGCATCCATGGTGTTGTCCTCCAGGTTGTCCCGTGCGCCAACCGGGCAGCACGTTGATCACAGCGTAGACCTTGGCGTGATAATCGACAAGTTCGATTTTCGGATAGCGTGAACAGCATTCTGAATAGGGGGCGGCATGCGTCTGGCGGAGAAACTGAAACGACGGTTGAAGCTGCGCGACCTGGATGCGCTGATGGTCGTGGCGCGTGAGGGCAGCATGCGCAAGGCGGCTGAACTGCTGCACATGTCGCAGCCCGCCGTGTCCAAGGCGATCGCCGACCTCGAAGCCGCGCTTGGCGTGCCGCTGTTCGATCGAAGCCCCCAAGGTGTGACCCCGACGCTCTACGGCCGGGCCGTGATGCGGCGCGGGGTGGCCATCTTCGACGAACTCGAGCAGAGCGCAAGGGAAATCGAGTTCCTCGCGGACCCCGGCGCGGGTGAACTGCGCCTGGGCTGCTCGGAAACGGTGGCTGCCGGCCTGGTGTCGGCGGCGATCGATCGCCTGACGAGGCGCTATCCGCGAATTTCGTTCCGAATGGAGTCCGCTTACACGCCGGCGCTGCACGACCACTTTCTTCGCGAACGCATCGGCGAGCTCGTCATTGTTCGCCCCTACGCCGCCACGCCCCCGGCCGACTTCAACGTCGAACCGCTGTGGCACGAGCGCCTGAAGGTGGTGGTGGGCAGCAACAGCCCATGGGCCAGGCGACGCAAGGTCACGCTCGCTGACCTGGCGCAGGAACCATGGGTGCTCTCCCAAAGCGAGGCCGAGCCCGCGTCACCAATGGTTCAAGCCTTTCAAGCGATAGGCGCCGAGCTGCCGCACAGCAGGGTGTTGACTGGTTCCCTAAACTCACGCTTGAGCCTGCTGGCGACCGCGCGTTTCGTAACGGTCATGCCGGACTCCCTTCTCGCCTTCGGCGTGGCTCATCTGCCGATCAAGGTGCTGTCCATCGTGTTGCCGCGATGGGAGATTGCAACATCCATCGTTACGCTGAAAGACCGCACCCTAAGCCCAGTCGCGTCATTGTTCATTGACTGTGCCCGCGATTTGGCCCGGCAGGTTGACCTTAGCCGATGAAGCGTTGAATTGCACCCTCAAAGCGGTCATCGTTCAAGTTCCGCTCCTGGCCGAATCCGACAGGGGAAATCGCCAATGTCAACGACCGGTTCAGCGCGGCATTACAGACATTCAAGAAATTAGCATTGAGCCCGGGCACATCCGCACAACAGCGCCACCCACCTTTGTTCAATGCATCCGTCGTACTTTGGCGATAGCCGCAGCGTTGGAGGCCGATCATGGCGGCCCGTTTTATGGTGGCCCTTCAACCACCAGCCCGACAACATGGCTGTAAACCGACCACAGCGTTCAGCCCCAGCCCAATCAGGAAGTCAGCTCAGCCAGCTTGGCCTTGAGCGCCGCGTTCTCCGCGCTGAGTTCGGCAATGGTTTGCTTGAGCCGGGCGATCACGCCCTCGGGCGTGTCGGGCTCGGTGCGTGCCACGGCCTTGGCGGCGCGTACTTGCCGTGCGGCCTGCTGAAGTTCTTTTTTACCACCGGCGACGGCCGCCACTTGTTCTTCCACCGGCAGCGTGGCGACGGTGGCCGCGGCGTTGATGGAAATCGTGCCCGACTTCACCGCCGCCACCAGCTCGGGCGCGGCCGACTTCTGGATTTTTTCAATCTGGCTGATGGTGTTGCTGCTGATGCGCGCCGCCTTGGCCAGCGCTTCACGGGTCAGCACCGGCTCGGCCGCCACCGCCGTCACGGGCACTGAGGCCGTCGAGGCGTCGCCGGGGTCGGCCTCGTCCCAGGGGGGCGATCCGTCGTGAGGCGCCGGTGCCACATCCGGCGCGGCCTGTTCACGGGCGGCCAGAATATCCTTCTTGCGCAAGGCCAGCACGCCGCGCTGGAAATCCGACACGCTGCGGCGGCCCAGGTGCTGCTCGATCATCCACAGGTGGACGTCGTCAATGGTCTTGAACAGGCTGTTCTGCACGGTATTGAAGGGAATGCCGTGCTTGCTGCAAATGCCATAGCGGTTATGCCCGTCCACCAGCACCTCGCCCCACAGCACCAGGGCATCGCGGCAGCCTTCGGCGAGCAGGCTGCGCTCCAGGGATTCGTGTTCTTCAGGGGTTAGCGGATCGATGTAGGCAAGCAGTTCTTCGTTGACCGTGATGTTCATGGTGAGTTCATTAGGCGGGTAGGCAATAACAGCAGGGGCGCCATTCTGCAAGAGTTACGCGACTGCAAAAGCAGAAATGCTCCTGTATCTATAGCAATATGCACCCGACTGGCAAGGGCTGGAGAGCGATTCTACTTGCAAAATAGACACCCCGCCTTGCCGGGTGCGGCCCCTTGCGGAAGGTGTGAGCTAGCGCGGCTTGCGCGAAGGCTTCTATTCCTACGGCATTGGCGCCGGGCGCGGTGGCGACATCAACCGCGCGACGCTGGAAGCCTTTTTGAAGTTCGGCTTTGAACAGGGTGTGTGCCACCGTAAGCTGGACGTTGAGGAGCTTTTCCCCAAGCAGGTGCTGGACTCGTACAAGGTCTGAGCCTTCGGCAGTCCTGTACAGGACCTCCGGCAGAGCAAGCAGACGCTATATTATTAATAGCATCCTTCGAACGTATCTATTGGGCTAAAGACCAATTTCACATACAAATAATCCCACTGGGGCCTTGTTGGCTTGGCGGGGATGCCTGCCCGACTCATATGGCATGCATGCAAAGGGCTATCGCTTCCACCAGGGAATCTACATGCTCCATCGGCAAACTGGTGCCGACGCGAATGTGTGAATGCGGCTTGATGCCGAACCTGGAACCGGGGAACACCGCGAATCCACGGACTGCCAGCGTGACCATGGCGAATTGTTCCGAAGGCACCGCAATCCAGACACTCAGTCCGTCCCGACCGGGCACGCTGATACCCTGTGGCTTCAAGGCTTCGATCAACCGGTTGCGACGCGCGGCATACACCTCTTTGGCGCTGGTCACCGCAGCCATGCTGCCCGGATCATTCAGCATCCAGGCGACCGCATCCTGCTGAATGCGGCTGGTCCAGCTGGCCCCAAAATTCCGGTATGCCTGAATCTGCTCCACCGTTTCCTTCGCACCCGAAAGAACCGCCACACGCAGGTCCGGCCCCAGGGATTTGGAGTACGACACGATGTGGACCGTGCGATCCGGATAGTGCATACCCAGGCTCACTGCGGCCTGGGAAGAAACATCCCCGATACCGTCATCCTCGATGATCAGGGTTTCGCTGTTTTTCAACACCTTGGCCAACTCCTGCATGCGTTGCGCGCTCACGCTATGGCTGCATATCGCGTGCGTGCGGGGCTGGTAGATAAAGGCGGCTGGTTTCTTCTGGAGTGCTGCCGCCAGTGAGTCGGCCTTCGGACCGTCTTCGTCACAGGCCACAGGAATCACTTCCGCGCCGATGTGATCCAGAATATCGAGCAGGCGCGCCGTCGTGGGGTCTTCAATGGCGACCGCCGAGCCTGGCATCAGCAACGCCTGCAAGGTCATCAACACACCATCAAATCCGCCATTCGTGGCCATGAATGCCTCTGCCGGATACGGCCAGCGTGACGCAGCCGCTTCATGCAGCGCCTGCGTAATGGGGTCGCGTCGGTAGCTGTTCAATTGCGGCGTTTTCGCCCCCTGCAACAAGGCCTGCGACAAATCAGGCAGGAGCGCAGGATCAGGCGATGCGTAGGTGAGATCGGCAACGATGTGCTGGCCGAAATTGCCGACACTTTCAAAGCGTGCGGGTCTTGGTGACGGTTTGTTGCCGCAGACCCATACCCCGTTGCGCCCCATACCCGCAATGACCTTATGCCGTCGCAGCTCTTGCCAGACGGCCGAAACCGTTGCCGGGCTGACGCCCATGGCCTCGGCAAGATCCCGAACGGAGGGTAATTGGGAGCCAATGGGAATGGCACCAGAACGGATCAAAGCGGCCATTTTGACAGCCATCTCGCGGGTTGCAAGGCCTTTTAATGATGCGCCAAGGTGCGTCGCCGTAATGTTTTGGTGCATAGGGGAAAACACTTTGTTCAGTAACAAAGATTATATAGTACAAATAATTTTAAACATTTAATATTCATCTCAAGAAGTCATCCAGCATGACTTTTTCAGCCCCAATTAATCACCTCTTTCAGACAAGGATTGCAGTGGAAATCAGCATCAAACTCGCGGTACGTGACTGGGATTTCATCACCCCACTGGTGCTTGGCGATGTGCGTTCAAACCGGTTCAACCTTGAACTCCATCGTGTCAACGCCCTGGAAAACAATCTGGCGACGGACCCTCGTTATGACGGCGGCGAAATGTCGCTTAGCCGCTATGCACAAAGCCGGGCCCGGGGCGATACCTCCATCGTCGGGATTCCGTACTTCATCATGCGGGGATTTCGCCAGCACTGCATCATCACCACCGCGGCGAGCCCGCTCACCGAGTTGCGCGCGCTCGCCGGCAAGCGCATCGGAATGACGGGGTGGCAAGATTCCGGCAATACCTGGACACGTGCCCTGCTGCGCCGGGAAGGAGTGGAAATCGCCGATGCCGAATGGTTCGTCGGACGCCTGTCTGAAGACCATCCTATCCAGGATCGTCTTAATGGTTTCGGCCGCCCCGGGCGTATCAGCACCGCGCCGGGTGAACGCCCGCTGGTCGACCTGTTGCGCGAGGGTGCGCTGGATGCCGTCTTTACGCCCTTCATGCCGGCAGGATTTTTCGAGCCCGGCTCCGGTCTGCGCACGCTGCAGCCCGACTGCCGCGCGGCAGAGGTGGCCTACTTCAAGGAGGTAGGTTACATGCCGGGCATTCACCTGCTGGGGCTCAAGCCCGCCATCGTGGCCGAACACCCCTGGATACCGCAGGCCCTGGGCGCACTTTTTGCCGAGTCCAGCCGCGTATGGATGGAAAAACGCATGAAATATGCGGACACCACGCCCTGGATTCTGGACGAAATCCGGCAAAGTGCACGCGATCTGCCAGGCAACTGGAACGCGAACGGCTTCAAGGCCAATGAACGCATGCTGACGGACTTTTGCCAGGAACTGCATGCGCAGGAAATCACCTCCAACTTGTTGAATCCGGCCGAGCTGTTCCCCGGTGAAGCCGCCTAAACCCATCATTGAAAGAAACCAAGCATGCTGAAAGTCGCACTGGGCCAATTTGCCGTAAGCCGGGACTGGTCAGAAAATTTGAAAACCTGCCTGAGCCTGATGGCGCAATCCCTGTCGAAGGGCGCAGATCTGCTCGTCCTGCCAGAAGGCATCCTCGCCCGGGATATTGCAGACCCCGATCTGGTTCGCAAGGCCGCACAAGCACTCGATGGCCCCTTTGTCAGTCAACTGTTAAACGCAAGCCGTGGAAATCCGCTCACCACCATGATGAGCGTGCATGTCCCGTCTGATGTCGAAGGTCGGGTATGGAACGTGCTTATTGCCATCCGCAATGGGGAGATCCTGGCCCAATATCGCAAGCTCCATCTCTATGACGCCTTCTCAGCCAAGGAGTCCGCTAATGTCACGCCCGGCCTGGACGTTCCGCCACTGGTGGAAGTTGCCGGCATGAAAGTCGGCCTCATGACCTGTTACGACGTGCGGTTTCCTGAACTGGCCCGCCGGCTCGCGCTGGACGGCGCCGATGTGCTGGTTTTGCCCTCGGCCTGGGTGAAAGGGCCGCTCAAGGAAATGCACTGGGAGGTGCTGGTGACCGCACGTGCACTGGAAAACACCTGCTATATGGTGGCGGTGGGCGAGTGCGGGGAACGCAACATCGGCAACAGCCGGGTGATCGATCCGCTAGGAGTCACCATTGCCGGTGCCGCCGAAGCCCCGGCACTGGTATTTGCCGAGCTGGACCCCGCACGCATCGCACATGCCAAGATGGTGTTGCCGGTGCTGGAAAACCGGCGCTTCGACAAGCCGGTGCTCCAGAACAGGGCCGACTGATTGCCATCATTGCCACTACAAAGGATATTCGCCATGATTACCCGCCACCTGTTTTGCACCGCATTTATCGCCGCCACACTTGCTGGCTCCACGGTTTACGCTGAGGAAGTCAAGATCCCGGCTCAGCCCCTGGATGCCAGGCTGCGCGCCAAATTGCCGGCCGAGATTCTTGCCACCGGAGAGATGACCGCGGCCAACAATGGCTCCTTCCCTCCGTACACCATCGTGACCGGCAACCAGTCCATGGCTGGCGCCAGTGCAGATTTTATTAAGGCCTTGAGCGAAATACTGGGCGTCAAGATCAACCTGGCACCCGTCAATGGCCTGTCCGGTCTGCTGCTGGGGATCAAGTCGGGTCGTTACCAGTTTTCCATGGGCCCCATAGGGGATTTTGTCGACCGTGAAGCGTCTGTTGACTTCATCGATTTTGTGCAGGAATACGTGGTCTTCGCCATACCCAAAGGAAATCCCAAGGGCATCAATGGACTGGAAGACACTTGTGGCAGCAAAGTGGCCGTGATGGCCGGAGGGTCCGCAGAAAAGGTCATCCGGCAGCAATCCATCGCCTGCACCACCGCCAACAAACCTGCAGTCGAAGTCCAGGCATATGCAGATCAGCCGACATCCATTCTGGCCGTGAACGCCAAGCGGGCCGACACCTTCTTTTCCTCCCATGCCCCGCTGACTTACTTTGTTCAGCAAGCCAACGGTACTTTGGAATTGACGGGCATTGGCAAGAAAAATGGCTTTGATGATCTCTACCAGGGCGCGGTGGTTCAGAAGGGTTCGGTCCTGGGTGATGTGATCCTGGAAGCCGTGCGAAAGCTCAACGGCAACGGCACCTACGCCATCATCATGAAAAAATGGGGCTTAAGCGACAACATGCTCAAGACGCCGGGCGCCAACTTGGCAGGGAAACTGGCTAAATGAGCAAGGCTGTCCAGGCTCTGCGCCGGGGAGTCGCCGATCCCGCAATGGAGGCCCGGCAACGCAACGTGGCCCATGCGCATGTCTCGCGTAACTATGGCCGCCTGTTGGGTGTCAGTGTCCTTTGCCTGTTGGCGCTCCAGCTCACCTGGGTTCTTGTCACCAACAAGAATTTCGAATGGGACGTTGTCGGTAAATTCCTCACCGAAAAAACCGTGATCAACGGGCTTTTGGTGACACTCGGGCTGACGCTTGTGGCCATGGTCATAGGGGTCGCCATCGGGCTGGTCCTGGCCATTGCCCGCATCTCGGACAACCCATTCTTGCGCGGCTTTGCCGGGCTCTATGTCTGGCTCTTCCGAGGCCTGCCACTGCTGGTGCAGCTGCTGTTCTGGTACAACCTCTCCACGCTGTTCCCCACGCTGTCGCTGGGGATCCCGTTTGGCCCGACGTTCGCGACGTGGAACACCAATGATCTGATCACGCCGCTCACTGCCGCCATTACCGGGCTGGCGCTCAATGAGGCGGCCTACATGGCGGAAATCATTCGGGCCGGTCTTATTTCGGTGGATTCTCGCCAGATGGAAACGGCCCTGGCTTTCGGCATGACACGCAACCGCGTCCTGCGCAGAATTGTGATTCCGCAGGCGATGCGCTCCATCGTGCCGCCCACCGGCAACCAACTCATCAGCATGGTCAAGGCGACGTCCATCGTCAGCGTGATTGCCATGGGCGACCTGTTGCATTCTGTTCAGAACATCTACAACGCCACTTTCCAGGTCATCCCATTGCTGATGGTTGCCGTGGTCTGGTATCTGCTGATCACAACCGTCCTGAATGTGGGCCAGAGCGCCATCGAACGCTATTACGCCAAGGGTGAACAGGAGGCCAAGGTATGACGACACCATTCCCGCAAGCCGCGGAAACGGGCAAGCCCTTGGTACGGGCACGCAATGTCCACAAGCGCTTTGGCGCCAACGAAGTGCTCAAGGGCATCGACATGGATGTCCAGGCGGGCGAGGTGGTCGTCATTCTGGGCCCCTCCGGCTCGGGGAAATCCACCTTCTTGCGCTGCATCAACCACCTGGAGACGATGGATCAAGGCTCCATCACCGTCGGCGACCAACAGATAGGCTACGAGCTTCGCGGCGAACAATTGCACCGCCTGTCCCCGCGAGCGATTGCGCACCAACGCCGCGGTATCGGCATGGTCTTTCAGCAGTTCAACCTGTATCCGCATATGACGGTGCTGGAGAACATCATGGAAGCCCCTGTTGGCGTGCATGGCCGCAGCAAAACCGAATCCCGTGCACGGGCCCTTGAATTGCTGGAAAAGGTCGGCCTCAGCGAGAAGACACAGGCCTACCCGCGTCAGCTTTCGGGCGGCCAGCAACAGCGGGTGGCGATCGCCCGGGCGCTGGCCATCCAGCCCACATTGATTCTGTTTGATGAGCCGACCTCGGCACTCGACCCGGAACTGGTCGGAGAGGTGTTGGCCACCATGCGCGACCTGGCCGACCAAGGCCTCACCATGATCGTCGTCACACATGAAATTGGATTTGCCAAGGAGGCGGCCGATCGCGTCGTCTTCATGGACGGTGGCATCGTCGTTGAGGAAGGCAAGCCGGCAGAGGTGCTGTGCAATCCCCAGCATCCACGGACAAGAGCGTTTCTCAGCCGGTTTATCTAAGCGCTTGCCCGGCGCGGGGGATGGGTGGCCGCTTCGCGGCTGGACTCCACTGCGCAGGCACGGCATGCACGACCACCCGCTCTACCATCAGTGTGGCGGCGTGCTGTAGCGGGTGCGGTCTTGTGGCATGGCCTCGCCGTAAAGCGAGGCTCACTTTCAGCGGTGCAGAGATGGATGCCGGAGCCAGGGTCGCTACTTTTTTGATAGCTTCTGGTGCCTGTGGGATATGGGTTAGAGGCCGATTTTTCTTAAGGAAAGGCGGCTAAACCTCTCCGCTAGGCACTTTTTTATTTCTGTTATCCCGAACTCGATCCGAGATGGATCCACACTGCACGAACCAACACTCGTTGTGCTCCAGCATGGATGCGGGCCAGGCCCGCAATGACACGACAGTCTCAGCGCGGCTTGCGCACCAGCGGCTTGCCGACTGGCTTGCCCGAGCCGTTGTCACGCGGCGGCAAACCGGTGTGCTGGGTCAGAATCCGGCCCTTGACCGGCGTGACAGGCTTCAGCGCCACGGTGGTCGAGTTCTTGCGGCGCGCACTGGTGTAGCTGCCATCCGTCATCGGCTGGAAGGTCGGGATCAGGTGGTGCTTGCCGTTGCCGATCAGGTCGGTGCGGCCCATGGTCTTGAGCGCCTCGCGCAGCAGCGGCCAGTTGTTGGGATCGTGGTAGCGCAGAAAGGCCTTGTGCAGGCGGCGGCGCTTTTCGCCGCGCACGATGTCCACCGTCTCGCTGTCGCGCGTGATCTTGCGCAGCGGGTTCTTGTTGGTGTGGTACATGGTCGTGGCCGTGGCCATGGGCGATGGGTAAAAGGTCTGCACCTGGTCGGCCCGGAAGCCGCTTTTCTTCAGCCAGATCGCCAGGTTCATCATGTCTTCGTCGCTGGTGCCCGGGTGGGCGGCGATGAAGTAGGGAATCAAAAACTGCTTCTTGCCGGCCTCAAGCGTGTACTTCTCGAACATCTGCTTGAACTTGTCATAGCTGCCGATGCCGGGCTTCATCATCTTGGTCAGCGGCCCCTGCTCGGTGTGCTCGGGCGCGATCTTGAGGTAGCCGCCGACATGGTGCGTCACCAGTTCCTTCACATACTCGGGGCTTTGCACGGCCAGGTCGTAGCGCAGGCCGGAGCTGATCAGGATTTTCTTCACGCCCTTGAGTGCCCGCGCGCGGCGGTACATCTTGATCAGGGGGTTGTGGTTGGTGTTGAGGTTGGAGCAGATGCCCGGGTAGACGCACGAAGGCTTGCGGCAGGCGGCCTCGATCTCGGGCGACTTGCAGCCTATGCGGTACATATTGGCGGTCGGCCCGCCGAGGTCGGAAATCGCGCCGGTAAAGCCCTTGACGGTGTCGCGGATGGCTTCGATCTCGCGAATCACGGAGTCTTCGGAACGGCTCTGGATGATGCGGCCCTCATGCTCGGTGATTGAGCAGAAGGTGCAGCCGCCAAAGCAGCCGCGCATGATGTTGACGCTGAAGCGGATCATCTCCCAGGCCGGGATCTTGGTGGCGTGGTCGTGGCTACCGTTTTCGTCGGCATAGCGTGGATGCGGTGCGCGGGCGTAAGGCAGGTCAAACACATAGTCCATCTCGGCCGTGGTCAGCGGGATGGGCGGCGGCGTGATCCAGACGTCGCGGGCCGTGGCGCCTTCGCCATGGGCCTGCACCAGCGCACGGGCATTGCCGGGGTTGGTTTCCAGGTGCAGCACGCGGTTGGCGTGGGCATACAGCACGGCATCGCTCTTGACCTGCTCATACGAGGGCAGGCGGATCACGGAACGGTCGCGCGGCGGCACCCGGATCTTGCCCTGCATGGACGGCAGGCTCGGGTTGGGCACAAAGGTCAGCGGCTTGATGGCCGGGTTGGCTTTTGTTCCCTCTCCCCGTGGGAGAGGGAGTAAGGCAGCGTCTTTCTCAGCCTTCACGGCGACTTCGGCCGCTTCGTCTTCGCGGGCGCAAGTGGCGCCCTGCTCTTTCGCCTGCTCCGAGATCATCAGGTAGGGATTGACATGCGCTTCCACACGGCCCGGCGCGTCCACGCTGGTGGAGTCAATCTCGAACCAGCCGGCGGCGGTGTCGTCGCCGCTGCGGCGGATAAAGGCGGTGCCGCGGATGTCGGTCATGGTCGCCATCGATTCCCTGGCGGCCAGGCGGTGCGCGACTTCGACCAGGGCGCGCTCGGCATTGCCGTACAGCAGCAGATCGCACTTGGCGTCCACCACGATGGAGCGGCGCACCTTGTCCGACCAGTAGTCGTAGTGCGCGATGCGGCGCAGCGAGCCTTCAATACCGCCCAGCACAATGGGCACGTCCTTGTAGGCTTCGCGGCAGCGCTGGCTGTAAACGATGGCGGCGCGGTCGGGCCGCTGGCCGCCGATGTCGCCGGGGGTGTAGGCGTCGTCGCTGCGGATCTTGCGGTCCGCCGTGTAGCGGTTGATCATGGAATCCATGTTCCCGGCCGTCACGCCCCAGAACAGGTTGGGCCTGCCCAGCGCCTTGAAGGGCTCGGCGCTTTGCCAGTCGGGCTGGGCAATGATGCCAACGCGAAAACCCTGCGCTTCCAGCATGCGGCCGATCACGGCCATGCCAAAGCTGGGATGGTCCACGTAAGCGTCGCCGGTGACGATGATGACGTCGCAACTGTCCCAGCCCAGCGCCTCCATCTCGGCGCGCGTGGTCGGCAGGAATTTGGCCGTGCCGAAGCGGGCCGCCCAGTACTTGCGGTAACTGGTCAGCGGCTTGGCGGCACGCGTGAAAAAGGAGACGTCGACGGGGGCGTTCATGGGGCGATCATTGAAAACCGTCAAAAATGGCCTCGGGATGAGGCCTGCGGTTTGGGGATAACCCGCGATTTTAAGGTTTTAAAGCGGTTTGCGCATCCTAAAGACCTTCCTGAAGCCTGTAAATGCCGGACAAACCGCTCTGACGCTGCCTGCAGCGCCCCGGCAGAACATCAGCGCATGGCACCGGGGCGGGAAGTGCCATAACGCTGAACCTTCAATCAAATCGACTTGCAGCCCAGGCGGAACGGGCGCATCAAGCTATCAAATAAATAGCAACCCAGGTTGCGACGCCGGCCTTCACTGACAAAAGGCCGGCCATGCCTTAGCCGCGCGCGGCCAGCACCTGGCCCCGGCAGTCGCCAAAGCCTATGCGCCTGAAGCCGCTGCGGTCGCAGTGGCCGCGCAGGATGATGGCGTCGCCGTCCTGCAGAAAGGTGCGGGTTTCGCCATTGGCCAGCGTCAGCGCATTTTTGCCGCCGGAAGTCAGCTCCAGCAGGGAGCCGGCCTGCTCAGGCCTGGGGCCGGACTGCGTGCCCGAACCCAGCAGGTCGCCGGGCTGCAGGTTACAGCCGTTGACCGTGTGGTGCGCCAGCATTTGCGCAACCGTCCAGTAGGCATCGCGGTAGCTGGACTGCGACAGGCATTGCGGCGCCAGGCCGGCATCGCGCATGGCCTGCGTCTCGATCAGCACGTCCAGTTCCACATCCAGCCCGCCCTGCAGCCGGTTGCCGTCCGAATCCAGGTAAGGCAAGGGCTGCGGGTCGCCTTCGGGGCGCACAAAGGGGGCGCGGAATGGCGCCAGCGCTTCCATGGTGACGATCCAGGGCGAAATGGTGCTGGCGAAGTTTTTGGACAGAAACGGGCCCAGCGGCTGGTATTCCCAGGCCTGCAGGTCGCGCGCCGACCAGTCGTTGAGCAGCACCAGGCCAAACGCGTGGTCCTCTGCCTGATCCATGGCGATGGGCTCGCCGAGCGCATTGCCCTGGCCAACGAACACGCCGAGCTCCAGCTCGTAGTCCAGCCGCTGGCTGGGACGCAGGACCGGCACCTCGTCGTTCGGCCCTTTGGTCTGGCCCTTGGGGCGCGGAAACGCCTGGCCGCTCACGCCTATCGATGAGGTACGGCCGTGGTAGCCAATCGGCACCCATTTGTAGTTGGGCATCAAGGGCTGGTCCGGACGGAACAGCTTGCCGACGGTGGTGGCGTGGTGGATGCCGGTGTAGAAATCGGTGTAGTCGCCGATGCGGCAAGGCACGGCGTATTCGGCCGACGCCTGCGGCATCAGGCAGGTATTCAGCACGGTCTGCTGGCTGCTGCCTTCGCGCAGGGCTTGCGACAGGGCCTGGCGCAAGGCCACGCGGGCGACACGGCCCTGCGCCATGAAGGCGTTGAGCTCGCCGCGCTCGCAGCCATTGAGCGTGACAGCCACATCGGCGGGCAGGACGCCGGCCGCGCGCGCGGCCAGCAGGTCCACAATCTGCTCGCCAATCGCCACGCCGGGGCGGAAAAACTCCAGGCTGCCGGCGCGGCGGAACACGCCTATCGGCAGGTTCTGGATAGGAAAATCGCTGTCGGGCGTGTTGGCCGACTCGACCCATGAATTCAGCGAGGCATCGTGGGTGAAGTCGAGTGGGGCCAGGGTTGGGCGCATCATGGGGTTCCTTTGAAGTTGTCTTTGAGGCCTTGCCAGCAGCTGGCGTAAGCGCCATCCAGCGCCCCGCCCTGCATGGCATAGGCCGTGGGCACGAGCATGTAGCGGCTTTCAAACATGAAGGCCAGCGTGTTGTCCAGCTTGTGCGGCGCCAGCTCCGCGGTGCTGGCCTTTTCAAAGGCCTCGGTGTCCGGGCCGTGCGGCACCATGCAGTTGTGCAGCGAGGCGCCGCCGGGTTTGAAGCCTTCGGGCTTGGCGTCGTACTGGCCGTACACCAGGCCCATGAATTCGCTCATGAGGTTGCGGTGGTACCAGGGCGGACGGAAGGTGTTTTCAGCCACCATCCAGCGCGGCGGGAAGATCACGAAGTCGCAGTTGGCCGTGCCGGGCGTGTCCGAGGGCGAGGTCAGCACCGTGAAGATCGACGGGTCCGGATGGTCGTAGCTGATGGAGCCTATGGTCATGAAGTGCGCGGTGTTGTACTTGTAGGGCACCAGGTTGCCATGCCAGGCGACCACGTTAAAGGGCGTGTGGGCCTGCGTCGTGCTCCAGAAGTGGCCGCCAAATTTCTTGATGATTTCGTATGCGCCTGCAGCCGTCTCGAAGGCGGCCGTGGGGGCCAGAAAGTCACGTGCATTGGCCAGGCCGTTGGAGCCAATCGGGCCCAACTCGGGCAGGCGGAAATGCGCACCGTAGTTCTCGCAGACATAGCCGCGTGAAGGCCCATCGGGCAAGGCCACGCTGAAGGCCATGCCGCGCGGGATCACGGCGATTTCACCCGGAGCGACCTCCAGCATGCCCAGCTCGGTTGTCAGCAGCAAGCGGCCCTGCTGCGGCACCAGCAGCATTTCACCGTCGGCGTTGACAAAGGCGCGCCGCGCCATGGAACGGCTGGCCAGGTACACATGGGCAGCCATGCCGGTTTGCCCATGGGCGTCGCCGTTGGCGGCCACGGTGCGCATGCCATCCACAAAATCCAGCGCCTCGGCCGGAATCTCAAACGGACTCCAGCGCAGCGGATCGGGTGGCACCACGATGCCGCCGGCGGCACCCGTCGTCCACCAGGCTTGTGCATAGGACTGGTAGCCGCTGGTCACGACCGAGGGCTGGCGGCGGTACAGCCAGGTGCGGCGGTTCTCCGCGCGCGGCGCGGTAAAGGCGGTGCCCGAAAGCAGTTCGGTATACAGATCATGCGGCGCGCGCTGGGGGCTGTTGCGCCCCTCGGGCAAGGCGCCGGCAAGGGCTTCGCTGACAAATTCGTTAGCGAATCCGGACTGGTAACGCAAAGTGGCTGTGTTCATCAAGTTGATCTCCAATTTCACTCTTCATCCACAACACTGTCCAGGCCCTGGGCGTTGTGATCGTTGGCTTGGGCCTGTGCAATCAGGCGGTCAAACAGGGCACTGAGCTGCTCCCGCTCGACCGGGCTCAGCACGCCAAAGATCTCATGGTTGCGCTGCTCAACCACGGCCATGGCACGGCGCCATGCCGCATCGCCTGCGGCCGTCAGCGTGAGCACCACGCCGCGCCCGTCGGTCGGGCTGGCGGCCTTCAGCACCAGCCCCTGCTCGACCAGCGACTGGGCGGCCCGGCTGGCTTGACCCTTGTTCAGGTTGGCCTTTTGCGCCAGGTCGTTGACCGACAGAGGGGCAAAGGTGCCGACCGCCGTGAGGCAGCGGGCGTCGCTCATGGACAGCCCCGCACCCGAGGCATAGGCACGCTGGCTCTCCAGGTCGGTCACCTTGTGCAGCAGGTGCAGACGGTAGGTCAGGGTGCGGTCCAGCTGGAACATGATCAGTCCAGTTTGATGCCGCTGGCGCGAATCACCTGGGCCCATTTCTCGCGCTCGGCCTTGGCGTAAGTCGCCATCTGGGCCGGCGTGCTGGGCGTGGGTTCAAGTCCCAGCACCTGGAAGCGCGCCTTCACGGCCGTGGAATTCAGGGCCTCCACCAGCGTCTTGTTCAGTTTGGCGATGACATCGGGGGGCGTGCCGGCCGGCGCCACCAGACCTTGCCAGGCATAGGCCTCAAAGTTCTTGAGGCCTTGCTCGTTCAACGTGGGGATGGCTTCAAAGTTCTTCACGCGTTGCGGGCTGGCAATGCCTATGGGACGCAGACGACCCGCGTTGAGGAAAGGCATGCCGCTGGCCGTGTCCACAAACATGAAGGGCACCTGCCCGCTCACCACGTCCTGCACTGCCGGCGCGGCGCCGCGGTAAGGCACGTGGACCAGGTTCAGGCCCGTCGTGCCGCGGAACAATTCCGTCGCCAGGTGGTGCGGGCTGCCGGCGCCAGGCGTCGCATAGTTGAGACCGCCCTTGGCCGCCTTGGCCCAGGCCAAAAACTCGTGCAGGTTCTTCGCGGGCACGCTCGGATTGACCACCAGGATCATGGGGAAGCGGGCCAGCAGGCCAATCGGTGCGAAGTCCTTTTCGGCGCTGTAGTTCAGCTTGGTGTAGAGCGCCGGGTTCGCTGCCAGCGTGGCAGTGTCGCCGGTCAGCACCGTGTAGCCGTCCGCTTTGGCATGGGCCACATAGTCGGCACCAATGTTGGTGGCCGCGCCGGGCTTGTTGTTGATGATGATGGGCTGGCCGACGGCGCGGCCCATGGCTTCGGTCAGCGTGCGCGCGACCACATCGGAGCCGCCGCCGGCGGGGTAAGGCACCACCCATTCAATCGGTTTGGTGGGGTAGTTTTGCGCCGATGCGGCAGTCGCGGCGAAAGCCAGCAGTGCCAGCGACTGGCGGATGAGAGTGGGAATGCTTTGCATGGTGTCTCCAGGTTATAGGCGGTGCGTGTAAAAAACAGGTAATTTCGATCAGTTCAATCCGCTGAATTGGCTCAGTCAGGTATTGGCCAGCCGTTCTGCCTGGGCAATCAGTGCCAGGGCCTCGGCGGCATCGGTTTGCCGCGTCATCAGCGCCAAAGACAGTGTGGCCAGAAACAAAGGCGCTTTGGCTTCGCCCACGCGGGCCGTGGCCTCTGCCAGCGCGGTGTAGGTTTGGTCGAGTTGGGATTCGGTCATCGTGATCTCCAGGGGCGTCAAAGGGCGAGGACGTGAATGGCTAGGCGGCGCAGGGCTGGCCGGTCAGCGGCCTCAGCGCAGCCTGCAGGTTCGCGGCAGTGGCTTCACGCCAGCGTCCCATCACATAGCCGTCGGGCCGCACCAGGTAGACCGTGCCTTCTGCCGCGTCGTAGCGCTCATGGGCCTGGCCGAGTTCGTCAATCAGCGTGTGGGCGTTGGCTTGACCCTGGCTGGCAATGCAGATGACCTTCAGCGCAGCGGGGCCGGCTACCTCTGAGGTGGCCAAGGCCTGCAGCGCCGCGGGCAAGCCGGGCTGCTTGGCAAAATAAAGCAGCACAAACCCGGCGCCAAAGCGGGAAGTCAGGTGCGAATGCGCACTGCCGGCACGCAGCAGGGCCTCGGGCGCAGGCATGCCGGCACGGGCGCCCGCCTTGAAGGCAGCCTCCTGCGCGGGCAGGTTGAGCGGCGAATTCAGGTACTCGACCGGTGTGGACTGGCGCGGATTGACCAGCGAGCTCAGGGCCGGATTTTCGGTGCTCAGGCGCAGCGCCGCCTCGCGCAGCAGCTTGAAGCCGTAGTCGGGCGGCGCCATGAATTCGGTGCTCTTGGCGCCATAGGCGATGTTCTCGCGCGTGGCCTGCACGCGTTCGCTGGAATAGCTGTCGAGCAGCGAATCGGCCGCCCGCCCCTGTTGCACCAGCGCCAACTTCCATGCCAGATTGCCGGCATCGTCCAGGCCCGAATTGAGTCCGCGCACGCCAAAAATCGGCACCAGATGCCCGGCATCGCCGGCAAACAGCACACGGCCATGGCGGTAGCTGGGCAAGGTCAGGCATTTGGCGTTGTAGATCGAAATCCACAGCGGCTCCCAGGGCTCGTTCTCGCCAATCATGGACAGGTGGCTTTGCACGCGCGGCAGCACGTTCTCGGGCTTCACGGCCTCGACCGGGTCTTCGTCATCGCGAATCTGGTAGTCGATGCGCCAGACATCGTCGGGCTGGCGATGCATCAGGATGGTCGAGCCGGGATTGGACGGCGGGTCAAACCAGGCCAGGCGCTCCACCTCGCGTTTGGTTTTTTGCACCACGTCCACGATCACGTACTTGCCTTCGTACTGCGTGCCTTCCAGCTGCAGGCCCAGTTGCTCGCGCACCGTGCTGCGGCCCCCGTCGCAGGCGACCACCCAGTCGGCCTGCACGGTGTGCGTGCCATCGGCCGACTGGATATCGACCTGTGCACCGTCGGTGCGCGGCCGCACGGCCGTCACCTTGCTGGACCAGCGCATGTCGGCCAGGTCGCCCTGCGCCAGCGCGGCCTGGTGCGCAAATTCCTCGGCATAGTATTGCTGGATGTTGACCATGGGCGCGTAGCGCTGCGTCGGTTCGCTGGGCATCTGGAAATGCAGCACCTCGCGGTCGCGAAAGTAGCTGCGCCCGCCGACCCACGACAGGCCTTTTTCGACCAGCGGCTTGTCGGCGCCTATCCAACCCAGGATTTCCTGGGAGCGGCGCGACATGCAGATGGCCCGGCTACCGGCGCAATAGCCTTCGTCGGCCTCGATCACCAGGCTGGCAATGCCATAGCGCGCCAGCAGGGCCGCCAGCGTCATGCCGACCGGGCCGCCGCCGGCAATCAGGACGGGCACCTTGGTGGGCCAATGCGTGGAGGATTTGTTCATGACGGTGCGCCTACGGAAAAATATTGTTGCGGGCGCAACTTTATAACAATCTGGTTGCGTTCACAACCAAATTAGACCTAGGGATTTCCCCAGGATCTTCCCCCTGCCAGGTTATGGACTCAGAAGCTGCGCGGCCCCAAAAATACCAACAAAATGACCTCCAGCCCTTGTAGAGCCTGGGAGGAAAGCTATTGAATCAATAGCAAGCGCGGGACCGATTGTGCTGGCTAGTGTGGTGTTGCACGCTATCCGGCACATAAAACCGCGTCTTTTTGCCCATGGCGGCGTTGCAAATCCTCGCAATAGTGGAACTATTGCTGCGGTTTGCGCCTTGCCCTGGACAAAAATCCATCGGTTTTATTGGTACCGTCAAGCATGCAACACCACACTAGTAACCGCCGCCACCTGAGCCACCTGACCGCGGCTCACTCGTCACGACCGTCATCTGGCCGCGAATTTCGCCGCCCGGGTTGGCCGCCGTGTGAACGTTGGCGTACCAGCGGCCGGCCATCAGGTCAGCAGCTTGCGCCGGCGTCAGCGTGGCGCTGCCCTCCAGGGGGCTGGTGATGGGGCCGGTCCAGGGCAGGACCACCCCGGCGTTGCTGCCAATGGCGGCCGGGCCATGAAAGTGCGCTCCCGTAGCGGGTCCCGTCAGGCCGGTGAATTTGACCTTCCAGCGAAACAAGTTGGTGTCCTTGTTGAACACGGCATCGACCGAGCCGCTGGCCCGGCTGGTATTGGGCGGCACCTCGTTGGCGGCGCGCAACTGCGTGGTGAAGGCCACCAGGTTGGACTGGCTGCCCATCATGCCGCAGCCGGTGATGGCGGCCGCAGCGAGCACCGTCATGGCGGCAAGGGAAATGCGGATGGCTTGGCGGCGTGTCGGCATGGTTGGCTCCTTGAGGTTCTTGGACGTCCAGTTTTAAGGCGTTTGCCAGGTCGAGTCAAGCCAGCCCATCGTAGGACAAATCCGATAACCCGCCACTGTGGGCCTGGGCAGTACGCGAAAAAATCCACGCTAATTCGACGCTGCCAGGCCTGCAGCAAAACGCATGGGCAAACTGGACGATGTAGGCCTTCGCCGCGACTCTGCGCCACGCGCTGGCATCGCGCCCGGCCCCGTCCTATCATTGAATTTCCGTTGGATGATTGCGTCTGGAGACACCATGAAGTCCCTCTTGCCACTGACCCTGCTTGCCCTGCTGCTGTCTGGCTGCCCCGACACAAAACTACCCAAACCGCCGTCCAACGTGCCGGAACCCAAGGTTGACGGCGCGCTGTACAAATCCCAGTGGACAAAGCCTGATTTGGGCTTGATGACTGCACAGGCCTGAAAAAAATAAGTACTACGCGCTGCCAGGCAGTAGCGGCCCGGCCTTAGCCATCGAGTTCCGGGTAGCGACGGAAGATGCCCTCCTCGCTGAAGGCAATGCGCCGCTCGCTGGCCAGGTAGGCCGCCAAGCGCTTGTGCTGCGGCACGCTGTCGTGCAGCGAACTCACCAGGGGCGTCTTTTTCAGTGCCCGCCGGGTGGCTTTGGGAAAGGCGTACAGCAGGCCATCGACCAGTTGGAACAGCGACAGATCGGCATAGCTCAGCCGCCCCCCCACCAAATGCGCGCTGCCACTGGGGTTGCGCGCCAGCACGCTTTCAAACCAGCCCAAAAACCTGGGCACGCGTGCCAGCCGAAACTCCCTTGCCCGCTGCATGGCCGCGGGCTTCTGGTCCTCGTAATACAGGCCCGTGGCAATCGGATGGTGCGTGTCGTGGGCTTCGTCCACCACGTCGGCAATGGTCAGCTGCAGCTGGTGCGTCCACAGGCGCTGCATCTCGCTCTTGCCGACCAGGCCCAGGCGCGGTCCCAGGTACAGCAGGATCGCCGCTGTCTGGCCGACGATGACCTTGCCATCCACCAGAAATGGCGGTGCAAAGGGCGGACGCTCCACCTCGGGGCTCTCGATGAAATGCATCATGGCCGCCACGCCCTGCCCTTCGCCATCGCTGCCGCGCGCCACATCCACATAATCGGCATCCGCCGCCTCCAGCGCCAGGCGCACAAACTCACCACGCCCCTGAATCGTGGGCCAGTAGTGAAGCTCGTAGGGCATGGTGGGCCGCCCCGTTCAGCCGGCCGCTGCAATCTGGCGCAGGGCCTGCTCAAACACCTCGGCGGGCTGCCCGCCGGAAATCAAATGACGGTCATTGATGATGACGGCCGGCACCGAATGAATGCCCTGCGACTGGTAAAACTGCTCGCGCTCGCGCACTTCAACGGCATAGGCATCCGAGGCCAGGATCTCGCGCGCACGCGCCGCATCCAGGCCCACCTCGCCGGCCACCCGCGCCAGCACTTCGTGCGAAGCCGGGCTCTGGCCATCGGTGAAGTAGGCCTTGAACAGCGCTTCCTTCAGCGCCTTCTGCTTGCCGGCACCTTCCAGTTCTGCCCAGTGCAGCAGGCGGTGCGCGTCAAAGGTGTTGTAAATGCGGCTTCGCCCACCGCCGGGCTCGTCCGCCATGCTGAACTTGAAGCCCACTTGCGCGCCGCGCGCGCGGATGTTTTCGCGGTTGGCCTGGGCCTGCGCGGCCGTGATGCCGTACTTTTCGGTGATGTGCTCGGTGATTTCCTGGCCTTGCGGCCCCATGCCGGGATTGAGTTCGAACGGCTGGAAATGCAGCTCGGCGGTGATGTCGCCGCCCACGCGCTCAAGGGCCTGGTCCAGCGATTTAAGGCCAATCACGCACCAGGGGCAGGAAACGTCGGAGACAAAGTCGATTTTGAGTGAAGTCATCAGTGGGTGCCTTTTTGGGAAATTCCATGCGAGGTCATTTTGACGTGCAGCTACCCAGTTCGTGATGACTCCCTGAATATTCAAGCGCTGCCTGCGCTTACTTCACCCACAAAACGACACACCTTTCAAAATCCTTTCAAAAAACTGTCACGTACGGTTTTTATGATCCCTGCAGCGCGGGCTCTCCCACGGCCTGCGCCTTACCCAACCCTTGGAATCAAAAAATGACTGACCTGGCCCAACCTGCCCGCCCCTCACGACGCACCGCCCTGAAGCTCCTGGCGAGCACCCCCATGCTGCCGCTGGGTGCGCTGGCTTCCAGCTCCCTGCTGTCCGGCTGCGCCACCGGCACCGGTCCTGCTGCGACGGGCAGCTATCTGTCGTCCAGCTTCACGTCGATGGCAGCCCCCTCGCTGGCCAACCCGGCCGCCATGGCCACCACCACCGTGGCCTCCAGCCTCAAGGTCCACCTCAAGGACAACACCACGCAGAACTACAAGCTCGCCTACCAGCCTTTCTTTGTCACGGGCGACAGGGTTCCCGACGGCAAGGGCGGCACGATCTTGAGCGGCGGCTATGTGGACATCCGCAACCAGCCCATCATGGACAGGTCGGTGCCGGGCAAGGAGCGCCAGATGTTTTCGGACTCGCCCGACGGCACCTCGCTGCTGGCGCTGCCCAACGCAAACGTGCCCGGCATCAAGGGCAAGGCCGTGTTTGCCGTGGTGCAGTTTGAATACGCCACGCGCGACCAGGCCGGCGTTGACGCCTACGGCATCCTGCCCTCACCCATTGCCGTGCTGACGCTGGACCAGGACCAGACCACCGGCAAGCTGAGCCTGGTGAAATACCACAACGTCGACACCTCCAAGGCCCACGGCCTGTGGATCACCTGCGGCGCCAGCCTGTCGCCCTGGAATACCCACCTGTCGAGCGAAGAGTACGAGCCCGATGCACCGTTTGCCGCCGAAAGCGCGCAGTTCAAGAAATTCAGCAAGAACGTCTATGGCGACGAGACCCGGGCCAACCCCTATCACTACGGCCACCTGCCTGAAGTGACGGTGAACCCGGACGGCACCGGCACCATCAGGAAGCACTACAACCTGGGCCGCATCTCGCATGAGCTGGTGCAGGTCATGCCCGACAACCGCACCGTGCTGATGGGCGATGACGCCACCAACAGCGGCCTGTTCGTCTTCGTGGCCGACCGGGAAAAAGACCTGTCGTCCGGCACGCTGTACGTCGCCAAGCTGGGCACCGGTTTCTCCATCGATCCGGCGGCCGAAGGCGCCAGGCTCTCCTGGATCAAGCTGGGCCATGCCAGCAGCGCGGAGGTCGAGCAGATGGCCAACACGCTCAAGCCGGCCGACATCATGACGGTGTCCAAAACCGACCCGGGCGACGCCAGCTTCACCAAGGTTTTCTACAACGGCAATGCCAACTGGATCAAGGTCAAGCCCGGCATGGAGAAAGCCGCCGCCTTCCTGGAGACCCACCGCTACGCCTACCTGATGGGCGGCAGCATGGGCTTTTCGAAAATGGAAGGCACCACCGTCAACATCAAGGACAAGATCGCCTACTCGGCGCTGCAGAACATCCAGGACTCCATGGTCAAGACCGGCAAGGGCTGGAACGCGGCCAGCGGCATCGCCCTGGACAAGCCCCTGATCGCCGGCGGCATCATGGCGCACAAGCTCGCAGGCGGGCAGAAAGACCTGGGCGGCAGCCCCATTCGCAGCGAATGGATGCCTGTGCACACCAAGGCGCTGCTGATCGGTGAGGACATTGCGGCGGATGCGCTGGGCAACAAGGCCAACCCCGAAAAAGTCTCCAACCCCGACAACCTGAAGTTTTCGGAGAAGCTGCGCACCCTCTTCATCGGCGAGGACAGCAGCACCCACGTCAACAATTTCCTCTGGGCCTACAACGTCGACACCAGGGAACTCTCGCGCCTGATGTCCATGCCCTCAGGCGCTGAAGCCACCGGCCTGCACGTGGTGGACGACCTCAACGGCTGGACCTACATCATGAGCAACTTCCAGCACGCGGGCGACTGGATCCCGGCCCTGCACGGCAAGGTGCAGGCCGCGCTGGAGCCGCTGGTGCGGGCCAACTACAAGGACCGCTTCGGCGCCGCGGTCGGCTACCTCACCGCCGACCCGACCAGCATCAAGCTGTCCAGGGCCTGACAAGCCCTCCTCCCGTCCGCAGGATGCCCGGCATTCACAGGGTTTGCCGGCACGGGTGGGTTCCTTCATGGCGGAAAGCAGGCCTTGGCCTGCTTTCCGCTTTTTTTACCCAGCGATCTGCGCGAAGGCCTGCGCCGGCCCCAAGCGGCCCCTCCGTCACTCCTTAGAATGGCGATAGTCCGGCCGACGGGCATGAAGCCCGGTGGCGGCACCACCATCCAATAGCCACTTCACCCAGCAAAAACGGGCGCAGGAAGCTACAAAAATCATAGCAATTCCGGAGACAAAACCCATGCACTACCTCTACACCGACCTGGTCCGCTACGCCCATGCCCTGCTCACGGCTGCCGGGCTGGACAAGGACAAGGCCCAGGGCGTGGCCGAGATCCTCGTCGAAGGCGACCTGATGGGCCACAACACCCACGGGCTGGCCCTGCTGGCGGGCTACCTCAAGGACATCGAGTCGGGCGCCATGCAAAAGCTCGGCAGCCCCACCGTGGTGGCCGACCACCCGGCCGCCGTCACCTGGGACGGGCGCCGCCTGCCCGGCCCCTGGCTGGTGCTGCAGGCCATGGAACTGGCCATGGCCCGCGCCGCCACCCAGGGCACCTGCACCGTGGTGATTCGCCGCAGCCACCACATTGCCTGCCTGGCCGCCTACCTGAAGCGCGCCACCGACCGGGGCCTGATGATGCTGCTGACCTGCTCGGACCCGAACACGGCCAGCGTCGCGCCGTTCGGCGGGCTGGACCCGGTGTTCACACCCAACCCGATTTCTGCGGGCATTCCCACCGGCGGCGTCCCGGTGCTGATGGACGTCTCGACCTCGGCCACCACCAACGGCATGACCAACCGGCTGCACCAGGAGGGCAAGCGCCTGCCCGCCCAGTGGGTCATGGACGGCCACGGCGTGGCCAGCGACAACCCGTCCGTGCTGTTTGAAGAACCCAAGGGCACCATCCTGCCATTGGGCGGCATGGACTCGGGCCACAAGGGCTACGGCCTCACGCTGCTGGTCGAAGCCCTGACCGGTGGCCTGGCAGGCCACGGCCGCGCCGACCCGAAAGAAGGCTGGGGCGCCACGGTGTTCCTGCAGGTCATCGACCCGCGCGCATTTGCGGGCCTGGACGCTTTCAACCGGCAAACCGGCCACGTCGCCGAGGCCTGCCGCGCATCGCGACCGGCGCGGCCTGACGCCAGGGTGAGAACCCCGGGCGAAAAAGGCGTCGCGCTGGCCGCTCGGCAGATGCAGGCCGGTGTTGAACTCTACCCGTCCATCCTGCCTTCGCTGGCCAGTTGGGCCGCCAAGCTGGGAGTGGCGGAGCCGGCCGCAGTGCAATAAGCCAAAGGGCCAGACGGAGAAGGCCGTCAAAAATCCTCGTTGAACAAAAGCTTCCATGCCGCCTTGTACGCGACGATCTCTCTCACTGGCTCAGGCAAGCTCGCCAGAACGGCACGCTGCATGCCCACCTTGCGCGAAAAAGCATTCATGATGAATGGATTGAGATCGAGAGCGGTCATGAAACGCCAGGGTTGTTCCGCAATCAGCTTGGCCCACTCGGGTAAAAGCCTGCCGGTCGTGCGGTCCCAATACTTTCCCGGATATTCCCCGCTTCCCGGGTAGATGTGATCTGGTGGGCCGGAAAACAGGTCGAAGTAAAGATTGGGATATTGATCAATCAGCTTGCGGACATAGTCCGGCCCGTAAACGGTATTGCGGGACTGATAGCGCATTTGCGCAAGATGGCACCAGATGACCTTGGCCTTGGGATACTGCTTGAGCATTTTTTCCAGGGGCGCCAGATACTGGTCCTCAATCTCGAGATGGATCTCGAACGGAATGCCGCTTTCTGCTGAAAACTGGAATAGTTGATGTCCGGCAGGACTGTCTATGGGCAGATCTTCATCGCGCTGGGTGTTGCCGCGCTGAATCTGGTCTGGTGAGGGGTAATGGCGAAACTCATACTCCCCCATCAAAGGATAGCCGTCGCTGACCGTCCGCTCTTTGGTAATTCTTGCGAAGTCCATCGGATTATTTTTCCAGTCGGGTGGCAGCCCGCCGTCTCCGGTGGGAATGTACCGCCAGGGATCAGCGGCCACCGCATACCGGGCGGCATCGCTCCAGCCGCGGCCGGCAGCTATGCCAGAAAAAGCAATGAGCGCCACACCCTCGGCATCCATTTGCCGGGCAAAGCGCTGCACGTCCAGATTTTCCGAAAGGTTCGACTCGATGTCGATGATTGGCATCACCCCCGCCGCACGCATGGCCAGAATGCGTTGCCTCCAATTTTGTTTGAGTGTGGAAAGGTCAAACGGCACCGGGGCTTTGGCAACGTCCGTCATGCGGGCGGTACCGGGAATTGGGCTGAAATCAGCAGCCATGGCCGACGACGCCACGGACCAAAACAAGATCAACAACGAAAAGTGCTTAAGTCGCATGATGAATTCTTGGGCCTTTATTGTCTGAATGAGGTCTCTTGTTCGTTTGCAGGTTGGCGCGCTGTGGCCAGCGTCCAGGATGGTTGAAATGGCTCCGCAAACCATTTTAATTATGCAATGAAAGGATCATTTGGCCCTGCCATCTTTCAACCCTCCATCCGCAAGCACCAGCCGGTTTATTGATTTCGCCCTTTTCTTATTCAACGACACCCAACGACTTCAATAGCCCCATGCAACGACTCCACAACAAGGTAAGCACCATCAGCGGCGCGGCGCAAGGCATACCCGCAGCCAACAGCGGTGATGCCGCCACGGCGGCTCCGCGCCGGGTGATTTGACGCCAGGCCGGTCCAAACCAGAGGAAAGGTCGGAGAAATTCAATTTACTTGACTTTGTCAACCAACTGATTGACGATAGCCGACATGGCATCGTCAATCTCCCCCACCCTTTCCGCTTCGGCGCCCTCCCCTGCACTTGCGCCGAATGCAGCCGGCGCGACGCACATCAAGGCCGTGCGCCACTTCAACCGCTTCTACACACAGCGCATCGGCATCCTGGCCCCCTACCTGGGCAGCGAGTTTTCGCTCACCGAGGTGCGGGTGCTGTATGAGCTCGCCCATCGCGACCAGCCCACGGCTTCGGAGCTGGGCCGTGACCTGGCGCTGGACGCCGGTTACCTGAGCCGCATCCTGCGCCGCTTTGAAGGCAAGGGCTGGCTGGCACGGGTGCCGTCCATAGCGGACGCCCGGCAAAGCCTGCTCAAGCTGACCCCGCTCGGGCACAAGGTATTTGCGCCCTTGCAGCAGCAGTCCAACGATGAGGCTGCAGCCCTTTTGGCGGGGCTTTCACCCGCCGACCAGCAAAACCTCGTGGCCGCCATGAACACGGTGCAGCGGCTGCTGGCGCCGCCTAACCAACCCGCAGCAACCCGCACCATCATCCTGCGCGACCCGAAACCCGGCGACATGGGCTGGGTGGTGCAGCAGCATGGCGAAATCTACGCGCGCGAATACGGCTGGAACAGCGAGTTCGAAGCCCTGGTGGCCGACATAGCCGGCAAGTACCTCAAAAACTTCCGGCCCGACTGCGAGAAATGCTGGATCGCCGAGCTGGACGGTGAACGGGTCGGCGCCGTGTTCGTGGTGCGCAAATCCGCCACCGTGGCCCAGCTGCGCATGCTGATCCTCACACCGGAAGCACGCGGGCTGGGCCTGGGTGGGCGGCTGACCGACGAATGCATCGCCTTTGCGCGCAGCAAGGGCTACAAAAAAATGCAGCTCTGGACCAACAGTTGCCTGGATGCGGCCCGCGCGATCTACGCCAAACGCGGCTTCCAACTCATCAAGAGCGAACCGTACCACGGCTTTGGGCACGACCTGGTCGGTGAAACATGGGAGCTCCGGTTTTAGCCCGTGAAACACATGCGGCGCCATTTTCACCCTGTTTTTTTTCTGGCCTTTTACCCCCCTGGCCACCGTTACGCCTGCGCAGACAGCTATTCATTTAATAGCAAGCGGAATGCCCGGCCCATGTCGCCAGCCTGCGGAAACACGGGCAAGCAGTGATAATCAGTGCCATGAGTTCTCTGCCCGCGGAAGACCATCCGCACCCAAAATCCCTCACCGACCTGTTTGTTTCATTCACCTTGCTGGCCCTGCAGGGCTTCGGCGGCGTGCTGGCCATCGTGCAGCGCGAGATGGTCGAAAAAAAACGCTGGATGACGCGCGAAGAGTTCATTGAGGACTGGGCCGTGGCGCAAATCATGCCGGGCCCCAATGTGGTGAACCTGTCGCTGATGATTGGCGGGCGCTACTTCGGCCTCAAGGGCGCGATGGCGGCGCTGGCCGGCATGCTGACGGTGCCGCTGGTGCTGGTATTGGTGCTGGCCCTGGTGTATGCCCAGTTTGCCGGCCATCCCGGCGTGGCCGGTGCCCTGCGCGGCATGGGCGCGGTGGCCGCCGGGCTGATTGCCGCGACCGGCCTGAAACTGTTTGGCGCGCTGGCGAAAAATGCACTGGGCCTGCGCCTTTGCATCGCCTTTGGCCTGACCTGCTTCGTGGCCATCGCCCTGCTGCGCTGGCCGCTGGCCTATGTGCTGTTCGGGCTGGGGGTGATTGCCTGCGTGCTGGCCTTCAGAAAGCTCAAGCCATGACCGAAACCATGACCCATCAGGCCCTGCACCTTGTTTTTAAAATCGGCGACTGGTTTGATTTGTTTGTGCATTACCTGTCGCTGTCGCTGCTGTCGATAGGCGGCGCCATCAGCACGGCGCCCGACATGCACCGTTTTCTGGTCGAGCAGCAGCACTGGCTGACCGACGCCCAGTTCAACGCCTCGATCGCCATCGCGCAAGCCGCGCCCGGCCCCAATGTGCTGTTCATCGCCCTGATGGGCTGGAATGTCGGGCTGAACGCCGGTGGCATGTTGCCCGGCCTGCTGGGCGTGCTGATCACCATGCTGGGGATTCTGATCCCCAGCACCACGCTGACTTATGTGGCGGCCCAGTGGGGCCACCGCAACCGCGAACTGCGCGCGGTGCGCGCCTTCAAGCAGGGCATGGCACCCATTGTGGTGGCGCTGCTGATCGCCACCAGCTGGATTTTGGCGGGCAGCAATGGCAGCTCGCTCAAAAACTGGCCCATGTGGCTGCTCACGGCCGCCACCGCCGTGATCGTCTGGCGCAGCAGGATTCACCTGCTCTGGCTGCTGGGTGCGGGGGCGCTGCTGGGCTGGTTTGGGCTGGTTTAAGGAAGCGGCCGTTCAGCTGCGCTGGCGCAGCGCTTCATAGAGGCAGACGCCGCTGGCCACCGACACGTTCAGGCTTTCCACCGCGCCGCGCATGGGGATGCTGACCAGCTCGTCGCAGGTCTTGCGCGTGAGCTGGCGCATGCCCTCGCCCTCAGCGCCCAGCACCAGGGCCACCGGGCCCTTGAGGTCCACGTCGTAAATCGTCTTGGGCGCGTCGTCGCTGGTGCCTATGCACCAGATGTTGCGCTCCTTCAGCTCGTTCAAGGTGCGGGCCAGGTTGGTCACCATGAAATAAGGCATGGTTTCGGCCGCGCCACTGGCCACCTTGGCGACGATGGCGCTGATGCCGGCCGCATGGTCTTTGGGGGCGATCACGGCATGGGCACCGGCGCCATCGGCCACGCGCAGGCAGGCGCCAAGGTTGTGCGGATCGGTCACGCCGTCGAGCACCAGCAGCAGCGGCTGGGCGACGCCGGAGGCTTCCAGCTGCTCCAGCAGCTCATCGAGCGAGGTGACCTGGGCCACCGCGTCCACACGCGCCACCACGCCCTGGTGGCCATGGCTGCCGCACATCTTGGCCAGGCGCAGGCCGTCGGACTCGATCAGCCGCACGCCGGCTTCGCGGGCCCGGTCGGTGAACTGGCGCATGCGCGCATCGCGGCGCGAGGCATCGAAAAAAACTTCCAGCACCGACTTGGGTGCGGTTTTCAGGCGCACGCCGACGGCATGAAAGCCAAAAAGAACTTTGGGAGAAGAGGACATGCGCCAATTATCGCCGTTGGCGTTGCGGCGGCGCTTCCGGCTCACGGCGAATGACAGGCAGCGCATCGCCTGTCACTTCATTATTGATAGCAGCCTGCGCCCGAACCATGGCGGCGGCAACCCTGTTTAATGCTCAGCCAGCGCTGACCCGCCCGGCCTCTATGGTGATGCGCCGCTGGCAGCGCGCCGCGATCGCCGGGTCATGCGTGACCAGCACCAGCGTCGTGCCCAGTTCCTGGTTGAGTTCAAACATCAACGCCATCACGGTTTCGCCGGTGGCAAAGTCCAGGCTGCCGGTCGGCTCATCGGCCAGCAGCACGGCGGGCTGGACCACAAAGGCCCGTGCCAGCGCCACGCGTTGCTGCTCGCCGCCCGACAGCACCTTGGGATAATGGCCCAGCCGCTCGCCCAGGCCAACCCGCTTGAGCATGCCGCTCGCCTGTGCACGGGCATTGCGCATGCCCGACAATTCCAGCGGCAGCATGACATTTTCAAGCGCCGTCAAATTACCCATGAGCTGAAAGCTCTGGAAGACAAAACCCACCGACTGGGCCCGCAAAGCGGCGCGCTCGTCTTCGCTGAGGGCAAACAGGTCCTGCCCGGCCAGCCGCACCGTGCCCTGGCTGGGGGTGTCCAGCCCCGCAATGATGGACAGCAAGGTACTTTTGCCCGAACCGGAAGCGCCGACAATGGCGGCGGTTTCGCGGGGCGCCAGTGCAAAATCGATATCGCGCAAAATGGTCAGCGTGCCGGTGGAGTCCGTCACCGACTTGAAAACATGCTCGACGGAAATAATTGGAGAGATGGACGTCTTCAGCGGCGCTGAAGAAGCCTCGCTCACGACGGAAACCGCAGGGTCAAACATGGCAGCCTTATCAAAAATCTTGAAATTCACTTTTGCCGACTTTAGCAAGCCCGGCCCGGCGGCGCGTAAGCGCGGGTTAATACACCGGGCAAGGCCATTCGCTACGCTGCTCCTGGCGGCCTGGCTGGGTGCGCCCTGGCTGGTTCAGGCCCAAACGCCAGCCCAGGCGTCGGCCCGGGCCGCCACCATCCTGGTCGTGGGCGATTCGCTGAGCGCCGAATACGGTCTCAAGCGCGGCACCGGCTGGGTGTCCCTGCTGGAAAAGCAGCTGGCCAGCGACAAGAAAAAAGCCGGCAGCGCCAAGGTGATCAATGCCAGCATCAGCGGCGACACCACCTCGGGCGGCCGCTCGCGCCTGCCGGCCCTGCTGGCGCAGCACCACCCCAGTGCCGTGGTGATCGAGCTCGGCGGCAACGACGCGCTGCGCGGTCTGCCGCTGGACATGACCGAAAAAAACCTGGCCGCCATGACGCAGGCGGCCAAACAGGCCGGTGCCAAAGTGCTGCTGGTCGGCATGCAGGTGCCCCCCAACTATGGCGGCGCGTATGGCGCCGGCTTTGCCAGCCTCTTTTCCAAAGTGGCCAAGGCTGAACAGGTGGCGCTGGTGCCCTTCCTCCTCAAAGGCATTGCCGATGTGGACGACTCGGCCGCCCACTTCCAGGCCGACCGCATTCACCCCAACGAACAGTCACAAGCCAGAATGCTGGCCAATGTCTGGCCCGAACTGAAGAAATTGATCCCGTGAGCATTGAACGAATTTCCGCCGAAGAAGCCCTCGGCAATCTGCATAGTTTTTCCGCCGTCATTGACGCCCGCAGCGAAGGCGAATACGCCGAAGACCACCTCCCGGGCGCCGTGAACTGGCCCAGTCTGCATGACGAAGAGCGCAAGATCGTCGGCACCCAATACAAGCAGATCAGCCAGTTCGAGGCCAAAAAGCTGGGCGCCGCGCTGGTGGCCAAAAACATCGCCGCGCACATCCAGCAGGGCGTGCTGGACAAACCCAAGGACTGGCAGCCGCTGGTGTACTGCTGGCGCGGCGGCAAGCGCAGCGGCTCGCTGGCGCTTGTCCTCGACCAGATAGGGTTCAAGGTCACGCTGGTCGATGGCGGCTACAAGGCCTTCAGGGCGGCGCTGGTGGCCGATTTGCCGCCACTGGCGGCCCGCTACAGCTACCGCGTCGTTTGCGGCCCCACCGGCTCAGGCAAGACACGCTTGCTGCACGCGCTGAAGGCCCTGGGCGCGCAGGTGCTGGACCTGGAAGCGCTGGCGAACCACCGCAGCTCGGTGCTGGGCCTGATCCCGGGCCTGGCCCAGCCCAGCCAGAAGGCTTTTGACAGCCACATCTGGGCCGCCCTGCGCGGTTTTGATGCGGCGCGGCCCGTCTACATTGAAAGCGAGAGCAAAAAAGTCGGCAATGTGGCCGTGCCCGAGGGCCTGATTGCCGCCATGCGCGCCGGCTCCTGCCTGCGCCTGGAGCTGCCCGAGGAGGAGCGGGTCGCGCTGCTGCTGGAAGACTATGATTTTTTCGTCAGGGACATCGAGTTTTTCTGCGAACGCCTGGCGGCGCTGACCGAGGCACGCGGCAAGGCTGTCGTGCAGGACTGGCAGGCGCGCGCGCGCCGTGGCGACGTGGCCTCTGTGGTGCATGAGCTGCTGCTCAAGCACTACGACCCGGTGTACCTGCAATCGATGCAGCGCAACTTCACGCAGTATGAAACGGCGCGGCCGCTGTCGCCGCGTGATCACAGCGTGGCCGCCATGGCCGCGCTGGCGCAGACCCTGGTCGCCGAAGCCTGAAACGACAAACCCGGCATCACCAGTGACGGTGATGCCGGGTTGAGAGCGCTTTGGCGGCGAAAAACTGCTATCAAATGAATAGCGTCGCACACATGTTCTTACAGCGCTAGAGGCCTGTTTCCTGTATTTCAGGCGCCATCTCAGGAGGCGGACTCGGCAGGCGGCAGGCCGGTCTGGGCGTCGTTCGGTGTCTCCAGCCCGTCATCGCTTGCGTCATCCGGCTTGCCTTCGGCCTTGCGCTTGAGCTTTTCTTCTTTTTTGCGTTTCTTCGCAAGCTCCTTCTGGCGCTTTTCATAGGAGTAATTGGGAGTTGCCACAGCATGCTTTCGTGAATAAGTAGCCCCAACTGTACTGCATTGCCGTCAGGCGTCCGTCATGCCCTTGCCAGGGCCTGGGTGATGTCCGCCTGCAGGTCCGCCACGGCCTCCAGGCCGACCGAAAACCGCACCAGAATCCCCTGAAAAGGCCAGGCGGTGACGCTGCGCAAGGCCGGCAGATCATAGGGTACGCACAAGCTCATGGGCCCGGCCCAGCTGTACCCGAGCCTGAAGAGCTTCAGGCTGTCGCAAAAGCGGTCAATCCGCGCCTGCGTGAACTCCGGCTTGAATACCGCGCTGAGCAGGCAGGCCGCCCCGCTGCAATCGCGCTTCCACACCGCATGGCCGGGCGAGTCCGGCAAGGCGGGATGCAGGACGGTTTCGATCTGCGGCAGGGTCTGCAGCCAGGCCGCCAGCTGCCGCGTGGCCGCGTCCTGGGCGGCATAGCGCAAGGCAATGCTGTTCAGGCCGCGCAGCACCAGCTCGGCATCGCTGCCGCTCACGCCGTAGCCCACGCGCATGTGGCAGAAATGGACCAGGTGATGCAGCGCCTCGTCGCTGGTGACGACAGACCCCATCAGCACGTCCGCGCCGCCGCTGGGGTATTTGGTCAGCGCCTGAACCGACACATCGACCCCCAGGGTGAAGGCATTGAAGGCCAGGCCGGCGCCCCAGGTGTTGTCCAGCGCCGAAACCGTGCCCTGCGGGTGGGCGCCGGAGGACTGGTTGTGCACCTTGATGACCGCGACCAGCGCGGGAAGGTCGGGAAACTCCAGCGTGATGGAACCCGGCGCCTCCAGCCAGACCAGCCGCGTCTTGGGGCCGAGCCGGGCCGCCAGATCGGCCGGGTTCATGGGATCGTAAAACTGGTGGCTGATGCCCCAGGAAGCGAGTTCGGCTTGCGCAAACGCCTTGTTGGGGCCGTAGGCGTTATCCGGAATCAGCACCTCGTCGCCCGACTTCAGGACGGCCATGTCGACCAGCACCACCGCCGCCAAGCCGCTGGGCACCAGGGTGCAGAACCTGCCGCCTTCCAGCGTGGCAATGCGCTCTTCCAGCGTGAAGGTGGTCGGCGTGCCATGCAGGCCATAGGTGTAGCCGGTCTTGTGCTTCCAGTCGCGGCTGCGCAGGGCCGCGACACTCGGAAAGATTACCGTAGAGGCTTTATGAACCGCCGGTTGAACGGCTTCAAAGCCTGCTGGTGGGGTGTAGGGATGATGAATCAGTTGGGTAGATGGATCACTCATCCGCCCATGTTAACGGCATCTGCGGCTTCGGACGGGCCGTGCCCCGTGGTGCCCAGAAGCGTGGGAAGCAATTTTTCGACGGGCCGCCCCCCAAAAAAATAGCCCCCTCGGGGGCACACGTCGATATCAGGGATGCCAGAAGAAATAGCTGGCGTGGGGGCGTTTCGGCGCCGGGCCGCCCCAAGCCGAAACAGCCCCCTCGGGGGGCAGCGCATTACACGAAGTGTTCTCGAAGAGCGGCGTAGCCAAAAGCGTGGGGGCCCATCAGATTTTCCACTTGGCCATCAGCTGCGCCGGCGAGAGTGAGTCGTAGGCTTCGAAGGGCTGATGAATCCAGGGATTGGTGGGCAGCAACTCGACCGAATAGTCGGCCTGGAAGGTCGACACGCCCTTGGTCCAGATCACCGCGCTGCGCAGCTCGGTGATCGGCTTGTAGTTGGTGCGCAGCTGGTGAATCACCGCGTTCAGCGTATGGCCGGAGTCGGCCAGGTCGTCCACCAGCAGCACCCTGCCGGCAATTTCGCCCTTGGGCGTGGTGATGAAGCGCGCGATGTCGAGGTTGCCCTGCGTCATGCCGGCGTCAGCCCGGTAGGAGCTGGTCGACATGATGGCCAGCGGCTTGTCGAAAATGCGCGACAGGATGTCGCCCGGACGCATGCCGCCGCGTGCCAGGCACAGGATTGTGTCGAACTGCCAGCCCGATTGATGCACTTTGATGGCCAGTTTCTCAATCAGGCTGTGGTATTCGTCATAGCTGACATAGAGATGTTTGCCGTCTTCGGTCAACATGAAATTGCTCCTGATTTAATAGCTTGATGCGCCCGACCGGCAAGGGCCAGGCAGCAGTTTGACTTGAATTTCACCGACTCAGGCCACATACGGGTTGCGCAGCAGGATGGTGTGATCGCGGTCCGGGCTGGTCGAAATCATGTCGATCGGCACGCCGGTGACTTCCTCAATCCGCTTCAGGTACTGCTGGGCCGCGGTCGGCAACTGATCGTATTGCGTGACGCCCACCGTGCTTTGGCTCCAGCCGGGCAGGGTTTCGTAAATCGGCTTGCAGCGCGCGATATCGTCGGCGCCCATGGGCAGGATGTCGGTGATGTGGCCGTCCAGTTCGTAGCCGGTGCACAGCTTCAATTCCTCGATGCCGTCGAGCACGTCAAGCTTGGTGATGCACAGGCCGGACAGGCCGTTGACCTGGGCCGAGCGCTTGAGCAGGGCCGCGTCAAACCAGCCGCAGCGGCGGCTGCGTCCGGTGGTCACGCCCTTCTCGGCGCCCACGGTGCTCATGTGGTAGCCCGGCGTGCCAGGGGCTTCCCAGTCCAGCTCGGTCGGGAAGGGCCCGCCGCCAACCCGCGTGCAGTAGGCCTTGGTGATGCCCAGGATGTAGTGCAGCATGCCCGGGCCCACGCCCGCGCCGGCGGCGGCATTGCCGGCCACGCAGTTGCTGGAGGTCACATAGGGGTAGGTGCCGTGGTCCACGTCCAGCAAGGTGCCCTGCGCGCCTTCAAACAGCAGGTTGGTGCCCTCGGCGTGCGCGTCATTGAGTTCGCGCGAGACGTCGGCCATCATGGGCTTGAGCAGTTCGGCGTGGCGCATCGCTTCGGCATAAACCGTGTCAAGGTCAATCGCTGGCGCATGCAGATAGCCGGTCAGCACATAGTTGTGCAGGTCCAGCAGTTCGCGCAGCTTGGTGGCAAAGCGCTCGGGGTATTTGAGGTCCTGCACGCGCAAGGCGCGGCGGGCGATCTTGTCTTCGTAGGCGGGGCCGATGCCGCGGCCGGTGGTGCCTATCTTGGTCACGCCGCCCTTCTCGCGGAAAGCCTCACGGGCGATGTCAATCGCCGCATGGAAAGGCAGGATCAGCGGGCAGGCCTCGCTGACGCGCAGGCGCGAACGCACTTCCACGCCGGCTTTTTCCAGGCCTTCAATTTCCTCAAACAGCTTGGCCGCCGACAGCACCACGCCGTTGCCGATGTAGCACTTGACGCCCGGACGCATGATGCCGCTGGGGATCAGGTGCAAGGCCGTCTTGACGCCGTTGATCACCAGGGTATGGCCGGCATTGTGGCCACCCTGAAAGCGCACCACGCCTTGCGACATTTCGGTCAGCCAGTCGACCAGCTTGCCCTTGCCTTCGTCGCCCCATTGGGTGCCCACGACCACGACGTTGCGGCCCGCGGTAGCGGTTTGTTTATTTGTCATCTTCACTCTCTCGTTAAGGGTCGTAGGGATAAAGCCGGCCTGGGGGTCGCCCCTCATGCGGCTTTCTTCAGGGGCTGGACCGTCCATTGACCAGCCAGCTGGGCCAGCTCACGGTCGCAGTCAAATTCATTGACTTCATGTTCATGGCCAGGCAGCACGCAGGCCACGGTTTCGCCGCTTGCCCGCAGGTGGGCGATGGCCGCGCGCAGGCCGGCGTCTTCGCCCCAGGGCGCGCGAATGGCGGCCTTCAGGGGCCTGGGCGGCAGCACGCTGACCAGTTCCTTCAAATCCAGGCTGAAGCCGGCTGCCGGGCGGTTGCGGCCAAACACCGCGCCCACCTCGTCGTAGCGGCCGCCGCGTGCCAGCTCGGCACCCTGTCCGTAAATGGCAAAGCGGATGCCGCTGTAATAGGCGTAGCCGCGCAAATCGGCCAGGTCAAAACTGACCTTGACATCGCCGTCGTGCGCCACCTGCGCGGCCAGCCGCTTCATATTTTGCAGCGCCTCGCGCAATCCCGGTGCGGGCGGAAGGACTTTTTCGGCCTCAATCAGGACTTGTTCATCACCGTAGAGCTGGAGCAGCACCTTCAGGCCCTGGCGCGCCGTGGCTGAGATGTCGCCGTTGAGGCTGGTCATCAGGCTGTCGAGCTCGCCCGAATCCTTGGCGGCCAGCGCGGCATGAATGCGCGCCAGCATGGAAGCGCTGACGTTGGTGCCCGCCAGCAGGCTGCTGACGATGCGGACGTCCGCCATATCCACCGCCAAGCCGCTCACGCCAGCCGCTTTCAGGCCGTCCAATGCCAGCAACTGGGCCTCGAGATCGGCTTCCGGCCCGGCGTGGCCGTAAATTTCGGCCCCGAACTGCAGCGGCTCGCGCGTGGCATGGGGACGGTCGGCGCGGGTATGCAGCACGGGGCCGCAGTAGCAAAGACGGGCCACTCCGCTGCGGTTCAACAGGTGGGCGTCAATCCGGGCGACCTGGGGCGTGGTGTCGGCGCGCAGGCCCAGGGTGCGGCCCGAGAGCTGGTCGACCAGCTTGAAGGTTTGCAGGCCCAGCGCTTCGCCGGTGCCGGTGAGCAGCGACTCCAGGTGCTCCACCAGGGGCGGCATGACCAGTTCGTAGCCATAGCTGCGGGCGGTGTCCAGAAACAGGCGACGCAACTCTTCGATGTGGCGCGCCTCGGAGGGCAGGACATCGGCAATTTGATCGGGCAATTGCCAAGATGACGACCAGGCGGGCATTGTAATTTTGGTAGGCTGTTAAAAACCGGATTTTACCGGGCTTGAGGCCGGTTTTTACGGGCGGGCGGCAGTAACCCACTGTCAGGCCCGAATACGCAGCGCCGCAGGGGCCTCAGCCCTGCGGCTCGGGACGGCACAGCGTTATGACAGCAGCGCCAGCAAGACGGCGCCGGCGACCATGCTGCAGAGCCCAAAGAAACGGATCTGCCCGTTGCCCAGGCTGAGAATCTGTTCAAACAGGCGCCGCCACCCCGCCGGCGAAATGAGCGGCAACAGCCCTTCAATCAGCAGCACCAGGGCCAGTGCCTTCCAGAGGGTGTTGCCGTCCACGGCGGTTTATTTTTTAGCCGGTGCCACAGCGCTGCTGCCGGAAGCACCCGAGCTGCGCATGGCCTTGAAGAAGTCGGACGAGGGGTCGAGCACCATCACGTCGCTTTTCTTGCTGAAGCTGGCCTTGTAGGCATCCAGGCTGCGGTAGAACTGGGCAAACTGCGGATCACGGCCAAACGACTCGGCGTAGTTACGCGCCGCCTGGGCATCGCCCTCGCCCTTGATCTTCTGGGCATCGCGGTAGGCATTGGCGATGGTGACTTCACGTTGCCGGTCGGCATCGGCGCGGATTTTTTCGCCTTCGGCGGCGCCGGTGGAGCGCAGCTCGTTGGCCACGCGCTGGCGCTCGGCGACCATGCGCTTGTAGACCGAGTCCGTGATGGCTTCCACATAGTCCACCCGCGTGATGCGGACATCGACCACGTCCACGCCCCAGGGCTGGGCGCCCTGTACCGCCTGCTGAACTTCGCGCTTGACGTCGGCCATGAGGTCCTCGCGCTTGAGTGACAGCAAGTCCTTGACCGTGCGTTTGTTGATCTCTTCCTGGAACGCATTGCGTACCACCCGGCTCAGCTGATTGGCACCGGCCTTTTCGTCCAGACCGACATTGCGGATGTAATCGGTGGGCTGGGTCACGCGCCAGCGCACGTACCAGTCAATCACCACGCGCTGCTTTTCGGCCGTCAGCATAGGCTCGGCATCCACGCTGTCCAGCACCAGCAGGCGCTTGTCGATATAGGACACGTTCTGGAACGGCGGCGGCAGCTTGACATGCAGGCCGGGTTCGGTGACCACGTCCTTGATCTGGCCCAGGGCGTACACCACGCCAAACTGGCGCTGGTCAACGACAAACAGCGTGGAACTGAGCAGCGCCAGCGCCACCAGCAAAGAAGAAACAATAAATCCGACTCTATTCACTTTTTTCTTCCTTAGCGGGTTTCACGGTCGCGGGAGCGGGACGCATCGCGGGAACGGGAATCAAGGGGCAGGCTGCTGGACGGCAATGAGGGTTGCGCCGCGGAAGACGAGCCGCCGCCCGGCAGCGCCGATGCGTCGGCGCCGGCAGCAGCACCGCCCTGCCCGGTCATCTGCATGATTTTGTCGAGCGGCAGGTACAGCAGGTTGGAACCCTGACGGGACTCCACCAGCACCTTGGTCACGTTGGTGTAAACCTGCTGCATGGTGTCGGTGTACATGCGGTCACGCGTGACCTGCGGCGCTTTCTGGTACTCGGCCAGGACCGAGCGGAAACGCTGTGCATCACCCTCGGACTGCGCCACGATGCGCGCCTTGTAGGCTTCCGACTCTTCCTTCAGGCGGGAAGCCGAACCCACGGCACGCGGAATCACGTCGTTGGCGTAAGCCTGGGCTTCGTTTTTGGCGCGTTCGCGCTCCTGCCCGGCCTTGAGCACATCGTCAAAGGCGGCCTGCACCTGCTCGGGCGGACGCACACCGCTTTGCTGCAGATTGATGCCGACCACTTCGACGCCGACCTTGTAGCGGTCCAGGATGGTCTGCATCAGGGTACGCACGCGTGGTCCGATCTGGTCGCGTTCTTCGGCCAGGGCCGAATCCATCCGCATCTTGCCGACCACCTCGCGCACCGCCGTTTCGGCGGCCTGGACCACCGCGCTGGCGGGGTCCTTGCTTTCGAACAGGTAGGCGCGCGCGTCGTTCAGGCGGTATTGCACGGCAAACTTGATTTCGACGATGTTTTCGTCTTCGGTCAGCATGGCCGAATCGCGCAGCCCGGTGGCCTTGATGATGATGTCGCGGCCCACATCCACGGAACGGATCTGGGTCACCACCACCATTTCATGGCGCTGGATCGGATAAGGCAAACGCCAGTTGAAGCCGGCACCCACGGTGGAGCGGTACTTGCCGAACTGCGTGATGACGGCCTGCTGGCCTTCCTGAACAATAAAGAAACCGGTACCCAGCCAGATCAGCACGGCCACACTGGCGATCAGCCCAACGCCGATGCCGGCGCTTTTCATATCCGGCTGGAAGCCGCCATTGTTTCCGCCGCCGAAGCCGCCGCGATTGCGGCTGGTGTCAGCGGCATTTTTTGCGCCCCCAAACAAGCCACCCAGCTTGCGGTTGAAGTCGCGCCAGAGTTCGTCCAGATCGGGTGGGCCTTGGTTCGGCCCCTGGCCCTGCGGACGGTTGGCTGGCGGCCGCGGGGGCTGCCTGTCGTCACGCGGGACTTCCGGTTTGTTGTTGTCGTCGGATGGGGCGGATTTGTCGTCGTCTCGACCCCAACGCGGATCATTGAGATTGAACATGCCTTGGGCGCGTTGTTTCAGCCGGCCTGGCCAGGTCGTCAACGTCTGCAGCACGGGGTTCAGGTTCATGGGATTCAAACTCGCTTTATTCTGTTACACCGACATTGTGCCTAATGAAATGGCCGGATCAGGCAAGGTCCTCGGCGGTTTGGGGAATATCCTCGTTCGCGAGGCTCGCCGCCTGACTGGCCAGTAGCGCGCGCAGTTCTGGCAAACCCTCTCCGGTCTGGGCGCTGACAAAGACCCGTTCAACACGCCGGCCCGAGCCTTCAAAGGCATCCCGGAGTTCGAACACGTCACGCAGCTGCAGGGGCAAGTTGCCTTTTTCAATGGCATCGAGCTTGTTGAACACCAGGATCTGCGGCACATCGGCAGCACCGATCTCGGACAGTACGCGCTGCACTTGCTCGATCTGCTCCAGGTAGTCAGGATTGGCGCCATCCACCACATGCAGCAGCAAGTCCGCATCGGCCGCTTCCTGCAGGGTGGCGGCAAAGGCGTCAATCAGCCCGTGCGGCAGATCGCGGATGAACCCCACGGTGTCCGACAGCGACACCGAGCGCGCGGCGTCGCCCAGATAGAGCTGCCTCGTCGTGGTGTCCAGCGTGGCGAACAGCTGGTCGGCCGCATAGGCGCGCGCCTTGACCAGTGCATTGAACAGCGTGGATTTGCCCGCATTGGTATAGCCCACCAGCGAAATCGTGAAGGCATTGCGCCTGTCCCGCTGCTTGCGCTGCGTTTGCCGCTGCTTCTTGACCTTGCCCAGGCGCTCCTTGGTCCGCTTGATGGCGTCGCCGATCATGCGTTTGTCGAGCTCGATCTGTTTCTCGCCGGGGCCGCCGCGCACACCTGCGCCGCCAGTCTGGCGCTCCAGGTGAGACCAGCGCCGCACCAGCCGTGTCGACACATACTGCAGCCGGGCCAGTTCGACCTGAAGCTTGCCCTCGTGACTGCGGGCACGCTGGGCAAAAATCTCCAGAATGACCAGGGTGCGGTCATTGACCGGCATCTCCAGATGCCGTTCCAGGTTGCGTTGCTGGCTTGGGCTGAGCGACTGGTCAAACAAGACCTCGGTCGCCCCGGTGTCCAGCGCCAGCATCTTGATCTCGTCAGCCTTTCCGCTGCCGATGAACAGGGCCGCATCGGGCGCCTTGCGCTTGCAGGTCACCCGCGCGACCGGCTGCAGGCCCGCGGTTTGCGCAAGCAAACCCAGTTCCTGCAGATCGGTATCGAAATTCGGGAAACCCAGATCCACCCCCACCAGCAGGGCAAGGGCTTGTGTCTTTTTCACCGGAGCATCGTAGGAACTCAGCTCGCTGGGCTTTCTTCGGATTCGCTGGTCGCAAAATTCACCGCGCGACCGGGAACGATGGTGGAAATCGCATGCTTGTAGACCATTTGGGTCACCGTATTGCGAAGCAGCACCACGTATTGATCAAAGGACTCGATCTGGCCCTGCAATTTGATCCCGTTGACGAGATAAATGGAAACAGGCACATGCTCGCGACGCAAGGTGTTGAGAAATGGGTCCTGCAAAAGCTGACCTTTGTTATTGCTCACGATATTTTCCGTGTTCAAAAGTTGATAGGACTTGACCTTACCACACCCGGCCCGCCGGGCATGTAGTTTTAAGCCGATTCCTTGTCCGTGAAGGGGTTGTGCGAGCTTTTCATCTGTATGCGCATCGGTGTGCCGACCAGATCGAACTCCTTGCGGAAGCGCCCTTCCAGGTAGCGCTTGTACGCCTCGGTGACATGCTCCAGCGAATTGCCGTGAATGATGATGATGGGCGGGTTCATGCCGCCCTGGTGGGCATAGCGCAGCTTGGGACGGAACATGCCCGAACGCTGGGGCTGCTGGAACTGCACGGCCTCCATCAGCAGGCGCGTCAGCACCGGCGTGGACATCTTGCGGTTGGCCGAGGCGTGGGCCTGAACAATGGATTTCCAGACCGGCCCCAAGCCCTGGCGCTTGATGGCCGAGATATGGTGAATCGACGCAAACTTGAGGAAACCCAGCCGGGTTTCAATCGAGCGCTCCAGCAGTTCACGCTGGTAGGAGTCCACCGCATCCCACTTGTTGACGGCCAGTACCACCGCACGGCCACTTTCAAGGATGTAGCCGGCAATGTGCGCATCCTGGTCGGTCACGCCCTGGGTCGCGTCCAGCAGCAACAGCACGACGTTGGCGCCTTCAATGGCCTGCAGGGTCTTGACGACGGAAAACTTCTCGATCGCCTCGAACACCTTGCCCTTGCGGCGCAAACCGGCCGTGTCAATCAGTTCAAACCGCTGCCCGTCCCGCTCAAACGGCACGGAAATGGCGTCGCGGGTGGTTCCGGGCAGGTCAAAGGCCACCAGGCGTTCCTCGCCCAGCCAGGTGTTGATCAGCGTGGACTTGCCAACGTTGGGGCGCCCGGCCACCGCCAGCCTGATGACGGACGGGTCCTGCGCCTCGGCCTCTTCGTCGGGAGCCGGCAGGTGGAGCGGCGCCAGCGCCAGGTCCACCAGCGAACGCATGCCCTGGCCGTGCGAGGCGGAAACCGGCAGCACTTCGCCCAGGCCCAGCTCGAAAAACTCCGAAAACTGCACGCCATCGGTCATGCCTTCGGACTTGTTGGCCGTCAGCACGGTGGGTTTGCCCAGCTTGCGCAGGTAGTTGGCGATGTCGTGGTCCTGGGCGCTGATGCCGGCGCGGGCATCGACCACAAAAATCACCACATCGGCTTCGGCCACGGCTTGCCGGGTCTGCTTGGCCATTTCCTTGTAAATGCCGGACGCGGCATCGGGCTCGAACCCCCCGGTGTCAATCACGATGTACTCGTGAACTCCCAGCTTGCCGTTGCCGTAATGACGATCACGCGTCAGCCCGGCGAAGTCGGCCACGATCGCATCCCGCGTCTTGGTCAGCCGGTTAAAAAGCGTTGACTTGCCCACATTCGGGCGGCCAACTAACGCAATGACAGGTTTCATCAATCAGCAATCAATTTCTGGCGGGGGTGCCGTTATTCCGGCTTGAAGCCGTAAATGCCGCCGTTATGGGTCACGGCGATCACAGTGTTGCCGGCCAGCACGGGGGCCGCGGCGATGGCCGAGCCGTCCGTGGGCAGGCGATTGAGCAGGGAGCCGTCGTCACGCGACAGCAGGTGGAGATAACCGGTGAAGTCGCCGATCACCACGGAACGCCCGGCCACCAGCGGCGCGCTGAGGTTGCGGTAACGCAGATGCTCGTTCGACCAGGCGCGCTCACCGTCGGTGCGGCGCCAGGCGATCACCGTGCCATCGGCTTCGGTGCCGAACAGCAGGCGATCATCGCCGTGTATGCCCTGCACGCCATGGGCGGCCTTGGTCCAGAGCAGGTTGCCGCGCGCCGCGTTGACGCAGCCTATGCTGGCCTGAAAGGCCCGCGCGCAGACGTTGTCGCCGTCGCGGCTCACGCGCCCGACCAGGTCCACCAGCCGCTCCACATCATTGATGCCGCGGGGTGAGGCAATCGGCGCCTCCCAGCGGATGCTGCCGTTGGCAGGATTCAGGCCCGCCAGGCGACCGGCCAGGCCGACCACCAGGGTATCGCCCACCGCCAGCATCACACCGGACTGGCGCAGCACCAGGGGTTCGTTGGGGCGCTGCTGCGTCCACAACTTGCGGCCGGTGGCGCCGTCGAAGGCATTGACCGAACGGTCGGCGGCCAGCACGAACACCCTGGCACCGGCCACAAAGGGCGCGGTGAAGGCCTGGGCATTGAGCTTTTGGCGCCAGAGTTCGCGGCCGTCCTGCATGGCGACCACTTCGTTGGTCTTCGTCACCACGGCCAGGATTTTTCCATCGCTCCCGACGCCGGCGGCGATGGGCGTCTTGAGGTCCACCCGCCAGAGGTCACGGCCGGTTTGCGCATCGAGCAGCGCCACAGTGCCCTCGCCGCTGGCGACGCCGACGCTGTTACCCGAAACGCTCACGTCCAGCGGGAAGTTCACCTGGCCAATGCGGGTATTCCAGCTTTGACGTGCCGACACCAGGGCGGTCACCGCCTGCAGTTCTGCCGGCTGGGGCTTGTTGGCACCGCCGAAGCAGCCGGCCAGAGCCGCTACTAAAATAATAGCTAATGGCGCACGAACAGCAAGGGCCAGAGGCTTGAAAGACTGATAAATCATGGTTTCACCCCGGTGTTGGCGGCGGTGGTCTTGGCGGCCCCGGCAGCGGGATCGATGCCCAGCGCATTGAGCTTGACCTCTACCAGGCGCCGGTATTCGGCGCGTTCGTCCAGGCCCTTGTAGGCTTTTTCATATTCGGCCTTGGCTTCCTCTTTCTTGCCCTGGGCCATCATAATGTCGCCGCGCCGGTCAGCCGCCAGCGCGACAAAATCCTTCGGGAAGGCGCTGGAGAGCTGCTGCAAGGCCTCGGCATAGGATTTCTTTTCCAGCAGAATCCCGGCCAGGCGCAAGCGGGCCACCGCCTGGTAGCCCTCGTCGGCAGCCTTCTCCGCAACCCAGGTCAAGGTGGCGCAGGAAGCCTCCACATTGCCCTTGTCGTAATAGGCCCTGGCGGCCAGCAGGCCTGCCTGCTGGGCGTAGGTGGTGGAGCCGAAACGCTCTTTCATGTCGGCCAGCGAGCGCTCAATGCGTGCCGTGTCGCCCGACTGCACGGCACGCTCGATTTCGTCATACATCACGGCGGCCTGCGCCGCCTGGCTGCGCTGCCAGTAGTGATAGCCATTCCAGGCGGCAAAAGCGCCAAGGACGGCAATCAGGGCCCAGGTGATCAGGTTGCCGTACTGCTTCCAGAAATGCTTGAGTTCATCAAGCTGTTCCTGTTCTGCCAAATCGAGGTGTTTTGCCATGGTTGTCTGCTGGTTCTTCCCGGTAAGCGGAGGGATTGATTTGGGGGTGATTGTAGAGGGCGGAAATCGGTGCCTGAACGGAGGCTCAGGCCCGCAGCATGGAGGCCCAAGCCGCCACGTCACCCAGCGGCTGAAGTGTCTGGACCTGCGCGGCCTCGGCTTTCTCGCCCCGCAAGGGCTTGACCGCCACGCTGCCCTGCGCGAGCTCGGCTTCACCAAAAATCAGGGCAAACTTCGCGCCGCTGCCATCGGCCCGCTTGAACTGCGACTTCATGCTGCCCATGCCTTCGGCGTTGGCGCCGGCATGCATCTGCACACTGACACCCGCCGCCCGCAAGGCCTGCAGCGTTTGCAGGACCACCGGCACGGCAGACGCGTCGGGAATCACCGCGTAGGCATCCGGCACCGGAAGCGCGATCTCCGCGCCCTGCTCTTTAATGAGTTCCAGCACCCGCTCGACGCCCAGGGCCCAGCCCACGGCCGGTGCGGCCTTGCCGCCAATCTGCTCAATCAGGTAGTCATAGCGGCCACCGGCGCAGATGGTGCCCTGCGCGCCCAGCCGGTCGGTCACAAACTCGAACACGGTGAGGTTGTAGTAATCCAGCCCGCGCACCAGGCGGGGATTGAGCGTCCAGGGAATGCTGTTGGCGTCGAGGATGGCCTTCAGGCCCTCGAAGTGCGCCAGCGACTGGGGCCCCAGAAAATCAATCAGGCGGGGGGCGCTTTCGACCACCGACTTCATGGCCGGGTTTTTGGTATCCAGAATGCGCAGCGGGTTGCTGTGCAGACGCCGCTTCGCCTCCTCGTCCAGCGCGTCGGCATGCTGCTCGAAATGGGCGATCAGCTGGGCCCGGTGCAGGGCGCGCTCGTCAGGCTGGCCCAGGCTGTTGATCTCCAGGCGCCAGTCGCTCAGGCCCAACTCCTTCCAGAGCGCCGCGGCCAGCAAAATCAGCTCGGCGTCCACCTCGGGGCCGGCAAAGCCCAGGGCTTCGGCACCAATCTGGTGGAACTGGCGGTAACGGCCACGCTGCGGCCGTTCACGGCGGAACATGGGGCCCATGTAAAAAAGGCGCTTGCCACCGTCATAGAGCAGGTTGTGCTCGATGACTGCGCGCACCAGGCTGGCGGTGTTTTCCGGCCGCATGGTCAGGTGGTCGTAGTCGCCATGCTTGTCCGAGCGGTCTTCGAAGGAATACATTTCCTTTTCGACGATGTCGGTCACCTCGCCGATACCCCGCACAAACAGCTGGGTGTGCTCCAGGATAGGCGTGCGGATGTTGCGGTAGGCGTAGCGCCCCATCAGGGAACGCACCTTGTCCTCCAGCCACTCCCAGCGCGCCGAATCGGGCGGCAGGATGTCGTTCATGCCTTTGACGGCAGCCAGTTTTTCGGGTTTGGCCAAAGACGATTTCTCCGTCCGGCCGGCAGTCATTTTTTCAGGCATGGGGTTCAGGCGGCTTCAGCGACGGTTGGCGTGCCAAAGCGTTTTTCAATGTAGTTTTCAACGATGACCTGGAACTCCTGCGCGATGTGCTCGCCGCGCAAAGTCAGTCTTTTTTCGCCATCAATAAATACCGGTGCGGCCGGCGCTTCGCCGGAACCGGGCAGGCTGATGCCGATATCGGCATGCTTGCTTTCTCCCGGGCCATTGACGATGCAACCCATCACGGCCACCTTGAGCGCCTCGACGCCCGGATATTGCTCACGCCAGACCGGCATCTGGGCCCGCAGAAAATCATCAATCTGCTTGGCCAGCTCCTGGAACGTGGTGCTGGTGGTGCGGCCGCAGCCGGGGCAGGCCGTGACGCTGGGCACAAAGTTGCGCAGGCCCAGCGCCTGGAGGATTTCGGAGGCAATCACCACCTCCTGCGTGCGGGCCTCGCCCGGCTGGGGCGTCAGGGAGACGCGAATGGTGTCGCCTATGCCTTCCTGCAGCAAGATGGACAGCGCCGTTGCCGAAGCCACGGTGCCCTTGGTTCCCATGCCGGCCTCGGTCAGCCCCAGGTGAAGGGCGTAATCGCTGCGAGCAGAAAGTTCACGATATACCGAGATCAGGTCCTGTACGCCGCTGACCTTGCAGGACAGGATGATCTGGTTGCGGCGCATGCCCATGTCCTCGGCCCGCCGGGCGGATTCGACGGCCGAGGTAATCAGCGCCTCGTACATGACCTGTTTGGCATCCCAGGGTGTGGCACGCGCGCTGTTTTCGTCCATCAGGCTGGCCAGCAACTCCTGGTCCAGGCTGCCCCAGTTCACGCCGATGCGCACGGGCTTGTTCCAGCGCATGGCCACTTCTATCATCTGGCCGAACTGCCTGTCGCGCTTGTCGCCCTTGCCCACATTGCCCGGGTTGATCCGGTATTTGGACAGGGCCTCGGCGCAAGCCGGGTAATCCGTCAGCAGGCGGTGGCCGTTGTAGTGGAAATCGCCGATCAGCGGAACATCGATGCCCATGCGGTCGAGTTGCTCGCGCACATGCGGCACGGCCGCGGCGGCCTCGGGGGTGTTGACCGTGATGCGGACCATTTCGGAACCGGCCAACGCCAGCTCCTTGACCTGTATGGCGGTGCCGATGGCATCCACGGTGTCCGTGTTGGTCATGGACTGGACACGCACCGGCGCGTCGCCGCCCACGGTCACGACACGAGAGGCCCAGGCAACTTCAACCTGGGTGGAACGCCGCGCTTTCGGGAAAGCCGACTCTATCGGGAGGCTGGTCTTCACGCTATTTCACCTCGAATCGGGCCACGTTATTTCTGGCCAGGCCGGCCAGGTCAAAGGCTTTCCCCCGCACCTGAACCAGCGTGGCATCCGCATTGCCGACCACAGCGGCCAGCGGCATGGCACCGGAGGCACCGGCAACCTCGCCGGCAGCCAGGGTACGCCTGAGCACGACCGCTCCTTTTGCATCAGTCACCTCAATCCAGGATTGACCTTTTGCATGAAAAGTCACGATGCCGCTGGTGGCTGTTTCCGCTGCCGGGCTTGCCGGTGCCGCCGCCGTTGGGTTTGCCAAGGCGGGGGCCGGCACAGCCGCCGGGGCCGCAGCGGCTACCGGCAATGTCGCTGCGGTAGAAACCGGGGACGTTTCAGGCCCTGCCGTGGACGCACTGGCGGCGGCGACAGGCTCCTCGGCTGGCGGCACGGATGCGGCTGGCATATTGACCTGACTTGGGCCGTCCATGACCGCTGTTGCGGGCAGCGCCTGCGCGGCTTCGCCATCCACCCGCACCTTGTCGGCCCCAAGCTTGCCGGGCGCGCCATTGTCATGCTTGATGGCGGGCAGGAAAATCAATACCAGTGCCCCCAGCAGGAAGGCCAGGCCGGCCAGCACGGCGGGCCGCGAAACCTGCGCCCACAAAGAGGGCCCCGGGCCATCAGCCGCCGAGCGAAACGGCGCGTTGATGCCTGCGCCGCGGCCACCCAGCGTGGGTGCGCTGCTCTGGGGCAAACGCTGCAGCACCAGGGCCGGGTCCACCTTCAGGGTGCGGCACACGCTGGAAGCCAGTGCCCGCACGAAAACAGCGTCGGGCAGCAGCTCAAAGCGATCTTGCTCCAGGGCTTCCAATTTTTTGACCGGCACCTTGAGCGATGCCGCGAGGGCGGCGATATGGAGGCCGGCGGCCTCCCTTGCGCCACGCAGCAATGCGCCGGCGGTCGGCTCCAGCGCACCATGGTTGTCGCCAAAGCCAGCGGCCTCTGCCGCAAAATGCCCAGCCACGGCGGGGTTAAGCTCGTTCATTAAAACGCCCCTTTTTCATAAGCAGCGGCCTCGGGGGATTGCGCAAAACGCTTCTTCAGCTGCTCACCCAACTGCATCACGGCCTCGCGATTGCTCAGTTTTCGTTCGGTTTTGATACCCAGCCAGAGGGTTTCGGCGTTGGCCAATTCGCTGTTGTTCAGACGGCGGATATAAAACTGGGCACGCGTCAAATCACCGCGCTCGTAAAGAAGGTTGGCCAGGTTGTAGCCGGTGACAGGGTTTCCCGCATCCAGCTCGTAAGAATGCATCAGGCTTTGCTCGGCTTCGGCGGGCTGCCCGGCGCGAACCTGGCACACCCCCTGGGTCATCAGGGTTTTGGCCTTGCCACTGTAGGTGGGGTTGGCCGTCGCCTGCGCAAACATTTTGAACGAATCGCCGTAACGAGCCTGCTGGCAAAGCAGCCAGCCGTAGTTATGGGCCACGTCCGCATTGCGCGGATTCAGTGCAAGCGCGCGCTTGAAACTGTCTTCGGCCAGCGCCATGTCGTTGAGCCGCAGGTACACCAGTCCACGCAGGTTGTAAGCATCCACAAAACTGGGGTCCGTGACCAGCGACTGCTTGATTTCATCGAGCGCGACATTGGTCTGGCCCTGTTCGAAATAACCGGTAGCGAGCTCCAGCCGCAGGCGCGCACGCCGGCGCTGATCGGGCTCATCCGACTCGGTGACGATGTCCTCGTGCTTGACCGAGGGACCGGTGGCGCCTGGCTGGCTGGCGCACCCCGCCAGCAAAACAGCCGCCCAGCAGGCTGACATCCAGATCACATTCGCGGCAACCCTCATACATTCGTCCCCTTCGCTACAACCACCTTGATGCCTCCGAGCATACCTTGGCGTTGCGCGGCCATGCGCTGGTCCACGCCGGTCCGGTCCTGAACATCACCGGCGAGCTGCCCGCAGGCCGCATCAATGTCATCGCCACGGGTTTTCCGCACGGTGGTCACAATGCCCGCATCCATCAGGATTTTTGCGAACGCCGACACCTGCGGCATATCGGAACGCTTCAGGCCCGAGGCCGGAAACGGATTGAAAGGAATCAGGTTGAATTTGCAGGACAGGCCCTTGATGGCATGCGTTTTCATCAGCGATACCAGCTGGGCGGCATGCTCGGGCTGGTCATTGACCCCGTCAAGCATGCAATATTCAAACGTGATGAAGTCACGCGGCGCCGCGGTTTGGTAACGCGCGCAGGCTTCCAGCAATTCGGCAATCGGGTATTTTTTATTGAGCGGAACCAGGTTGTCTCGCAACGCATCCTGGGGAGCATGCAGGGACACGGCAAGGGCCACCGGGCAGTCCTTGGCCAGACGGTCAATCATGGGCACCACGCCCGACGTTGACACGGTCACGCGGCGGCGGGACAAGCCATAGCCATGGTCGTCCAGCATGACTTTCAGGGCCGGTACCAGCTGCGAGTAGTTCTGCAGGGGCTCACCCATGCCCATCATGACCACGTTGGAAATCACGCGCTCCTGCCGGCCCAGATGCTGGCGCAGGAAATGCTCGGCAAACCACAGCTGGGAGACGATTTCCCCCGTGGTGAGGTTGCGGCTGAAGCCCTGGTGCCCGGTCGAGCAAAAGCGGCAGCCCACGGCACAACCGGCCTGGGACGAAATGCACAGGGTGCCGCGATCAGCTTCGGGAATAAAGACCGTCTCGATGACGTCACCCGCGCCCACGTCAAACAACCATTTGACGGTGCCATCGGCCGAATCGTGGCGGGACACCACCTTCAGCCCCTGGACATGCGCCGAAGCACCCAGCTTCTCGCGCAAGGACTTTGCCAGATCGGTCATCTGCTCAAAATCGGACGCTCCTTTTTGGTGGATCCAGCGAAAGAGCTGGGTGGCGCGAAAGCGCTTTTCACCGAGCCGCTCGCAAAAGGCGGCCAAGCCTTCCAGATCAAAGTCAAGCAGGTTGGCCGTCATCGCAGCATGCGACCGGCCGGGCCGCCCCAAGCAAGCGACGACCCCAAAGAGGGCTGGCAAAGCATGGGGTCGGTCATGGCTTAACGTGCGTAAACGTTCATGCCCGGGAAGAAGAAAGCGACTTCTTCCTTGGCCGTTTCGACGGCGTCAGAGCCGTGCACGGCATTGGCATCGATGCTGTCGGCGAAATCGGCGCGAATGGTGCCGGCAGCGGCCTTCTTCGGATCGGTAGCGCCCATCAGGTCGCGGTTCTTCAGAACAGCGCCTTCGCCTTCGAGCGCCTGGATCATCACCGGGCCGGAGATCATGAACGAAACCAGGTCCTTGAAGAAAGGACGCTCTTTGTGAACCGCGTAGAAAGCCTCGGCTTCGCCTTGCGACAGGTGAACCATCTTGGCGGCAACGACCTTCAGGCCGGCGGCTTCAAAACGTGCGTAGATCTGGCCGATCACGTTTTTTGCCACTGCGTCGGGTTTGATGATGGAGAGAGTGCGTTCGATCGCCATGAGTTTTCCTTAGATCCTGAATTTGCTGGATTTTTAAATTATTCAAAACACTGAATAAAGCCCATGATTTTAACCCGTGGGCCGCTTGCTTTAAGCAACCCTGCAAAATGAAGTGCTTCTGCGGCGTTCAGCGATTGCCGCCGCGGTTTCCACCGCCACGATTGCCTCCACCCCGGCGCTGGCCGCCACCGGTACCGCCGAAACCACCTCCGCCACCTCCGCCACCTCCGCCACCTCCGCCACCTCCGCCACCTCCGCTGCGACGCGGCCCCTGGCCCTGACCCTGGCGCTGCCGCGTGAAGGTATCCGCACCGATATAACCAAACGAGGTCTTCATCGGATCGGGCTGCCCGCCACCGGCACTTCTCTCGCCCCGGTCACCCCGGTTGCCGCCGCCGTCGCGGCGTTTGGGGCCCTGCGCGCCGGCATTGCCAGCCGCTTGCCCAAAGCGTGCACCGCCGCCCGGGTTTGCGCCCTGGCTGCGACCCTTGCCACCGCCACGCCGGTTACCGCGAGGTGCGGAATCGCTCCGGTTCATGGGCGGCTGCAACTCATTCGGTTCCTGCTCGGCGCCGGATGACGATGCGGCATCGGCAACGGGAGGCCGTCCGCGGGCGCCGCGTGAACGATCATTTCTGCGCGGACCCCGGCGGCGTTCATCGCCGCCCTCACCCGCCGGATAAGCCTGGTTTCCGGGCTCGCCACGCGGATCGTCGCGCGACTCCGAGCGACTCACCGCATTGGTCAGCGCCCAGATATCCCGCTCATCGAGCTCGACAAACGCGCCCCGCTTGAGACCGCGCGGCAACACCATGGCGCCATAACGGATGCGGATGAGGCGGCTCACGGCGTGACCCACGGCCTCAAACATGCGCCGGACCTCGCGGTTACGCCCTTCCGAAATGGTGACCCGGTACCAGCAGTTCGCGCCCTCGCCGCCACCGGCCTCAATCGAGCGGAACTGCGCCAGGCCGTCCTCCAGCGTCACGCCTTCCAGCAGGCGCTTTTTTTCTTCACTGCTCAGCGCACCCAATACCCGGACGGCGTATTCACGCTCAAGCCCAAATCGCGGGTGCATCAGCTTGTTGGCCAGCTCGCCGGAACTCGTCAGCAACAGCAGGCCTTCGGTGTTCAGATCCAGCCGCCCCACGGACTGCCATTTACCCTGGAACAGTTTCGGTAGACGACGGAACACCGTCGGACGGTTTTGCGGATCGTCGTGCGTCACCACCTCCCCGCTCGGCTTGTGGTAGGCAATCACGCGCGGCGGCGGCGGGTCAATGCGCACCCGAATGGGCTTGCCATTGACCTTGACGGTATCGCCAAACTGGATGCGCTGTCCGATATGGGCGGGCTCGGCATTGACCGAAATGCGCCCCTCAAGGATCAGTTGCTCCATTTCCAGGCGGGAACCCAGCCCGGCCTGGGCCAGCACCTTGTGCAGCTTGGGCGTTTCGGGCTGCGGCGCCAACACCCGCTTGGGCAGCTCGAGCGCCACATCCTCTTCGTCGGCGTCATACTGGCCGGTCACCACATCTTCAAACCGGATGCTGCCTGCCGCAGGCGCTCGCCGCCCGGCGACGGGTGCGGGCTCTGCCGGCGGGGCCGCTTTCTCCGGCTCGCCAGACGCTATCAAATCAGGAGCTACCTGCGCAGGCTGCTCAGGGGCTACAACCGTATCTGGCTCTTTTTCAGGGGCAGCCGGGGCTTCGGAGGCGGGATGGTCTTGGTGGTTCATGCTTTTACATTCATGCGAGCGTATCGCTGGCGTCCTGATCATGAGGATCATGTTCAGGACTGGTGCCGACATTCGGCGTCAGGTCTTCCTGGATTTCCGGACTTTCCGCTTGCGCTTCCAGCACAGCGGTTTCGTTGTCTGCAGCTTCCCCCTCGGCGAATGGCTCCGCCGCCGGCAGCCCTGCAGTTTCGGCCATGCCAAACTCAATCTGCTCGAGCATGGCCACCTGGGCGGGCGTGCTGTCCATTGCGGGGAGCTGGTCCAGCGACTCCACACCGAGATCGTCGAGAAACTGCCGAGTCGTCGCATAAAGTGCCGGCCGGCCCACGGTTTCCCGGTGCCCGATCACCTCCACCCAACCGCGATCCTCCAATTGCTTGAGGATCATGCTGTTGATCGTGACGCCGCGGATGTCTTCCATGTCGCCGCGCGTCACAGGCTGGCGGTAAGCAATGATGGCCAGCGTTTCCAGGGTAGCCCGACTGTAGCGGGGCGGCTTTTCGGGATGCAGCCGGTCAAGGTATTCGCGCATCTGGGGCCGGCTCTGGAAGCGCCAGCCCGTTGAGACGTGAACCAGTTCAACGCCACGCCCTGACCAGTCGTTTTGCAGCTCTTCAAGCACCAGCTTGAGGCTGTCGGCCGTCAGTACCCCGTTAAACAAAACCCCCATCTCGCGCAAAGGCAGCGGTTGCTGCGCGCAAATGAGTGCTGTTTCGAGGACGCGCTTTGCATCCGTCGTGTTCATGATTGGTCGCTCCGAAAAAGGGCGGGAAAAGGCGCTGGTCCGCGCATTGCATCCATGCGCAATCTCCTTGTCAGGGGCGCCATGGTGCGGGTAGCCGAAAACTACTGAATTTGATTGTATATCAGGCCCAAACCGGCCATAGCCGCCTGGAAATCAGCGGGCGGCGTTGACTTGAACGCCATCATGGCGCCTGTCACGGGATGCTCAAACGCCAGCCGGCAGGCATGCAAGGCCTGACGGTCCAGTCCTCCCGCAACGGCCCCGCCATACAACTCGTCGGATACCAGCGGATGGCCAAGATGCGCCATATGAACCCGGATCTGATGCGTACGGCCGGTATGCAGTTTGCATTTTACCAGGCAGTGCTTATCCCCGTTATGCAACAGGGTCACCACCGTGGAGGCGGTCTTGCCCGAATTCCTCTCGAGATCCACGACCGCCATGCGCAGGCGGTTGCGCGGATCCCGACCGATTGGCGCGTTCACTTCGCGGGTTCTGGCACCCTGCCATGCACGATGGGCCAGCGCCATGTATTCCCGGCTGACGTCGCGGGCGGCGATCAGGCTGATCAACTGGTCCATGGTTTGCCGCTGGCGGGCCACCACCATCAGCCCGCTGGTGTCCTTGTCCAGCCGGTGCACGATGCCGGCCCGCGGCAGAAAGGATGCCTGCGGGTCATGCGCCAGCAAGCCATTGAGCAAGGTGCCGCTCCAGTTGCCGGGCGCCGGGTGCACGACCAGTCCGGCAGGCTTGTTGATCACCATCAAGTAAGGGTCTTCAAACACAATATCCAGCGCCATGGCCTCCGGCTTGAAGGCCTGGCTTTGCGGCGTCGGCCGCAACTCGATGGTGAGCACGTCCCCGGCCTTGACCTTGGTGGAGGCTTTGGTCACCGTCACGCCGCCCAGCCGGACCACGCCGGCCTCGATCAATTGCTGGAGGTAGCTGCGGGAGAACTCGGGCACAATGCCAGCCAGGGCCCGGTCCAGGCGGCTCCCATGGCTCTCGGCGGGAACCGCCACCTGTCGCAATTCCAGTTCGGCGTGACTATCCCCCTCCTCCTCCTGAGTTTCATCAGGCTCATCAGGCAGGCCAGAGGCAGCAACAGCGCCCGATATAATTAATTTGCTTTTTTCAGAATCAGTCATCAAGAAGGTCGATCGCAATGTTTTCCACCAAATTATCGGTTGTTCCCAATGCATCGCCGCTTGTTGCTGCTGTTTGCGCATTGTCTTTTTTAGTGGCCGGCTGCTCCACCACCCCCGCGCCTGACAAGACGGCCTCCTGGAGCCCGAACAAGATTTATGCCGAGGCCAAGGACGAAGCGGGCTCCGGCGCCTACGACAAGGCCATCCCCCTTTACGAGAAGCTCGAAGGCCGTGCCGCCGGCACACCGCTTGCGCAGCAAGCCCAGCTTGACAAGGCTTATGCCCAGTACAAGGGCGGCGAACAGGCCCAGGCCATCGCCACGCTGGACCGCTTCATGAAGCTGCACCCGGCCAGCCCGGCGCTGGACTATGCGCTGTACCTCAAAGGCCTGGTGAACTTTAACGACAACCTCGGCATTTTCAGCATCATCTCGCGCCAGGATTTGTCCGAACGCGATCAAAAGGCGGCGAAGGAATCGTTTGAATCCTTCAAGGAACTGGTGGCCCGCTTTCCGGAGTCACGCTACGCGCCAGACTCGCGCCTGCGCATGACTTACATCGTCAACTCATTGGCACAATCCGAAGTCCACGTGGCCAGGTACTACTACTCCCGTGGCGCCTACGTGGCCGCCATCAATCGCGCCCAGACCGCGATTGCCGACTACCGGGACGTGCCGGCGCTCGAAGAAGCGACCTACATTCTTTACAAGTCTTACGACGCACTCGGAATGACCGAACTGCGCGATGACACCCGCCGCATCCTGGAAAAGACCTATCCGCAGAGCCACTACATGAGCAAAGGCTTCAAGTCTGCAGACAATCCCTGGTACAAGTTCTGGTAAGACCTTCCAGTCTTTCCATCAACTCCTGCTCCGATGCCAGCCGCTGCATCGGAGGCAGTGCCCGCAGCAATCGCCGTCCGTAGCCCATGGACGCCAGACGGCTGTCGCACACCACCAGCACGCCCTGGTCGGTTTCCCGGCGTATCAGCCGTCCCGCCCCCTGCTTGAGCGCCACCGCAGCCTCGGGCAGAAAATAGTCATTGAACGCGCTGCGCCCCTGTGACTCCAGCAGCTTCGAACGAGCCTCCGCCAGCGGATCGTTGGGCGGCGGAAAGGGCAGCTTGTCAATGACGAGCAGCTGAAGCGCATCGCCGGGCACGTCGATACCCTCCCAGAACGATGCCGAGGCCACCAGCACACAGCCCTTGCCACCCTGCGAACTTCCTTCCCGGAAACGCTCGATCAGGACCCGCTTGGGCATGGCTCCCTGAACCAGGACTTCCATATCATCGGAGTTCTCAAACGCGGCATGGAGGGCGTCGCCAATCGTCCGCAGTGCCCGCAGCGTGGTGGTCAGCACCATGGTGCGTCCGCCCAGCTGCCTGGCCCAAGCTGCGGCCGATTCCGCGACTTTCGCCGTATGCGATGGGTCGCCGGGCTTGGGAAAGTTTGGCGGAATGTACACAGCCGCCTGACGCGCGTAGTCAAAAGGGCTGCCGATACGCAGGACTTCCGCCTCCGTCAGCCCGCAAGGCTGGGTAAACCAACTGAGCTTGTCGTCGTCGCCCAGCGTTGCAGAGGTAAATATCCAGGATTTCGCATCCCCGCCCTCCGCGCCCAGCACCCTGGTTTTCACCGCATTTGAAATATCCAGCGGTGATTCGACGAGTCGCAACTGCATGCCCACATCAACCCAGCGAACACAACCCGGCTCACAGCCATTGGCGAAGCCTTCGGCACGCACCGCCAACTCGGTGGCACGCTCATGCAGGCGGACGAAATCAGGTGCGATCTCGCTGACCATGTCTAGCGCTTCACAGGCTTGCTGACAGGCGGCGCGAACCGCTTCCAGCGCCTCCTTCCAGGCCGTGGGGTCCAGGCTCTCGGGCCCCTCGGCCGTCCAGCGCAACCGGGTACCGGGAGACTGCCTGCCGGCACACAAGCGCAACTCCCGGGCCGCCAGTTCCGTGACGCCAACCACCTCCTGCCAGTCCACCAGGCCACGGGCCAGCTGCAGCCCGGCGGCCAGCATGTCGCGAGCAAAGTCCAGCAGCTGGCCCGTGGTCAGGTTTCTGCCCAGAAACTGCACGCCCGTTTCATTGAGCTGGTGTGCCTCATCAAAAATGGCAATGCGCACCGAAGGCAGCAGCTCCGCAACACCTGACTCGCGAACGGCCAGATCGGCAAAAAACAGGTGGTGGTTGATCACCACCACGTCCGCCGCCATGGCCTCCCTGCGGGCCAGATTCACATGGCAGGCGCGAAAACGCGGGCATTGCGTGCCCAGGCAGTTTTCCCGCGTGGAGGTCACGATGGGTATCACGGGGGAACGTTCATCCAGCCCTGGCAGTTCCGCCAGATCGCCGGTCCGGGTGACCTTGGACCATTCTTCAATCCGTGCCAGCGCACGCACCGACATGCCATCGGGCAGATGCGCGTCCTGACGGGCCATTTCCATGCGGTGCAGGCACAAATAGCTCCCACGCCCCTTGAGCAAAGCGGTGCGCACCGGCAAGCCGAGCGCTTCGACCAGTCGCGGTAGATCACGGCCAAACAACTGGTCCTGCAGGGCTTTGGTCGCGGTAGACAGCAGTACCCTCTCCCCGCTCAGCAAGGCCGGCACCAGGTACGAGAATGTTTTACCGACCCCCGTGCTGGCTTCCACCACCAGCGCATAGCCGCCCTCGATGGCACGCGCCACGGCCAGCGCCATCTCGGTCTGGCCACTGCGCGGCACAAAGTGCTCCGCCGCGCGCGACAAAACGCCATCCGGGGCGAAAGCCTCCTGCACTTCAAATGCCAGATTCATCACGCAGGCTCGGGATGGTCTAGCGACAACTCCAGCCGCGCAATCTGGTCGCGAAGTTGCAGCCGGCGTTTCTTGAGGCGTCTGAGCCGTATTTCGTCAACAGGCATGGCATGCACCGCAATATCAACCAGGGCATTCAGGTCTGCGTGCGCAATCTGGAGTTCAATCAGCTGACGTTTAGGGGAGTGTAAATTTGAGTCCAAAGTTTTTATCCGTACGCGCTGCTTCGTCTGATAATACGTCGATTGCGACCATAAATCGAGCCTTGGGCTTGAACGACTACACAATGTCCAAAGGTTATCGAATCACGGCGGCCACCGGTATCCACAAGGGAGACCGCGACTACCAGCAAGACCAGGTCAACCTGTACACCCATCCTCGCATTCCCGGTTGCATGCTGGGTATTGTGGCCGACGGCATGGGGGGGCGAAGCGGCGGGCGCAAAGCTTCTGACCAGGTCATGCTGACGGCCAAACAGCTCTTTGACCGTTACGCGCCTGCGACCGACGATGCGCCTTCCATGCTCAAGCAGATCATTGAAGAAGCCCACATCGTCATCAAGCTGACCGCCATCTCGGCCGAGCAGGAGCCTCATAGCACATTGGCCGCGTTTCTGATCAATCCCGGCGGGGATTGCCACTGGGCGCATACCGGTGACTCGCGGATCTACCATTACCACGGCAGCAAGCTGATTCACCGCACCGTGGATCACTCGTATGTGCAAACGCTGGTCGACAAGGGTGAGATTACCGAGGAGGAGGCCAATGTCCACCCTCAATCCAATATCCTGATGGGTTGCCTCGGGACCGAAGAAGCGCCACCCATCACCCAGCACTTCATTCCGCAGCTGCGCCCCGATGACGTGCTGATGGCCTGCAGCGATGGGGTGTGGCACTACTTCAGCGCCACCGAAATGGGCTCCGCCCTGTCCATGCTGTCGCCTCGGGAGGCGACCGAATTCCTGATCCAGAAAGCCAGATCACGCGCCCGGGGCGGCGGTGACAATTTATCGCTGGTGGTCGTCAAGCTCGAATTGCTGAGCTGAAAACCGCTATTCCGGCAGGGGCAGGGATTTCGCGGGAGGCTTTGTCCGCTTGAGCTGGTCACTTTCGTGCTGGGCCCGATGCTCCTGGGCCTCCTTCTGGCGGTCATTGTATTTTTTGGCTTCTTCAGCGGCGGCAGCCTGCTTCCCGGTGCGCGCCTGGACTTTTTCCTGATGGCCCTTTAACTTTTCGGCGCTGGCTTCGCTATTGGCCTTTTCACTGGACTGGGCGGCGGCACGATCTTCCTGCTTTTTCTTTTCACGATCCAGCCGTGACTGGTAGTCCTCAAGCGCCTTGGCACGCCTGTCAGCGGCCTCCTGCTGCTTTTCAAGTGACGATTTTTCCTCGGTTTTGCGGATCTGCTCGGCGCCCTTCATTTTTCGCTCTTCATCATTGAGCAAAATCTCTTGCCGGCGCAAATCCGCCATTGCCTCGCGTCTACGGACATTGATCTTGCCCAGGCAGCTATTGACCGCAAATTTCTGGTAGCAAGCGGCATCTTCTGCCAGAAAACCGGCTTCAAGCCGGGAGCGCTCGGCGCTGATTCTTGCGCGTTCAGCGTCAATACGTCCAGGCTCGACGTCAGGGGCAACAGTTTGCGCACCCGCAAGCACGCCCAGTGATGCCAAAAAGAGGGCCAGGACAAAGGGTTTCATGTCAGTGAAGTATCCACATTCCGGTGCTCCAGCGCCAGAAATTCCATTGACTGCATTTCATTGAGCCGCGACACGGTACGGGGAAACTCATGCACCAGCGGGCCTTCCGTGTACAAGGCCTCGGGCGCCACAGCGGCCGACATGATGAGCTTGACCCGCCGGTCATACAGCACATCAACCAACCAGGTGAAGCGCCGGGCTTCGGACGCCATCCTGACCGGCATATAAGGCACATCGCTCAGCAATACCGTATGGAACTGGCTGGCAATCTCAAGGTAGTCGTTTTGCGAGCGCGGGCCGCCGCACAAGGCCTTGAAATCAAACCACACCACACCACCGGCCTTGCGCCTGGCCAAGATCTGCCGGGACTCGATGTGCAACACCGGATTTTCATCCTGTGACTCCGCCAGACGGTTAAAAGTTTCCATCATCTCGGCATCGGCCTCTGGGCCCAGCGGCGTGTGGTAGAGCCTTGCCAGCTCCAGGGTGCGCCGGCGGTAGTCCGTACCGTTGTCGACGTTGATGACCTCCAGCCTGGCCTTCAGCAGGTCAATGGCGGGCAGGATGCGATCCCGATGCAGGCCGTTGGGGTAAAGCGCATCCGGCTGGAAATTGGAGGTGGTCACAAAGCCCACCCCATTGTCAAACAGCGCCGCCAGCAAGCGGTGAAGAATCATGGCGTCGGTGATGTCCGCCACATGAAACTCATCGAAGCAGATCAGCCGGTAGCGTTTGGCAATGCGTTTGCCCAACTCATCGAGCGGGTTTGAAGTGCCGTGCAAGTCCTGCAGTTCCCGGTGCACCTCACGCATGAACTCGTGAAAATGCAGCCGGATTTTTCGTTTCAGCGGCACGGCGCCGAAAAAGCAGTCCATCAGAAAGCTTTTACCCCGCCCCACGCCCCCGTACATGTACACGCCACGGGGAACGTCCGGCCGGTTGATCAGCTTCTTGAGGGCGTTCGATCGCTGCGCCTTGAAGGCCGCCCATTCCGTGGCGCAGCGCTCCAGCGCATCGATCGCACGCAATTGCGCGGGGTCGCTTGTGTAGCCCCGCGTTGCGAGTTCAGCCTCGTAGGCTGAGCGCACCAGTTGTGTCACCGGGCCCGAACTGTCAGAAGTTCAGCGTACGCTTGTCAACCGCCAGCGCCGCCTCCTTGGTGGCTTCGCTGAGCGATGGATGGGCGTGGCAAATGCGCGCGATGTCCTCGCTGCTGGCGCGGAACTCCATGGCCACCACGCATTCGGCAATCAGCTCGCTGGCCATGGGGCCAACAATATGAACGCCCAGAATCTCGTCCGTGGCCGCATCGGCCAGCATCTTCACCATGCCCGTGGTGTCGCCCAAAGCACGCGCACGGCCGTTGGCCATGAAGGGGAAAGTACCCGCCTTGTAAGCGCGCCCGGCGGCCTTCAACTGCTCTTCGGTCTGACCGACCCATGCAATCTCGGGATTGGTGTAAATCACCCAGGGAATGGTGTTGAAGTTGACGTGGCCGTGCTGGCCGGCGATGCGCTCGGCCACCGCAACGCCTTCTTCCTCGGCCTTGTGCGCCAGCATCGGGCCGCGCACCACGTCACCAATGGCCCACACATTGGGCAAATTGGTTTTGCATTCATCGTCAACCACGATGGCGCCGCGCTCATCGAGCTTCAGGCCCACGGTTTCAGGTGCCAGACCGATGGTGTTGGCCACGCGGCCGATCGAGACGATCAGCTTGTCGACTTCCAGCGTCTGCGCTTCGCCCTTGGCGTTGGTATAGGCAACGGACAGGCTCTTTTTGCCGGACTTGACCTCACCCACCGTCACGCCGAGTTCAATCTTCAGGCCTTGCTTGGTGAAAGCCTTGTGGGCTTCCTTGGCGATCTGCTGATCGACCGCGCCCAAAAATGTGGGCAGGCCTTCCAGAACCGTGACTTCTGCGCCGAGACGGCGCCAGACCGAGCCCATTTCCAGACCGATCACCCCGGAACCGATCAGGCCGAGCTTCTTGGGGACCGCGGCTACGCGCAGCGCGCCGTCGTTCGAGAGGATGTTTTCCTCGTCAAAAGGCGCGCCAGGCAATGCGCGGGCATTGGAACCCGTGGCCACGATGACATGCTTGCCGGAAATGGTTTCTTCCGCCGTGCCCGCGACCTTGATGTCGTACACGCCATCCTTGGCCGCCGCGAACGAAGCGCGGCCATGAAAGAAGGTGACCTTGTTCTTCTTGAACAGGTACTGAATGCCATCGTTGTTTTGCTTGACGACGGTGTCTTTGCGGCCAAGCATCTTGGCCACATCGATGCTCAGGTCTTTCAGGCCAATGCCGTGCTCGGCAAAGTGATGGCCGGCATGGTCGAAGTGTTCCGAAGACTGCAGCAAGGCCTTGGAGGGAATGCAGCCGACGTTGGTGCAGGTGCCGCCCAGGGCTGGGCCGCCCTTGGCGTTTTTCCACTCGTCGATACAGGCGACATTAAAGCCCAGCTGCGCTGCGCGAATAGCGGCGACATAGCCGCCAGGACCGCCACCGATGACGATCACGTCAAATTGTTTGGACATGTTCTTTTCCAGTGAATGAGGGGCGAGGCGGCCGGCCAGACGGCGACCGCCCTCATGCCCCGACAGGTTTTAAATCTCGAACAGCAGGCGGGCTGGGTCTTCCAGCGCCTCTTTCATGGCGACCAGGCCCAGCACGGCTTCGCGGCCGTCGATGATGCGGTGGTCATAGCTCATGGCCAGGTAGTTCATCGGGCGGATCACGATCTGGCCGTTTTCAACCACGGCACGGTCCTTGGTGGCGTGCACGCCGAGAATCGCGGACTGGGGCGGGTTGATGATGGGGGTCGACAGCATGGAGCCGAACGTACCGCCGTTGGAGATAGAGAAGGTGCCGCCGGTCATCTCTTCGATGCCCAGCTTGCCGTCGCGGGCCTTCTGGCCGTATTCAGCGATCTTTTTCTCGATGTCGGCAAAGCTCATCTGGTCGGCGTTGCGCAGAATGGGCACCACCAGGCCGCGTGGCGAACCGACGGCGATACCGATGTCGAAATAGCCGTGGTAGACGATGTCATTGCTATCCACCGAAGCGTTCAGCACGGGGTATTTTTTCAGCGCATGCACGGCGGCCTTCACGAAAAAGCTCATGAAACCGATCTTCACGCCGTGTTCCTTGGTGAAGGTGTCCTGGAACTTCTTGCGCATGTCCATCACCGGCGCCATGTTGACTTCGTTGAAGGTCGTCAAGATGGCGTTGGTCGATTGCGACTGCAGCAGACGCTCGGCCACGCGCGCGCGCAGGCGGCTCATGGGCACGCGCTGCTCGGGACGCTCGCCCAGGTCAGCGGCCTTCACAGGCGCCGCGACTTGTGGCAATGAAGTGGTTGGAGCACCCGTCGGGATTGCACTAGGCGCTACCGATTTGGGAGCACCAGCGGCGGTTGCCGCCAGCACATCACCCTTGGTGACGCGGCCGTCCCTGCCGGTGCCGGGCACCGAGCCGGCCGCCAGCTGGTGGTCTGCCATCAGCTTGGCAGCGGCCGGCATGGCCACGCCGGCCATGGCGCCACCGGCTGCCGCAGCGGGTGCTGGCGCCGCAGTGGTGGCGGCAGCCGGTGCCGCGGCCGCGGGCGCAGACGCGACAGCGCCGGCCTTGCCTTCGGTATCAATTTTCGCGATCACCTGATCCGACACCACCGTGCCGCCATCGGCCACGACCAGTTCGGTCAGCACGCCGGCGGACGGGGCCGGCACTTCGAGCACGACCTTGTCGGTTTCGATTTCGATCAGGATTTCGTCAACAGCGATTGCCTCGCCGATTTTCTTTTTCCACTGCAGCATGGTGGCCTCGGCCACGGACTCGGACAGCTGGGGGACTTTAACTTCTACGATAGCCATGTTGTTTCTTTCGTGTGTGTTCTTGTTGAAGGACTGCCGCGACCTTATTTGGTCAGCACAAAACCCTTGAGCTTGGCAAACGCGCCATCCACCAGCGCTTTTTGCTGTTCCTGGTGCAGATGCGAATAACCCACGGCAGGCGATGCCGAGGCGGCGCGGCCGGAGTAACCCAGCTTCTGGCCATCCTGCATGTTTTCGTGGATGTAATGCTGCACAAAGAACCAGGCACCCTGGTTTTGCGGCTCGTCCTGGCACCACACAATATCGGTGACATTCGGATACTTCTTGAGTTCGGTCGCAAACGCCTTGTGCGGGAAGGGATAGAGCTGCTCGACACGGATGATGGCCACGTCGTCCGCTTCCTTCTCGGTGCGTTTTTTGACCAGGTCGTAGTACACCTTGCCGGAGCAGGCAATCACGCGCTTGACCTTGTCGGCCTTCTTGTCAATCGCTTCATTCTGCTCGGGAATCACCGTCTGGAAGCCGCCCTTGGTGAACTCGGACAGCGGCGATGTCGCATCCTTGTTACGCAGCAGCGACTTGGGCGTCATGATGATCAGCGGCTTGCGCAGGTTGCGCACCATCTGGCGGCGCAGCACATGGAAGATCTGGCTGGCCGTGGTGGGCTGCACGATCTGCATGTTGGTGTCGGCCGACAACTGCATGAAACGCTCCAGGCGTGCCGAACTGTGCTCGGGGCCCTGGCCCTCATAGCCGTGCGGCAGCATCAGCGTCAGGCCGTTGACGCGGCCCCATTTCACTTCGCCGGAAGCGATGAACTGGTCGATCACGACCTGGGCGCCGTTGGCGAAATCGCCGAACTGGGCTTCCCAGATCACCAGCGTGTTGGGGTCGTTGGAGGCATAGCCGTATTCGAAGCCCAGCACCGCCTCTTCGGACAGGATGGAGTCGATCACGACAAACGGTGCCTGGTTTTCAGCCACGTTTTGCAAAGGCACATAGGTGCCGGTGTCCCACTTCTCGCGCTTCTGGTCGTGAATCACGGAGTGGCGGTGCGTGAAGGTGCCGCGTCCGCAATCCTCGCCCGACAGGCGCACGGGGAAACCGCTGGAAACCAGCGAGGCAAAAGCCATGTGCTCACCCATGCCCCAATCCACGGGGATGTCGCCCCGGCCCATGGCCGCGCGGTCGTCATAGACCTTCTTGACCAGCTGGTGCGGTGTGACGGTTTCAGGGATGATGGTGATTTTCTCGGCCAGGCGCTTCCACTCCGCCAGGGGAATGGCGGTATCGCCGGCGTCGGTCCACTTCTTGCCCAGGAAGGGGTTCCAGTCCACCGCGTACTTGCTCTTGAAGTTGGTGAGCACAGGATCCACCGTGTGCTTGCCCGCATCCATGGCGGCGCGATAGGCCTTGCTCATGTCGTCGCCAAGGGTCTCGCCCAGGCCTTGCGTGGCCAGCTTGTCGGCATAAAGCTTGCGGGTGCCGGGGTGGGCGGCGATCTTCTTGTACATCAGCGGCTGGGTCAGCGCAGGCGTGTCCTGCTCGTTGTGGCCCAGCTTGCGGAAGCAGATGATGTCCACCACCACATCCTTGCGGAACTCCATGCGGAACTCCAGCGCCAGCTGGGTGGCCAGCACCACGGCTTCCGGGTCATCGCCGTTCACGTGCAGCACGGGCGACTCGATCATCTTGACGATGTCGGTGCAGTACAGCGTCGAGCGCGCGTCGCGCGGGTCGGAGGTGGTGAAACCGATCTGGTTGTTGATGATGATGTGCACCGTGCCGCCCGTGTAGTAACCACGGGTCTGGGCCAGCGCCAGGGTTTCCTGGTTCACGCCCTGGCCGGCAAAAGCGGCATCGCCATGCACCAGCACAGGCAGCACCTGCTGGCCATGCGGATCATCGCGGCGGTCCATGCGGGCGCGCACCGAGCCTTCGACCACCGGGTTGACAATCTCCAGATGCGAGGGGTTGAAGGCCAGCGAGAGATGCACCGCGCCACCTGAGGTGCTGACATCGGAACTGAAGCCCTGGTGGTATTTCACGTCACCCGAGGGCAGGTCTTCCGGCGCGGTGTGATCGAACTCGGCGAACAGGTCGGCCGGCATCTTGCCTAGCGAATTGACCAGCACGTTGAGGCGGCCGCGGTGGGCCATGCCGATCACGATTTCCTGCACGCCCTTGGCGCCGGCCGACTGGATCAGCTCGTCCATCGAGGCGATGAAGCTCTCGCCGCCTTCCAGTGAAAACCGCTTCTGGCCCACGAACTTGGTGTGGAGAAAGCGCTCCAGGCCTTCGGCGGCCGTCAGGCGTTCCAGAATGTGCTTTTTCTTCTCGGCATTGAAGTTCGGCTTGCTGCGGATGTTCTCCAGCTTCTGCTGCCACCAGCGCTTCTGGTTCTGGTCGGTGGCATACATGTACTCGGCGCCAATCGTGCCGCAGTAGGTCTCGCGCAGCGCGTTCATCAGCTCGCGCAAGCTCATGGTTTCCTTGCCGAAGAAGGTGTTGCTGGTGTCGAACACCGTTTCCTGGTCGGCATCGCTGAAGCCGTAGAAAGACGGGTCCAGTTCAGGAATATTGTCGCGTTCGGCGCGCTTCAAGGGGTCCAGGTCGGCCCAGCGGGCGCCGACGTTGCGGTAAGCAGCAATCAGTTGCTGGACAGCCGTGCGCTTGCGCCCCATTTCCAGGTCGGCGCTGGCGACCACGACCTTGGTCTGGCCCTGTTTGGCGCGCTCGGCAAACGCATTGATGACCGGCAGATGCGGAACGTCCTTGGCATTGCTGCCGTCGGCGGCCGGAACATTTTGTAGTGCGTCGAAATACTCGCGCCAGTTGTCGGGCACGCTGCCCGGATTGGCGAGGTAGTTTTCATACATCTCTTCGACATAGGGCGCATTGCCGCCGAAAAGATAGGTATTGCCTTGATAGGCAGTGTAGACAGACGCAGATGACTGCGAGTTGGAACTCATATCCGCTGACCTCCGTTTCCCTTGGGGAAACATAAGCTGGTTAAAGCTGGTTGATTAACCTTCCGCAACACGGCTGGACCGATTAGCGGATGCGACTGTGGCAGGAAGGGCCTTCAGAAACAGGCTAGATTGTGCCACCGAAAGACCTCGGCCGTGAGGTCGCGCCGATGTCGCCCGGCGGAAAAACGCACTGTTACATCGATTCAGTGCCAAAAAACCGGCTTAGGCAAGCCCCGGATTGCCCGCCACACCGACCAGATCCGGGGTATTGGGCCTGACGGGCTTGATGACTTTTTTCGCCTTGAGATAGCTTTCAACTACCTCCCAGACCGGCGGCCCGGCGTTTTTGCCGGCTTCCGCCACGGGTGCCCAGCCGGCCACCTTGTAGGTCTTGTCGGCCTCGATCAGCCGGCCATTCAGGCGCATGTTCTGGATGCGCGCGCCCATCCTCGCGCCGGGTTCGCAGGTGTAGGTGAGACCGCCCACGCGCACCATGTCACCGCCCTGCTGGTAATAAGGATCGGGGTTAAAGAGGTTGTCGCCGACGTCTTCGAGAATGGTTTTGATCATCTCGCCGCGCATGTCCGTGAGGGTGGTCCAGGGGTAGGTGATGGCCGTCTGGTCCATCACATGCTCGCGGGTGATGGCCTGGCCCGGCAGCAGCGAGGTGCCCCAGCGGAAGCCGGGAGAAAAAGCGATTTCGGCCCCGCGCACATCCATCAGGGCGTCGAGGATCACCTGGTCAAACGTGCCATTGAAATTGCCGCGGCGAAAGAGTGTGCCTTCGGTCACCGCCAGCTTTTCCGACAGCTTGGCCTCGTAAGGCGCGCGTATCGTCGAGATCAATGAGCGCATGGCCGCATCCGCCGGCAGCAGATTGGAGAACACCGGCAGCAGGCGGTAGTTGAAACCGACCACCTTCTTGTCCCTGACGTCCAGATCGAGCACGCCCAGAAACTTGCCGTTGCTGCCCGCATTGGTGACGATGGTCTGGCCTCCGGCGTTTTTGACGATCACCGGCACCGGTACGCCATCGTGCGTGTGGCCGCCCAGAATGGCGTCGATCCCGGTGACGCGCGAGGCCATCTTGAGGTCCACATCCATGCCGTTGTGGCTCAGCAGCACCACGGCCTGGGCGCCCTTGGCGCGGGCCTCGTTGACGGTGTCCTGCATCTCGCTTTCGCGGATGCCGAAGGTCCAGTTGGGCGTTTGCCACGCCGGGTTGGCAATCGGCGTGTAGGGAAAGGCCTGGCCGACGATGGCGACCGCCACGCCATTCATCTCCTTGATCACATAAGGCTTGAACACCGGATCGCCAAAGTCGCTGGTCTGGACGTTCTGCGCCACAAAGTCGACCTTGCCGGCAAAATCCTGCTCGACGATTTTCTTGATGCGCTCTTCGCCGTAGGTGAAATCCCAGTGGCCGGTCATCACGTCGACGCCCAGCAGCTTGGCGGCATCGACCATGTCCTGGCCCTGCGTCCAGAGCGCGGTCGCGCTGCCCTGCCAGGTGTCGCCGCCATCCAGCAGCAGGGCGCCCGGGCGCCCCGCCTTCAGCCGCCTGACCAGCGTGGCCAGATGCGCAAAGCCACCGACCTTGCCGTACTGGTGCGCGGCGCGCTCGAAGTTCAGGCTGGTCAGGGCATGCGCCTCGGCCGTGCCGGACTTCAGGCTGGCCGCCTTCAGCAAATGCTCGCCCACCAGATGGGGCACCTGCCCGCCCATCGCGCCCACGCCGAGGTTGACTGAGGGCTCGCGGAAATAAATCGGCAGCAACTGGGCATGGCAGTCGGTCATGTGCAGCAGATGCACATTGCCGCGGCGCGGCAGTTCATAAAGGCCTGCGGCCTGGGCCGCGCCGGCCTCGCGCTGCAGCGGGAAACCGGCGGCCAGCGCGGCCGCCATGACACTTGCAAACTCGCGGCGGGAAAGATTCATGGCGTCAGGTATCCTGCCTGGCGCGCCAGGCGCATGTTGAATTCGCTATTGATTTGATAGCTGGCTGCACCCGTTCTACCTGGGCAAACAGCCTGAAACACCATCAATTACTTGTTGACAGGCGATTGCGGGTCCAGCAGCAGCGCCATCACATCGCGGATTTGCTGCTCGCTCAGGATGCCGGCATGGCCGAAGCGGGGCATGCCGGAGCAGGCGTTGTAGGCCTTGGCATTCCACAGCTTGCCCCAGGTGTACGCCACGATGGGCTTGCTGGCTTCTGCCGCCGGATCGCTCACGCCGCGCAGCTTGCCGTAGTGGTACAGGCTCGGGCCAATCGAGCCGAAGGAGAGTTCCTCCTTGCTGATCTGGTGGCAGTTGTAGCAGCTGCCGCCATTGGCTTCGCCGGGTTTGTCGCTCCAGGTCAGGCCACGGCCGTTCTGGGCGATTTTCTCGCCCTCGCTCCAGTTGCCAATGAACTTGCCATCGGAAGGCAGCTTCACCGTCTTCAGGTTGGCCGCTTCAAGGGCTTGGGCGAGTTTGTCGTCCAGCGCGCCACCGGCCGCGTCGGAGCAGGCCTGGTTGGACGCATCCATCACCAGGCGGTCCAGCCTGGCAATGCCCTGCTCGCGGAATGAGCTCTTCAGCACCTGCTGGGTGGTTTCGTCCACCTGCTGGGCGCTGGGCGCCACGGCGCAGCTGGCCAGCAAGGTGACAAGGGCCACGCCAAGAGCCAGCACGGCGGTTTTTTTGTGCATCTTGTTCATCTCTATCATCCTTCCCGCCGGGTTTAGCGTTTCAGGGCGGGTGCCGTGGAAGCACCGCCCTTGCTGTTCACGCCCATGTAGACGCCCAGCGCGATGGTCGCATCCGAGGCGTAGCCCGGGAACGGAAAGCGCTGCTGCCGGTAGCAGTCGTTCAGGCGGCGCTGCATGCTCCACAGGTCGCCGCTGGAGACACGGTAGGCCGGCCAGGCGCCAAAGCCGGTGCTGGCGCCGGGCTGTTTGGTCAGGTTGGGCAGGTCTTGCAGGCGCACGCGCTTGTTGTCTTCACCGTGGCAGGACGCGCAGGAGAAATCGTAGGGTCCGCCGCGCAGGTAAAACACCTTCTTGCCCACCTCATACATCAGCTTTTCCTTGGCATGCGTCTGCGGCACATTGAAGTTCATGCCGCGCGACTCGCCGGAAATATAGGCCACCAGGGATTCGATGGATTTCTGCTCGCCCGCGCCAAAGCTGGTTTTGGCGATCTCGGCGGCGTTAAAACCCTGCAACTGCTCCATGCAGGTCAGCAGGCGGGACTCCAGGTCCTGCACGCGCTGCGTGTCCGAAAAAAAACGCGGCAGCTCGACAAAAGCGCCCTTCACCACGCCCGGGCCCTGGCCCAGGTCGCATTTTTCCAGCGACGCGTTTTTGGGGCCGCGTGCCTGCTTCCAGAGCGCCTCGCCCTTGGCTTCGTACAGCTCGGCCGGATTGCCGTCGGCCAGCATGGCGCGGTATTCGGCGATGCCCTCCGCGGTGCTTTTCTGGGCAGCCGCAGACAGGGGCATGGCGGCCAGCGCCGCCAGCCCTAAGAGGGTCCATTTCATCGTGTCGTCTCCTCAATGGTTGTTATGGGCGCGAGTGGATTTCGCGCCGGGGGCTGCTGCGGGGCCAGCCCCTCAGGAAATCACGGCTTCGTCGGTGCGCTTGTCGCCGCGGTTGTCGACCCAGCTCACGGCCAGCTTGTCGCCCGCCTTGCCGCCCCTGAAGCTGAACTGCACGAACGGGTTCTTGGAGACGGCCGTGCCCCACTGGGCGCTCATGACGGTCTTGCCGTTGCAGGTCGCGCTGATGCTCTGGATGAACCAGGCCGGCACGATCTTGCCGGCGGCATCCTTGCGCTGGCCGCTTTCCATTTCGTGGCTCACCAGCACGCGCGCAGTGACTTTATCGCCTTGGGCCTGGGCCCGGATTCGCATGGGATCTGACATGATTTAGTCCTTCAAATTTTGTTTAGAGCACCTGGCGGCGAATCAACCGCCACAGCCTCCGAGGGTGACCTTCACTTCCTTGACGGCATAAAAGAATTTGTCGCCCACCTTGGCCAGCGCATAGACATTGGACGACTGGCCCATCTTGAGGTTGGTGGACACGCTGGCGTCGGTGCCGGCCGGGATGTCAAACAGGGCGGCCAGTGCACTCGGGTTCTTCTCCACCACCAGGGCGATCTGCGCGGTGTTGGCCAGGTTGCTCTGGGCGCCCACGCGCACCACGTTGCCGTTTTCGGCGATTTCGGGGGCTTGCAGCACCAGCTCCTTGCTTTCAAGCGGCGCACTGGTGGCGCCCAGGGCTTTGGCGACATCGGCCAGCGACTTGCTTTCAAATGCCACTTTGTTCCAGCCCGGCGCATTTTCCGCGTGAGCCGGTGCCAAACCCGAGGCCGCCGCCAATGCCAGCGCCGTGGCGCTTGAACTGCTGGCCAAAAATTCACGACGTTCCATGCTTGAACTCCTTTTTTATATCACTTGAATATCTTGAAAATCGAACGCTATTGAACCCAGAAAGCCACGGCAGCGAAAGAGTAGTTCTCCCAACAGGGCCTCACCCGTGCACCGCATTGCGGCCGTGCCATGAGGCGAATTATTGCTTGGCTCCTTGCGCCAGCCACTGGGCCAGCTGCGCGGATTCGGCCGGGCTCAACGCCTGGGCAGGCATGGGAATCCCGCCCCAAACACCTTGTCCACCGGACCTGATTTTGCCCGAGAGGTAGTTCACCGCGTCGGCGTGGCTCTTATATTTACTGGCTATATCCCGGAAGGATGGGCCCACCAGCTTGCTGTCCATGCCGTGGCAGGCCACGCAGGCATTCTTTTGCAGCAGCGCCATGACCGAGTCCGTGGTCGCTTCTTTTTCAGGAGCAGCTTGCGCCCGCGCCGCCTGGGCTGCAGCCTTGTCTGTCTCGTTGGAAGCAATGGCTTGGCTGTCGGTCCGGATGCCGCGGCTGGGCCCCACCAGGCGCGACTGGTCGGCCAGATTGCCGTGCGCGTTGCGCGCATAGTCGGGCAAAAAGCTCTTGATCACGACTTCTGCCCTGCAGTTGCTCATGCAGGCCGATCCCTGCACATCGGGTTTGGCTATGCCGCCCAGCTCCTTGCCCGGCCACAGGGCATGCGCGGTGCTCATGCCATTGCGGTTGGGCAGGCGGGCCTGCACCTCGCGAATATTGCTGTCCGACAGCGTGAAGTCCGCCGGCAGGATGTTGCCCAGGTTCAGGATGTAGGCGGTGACGGCATAGACATCGTCGGCCGACAGGCTTTTCGGCGCGTTCCAGGGCATGGCCCGGTGGATGTAGTCCCACAGGGTGGACAGCGTGGAGACCTTCATCAGGGTCGTGCGGTTGGGCTGGTTGGCGCCCGGCATCAGGCTGTCGACACGGCCGTTTTTCATGTCCTGGGGCGTCACGCCCCCCGCGATCGGCGTGAACACGTCGGACGATTCGGCAAACGTGCCGTGGCAGGAGGCGCATTGGGCCTCCCACAAGACCTCGCCCTGCTGAACGCTTCCCCTGCCCTTGGGCAGGCCCTTGAAATCGGGGCGCACATCGATGTCCCAGGCCTTGATCTCTGCAGGCGTGGCCGTGCGGCCCAGGCGCATGAGCGCGGCGCGCTTGCCGGCAGAGGACTCGGCCATTTTCTGGCCTGCCGTGCCTTGCGCATGGCTGGCGTCGGCACCCAGCAAGCACAGGCAGGCCAGGAGGATGGGCTTGGACCACAGCAGCGACTTAGACCTGGACATTTTTCACCTCGCCGTTTTCTTCCAGCGACCACGACTGAATGGCGTTGTTGTGATAAATGCTGCGCGAGGCGCGCACCTTGCGCAGGTCCGCATAGGTCGGCTGGATCTGCCCGGTTTCATCCACCGCGCGGCTCTGGAAAATGGCGGCTTGGCCGTCCCAGACAAAGTCGGCATTGAAGCGCGTGAGGCATTTGGCCAGCACCGGCCCTTCCAGCCGGGCGGGCCTCCAGTTGCGGCCGCCATCCGTGGAGACGTCCACGCGCCTGATCCTGCCGCGGCCGCTCCAGGCCAGGCCGGTGATGTTGTGAAAGCCTTTTTGCAGCAAGACCTGGCCGCCGCTGGGCGAGGTGACCACACTCTTGACTTCCTGGATGCTGGTGTACTGGCGGTGCGTGCCGTCGGGCATCAGGTCCACATAGTGAATGGTTTCGTCCTTGGTGCCATAGGGCATGTCGCCGACTTCGATGCGCCGCAAGTACTTGACCCAGCTCACGCCCTGCACGCCCGGCACGACCAGGCGCAGCGGGTAGCCGTTTTCGGGGCGCAGCATTTCGCCGTTCTGGCCATAGGCCACCAGCACCTCGCCGCTCATGATCAGGCTCATGGGAATGGTGCGCGTCATGCTGGAGCCATCGGCGCCTTCGGCCAGAATGAACCTGGCGCGCTTGAAGTCCACCCCGCACAGCTCCAGAATGGCGCGCAGAGGCACGCCGGTGAATTCGCTGCAGCTGAGCATGCCGTGGGTGTACTGCACCGTGGGCACGGCGGCATTGCCCCACTCCATGCCGGTGTTGGCGCCGCATTCGATGAAGTGCATGCGGCTGACATGGGGCATGCGCATCAGCTCGTCCATGCTGAAGACCATGGGACGCTTGAGCATGGACGCGTCGGAGCCATTGACCATGAGGCGGTGCTTGCCAGGATCGATGTCCCACCAGCCCTGGTGATGGCGCTCGAAGTGCAGACCGCTGGGCGTGATGATGCCGAACAGGCCCTGCAGCGGGCAAAAGCTCACACTGCCCTGGCCCACGCGCGTCAAACCCGGGCTTTCCCGGCGCTGCAGGTTTTTTTCAAACTCGCTGGGCAGGCCGTAAGGCCTGGCCGCCACGGGCTGGCCCAGGCCCTTGCTGTGTGCGGGCAGATTCAGGATGTTGGGGTCGCCGGCGCCCTCCTGGGCCGTGGCCTGCCCGGCCGCCACCGCGCCGGCCCCCGCCGCTGCGGCCGCCAGCGCGTTGGCCAAAAAGCCCCGGCGTCCGGCGCGCACATCCTGTATTTGCGCCCGCGTGAGAAAGTTCTCCGGCGCGCGTTGTATGAAGCGACTCAGCATGTCAACCGGTCTCCGTTCAAGCGTTTTTGTTTGTCAGGCGTCTTGGGTGCTGGATGCGGGGGACAAACGCTCGGCGGCCGACACCGCGTCCGGCTCATCGAGCTCAATCGCAATCTGGGTGCACACGGCGCGGCACAGCGCCACCGCCTTTTCGCTTTGCACGCGGTAAATCACCTGCGTGCCTTCCTTGCGCTTGGCCAGCACGCCGGTGCGGTACAGCACGGCCAGGTGCTGCGACAGATTGGGTTGCGTCGTGTCGATTTCCGCCAGCAGTTCGTTGACGGATTTTTCGCGCTCGCACAGGGCGCTCAGCACGCGCAGCCGCATGGGCGTGGCCAGCACGGCGAAGAGCTCGGCGGCCAGCTCGAACACCCGCCCTCTTTCGGCCTGGCCGCTGGCCTGGATCATCTTTTCCATAAGAGACTTCTAATATAAGAATATGTTGATATTGTTTCGATGAATCCGCCAGGGCGACACCGTAAATACCCTTGCCTGGGGCCCCGCCCGGAATCAGGCAGGCATGAACTGCGGCGCCAAGCCGCTATCAAATCAAGAGCATGCTGCGCCCGTTGCTAATTGGCTGTAGGCACTTTCAAGCCTCAAACAGGTTTTTCCCCGCCGGCCAACGCACCCGTTTCCCCACCGGGCGTCAAGCCGGCGTCCGCCTTGGCCTCGGCGATGCGCATCGCGCGCGGCAAGGCCACGGCGTTTTTCACCGCCGTCAATTCGGCAAGAATCGAGATGGCGATTTCAGGCGGCGTCTTGCTGCCGATATACAGGCCAATCGGGCCATGCAGCTTGTCCAGTTGCCCGGCCGTCAGGCCGAAATGTTCGGCCAGGCGTTCGCGGCGGCGCTGGTTGTTAAGCCGCGAGCCGATGGCGCCCACATAAAACGCGTCCGAGCGCAGGGCTTCCATGAGCACCATGTCATCCAGCTTGGGATCGTGCGTGAGCGCCATCACCGCGCTGCGGGCGTCCAGCCTCATGGCCCGCACCACGTCGTCGGGCATGCCGGTGGCCAGCTCCACGCCCGGCACGCGCCATGCATTGCGGTATTTCTCGCGCGGATCGCACAGCGTCACGGCGTAGTCCATGCCCTGGGCGATCTGCGCCACGAAGCGCGACAGCTGTCCTGCGCCAATGATCAGCAGCCGCCAGCGCGGGCCGTGCAAAGTCACCAGCGCGGCGTCCGAAACCTGCAGGGACTGGCCGGGCAAGGCCGGGCCGAGCGTGACATCGCCGGTGCGCAGGTCAAGGTGTCGGGCCAGCAGCTCGCCGGCTTGCACGCGCTGCAACAATTCGCCAATGCGGCTGTGGGCCGACAGGGGTTCCATCGCCAGCGCTATCGTGCCGCCGCACGGCAGGCCAAAGCGGTAGGCCTCGCCGGCCGTCATGCCGTAAGTCACGATCGCCGGTTGCGCACGGCTCAGGCCTTCGCGGCGGGCGCGCTCCATCAGGTCGTCTTCAATGCAGCCGCCCGATACCGATCCGATCACCCGCCCATCCTCACAAAGCGCCAGCATGGAGCCTGGCGGCCGCGGGCTGGAACCCCAGGTCTTGAGCACCGTGACCAGCTCGCAGCGCAGGCCCGCGGACAGCCACTGCGCGGCGACTTCGAGGTCGATGTTGTCCATGCGGGCGGCTCGGGCCTTGGCGCGATGGCGCTTACGCGGCGGCGACCTGATCCCGGATCTGCTGCAGGGCAGCCGGATCGTCCATGGTCGTCAGGTCGCCCGCGTCGCGGCCCTCGCAAACCGCCTGAATCGCGCGGCGCAGCAGCTTGCCGCTGCGGGTCTTGGGCAGGGCCGTCACAAAGCGGACGCGGGCCGGCCGCGCCACCGCACCCAGGTCGCTGTCCACGCGCTTCATGATCTCGCCTTCGAGCTTGAGCGACGCCGCGTTGTCATGCAGCACACCCGAGTCCTTGGGCACCACAAAGGCCATGGCGACCTGCCCCTTCAGCGCATCGGCCACACCGACCACAGCCACCTCGGCCACCTGCGCGTGGCCGGAAATGCTTTCCTCGATCTCGCGCGTGCCCAGGCGGTGGCCCGCCACGTTGATCACGTCGTCGGTGCGGCCCAGGATGAAGTAATAGCCATCCTTGTCGCGTATGCCCCAGTCAAAGGTGCTGTAAACCGTCTTGCCCGGCAGCGTCTTCCAGTAGGTGTTGACGAAGCGGGCATCATCCTGCCACACGGTTTGCATGAAGCCGGGTGGCGTCGGGCCTTCCAGCACCACCACGCCCTTTTCGCCGGGCCGGGTCAGTTCTTCGCCGGTGGATTCATGCAGCAGCTTGACCTTGTAGCCGTACATCGGAACGCCGGGGCTGCCAAACCTGCCGGGCTTTTTTTCGATGCCGTTGGCAATGGCCAGGATGGGCCAGCCGCTTTCGGTTTGCCAGTAGTTGTCGATGATGGGCACATTCAGGCCCTCGCTGATCCAGCGCGCCGTGGGTTCGTCCAGCGGCTCGCCGGCCAGAAACAGCGCGCGCAGGCTGGACAGGTCGTATTTTTTCAGCAGCGCCGGGTCCTGCTTTTTCAGCACCCGCACCGCCGTGGGCGCGCTGAACATGCCGGTGACCTTGTACTTTTCGACCAGGCTCCACCAGATCGCGCCGTCGGGCTGGCCGTCCATGCCCTGCGTCGGCAGGCCCTCGTACAGGATGGTGGCCATGCCGGCGATCAGCGGGCCATAGACGATGTAGCTGTGGCCCACCACCCAGCCAATATCGCTGGTTGAAAAAAAGGTTTCGCCGGCCCGGCCATCAAAAATATGTTTCATGCTGGCCGCCAGGGCCACCGCGTAACCCCCGGTGTCGCGCTGCACGCCCTTGGGCTTGCCGGTGGTGCCGCTGGTGTAGATGGTGTAGCTGATGGCGGTCGAGTCCAGCCATTCGCAGGGCACCTGCGCGTCGAAGTGCTTTTCGCGCAGCTTGGCCCACAAATGGTCGCGGCCCGCCACCAGCGCCATGGGGGCCAGCTGGCGATCGGCCAGCAACACCGCATCGGGTTGGTGGCTGGACAAACGGATCGCCTCGTCCAGCAGCGGCTTGTAGGCCACCACCTTGCCGCCGCGCGAGCCGGCATCGGCGCTCACGATCACCTTGGGCGCAGCATCGTCGATGCGCGAGGCCAGCGAGCCGCTGGCAAAACCGCCAAACACCACACAGTGGATGGCTCCAATGCGCGCGCAGGCCAGCATGGCAAAGGCCGCCTCGGCCATCATGGGCATGTAGATCAGCACGCGATCGCCCTTTTGCACGCCCAGCGCCTGCAGGCTTGCCGCCATGCGCTGGACTTCAGCCAGCAGCTGACGGAAGGTATAGGTTTTCTCCTGGCGGGTTTCGCTAGACACGCAAATCAGGGCGGCCTGATCGGCCCTATCCTGCAGGTGCCGGTCCACCGCGTTGTGGCACAGGTTGGTCAGCCCGCCCTCAAACCAGTGCACAAAGGGCGGCTTGTCGTCATTGCAGACCCGGTCAAAGGGCTTGTGCCAGTCGATCAGTTGGGCCTGCCCGGCCCAGAAGACATCGGGCTGGTCTATGGACTGGCGGTAAAACTCGGCGTAGCTGCTCATGTCTTGTCTCCTGTGGCGGCGGCTCATTGGCCAGTGATGGGCGAATTTTGGGCGAAATTGAATTCTTAATTATGGATAACGGGCTTGCGGCTGGCTGACGGAAACAAGCGGGCATGGCATGAGGCCGGCTGCCACTATCAAATAAATAGCAGCCTGCGCCCGCGTCTGTTGGGCTATAGCCACTTTTAACTCAATAAATCCCGGATTCAGGTCGGCCATGCAAAGCGGAGCCATTCTGGGGACGCAAATGAGCATCCAGCCCAATTTTTACGGGCGCAAGCAGCTATCAAATTTGCAGCAAGCGGTCAGCACGGGCGTCCACGTTGAGCGCCTGCATGTCGCCATGAAGCGCCTCCGCAGGCTTGAAGAACGCCGACCCACGCGAGTCCCAAGCCCATGACCCGCGATGCAGGCGGCTCACCGCCGCGGTGGGGCGGCCAGTCAGTCCCGGATTTCCAGTACCTTGTTGACACGCAGTGCCGCCAAGGTGCACACCGCCCCCGAGAGCAGGTAGACGCTGACAGCGGCGAGCCCGAAGTGGGCGGACAGGCCAAGCGCCACCAGGGGTGCGAAGGCGGCCCCAATGAGCCAGGCGAGGTCGGAGGTGAGCGCGGCGCCGGTGTAGCGGTATTTGGCCTCGAAATTGGCTGTCACGGCACCCGCGGCCTGGCCGTAAGACAAGCCGAGCAGCGCAAACCCGAGCAGGATGAACACATCCTGTCCGAGCGGGCCACCATCCAGCAGCAGGGGTGCGAACAGGCTGAAAACCCCGATGAGGCAGGCGAGTATGCCCAGCGTACTGCGCCGGCCTATGCGGTCGGCGATCCATCCGGAGGCGATGACGCCCGGAATCGCGATCACCGCGCCAATGATCTGAACGACAAGAACGTCGTTGACGGGTTGCGTCGAGTAGAGGGCGAACCAGGACAAGGGAAAAACGGTCACGAGATGGAACAGCGCATAGCTGGCCAGCGCCGCAAAAGCGCCTATCAGCAGGTTGCTTCCGCGTGCCCGGACCAGCTCGACGACGTTGGCCGGTTCCAGTTCATGTTTTTTCAGCAGCCGCTCATACTCGTCGGTCAACACCAGCCGCAGGCGGGCGAACAGCGCCACGACATTGATGGCGAAGGCCACGTAAAACGGATAGCGCCAGCCCCAACTCAGGAAATCCGCCGTCGAAAGGCTGGCGTGCAGGTAGAGGAACAAGCCGCTGGCCACGATGAAGCCGATAGGCGCACCCAGCTGCGGGATCATGGCATACCAACCCCGGCGCTTGGGCGGTGCGCTGAGCGCCAGCAGGGAAGGCAAACCGTCCCAGGAGCCGCCCAAGGCGATGCCCTGACAGAAGCGCAAGATCGACAGCAGCACGATGGACGCGGCGCCCAAGGTGGCGTAGCCCGGTAAAAAAGACATGCTCACCGTGGAAACACCGAGCAGGAACAGGGCGCCCCCCAATTTGACGCCACGCCCCCAGCGACGCTGGATGGCCATGAAGGCAACCGAACCCAGCGGCCGGGCCAGGAAGGCAAACGAAAAGATGACAAAGGCGTACAGCGTTCCTTCGAGGCGCGCCTCGAAGGGGAAAAACACCGAGGGAAAGACCAGCACCGAGGCGATGCCGTAGACAAAGAAGTCGAAGTACTCGGACGCCCGGCCAATGATCACGCCGACAGCGATCTCACTGGGCGCCACCGTGGACGAATCGTCCGTATGACGTTCCCGGCGTGACGACGGGGCTTGCAACAAAGACGCTGGATGGCTCTGACCAAGGCTTGACATAAGGCTTACCTCGCAATACGACAGGTTGACGACATGGGCGCCAGCAGGCGCGCCCGTACAGACATCATGCCATAGGACAAAATGTCCAATTGCCTTGGCACGGGACAAAAGTTTACATTCGGGAAACCCTTGATTGACACCCCATTCCCTGTCCCGCATGCCATTCTTAAAAAATCTTCGCGGCCTGCTCCTCTTTCCGGCCATCGCCCTGCTCGGCGGCTGCAAAGCGGTGCTCATGAGCCCGTCCGGCGATATCGCCATGCAGCAGCGCGATCTCATCCTCATCTCCACGGTGTTGATGCTGCTGGTCATCGTGCCGGTGATCGTGCTGACCTTTGTCTTTGCATGGCGTTATCGCAAGGCCAACAACCGCTCCGACTACGACCCCGAATGGCATCACTCCACGCAGCTGGAGCTGGTGATCTGGACGGTTCCACTGCTGATCATCATCGTCCTGGGGGCCATCACCTGGATCAGTACCCACAAGCTGGACCCTTACCGTCCACTGGACCGCATCGATGCCCAGCGCCCGATTCCCGCCGACAGCCAACCGCTGGTCGTCGAGGTGGTTGCGCTGGACTGGAAATGGCTCTTCATTTATCCCGAGCAAGGCATTGCGCTGGTCAATGAAATGGCCGCACCGGTGGACAGGCCCATCCAATTCAAGATCACCGCCTCCTCGGTGATGAACTCCTTCTTCATCCCCGCCCTGGCCGGCCAGGTTTATGCCATGCCCGGCATGCAAACCCAGTTGCACGCCGTGATCAACAAGCCTGGCGAGTTTGAGGGTGTGTCGGCCAACTACAGCGGCGCCGGCTTCTCCGGCATGCACTTCAAGTTCCACGGCCTGAATGACGGTGACTTCGATCAATGGGTGAAAAAGGTCAAGGCCAGCGGCCAGTCCCTGAGCCGCGACAGCTATCTGCAGCTCGAAAAACCCAGCGAACGCCACCCCGTGCAGCGCTATGCCACAGTGGCGCCCGACCTCTACGATGCCATCGTCAACCGCTGCGTTGAAAACAACAAGATGTGCATGAACGACATGATGGCGATTGACGCCAAGGGCGGACTGGGCAAGCCCGGCACCGTCAACACCGCCTCGCTCGACGGCGCCACGCGCAGCCGCCTGGGCCTTGACGACCAACCCGTGCGCAGCTATGTCGGCGCGATGTGCAGCCCCGGCAACCCCCTGGGATTGCCGCTGCCCGCCACGCAAGCGGACACGCAGCCCATCTAGCGGCCCCCTTCCACCAGGCCTCAGCCGCCCTCCCCCTTTCGGGCCTTACGTCCCATGCTCCTTCATTTTTCCCTTACGGACCCACGATGTTCGACCAACTCGATTTAACGAAGCTCATCTTCGGCCGCCTCACCTGGGAGGCGATTCCCCTGCATGAACCGATACTGCTGGCCACCTTTGCGGCGGTCATCCTCGGGGGTCTGGCGGTTGTCGGCGCCCTGACCTATTTCAAGCTCTGGGGCTACCTCTGGCGTGAATGGCTCACCAGCATAGACCACAAAAAAATCGGCATCATGTATTGCATCCTGGGCCTGGTGATGCTGCTGCGCGGCTTTGCCGATGCGCTCATGATGCGCCTGCAGCAGGCCATGGCTTTCGGTGACTCCCTCGGCTACCTGCCGCCGCACCACTACGACCAGATCTTCACCGCGCACGGCGTGATCATGATCTTCTTCGTGGCCATGCCCCTGGTGACCGGGCTGATGAACTACGTCGTGCCGCTGCAAATCGGCGCCCGCGACGTGGCCTTCCCTTTCCTGAACAACTTCAGCTTCTGGATGACCACCAGCGGCGCCGTGCTGGTGATGATGTCGCTGTTTGTGGGCGAATTCGCCCGCACCGGCTGGCTCGCCTACCCGCCGCTGTCCGGCATCATCAACAGCCCGGATGTGGGGGTGGACTACTACATATGGTCGCTCCAGCTGGCGGGGGTCGGCACCCTGCTCTCGGGCATCAACCTGCTGGCCACCATCGTCAAGATGCGCGCGCCCGGCATGAGCATGATGAAGATGCCGGTGTTCACCTGGACCTCGCTGTGCACCAACGTGCTGATCGTGGCCGCCTTCCCGGTGCTGACCGCCGTTTTGGGCATGCTCTCGCTGGACCGCTACGTCGGCAGCAATTTCTTCACCACCGAATTCGGCGGCAACGCCATGATGTACGTGAACCTGATCTGGATCTGGGGCCACCCCGAGGTCTACATCCTGATCCTGCCCCTCTTCGGTGTGTTCTCCGAAGTCGTCGCCACCTACAGCCGCAAGCGCCTGTTCGGCTACTCCTCCATGGTGTATGCCACGCTGGCGATCACCATCCTGTCCTACCTGGTGTGGCTGCATCACTTCTTCACCATGGGCTCGGGGGCCAGCGTCAACTCCTTCTTCGGCATCACGACCATGATCATCTCGATCCCGACCGGGGCGAAGATCTTCAACTGGCTGTTCACCATGTACCGCGGCCGCATCACTTTTGATGTGCCCATGATGTGGACCCTTGGCTTCATGGTCACCTTCGTGATCGGCGGCATGACGGGCGTGCTGCTGGCCGTGCCACCGGCTGACTTTGTGCTGCACAACAGCCTGTTCCTGATTGCCCACTTCCACAACGTGATCATTGGCGGCGTGCTGTTCGGCCTGTTTGCCGGCATCACCTACTGGTTCCCCAAGGCCTTTGGCTACAAGCTCGACCCGTTCTGGGGCAAATGCTCGTTCTGGTTCTGGCTCATCGGCTTTTACCTGGCCTTCATGCCGCTGTATGTGCTGGGCTTCATGGGCGTGACGCGCCGCGTCAGCCACTTCGAAGATCCTTCGCTGCAAATCTGGTTCCAGATCGCCGCCTTCGGCGCCGTGCTGATCGCGCTCGGCATTGCCTCCATGCTGATCCAGTTCGTGGTCAGCTACATCCGCCGCGACGCGCTGCGCGACAACACCGGCGACCCATGGGACGGCCGCACGCTGGAGTGGTCCACCTCTTCACCGCCTCCCGCCTACAACTTCGCTTTCACGCCCGTGGTGCACGACAGCGATGCCTGGTGGGACATGAAGAAGCACGGCTATGTGCGTCCATTGGAAGGCTTCATCCCCATCCACATGCCCAAGAACACGGCCGCCGGCGTGGTCATTGCGGCGATCTGCACGGTCTGCGGTTTTGCCCTGATCTGGCATATGTGGGCGCTGGCCGTGGTGTCTTTTGTCGCCATCGTCGCCGCCGCCATCATTCACTCGTTCAACTACAAGCGTGATTACCATATTCCGGCGGAAGAAGTCGTCCGCGTTGAAGGCGATCGCACACGACTCCTGGCCAGCCATGTTTAACACGACCACCCCCTTGCCCCTGCGCGCCGTGAGCGCGCCCGACAGCCAGCGCTTTTACCTGACAGCAGAGCATCACCCCGAAAACGGCACGCTGCTCGGCTTCTGGCTCTACCTGATGAGCGACTGCCTCATCTTTGCCTGCCTGTTCGCGGCCTATGCCGTGCTGGGCCGCAGCTATGCGGCCGGTCCCTCGGGCGCCGACCTGTTCGATCTGCCGCTGGTGGCGGTGAACACCTCGCTGCTGCTGCTGTCCTCCATCACCTATGGCTTTGCCATGCTGGAGATGCAAAGGAAAAAGCTGCGTCCGGTGCTCATCTGGCTGGCCATCACCGGCTTGCTGGGCGCGGGCTTCATCGGCCTGGAGCTCTATGAGTTCATGCACCTGATCCACGAAGGCGCGGGCCCGCAACGCAGCGCCTTCCTGACGTCCTTCTTCGCGCTGGTCGGCACACATGGCCTGCACGTCACGTTCGGCATCGTCTGGCTGATCACCTTGATGTTCCAGCTCAAACGCCACGGGCTGGGCCTTGAAAACCGCCGGCGCCTGATGTGCCTGTCCATGTTCTGGCACTTTCTGGACGTGGTCTGGATTGGCGTCTTCACCTTTGTTTACCTGATGGGAGTGTTGCCATGAGCGCGCCTACCGACCACAAGGCCAGCGCGCATGATGCGCATGGCCACCATGATGGCCATGACGACCACGGGCACGAGGATGGCGGCGCCAGCCACAGCACGCTCAAGGGCTATGTGACGGGCTTCATCCTCGCGGTGCTGCTCACCGCCATCCCCTTCTGGCTGGTGATGGGCAAGGTCTTCAACTCCTCCAGCGTCACCGCCATGGTGTTGCTGGGCCTTGCCGCCGTGCAGATCGTGGTGCACATGATCTACTTCCTGCACATGAACACCCGCTCCGAAGGCGGTTGGTCCCTGCTGGCATTGCTCTTCACCATTGTGATTGTCGTGATCGCGCTGAGCGGTTCCATTTGGGTCATGTACCACATGAACGTCAACATGATGCCGATGTCCATCCACGACATGAAGAACATGCCCTGAGCCGCAGCACGGCTCTCAACACCCCCATGGCCAGTCGCGCGCCACGCTCCACCGCCGCCTGTCTCGCGCTGGCCCTCATTGCCGCCCTGCTTTTTGCGGGCTTCCTCGCCCTCGGCCTGTGGCAGCTTGAGCGCCGCGCCTGGAAGCTGGACCTCATCGCCCGCGTCGACCAGCGCGTGCATGCGCCCGCGGCCCCTCTCGCCCATCTTCCCCCCGTGGCCCAATGGCCACACATCACCGCCGCCAGCGACGAATACCGCCACCTGCAGGTCAGCGGCCATTTCCTGAATGATCGCGAAACCCTGGTCCAGGCCGTGACCGACCTGGGCAGCGGCTTCTGGGTGCTGACCCCGCTGCAACTCCCCGATGGCCAGACGCTGCTGGTCAACCGCGGCTTTGTCCCGCCCGAGGCGCGCGCACGGGCCACCCGCAGCGCGACCGAAAGCGAGGCCGAAGTCACGCTCTCCGGCCTGCTGCGCCTGAGCGAGCCCGGCGGCGGCTTTCTGCGCCACAACGACCCCGCGGCCAACCGCTGGTACTCGCGCGATGTGCAGGCCATTGCCCAGGCGCGCGGCCTGGGCCAGGTCGCCCCCTTCTTTCTCGACGCCGACGCACCGGCCCAGGGCCGATCCAGCGCCGCCCCGGCCTGGCCGGTGAGCGGTTTGACCGTCATCACCTTTCACAATCAGCATGCGGTGTACGCCCTGACCTGGTTCGGCCTGGCGCTCATGGTGCTCGGCGCCAGCACGCTGGTCGTGCGCGAGGAGCGCCAGCGCCGCCGCAAACGCATGGGGGACAATACAGGCCATGTCGACCGCGAAACCGAAGATGCCAGGCCAGACTGAGGCCAGGAACAACGCAGCAAGCCCTCAACCCGTGCAAAGCGGGCTCGACCGTCTGGACGACGCCACCGGTCTGAAAAACATGCTGCAGCTGATCCAGCTGCGCTGGATCGCCGTGATCGGCCAACTGGCCACCATTGCCATCGTGCAGTTCGGCTTTGGCATCCAGCTGCCGCTGGACCCGATGCTGAAGGTGCTGGGCGGCCTGGTGCTGTTCAATGTCATCAGCCTGCTGCGCTGGCGCACCCAGCGCAAGGTCAGCAACAGCGAGATGTTTTTTGCCTTGCTGGTGGACGTGGCCATGCTGACCGCGCAGCTCTACCTCAGCGGCGGCGCGACCAATCCCTTTACCTTTTTGTACCTGCTGCAGGTCGCACTGGGTGCGGTGCTGCTGCAGGCCTGGTCGGTCTGGGCCATGGTCGCCATCACCACCGCCTGCCTTGTCGGCGTGGCCATTTTCGGCAAGCCGCTGGCGCTGCCACTTGATCTCGAAAATGGATTCTCCAGTCCGCACATGCAAGGCATCCTGGTCTGTTTTGTCCTTAACGCGGCCTTGCTCGTGACCTTCATCACACGCATCAGCCGCAACCTGCGCGAGCGCGATGCGCGTCTGGCCAGCCTGCGCCAGCGCGCGGCGGAGGAAGAGCACATCGTGCGCATGGGCCTGCTGGCTTCGGGTGCGGCGCACGAGCTGGGCACGCCGCTTTCCACACTGGCGGTGATCCTGGGAGACTGGCAGCGTATGCCCCCATTCACGGCCGACCCCGAACTGCAGCAGGAAATCGGCGAGATGCAGGCCCAGGTCCTGCGCTGCAAAACCATCGTGAGCGGCATCCTGCTGTCGGCCGGCGAAGCGCGTGGCGAATCATTGACGAGGACGTCGATCTGCACCTTCCTGGACGATCTGGCCGAAGAATGGCGCTCCACGCGTTCCGTCGCATCTTTCTCTTACGAGAACGGTGTGCTTCAGGATCTGCCCATGGTGTCCGACTCGGCCCTCAAGCAGATGATTGGCAATGTGTTGGACAATGCGCTCGAGGCCTCGCCAGGCTGGGTCGGCCTTAAGGCAACGCGCGATGCCGACACCTTGACGCTGACGGTCACGGACGCAGGGCCCGGCTTTGCGCCCGGGATGCTGGCGCATCTCGGCAAACCTTACCAGTCAAGCAAAGGGCGCACAGGGGGTGGCCTGGGGCTGTTTCTTGTCGTCAACGTGGCCCGCACGCTCGGCGGCAGCGTCACGGCACGCAACCGCTCCGGAGGCGGCGCCATCGTGACGATCACCCTGCCGCTGGCAGCCATCACTCTCGGGAAGAATGAAAGACATGGAAGCTGAACGCCTGTTGCTCATCGTCGAGGACGATGCGGCCTTCGCCCGCACCCTCAGCCGCTCTTTCGAACGCCGGGGTTATTCGGTGGTGCTCGCCTCAAGCCTGGACGCGGTCGCCACACTCCTGCAGAGCCATTCACCGGCTTACGCGGTCGTGGACCTGAAACTGAACGGTGACGCGTCGGGCCTGGCCTGTGTGCAGACCTTGCATACCCACGATCCGGACATGCAGATCGTGGTTCTGACCGGTTTCGCCAGCATCGCCACGGCGGTCGAGGCCATCAAGCTCGGCGCCTGCCATTACCTGGCCAAGCCGTCCAACACCGACGACATCGAGGCCGCTTTCGGCCGCGCCTCAGGCAATGCCGAGGTGGAGCTGACCAACCGGTCCAGCTCCATCAAAACCCTGGAGTGGGAACGCATCCACCAGACCCTCGCAGAGACCGACTTCAACATTTCCGAAGCGGCGCGCCGATTGGGCATGCACAGACGCACGCTGGCGCGAAAACTCGAGAAGCAGCGTGTCAAATAGTTTGCGCCTGCCTCATTGCGCTCCCCATTGAGTCCCTCTGATCGCTATCAGATCAATAGCTGCTCGTGCCCATTCCCATTGGCCTGTAGCCACTTTCTTCATTGAAGCCGAAGTGAATTGAAATCCGCGCCAAGGCGCGTCAACCAGGCCCTGCCCTGTCGGCCGGCTCAGCACGAACAGCTTGAGCGAAAGGTAGTGGCGTTTGACGCGAACGAGCACCAACGAGCACCCCAAAAGCGTCAATGTTGCAATGTGTACCCTGGCCCTGCAGCCACTTGACGACGCCAAACCGGCGCCAGACAATTTTCGGATGTTTCCAAGCCTTCTGTCCGGTGCCCAGCCACCGCTTCGCTGATGGTTGCCGTGGAATTCGCCCCCAGCCTGCGCCGCCATGTGGCCTGCGCACCGCAGTCGGTTGCGCCGGGCAGCCTGCGTGAGGTGCTGGAGGCCGCGCTGAAAGCGGCGCCCGAACTGGCGCACTATGTCTTTGACGACCAGCGCGCGGTGCGCAAGCATGTGGCCGTGTTCGTCAACCGCCAGATGGTGCTGGACCGCAGCCATTTGAACCAGCCCTTGAAGCCGGGGGATCGCGTGCTGGTGATCCAGGCCCTGACCGGCGGCTGAAGCCTGAACGGGACGGCCGCTTTCGCACCAGTTACATCAGACATCGCAAGGAGTCATCATGCACACACTGCTGGCCGGCAGCCGCAAGGGTTTGTTTGTCATCCGTGGCGAAGGCGCGCGCTGGGACATCCAGTCGCATCACTTTGCTGGCGACCCGGTCAGCCAGGTGCTGGCCGACCCGCGCGACGGCGCCTGGTACGCCGCGCTGCGCATGGGGCATTTCGGCGTCAAGCTGCGCAAAAGCCAGGACCAGGGCGCGAGCTGGCAAGAGATCGCCGCGCCCGCCTTTCCAGTTAAACCCGAGCAGGGGCCCTGGGCCGACGACCCGACACCCTGGAACGTGGACCTGATCTGGACACTGGCCGCCGGCGGCACCGACCAGCCCGGCACGCTATGGGCCGGCTGCATGCCCGCGGGCCTGTTCAAGTCCGAAGACGGCGGAGCCAGCTGGACGCTGAACACCGCCCTGTGGGAAGAGCCCAGGCGCAAGGGCTGGTTTGGCGGCGGCTACGACCACCCGGGCATTCACTCGGTGCTGGTGGACCCGCGCGATGCCCGGCACCTGACCGTGGCGGTCTCATCCGGCGGCGTCTGGCAAACGCGCGATGGCGGCGCCACCTGGGCGCTCACGGCGGGCGGCATGAGGGCCGACTACATGCCCGAAGAAGGCGCGTATGACGAAAACATCCAGGACGTGCACCGCCTGGTGCAGTGCCCGGCCCAGCCTGATGTGCTGTGGGTGCAGCACCATTGCGGCATCTACCGCTCAAGCGACGGCGCGAAGACCTGGCAGGCCATTGCCGCGCCCAAGCCCTCGGGCTTTGGCTTTGCCGTGGCATGCGACCCGCACAACCCGCAGCGCGCCTGGTTCGTGCCGGCACAGGCCGACTCTGTGCGCGTGCCGGTCGATGGCCGGATGGTGGTCACCCGCACCGACGACGGCGGCGCCAGCTTTCAGGTGCTGGCCGAGGGCCTGCCGCAGCGCCAGGCCTACCACCTGGTCTACCGCCACGCGCTGGACGTCACGAACGACGGCCAGACCCTGGCCATGGCCTCCACCACCGGCGGGCTCTGGCTCAGCGCCAACGCCGGCGAAGCCTGGCATTGCCTGTCGCGCGATTTGCCGCCGCTGGCAGCGCTGCAGTTTGTGGAAACGCCCCATGCCTGATCCTTACGACTTGCAGCGTTTCGTAGAGGCGCAAGACCCTCTCTATCCGCAGGTCTGCGCCGAACTGGCGGCCGGTGCCAAAACCAGCCACTGGATGTGGTTTGTGTTTCCGCAGCTGAAGGCGCTGGGCCGCAGCGCCACCGCGCAGCATTTCGGCATCGCGTCCAGGGCCGAGGCGCTGGCCTACTGGCAGCACCCTGTGCTGGGGCCGCGGCTGAAAGAATGCAGCGAACTGGTCGTGGCCATCGACGGCAGGACGGCGCAGCAGATCTTCCGCTCGCCGGATGATCTCAAGTTCCGCTCGTGCATGACCCTGTTTGCACAGGTGGCACTGGAAGAGCCGATATTTAACCGGGCGCTGGCCAAGTATTTCGGCGGGGAAGGCGATGCGGGGACGCTTGCGCTGCTGGCGTAGCCGTGAGGCCCTTGGCTAACACCAAGGTCTTCCATGGCGGGTGATCGCCGCGCCATTTGCCTGATTTCGGGGAGCACCATGTCCATTCAGCTGAATCACACGATTGTTCCGGCCCGCGATCCACGGGCCTCCGCGGCCTTCCTGGCGGAAATGCTCGACCGTCCGGCGCCCGTCATCTTCGGCCCGTTCCACGGCGTCGAGCTCGACAACGGCGTCACGCTCGACTTCATACGCGACGATGGCCACTTTCCTGTGATGCACTACGCCTTCCTGGTGAGCGAGGACGAGTTCGACCAAATCTTCGGCCGCATCCGCGAACGCGGGCTGACCTACTGGGCCGATCCCGGCCAGCGCCGGCCTGGTGAGATCAACCACGGCGACGGCGGCCGCGGCGTCTACTGGGACGATCCGGACGGCCACCGGCTGGAGATACTCACCCGCCCTTACGGAAGTGGCAGCACTAGCAGCAGCGGCGGCTGACCCGGCATCAGCCAGGCTCGGCATCCTCAAGCAGCGAGAACCGCACGGGCAGGATCTCCCGGGTCGATACCGTACCGTCGGCGTCCTTCTCGAGCAGGATGAGTTGCTGCCCATCGGGCAGACCGGCGGGTATCACCATCTTGCCGCCGGCTTTCAGCTGGTAGATCAGCGGTGTCGGGATCAGCTCGGGCGCCGCCGTGACCAGCACCTTGTCGAAGGGCGCGTGTTCGGGCCAGCCAGCGCAGCCGTTGCCTATCCTGATGCTGACATTCGTATGCCCCTGCCGGGCCAGCCTTTGCCTGGCCTGCATGGCCAACTCTTCAATGATTTCCATGGTGTAGACATGCTGCGCGAGTTCCGCCAGGATGGCGGTCTGGTAACCCATCCCCGTGCCTATCTCCAGTACCGTGTCGGTCGGGTGCAGGTCGAGCAGGTCGGTCATCACCGCAACGATGAAGGGCTGCGAGATCGTCTTCTCGAAGCCGCTTGGCAGGGGCATGTCGGCGTAGGCGTAAGGCCGCAGTTCAAGCAGCACGAACTCGTGGCGCGGCACCTTGGCCATGGCGTTCATGACCTGCGGATCCAGCGCCGCTTTGCCCAGGCGCGCGCTGTCATAAATCGTCTTGGCGGCGATTTCCGCAAGCATGCTCTGGCGCAGCGCCGAGAAATCCGGTTCGGTCATGGTGCCTTCTGAAGGAAGTGGCACAAGCTCTACAAGCTCTTTATCCTACGCCCGCCCCAGGGGTGAGTGCAAGGCCCTGAATGGCATGCGCAAGCGCATCGCGCGTCGCGGCTGAACTGACTATGATGAAACGCGGGCAAGCAGCAATGGCCGTGGCCGGTTCTTCGGGAGCGTTGACCCATGGGCAAAAACAGTCGTCAGTGGTCAGAATCATCGGAAGTGATTTCGATGTTTCCCAGCCTGGTCTGGAAGACCCAGATCGAGCCGGGCCTGCGTGATGCCATGCGCGCGAAAATCCTGGCGGCGCTGGCCGACATGAGGCGCGACGCGCCCCCGCTGGCGCCTGGCCAGGGGTGGCAATCGGGACAGGATTTGCACCAAAACGGGGCCATGCGCGAGCTCGTCGTGTGCATAGACCACTGCGCGGCGGGAGTCCTGCGATTCCTGTGCATAGGCACGGCGGACTACGAGATCACAGGCTGCTGGGCCACCGTTTTGGCGCCCGGCGCCTCCCACAAGCTGCACAGCCACCCCAATAATTTTCTCAGCGGGGTTTACTACGTCCGCACCGGCGAAGGCGCCGACACCATCAATTTCCACGATCCCAGGAAACAGGCCAGCGTCATCAGGCCGCCGGTCACCGAACTCACGGCGCAGAACACCGATCAAGTGGTGGTCCGCGTGCGCGAGGGCACGCTGCTCCTGTTCCCCGCCTACCTGGAGCACTCTGTCGATGCCAACGCAAGCGCCGACGAGAGAGTCAGCATCAGCTTCAATCTGATGTTCTCCTCGTTCGCGCAGCAGCTCAGCAAGCCGCTGTGGTGATGGCGCCCGGGAGCACCCGGGTGGAGGTCTGTTCACCGGGAGCGGCGATAGCGGCCCAGCCATGCCGCGGCGCGGCGCAAGCCGGCCCACACGAGGACGATCGCGAGCGGTACCCCCCAGAAAACCAGGGGGTCATAGAAGTACTGGGCCAGTTGATCCAGCATAGGGGGCCATCACCCCGCCCGTCGCGGCCAGAACCGCGGGCAAAAGGCCCCTACCCTGGCCCGATAGCGCAGATAGTCCTCGCCGAAAACCCTGACCAGACGCCGTTCCTCATAAAGGCTTCCGGCCAGCATATAAATCACATACATGGCCGTGTACACGAGGTTGTTCAGCGAGGGCCCGCTGGTCAGCAGGAACACCAGGCCGCCCACCAGCATCGGGTGGCGCACCCAGGCATAGACGCCGGTGGTCACCAGGCGCTGCGAGCCGAAGAGGGCCATGGACGGAGCGAGCGCCGGCCCCGCGGCCCGGTTGGCGAGCATACGCAGGCCGTGCCAGGCCTGCTTCAGGCCAAGGAACTCAAGGTAGTCGCTCTGGAGGAACGCCGCATACAGCAGGCCAATCGATCCAAGATGGATGGCCGTGAGGACCTGCCAGAGCCATTCGGGGTAGATGAACAACCAGACATCGTTTTCGGCGTGCCGACCCCAAAGGAGCGCCGCCACGCCGCCATAGAGCGCAGCCAGGCTCAGGGCGCAATAGACGAGGCGCCAGAAATGCTCGACGAAAAAAGGGCTGGTCCAGCGGGCCAAGGCGTTCTTCAGCGGCTCATGCGCGCCGATGGAATGCAGCACGGCGAACAAGCTGAAGGCGATGAGCGCGGCCCCGTAATTTTCAAGCAGCGAAGCCATCATCGATGCCCTCATCGAAGGCGCGCGCCGCCGCCCGGTGCTCGCTCAGTTCTTCGACTGCGTCGCCTGGCTGGCCGTAACGGCCTTGTTCAAGTCGTCGTATTCCGAACAGCCTGTCGGGCACAGGCCATGAAGTTTCGCGAGCTGTTCGCGGGCCTTGCCCATGTCACCCAGGTCCAGGTACAGCTCACCCATGTATTCGAGCGCGCCCTTATGGTTGGGGTTGAGCGCCAAGGCCTTCTGGTAGGCGGCCAGGGACTCGTCGAAATGCTTGAGCTTGCGCTGGCTGAAACCGATGTAATTCCAGGCATCGGCGTTGCGCGGGTCGGCCTGAGCCACTTTCTGGAACAGGGGCAGCGCGCGCTGGAAATCGCGGGCCTGGACGGCCTTCACGCCCTGCTCGTAATCGTTCGCATGGGCTGCCGGGGCCGCCGGTGGTGGTCGGGATGTGCTGGGCGAACCTGCCGCCATCACGGCGGGAGAAAGGGCGAGGGTCAGGACGCCCGCCCACAAAGACTTGCTGGACATGGGATTCTCCTGCAAAGTTAATCCGGTTGCCGTCACGGGACGATCTGCGCATGCATGACGGCTGCTGACACTCTACGCTTGGGCGCTGGCACTGTCAAAACGCAGCCTTGCCAACCCTTCTACAAACTCCAGGCGAATGGCCTGGCTGAGCGGTACTGGAATCCGCCCCCCTATTACCGCCGCTACTACCGTCAACTGTTCTCAGCGTTTTGCGTACTTGAGGTGCGTCACCTTGGTCGCCGCAACCGTCCGTGCATGGTCCCGACCACACTAGCGCTACCTCCGGACGAAGCGCACGATCATCTCGACAATGCTGTCACGCCTTGCCCGCAGCGCCGCGGGCGCCGCCAGGTCGCGCCCGAAGATCAGCGAGAACGTGTGCCTGTTCGCCACGCTGAAAAAGCACAGCGCCGAGATCGACATATGCAGATCGATGGGGTCTATGCCCTGGCGAAACACCTTGGCCTGCACGCCGCGCTGGTAGACCCGTTCCACGGCATTGATGGCCGGCACGTTCAGTTGCTGGATCGTCTTGCTTTGCGCGAGGTACTCGCCCCGATGGATGTTCTCCGTCATCACCAGGCGGATGAAGTCCTCGTTGTCCTGCTGGTAGTCGAAGGTGAATGCCACCAGTTTGCGCAGCGCATCCTCGGGTGCGAGGTCTTCAAGGTGCAGCTGGGTCTCGATGTCGCGGATGCGCTGGTATGACGCTTCCAGCACGGCCAGGTACAGCCCCTCCTTGCTGCCGAAATGGTAGTAAATCATGCGCTTGCTGGTGCGGGTGGCGGCCGCGATCTCGTCGATGCGCGCACCGCTCAAGCCCTTGTCGGCGAACTCTGCGGTGGCGACTTTCAGGATGTCCGCCATGGAGCGTTCGGCGTCATAGGTCCGGGGCGCGGTTTTGCGCGCAGCACCCGTTTCGGAGCTTTGTGGCTGTACCAGTTCGTTCATTTTTACAGCGTATCACGACATCCATGCAATTACATTCCTTGTGAATAAGGGTTTATACCGATGAATGAAAGCGAACTAGTTAGTACATTTATATCGGACGGCCACTTTCAGAGCCGCATCATGGAGACATCAATGAAGCCAGGATCCCACGCCCCAGCTGATCATTCGCAGCCCGAGCGCAGCCCGAAAAAGGCCGCGTTCGCGAGCTGGATTGGCAGCGCGGTCGAGTATTACGACTTTTTCATATACGGAACCGCCGCGGCGCTTGTTTTCGGCAAGATATTCTTCCCGTCGGTCGACCCCAAGCTCGCCAACATGGCGGCGTTCGCCACCTTCGGGGTGGCCTACATCGCGCGCCCCTTCGGCGCTTTCATCCTGGGCCACGTCGGTGACAAGTTCGGGCGCAAGAAGGTGCTCACCTTCACGCTGCTGCTGATGGGCGTATCGACCTTCCTCGTAGGCGCACTGCCAAGCTACGATCAAATCGGCATCGCCGCACCCATCATGCTCGTCATCCTGCGTCTGCTGCAAGGCATCTCGGCCTCAGGCGAGCAGGCCGGCGCGAACTCGATGACGCTGGAGCATGCGCCGGCGCATCGGCGCGCCTTTTTCACCAGCTTCACGCTGTCGGGCACGCAGGCCGGGCTGATCCTGGCCACGCTGGTCTTCATCCCGGTCTCGGCGCTGCCCGAAGATCAACTGCTGTCTTGGGGCTGGCGCATCCCGTTCTTCCTCAGTGCCGTGGTCGTCGCGGTTGGATTCTGGGTGCGCCGCTCGCTGCCGGAAACGCCGGCGTTCAAGCAGGAAGAGAAGCAGCACGTGACCCCCAAGCTACCGGTGGTCGAGCTGTTCAGCCGGCACACCGGCGATGTGCTGCGCGTCATCTTCGCGGCGCTGGTGTCGGTGGTCAGCACCATCTTCAGCGTGTTCACGCTGTCGTATGCGGTGAACACCATGCATCTGCCGCGCGCCACCATGCTCACCATGCTGGTGCTGGCCAATGTTGTGGCGCTGGCCGCGATCCCGCTCTGGGCGGCGCTGTCGGACCGCATCGGACGCCGCCCGGTGTTCGTGATCGGTGCACTCGGCTCGGCCGCGCTGATCTGGCCCTATATATGGGCGATCGCCAGCGCCGACATGACGCTCATTTTCACTTTCGGCCTGTTGCTGTCCGGCGTTGTCTACAGCGCAGCCAACGGCGTCTGGCCGGCGCTCTACGGCGAGATGTTCGACACCCGGGTTCGCCTGTCCGGCATGGCCATCGGCACGCAGATCGGCTTCGCGCTCGGCGGCTTTGCGCCTGCCATCAGCGCAGCCCTGCTCGGCGAGGGCCCAACCGGCTGGGTGCCCGTGGCGCTGTTCACCACCGCCACCAGCGTGGTCGCCGCGCTGTCGGCCTGGTCAGCGCGCGAAACCTACGACGTGCCGATGGAGCTGCTGGGCAAGAAGCCGCAAGTTGTTGCAGCCTGATACCAAAAACCAAGGAAATACCACCATGATCACGGGCAAGACCACGCTCATCGCCCATCTGGGCTATCCGACCGAGGCGTTCAAGGCGCCGATGATCTACAACCCCTGGTTCGAGCGTCAGAACATCGATGCTGTCGTGGTCCCTATGGGCGTGAAGCCCGAGGACTACCCGGCGACCTTGGCCGCTCTGGCCCGGCTGACCAACCTGCGCGGTGCGCTCGTGACGATGCCGCACAAGATCACGACGCTCTCGCTGGCCGACGCGGTCACCCCCACCGCGCGCATTGCGGGCGCATGCAACGCGCTGCTCAAGCGAGCCGACGGCACGCTGCTCGGCGACCAGTTCGATGGGGCGGGCTTCGTGCGCGGCGCCCAGCAAAAAGGACGCCGCATCGCTGGTGCGCGCGTACTGGTGGTCGGCTGCGGTGGCGTCGGCTCGGCGATTGCGGCGTCGCTGGCTGCGGCTGGGGCGGCCGCGATCAGCCTGTTCGACAACCACGCCGCCGCCGCCGACGCGCTGCGCGAGCGGCTCATGCAACACTATCCGGACCTGCTTGTGCGCACCGCATGGAACGACCCGGCCGGCCATGACATCGTGGTCAACGCGACGCCGCTGGGCATGAAGGACGGCGACCCGCTACCGCTGGATGTGGAGCGCATCGACCCGCAGGCCCTTGTGGGCGAGGTGGTGATGAAGGCCGAGTACACACCGCTGCTGCGGGCCGCCAGGGCCAGGGGCTGCGAAGTGCAGGTCGGCACCGACATGCTGTTCGAGATGATTCCGGCCTACCTCGAGTTCTTCGGCTTCGGCAGTGCGACCGCGGACGAGCTGCGCGCGGTGTCGCAGATCAGGTATTGAGGCCCACTGCCCTGCGCAGATCCATGGCCACCGCGTCAATGAGCGGCAACTTGCGCCAGAAGACCGAGACGATCGCCGCCGATTCCGAGAGGGTTCTGGATGCTCTGGCTGGGACCGGCGACAAAGCCGTCTAGCGACATGGAGATTTTGAAGCGCAGCTTGGACATGTCTTGACTCCCTGGAATGGGTGGTCGCCCGCTGGGGTTGCCACCTGCCGTGAGGTTTACAGCGCTGGACGACCCGCTGTGGGTCCGTCGGCCGAACGCCGGCGTTCGGGGGCGCCGAGCGCGCGGCGCGAAGGCGTCCCGTGGAA
>NZ_BCYO01000004.1 GCF_001598235.1 Polaromonas jejuensis NBRC 106434 | reverse complement strand
GACCAAGCACAACGACCTGCACTTAGGATACAAAGGCCTTGCACTTTCGCGCAAGGCCTTTTTTATCTGGCTCCTCAACCTGGGCTCGAACCAGGGACCTACGGATTAACAGTCCGGCGCTCTACCAACTGAGCTATTGAGGAATGAAGCCTCAAATTATAGCGTGATTTTTCACGTTTTCATATTCTCGACCGATCGTTCGACTCTTTCTTTGCAAGCCAGCACGGCGACATAGCGTTCCCCTCTCAACAAACTCAGCAAATAACCCCATCACAGCCTTTAATTTATATGGACCTATAGCTATCGAATTTATAGCACTTACATGCAAGCACCTGACAATGGGATTAGCAAAGCTCCCACAAAAAAACTTGCGCAGCTACCATTGCCCCATACCAACCGAGATGGATTCGTTTTTTTGATCCGCTCAATCAAACCGTCCAAACCATGAGAAAGCCACCGCGCCCCATACCCTGGCTTGCTGCCGGGGAAAGCTTTCCGCCTCTGCAAAGTGCTTGGGGCTACCAGGACCCCGCGCCTGGCCTGCTGGCGGCTGGCGCAGCCTTGGACACTCCCACCTTGGTTCATGCCTACTCACAAGGCATCTTCCCGTGGTTCAGTCTGGGCCAACCCATACTATGGTGGAGCCCCGATCCTCGCATGGTGCTGCAGACCGCCCACTTCAAGCTGCACCGAACCTTGCGAAAGAGCCTGAATAGTTTCCGAAAGGATTCGCGCTGCGAAATAAGGTTTGACAGCGCCTTTGAGCAAGTCATCAACGCCTGTTCAAGCAAGTCTCGAGCAGGCCAGCCTGGGACCTGGATTGTTCCCGACATGGTGCAGGCCTACTGCGCATTGCATAGTGCAGGGCATGCCCACAGCGTGGAAACATGGATAGATGGCGAGCTGGCTGGAGGCCTTTACTGTGTCAATCTGGGGCGTGTGGTATTTGGCGAATCCATGTTTGCACACCGAAGCAACGCCTCCAAGATCGCACTGGCCGCACTGGTGGCTTTTTGCCGTGCGCAGCATATCCCGCTGATCGACTGCCAGCAAAACACCCCGCATCTGGCATCGCTCGGAGCGGCCGAAATCAGCCGGGCAGAATTCGTATCGCATCTTGCCCGGAACATCAATAAAAGCGCCCCACACTGGTTGTTCGAGCCCGTATACTGGACTCAGATTTTGACGCCGACACCACCGTGACGCACCTCAAAGACCTGCCCCTGCAAACCTTGCAGTTTTATGCAACGGCGCCCTACCCTTGCAGTTACCTGCCGGGCAAACAAGCCCGTTCGCAGGTCGCCACGCCCAGCCACCTCATCCATAACGATGCCTATTCGGACCTCGTGACCAACGGCTTCCGTCGCAGCGGCATGTTCACCTACCGCCCTTACTGCGATGGATGCCAGGCCTGCGTACCGCTGCGCGTGCCTGTCAACACGTTCAAGGCGGATCGCAGCCAGCGCCGTGCCTGGAACCGACATCAGACGCTGCATGCACGCATCCTCAAATTGTGTTTCATGCCAGAGCACTACCAGCTCTACCTGCGCTACCAGAACGGCCGCCATGCCGGTGGCGGCATGGACCATGACAGCATTGATCAATACACGCAATTCCTGCTGCAAAGCCGTGTGAACTCACGCCTGGTGGAGTTTCGAGAAAGCCTTCCCAACGGTGAGGCCGGCGCGCTCAAGATGGTCTCCATCCTTGACGTGCTGGAAGACGGCATTTCTGCGGTCTACACGTTTTATGACCCGGACGCCCGCGCCAGCTACGGCAATTACAGTGTGCTCTGGCAAATAGAGCAGGCCAAGCGCCTTGGCCTGCCCTATGTATACCTGGGCTACTGGATCGCCGAAAGTCAGAAGATGAATTACAAGACCGGGTTCCGGCCCAATGAAATATTGCTTGATGGGCGCTGGGTGCTCTCCACCAGTACGGCGACATAAGACGACCAGGCAAGCGCGCCGATCAACGGGACAGCAGACCCTGAAACAGCCTCAGTGGAAGTGCTTTATTTCACAGTGTAAAATTCGGGGCAGAAAGTCTGCACATGAAAAAGCCCGACAGCACCGTTCCCGCCACCCCAACCGTTCAAGTCATCGAACGCATGTTCACCTTGCTCGAGATTCTGGCCAATCGCGAGGAGGCGGTGTCACTCAAGGAGATCAGCGAAAAATCCGGGCTTCACCCCTCCACGGCGCACCGTATCCTGAACGATCTGGCGACGGGGCGCTTTGTGGACCGTCCGGTTGCCGGCAACTACCGGCTGGGCATGCGTCTTCTGGAACTGGGCAATCTCGTCAAGGCCCGACTGAATGTCCGCGATGCCGCCCTTGCGCCCATGCGCGAGCTGCACAAGCTGACCCAGCAACCCGTCAACCTGAGCATGCGCCAGGGCGATGAAATCGTGTACGTGGAGCGTGCCTACAGCGAGCGTTCCGGCATGCAGGTGGTGCGTGCGATCGGCGGCCGGGCGCCGCTGCATTTGACCTCCGTGGGCAAGCTGTTCCTCGCCTTCGATGATCCTCAGCGCTTGCGAACCTATGCCACGCGCACCGGCTTGTCGGGACAGACCCGTAACAGCATCACCCAGCTGCCTGTCCTGGAGCGTGAGCTCTCGAAAGCACGGCAATACGGTATCGCACGCGACAACGAAGAGCTGGAACTGGGAGTGCGCTGTATGGCCGCCGGCATCTACGACGACCAGAACAGGCTGGTCGCCGGCCTGTCCATTTCAGCCCCGGCCGATCGACTTGATGAGCACTGGCTGCCCAAACTGCAGGCGACGGCCAATGAGATTTCAGCCGCGCTGGGCTACAAACCCAAATAAAAAAGGCCCCGACCGCTCGTATCCTCTGCGTTAGCAGCTATAGATACCATAGCAATCGGAAGCCTCAGCTTATGCCGTCGTTTGAAGCCCGAACGGCAAGATCGACCTCAACAGTTAACCTTAGCCATCGATCTGCTTGGCTGACGCGCTGATTTGGACCTTATGCTCGGCCACGGGATTGGACTCTACCCAGCGACGCACACGCTCGGCATCGCCCAAGCGGCTCAGCTTGCCGGCGGAATCCAGAAAAACCATGATCAGCTTGCGGCCGGCAATTTTGGTTTGCATCACCAGGCACTGGCCAGCTTCAGAGATATAGCCGGTCTTCTGCAGCCCGATGTCCCACTCCGGATTTTTCACCAGACGGTTGGTGTTGTTGTACTGCAGCGTACGCTTGCCGACGGCAACCTGGTAACCCGGCGAGGTCGTCAGTTCGCGCAGCATGGGGTCGCCATGTGCGGCATTGACCAGCGTGGCCAGATCCTGTGCGCTGGACTGGTTCCGGCTGGACAGGCCTGTTGGCTCCACATAGCTGGTGTCGTTCATGCCCAACATCTTGGCTTTGGCGTTCATCAGACTGACAAACGTTGCCAAGCCGCCGGGGTAAGTACGACCCAAGGCATGCGCCGCACGGTTTTCGCTGGACATCAGGGCCAGATGCAGCAATTCTCCGCGCGTCAGCGTAGTGCCCACACGCAACCGTGAACTGCTGCCTTTTTCGGTATCAACATCATCCTGTGTCACCGTGATCATTTCGTCCATCGGCAACTTGGCGCCACTGACGATGACACCGGTCATCAATTTGGTCAGCGATGCAATAGGCAGTACCGCATGGTCATTTTTGCTAAGCAGCACTTCACGCGTGTCCTGGTCAATGACCAGGGCCACGCTGGATTTCAGGTCCAGCGGATCCTGTGCACTGTGCAGGCCGGCGATCTGGCCAAAAGACGGTTTGGCGGGAATATAAGCGTGAATAACGCTTTGGCGCCGGCCTGCAGCTTCAAAGCGCATGCTTTTCCGGGTGGCCACCACCTTTTTGGAGGCGGCTGCCTTCGTGACGTGGTGCTTTTTCACAATCACGCGCTTGGCAGTGGCAGCATCGGCCGCCGGGACTGCAAATGCCGCAGATAGAGCCAGGAATCCAACGATTTTTAATGCACGATTGAAAATCTGATTAGACATGGTGGTTATTGCCTGCATGGAATTGCAATGAAAAGAATGCCTGAAGTGTATCCAAATAGAAAAAGTCACGCAATATCAAAAACTTGCGTGACTTTCCTAAAAAAACGCTCAGTTGACGGTGTTTTTGACGACGAAACCGCCATCCGCACCAGACAATCCATCTAAGTCATTGAATTTAAAAGACAATTTACAACAACTCGACGCATCAACCCTGCGCAGCAACCCGGTCAGCTTTGCTTTCAAGTTTATTTAACGCGCTAAGGTAGGCTTTCGCCGACGCCACCACGATATCGGGATCGGCCCCCACGCCATTCACCACGCGACCGCTGTTTTGCAGGCGTACCGTCACTTCGCCCTGGCTCTCCGTGGAGCCGCTGATGGCGTTCACGGAATAGAGCACCATCTCCGCACCGCTTTTGACGAGTGACTCGATGGCCTTGAGGGAAGCGTCGACCGGCCCATTGCCGTCCGATTCGCCTTTGACTTCCTTGCCTGCCACGGTGAACACCACGCTCGCCTGAGGGCGCTCGCCGGTTTCACTGTGCTGCGACAAGGACACAAAGCCGTACTGGTCGCTCTCATGAGCCGCGCCGTCATCACTGACCAGCGCAAGAATGTCTTCGTCAAAAATCTCGCTTTTCCGGTCGGCGAGGTCCTTGAACCGGGCAAAGGCGTTGTTGATGTCGGCTTCACTTTCCATCGCAACGCCCAGTTCCAGCAAACGCTGCTTGAACGCATTGCGGCCGCTCAACTTGCCCAGCACGATCTTGTTGGCGGTCCAGCCCACATCCTCCGCACGCATGATCTCGTAGGTGTCGCGCGCCTTGAGGACACCATCCTGATGGATGCCGGAAGCATGGGCGAAAGCATTTGCGCCCACCACGGCCTTGTTGGGTTGCACCACAAAACCGGTGGTCTGGCTGACCATGCGGCTGGCCGCGAGGATGTGGTGCGTATCGATGCCCAGCTCAAGACCAAAGTAGTCCTTGCGCGTTTTGACGGCCATTACCACTTCCTCAAGCGAGCAGTTGCCGGCACGCTCACCCAAACCGTTGATGGTGCATTCCACCTGCCGTGCACCGCCAATCTTCACGCCTGCCAAGGAGTTGGCGACCGCCATGCCAAGGTCGTTGTGGCAATGCACGGACCAGATCGCCTTGTCGCTGTTGGGGATGCGTTCACGCAGGTTTTTGATGAAATTTCCATACAGCTCGGGAATGGCATAACCCACCGTGTCGGGCACGTTGATGGTGGTGGCGCCCTCGCTGATCACGGCTTCGAGGACCCGGCACAGGAAGTCAGGGTCAGAGCGATAGCCATCTTCCGGGCTGAACTCAATGTCCGCCATGAGGTTACGTGCGAAGCGCACCGAGAGTCTGGCTTGCTCAAACACCTGGTCAGGCGTCATGCGCAACTTCTTCTCCATGTGCAGCGGGCTGGTTGCCAAAAACAAATGCAGGCGACCCGAATTCGCCGGCTTGAGCGCTTCAGCCGCACGCGAAATATCGCGGTCGTTGGCACGGGCCAGCGAGCAAATGGTGGAGTCCTTGATGACTTCCGCAATGGACTTGACACACTCAAAATCGCCGTTGGAGCTGGCGGCAAAACCGGCTTCAATCACGTCAACCCTCAGCCGCTCCAGCTGGCGGGCAATCCGCAGCTTCTCATCCTTGGTCATGGAAGCGCCGGGCGACTGCTCGCCGTCGCGCAAGGTGGTGTCAAAAATGATGAGTTTGTCGGTCATGGGGGCTCCTGCTGCGCTGGGCGCTCTGGGTTTTGAGTGATCGTGAAGAGGGTCAATGCGTGATGGTAGCTTCGCCGGCAGGCTGGCCGACCCTGCTGCGCTGCAGGCCTGAGACGATGGCCTTGAGCGATGCCGACACGATGTTACCGTCCATGCCGACGCCAAAAAGCGTCTGGTCGTTGATGCGCAATTCCAGGTAGGCCACGGCCTGTGCGCCCGCGCCGGCCCCGATGGCATGCTCGTGGTAATCCAGCACGCGAAGGGTGTGGCCCGTCGCCTCCGCCAGGCCCGCCACAAAGGCATCTATGGGCCCGGTGCCCGTGCCTTCAATGGGGTGGCGGCGGTCCGCGAGCTGAACCTCCGCCTTGATATGGAAGGATTCGCCACCGGTTTTTCCGGTCTCTTCAATCACCAGGCGCTGTGGCGCGGCAATGGTTTGCACGCCGTATTCCTTTTCAAACAGCGCAAAAATATCTTTCCCCGTCAATTCCTTGCCGGTCGCGTCCATCACGCCCTGCACCACCTGGCTGAACTCGATTTGCAGACGGCGCGGAAGTTCAAGGCCGAACTCGCTTTCAAGCAGGTAGGCGATGCCGCCCTTGCCCGACTGGCTATTGACGCGAATGACGGCCTCGTAGCTGCGGCCCAGGTCTTTTGGGTCGATCGGCAAATAAGGCATGTCCCAAACATCGCCGTCCTTGCGCGCGGCAAAGGCTTTTTTGATCGCATCCTGGTGCGAGCCCGAGAACGATGTGTAGACCAGATCGCCCGCGTAGGGATGGCGGGGATGCACGGGCAACTGGTTGCAATGCTCCACCGTGCGGCGGATCTCGTCAATTTCGGAGAAATCCAGCCCGGGCGACACGCCCTGCGTGTAAAGGTTGAGCGCAATGTTCACGAGGTCCACGTTGCCGGTGCGCTCGCCGTTGCCGAAGAGGCAACCTTCAATCCGGTCGGCGCCCGCCATCAAGGCCAGTTCGCCGGCCGCGGTGCCCGTGCCGCGGTCATTGTGGGGATGCACCGAAATCACGATGGCGTCGCGCCTGGCCAGGTGGCGGTGCATCCATTCCATCATGTCCGCAAAAATGTTGGGGGTGGAATGCTCCACCGTGGACGGCAGGTTGATGATGCATTTGCGTTCGGGTGTCGGCTGCCAGACCTCGGTCACGGCATCGACAACGCGTTTGGAAAAAGCCAGTTCGGTGCCCGACCACATCTCTGGCGAGTACTGGAAGGTCCACTGCGTACCGGGCTGCTCGGCGGCCAACTGCTGGAAGAGGCGCGCATTGTCGGTCGCGAGCTGAACGATCTCGTCCTCGTCCATGCCCAGCACGACACGGCGCATGACCGGGGCGGTGGCGTTGTAGAGGTGAACAATGGCTTTTTTGGCGCCTTTGAGCGATTCGAAAGTGCGACGAATCAGCGGCTCACGCGCCTGGGTCAGCACCTGGATCGTCACATCGTCGGGAATCAACTTGCCATCTATCAACTGGCGGAGAAAGTCGAACTCCACCTGGGAGGCAGAGGGAAAGCCCACTTCGATTTCCTTGAAGCCGATCTTCACCAGGGTCTCGAACATCCTGAGCTTGCGGGGAATGTCCATGGGCTCGATCAGCGCCTGGTTGCCGTCACGCAGGTCCACGCTGCACCAGATGGGCGCCTTTGTCAGCACGGCATCGGGCCAGGTGCGGTCGCCCAGCCGGACTGGCGCGAAGGGTTTGTATTTGCTGGAAGGTGTTTTCAACATGGTCATCTCGTCAACCCCAAAGATTACAAAAAAACCAGCAACCCAAAAACAAAAACGGCCCGTTGCTGGTGCAAACGGGCCGTTGAATCAGGTGTACGCGTGCGCTACCGTCTCCGCCCGTTGGCAGATAGCAGTAGTGCTAGCGAAATTCGTTTCATGCGGTCAATGTACCACAATTTATTTGTGAAGGCCGCGCTCATCCGGCTCGTCGGTGGACGTGGAGATCACGCTGGTCTGCAAGCCCTTGGCTTTGCGCCAGCCATACAGCACATAACCTGACAGGCCGTAAAGTACAAACAGCCCAAACAACACGGTCGGCGGGTGAATATTGATGATAGCAATCGCCAGCGCAATCAGCACGATGACGACAAACGGCACGCTGCGCTTCATCTGCACGTCCTTGAAGCTGTAAAACGGCACGTTGGTCACCATGGTCAGGCCGGCGTAAAGCGTCAGAGCGAAGGTGACCCAGCGCACTTCCACGCCACTGATGCCTGCGTCAGTCATCAACCAGATAAAACCCGCCACCAGGGCGGCGGCGGCCGGCGAAGGCAGGCCCTGGAAAAAGCGCTTGTCAACCACGGCCGTATTGACATTGAAGCGGGCCAGGCGCAATGCGGTGCAAGCGCAGTAGACAAAGGCGCCTATCCAGCCCCAGCGCCCCAGGCTGGTCAAGGCCCATACGTAAGCGATCAATGCGGGGGCAGCCCCGAAAGACACCATGTCCGACAGGGAGTCCATCTGCTCGCCAAATGCGCTCTGGGTATTGGTCATGCGGGCGACCCTGCCGTCCAGGCTGTCGAGCACCATGGCGACAAACACGCCGATAGCGGCCTGATCGAACCGCCCGTTCATGGCCATGACGATGGCATAAAAGCCACCAAACAACGCGGCCAGCGTAAACAGGTTGGGCAATATGTAAATGCCCTTGCGGCGCTTGCGCGGCACGACCTCTTCGGTCATTGAAGCGGCCTCTTCGCCATCATGCATAAAATCACTCCCCACGCACGACTGGTGCGCGCAAATAGCTATCAAATAAATAGCAAATCAATCGGCAGGAACGCTGCACGGAAATCAAACCCCGTCTGGAAAATGCCCCTTGGTGCTCCGGATTCAAGGATACCAAGTCCGATGCCCCGACAAATTCAGTGCGCCATCTAGCCATCTACCATGGGCGTTCATACTCCCGCCATTTTTGTTCACCATTAAAAAAGCCGCGCAAGACCCTTGCGCGGCTTTTTTGCAGGACGAGTCCTGATTAGACCCGAAAATCAGTTGCGGGACTGGTCGACAAGCTTGTTTTTCGCGATCCAGGGCATCATGGCGCGCAGCTTCTCGCCCACGACTTCGATCTGGTGCTCAGCGTTCAGTCGACGGCGGCTGATCAGCGTTGGTGCGCCAGCGGCGTTTTCCAGCACGAAGCTCTTCGCGTATTCGCCGGTCTGAATGTCCTTCAGCACAGCGCGCATGGCGTTCTTGGTGTCCTCGGTCACGATGCGCGGGCCGGTCACGTACTCGCCATACTCGGCGTTGTTCGAGATGGAGTAGTTCATGTTGGCAATGCCGCCTTCGTAGATCAGGTCCACGATCAACTTCAACTCGTGCAGGCACTCGAAGTAAGCCATTTCTGGGGCGTAGCCGGCTTCCACCAGCGTTTCGAAGCCAGCCTTGATCAGCTCAACCGTACCGCCGCACAGAACCGCCTGCTCGCCGAACAGGTCGGTTTCGGTTTCTTCGCGGAAGTTGGTTTCGATGATGCCAGCCTTGCCGCCGCCGTTGGCCATGGCGTAGGACAGTGCCAGGTCACGGGCCTTGCCGGACTTGTCCTGGTGCACAGCCACCAGGTGAGGCACGCCGCCGCCTTGCGCGTAGGTACCGCGAACGGTGTGACCGGGCGCCTTGGGAGCCACCATCCACACGTCGAGGTCAGCGCGAGGCTGGACAAAACCGTAGTGCACGTTGAAACCGTGTGCAAACACCAGCGATGCGCCTTGCTTGATATTGGGCGCCACGTCATTTTTGTAGACCGCAGCGATTTGCTCGTCGGGCAACAAAATCATGACCACATCAGCGGCCTTGACGGCATCAGCGACTTCCGCCACTTGCAAACCGGCTTTTTCAACCTTGGGCCAGGAAGCGCCACCCTTGCGCAGGCCGACCACGACCTTCACGCCGCTGTCGTTCAGGTTCTGAGCGTGGGCATGGCCCTGGCTGCCGTAACCAATGATGGCTACAGTCTTGCCCTTGATCAAGCTCAAATCACAATCTTTGTCGTAAAAAACTTTCATCTGTCGCTCCTAAGTAATCTCAAATAAATCAGAAAAATAAGTTCATCAAATCCGGCAAAACCGCCGCAAGCGATGTCCCAGCCTTGTTTTCGGCAACCTCAAACCCTCAGAATTCGCTCGCCCCGGCCAATGCCGCTTGAGCCGGTTCGCACCGTTTCCAGGATTGCACTGCGGTCAATGGCCTCCAGAAACGCATCGTTTTTGGATTGGTCGCCCGTCAATTCAATCGTGTAACTCTTTTCGGTCACGTCAATAATCCGCCCGCGGAATATATCAGCCATGCGCTTCATCTCCTCGCGCTCCTTGCCGACCGCCCGCACCTTCACCATCATGAGCTCGCGCTCGGTGTAGGCACCTTCGGTCAGGTCGACCACCTTGACCACTTCAATCAAGCGGTTCAGGTGTTTCGTGATCTGCTCGATCACATCGTCCGAACCGGTGGTTTGAATCGTCATGCGCGACAGACTGGCGTCCTCAGTCGGTGCGACGGTCAGGCTTTCAATGTTGTAGCCGCGGGCCGAGAACAGGCCGACGACGCGGGAAAGAGCACCCGGCTCGTTTTCCAGCAAAACTGCAATGATGTGTTTCATATAAGAAGATTCCTCTTTTCGCTGCCCTCCCCTGCGCACGGTAATGCGCAGGCTCGGCAGGCAATAGATTCGTCAGGGTGACGGTTAATGAATGAACTTCAGCGACTTGAATGTCATTAAAGGTCTTCCGACCCCAGCAACATTTCATTGATGCCCTTGCCGGCCTGCACCATCGGAAACACGTTTTCGGTGGGGTCGGTCCGGAAGTCCATGAACACCGTCCGGTCTTTGAGCTTGCGCGCTTCGCGCAGCGCGGGCTCCACATCCTGCGGTTTTTCAATCAGCATGCCCACATGGCCGTAGGCTTCGGCCAGCTTCACAAAATTAGGCAACGCGTCCATGTAGCTGCTGCTATAGCGGCCCGCATATTCGATTTCCTGCCATTGACGCACCATGCCCAAATAGCGGTTGTTGAGTGACACGATCTTGACCGGCGTGTTGTATTGCAGGCAGGTTGACAACTCCTGAATACACATTTGAATCGAACCTTCGCCCGTAATGCAGAACACTTCCGAGTCGGGTTTGGCCAGCTTGATGCCCATGGCATAGGGAAGGCCCACGCCCATGGTGCCCAGGCCGCCCGAGTTGATCCAGCGCCGTGGCTCGTCAAACTTGTAATACTGCGCCGCCCACATCTGGTGCTGGCCCACGTCAGAGGTGATGTAGGTGTCCACCCCCTTGGTCATGTTGCACAGGGTTTCAACCACGTACTGTGGTTTGATCACGTCGCCGTTGCCAAGGCTGTACTTCAGACAGTCGCGCTTGCGCCAGCCTTCGATGGTGTCCCACCAGCCGCCCAGGGCATTGGCATCGGGCTTGAGACCGGACTCCTTGATCATGGAGATCAACTCGGTCAGTACGTCCTTGACATCGCCCACGATGGGAATGTCGACCTTGACGCGCTTGGAGATGCTCGAAGGGTCAATGTCGATATGAATGATCTTGCGTTCGTTTTGTGCGAAGTGCTTGGGGTTGCCAATCACGCGGTCGTCAAACCGGGCGCCCACGGCCAGCAGCACGTCGCAGTGCTGCATCGCGTTGTTGGCTTCAATCGTGCCATGCATGCCCAGCATGCCGAGGAATTTCCTGTCGCTGGCCGGGTAAGAGCCCAGGCCCATCAAGGTGTTGGTGCAGGGGTAACCCAGCATGTCCACCAGCGTGCGCAGCTCCTGCGAGGCATTGCTGAGGATCACGCCGCCACCGGTGTAGATGTAGGGGCGTTTGGCCGTCAGCAAGAGCTGCAGCGCCTTGCGGATTTGTCCCGCGTGGCCTTTGCGCACGGGGTTGTAGGAGCGCATTTCAACGCTCTGCGGATAGCCGGTGTACAGCGTTTTGTTGAAAGACACGTCCTTGGGGACATCCACCACCACCGGGCCAGGGCGGCCGCTGCGGGCGATATGGAAGGCCTTTTTCATGGTTTCGGCCATCTGACGCACGTCCTTGACCAGGAAATTGTGCTTGACGATGGGGCGCGTGATGCCCACGGTGTCGCATTCCTGGAAGGCATCGAGGCCAATCGCCGCCGTCGGAACCTGGCCGCTGATGATGACCATCGGGATACTGTCCATATAGGCGGTGGCAATACCGGTCACGGCATTGGTCAATCCCGGACCGGAGGTGACCAGCGCCACGCCGACATCACCGGTGGCACGCGCATAGCCATCGGCGGCGTGCACGGCGGCCTGCTCGTGGCGTACCAGCACATGCTGGATCGTGTCCTGCTTGTAAAAAGCGTCGTAGATGTGGAGAACTGCGCCGCCCGGATAACCCCAGATGTGCTTGACACCTTCGGCCTGGAGCGCCTTCACGAGGATTTCTGCGCCCCGGAGTTCCTGAGGGTTGGTAGTGGCAGATGCGGCTGCCGCGGAAGCAATTTCCGCCTTGGAGATTTCCATGATGAACCTTTGTGAATTTCTCTAACGAAATACCTTGGGTGCCTCTTCGCCCACTCTCGTGAAGCGGCGTCGAAACTTGAGACCAGGACCATAAGCAGAAACATAATCCGCCGAGCCATGACCCGTTTGCCTTTTGAATTGCAGCCATATTATGACATTTCGCGTTGCACAATGGCCGCACAGGCCGAAAAGGCGCCCGGCCGGGCTGGCCGTGATGCGATAATTTTCCAGCTGTATCCTCGAATAGCAAGCCTGGTGCGCATGACTTGAGCGGCATCGGCAGACCGCAAGCACGACAGCGCTGGACGAACCGGAAAACCATACCGTTGGCAACTGAACAAGAACTATCTGATTTCCTGAAGAACGTTGAAAAACGGGCTTTCAAACGCAGCATTTACCACGTGCGGGACGAGGAGGCTGCGCTTGACATCGTTCAGGACAGCATGATGAAACTGGCACAGCACTATGGCGACAAGCCCGCCTCCGAGCTGCCCATGCTGTTCCAGCGGATTCTGTCCAATACCACGCTGGACTGGTTTCGCCGCCGCAAGACCCGGAACGCCCTTTTTTCCAACATGAGCGACTTCGAATCGGCCGGAGAAGACGGCGATTTTGATCTTTTGGAAACTTTGGAGACCCTGACCAACTCAGAGGGAACAGAAAGCGCCCAGGACGCCACGGAGCGGGCGCAGATATTGCACCAGATTGAGTTGCAGGTAAAGGAGTTGCCCGGCCGTCAACGGGAAGCGTTTCTGATGCGTTACTGGGAGGAAATGGATGTGGCGGAAACCGCGGCAGCCATGGGTTGCTCGGAAGGCAGCGTCAAAACACACTGCTCCCGCGCGGTTCAGGCCCTCAGTAAAGCGCTGAGTGCCAAAGGGATAAAACTATGACTAATTCACTACAGCAAAGAGCAGACATCCTGCAAGAGCGTTTCGGCCTGAAAGCCGCCTCCTACCTGTCCGAAGGCGTGGCTGACCTGCCTTACGACATTTCGGAGCGCCTGCGTGCCGCCCGCTCCCGGGCTATTTCCCAGCGCAAAATTGCAAAAACCGAAACCGCTGGCGGCGTGGTCAACGCTGGCGGTAGCGCGGCACTCAGCTGGGGCTCGGATGACGGCCTGAGCTGGTGGTCCCGCATTGGCTCGGTGCTGCCGCTCATTGCCCTGGTGGTTGGCCTGCTCGTCATCAATTCGATCCAGAACGACAACCGCGCCCGGGAGCTGGCCGAGGTGGACGTGGCACTGCTGACCGATGAGCTGCCCCCGGCCGCATTCGCGGACCCCGGTTTTGTCCAGTTCCTCAAGGCCACACGCCAGGCACCCACCGTCCAATGACCGCGCACGCAGTCTTTACCTCTGCGCCATTGCCCCCCAAATCCCGCCGCCAGCCCCGGGGAATGAGGCAGATGCCGGCGGCCCGTGTTTTGAAGGCGCTGCTGCTGGCGTCCAGCATCCTGCTGGCCTTCAGTGCCGCCAGCTTTGCCCAAGCCCCCAAGCCAGCTACGGCCCCCAGCGCGCCCGTAGCGGGCAAGGCTTCCGTCGCCGCATCCGCCAAAGCGGCACCTTCCGGTCCCTCCTGGGCGGAACTCACGCCCATGCAACAGCAGGCGCTCATGCCGCTGGCTTCCAGCTGGAACACCACCAGTGAGCCGCAAAAGCGCAAATGGCTGGAAATCTCCAAAAACTACCCTTCGCTCTCCCCCGAAGGCCAGGCCACCATGCACAGCCGCATGAACGAGTGGGTCACCCTCAGCCCGCAGCAGCGCGCCCAGGCACGACTTAACTTTGGCAAAACCAAGGAGCTGTCCAAGCAATTGACACCCGAAGAGAAGAAGGCCAAGTGGCAGACCTACCAGGCCCTGAGCCCCGAAGAAAAGCAGAAGCTGGCGGCCAAGGCCAGCCCCAAGCCGGCTGGCGCCGCCACGGCCGTCAAGCCCGTGTCGCCACAAAAGCTGGCCGCAGTCCCGCCCCACAACGGCAAACCAGGCGTCAAGGCTGCGCCTAAAATCACGCCTTCCCCTGCGCCGGCAGCCGCCAGCCCGGCCGTGCCGCCGGCTGGTCAAACGGCCGCCGACATACCTGGCGCGGTACCCCAGCACTGACGACGAACCGCCAGGGTGCAGCTGGCCCGGTTTTATTCCTCAATCAGTGCTGCAGCCCACGGCTGTCGCCAACTTACAGCTACAAAATTGATAGTTCCCAATCCACAAACACCGTCCCTCCCCCGGCGCATGGCCTGCTGGATGTACGAAGGCATGCTGATGTTTGGCGTGGCCTTCATCGCCGACTACCTGTTCAGCACCCTGAGCCAGACCCGCCACGCGCTGGACAACCGGCATGCGCAGCAGGCCTTTCTGTTTGTCATTTTCGGCATCTATTTCGTCTGGTTCTGGGCCAAAGGCCAGACGCTGGCCATGAAAACCTGGAACATCCGCGTGGTAGATGTGCATGGCGCACCCATCACCCAAACCCGCGCCTTGCTGCGCTATGCCTTGAGCTGGCTGTGGTTTTTGCCGCCGCTGGCGCTGAGCTGGCTGCTGAATTTGCCGGCCCGGGAAGGGGCTGTATTGACCCTGGGCTGGGTGCCTATCTGGGCAATTCTGGCGCGTTTTCATCCGCAAAAGCAGTTCTGGCACGACGCCTGGGCCGGCACGCGGCTGGTCACCTGGGTGGCTCCCGCCAAAGCGAAGCGCCAGGCAGGCAGCAAGGCCACCGCACCCGATCAGCCCTGAGCGCAAACTGCCACAAAGCTGCGAGACAATCCCCTCATGACCGAACCCGTCCCGCTTTCAACGCCCACCTCAGCCCCTCCACCAAATAGCGCCGGCAACCCCCTGCCCGGCGATGCGCCGGTCAACCCGCAAAAAAGCCGCAAGGGCCTGAGCCGCGTCTGGCATGCCGCCGGCTACTCCATGGCCGGACTGCGCGCCGGCTGGAACGAAACGGCTTTTCGCCAGGAGGCCATCGCCTCCATCGTGCTGATTCCCGCCGCCTTCTGGCTGGGCCGCAACTGGGTGGAAACCGTTTTGCTGGCCGGCACGGTCGTTCTCATCATGATTGTCGAGTTGCTCAACACCGGCATAGAAACCGCCATCGACCGCATAGGCCCCGAATGGCACGACCTCTCCAAACGCGCCAAGGACATGGGCAGCGCCGCCGTGCTGCTGAGCCTGCTGCTCTGCGCGGGCACCTGGGCGATGGCGCTGTTTCACCGTTTTGCCGCCTGATTTTCGAAGTGCCCCGATCAACGCCATGACTGAACCGACCCCTATGAAACAACCCGCCTTTTCATTGTGTGTGTACTGCGGCTCGCGCCTGGGCAACCAGGCAGAATTCGCCGCGGTGGCCCGCCAGATCGGCACCTGGATCGCCACACATGGCGGCCAGCTGGTTTACGGCGGCGGCCACAACGGCCTGATGGGCATCATGGCCGACGCGGCCCTGGCCGCGGGCGGCCGGGTGATTGGCGTGATTCCCAAGGCGCTGGTGGAAAAGGAATGGGCCCACACCGGCTGCACCCAATTGCACGTTGTCGACAACATGCACGAGCGCAAGCGCATCATGGCCGAGCATGCCGATGCCTTTTTGGCCCTGCCCGGCGGCATTGGCACGCTGGAAGAATTTTTTGAAGTCTGGACCTGGCGCCAGCTGGGCTATCACAACAAGCCCGTGGGCCTGCTCAATCTGGGCGGCTATTACGACAGCCTGCTGAGCTTCCTGCAGTCGGCCGTGACGTCCGGCTTCATGTCGGACTGGCAGATGGGGCTGATCCGCACCGGCAGCGAAGTAGAGCCGCTTCTGGAGGCGCTGGTTCAGGCTGCCGGCATGACAGCGCCCACCGATCGGCTGGACCAGATCTGACACAACCCACCCAAGCGCTGCGGCCAGCGAACGCAGCGAAGGGCCGCCCGCAAGAAAAATCTGCCCCCTCGGGGGCAGGGAGCTACACGCAGTGAACGACCGTGGGGGCTACCGCGCCGCGAAGGGCCGCCCCGAGCAAGCGACGGCCCCCTCGGGGGGCAGGGAGCTACACACAGTGAGTGACCGTGGGGGCCCAATCAGACCGCGGTTTCGTCTTCTTCCCCGGTGCGGATGCGCACCACGCGCTCCACGCTGGTGATGAAAATCTTGCCGTCACCGATCTTGCCGGTGCGTGCCGCACGCACGATGGCATCGACGCAGCGTTCCACGTCGCCCTCCTTGACGACCACCTCCACCTTGACCTTGGGCAGGAAATCCACCACGTACTCGGCACCGCGGTACAGCTCGGTGTGGCCCTTCTGGCGGCCAAAACCCTTGACTTCGGTCACGGTCAGGCCGGTCACGCCGCATTCGGCCAGCGCCTCGCGGACTTCTTCGAGTTTGAAGGGCTTGAGGACGGCGGTAATTTGTTTCACTGAGATTGCTCCGTAGGTCTAAAGTATGAATTTTAAGAATGCTTGGAATGTAACGCGGATGAAAAAACTGCGCCCGGCCTGGCGGCTTATGCCCGAAATTTGCTGGTGATCGGATAGCGCCAGTCCTTGCCGAAGCTGCGGTGCGTGACCCGGATGCCGACGGGCGCCTGGCGGCGCTTGTACTCATTGATCCTGATCAGTTGGGCCACGCGCACGACCAATGCGCGGTCAAACCCGGCGGCGACGATGGCCTCCACGCCCTGGTCGTTCTCCATGTAGCGCTCCAGGATCGCGTCCAGCACCTCGTAGGGCGGCAGGCTGTCCTGGTCGGTCTGGTCGGGGCGCAGCTCGGCGCTGGGTGGCCGCGTGATGATGCGCTCGGGAATCGGGTTGAGGCCTGTGCCATAAGGATCGTTGGCATTGCGCCAGCGCGCCAGGCGGAAGACCGAGGTTTTCAGCAGGTCCTTGATGACCGCGAAGCCGCCCGCCATGTCGCCGTACAGCGTGCAGTAGCCGGTGGCCATTTCGCTCTTGTTGCCGGTGGTCAGCACAATCGAGCCGAACTTGTTGGACAGCGCCATCAAAAACACCCCGCGAATGCGCGCCTGGATGTTTTCTTCGGTGGCGTCTTCCTTCAGGCCCTTGAACTCATGGGCCAGCGAGGCCTTGAAAGCTTCAAATTCGGGAACGATGGAAATCTCGTCGTAGCGCACCTTCACGCGCTGGGCCATCTCGCGCGCGTCCAGCCATGAAATATCGGCCGTGTAGGGCGAAGGCATCATCACCGCGCGCACCTTGTCGGCGCCCAGGGCATCCACGGCAATCGCCAGCACCAGCGCCGAGTCAATGCCGCCGGACAAGCCCAGAATCGCCCCCGGAAAGCCGTTCTTGCCAAGGTAGTCGCGCACGCCCAGCACCAGCGCGTCCCACAGGTCGGCCTCGTTGCTGCGCTCGGGTTCAATATTCGCTATCAATTTAATAGCTTCCTGCACCCGCTCTGCCTGGGCTACAAACAGATTCTCCTTGAAACTCTCGGCCCGCCCGGCCAGCGTGCCATCGGCCTGCAGCGCAAACGAGTGGCCTTCAAACACGATTTCGTCCTGCCCGCCCACCAGGTGCGCATACACCAGCGGCAGGCCGGTCGCCAGTGCCCGCTTGCGCATCATCAGCTCGCGCTCACCGCCCTTGCCCACGTGAAAGGGTGAGGCGTTGATCACCACCAGCAGCTCGGCGCCCGACGCCTTGGCCAGCCGCGCCGGCTCCTCGAACCAGGCGTCCTCGCAGATCAGCAGGCCGACACTGATGGCCTCGGCCCCCTCGCCGGCCTGAAACACGCAGGTGCCCTGCCCCGGCGTGAAATAGCGGCGCTCGTCAAACACCTGGTAATTGGGCAGTTCGCGCTTGGCGTAGGTCTCAATGATGCGGCCCTCGCGCAGCACCCTGGCGGCGTTGTGGCGCTGCTGCACTTCCACGCTTTTGGTGCGCAGGCCCTTGCCGTTGTCGCCGTGGGTGGGCGTGCCCACCACCACCGTCAGGCCTTTTAACCCGGCCAGCTCATGGGCCACCCGATTCACGGCATCATCGCAGGCTTGGATAAACGACGGGCGCAAAAACAGGTCTTCGGCCGCATAGCCGCAAATCGCCAGCTCGGGCGTCAGCAGCAGCCGCGCGCCGTCCGCATAGGCCGTGCGGGCCGCATCAATGATTTTTTGCGCATTGCCCGGCATGTCGCCCACGCAGTAGTTCAGTTGGGCAACGCAAATTTTGAGTGGCATGTAGAAATCAACCCCAGAACAGCACAAATAGCACAATAAGACACGTGAAAAACAGCTCAAACGATTATGTCATCCGCGTGCTGGATTCGCCGCTGGAGGTCCCTGGCGAGCAGTGGAATGCGCTGCTCGCCGCGCAGAGCCCGGACGGCGCCCCCAGCCCCTTCATGCGCCACGAATACCTGGCCGCGCTGCACGAAAGCGGCTGCGCCGCGCCAGACACCGGCTGGACGCCGCGCTTTGTCACGCTCTGGCGGGGCAGCACCCTGGCGGGCGCTTGCGCCCTGTATCTCAAGGACCACTCCTACGGCGAATACGTGTTTGACCACGCCTGGGCCAATGCCTACGCGCAGCACGGCCTGGCCTACTACCCCAAGGCCGTGGTCGCCGTGCCCTTCACGCCCGTGCCCGGCGCCCGGCTGCTGGCGCGCAACGCCGCCGAGCGCCTGCGGCTGCTCAAGGCGCTGCTGGCCTGGTGCGAGGAGGAAAAACTGTCGTCGCTGCACCTGCTGTTCAGCGCCGACGAAGACGTAGCGGCCTGCGAAGAAGCCGGACTGATGTTGCGCCATACCGTCCAATTCCACTGGCAGAACAATAGCTACCGCGACTTCGACGACTTCCTGATGTCGCTGAGCCAGGAAAAGCGCAAGAAAATCCGCCAGGAGCGCCGCAAGGTGCTTGACGCCGGCATCAGCTTCCGCTGGTCGCTGGGCAAAGACATCAGCAACGCCGACTGGGATTTTTTCTACCGCTGCTACGAGCGCACCTACTACGAGCACGGCAACGCGCCCTACCTCAGCCGCGACTTCTTCCGGCGCATGCAGGACAGCATGCCGGAGAACTGGCTGCTGTTTGTCGCCGAGCACACCGGCGCGGGCGGCAAACGCCAGCCAATTGCTAGCAGTTTGATAGCTATCAGCGCATATCCGGAAAGGGCTGGAGGCCAAAACAACGCACAAGATGCCTCGTCAGGCCTGACCGCCTACGGCCGCTACTGGGGCGCGCTGGCCCGTGTGGACTGCCTGCATTTTGAAGCCTGCTACTACCAGCCGCTGCAGTGGTGCATAGACCATGGCTTCCAGCGTTTTGAAGGCGGCGCCCAGGGCGAGCACAAGATGGCCCGCGCCCTGCTGCCGGTGAAAACCACCAGCGCGCACTGGCTGGCGCATCCGGCGTTTGCGGATGCAGTCGAGCGCTTCCTGGAACGCGAAGGCGCGGGCATAGACAACTACCTGGACGATCTGGAAAGGCGCAGCCCCTTCAAGGCGCCCTCCCCAGCGGCCCCGGCAACAAAATCAGCAAGGAACACCCCATGAGTGAAAAAGCCCAAACCTATACCGTCAAAATGGTCGATGCCACCGGCCTGAGTGCGGCCCAGCGCAGCGCCGCCGAACTGCGCTTTCGCATGGCGCTGGAGCTTGGCGTCGGCGGCCCCGACTATGTGGTGCCCGCGCTGCAAGCCTGCATGCTGGCACGCTCGCTGCTCGGCGACCTGACACCCGAAGAGCTCGCTGAAGACGATTACAGCGCCGAGCGCGAAGTGATTGCCCTGTGGGAAAACGCCGAAGACAAGGCCATCATGACCGCGCTAAAGCCCCTGAACCGGGACATGGGCGATGCGCGCTTCGAGATCAATATCTAAAAGACCTTCTCGCTTCTTTTTTGATAGCTAATTGCGTCCAAGCCAATTGGGCTAGCGCGCTATTTCTCTTGAAAACTGTAGCGACGACTGCTCAGTACCCGTAAAACTCCTCGCTGCGAATGTCGTCGTCATTGACACCGACGCGATTTAACACCTCGCGCATGGCCGCGACCAGGCCGGGAGGTCCCGCTGCATAAAAAACCGGTTTCTGAAGACCGTTCATGGTTTTTCTTAACAGCTCTTTGCTGATGTGACTGGTTTCCCCCTGCCACGGCCTATCGGATTTATCCATCTCCGTCATGGTCGGCAACAGCTGGAAATTGGCGTTCTGCCGCGCAAGGTTTTGCAGTTCCAGAAGAAACGCCGCATCTTCGGGACGCCGATTGGAATAGAGCAGCACCATCTCCTGCGGCAGTCGATCATGCGTCGCCTGGCGCAGCACGCTCATGAACGGGGTAATGCCAATGCCACCCGCGATGAATATCGCCGGCCGCGCGCGCTCGTTATGCAGGGTAAGGGAACCGAAAGGCCCTTCTATTTCCACCTGCCCGCCAATGGGAAACATCTTGAGTGCCCGCTTGAAAACGCTGTCGCGCATGCGTGTCGCGATCACCAGCTCGTTCTCAAACGGCGCGTTCACGAGAGAAAATGCATGCCGTTGGTTTGCCCCGTCGGCCGCCACGGCGGCGGGAAGAATCAGATCAATCGCCTGACCGGCCTTGAAAGCAAAGTCGGTTGGCCGCTGAAAATGAAACGCCATCGTGCCGCCGGCCACTTCCTCGCGTGCCTGTAGTCGTACCTGGCAGGTATTCATGTCTAGCCTCCAATCGCTGAACAATGCGCATGCGCCTCCACTTGCCGCTTGACGCCGCGGGCAGGACCTAGCTTCACGATTCTGGCGAAGGCGGAGTGGTTGTGTATCGATTCGAAGTTTTCCGCTTCGACCACGTACGCCCCTACCCGGGGATCCCGGTCCAGTGCCACGGCAACGTCACGCACCAGGTCCTCGACAAATTTGGGATTGTCGTAGGCGCGCTCGGTCACATACTTTTCGTCCGGCCGCTTCAACAGGCCGTAAACCTCGCAGGAGGCGCTGCCTTCGGCGATGGCAATCAGTTCCTCGATGGCCATATCATCCTCCAGCCCGACCTCAATGGTGATATGCGAGCGCTGGTTGTGGGCGCCGTAAGTGGAGATTTCCTTCGAACAGGGACAGAGGCTGGTCGCCGGCACCATCACCTGCATCGAGAAGGCACAGCGTCCGGCCTCCGACACCGCCCCGCGCCAGCGCACGTCGCAATCAAGCAGGCTTTTGACACCCGAGACTGGCGCGGTTTTTTGCACGAAATACGGGAAACACATTTCAATCGCGCCCGTGCGTGCCCCCAGCCTATCCAGCATATTGAACACCATGCCTCTGTATCCGGCCGGATCCAGTGCATCAGCCTGCGCTTCCAGAAGTTCAAGAAAGCGGGACATATGGGTCCCCTTGTCGCTGGCGGACAAACCCACGGCTAATGCCAGCGTGGCAATGGTCGGCATGGGTTTGCCACCCGAGGTAATGCTCAATGGATACCGCACACCTTTGACCCCGACATCGTCGATGCGGAGGTTGCGGTCATCGACTTGCGATTGAACATCCGGAATTTCCGACAAGTTCAATGGTTCACGTGCACTCATGTTCATCCTTTCGGCGCCGTGCGCCCAAGGCCGTGCGGCGAAGCACGGCGAATAATGTTTGTTAGCATTAGATGGTCGGGGAGCCTGTGGCGTTACGGATTTTTCTGTCGTGCGATGAGCCCAAAGGCATTGCCCCGCCAAACGTCACGGTCTGTTCCCTGGGTAGGGACTAAAAATTGAGCCAGAATGCAGACCCGCAGGCAACATGAATTCAGTTGGCCATGTCTGACTCAAAGCCCCCCACGGAAGCCCTTGCCGAGACAGCGCCGCTGGGCCGCATGCACGCCCGGCGCCTGCGCGAGGTCTACCGCTCCGCCGGGTGGCCCTGCCAGGATTTGCTGGAAATTGAACTGCTGGCCGCCGGCCTGCTGCAGCGCATCGCCGGCCCGACGGGCCATGAAACCCTGCGCGTCACCGATGCGGGCGTGGCCTACCTCGCCGCCACACTGGCGCGCAACCGCTCGGCGCTGTCCAAGCATGAAGCCCTGGTCGAGCGCGTCGCCTGCGAGATGGTGCGCGCCGGCCGCATCACCTGGCGCGGTTTGGGCCTGCGCGCCCAGCTGTCACCGGTGGGCGAAGGCGAACCGGTGCGCTGGTGCATGGTGCGGCCCGACGTGTTTTCCATCCGCAATACCTCGGTGCAGGAATATGTGGACCCCATAGTCCACGAGATCAAGGTGCACCGCTCTGACCTGCTGGGCGACCTGCGCCGCCCGGAAAAGCGCGCCGCCTACCTCGACTTGGGCGGCGAGTGTTGGTATGTGCTGGGCTGCGATGCCAAGGGCCGGCCCATTGGTGTCGCCAAGGAAATCCCGCTGGAGTGTGGCGTGATGGTGATGGAGGGCAGTCGGCTGGTGGTTGCCCGTGCCGCACCACGGCGTTCAAGACAGCAGTTGCCGTTTGGGGTGTGGTTGGCGCTGGCCAAGGCCACGCCTGTGGCGGGGTTGAATGAGGATGAGCAGGGGATGTTGGGCAGTGCTGAGGTCAATGGCAATCAGTTGCTTGGCGACTGAATTTGTAGCCTCCTCTGTTTTCGGGGTGACAGCAACAGCGGAAGCGGAGGATAACAAGCGAAATAAGCGTGCGCTTGCGGCGTCCGAGGCTTCGGCTCGTGCATCTGAAAGGCTGCTGAAGCCTCTCGACAGTCGGCGCGCTGGACCATGTGGGCCGCCATCGCAGCTTTTCTGTCAGTCATCATTCCGGCTATCACTCAATGTGCATCCAGGTAGCTCATTACACGCGTTGGGGCGCCATCAAAAAGTAGAGGCCTTGCAGATATCTGCAAAGCCTTTTACGCATAGAGTGCAGTATTTTTTCAAATACCACCGCTCTTTAGTGCAAGTGCGTCGCGCAGCAGACTGTTAACACGCGTTTGCCAACCTGGCCCGCTGCTTTTGAGCGCGTCCATGACTTCGGCATCCACTCGCATGGTCAGGGCAACTTTGGGGCGTGTAAGCCGTGGGCGTCCCCGCATGGGTCGCAGTTGGGCCAGTTGCTGATCGGTCAGCGGTGGATTGTCCGGATCGCTCAAGGCTGCCGCCGTGATGGAGGCATCTTCTTGAGGTGTTGGCGGTGTGAGCTTAGGGCGCTTGTTCATAACGGCGGTACTCCCGTAAGTTGGCCTTGCGCAGGCTGATCACTCGTCGGCCTTCTGGCCGGTCCGTGAACACCACCACCCACAGCCGATCATCCATGGGGCGCCAGAGCCACTTGCCGAAGCTCGTCATACTCACGGCGATCATCCAGCGACACCAAGGCGTTGTCCCAATCGAGCCGCGCCACTTCTGCGAGGGAGATGCCATGCTTCGCGAGATTCACGGCGTCTTTCGCAGGATCGAACGTGGTGTTCATTGCCATTTATTGTATGTGCATTTAATCTCTTTTGCCAGCGCTGTAAGCAGGTAGCAGGAACTCCCAATCCCAGTTCTCATTTTCGAGGCGAGCGGGGAGCCGGGCGCTGCTCGAACGCCTCACTGCGCCCCATTAAATAACTGCCCATAACTTCTACGGCAAACCCTAGTGCCACAACCCGCCGCGCCCGGTTAAGGTCTCCCCACGGAGACAATAACCATGAAATCCCTCACCGGCCTGGACGCGACCTTTCTCTACCTCGAAACGCCCGAGATGCCCATGCATGTGGGCTCGCTCAACCTGTGTGAGCTGCCGGCCGGCTTCAAGGGCAGCTTTCACAAAGAGGTCACCAAACATATTGCCAAACGCATGCACCTGGCGCCGGTGTTCAGCCGCAAGCTGGTGTTCATGCCGCTGGACCTGGGCCATCCACTGTGGGTGGAGGCCGACTCGGTGGACATCGGCTTTCATATCCGCCGCGCCGATCCGGCCAAAAAAGGCGCGGCCCCCATGACGCTGGCCGAAGTGCACAAGCTGTGCGCACAGCTGCACAGCGAACTGATTGACCGCAACTTCCCGCTCTGGGAGTTCTATATTTTTGACCGCATCAAGTTACCGGACGGCAAGCTGGTGGCGGGCTTTTTCTCGAAAATCCACCACGCCGCGCTGGACGGCAAAGGCGGCGTGATGCTGGCCAACGCCATTCTTGATTTAAGCCCGGTGCCGCGCGAGGTGCCGCCGCCCGACCCAAGCCGGCGCCGCAAGCTAGAGTCCGACCTCAAGCTGGGCAAGATGATTGGCTCGGTGTTTTCCAGCTCGTTCGGCCAGCTGGTCAAGGCGGCCAAATCGCTGCCTGCGGCGGCCAGCACTTTCGGCAGCACGCTGGCCCGGCAGTCCATGGCCAGCTCGGCCACGGGGGTGCGGCCCAAGATGCCGATGAAGCTCGCGCCGCCAACGCCTTTCAACACCGGCATCAGCACGGGCCGGGTGTTTGTGACGGCCACCATTCCGCTGGCCGAGTGCAAGGCCATGGGCAAGGCGGTGGGCGGCTCGTTCAACGACATGGTGCTGTGGATCTGCTCGACCGCCCTGCGCGACTACCTCGCGCAGCACCACAGCCTGCCGAAAAAGTCGCTGGTGGCGGCCATGCCGGTGTCGCTGCGCGAAGCCGGTGCCACCGACGCCAGCAACCTGGGCAACCAGGTGAGCCTGAGCCTGGTGGAGCTGGGCACGCACCTGGCGCACCCGCTCAAGCGCATGAGCGCCATCATGGCATCGACCGCCAAGGTGAAAACGTCGATGCAAAGCCTCAAGGGCCTGCTGCCGACCGACTACCCTTCGCTGCTGGCGCCGTGGCTGGTGGGTGGGGCCGCCAAGCTGGCGCTGAACGCCTATGGCAAAAGCGGCATGGCCAGCCGCCTGCCCAGGGTGGCCAACCTGGCGATTTCCAACGTGCCGGGCCCGCCGGTGCCCCTGTACCTGGCCGGGGCGAAGTTTTTGACCTTTCATCCGCTGTCCATCATCCTCCACGGGCTGGCGCTGAACATCACCATCCAGACCTATGCCGGCCAGGTCGATTTCGGCATCATTGCCGACAGGAAAGCGCTGCCGCAGGCCAAGGACCTGGCCAGGGCGATCGAGGCCGCCTTCCAGGAAGCGCAGGGCTTGATGGCCACAACGTCCCCTGCTGCAACGCCCACCACCCCCAAAAAAACCAGCAAGACGGCGGTCAGCAAAACGGCGAAGTTAGAGAGGCCTCCCTCTGTCAAACGCGGCAAGCGCCCCGATACTGTTTCTGCCCCCACCACGCCAAAAACATTCAGTGCTTCAAGCCATGGCCAGTCCGTCATACAAGCCGCCTCCACGAAACCCATCCCGCGCAAAACAAACCCCAGGCCAGGCTCCAGACAAGCCGTCCCGGCATGACATTCCGCCGCCTGGCGCCTGGCTGCTGGCGCTGGAGCTGCGTGCCTTCGGGGAGTTTGGCGCCCTGCTGCCCGCGTGGCCCCTGCTGGCGCGTGCCCCCAGAGGCGACGGCCATGCGGTGATGGTGTTTCCGGGCCTGTCGGCCAACGACGTGTCGACCGTGCCGCTGCGCTACTACCTGCAGTCGCTCAACTACCAGCCTTGGGGCTGGGAACAGGGCTTTAACTTTGGCCCGCGCACAGGCGTGATCGACGAAGCCAGGAGCAAGCTCATTGACACGTATGAAACCACGGGCCGCAAGGTGAGCCTGATCGGCTGGAGCCTGGGCGGCGTGTACGCGCGCGAGTTGGCCAAGGAGCTGCCGCACATGGTGCGCGGCGTGATCACGCTGGGCACGCCCTTTGCCGGCTCGCACAAATCCACCAACGCATGGCGTATTTACGAACTGGCCAGCGGCCAAAACCTGGAGCGCGAGTCCGCCAACTACGACCTGCCCGCCGCACCGCCCGTGCCGACCACCAGCATTTACTCGCGCACCGACGGCATCGTGGCATGGCAGGCCAGCATCCAGTCGCCCAGCCCAGCCAATCCGCACACCGAGAACATCGAAGTGCGGGCCAGCCATATTGGCTTGGGCGTCAACCCCAGCGCCTTGTGGGCCGTGGCCGACCGGCTGGCGCAGGCTGAAGGCCGTTGGCAGCCCTTTGCGCGGGAAGACAAGGGCCGCCTGCACGGCCTGGTGTACCCGGACCCGGCACGCAAGGTTTAAGGCCGGCGAGGGTGGGCACAGGGCCCGCTATCCGGCACTCGGTGCGGTAAGGTTGCGGGGTTTCCGCCCAGCCAAGGATTGACCATGCCCAACAAACCCCGCGCCCGCGACCTGGGCATCCCCTTTGACGGCACGCCCGGCCCGCTCAACGCGATCACCGACGTGGCCGGCGTCGCCGTGGGCCACACCACGCTGATTGAGGGCAGCGCCGTTCGCACCGGCGTCACCGCCATACTGCCGGCGGGGCAAGAGGGGGCGCATGCCCGGCTGCCGGGCGCCTGCTTCTCGCTCAACGGCAACGGGGAAATGACGGGCTCCCACTGGCTGGAAGAATCCGGCCTGCTGGAAGGCCCGGTGATGCTGACCAACACCCACAGCGTGGGCGTGGTGCGCGATGCCACGGTCGCCTGGCTGCACCAGAATGCCCCGCCGGGCGGCGGCTCGCGCTTTTACCTGCCGGTAGTGGCCGAAACCTATGACGGCGTGCTGAGCGACATCAACGGCCAGCATGTGCGCGCCGAACATGCCCATGCCGCGCTGGACCAGGCCCGCACGGGCCCGGTGGCCGAAGGCTGCGTGGGCGGCGGCACCGGCATGATCACGCACAAGTGGAAGGCCGGCATAGGCACCTCCAGCCGCCAAGTGACGGTGCTGGGCCAGGCCTACACCGTGGGCGTGCTGGTGCAGAGCAATTACGGCGAGAGGCAGCAACTCACCATTGCCGGCGTGCCGGTGGGCCGCGAAATCACGCACTCGCTGCCGGGCGTGCAGGCCAGCAAGGACGGCTCCATCATTGCCTGCATCGCCACCGATGCCCCGCTGCTGCCGCACCAGTGCAAACGGCTGGCGCGCCGCGCTTGCATGGGCCTGGCGCGCGTGGGCAGTGTGGCGATGCATTCCAGCGGTGATATTTTTTTGGCATTTTCGACGCAGCAGCCCGCCGACACGGCCGATGGCCTGTCCGTCTGGCAGGCCCTGCCGCATGGCAGTGCGATCGACCCGCTGTTCCAGGCCACGGTAGAGGCCATGGAAGAAGCCATCGTCAACGCCATGCTCGCCGCCGACACCATGACCGGATTGAATGGCACGGTGGTCCATGCCCTGCCCCATGATGAGTTGCGCGCGGTGCTGGCGCGCCACGGCCGGTTGAAGCGCTAGGCCTGGCAGCACAAAAAAGTTCTGGTGTCAAGTCTTGCGTGCAAACCACGCGAGGCTTGAAACCGTATATGGGACAGTAGGTTAGCTCTTTTCGGGGCCGCGGCGCAGGATTGCGGCTTGGTGGGCTAGGGCCACATAAGAGCGTCGGGAGAGAGAGTCGGATCGCATTGCATCGGGCACGGTGCCCAACTGGAAACCGACTTGCTTTCCTATAGTAGTTCAACTTCGGACGACCGCATGGTTTCACGGAGCGGACAGCTCTCACATGCGGCGTGCGCCAATGATGTTGGCATGTCTTATCTCTGGCGCCGCACCGTCAACGCGGCAAGCGCCAATACCGAGGCAGCCGTCAGCACAAGGCCCAGCGCCATCGCAGGGTTGCGTCCAGCCAGACTGGCCAGCGCCGTCATGCCGCCTGCACAGGCCATCTGCAAAGCACCCAGCAGAGAAGAAGCCAGCCCGGCTTGACGGCTGAACGGCCCCAGCGCCATGGCCGTGCCCAGCGGGTTGACCAGCCCCATGCCCAGCAGGTACAGCACGACCGCCCCGGTGAAGTACGCCAAGCCACTGCCCTCTGCGCCCACCAGCAGGGCCAACGCGCCGACCAGTGCCACCACACAGCCAGCACCCGCCACCCTGGCCGCGCCCCAACGGTGGGCCAGGCGCGGTGCCAGCATGCCTGCAGCGAAGACCACGAATACCGTGCCGGCAAAGAACAGCCCCAGTTGCAGCGCGCTCAGGCCCATGCGCCCCATGAGCACAGCCGGTGTGGCCGCGAAGAAGGCATAGAGGCCGCCAATGATCACGCTCACGGCAAACGCGGGGCTGATGAAGCGGGCATCACGCGCCAAGGCCGCATAGCCGCGCAGTACCTCACCCGGCGTCGTTGCCGCGCGGCGGTCGGACGGATGCGTTTCTCCCACCACGGTCATATAGGCCAACGCCAGTAGCAGGCCCAATAGAGCAACCAGCGCAAAGCTGGCGCACCAGCCGGGCCCGTACTCCATCGCGCTGCCCAGCAGCGGCAGGGTCGGCGCCCAGGCGCACAGGACGCTGCCCGCGATGAACAGCGCCAGCCCGCCGAGCACCGGAGCACGTCGGCCCCAGCGGTCGGACACCGGCCCGACGAACAACTGCCCAACTGCAAAGGCTAGGAAGAAGCCCGACTGCACCCAGCCCACGTCGTCTGTGCTTGCACGCAGATCGGACGCCATGCGCGGCAAGGCCGGCAGGATGATGTTGGTAGAGAGCGCGCCCAGCGCGGCCAGCCCTGCAAGCACGGCCAGCAATGGGCCGCTCAGGCGCAACGGGGTGGGACCGCTTCGCGCGACGGAAAGGGAAGTTGGAGTGTTCATGGTTCAAACCCGCTCCAGCACCGTGGCGATGCCTTGTCCGCCGCCGATGCACTGCGTGGCCAGCGCGTAGCGCCCCTGCTGTCGCGCCAGCAGGGCTGCGGCCTTGCCCGTGATACGCGCTCCGGTGGCACCCAGCGGATGGCCGATGGCCAGGCCCCCGCCATCGATGTTCACGGTGGCCATGTCGAGACCCAGGTCGCGGATGCAGGCCAACGCCTGCGAAGAGAATGCTTCGTTGATCTCCACCACGTCCAGATCGGCCACCGCGAGGCCGGCCCGCGCCAGCGCCTTGCGCGTGGCCGGGATCGGGCCGATGCCCATGATGGCTGGGTCTACCCCCACGGTCGCAAAGCTGCGGATGCGCGCCAGCGCCTGCAGGCCGTGGCGCGCGGCAAAATCGTCGCGAACGACCAGCACCGCCGCCGCGCCATCGGTCAGCGGTGACGAAGTTCCCGCCGTGACCGTGCCATCGGGACGGAAGGCAGGCTTCAGGCTGGCGAGCGCCTCCAGCGTGGTGCCGGGGCGGATGCAGCCATCGGCATCGACCACCTCGCCATCCGCCAGGCGGATGGGCACGATCTCCCCGGCCAAGCGCCCCTGTTCACGGGCAGCAGCGGCCTTCTGGTGGGACTGCAGCGCGAGCAGTTCCTGGTCGGCACGGTTCACGCCCCAGCGCTGTGCCACGTTCTCCGCTGTCTCGCCCATGGAGATGTAGGCATCGGTGTTCACCTGCAGCTCGGGATTGGGCGAGAAGTTGAAGCCGCCCTGCGGCACCATCGTCATCGACTCCACCCCCACGCACAGGAAGGCCTCGCCCATGCCCGCCTCGATCTGCGCTGCCGCAATGTGCACCGCCTGCATCGACGAGCCGCAGAAGCGGTTCACTGTCATGCCGCCCACGGCCTCGGGCAGGCCGGCCAGCAGCCCCACGATGCGAGCCAGGTTGTTGCCCTGCGCGGCCTCGGGGTAAGCGCAGCCGAGGATCACGTCCTCCAGCAGCGCCGGATCCAGGTCGGTGCGCCGCAGCAGGCCTTGCACGACCTGGGCGGCAAGCGTGTCGGGACGCACTTCGGCCAGGCGGCCCTTGCGGGCGAAGTGGAATGGCGAGCGCGCATAGGCGGCAATAACGGCTTTCATGGTGTTGGCTCCTTGCAGTGATCAGTGCACCACCGCATAGCGCGGCGCGACGGTATTGCTGGACAGATGGCCCGCCATGGCCTGGCGCGCGGCCTCATAGGTGTCCCACTTCTCCCCCGCATGCAGCGAGGGGATGGTGACCTTCTCGCCGCGCTCGAAACCCAACAGCGCGGCATCGACCAAATCTTCGGTGCGCATGACGATGCCCGGATCCAGGTGCTCGACCGGCAAGCCGCCAATGGCCCAGAAGTCGGTGGCCGTGGCGCCGGGCAGCACGGCCTGCACCTGCACGCCCGTGCCAGCCAGCTCTTTCTGAAGCGACTGGCTGAACGCCAGCACAAAGGCCTTGCTGCCGCCGTACACCCCATTCAGGGTTTCCGGTGCAATGGCGACGATGGATGCGATGTTGATGATCGCCCCCTTGCCGCGCGCCACGAAGCCCGGCACGGCGGCATAGGCCAGCCGCATCGGCGCGGTGACGTTCAGCTCGACCATGCGGGTCATCTGCTCCACGTCGCTTTGCAGCAACGGCGTGTGCGTGCCGATGCCCGCGTTGTTCACCAGCAGGGTGATGCTGGCGTCCTGGCGCAGCTTGGTCTCTACCTGCGCCAATGCGGCGCGGTCATTCAGGTCGGCGGGTAGCACCTCCACCGCGCGGCCGGTGCGGGTGCTGATGCTGCTCGCCAGCGCGTTCAGCCGCTCGCGGTTGCGGGCGACCAGGATCAGGTCGTAGCCGCGCTGCGCGAGCCGCTGCGCATACAACGCACCGATGCCGCTGGAGGCGCCGGTGACGAGGGCGGTGCCGAGATGTGTTTGTGCCATGGTGAAACTCCTTGAGTGATGAATGTGTGGAAGGGACAGGTGAATGGTGCGCTCGCCAGCAAATGGCGTAAATGACGTATATAGTCATGAATAATGACATTGAAAAAGGACGCATTCCATGCACCGCATCGGCTACCTGCTCCCCGAAGGCTTCCAGGTCATGGGACTGGGCACCCAGGCTGTTTTCGAGTTCGCCAACCTGGTGGCGGGCGAGCCCTTCTATGCCGTGGAGAACTACGCCCTGGGTGGCGCGGTGCGTGCCTCGGCCGGCCTGGCGCTTCAGGCCCGCGCACTCACGGCGCGCAGCCATGCCGATACCTGGCTGGTGGCCGGCGTCATCTCGCCGCTATCGACGCCCATGGCGCCCGAGTTGCCCCGGTTGCTGGGGAAGGTTGCTGCGCGCGCACGGCGCATCGCGGGTCTGTGCACCGGCGCTTTCGTGCTGGCCGACGCGAGCCTGCTCGATGGGCGGCGTGCGACGACGCACTGGTATTGGGCCGAGGCTTTGCAGCAACGCCACCCCCGCGTGCAGGTCGAGGCCGACCGCATCTACATCGCCGATGGGCCGGTGTGGACTTCCGCGGGCATGACGGCGGAGCTGGATCTGGCGCTGGCGCTGGTGGAGAAAGACCTGGGCGCCGACATCGCGCGCTCCGTGGCGCACCGCCTGGTCATGCACCAGCGCCGCTCGGGCGGGCAGTCGCAGCATTCCGAGATGCTCAGGCTCGCGCCCAAGTCCGACCGCATCCAGCAGGCGCTGGAACATGCGCGGCGCAACCTCGCGCAGCCGCTGAGCGTGGAAGAACTGGCCGAGGCCGCCAGCCTGAGCCCGCGCCAGTTCAGCCGCGTGTTCACGGCCGAGACCGGCCAGTCACCCGCCAAGGCCGTGGAGGGGCTGCGGCTCGAAGCGGCGCGGCTGATGATCGAGAGCAGCCGGCATCCGCTGGAGGTGGTGGCGCGGGAGACGGGTTTCCGTGACCGGCGCCACCTGCGCGAGGCCTTCCTGCGCGGCTTCGGCATGCCGCCGCAGGCCGTGCGGCGCGAGGCCCGGGTAGCGTCGTGAGTGGCTTGCCAGACCGGGGCTTATCGAGCGTGGCCTAGTCCGAGCGGGCATACCGGCTTGGCGACTGCCCCACGCGCCGGCTGAACGCCACACTGAAAGTGCTCGCAGACCCGTACCCGACGCGCTCGGCGACCTCGGCAACGGGAAGAGCCTCGTGGCGAAGGAGCTGCTTGGCGATCTCCATGCGCCACCCCAGCAGGTACTCCATCGGCGCAACGCCGACCATGCGCGTGAAGCGGTCATAGAACGCCGAACGGGACAACGCAGCCACAGCGGCCAGATCCCCGACCGTCCATGCTCGATCTATATGGGCATGCATTTGCTTGAGAGCCAACGCTAAGCGCTCGTCGCCCAGACCGCGCAGCAGCCCCGGCGGTGTACTGCCGGCTGCTGCAGAGCGCATCGCTTCGATGAGCAGCATGCCGGCCAGCCGCGAGAGCATGTATTCGCTGCCCGGCTTCTGATCCTCGTACTCTTCGCCGACCATCTGCACCAGTTGCGCCAGGCGTGCTGAACCCTGCACATGAACCATGCGCGGCAGCCAGGACACGAGGAACCCGGGATCGGCGCGGTCGAACATGAACGCACCGCCCAGCGACCGCATGTCGGGCTCCCCGTTGGGCTCCCCATGGCGCCGCTCGCCTTGGCCTCCAGGCACCAGCTTCGGGTCGATGAAAACGGGGGGCGCGGGAGCAAAGCTGGAGAGGGTGAAGCCCGGCGTCGTCGGCAGCAGCACGAAGTCGCCCGCGCTGATGGCGATCGGCTCCTGCCCATCGACCGCAAGCAGGCAACTGCCCTCCAGCACGATGCAAAAGCCAGGGTGGCCGTACTCGGAATAGCGCACGGCCCAGTTGCCCTTGCCGCTGATGATGTTGGCAAGGACGGCGCGCGGCTGCAGGAGCCGGACAACTTCAGTGAGCGGATCACTCATGGCGGCGTTATGGACGATTGCTAAAAATATCAGGACGCTTCAGCGTAGATCATCCGTCCATCGTGCCATATCGTTCACTCCACCTCAACCAACCCCTATGGAGTGAACGACATGAAGACTGTACTGATCACCGGCTGCTCGTCCGGCTATGGCCTGGAATCCGCGCGCTACTTCCATGCGCAAGGCTGGAACGTCATCGCCACCATGCGCCAGCCGCGGGAAGGACTTCTGCCCGCCGGAGACAGGATGCGGCTCATGGCGCTCGACGTGACCCGACCCGAGAGCATCACCGCAGCGATCCAGGCCGCCGGCCCCATCGACGTGCTGGTCAACAACGCCGGCATCGGTGTCGTCGGCGCCTTCGAAGCCACGCCCATGGTCACCGCCCGTGAGGTGTTCGACACCAACACGTTCGGCGTCATGGCGATGATGCAGGCGGTGATTCCCCAATTCCGCGAACGCAAGGCCGGCGTGATCGTGAACGTGACTTCCAGCGTGACGCTCGCCGCCATGCCGCTGGCCGGCGTGTACACGGCCAGCAAGGCCGCCATCGAGGGGCTGACCGGCTCGGTGGCGTTCGAGTTGTCGGCCTTCAACGTCCGCATCAAATTGGTCGAGCCTGGTTACGGCCCCACGACCCGCTTCACCGAGAACGGTGGAGCCCGCATGCAGGGCCTGATTCCAGAGGCTTACATCTCCTTCGCGCAGCCCATCTTCGAGGCGTTTGCCAAGCCAGCGGCCACGACGAAAGAAATCGACGTGGCCGAAGTGGTGTGGCGGGCCGCGAACGACTCCTCACCGCGCCTGCGCTTTGCGGCGGGCCCGGACGCGGTGGCTCTTGCGAAAGCCCATCGGAGCGAATCCGCCTGACGCGCACGCGAAGGCACGGAACTGGGTCAACTCCAGTTCCACTTTCTGGATAACGCCAATCCAGTCGGAGTCTCTACGCCAGCGTTCATTCGGAGCTCCTCCATTCCCTTTCATGGAGTGCTGCAATCCGCCAGCAACGGCTACTGAAGGCAATGGCCCACTCGTAGCCTAAAGCCATAGGGCATCGCGCCCTGGAAGGAGTGGATCATGCGGATATCCTCCGAATCACCTCTAGGCTTCATGCCAACCTGGCCACACCCGAATCGGGGCTCCGGCTCGGTCGGCTTGCTGCTTACCGGTGGCGGCGCGCGAGCCGCCTACCAAGCGGGTGTGCTACAGGCCATCGCCGAGCTTCGCCAGACAGCGGGTGAACAGGCCACGTCCAGCCCCTTTTCCATCATCACCGGCACCTCCGCTGGCGCGATCAATGCGGCAGCTCTTGCCTCCCATGCCGATGATTTCAGTCATGCGGTCAAGGTCTTGACCAATGTCTGGGCCCATATACAGCCGCAGCAGGTCTACCGCTCCGCCGCACTGCCTGCAGAGGCCCAAGGCTGGCGCATGCTGTTCGGCCTGGCCCAGTTGCTCAACCGCTGGCGCAGGCAGCAACCCCGCTCATTGCTGGACAATGCGCCGCTGGCCGAGCTGTTGCAGCGCGTGGTACCGCTTCAGCGCCTGCCCATGCTGATGGCAACAGGCCAGTTGCAGGCTCTGGCCGTGAGCGCCTCCAACTACAACAGCTCCGGCGAGCACTACACCTTCTACCAGCTGGCACGGCGGGTTGCGCCATGGCTGCCCTCCCAGCGCATCGCGGTGCCGGGGGCCATCACGCATGCCCACCTGCTGGCGTCGTCTGCCATTCCACCTCCAGCTTCTCCAGGTGACGGAAGATCAGCGCCAGCTCGTCCATGATGAGCCGGGTTTCCTTGCCCGGCGGGTACATGGGGACGTGGCGGCACGGATTGGTGCCGTCCGGGCGGTAACCCCACACTTCGGCCAAGTTGAACATCTTGCGCAACACACCGAAAGTGCGGTTTGCCTCGGCTGGCTTGTAGGCCAGCTTCTCCGTCAGCCCGGCAATGTCGGGCCTCTTCACGTCCTGCACCTTCTTGCGGCCCAGCAACGGGACGATGCAGCGGTCGATGACGGCTTGGTAGCCGCGCTGCGTGCTGGGCTTGTTGCGCTTCTTGGAGTAGTCCTCCATGAACTTCTTGCACAGCGCCTCCGCCGTGGGCGCATTGCGCGCCTCGGCCTTGGCCCCGCCGGGATCGTCGCCCCGGCGCACCTCGGCCAGCCAGTCCTGTGCCATGACGCGGGCTTGTTCGACGGTCAATTCCCAGAACAAGCCCAAGGCGGGCTTGCGGCGCTCGCCCGCGTTCGTGCGGTACTGGAGCATGAACACCCGGCGACCCGCCGGGGTAATCTTGCACAGGAAGCCGGGCACCACGGTGTCCCGCAGTTCGACGTCATGCGCCTGGGGTTGTGCCGCCTCCACGGCGGTTTTGGTGAGCTTGATCTTGGCCATGATGACTCCTCGGAACGACCCGGTTTCCAAGAGCCACATAGGGGCCGCGAGAGCGGAAGCCGGGTCAGGTTTCGGAAAGCACCGGCATATGATGGACGCGCGTAAGTTATTGATAAACCTGCTGTATCTAGCTACGGCGCAGTCCAGCGAAATGCCAGGCTGGAGTCATCGTGAAACAAAAAAACGCCTGCCGTTTTCAGCGGCAGGCGTTTTTTTTCGAGCGATTTCGCTCTGTTTTTGATAGCTTCTTGCGCCCGCGCTGTATGGGCGGGAGGCCAAAAGAGCTTAAAACAGGCTCAGGCCTTGTTGGCCTTGGCGTAATTGGCGATGCCGTCGGTGATTTCCTTCTTGGCCGACTCCGGGCCTTCCCAGCCCAGCACCTTGACCCATTTGCCTTCTTCCAGGTCCTTGTAGTGCTCAAAGAAATGCGCGATGGTTTTCAGGCGCAGCGGATTCATGTCTTCGGGTTTTTGCCACTGGGTGTACAGCGAGCATTTCTTGTCGATGGGCACGGCCAGCACCTTGCCGTCTTCGCCGGCTTCGTCTTCCATTTTCAGGATGCCGATGGCGCGGCAGGTCACCACCACGCCGGGAATCAGGGGCACGGGGGTGATCACCAGCACGTCCACCGGGTCGCCGTCGCCGCTGATGGTCTTGGGCACATAGCCGTAGTTGGTTGGGTAGTGCATGGCCGTGCTCATGAAACGGTCCACAAAAATCGCACCGGACTCCTTGTCCACTTCGTATTTCACCGGGTCGGCGTTCATCGGGATTTCGATGATCACGTTGAACGATTCGGGGACGTTTTTACCGGGGGAAACTTTTTCGAGGGACATGGTCGCTTTGAAGTGTTGGAAAGGGTTAACAGAAGACGGTCGGTATTTACCCTCATTTTACTGATTCGTACCTGACACGTCGCCAAGTTGTCATGTTTTGGCCTTAAATTTCGAGAGTTGGCCAATCGTCTCCACGACATGTTGGGAGCAGCGAGGAAGCAACGCAGCGGGGGCACCGCTCGCGTGGCGCCCCCTCCAAGCGAAAAACAACGTAGGAGGTTTCTATGACAGGCAACTCGGCGCTCATTCTTGCGCTAGTGTGTGGACTTATCGCCGTGGTTTACGGCATTTGGGCACGCGGATGGATTCTTTCCCAGGACGCAGGCAACGCGCGCATGCAGGAAATTGCTGCCGCCATCCAGACCGGCGCCGCGGCCTATCTGGCACGGCAGTACAAAACCATTGCCCTTGCCGGCGTCGTCCTTGCGGTACTGATCGGTTTCTTTCTTGACCGTAAAACCGCCATCGGCTTTGCCGTCGGGGCGCTGTTGTCGGGCACCTGCGGCTTTATCGGCATGAACGTCTCGGTGCGCGCCAATGTGCGCACCGCACAGGCCGCCACGCGCGGCATCGGCCCCGCATTGGACGTCGCCTTCCGTGGCGGCGCCATCACCGGCATGCTGGTGGTGGGCCTGGGCCTCTTGGGCGTGACGGGCTTTTTCTGGTTCCTGGTGGGCAACGGCAACTACACGCCCGACAAAAACCTCACCACCCTGCTCAACCCGCTGATCGGCTTTGCCTTTGGCGCCTCGCTGATTTCCATCTTCGCCCGTCTGGGCGGCGGCATTTTCACCAAGGGTGCCGACGTCGGTGCCGACCTGGTGGGCAAGGTCGAAGCCGGCATTCCTGAGGATGATCCGCGCAACCCGGCCGTGATTGCCGACAACGTGGGCGACAACGTCGGTGACTGCGCCGGCATGGCGGCCGACCTGTTTGAAACCTATGCGGTGACGCTGATTGCCACCATGGTGCTGGGCGCCCTGCTGGTGGCCGCGGCTCCGGTCAACGCCGTGCTGTACCCGCTGGCCTTGGGCGCGGTGTCCATCGTTGCCTCCATCATTGGCTGCTTTTTCGTGAAAGCCTCGCCCGGCATGAAAAACGTGATGCCGGCCTTGTACAAGGGCCTGGCGATTGCCGGCGTGCTGTCGCTGATCGCTTTTTACTTCGTCACGATGTGGCTGATCCCTGACAACGCGATTGCCTCCAGTGGCAGCCAGCTCAGGCTGTTCGGCGCCTGCGCCGTGGGCCTGCTGCTGACCGGCGCGCTGGTCTGGATCACCGAGTTCTACACCGGCACGCAGTACTCGCCGGTACGCCACATCGCACAGGCCTCCACCACCGGCCATGGCACCAACATCATTGCCGGCCTGGGCGTGTCCATGCGTTCCACCGCCTGGCCGGTGCTCTGCGTCTGCATCGCCATCATGACGGCCTATTCGCTGGCCGGCCTGTACGGCATTGCCACAGCCGCCACCGCCATGCTGAGCATGGCCGGTATTGTGGTGGCGCTCGACGCCTACGGCCCCATCACCGACAACGCCGGCGGTATTGCCGAAATGGCCGACATGCCGCCCGAGGTGCGCGCAGTGACCGACCCGCTCGACGCGGTGGGCAACACCACCAAGGCCGTGACCAAGGGCTATGCGATCGGCTCCGCCGGCCTGGCCGCGCTGGTACTGTTTGCCGACTACACCCACAAGCTGGAGAGCTTTGGGAATTCCATCAGCTTTGACCTGAGCGACCCGCTGGTGATCATCGGCCTCTTTATCGGCGGCCTGGTTCCCTACCTGTTCGGCGCCATGGCCATGGAAGCCGTGGGCCGCGCCGCCGGCTCGGTGGTGGTGGAAGTGCGCCGCCAGTTCAAGGAGATCAAGGGCATCATGGAAGGCACAGCCAAGCCCGAGTACGGCCGCGCCGTCGACATGCTGACCACCGCGGCCATCAAGGAGATGGTCATTCCCTCGCTGCTGCCCGTGGTCGTACCGATTCTGGTCGGCCTGCTGCTGGGCCCCAAGGCGCTGGGCGGCTTGCTGATGGGCACCATCGTGACCGGCCTCTTCGTGGCGATTTCGATGTGCACCGGCGGCGGCGCCTGGGACAACGCCAAGAAGTACATTGAAGACGGCAACCACGGCGGCAAGGGCTCGGAGGCGCACAAGGCCGCCGTGACCGGCGACACCGTGGGCGACCCCTACAAAGACACCGCCGGCCCGGCCGTGAACCCGCTGATCAAGATCATCAACATCGTGGCGCTGCTGATCGTGCCGCTGATGATGAAGGTCCACGGTGGAACGGCCCACGCCGCACCGGTAACACCGATGGTGGCGCCCGCTGCCGTAACGGCACCTGCCCCTACCGACGCGCCTGGGGTGGCTGCACCGGTGGCACCAGCGTCCAAATAAAAGAGCCCTGCTTCGTCAAGAGCCCGCTTCGGCGGGCTTTTCTTATGGGCTCTCTATTGGCGCTCCGTTTGCTCTCTATTTGATAGCTGACTGCACAATACCCACATGGGCCGTGGCCGATTTACTCCGTATCGTCGATACGGAAAAGCCGCCCGGACAAGGGCGCATCGCCCAAGGCCTCCAGCGACACGGGCTGGCGTGCGCTGGTCACATACAGCGTGTCCAAGTGTTCTCCGCCCAATGCGACATCGCTCGGGCAAGGAACCGGCAGGCCTATCACCCGGTCCTGGTTGCCGTCGGGCGAGAAGCGCACCACGCTCCAGCCGTCCTGCAAGGCGGTCCAGATGCCGCCTGCGCTGTCCACGCCCAGCCCGCTCAGGCGGCCCGAGCCCTTGGGCACGGTGGCCAGCCGGCGCACCGCGGCCTGGCCGCGTTGCATGGCCAGAATCACCCCCGATTCGCGCGACAGTCCGTACAGCAACTGGCCCGCGCCATCCCAGGCCAGCGCATCCAGCGGTTCACCGAGCGTCCAGCTGCTTTCAGCGGCGCTCGCCCCGGCGGCAGGCCAGGGGCCGACACGCCAGCGTGACCCGCCCACGCCCTCGCAGGCCCACACCGCGCCATCGGGGCCGGTGCACAGGGCCGAAGGCGCGCCCGAGGCCCATGGCTGCAGCGGGCCGACCTGCGGTGACTGGCTGTCCGGCTTGTCGATCCGCCAATACCCGCCCTGGCTTCCCACCAGCAGTACGCCCTCAAGCACCACCATGGCCGTCAGCGGCGCGTCGAACACCGCGACCTCGCGGTCCTGCTGGCCGTCGAACACCCGCACCGCCGGCGCCAGGCTGTCGGCCCAGAACAGGCAGCGGTGCTGCGCGCTCCAGCGTGCAAACTCGCCCCGGAAAGCCCAGGGCCCGTCCACGGCGCGGGCCACCGCGGAGGCCGGCGCCGGCGCGCTGACCGACAGCTGCGCACCGATGCGCCGCGCCGCCTCGGCCACTTCCGGCCCCAGGCCCTGAACGCGCTCCATCGTCATGCGATAGGCCGGGCCGGCCACGCTGATGGCGCCACGCACCTTGCCGGCCGCGTCCACCACTGGCGCCCCCACACAGCGCACACCCAGCACGATTTCCTCGTCATCCACAGACCAGCCGCGCGCGGCGGTGATCTTGAGTTCGGCCTGCAGGCGCCGCCGGTCGGTGATGGTGCGCGGCGTCAGCGCTTTCAGCGTGATGTCGCGCACCAGCGCGTCGCGCGTGGCTTCGTCCAGCGCCGACAGGATGGCCTTGCCCTGGCTGGTGCAGTGCAGCGGCTTGCGCTGGCCCAGCGCCGCCTGTGAGCGCTGGCTGTGCGCCCCGTCGCAGCGCTCCAGCGACAGCACATCCAGGCCGTCCAGCGTGGCCAGATACGTCGTCTCCCCGGTCAGGTCGCGCAGCGCGCGCAACTCCACGCTGGCCGCCGCCGCGAGATCGGGCATGGCGTAGGCGCTGCGCGCGAGTTCAAAGCAGCGAAAGCCCAGGCAGTAGACGCGGCGCAGCGGGTCGCGCCGGATCATGCCGCGTGCCACCAGCGTGGCCAGCAGCCGGTACAGCGTGGTGCGCGGCACGGCCAGGCGCGCCGACAGCTCGGTCTGGCTCAGGCCCTGCGGCGAGGCGCCGACGGCTTCCAGGATGTCCATCGCCTTGTCCAGCGAGGCTGTTCCATCACCAATGTTTGCGTTCATGGGGCTTGTTTCCAACATGTGGGACAACTCGCCCCAACCTGCGGCGTGGCGCGTTGGCAGGGGCCGTCTGTATCCTTACCATCGCAGCATGCCATTCCCGCGCGAGTCCGGTCAACAGTTTCGATGCCCGTGTCCCGCATATTGAGACATAACCCTGCGCCACTGACAAGCCTTCCCCTTAACTTTCCGCCAAGGAGACTCCATGACTTCCGTCACCATCACCCCTACGCCCGTCCGCCCGGCGCCGGTCTTTGTGCCTGATTCGGTGCTTGACCGCCTCGCCAAGGTGTCCAGCGGCTCCTTGACCACGCAGCTCTACAAGAAAGGCTACCGCCAGCCGGTGCTGGTGGGCCTGACGCCGCTGAACAGGAAGATGAAGCCCTTTGCGGGCCGTGCCTACACCATGCGCTTCATCCCGGCGCGTGAAGACATCGACACCTACGCCACCCTCACGACCGAGCCGCACATCAACAACCTGCAATGGGTGGGCGTGGAGCAGGTGCGCCCCGGCGAAGTGGTGGTGATAGACAGCAACCGCGACCCGCGTGCCGCCTCCATGGGCAACATGCTGGTCACCCGCATGATGATGCGCGGCGCCCGCGGCGTGGTGACCGACGGCGCGTTTCGCGACGGCACCGAACTCTCCGGCATGGACTTCCCCATCTGGAGCGGCGGCGTCACCGCCACCACGCGCCTCTCTTACCACCACGTGGCCGACCTGCAGGTGCCCATAGGCTGCGCCGGTGTGGCCGTCTACCCGGGCGACGTGATCCACGGCGACGGCGACAACATCAGCGTGATTCCGGCGCACTGCGCCGAGGAGATGGCCAACCTGTGCGAGGTGCAGGACGACCTGGAAGCCTACCTGGCGCTGCGCGTGCAGGCCGGCGAAAAACTCTGGGGCCTGTACCCGCCCAGCCCCGAGACCCGGGCTCAGCACAAGGCCTGGGTGGCCGCCGGCCGCCCCCGCATTGCCGCCGCAGAACCCGCCAAGGCCTAGTACGGCCATCCAGGAACCACTATGACCGCGACGCCCCCCACCCCGCACCCGCACGAAGCCCTGATCCGCCGCTATTTCGACGCCTGCAACGCCGCCGACTACCAGGCCCTGATGAGCTGCTTCACGCCCGACGCCGTCCACTACTTCCCGCCCGGCCTGCCCGAAATTCCCTGGCGCAGCGCCGACACCATCAGCAAGAAATGGCTCTGGTGCGTGGAAAACCTCGGCTCGCAATGGACCATCGAGAAAGTGCTGGTCAGCCACAACTCGAACGAGGCGGTGATCGAGTGGACCCACTGGAAGCGCAAGTTCAACACCGCCCAGCGCGGTGACGAGTGGTATGTGTTTGACGAGACAACCGGCCTCATCAAGGAAATTCGGGCTTACTATGCAGCTCCTGCCGTCAAGGACACGGCCGAGCTGCCCGTCGTGCACGGCACGCACATGGGCGAGCTGGTCGCTTTTGACTATGCGGGCCGCGGCTACCACCTGCGCTGCGAATGATCTGTACCGAATGATCTGAGCAACCCCAAACGACATAAACGACACCCAACACATGAAAACACTGCAATCCTTCAAGGCCCGCACGGGTGAACCCTTTGGCGCACCCTTGCCCGCAACCACGCCGGAGCAGGTGGATGCCGCGGCGGCTGCGGCCAATGCCGCTTTTGCCAGCTGGTCTGCCAGCCCCGGCAGCACCCGCGCAGCGCTGCTGCGCGCACTCGCCGCTGCGCTGGAAACCGACCGTGAAGGCCTGGTGGCGCTGGCCGACGAGGAAACCGCGCTGGGTCCGGTCCGGCTGAACGGCGAGCTCGACCGCACCGCCTTCCAGTTGCGCCGCTTTGCCGATATCGCCGAGCGCGGCGTGCCGTTTGCCACGACGAATGACCCCGCCGTGGCGGGCCCGCCCCCCGCAGGGCATCCGGCCATGGTGCGGCTGCGTGTGCCGCTGGGCCCTGTCGCCATGTTCTCGGCCAGCAACTTTCCCTTTGCCTTTTCGGTGCTGGGCGGCGACACCGCTTCGGCGCTGGCCGCCGGTTGCCCGGTCGTCGTCAAGGCGCACTCGGGCCACCTGCTGCTGTCCAACCGGGTGTTCGGCCTGGTGCAGCAAGTCCTCAAAAGCCAAAACCTCCCGGCCGGCCTGGTCGGCATGATCCAGGGCGGCGGCTCCGATGTGGGCGTGCGCCTGGTACGCCACCCGTCGATTGCTGCCGGCGCCTTTACCGGCTCGACGCGCGGTGGCGCGGCTTTGCAGGCCGAGGCCAGTGCACGGCCACGCCCAATTCCGTTTTATGGCGAGCTGGGATCCATCAACCCGGTCGTCGCCCTGCCTGCCATCCTTGCCACGCGCGGCGCCGAACTGGCCAGCACGCTTGCCGGCTCGATTGCCATGGGCTGCGGCCAGTTCTGCACCAGCCCCGGCGTGATCGTGCTGCTCAACGACCCGGCCAGTGATGCCTTCGTGCAGCAGTTGACAACCGCCCTGGCCGGGCAGAAACCTCATGCCATGCTGACCCCCGGCATGCGCAGCGCCTTTGATGTCGGCGTGACCCACATGGCCGCCGCCGGCGCACAGCCCCTGCTGCACGAAGCGGGCAGCGCCGAGGCGCCGCGCCCCTTTCTTGCCCAGGTGGATGCGGCGGATTTCATCGCCAGAACCCAACTGCGCGAAGAAGTCTTCGGCCCATCCAGCCTGATCGTGCGCGCCGCTTCCGTGGCCGAGGCGCTGGATGTGCTGAACGCCGTCGGAGGCAGCCTGACGGTGACCCTCTGGGGTGCGGAAGACGACAACGCCGACACCCGCGCGCTGGTGCGCGGCGCCACCGCCATTGCCGGGCGCGTGCTGTTTGCCGGTGTGCCCACGGGCGTGGCCGTCACGGCCGCGCAGCAGCATGGCGGCCCCTGGCCTTCGTCCACCCAGCCCATGAGCACGTCGGTGGGCGATGCGGCGCTGGAGCGCTTCCTGCGCCCCGTGGCGCTGCAGGATGCCCCCGCCTGGCTGCTGGCGCGCAAGGGGCTGCCATGCTGAACCACATCGTGCTGTTTCGCCGCAAGCCCGACGTGGTGGCCAACGACGGACTGGAGAAATCGCTGGTCGAGCGCATGGACGCACTCGGCACTCAAATCACCGGTATTCGTGGCTGGAAACTCAGCACCAACGAACTGGACCGGCCGATTTGTTGGGGCTACGTGCTCGAGTCTAGGTTTGACGACACGAACGCGCTGAATGAGTACCTGTTCCACCCGCTGCACCAGGCGCTGGTGGCTGACCTCAAGCCCTACTTCGAATGGGCGGCAGTCGACTACACGCTGTGAGCGGTCCCGCCGCACCACCGGTGACCGAACTGCGGGCCGGACGTGCCCGTGCGCGCATCGCCCCCACGCTCGGCGGGCGGCTCACAGCCGCTTGGCTGGAAGGCGCAGACGGCGTGACCCGACCGGTGTTGCACCCCTATCCCGAATCGGTGGTTGACCTGCTGCCCTGGACCAAGGGCGGGCTGTACCCGCTGATTCCCTATAGCGGGCGCATCCGCCAGGCGATTCTCCTGCACGAAGGGCGCAACCTGCCGCTGGCCGCTCACCCTGGCGGCGAACCGCATACGCTGCACGGCATTTCGCAGCAACGCGCCTGGGAGTTGATGCACACTACCCAAGACCACGCTACGCTGCGCTACCGGCACCAGCCCGACGCGCACTGGCCCTGGCATTTCGAGGCTGGGCTGAACATCATGCTGCAGCCGCAAAGCTTGCGCATCGGCGTATCGCTGGTCAACACCGACACGCACACCATGCCAGGAGGCATCGGTTTGCATCCCTATGTACCGTATGTGAATGGCGACGCGCTGCAGTTCGAGGCGGGTCCGCCCTGGCCTTTTGACGCCGACTGTCTCGCACAGCCTGTCCCCGCAGCCGCTGGGGCGCGACGGACTGTAGCCGTATCGCCCGCGCAGTTTGACGCGGGGGAGGTCACGCTGTTTCATGGCCAGTGGGCCGGCGAAGTGAACCTGCGCCAGGGCGACGGCACGCACCTGCGCCTCATCGCGGGCGGCAGCCTGGACCACCTGGTAATCCACCGCCCGGCGCAGGCACCTTATGTCTGCATCGAGCCCGTGAGCCATGTGGCCGACGGTTTCAACCTGCATGCGCGCGGCGTGCCCGGCACCGGTACCCGCATCCTCGCACCGGGCGAGGCGTTGCGTGGGGCCATCGAGATCACATGCGCAGGTAACGACTGAAGTCAGTCAAAGATAACGCGTGAAGAACGCCACGCCCCCTGTGGCAGCGGACATCGGCAGCTTGTGGGTGGCATTCGGGTCGGCCATGTAGGTGAGATCCCCGGCGAGGCCACGCGATGTGAGGTCAGCACGCAGGCGCTCGCTCTCGCCGAACGGCACGATCTCGTCGCGCATCCCGTGCCAGACCAGCAGCGGCCGGTCGGCGAGCTTGTCCAGTTGCGTTGACACGTCGTATTCAGTGAGCGGCTGCATGCGGCGCGCGTGCTCGGCTTCGTTCTGCGCATGGCACAGGCCCAGCGGCGGGTACAGCGTGCGCGACAGGTCCAGGTAGTAGCCCGATCCCATGTAGCTCGCCGCCGCCTTGATCCAGCGGTAGCGCGCCATGCAGCCGAGCGTGGTGAAGCCGCCCATCGAGGTACCGGCCACACCGATGCGCCCGCCCTCTATCAGGCCGCGGCTGGCATAGTGGTCGCGGTACAGCGGCAGCTCGTCGATGTTGCGCCGGAGGATGTCCCAGAAGCGCGTCAGACGGTAGGCCTCGTTGCCGTCAAAGCGCGCGCCGTGCAGGTCAGCCTCGGGCAGGATCACGCGAAAGCCGGCCTGCGCCAGCATGTAGCCGAGGTAGCTGTTGAGTTCTTTCGACGAGGTGTAGCCGTGGAACAAAAAGATGGTGGGCAGCGGCGCGTCGAAACGCTCCTTTGGCGCGGCGTGGATGGCGGGGATATCGCCGATCCGCTCTTCGGTCATCAGCACCATGGCATCCCGCTCAATCCGCGTAGCGCTGCAACACGTCCGGGTCCGGCTCGAAGCCGATGCCGGGACGCTTGGGAATCGCAACCTGACCACGCACCGGTTGCAACGGCTCGCCACCGATCCAGGCCCGCGGGTCCACGTACAGGTGCTCGAACAGGCCGAAGTTGTCGACCGCTGCGGCGAGCTGCAAGGTGGCGTAGTAGCCGGGGCCGAAGTACGGCGAATGCGGCATCAGCGTCTTGCCATGCTGGCGGGCGATCTCGCCGATGCGCAGAAACTCGCTGATGCCGCCGACCTTGGTCACACTCGGCTGCGGGTAACTCACCGATGGCACGAGGCGGCTGAATTCCATCGCGGTGCAGGCGTTCTCGCCCGCCGCGATCGCCAGGCCCTGCGCGCCCAGGCGCCGCATGGCCTCCCAGTCCTCGGGCGGGAAGATGGGCTCTTCCAGCCACAGCGTATTCAGCGCCTTCAGCTCAGGAATCACGCTGGCGGCGTACTCCTCGGTCCACGCGCAGTTCACGTCGACGGTGAAGCTCATGGCAGGGTCGATGGCGGCGCGCCCGGCGCGGATCTCCGGCATGGTGATCTCGTGCAGTTTGGCCGAGCTGTAGCCTTCGCGCGTGGCCTTTTCGCAAAAGCGCGCCACGAGGTCGGGGCTGCCATAACGCACCAGGCTCGCATAGGCATCGACGCGCTCGCGCACACGCCGGCCGGCGATCAGCGTGGCGAGGTCCACGCCCTCGGCCTTGGCCTTCAGGTCCCACAGCGCGATGTCGATGCCCGACAACGCAAAGATCGTCAGGCCGTAGCGACCGAACAGGGCCAGCTTGCGCTGCAGCTCGAGGTTGAGCGCGGTCGGGTCGGACAGCTCGCGGCCGATCAACGACGGCGCGACGAGATCGCGGATATGGGCCGCAACCGCGTGCCGGCAGAAGTAGCCGAAGGCTTCGCCCCAGCCTGTCAGGCCGGTGTCGGTCTGGATACGCACCAGCACCATGTCCAGCGTGTGCCAGCGCTGCGGCGTGATGCCGACGCCGGCGCCGCCGTCCTCGAACGGAATGGAGAGCGTGATGGGGTCAATGGCGGTGATCTTCATGGCTACCACTCGTAAATGCGTTCGACGGGGCCGACGTATTCGTTGTTCGCGCCCCAGCCACCCATGGCGTGCGTGCCCACGAGACTTGGGTCTTCCGCCGGCACTTCGGCGAGCACGGCGGCGGCGTACTTCTCGGCATCGTCGTGCGGACGGTAGCCGAGCTTGAAGGCAGTGTCGTTGTCAAAGAAACCGCGGATGTTGTTGGACACGCCGTAAACCACCGCGTAGCGCAGGTCCTCGTGCGTCAAGCCAATGCGCACCAGCTGCGCCAGGTCGCGCCAGCTCGACCAGATCGACAGGCGGCGGCGGTCCACCGGCTTGTCGTCCACATAGCCGATGCGGATGCACAGCACGCGCAGGCCGTACTTGTCAGCAAACATCGCACCGACCTGCTCGCCGAAGCCTTTGGTCAGGCCATAGCGGCTGTCCGGGCGCAGCAGCACATTGGTGCCGATGCGGCGCGTGCGGGGGTAGTAGCCGACCACGTGGTGCGAGCTGGCGAACACAACGCGCTCGACACCCGCTTCGCGCGCGGCCTCGAACACGTTGAACGCGCCGCGAACATTGCCGTCGATTTGGGCTTCGATGTCGGCATCGGTGGTGCAACCGGCTAGGTGCACGACACCGCGCACACCCTGCATGGCGCGGCGCAGCGTGTCACGGTCGGCGATATCGCCGACCAGCGCGTCCTCATGGGCTGCGAGCTGGGCGATGGGCTGGCGGTCCAGCAGGCGCAACGTCTGGCCGTCGGCCGCGAGCTCGCGGCGCAAGCCGCTGCCGACGATGCCTGCAGCTCCGGTGATCAAAATGGTCATGTGTGTCTTTCCATATAGTTGTAGCTCAACCGGCCATGAACAAGCGCGGCAGCGTCATGAAGTACGCGGGCACATAAGTCACCATCAGCAGCAGGCATACCATCAATGCGCCTTAAAACGGCCAGTTGGACTTCATCACCTGGCTGACGGTGACACCGCCGATGGCGCAGCCGACGAACTGCGTGATGCCCACGGACGGCATGTTCAGACCTAGCGCGCAGTTGATCAACATGACCATGCCAACAATGCCTGCCGCGCCGGTGATTACGATTCATTTCATGTTTACTTTCCTTGAAATCAGGCAGACTTTTGCACCCGCACCTTACCCACCATCTGGGTCGGGTCGATGAATCGGAAAGCGATCAGCACCCACACCAGCGTGGTCAACATGTACAACACAGCCATCGCGTCTATCGACTGAGCGGATCGGATACCCGCCGCGAAGACTGCGTAATAGAGCGCCACCACCAACGTCTGACTGTCGGCGCCTGCGGTCAGAAAAGTCAACTCAAACATCGAAATGGTCCGTACCAGCACCAACAGCGACGCAGCCATGATGCCGGGCAGCAGCAGCGGCATCAGAATGCGCAGGAAGATGGTGAACGTGCCGGCGCCAAACACGCGCGCCGCCACCTCGACGCGGGTGTCGATCTGCTCGATGAAGGGCGTCATGACCATCACCACGAAGGGCGCACAAGGGACGATATTGGCGAGGATCACGCCCCAGATCGTGCCGCCCAGGCCGACTTGGTAGAGCGTGGTGGCGAGCGGAATGCCATAGGTCATGGGCGGCACCAGCAGCGGCAGCAGGAACAGCAGCGTGACCAGCCGCTTGCCCCGGAAGTCCACCCGTGCCAATACATACGCGGCGGGCACACCGAGCAGGACCGACGACAGCACCACTGCACCGACTGTCAGCGCGGTGGTCCAGAGCACGTCGGCGAGCTGGAATTCCTTCCAGGCACGCAGGTACCAGCTGGTGGCGAAGCCTTCGGGCAGCCAGCCGGTAAACCAGTGGGTTCCGAAGGAGTTGACCATCACCACCGCGACGATGGCGACCACGTTGAGGATGATGAAGGCCATCAGCATGCCAAAGGCGATGCGGAAGGCGCGTTGACTCAGTTCGCTTGAATACATGATTAACCTTTCCCGCCACTTGCCGGGCCACGGTAGGCGGCGCGGCGGATGCCGAGCGCCAGCAGCACCACAATCAGCTGGACCACGCCCATGATGATGGCAATCGACGAGGCCATGGAGTAATTGAAGTCCTCGTAAGCCGCCTCGTAGGCCGCCAGCGAGATCACACGCGTCGAGCCGGCCGGTGAGCCCAGCAGCACCGCCGACGGAAACACCGCGAAGGCCTGCACGAACACCAGGCAGAAGGTGGTCACCAGTCCCGGCACCAGCAGTGGCAGGTAGACGCGCTTGAACTGCTCCAGCGGCGAAGCGCCGAGCGTGGCAGCCGCACGGCCCAGCGAAGGGTCGATACCGGTCACGTACGAGAGGAGCATCAGAAAGGCAAACGGGAATCCGGTGATGACCAGCGACAGCTCAACCGCCAATGGCCCGTGCAGAATCTCTAGCGGCTCGGCAACCAGTCCCAACACCAGCAGGCTGCGGTTGAGCCAGCCATTCGGCGAGAGATAGGTGAGCATGCCCTGCGCGACCAGTACGGTGCCCAGCGTCATCGGAATCACCAGCAGCGCCGCGATCAGGCGCTGCTGCAGACTTGGCACCCGCAGCATGTAGGCCATAGGCAGCGCGATGAGGATATTAAAGACCGTGACGGGCAACGATATCTTGAGCGTAGTGCTAATGGTGTCGTACAGACGCGGCTCCGAAAAGAAACGCGCGTAGTTCTCCAGCCAGCCTCCCTCGGCCGGCTGCAGCGACAGCAGCAGGCCGTAGCCGAACGGGTAGATGAACAGCAGCACGATGGCGAGCACCGCCGGAATGACCAGCAGCACGCGCAGGTCGCGTCCCGCCACGGCGCCGCTGGTATGCCGATGCACGGCTGCCGGTGCCTTAATGACGCTAACGCCGCTCATGCCGCCTCCGGTACAAAGGCGTCGGCGAACAGCCGGATGCGCTCCACTGGCACGCGGAAGTGCACCTGCTGGCCCATCGCCACCCGCTCGTGCGTTTCCATGGTCACATGCGTGCCATCCGCCGTGCGCAGATCCACCATCCAAAGCTGGCCGCAATACTCCACTTGTGCGACTTGGGCGGGAATGCCTTCATCCGCCAGCTCGACATCATCGGGCCGGAAGGCCAGCGACGCCGCGCCGGCGCCGGGTGCAGGCACCAGACCATGGAAGCGCATCGCGCCTGGCCCATCACCGACGCGCGCTATCGTCCGGCCGTCCGCCACCGTCTCGACCGAAGTGGCGAAAGCATTGCGGTAGCCCATGAAGCGCGCGACATACAGGTTGGCGGGGCTGGTATAGAGCATCTCGGGCGCACCCTGCTGCTGGATGCGTCCGTCGCGCATCACGACGATGCGGTCCGACAACGACAAGGCCTCGTCCTGGTCGTGCGTGACATAAATCGTCGTCAGACCCAGCGCATGGTGCAGCCGTTTGATCTCGTGGCGCAGTTCCAGCCGCAGCTTCGCATCCAGGTTCGACAAGGGCTCGTCCATCAGCACCAGCGGCGGCTCGATCGCAACCGCGCGCGCAATGGCCACGCGCTGCTGCTGGCCACCCGAAAGCTGGCCGGGCAGTTTGTCGACCTGGTTGGCGAGCTGTACGGTGGCCAGCGCGCGCTCGACACGCTGGTCGATCTCGGCCTTCGGCACCTTGCGCATCTCCAGCCCGAAAGCCACGTTGGAGCGCACCGTGAGGTGCGGGAACAGCGCGTAGTTCTGGAACACCATGCCGAAGCCGCGACGCTCAGGCGGCAACACATCGATGCGGGTGTTGTCCAGCATGATGCTGCCGGAGCTCACCTGCAGCAGCCCGGACAGGCAGTTCAAGGCCGTCGATTTGCCGCAGCCAGACGGGCCGAGCAACGAAATGAACTCGCCTGCCTTGACGGTGAGCGAGAAATCCTCCAACGCCTTGAACGACCCGAAGTTCAGGTTGATGTTCTCCAGCCGCAATTCTTGAAATTTTTGCATATCAGCTCTTGACCTTCTGGCCACCAATTTGCTCGTCCCAGGCCCGGAACATGGCAATGAGCGACTTGGGCTCCAGCGGCGCCTTGACCGGCGTGCTGGCCAACAGCGGTTCATAAAACGGCAAGCGACCGAACTCACCGAGCACCTTCTGGCTCTCGGCTGGCGCCTGTGCCAGCGTAATGCCCTTACGCGCCGGACCCGGATAGAGATAGCCGTCCGCATAGACCATGGCCTGCTGGGTAGGCTGCAGCATGAACTTGAGCACGTCCAGCGCGACCGCGAGCCGGTCTTCCGACAACCCCTTGGGGATGGCCGCAAACTGGCCATCGGCGACAAAAATGGGTTTGTCAAAAGCCACCACGGCGGCTTCCTTGGGCACAATGCCCTGCACGCGTGGATAAATGTCCCAGCCCATGGTGGAGGCGATCAGGTCGCGCGAGCCCTGGGCCAGCTCCCGCATCGTGGGGGTGGTGCCCGAGGGGTAGTACTCGACGTTTTTGTTGAGTTCCTTGAGATAAGCCCAGGTCTTGTCCCAGCCTTTGACCGGATCCATCGGGTCCTTGTCCCCCAGCATGTAGGGCAGCGCCATCACGAAGGTGCGGCCCGGCCCCGAGTTGGCCGGACGGGCGTAAAAGAACTTTTTGGGGTTCGCCCGCGTCCATGCGAGCAGCTCGTCCAGGGTTTTGGGCGGCTTGGCAAGGCGCGAGGGAATATATTCAAGAACGGGCCCCTGCTGCGAATAGGCGACGAGCATGCCGCTGCCACCAGCTTGGCTCTGGATTGCCGCCGCGCCACCGTCATATAGCGCAGAGGGGGCGCCGATCTGTGCATGGTATGGACTAAGGTCTTGCCAGACCCCCTGTTCGATGCCCGCGGCGATGCCGTCAAGCCCCGTCAGCACAATGTGCAGCTCAACCCGGTTGGCGGCCTGCATCGCGCGAAGCTTGCCTGCTAGTTCTGGAGCAGGTGCACGCGTGAAGCTGAAACGGGACACACGGTTAGTGTGAGTACTGGCGTAACTGTCAAAAATCTTCTGTGTCAGGGCCAGGTTACCCGCCACATCAATGATCCCGATCGGCACCGGCGCGGTGCCGAACTGGGGCGTAGCCCGCGCCCATGCAGAAGGCAGCGCGACCGTAGCAGCTGTGGCTGTCACCGCCTGCAGAAAATCGCGACGGGATTTCAGATATGGTGCCGCGGCCAAGTCGGCATCGGGGCGAATGAGATTCAGCATTGGTGTCTCCGGTTTGTGAGGTTGGCGAATTATTAAAGTCCATGCGCCCATTCGCAAGACGGCGCACGGGCTACGAGTCAACTTCATCCCACTGTGCGGGACGGAAATGCATGAACTCTCGTTTACCCTTAACCCGCACTGGGTCCAAACCGGAATCGATGGAGGCAATATCGCAGCCATAACACCAAGGACCTTGAGATGAACACTATTGGTGAACGCCATCAAGGCTCTGCATGGCCAAGGCTGTCGCCGTTACTTGGCAGTCGCGTCACTCGCTGCACGCTCGAAAATTCCCTAGGAGCAATCATGCAATGCGCAGCCAGCTGAAGCTGGTAAAGAGGGTCGCAAAAATGCTGCGTCGCCACGAGCAAGGTCTGCGCAACCATAGCGTGCACCGAATTACCAACTCCTGTGCTGAAGGTTTCAATAGCGCCATCCAACTCATCAATGCCAGTGCCCGAGGATTCAGGAACTTCACCAACTACCGAGCAAGGATTCTGTTTCATTGCGGGCAGTTGGAGATGGGGCTGGGGTGAGGAAGAAATCTCGGTGAAATCAACGAATAGCCGAAATCCTGTCAGCCCACCCTTAATGGAGACAACAGATGAATGCACAACACACAATTCCCGCCAATCGTGCGAACCGGCGCGATCTCATCAAGACGGGCCTTGCGCTTGCCGCCGGCGGCGTGCGTGCCCAGTGGATGCCGTCCCTGCGCTACCCGGATCCGGCCGTCGTCATCCTCGACCCGTCTTTCGCCAAGTACCGGCTCTTCAGCGCGAGTGTCGAGCAACTCGTCACCGGCTTTCGCGGGATGGAAGGTCCGGTGCGGATCGGCGATGGTCCAGACCATCCGGTGCGAGAATCGTCTCCGACCAGCGTGAATGCTCTTACTCTCTCAATCTTGTCAGTTCACCCTCATTAGAGACAGCAGATGAATGCGCAACGCACTGTTCCCGCCAATCGTCTGTTCCACCCGCCGCACCAGGCACTGGTGGCTGACTTCAAGACCTACTTTGAATGGGCGGCGGTGGATTACACCGTCTAGTGCAGGGATCAGTTGCTTACCGGAAACCGGATGGCTCATGACCTATTGGCTTACTTATTGGTCAGCAGAAGTGATCCATTCGGGAAACCGGTGCTTGATGTCATCGACAAAGGCGAGGGTTCCCGCCAAGTGCTGGCGCAAGGCTTTTTCCGCGCCCTGGGCGTCCTTGCGCGCAATGGCTTCAACGATGGCCCGGTGGTCTCGCACGATGGCCTGGGGCTTGCCTTCGTCCGGCAGGTTCAGGTGACGCAGCCGGTCAACGTGCCCGCTTTGCTTGCGCACCAGGGTCCAAAGCGGGCCCACGTTGGCGGCCTCGTACATTTCCTGGTGAAAGGCTTGGTCGGCCAACGCCAGTTTCGCAAGGTCCAGCGGTTTGAGGGCTGCTTCTTGCAACAGCAGATTCGTGTTCAAACGCTGCACCAGTTCGCGGTGCTTTGCATCCGGCAATCCGCAAAGCGTCGTCAGGATTTCCAGCTCGATGGCCCGCCGCAGGAAATGTGCCTGTAATGCGGCCGACAAATCAATACGACTGACCACCGTGGCATGTTGCGGAAAGATGTCCACCAGTTGCTCTTCACCCAGGCGCAGCAAGGCATCCCGTATCGGGGTCTGGCTGATGCCAAAGTGTTCGGCCAGCTCCGCGCGCTGCAGCACGGTGCCGGGCTGCAGTTGGACCGACACGATCAATTCACGCAGCGCCTCGAAAACCTGGGGGGCAGACTGACGGGTGCGGTCCAGTTTGAGCGGAGCAACTTTCGCGAGGGCGTTCATGCAGTTGAGTGATGGGTTGGGTCAAATGGGATGAAATTGGGCGCCGGGAAAGACAAATCATAGCATTGACATACTAATATATTAGTGCTTTAATTCCTCGCCAGACCCCTGACAGAGATGCCCAAAGCCAGCATCTTGCAACGGAGACACAGGCTGCACAGCGGTGAGTCAACCGGTTCAGCAATCAAGACTCTCAACCATGTCTTGACCACTGAAGTTTGAACTATTTGAAAGATATAAGGAGACAAACCATGTTCACGATCACCCCACCCCGCTTGCGCAAGCGGCTTTTCAGCCTGCTGCTCCCCTCGCTGCTTTTATGCGCCGGTGCCCAGGCACAGACCGCCTGGCCTGCCAAACCGGTCACCATCATTGTTCCGTTCGTGGCGGGCGGCGGCACCGACATCGGCGCACGCATCCTGGCGCAGCGCCTGTCGCAAATGTGGGGGCAAGCCGTGGTGATTGACAACAAGGGCGGCGCCGGTGGAAACGTCGGGCTGGAGCTGGTTTCGCGCGCCAGGCCCGACGGCTACACCCTGCTGGTCGGCAACGTCGGGACGCAGTCCATCAACCCGACGCTGTACAAGAAACTCAGCTACAACCCCGACACCTCGTTTGTGCCGGTGGGCCAGTTCGCCGAATTGCCCTTTGTGCTGGCCGTCACGCCTTCGCTGCCTGTCAAGAACGTGAAAGAGCTGGTCGATATGGCCAAGGCCCAGCCCGACAAGCTGACGTATGCCAGCTCGGGCAACGGCGGCTCGCCGCACCTGTCCGGCGAAACCTTCAAGATTGCCACCGGCACCAAGATGCTTCACGTTCCCTACAAGGGCGGCGGCGCGGCCATGACCGACCTGATGGCCGGCAACGTCGACATGATTTTTGCATCCGTGCTGGAGACCTCGGGTTTCATCAAGTCAGGCAAGCTCAAGGCCCTGGCCATCACCAGCAAGTCGCGCGTTTCAGCCATGCCCGATGTACCGACCCTGCAGGAGAGCGGCGTGAGCGGCGCCGAATCAGGTTCCTGGATTGGCCTGCTGGCGCCCGCCGGCACACCCCAGGAAATTATCGACAAGGTTTCCCAGGGCCTTCGGCAAGCCGTGGCGGCGCCTGAAATCCAGCAGCAGCTGCTGGCCCAGGGTGCGGTCGCCAAAGGCGGCACGCCCGCTGAATTTGCCCAGCTGATTGCGGCTGACCGCAAGCGCTACGCACGCATCATCATCGACAACAGGCTGACGGTTGATTAATGCCTTGCCCGCCGGGCGCACGGTGCCCGCCATTCATTGAATTGAACTCAAGTAAACAGAACCTCATGACCCAGAAAACCTACAAGGAACTGCGCAGTGCGCGCTGGTTCGCACCGGATGACGTCCGGTCCTTTGGCCACCGCTCGCGGGTGATGCAGCTGGGCTACGGCCCTGAAGACTGGGAGGGCAAGCCCGTCATCGCCATCATCAACACCTGGAGCGACATCGGCACCTGCCATGGCCACTTCAAGCAGCGCGTGGAAGACGTCAAGCGCGGTGTGCTGCAGGCCGGCGGCTTTCCGCTGGAGCTGCCGGCACTGTCGCTGTCCGAATCCCTGGTCAAGCCCACCACGATGCTGTACCGCAACATGCTGGCGATGGAAACCGAGGAGTTGCTGCGCAGCCACCCTATCGACGGCGCGGTGCTGATGGGCGGCTGCGACAAGACCACCCCGGGCCTGGTGCTGGGCGCCTTGAGCGCCGGCCTTCCCTTCATCTACATGCCCGCCGGCCCCATGCTGCGCGGCAACGTCAAAGGCAAGGTGCTGGGCTCCGGCTCCGACACCTGGAAATACTGGGACGAACGGCGCGCCGGCAAGATCAACCAGGCTCAATGGCTGGAAGTCGAAGGCGGCATTGCCCGCAGCCACGGCCACTGCATGACCATGGGCACCGCCAGCACCATGACCGGCATCGCCGAGGCGATAGGCCTGACGCTGCCCGGCGCTTCGTCGATTCCAGCGGTTGATTCCAACCACATCCGCATGGCAACCGAATGCGGACGCCGCGTGGTGAGCATGGTCTGGGACGACCTGACCCCCGCCAAAATGCTCAGCCGCGCATCGTTTGAAAACGCCATCACCGTGGCCATGGCGATGGGCTGCTCGACCAATGCCATCATCCATCTGGTCGCCATGTCGCGCCGCGCGGGAGAGCACTGCGCGGTCGGTCTGGACGACTTCGATGCGGCCAGCCGCCGGATACCGGTGATTGCCAACATCCGGCCCAGTGGCGACACCTATTTGATGGAAGACTTCTACTACGCCGGCGGCATGCTGGCCATGATGAGCGTGCTCAAGGACCACCTCAAGCTTGAGGCGCTGACCGTCACCGGCAAGCCACTGGGCGAGAACCTGGTGGGTGCCGAGGTCTACAACCACGACGTGATCCGTCCGCTGGACAATCCGATCTATGCCGAAGGCGCGCTGGCCGTGCTGCGCGGCAACCTGGCGCCCGACGGCTGCGTGATCAAGCCCAGCGCCTGCGCGCCGCAGTACCTCAACCACACCGGCCCGGCGCTGGTGTTCGACGACTATCCCGCCATGAAAGCGGCCATCGACGACGAGAACCTCGATGTCACGGCCGACCATGTCATGGTGCTGCGCAACGCCGGCCCGCAGGGCGGCCCCGGCATGCCCGAATGGGGCATGCTGCCGATTCCCCTCAAGCTGGTCAAGCAGGGCGTGAAGGACATGGTGCGCATCTCCGACGCCCGCATGAGCGGCACCAGTTACGGCGCCTGCATCCTGCATGTGGCGCCCGAGGCCTATATCGGCGGCCCGCTGGCGCTGGTCAAAACCGGCGACCTGATCACGGTGGATGTGCCGGGCCGGCGCATCCACCTGGAAGTCAGCGACGAAGAACTGGCGCAGCGCCGGGCTGCCTGGACGCCGCTTCCCAAGCGCTATGAACGCGGCTACGGCTGGATGGCCGCGCGCCATATCCAGCAGGCCGACAAGGGCTGTGATTTTGATTTTCTGGAAACCTCGTTTGGCGCGCCAGTCGGCGAGCCCGACATTTACTGACAAGAAAGAAGAGAGACCTTCATGACACTCAAATCCGAAACCCGCGACAAGCTCAAAACCGTCAGCACCGCCACGCTGTGCACCGCCCTCTTCAAGCGCGGCTTGCGCAACCAGTTCATGCAGGACGTGCACCCGCTCAATACGAACCTGCCCAACATGGTGGGTGAAGCCTTCACCCTGCGCTACATCCCGGCACGCGAGGACCTGAACCCCATCACCGTGTTTCAGAACCCCAAGCACCCGCAGCGCGTCGCCGTGGAGCAATGCCCTGAAGGCGCGGTCCTGGTCATCGACAGCCGCAAGGACGCCCGCGCGGCCTCGGCCGGCTCCATCCTGGTCTCGCGCCTGATGGTGCGCGGCGCCGCCGGCATCGTCACCGATGGCGGCTTTCGCGATTCGCCCGAAATCGCGGCCCTGCCCTTTGCAACCTACCACCAGCGCCCCTCGGCACCGACCAACCTGACGCTGCACCAGGCGCTGGACATCAACGTGCCGATCGGCTGCGGTGACGTCGCGGTATTTCCCGGCGATGTGATCGTCGGCGACAAGGAAGGCGTGTTTGTGATCCCGGCCCACCTGGCCGACGAGATTGCCGACGAGGCGGTGGAGATGACCGCGTTCGAGGACTTCGTGACGGAGGAAGTGCTCAAGGGCCGCTCCATCATCGGCCTGTACCCGCCCACCGAGCAGCAATCGAAAGACGACTTCGCCGTCTGGCGCAAGGCTAACGGACGCTGAGAGGGACGCTGAGAAGCGGTCAATCAATCCGGATGAACACTTCGTCGTAACCCGTCGTCGCCAGTTTGAGGGCTCGCGATCATCGGCCATCTTTTTGTTGCCGACGAAATCCGTGGCGTCGCGGTTCAAGAATTTCCGTCAATAAACAGGAGACAAATTTATGTCAAACAGGCGTCTTACCCTTGTAAAAATGGCGTGTGCAGCTATCGGTTTTATAGCATTCGGAGGGGCCACATGGGCCCAGACGGACTACCCCAACAAGCCGGTCAGGATCATCGTGCCCTTCCCGGCCGGTGGCACCAGTGACGTGATGGGACGCCTGATGGCCGAGCAACTCGGGAAAATTCTCAAGCAGCCCTTCATCGTCGACAACGTCGGCGGCGCCGGCGGCGTGATTGGCACGGAGCGGGGCGCCAAGTCCGCGCCCGATGGCTACACATTGACTCAGACCGGTGTCGGCCAAAGCGCCGTCGCCCACGGGCTGGACCCCAACCTGAAGTACAACTCGAACACCGACTTCATTCACATTTCGCAGGTCCATTCCGGCCCCAATGTGCTGGTGGTCCATCCGAGCACGCCATTCAAGACACTGAAGGAACTGGTGGACTACGCCAAGGCCAATCCGGGCAAGCTGGACTACGGCTACACGCCGGCCGCCTCGGGCCACATGGCGATGGAGCAGTTCAAGCAGACCGCCGGCATCTTCATGCTGGGCATTCCCTACCGTGGCGGCGGCCCGATGATGGTCGACATCCTGGGTGGCACGATCAAGATCATGTTCATCAACCAGGACGTGGCACTGCAGCACGTCAAGGCCGGCAAGCTGCGCGCCCTGGCCGTCACGAGTGCCCAGCGCAATCCGCTGTACCCCGACGTGCCGACCGTGGCCGAGTCCGGTTACAAGGGCTTTGAAGCACTGTCCTGGTCCGGCCTTTCGGCCCCCAAAGGAACGCCCCAGCCCATCATCGACAAGCTCGAAGCCGCCATGGTTCAGGCCCTGCAGTCTGACACTGTGAAGCAACGGCTGGAATCGCAGGGCTTTGTGGTGCCGCCGCTGGGCTCCAAAGCCTACACGGCCTTTGTCAAGAGTGAAGAAGCACGCTGGACCAAGGTGATCAAGACGGCGGGCATCAAGGCCGAATAAGCCTGCCAAGCCCATGCGGTGCTGACGCGCCAATCCATGGGTTTCCGTGTCCTGATCCACGGATCAGGGATGATCGTCGCCAGCGCACAGGCAGCCTGGGCACTGCGATGACCGTCACATGGCATCGCCGTTTCGCCAATTGTTAGAGCAGCCCTTGCACACAAAGGCAGGGGCTCGAACCCTGGCCATCCACCAAAACCATAAAGTGACCGGTGCATTTTCCAACGCACCCACAGCGGCTGCTTCACGATGGTGGCGCTCGATGATGAACGCAAGCCGGTGGCCGTGCCGCAGGTGACGGACCCGGGGCTCCAGATCATTGAGCACGAGAGCGCATAAAAAGTAGCTATATTTTTTATAGCTGGTTGCGCCTGTTCTATAAGGGCCGGCGGCCGATTTGACTTCTCATTGCCCGAACTCCGCCTTGTCCGCCGCCCACGCCAGCGCCTGCTCAGCCGGTGAAAAGCTTGATGCGAAAGTAATGGCCGGGTAGCAACAAGGCGGCGTCCCGATGGAGGCCGGTCTGATACTTTGCCTGGGGCGCCTGAATTTCCTGTCCGTGCGTGCCCGTGCGAGCAATTTTTGCGATTGGGGGAAAATAAGGAGTCACCCGGTAACGGGTCCGGGCCAAGGCGCGAAATGTGCCCTTCGCCACGTGCATCAACCGGGGCAATTGATCCGCCGCCGCACCGTCCGCTGCGCGTCCTGCAGCCTGCGCGGCAATTGACACTGTGGAAGACGCCAAGGAGAAAGCCATGACTCAACGCTTCGACGCGATCATCATCGGTACCGGCCAAGCCGGCCCCGCGCTCGCCGGGCGGCTGTCGGGCGCGGGCATGAAGGTAGCGGTCATCGAGCGCAAGTCGTTCGGCGGCACCTGCGTGAACACCGGCTGCATCCCCACCAAGACCCTGGTCGCAAGCGCCTACGCTGCCCAGCTGGCGCGCCGCGCCGCCGAGTACGGTGTGACGATAGGCACCGAGGTGGGCGTCGACATGAAGCGGGTGAAGGCACGCAAGGATGAGATCTCCGGCCGCTCCAGCCGCGGTGTGGAACAGTGGATGCGCGGCTTGGCGAGCGGCACGGTCTACCAGGGCCACGCCCGCCTTGAGAGCCCCCGTACCGTGCGGGTGAACGGCGAATTGCTGGAGGCGGACCGGATCTTTGTCAACGTTGGCGGCCGGGCCCTGATTCCGCCCATGCCCGGGCTGGATCAGGTGCCTTATCTCACCAACTCGAGCATGATGGAGGTGGATTTTCTGCCGGAGCACCTGATCGTCATCGGCGGCAGCTACATCGGCCTCGAGTTCGGCCAGATGTACCGGCGCTTCGGCTCCCGGGTGACCATTGTCGAGAAAGGACCGCGCCTGATCCAGCGCGAGGACGAGGACGTGTCGCAGGCGGTGCAGGACATCCTGGAGGGCGAGGGAATCGGGATCCGCCTCAACGCCGAGTGCATGACTGCGCGCAGGGAGGGCGAGCGCCTCATCGTCGGACTGGACTGCGCTTCCGGGGAGCGCGACGTGGCGGGCTCGCATCTGCTGCTAGCGGTCGGGCGCGTGCCCAACACCGACGACCTGGGGCTGGACCGGGCGGGGGTCGCGACCGACGCGCGCGGCTACATCACCGTGGACGAGCAACTGCGCACCAACGTGCCGGGGATCTGGGCACTGGGCGACTGCAACGGCCGCGGCGCGTTCACCCACACCGCGTACAACGACTACGAGATCGTCGCCGCCAACCTGCTCGACAACGACCCGCGCAAGGTGTCGGACCGCATCGCAGCCTACGCCCTGTTCATCGACCCGCCGCTAGGCCGCGCCGGCATGACCGAATCGGAAGCCAGGCAATCCGGGCGCAAGGTGCTGGTCGGCACCCGGCCCATGACGCGCGTTTCGCGCGCGGTGGAGAAAGGCGAGAGCCAGGGCTTCATGAAGGTGGTCGTCGACGCGCAAACCCAGGCGATCCTCGGCGCCGCGATCCTCGGCGTGACCGGCGACGAGGTGATTCACTCGCTGCTCGATGTGATGTACGCCCAAGCACCCTACACCACCATCAGCCGCGCGATGCACATCCATCCCACGGTGTCCGAGTTGGTGCCCACGCTGCTGCAGGAGTTGCGGCCGCTCGAATAGCGGCGGATCACCGCCGTGGGCTTCTGCGGCATTTGTGCGCGGCGGCCAGACGCTCACACATCGGTATTCCCCGACCGCAACGCATTCGTCTCGCCCGCCGCGGCTCCACATCGCCGGCTGCCGGCCGGCTGCGGTCGCTGCGCTGCCGCCCTGGTACCGCCACCCGCCCGCACCGGCGTCGCTGCCTGGGGGGGGTGGGCATCCAGCGCGCCGCTGCGCGCAACGGTCACGGCCATGGCTTCCAGCGAGGGCACGCCGGCTGAAGGTATTTTTTCGCAAGCGGCTTGAGCCAGACCGGCGATCGGAGTAATCTGATCGCACAGTCGAAAGTGATGGCTGATGGAACTCCCTTTCCACTCGCTGCTGTACCGGTATTTCTTCTTCGCCTGGCTGTTCATGGACGTCAACCAGTGCGACCTGTTCGCGCGCGCGGCCGCCTGGCACCACAACAAGGGCCAGGCCCGCTGGCTACCGCGCTATATCAAGCGCTATCTGGTCAGCGGCGCCCTGCTCTTCGCGATCGGCTGGCTGATCGAGCACTCCAGCCCTGTGGCCTCCGCCTTCTTCTACGTGCCCGGTGTGATGTCGCTCCCCATGGCGACCGTCGCGGGCGTGGCCTGGATAGGGCTTCGGGTCTGGGACTGAAGGCCGCCCTGCCCTAAGGCCGCTTGCCGAACGCAGCCTTCTCCGCCGTCCAGGCCAGCGCCTGTTCACTCAGTGAGAAGCCCAGGCCCGGCCGGTTCGGCACATGCATGCGCCCATCCTTGAGCTCCAGCCGCTCGTTGAACATGGGCTCCAGCCACTCGAAGTGCTCGAGCCAGGGCTCTTCCGGGTAGGCAGCCGCCAGATGCAGGTGGATTTCCATCGCAAAGTGCGGCGCCAGCTTGCGGCCCTTGAAAGAGGCCAGGCTCATGATCTGCAGAAAGGGCGTGATGCCGCCCACGCGCGGGGCGTCTGGCTGCACGAAGTCGCTGCAGTTGCCCATGATCAGCTGCGCGTGCTCGCCAAAGCTGGTCAGCATTTCGCCGGTGGCAATCGGCGTGTCCAGGCTGGCGGCCAGCGCGGCGTGGCCTTCGAAGTCATAGGCGTCCAGCGGTTCTTCGATCCAGGTCAGGTCGAAGGGCTCAAAGGCCCGGCAGGCGCGCTGCGCCTTGGGCCGGTCCCATTGCTGGTTGGCATCCACCATCAGGGGGAAGCCTTCGCCCAACAGCTCGCGCACGGCCTTCACGCGCTTGAGGTCGGTCGGCAGGTCAGGCTGGCCGACCTTGATCTTGATGCCGCCAATGCCGCTGGCCCGCGAGGCCTCCACGTTCTTGAGCACCTGCTCGAGCGGCATGGACAGGTAGCCGCCCGAGGTGTTGTAGCACTGCACGCTGTCGCGGTGCGCGCCCAGCAGCTTGGCCAGCGGCAGGCCGGCACGCTTGGCCTTCAGGTCCCACAGCGCGATGTCGAACGGGGAGATGGCCTGCGAGGTCATCCCGCTGCGGCCCATGGAGGCGCCGGCCCACATCAGCTTGTCCCACAGCTTGGCAATGTCGTTCGGGTCTTCGCCCAGCAGATTGGACGCGATCTCCTTGGCGTGCGCATACATGCCGGGGCCACCGGCGCGCTTGGAATAGCCGAAGCCAATGCCGTCAAAACCGTCGCGCGTGCGGATCTCGGCAAAGATGAAGGCGATTTCGGTCAGCGGCTTCTGGCGGCCGGTCAGCACCTTGGCGTCGCTGATGGGCGCAGCCAGCGGCAGGTACACGAGCGAGACCTCGACCCATTCAATGCGGTCGGCGCCGGCGGCGGTTTCGGTATTCACAATAAATTCCTTTTCTTGCGGTGGGGGTTGGGATAGGTGGAGCTAACTTATTCGGCCTTGATGCCGGCGATCTTGATCACGCGGGTCCAGCGGTCCAGTTCTTTCCGGACAAACTGCGTGTAGTCGGCGGCGCCAAGCGGCGGCACCACAAAGCCCTGCGATTCCATGCGGGCCTGGATCGCCGGGCTTTGCATGGCCTTGACGGCGGCGGCTTCCAGCTTGTCTACGATGACCTTGGGCGTGCCCTTGGGCGCCGACAGGCCCGACCATGACAGCGCCGAGAAGCCCGGGTAGCCCGACTCGGCAATGGTCGGCACGTCAGGGTAAAGCGGGTTGCGTGACAGGCTGGAGACGGCCAGAGCCCGCAGCTTGCCGGCCTTCACATGCTGCAGGGCCACGTCCTGGTTGATGAACATCATCGGAATCTGGCCGCCCAGCAGGTCGGTCATCATCGGGCCGCCGCCGCGGTAGGGAATGCCCACCATGAACAGGCCCTTGCAGTTCTGGTTACCCTTGGTGCCGGTACAGGTGCCCACGGTCTGCTTGAGCAATTCCATTGCCATGTGACCCGATGCCGCATGGGTATAGCCGTAATTGAGCTTGCCAGGGTTGGCCTTGCCGTAATCGATCAATTCCTTGAAGGTCTTGAAGGGCGCGCTCGGGTGGGCCACCAGCACATTGGGGCCCGAATGGATCTGGGTGATATGAACGAAATCCTTGATCGAGTCGTAGCCCAGCTGGGAATTCAGGCCGTGCGCCACCGCGTTCTGGCCGACACCGCTGAGCACCAGGGTGTAGCCATCCGGCGCGGCCTTGGCCGCGCGTTCGGTGCCGATGACACCCCCCGCGCCACCGACGTTTTCCACCACAAAAGGCTGCTTCAGGGCCTTGAACAACTCGTCCGCGATCATGCGCCCCATGATGTCGCTGGTGCCGCCCGCAGGGAAGGGCACGATCAGCTTGACCGGCCTGGTCGGGTAGTCGGTCTGCGCCTGCACGGCCATCGGCAGGGCCGTGCCAAATGCAACCAGTGTTGCGAGACCAATCAGGTTGCGTCGAATCATGGATGTCTCCTGCTGTAGTGTTTATTGTGAAAAAAAGGACTCTTAGCCGGCCAGCGTGGTGATCCTGGGGCGGTAGCCGGCCGCGTGCAGCAGGCCGCGCGTGTAGCCCAGCGCGAACGACATGAAGCGCTCGCGGTTCGGGTCCAGTTCCGACAGCGGCACATGGTCGGGGCACAGGATGCCCGCATAGCCTGCGCGCTGGTAGGCTTTAATGGCCTCGTTCATGTCGACATCGCCCTCGTCGGGGAAGACCTCGGCAAAGTCGAGGTAGCCGCCCCTGATGTTGCGGAAATGGACCATGAAGATGCGCGGCGCGAATTCTTCAATGGCGCGGATCACATAGGCGTGCGGCTCGGGCGCCATCTCGGCCACCGTGCCCTGGCAGAAGTTCAGGCCGTGCACGGGACTGTCGCTTAAACGCAGGAACCTGCGCAGGCCTTCGATGGAGCCCAGCACATGCTCCACACCGTTGAGCCCGCCCACGGGATAGGCCGGGTCATGCGGATGACAGGCGAGCCTGATGCCGGCTTTTTCAGCCGCCGGCACCAGGCTGGACACCAGGAATTCAATCGCGCGCCAGCCGGCCGCCTCCGTGACAGGCGGCACTTCCCTGGCCATCTTCTGTCCGCAGAGCAACGCGGATTCTGCGTCGCCCTCGTCCTGGTTGGTCGGATAACCCACACCCCAGTATGAATGCTGGCGGTCGGCCTCGGGGGTGTAGGCTGCGAGCTTGAAGCCCGAGTACTGCACACCGCCGCGCCCCGGCCGCAGGCCGGTGCGGGTAATTCCCACCATCTGGACGTTGTATTTCAGGGCAGTGAGACCAGCATCGGCCGCGATCTGGATGTTCTTCTGAAGCACCTCGGCCTGGCGGCGGGCACCGTCTTCGTCGGTCAGAAAGTCCAGCAGGATGGAACCTACATCCAGCGCGAACAGGTCGATCTTCAGGCCGAAGCTCTCCACCCACTCACGGTATTCGCGCAGTTTGCCCGCGTCCCAGAGGCCGCCGGGCGTCACCAGCCCGGTGCCGCGGTTGTCGATAACGACCTGCTCCACACCGAGCTGGGCCGACAGGCGCAAGCGCTCGGCGCCGGGATTGATGAGTTGTTCTCCGATGTACATGCCGATGTTTGTCTCACTGGTTGAAAACTGAACGCCATGGCGGTCGTGCACCTTTATGGACGCGCGTTCATTTTGAGATCAGGGCTGGGCGGGCATCAAGAGTGCTTGCCCCAGCACATCGGATGGAGTCCCACTATCTGGGACGGCAGCGGCGAATGGGAAGAGCGGATGTCCTGCCCCATCAACAAAGCGATGAAGTGAAATCGTTCAGACAAGCGGACATGGTTGCCTGACGGTTTTAGCGGCACGGGCCGCTGCGGCCGCTTTTCTGCTTTTGCCGACAGCGCGCCCACGTAAACCCTAGGTCGCTACAGGATTGATAGCTACCTGCGCCCGACTACATTGGGCTAGAGCCATTTTTCGCCATCATTTCCCAGGCACCTGGCCCTGGACCGATTTGAAGCAAAATGAGATGCATGCAGCTCAATTACATCGCCAACGCATCCGTTCCGTCTTCTTCCGGCAAAACCATTCCGGTGATCGATCCTTCCGACGGCCAGGTCTTTGACGAGATCCAGCGCAGCAACGCGCACGACATCGATGTGGCCGTGCACAGCGCCCGGGATTGCCTGGAACTGGTCTGGAGCCGCTTCAGCGCCGCGGAGCGCGGCCGCCTGCTGATGCGCCTGTCGGCCAAGGTGGCCGAGCATGCCGAAGAACTGGCCCTGATCGAGCTGCGCGACTGCGGCAAACCCGTCAGGCAAGCCCGAGCCGATGCCGCGGCGCTGGCTCGCTACTTCGAGTTTTACGCCGGCGCCTGCGACAAGCTGCACGGCGACACGATTCCCTACCTGGACGGCTACAGCGTCATGACCTGGCGCGAGCCGCACGGCGTCACCGGCCACATCATTCCCTGGAACTACCCGATGCAGATTTTTGGCCGCAGCGTGGGCGGCGCGCTGGCTGCCGGCAATGTCTGCGTGGTCAAACCGGCCGAAGACGCCTGCCTGTCCCTCCTCCGCGTGGCCCAACTGGCGGCCGAGGTCGGCTTTCCGGCGGGCGCCCTCAACATCGTGACCGGCTACGGCCATGAGGTCGGCGATGCGCTGGCGCGCCACCCCGGCATTGACCACATCAGCTTTACCGGCAGCCCCGGCGTCGGCACGCTGATCCAGCAAGCGGCGGCGGAGCGCCATTGCCCGGTCACCCTGGAGCTGGGCGGCAAAAGCCCGCAAATCGTGTTTGCCGATGCCGACCTCGACGCCGCCCTGCCCGCCATCATCAACGCCATCGTGCAAAACGCCGGGCAAACCTGCTCGGCCGGCTCACGCCTGCTGGTGGAGCAGTCCATTTACGAACCCCTGCTGGAGCGCCTGGGGCAGGCATTTGCCAACCTGCGCGTCGGCCCCGCCGCCATGGACCTCGACGTCGGCCCGCTGATCCGCCAGAGCCAGCAGCAGCGCGTGTGGGACTTTTTAAGCGACGCACATGTCGCCGGCATCCCCATGGTGGCGCAAGGCCAGATCGTGGACGAAGCCCCCGATACCGGCTTTTACCAAGCGCCCACGCTGCTGCGCGATGTGCCCGTGAACCACCGGCTGGCACAGGAAGAAGTGTTTGGCCCGGTGCTGTGCGCGATGAGCTTCAAGGATGAAGCGCATGCCATTGAACTCGCCAATGCCACGCCATTCGGCCTGGCGGCCGGTATCTGGACATGCGACGGCGCGCGCCAGTTCCGCATGGCCAAGCGCGTGAAAAGCGGCCAGATCTTCATCAACAACTATGGCGCCGGCGGCGGCGTCGAGCTGCCGTTTGGCGGCGTGAAGTCTTCAGGTTATGGGCGCGAAAAGGGCTTTGAGGCGCTTTACGGGTTTACGACGCTCAAGACGGTGGCCGTGCGGCACGGTTGACGTGCCGGCGAGTATCATGCCGCCGCCAGAGCCGGCCTCCTTTGCCGGCGACTTTTGATTAACCCCTGATTTGCGCCGTCCGAACAATGCTCTCGGCCATGGGCAACAGCCGCGGGAAGAATGAGAGCCTGGGCGCGATGAAGGTGGCGGCGAAGAGCTCGCCCTTGCGCTGGCTGACCCAGCCCACGCCATTGAGCTGAACGTCATCGCTCTTTCGCGTTACAGAAAATTCAAAACGCACGCCTTTTTCGCCGGCGAATACAGTGGGTTCAACCTTGGTCGTGTTGACAATTGAGCCGTCCGCCGAATACATGACCTCAAAGAGATTGACCAGCTGATCCAGTTGCATGCCGGACTTGTAGGTCGGCACGCGGGGGGCTTTCTGGCCAACCGGCACATTGCCGGCCGGACGTATCACCAGGGCCTGGCCCGGCTTGACTGCTGCCCACAGGCGCAGATGGTCAAGCGTCATGCCCTCCTGCGTCCACATGTCAAAAGGCTGTTTGGTTCCCGGCGGGGACACCTTGTTCCACGCATCAGTCACCTTGACGACCATGCGGCTATTGACCACCTGCTCGCCTTCGACCTTGGAGATGGACATGCAGCCTGACAGGAAGGCGAGCACAAGAAGGATCAGGATTTTTTTCATGGTTTGAGTTCCGCAATATAGTTTTTGATGAGACCGGCATCAGCGGCCTCGGGGGCTGCTGCAAGATATTTTTCAAACGCCTGAGCCGCAGAGGCAGCGTTGGTTCGCTGCTTTTGCACCAGGCCAAGCGCCCTGAAAGCCTCGGCGGGTGGTTGCTCGAATGCCGTCACGCGCGTCAGGTCATTCAGGGAGTCCTGGAGGTCGCCCTTGCCCGCGCGCAGCCGATAGACTTCGCCGCGCGCGTACAGTGCCTGGGAATCCTGGGCGTTACGCGCCAGCAGGCGGTTGAACAGAACCAGGCTTTCCTCAAACTGGCCGCGCCGGATTTCGTCCTGGAGCCAGCCAAAACGGTGGCGCGAGATGGCCTGTTGGTATTCCGCGGCGCCGGTGCTTCCGGAAGCATCTCCCGCAAGTTTGAGCAAATCGTCCCGGCGCGTCTCAACGGGTGGATGTGTGGCCATCATGGGGCTGCGCTTGCCGACGTCCCGACCACCGGTGATCTTGAGCTCGCCCAGCAGGTTGTCCCATACCTGGGCCGCCTGCTGGCCGTCGTAGCCGGCGCGCTTCATCAGGCGCATTCCCAGGCGGTCGGCACGTGTTTCGTGCTCCCGGGAAAAGGCGAAGGCACCTGCAAGCGCCCCCAGTTGGCCGATCGCCCCCACCACGCCGAACATCCCCATGAACTGGGCGAAGGCGGCCCGGCTTCGCATGTCGCGCAAGCGCTCCAGGGTATGCCGCTCGAGGTAATGGCCAATCTCATGCCCCAGGATGGCCGCCAGTTGCGCTTCGTTTTCTGCGCGCAGCAGCAGCCCGGTCCAGACCTGCATCATCCCGTTGGGCGCCATGGAGGCGTTGAACAGCGGTGTCCGCACCACATGCACGCGGATGTCGGGGCAATGGTCTCCCGCCAGCCGGCACACCAGGTCCTGCAGGTACTTGCTCAGTTCGGGGTCACGAACCACGAAGGGGCTGCGCCGCAGCCGCGTCTCTTCACGGTCCATCATTCCCCATAAACCACCCTCGTCCGTCTCCAGCGCGGGGCGGGTGAAGCGTTCCGCCGGCAGCGGCGAGCTGGCGTCGTCGGCCGTTGCTGCGCTGTCTTGCGCCAATGCCGGCAGGCCCGGCAACAGAGCGCCCATGCCGAGGCAGTGCTTGCAGGCTGACCGTAAAAATGCACGGCGCCCGCTGGAAGCCATGCCCATCATCGGGAAACTGGAAAGCCTTGGAGAAGAGCCTCAATCGTCTCTTTCGCTGGCTCGGCCTCCCTCAAATCGCCCGAAGCCCGGCGCAAATCATTGAACCAGACAATCCGCCCGTCGTTCAAATCGACAAGTGAGGCGTAACCGACCTGGGAGCCACCCGCAATACCGACACCCAGCACCGCCAATGCGATCATCGCAGCCTTGCGTTCGCTGCTGGCGTAGCTGTCGCGGATCCAGATGAACAAGGCGTAGTCAGCGCCGGTCTTGTCCTTCAGTGGCTTGACGGCATCCCCCATGGACCAGTTCAGCGCATCGTTCTTGGTGGGCAGCTTCAGGGCGCCCCCTATCATGTGGTGCAGGAAGACGGACTGGGCGACGGCGCCATGCAGCGAATTGATGTCGGCAAGCTCGTCCATGTCTTTTTCTTCGAGCCCCAACACGTCGGCACCAAGCTGGAGCTTGCGTGAAGCAAGGCCGGACTTGACATTTTTCTGAGCGGCCAGCGTCCAGTCGGCCCTGGGCTCTGGCACGCCGCCCGCACCAATTGAAAACAGTTCCAGATCAGCCGGCACCACCACCAGTTTGGATGCAGCAGTTCGCTGCGAGAACCCAGGAGCCAGATTTTTGGACTGCTGCGCCTGTACGGATGCAGTAAAAAGCGCGAACGCGCACAACAACACACCCGCACTAGCGCGAGCAAATGGATATTTCATGAATCCCCCCGTTCCTTGTGCGTGCATTCTAGGTGGAAGGAGGCTGTATCCCTGCATCTCGGCATGCAGGGAAACCCTCAACGCGCAATCAGCAACAATAGGCAAGTCGACGAAAACCTCTTGCCCCAAAAAGGCAAGCCCCATCACATCAGCTGACAGCAGAACCAGCAATTAGCAGAAGGACCATCAACATGCGGGTCAAAGACAAATCCATCATCGTCACCGGCTCCGGCGGCGGTATTGGTGAAGGCATCGCCAGGCGGCTGGCCGCCGAGGGCGCCAAAGTCATCGTGAACGACATCAACGCGGCACTGGGCGAAAAAGTGGCGGCCACCATCGTCAAGCTGGGCGGCACGGCGTCCTTCTTTGCCGCCGACGTGACGAAGTCAGGCGAGGTCAAGGCGCTGGTGGCGGCGGCCGTCGAGCGCCATGGCAGGCTGGACGTGATGGTCAACAACGCCGGCTGGACGCACCGCAACCAGCCGGCGCTTGACGTCAGCGAAGACGACTTTGACAAATGCTATGCCATCAATGTCAAAAGCATTTACCTTTCCACGATTCACGCCACGCCGGTGTTTCGCGCCCAGGGCGGCGGCAGCTTCATCAACATTGCCTCGACGGCCGGCGTGCGCCCGCGCCCCGGCCTGACCTGGTACAACGGCTCCAAGGGCGCGGTCATCACCACCTCGAAGTCGCTGGCGGCCGAGCTCGGGCCCGACAACATACGGGTGAACTGCATCAACCCGGTGTTCAACCCCGACACCGGCCTGTCGGCCGAGTTTGCCGGCGGCCCGCTCGATGAAGAGCGCAAGGCGCGCTTTCGGGCCAGCATTCCGCTGGGACGCTTTTCGACCGCGCTGGACGTGGCCAACGCCGCCCTTTACCTGGCCAGCGACGAGGCCGATTTCATCAGCGGCGTGTGCATCGAGGTGGATGGCGCGCGCTGTGTGTGAATGTGGCCCCCACGTTCGCTCATTGTGTGTAGCTCTCTGCCCCGAGATGCCTATTTCACCTTGGGGCGGCCCTGCGGTGAAATTGGGGCCCACTGCGCAAAATCGTGCCGCAAATAACGCGCTGCCCTTGGGGATAAGGCTCTGCCGCAGGAGGGCGTTTCGACCAATGGAGTAAATTCTCCTTCTGGGCCCCTCCACCATGACCAACAAAGCAGACAAAGTAATTCCCCTGGCAGATATCCGCTACGCAAGCCGCGTACCGCATATCCCTGCCCGGTTGCAGGCGCCCACCGGCCTGCTGAGCGACACCCTGGGCCGGCCGCTGCACGATTTGCGCATCAGCGTGACGGACCGCTGCAACTTCCGCTGCAGCTACTGCATGCCGCGCGAGGTGTTTGACAAGGACTACGCCTTTTTGCCGCAAAGCTCACTGCTGAGCTTTGAAGAGATCACCCGGCTGGCGAAGATTTTTGTCGCGCATGGGGTGGAAAAAATCCGGCTGACGGGTGGCGAGCCCCTGCTGCGCAAGCACCTGGAAGTGCTGATAGAGATGCTGGCCAGGCTCACCACCAACGCCAGCAAGCCGCTAGACATCACACTGACGACCAATGCCTCGCTCCTGGCCAAAAAGGCGCAGTCGCTCAAAGACGCCGGCCTGCAGCGCGTGACCGTGAGCCTGGACGGGCTGGACGATGCCACCTTCCGGCAAATGAACGATGTGGACTTTCCGGTGGCCGAAGTGCTCAAGGGCATTGAGGTGGCGCAAAAAGTCGGCCTGGCGCCCCTCAAGGTCAACATGGTGGTCAAGCGCGGCACCAATGACGCCGAGATATTGCCCATGGCCAGGCACTTTCGCCACAGCGGCGTGGTGCTGCGATTTATTGAATACATGGACGTGGGCGCCACCAATGGCTGGCGCATGGACGAAGTCCTGCCCTCGGCCCAGGTGATTGAACGCCTCAAGGCCGAGTTCCCCCTCACCGCCATAGACCCCAACTATCCCGGTGAAACCGCCCAGCGCTGGCGCTATGCCGATGGCGCCGGCGAAATCGGTGTGATCAGCAGCGTCACGCAGGCTTTTTGCCGCGACTGCAACCGGGCGCGGCTCTCCACCGAGGGCAAGCTGTTTTTGTGCCTGTTTGCCAGCCAGGGCCATGACCTGCGCGCGCTGCTGCGCGGCAACTACGACGATCAGCAGATCGCCGCGGCGGTGGGCCATATCTGGCAGGCGCGTGGCGACCGGTATTCGGAACTGCGCGCGGCCCTGCCGCCGGACGCCAGCCCCGACGGCGGCGCCAAGCGCGTGGAGATGAGCTACATAGGCGGCTAAGGCGGCTTTCTGTCGATTGGCCGCGGCCTCACGCGAGCGATGCGGCGGACAGCCGCGAAATGCAGCGCTTCTTCGACGCATGCCCCGGCCGTCCCGCTAACAAGCGGTAAGCCCGGTCATGAGAAACTACTGACAAAGCCGCCCGCCTGGTTCAAAGTGATGGGACGGTAAGCGCAGTTGGTGTTTTCGGGAGAAATTGAAATGACTATGAGCCACATCGACGTGCTGCACGCGGAAGCCATCACGGGCCTGATCCTGGCCGGAGGGCGCGGATCGCGCATGGGTGGCGTCGACAAAGGCCTGCAAAACTTCAATGGCGTGCCGCTGGCCTTGCACACACTGATGCGGCTGTCGCCCCAGGTGGGCGAGATCATGATCAATGCCAACCGCAACCTCGCCGCCTACGAGTCCTTTGGCGTGCCGGTCTGGCCCGACAGCACCGCGCTGGGCGAGTACGCCGGGCCGCTGGCCGGCTTCCTCACGGGCCTGGAGCGCTGCGAAACACCTTACATGCTCACCGTGCCCTGCGACACCCCGCTGTTTCCGCAAGACCTGGTGGCCCGCATGGCGCAAGCCTTTGCGCGCGAAGAGGCCGACTTTGCCGTGGCCACCGCGCCGGAAGAAGACGGGCAACTGCGGCCGCAGCCGGTGTTTTGCCTGATGCGCACCGGCCTGCTCGAAAGCCTGGTGCGTTTCACGCAGGGCGGCGGCCGCAAGATTGACGCCTGGACCGCGCTGCACAAAACCGTTGTCGTGCCGTTTGACCGGCCCGGCGACGACGCGCACGGTTTTTTCAATGCCAATACGCTGGCCGAGCTGCACCAGCTGGAATCCCGACTCGATTAGCGCCCGTCATGAAAACACTCGACCAGATTGCCGCCGAGCTAGAGGGCTACGACCCGCAGGCCCTGTCCGCCGCCGATGTGCAGGCTTTTTTGTCCCGGCTGGTGACGCCGGTACAGGACGCCGTCGAACGGCTCTTGTTCGAAGCCTTGGGCCGCGTGCTGGCGGAAGACGTGATTTCGCCCTTTGATGTGCCGCCCCACGACAACTCGGCCATGGATGGCTATGCGTTTGACGGCCAACAGCTCAAGGCGGATGCCGCGCTGGAACTGCAGGTGGTGGGCACGGCGCTGGCGGGCACAGCCTGGCAAGGCAGCGTCCAGGCCGGCCAGTGCGTCAAGATCATGACCGGAGCCATCATGCCGCCGGGCGCGGACACGGTGGTGCCGCAGGAATTCGTCAAGCGGCTGCCGTCCGACACGGCCGATGAAGGCAGCCGCATCGGCATTCCGCCCGGCCTGCTGCGTGCCGGCGACAACCGCCGCCTGCGCGGCGAGGACCTCATGCAGGGCCAGCCGGCGCTACGAAAAGGTGAGCTAATCACGCCCGCGCGACTTGGGCTGGCGGCCTCTTTGGGCCTTAAAACCCTTCCATGCTGGCGGCCGCTGCGCGTGGCCTACTTTTCAACCGGTGACGAGATTTTGTCGCTGGGCGAGGCACCGCGCGAAGGCGCCGTCTACGACAGCAACCGCTACACCGTCTTCGGCATGCTGAGCCGCCTGGGCTGCCAGGTTATTGACCTCGGCGTGGTGCGCGACGACCCGGCCCTGCTGGAAGCGGCGTTCACCCGCGCGGCGGCCGAGGCCGACGCCATCATCACCTCGGGCGGCGTCAGCGTGGGTGAAGCCGATTTCACCAAGACGATGATGAAAAAGCTCGGCGATGTGGCGTTCTGGCGCATTGCCATGCGGCCCGGCCGCCCCATGGCCGTGGGGCGCATATTAGCAACAAAATCAGCCTCAACCCCAGGAACAACGGGCGCAATAAGCTACAAAAAGAATAGCAACACCCATGGCGCGATTCTGTTCGGCCTGCCCGGCAATCCGGTGGCCGTGATGGTGACTTTCCTGGCTTTTGTGCGCCCCGCCCTGCTGCAGATGATGGGCGCCAGCGCCGCACCGGCGCCGCTGCTCAAGGCCCGCAGCAGCGAAGCCATCCGCAAGAAGCCGGGCCGCACCGAATACCAGCGCGGCTGGGTTGCCACGGCAGCCGATGGTTCCCTGGTGGTCAAAACCACCGGCAGCCAGGGCTCTGGCGTGCTGCGCTCCATGGCCGAGGCCAATGGCTTGATGGTGCTGCACCACGCCCAGGGCAATGTGGCCGTGGGCGACGAGGTCGACGTGATGATGTTCGACGGCGCCATTTAACGCGCCCATCCAGCACCTTTTCAGCGATTTTTCAGCGGAACCAAGCGACCTTACTTCGCCACAAGCTCCGGATGCTCCGGGTGCGCATCCGGCCGTTCCTTAACCGCCGCCTTGTTGGCGCCCGGTATGGCCTTGCGGGCAAACAGGGTGTACATGGTGGGCACCACGAACACGGTGAGCAGGGTGCCCAGCGACATGCCGCCCACAATGACCCAGCCAATCTGGACGCGGCTTTCAGCGCCCGCACCATGCGCCGTCGCCAGCGGCAAGGCACCCAGCACCATGGCGCCGGTGGTCATCAGAATCGGGCGCAGACGCTGGGACGACGCTTTGACCAGCGCATCGATCATCTCCATGCCCTGCCCGCGCAGCTGGTTGGTGAACTCGACAATCAAAATCCCGTGCTTGGTGATCAGGCCCACCAGCGTGATCAGGCCGATCTGCGAATAGACGTTGAGCGAGCCGCCGCTCCACTTCAGCGCCAGCAGCGCGCCAATCATGGACAGCGGCACCGACAGCATGATCACCAGCGGATCGATAAAGCTCTCGAACTGCGCCGCCAGCACCAGGAAGATGAACAGCAGGGCCAGCACGAACACGATGGCCAGCGCCCCCTGCGAGCTCTTGAACTCGCGCGAAGTGCCGTTGAGGTCGGTGCTGTAGCCGGGCTTGAGCACCTTGGTGGCCGTCTCGTTCATGAAGGTCAGCGCCTGGCCCAGCGAGTAGTCGGGCGCCAGATTCGCGGTGATGGACACCGAGCGTCGCTGGCCGAAGTGGTTGAGTTCGCGGGGACTGACGTTCTCGCGCACCTTGACCAGGGCCGACAGCGGAATCATGGTGTCGTTGCGGCCGCGGACATTGATGCTGTCGACGTCCTCCGGCGTGGTGCGGTCGCTGGCCTGGGTCTGAACGATCACGTCGTACTGTTCGGCATCGCGCTTGTAGCGCGTCACCTGGCGGCCGCCCAGCATGGTCTCCAGCGCCTTGGCCACCACTTCCACGCTCACGCCCATGTCGGCAGCCTTCTCGCGGTCGACCTCGATGCGCAGCTCGGGTTTGTTCAGGCGCAGGTCCACATCGGGCGACTGGATGCCGGGGTTCTTGGCCATCTCGTCGAGCATCTGACGCACGATGGCATTGAGGTTCTCGTAGCTGTCCGAGGTCTGGATCACGAAGTTCAGCGGCCGCTCGCGAAAGCCCTGGCCCAGCGAGGGCGGCGTGATCGCAAAGGCATTGACGCCGGGCAGCGCGTTGAACTTCGGGCCCATCTCGCGCGCCAGCTCCAGCGTGGTGCGCTTGCGCTCCTCCCAGTCCACGGTGCGGTAGACCACGCTGGCCTGGGAAACCGTGGGGTTGCCGACGTTGGCGAAAATCCGGTCGAACTCCTTGTAGGGCTGGCCCATGCGCTCCAGCGCCTGGGCATAGCGGTCCGTGTAGTCCAGCGTGGCGCCATCCGGTGCATTGACCGTGGCCAGAATCGTGCCCCGGTCCTCCAGCGGCGACAGTTCCTGCTTCATGGTCGGATAGACCAGATAGATCGCGACCGCGCTGGCCACCATCACGCCGATCACGATCCAGCGCGCCTGCAGCAGCTTGCCCCGGATGCCGCCCGTTGCGCCGGGTTCACGCGGCTGCCAGCGCGTCGTCACCAGCCAGCGCAGCACCCGGCCATAGCCGTGGGACAGGGCCGTGAGCCAGCGCTCCATGCTGCGGTCATACAGGTTGGGCTTGGGGTTGTGCTTGAGCAGCAGCGAACACATCATGGGCGTGAGCGTCAGCGCCACAAAGCCCGAGACGATCACCGCGCCGGCCAGCGCCAGCGCAAACTCGACAAACAGCCGGCCGGTGCGCCCCGGCGTGAAGGCCAGCGGCGCGTAGACCGCGGCCAGCGTCAGCGTCATGGCGACCACGGCAAAGCCGATTTCCCTGGCGCCCTTGATGGCGGCCGAGAACGGCTCCATCCCTTCCTCGATGTGGCGGAAGATGTTTTCCAGCACCACGATGGCGTCGTCCACCACCAGGCCGATGGCCAGCACCAGGGCCAGCAGCGTGAGCGTGTTGATGGTGAAGCCCGCCAGCGCCATCAGCGCAAAGCTGCCGATCAGACTCACGGGGATGGTGATGATGGGGATGATGGACGCGCGCATGGTGCGCAAAAATACAAAGATCACCAGCGCCACCAGCCCGATGGCCTCCGCAATGGTCTGGTACACGTTCTTGACCGAGCGGTCGATGAACAGCGAGTTGTCGTTGGCGATCTCGATGTTCATGCCGCTCGGCAGGTCTGCCTTGAGTCGGGGAATCATCTCGCGCACGCCCTTGGACAACTCCAGCGGATTGGCCGTGGCCTGGCGGATCACGCCGGCGGAGATGGCCTGGCGGCCGTTGAGCCGCACCGAACTGCGCTCGTCGGCCGCGCCTTCCTGGACCCGGGCCACGTCGCGCACCTTGACCGGGAAACCGTTGACGTTCTTGATCACGATCTCGGCAAACTGGCCGGGCCGCACCAGATCGGTCTGCGAGGTGACGCTGAACTCGCGCTGCTGCGATTCGATGCGCCCGGCCGGCAACTCGAGATTGCTGCGGCGGATGGCGTCCTCCACGTCCTGCGTGGTCAGGCGGTAGCCGGCCAGCTTGTCGGGATCGAGCCAGACGCGCATCGCGTACTTGCGTTCGCCGAAGATGCGCACGTCGGCCACGCCGGTCACGGTCTGCAGCCGCGGCTTGACGATGCGGTTGACCAGGTCGTTGATCTGCAGCGGGTTCAGCGTGTCGCTGGTGAAGGCCAGCCAGATCACCGGGAAGGCATCGGCCTCGACCTTGGCGATCACCGGTTCCTCAATGGCTTGCGGCAGGCGGTTGCGCACGCGCGAGGTGCGGTCGCGCACCTCGGCGGCGGCCGCATCGGCGTCCTTTTCGAGCCGGAAGCGCACCGAGATCTGGCTCTGCTCGGCGCGGCTGATCGAGGTGATGACGTCTACCGCGTCGATGCCGGCGATGGAGTCCTCCAGCGGCTTGCTCACCTGCGACTCGATCACCTCGGCCGAGGCGCCCGCATATTTGACGCTCACCGTGACCACGGGCTCGTCGATTTTCGGGTACTCGCGCACCGACAGGCGGCTGAAACTGACCGCGCCAATCAGCACGACCAGCAGCGACAGCACGGTGGCAAACACCGGGCGGCGTATGGAGACTTCAGGGAGTTGCATAGGAGGCAGTGAGGTCAATCACCCAGGTTCAAATCAGGAACGGCTTCAGGCAGGGTTGCGCGGTGCGGCACGGGCGGGGCCATGCTCCGGGGCAACGCTGCGGGCCGGCACCACGGCAGCCGGTGCGGCGGAGACCACCGTGCCGCAGGGATTCGGGCCCGACAAGGCGGCCGGAGCCATCGCCCCGGCAGCCGTGGCTGAAGAAGCCGAAGCAGCCGGTGCGGCACCGGCCGGCCGTTCTGCGGCCGGCTGGGCCGAACGGGTTCCGGCCAGGTCAACGACCGTGACCACCGTGCCATCACGCTGCACGCGCTGCTGGCCCGTCGTCGCCACCGTGTCGCCGGGCTCCAGCCCTTCGAGGATTTCCACCTTGCCGGGCCTGCGCAGGCCCACCTTGACCTCCACACGTTTGGTCGTTCGGGTCTGGTCGCTCGGGCCGTCCTGCAGCTTGATGACAAATTGCCTGCCGCCCTGCGGAACAATGGCTTCTTCGGGAATCACGCGCGCGTTGTCGCGCACGCCAAAGACGGTGTTGACCCGCGCAAACATGCCGGGCCGCAATTGCAGCTGGCGGTTGTCAATACAGCCGCGAACGCCGACGGAGCGCCCATTCGCATCAATCAGGGGATCAATCGCCTGGATTTGCGCCATATATTGCCGGCCCGGCAGTGCATCGATGTCCAGCACGGCGGTCTGGCCACGCTGGATCTTGCCCTGGAAACGCTCCGGCAGCCGGAAATCAACATAAATGGCATCGATGTCTTCGATATTGACAATATCGGAGCCGTCCTTCAGATAGTCGCCCACATTGACCTGACGAATACCGGCAATGCCGTCAAACGGTGCCACGATTTTCAGGCGCGCAGCGGTCGCCTGGGCCAGCGCCAACTTGGCCTGGGCCACCTGCAGGTTGGCGGCGCTTTCATCGAGCGAGCGCTGGCTGATGAAGTTTTGCGCCACCAGTTCCTGGTTGCGTTTCTGGTTGGCCTGGGCAATCGACAGCTCGGCCTGGCTTTGCTGGACTTGCGCCAGCGGCAGCTGGTCGTCAAACTGCACCAGCACCTGGCCTTTGCGCACGCGCTGGCCGTCGGTGAAATTGAGCTGGGTAATGCGCCCGCTGACCTCCGGACGCAGCACGACGCCCCGACGCGACCGCAAGCTGCCCACCGCCTGGGTGTCGTCCATGAGCCGGACAAGTTCTACCCTGGCCACCTCGACCGTCGGCGGTTTGCCGTTTGCGGCGCCATTGGCGGCCCCTTGCGCTGGCGCAGCCGGCGACGCCCCCACAGTGCTGTCTTTGCCAACTTTGGCCTGGGGTTTCTGGTACCACCACGCAGCGCCCGAAGCCGCTGCAATGCCCGCAACGGCAACCACCGTGTAAATTGCTTTTGATGCCATGAAAAGGGTGACTTGTTATAAAGGGAAACAGAGTTCCAATGTAGCAGGACACCATGGCCTGCGCAGCCTTTCAGGAGTTCCCAACAGGGGCTCTGCGCCAGCTTTACAAGGCCTTTACGCAACGCCGCCTTCCTGCGCCAGCGACAGCGCCGCGTACGCCTTTTTGCCAGCTTAAATCCGGCCTAGAGCGCGTTCAACCCCCTTGTTGGCGAGCGCATCGGCGCGCTCGTTACCCGGGTCGCCGGCGTGGCCCTTGACCCAGTGCCAGTCGATCTTGTGGCCGCTGGAAGACACCAGTGCATCCAGCTTTTGCCACAAGTCCACATTTTTCACCGGCGCCTTGGCGGCCGTGCGCCAGCCTCGGGCTTTCCAGCCGTGAATCCACTCGGTGATGCCCTTGCGCACGTATTCGCTGTCCAGGTACAGCGTGACGCGGCAGGGCCGCTTGAGCGCCGCCAGCCCCTCGATGACAGCGGTCATCTCCATGCGGTTGTTGGTGGTGCCGAGCTCGCCGCCAAACAGCTCCTTCTCCGTGTCCCCCATGCTCAGCAGTGCGCCCCAGCCACCGGGCCCGGGATTGCCCTTGCAGGCGCCATCGGTGTAGATCACGACATGTTGTCGTGTTGTGCCTGTTTGTAAATCGGTCATGCGTTGTTCTAAATTCCAGGAAAATTTCAGGTGAATGTCTTGGTGCCTGAAGAAGATCAGGCGGGAGGCCTTGAGCGGCTTGCCGCCTCTTTGTTGGCCACCGCGGTCGGGGCAGCGGCTGTGGCTTTTCGCGCCGTCCAGGCGGGTTCCAGCAGACGGACACCCCGCACGCGCTTGACGGCCACCAGAAAGTAAACGGCGCCAAAAATAGGCCACCAGCGCGTGCCGGCCGCATCCATCCAGTCGAAGCGATCCAGCCATTTCTGGCTGGTCAGTGCCGGTCGGTAGCAGCCAAAGCGCCCCGACTCTACCTCAAAGTTGAGCAACCTCAGCCAGTCACGTAGCCGCCAGTAACCAATGAACTCCCCCGTCTTGGGCAAAAACAGCTTGTCATAGCCCAAACGCTGGTAAAAATGACCGCGCCGCTGACGCAAACCCCACAGGCTGGCGGGGTTCAGCCCGCTGATGACCACCCGCCCTTCGGGAACCAGCACGCGCTCGACTTCGCGAAGGGTGGCGTGGGGATCGCTGCTGAGCTCCAGCGTGTGCGGAAGCACCACCAGATCAAGGCTGCTCTCCGGAAACGGCAGTGCCGCTGAATACGTGAGCAAAGCGGCGCGACGGGAACTTGTGGCGGATGGCGCAGTCGTAGGGCTGTTTGATTCGACAGGGGGCCGTGACGCCGCCTCTAGCGACGCGGACTCGAGCGCCAGCCAGCGGTGCGACATGCGGTTGGCTTGCAGGGCATCCAGTTCGGGCAAGCCCAGCTGCAGGGCATGGTAGCCAAAAATGTCGCTCACCGCCTGATCGAAATGCGTGCGCTCCCAGTTCAGCAAATAGCTGCCCGGCGGGGTCTTCAGCCACTCTGTCAAACCTATAATTTCCGAGTTCATCAAGACCACCGCATGTATTTGATTCCCGTTCCCGCCTTCGCCGACAACGACCTCTGGTTGTTGCATGACGGCCGGCGCGCCCTGGTGGTCGACCCGGGTGATGCCGGGCCGGTGCTGTGCGCACTGGAGCAGCACGCCTTGCAATTAGAGTCGATTCTAGTCACGCACCACCATGCGGACCACACGGGGGGTGTCGATGCGCTGCGCAAAGCCACCGGCGCGAAGGTTTATGGCCCCGCCGCGGAACGCATTCCCGGGCCGTTTACCCCCTTCGGGAAGGCGATACGGTGCAGGCGCCGGGTCTGGATTTTCAGATACCAGACGCGCTGCCTGCGCCTGCGCGGGGACAAACAGCCCACCTTGCCGACTTCCATCGCCCGGGAACGTCTGATCAATCCCTTCCTGCGAACCCGCCAAGCCACTATCATGGCTGCTACCCGCCGCCTTGACGCGTCGGCCCATGACGACAACACCTATTTGCCGCCATCAGGCAGTGGAAAAACGAATTCAAATGACGCCACACTACCGAACAGCTGCACCCCTCAGGTCTTTCACCCTTTTCTCCTCCCGCCTGGCTTCATTGGCCCTCGTCCTCGTGATGACGGTGCTGGCGGGCTGCGCCACCCAGCTGGGCCTGCCGAACGATCCCGTGCTCACGACGGGCGCCGGCGCAGACCCCAAGCCACAGCTCCCGAATGACCCGCTGCGAGCCATTACCCCGGGCCGGGCCGGCTCCCACCAGATTGCCTCCACAGAACCGCCCAAGGAGCTGTGGGACCGCATTCGCCGCGGTTTTGCCATGCCCGATCTGCAGAACGAACTGGTGACCGACCGCGAGCAGTGGTATGCCAGCCGGCCCGATTACATCCAGCGCATGACGGAGCGCTCCAGCAAATACCTCTTTCACATTGTTGAAGAGCTGGAGCGCCGCCAGATGCCGACCGAGCTGGCCCTGCTGCCCTTCATCGAAAGCGCCTTTAACCCGCAGGCGGTTTCCAGCGCCAAGGCCGCCGGCATGTGGCAGTTCATGCCGGCTACCGGCAAATACTTTGACCTGAAGCAAAACGTTTTCCGCGATGACCGGCGGGATGTGCTGGCCTCCACGCGTGCGGCACTGGACTACCTGCAAAAGCTCTACGGCATGTTTGGCGACTGGCATCTCGCCCTGGCCGCGTACAACTGGGGCGAAGGCAGCGTGGGCCGTGCCATCGCCAAAAACCAGAAAGCGGGGCTGGGCACCAGTTACGCCGATCTCAACATGCCGGCCGAAACCCGCTTGTATGTGCCCAAGCTGCAGGCCGTGAAGAACATCGTCGCCAATCCAGAGGCCTTCAACACCGAACTGCCGCTGATTGAAAACCACCCTTACTTCCAGCAGGTTCTGATTTCGCGTGACATAGACGTGGCCCTGGCGGCGCGGCTTGCCGACGTGAAGATTGAAGACTTCAAGGCACTGAACCCGTCGATTCACCGTCCGGTGATCATTGCGGCCGGCACCCCGCAAATTTTGCTGCCCTGGGAAAATGCCCTCGTGTTCCAGCGCAACTTTGACGCCTACAGCCAGGGCCAATATGCCAGCTGGACCGCCTGGACCGCCCCCAGCACCATGAATGCAACAGAGGCGGCGCGGCGTACCGGCATGAGCGAAACGGATTTGCGCAGCATGAACAACATCCCGCCGCGCATGCTCATCAAGGCCGGCTCCACGCTGCTGGTGCCGCGCTCGGCCAAGATGGAAGACGACGTCACCAGCCGCGTGGCCGACAATGCCCAGGTCTCACTGACCCCGGAAATCGTCACCCGGCGCACCACCGTCAAGGCGCGCAAGGGCGAATCGGTGGCAACCATTGCCAAGCGCTACGGATTGAGCCAGGCCAACGTGGCCGCCTGGAACAGCGTCAGCGCCTCCGCGGCGTTCAAGCCCGGCCACAAGGTGGTGGTGTTCCTGCCCATCAGCAGCCGCGCAGTAACGCATTCTTCGGGCCGAAGCCCCATCAAAGCCGTCAAACGCAGCACCGGCAAGAGCATCGTCAAATCAAAGAGGCGCTGACCGCCGCCCCGAGCCTTGGATCACAGCCGGATAGCTCCCACCCCGAACAGGCCAGTCAGACCGATGACGATCAGATAAACGGCCACGATGTAGTTCAGAAGACGGGGAATGAGCAGGATCAGAATGCCCGCAATCAGGGCGACGATGGGGCCGATGCTGAGGGAGAGACTCATGGTGCATTCCTTCCTACCTTGGTTGGCCGGCTGGCCGCAGCCTCCATCCCGCACAAGAGGCCCCGCAGAGAACACGTCCGACTTTACGTAGCCGCGCTGGGTATGGCTGTAGGACGAGAGGAGCAGTTGAAAAACGCCGCAGCTCCTCCTTCGGCGCAAGCTGCCCAAAAACCATTCGCCAGCGCTAAAGCTTTTCAGTTTCGCCGCTGCGCGGCTGCCACCTCATGAGCCGCTTTTCCAGCTTGCCGACGATGCCGTCCAGCACCAGAGCAAACGCGGTCAGCACCACGATGCCGGCAAACACGGTGTTGACGTCAAAGGTGCCCTCGGCCTGCAAGATGAGGTAGCCCACGCCGCGTGCCGAGCCCAGATACTCGCCCACTACGGCGCCCACGAAGGCCAGGCCCACCGAGGTGTGCAGGCTGGAGAACACCCAGCTGGTGGCGCTCGGCAGGTAGACGGTGCGCAACAACTGGCGCTGGTTGGCACTCAGCATGCGGGCGTTGGCCAGCACCACCGGGCTGACCTCTTTCACGCCCTGGTAGACATTGAAGAACACGATGAAAAAAACCAGCGTGACGGCCAGCGCCACCTTGCTCCAGATGCCAAGGCCGAACCACAGCGCAAAAATCGGCGCCAGGATCACGCGGGGCATGGAGTTGGCGGCCTTGATGTAGGGGTCAAGAATCGCGCTGGCAGTGGGCGCCAGGGCCAGCCACAGGCCGCAGCCCAGGCCCAGTAGCGTGCCAATGGCAAAGGCCAGCACGGTTTCCAGCAGGGTGGTGCCCAGGTGAAGGTAAATGTCGGCATTGCCCGCCAGGCCATCAGGAAAGAGGCCGCTCGCGCCAAAACCGAAGGGCATGAACCAGCTCCAGACGCGGCCGGCCACCTTGATGGGTTCGCCCAGAAAAAAGGCGATCTGCTGGTCACGCGAGGCCACATGCCAGCCCAGCAAAATCAGCACCAGCAAGCCAAGCTGCCAGATGCGCAAATTGCTTTCGGAGGGTTTGAGATGGCGCCACATAAAACGATTCAAGCGGCCGTCTTCAACTGCTGTGCGTAGCCCTTGAGCACTTCGTCGCGCAGTACGCTCCAGATCTGCGTGTGCAACTCCACAAAGCGCGGCTGATGGCGTACCTCCGCGACATCACGGGGCCGCGGCAGGTCGATGATGAATTCGCCCATGGGGTGCGTGCCGGGACCGGCCGAGAGCACCACGACGCGGTCGCTCATGGCAATCGCTTCGTCCAGATCATGGGTGATGAACAACACGGCCTTCCTGGCGTATGAGCCCCCGGCCGCTGCGCGTCCACCCCCCGAGGGGGTTGGCTCGGGCCTTGGGGCGGCCCGGCGCCCCTCCCCAGGGCCGGCCCACAAATCCAGCACTTCATTTTCCATGAGCTGACGCGTCTGGATGTCCAGCGCACTAAAGGGCTCGTCCATCAGGATGATGTCGGGGTCCAGTGCCAGAACCTGCGCCAGCGCCGCGCGCTTGCGCATGCCGCCCGAGAGCTGGTGCGGGTAGCGATCGCCAAAATCACCCAGACCCACGCGCGCCAGCCAGGCCTGCGCCTGGGATCTGGCCTCGCCGTCGGGCACGCCGCGGTATTGCAGGCCTAGCATGACGTTTTCAAGGGCGCTGCGCCAGGGCATCAGCGCGTCGCTCTGGAACATATAGCCCGCGCGCGCATTGATGCCGTGCAAAGCCTGGCCAAACACCCTCACCGCGCCCGAAGAAGGCGCCAGCAGACCAGCGCCAATATTGAGCAGCGTGGACTTGCCGCAGCCTGTTGGGCCGACCACCGAGACGAACTCGCCGGCGTTGATGCGCAGCGTGGTGTTGCTGACGGCGGCATAGCGCTGGCCCGCATCCTCCCGCGAGCGGAAGGTGCAGCAGATGTCGAGCAGCTCAAGGGCGCACCCGTTGGGCGCAGGCGTGGCAAATGGGGGCATGGCAGGGCTGGCAGCTGGTGTCGTTGCAGGACAGCTCGCTCAAGCCTTGAAGTGCTCCTTGGCCTTGCTGGCAAACTCGTTGGTATAGGTTTTGGCAAGGTCGATCTTGTCGGCCTTGATGCTCGGGTCGAAACTGGCCAGTGCTTTCAGGGCCGTGCGTACGCCATCGCTGGGAATGATGCCGTCGAGCGAGATCGATTCGCGCACCTTGTTGAATGAAGCCAGGTACAGCGCGCGGTCACCCAGCAAATAGCTTTCGGGTACGGTCTTGATGATGTCGCCCGGGCCCGCCGTTTGCAGCCATTTAAGACCGTGAACGATGGCATTGGCCAGCGCCTGGCAGGTGTTGGGGTGCTTCTGGATAAAGTCCATTGGCGCATACAGGCAAGCCGCCGGCATGGGGCCGCCAAACACTTCCACCGTGCCCTTGAGCGTGCGCGTGTCGCTGATGATCTTGACCTCGCCTTTTTGCTCCAGCATGGTCATGACCGGGTCGGTGTTGCTCATCGCGTCGATCTGGCCGGAGCGCAGCGCCGTGAGTGCTCCCGCTGCGGTGCCCACGCCGATGAAACTCACGTCACTGGCCTTCAGCCCGCCGCGCGACAGCACCAGGTTGGCCATCATGTTGGTGGACGAGCCTGGCGCGGAGACGCCGATCTTCTTGCCCTTCAGGTCGGCAATCGATTTGTAGTTGGGCATGTTCTTGGTTGAAACGCCAAACGCAATCTGCGGCGCCCTGCCCTGCAGCACAAAGGCCTGGAACATCTGGTTTTTGGCCTGCATGTTGATGGTGTGCTCAAAAGCGCCCGAGCAGACATCGGCCGACCCGCCCACGACCGCCTGCAAGGCGCGCGCGCCACCGGCAAAGTCACTGATTTCCACGTCCAGGCCTTCGGCCTTGAAGTAGCCGAGCTGCTCGGAAATCGTCAGCGGCAGGTAATAAAAGGCCGCTTTTCCACCGACGGACAGCGCAATTTTTGATTTTTCCAGTTTGGGCTGCGCGCGCAGGGCTGGCAATGCCAGCGTTGCCGCGGCCAGCGCAGTGCCACCGGCAAAAACCCGGCGGGACATGCGTGCTTGAAGGAGTTGGCAGTTCATGCTGAGGCCTCTCTTTGGTGGATGGCATGAGCTTATGGGAGCGAAAAAAAACCCGCATCGGGGTCATCCCGTGCGGGTTTTTACCGAAGCCTGTTCGCGATTACGAACGGTTACCGGCGGACGGCTCAAACATCAGAGCCCGTCAGCGGTAACCCGAAAAGAGAATGCCGATATTGATGAGCAGCCCCAGTGCCCAGATCGCCGAGCGGGCTTTGGCCAAATCGGCGATATACATCATGACGTAAGCGATGCGCAGCACCACGAACAGCAGCGCCAGAATGTCCAGCTGGGTCTGCCCGGCCTGCAGTTGGTGCGCAATGATGACGGCGGCAAAGAAAAAAGGCAGCGCTTCGAAGGTGTTGGCCTGGGCGGCGTTGGCACGGCCGCGCCAGTCGGTCTGCCGCGCCAGCCAGCCGCGCGGGTCGTGGTTGTCGAAGCCGCCTTCGCGCCGGGTCGTGCCCATCATGCCGTACTTGGCGATGGCGGCGCACACGATAGGCAACAGGGCCATGATCAGGACACACCAGTAAGCGATGGTGAAGCGTGCAAACGTCATGCTGAAAATCCCTCTGATATCTTTGCGTTTTTCGTTTTTATTACCGGCTTTCAGCGTGGGCGGCAAGCCTTCGCATTCAATCCGCTTGCGCCTGCCCGCCGGCGCATGGGCCGCTTGCCCGCGCCGCCGCACTCACCTTCGATCAACCAAGGCATGGGCAATCGTGCCCAAATCCACGTATTCGAGTTCACTGCCCACGGGCACGCCGCGCGCCAGGCGCGTCACCTGCACGCCGCGGCTTTTCAGCGCCTGGGCGATCACGTGCGCCGTGGCCTCGCCTTCGGCGGTGAAGTTGGTCGCCAGAATGACTTCCTGCACTTCGCGCGATTCGGCCGGCAGCGGCTCGCCGCGCTCATTCCTGGGCACCACCCGGTCAAACAGTATTTGCAGCCCGATGTCGTTGGGGCCCACGCCGTCCAGCGGGCTGAGCTTGCCCATGAGCACAAAGTACAAACCCCGGTAGGCCTGTGTGCGTTCCAGCGCCGCCTGATCGGCCGGCGTTTCCACCACGCACAGCTGGCTGCGGTCGCGCTGCGGGTTGGCGCAGGTGCTGCAGATGTCCTGCTCGGTCAATGTGTTGCACAGCGCGCAATGCTTGACGCTGCCCACCGCATGCTCCAGGGCCCGCGCAATCTGCAGCGCACCGGGTTTGTCGTGCTGCAGCAGATGGAACGCCATGCGTGCGGCCGACTTGGCGCCCACGCCAGGCAGCTTGCGCAAGGCCTGGGTCAGGCCGTCGAGGGCGTTGGAGTCAGACATGAAGGTCAGTCAACGGCGATGAGGAAAAAAGAGCGTTGGGCAGCACGGCGTCGCGAGCCCGCTCACCGGCCATCAGAACGGGAACTTCATGCCGCCGGGCAAACCGGGCATGCCTGCCGTGAGCTTGCCCAACTTTTCCTGGCTGACTTCTTCGGCCTTGCGTACAGCGGCATTGAAAGCAGCCGCCACCAGGTCTTCGAGCATGTCCTTGTCGTCGGCCAGCAGGCTGGGGTCGATCTCTATGCGCTTGACATCGTGCTTGCAGGTCATGGTGACCTTCACGAGGCCGGCGCCGGCTTCAGCGGTCACTTCCACAAAAGCCAGCTCATCCTGCGCTTTTTTCAGGTTGTCCTGCATCGCTTGCGCCTGCTTCATGAGGCCTGCAAGTTGTCCTTTGTTAAACATGTTTCGTTCCTTTAAATTCTGGCTCTGCAACGGGTCTAGATCTCTAGATCATATCGGCTTGGCGGCGACCGGCTTGATGCTGCCGGGGACAATTTTGGCGCCCCAGTCGCGGATCATGTCCTGCACAAACGGGTCGTTCTGAATCATCTCTTCGGCGGCGCGCTGGCGCTCGGCCTGCGCCGCGGCGTTGCGGCGCGCAGGCGTATCCGTCACGGGGCCCACTTCCACCACCAGCTTGATGACGGGGTCGGCCAGCGCAATCTGCAGCGCCGTCTGGAGTTTTTCGCGGGCAGCCGCCTGGCTCAGTGATTCGCGCTCCACGCGCAAGGTCCACACGCCATCGGTCTGGCTGCGCAACTCGGACTGCAGGGCCACTTCGCGCGTCAGTGCCGCTACCGCCTCAGCCGCCACCAGCTGGTTCACCGTCGCGCTCCAGGCATCGCCAAGCGGGGTGCTGGCCAGCGGCGCTGCGATGGTTGGCACCGCCGGCTGCGAAACTTGCGCGGGTGCGCCAGAAGGCTCCAGCGGCGCTTCTGAATTGATAGCTAAAGGCGCCCTATCTGCCTGGGCTAGCACCTCATTTTGTTCAGGAACTTCGACAAAGGCGGGCTCAGGTGTGCGCTCCGCCAGCGGTTCTGGCGCCGGTTGGGCCATGGGCCGGTGCAGCACAGCAGGCGCGCCGGCGTGGGCCGGCTCAGGCTTTTTTGGGGGCTCGGCGGCACTCCCCGGCAAAGGGGTTTGTGTCCGGGTGGGGAGCACGGCGGCCGTCGCCGTCGAGGGCTTGAAGGCCAGCAGGCGCAGCAGCACCATGGTCAGCGCCGCGTATTCGTCGGGCGCCAGACCCAGCTCGCCGCGGCCATGCAGGCACAGGCTGTAGAGCAGCTGGGTTTCATCGGCCGGCAGGGTGTGGGCCAGCCTTGCCGTCTCGGCAATCTCGGGGTCGGCGTCGTCATCGCCGGCCCCCAGCTCGGGCACAGCCTGCAGCACGGCCATGCGCTGCAGCACGGTCGTCATTTCTTCCAGCGTTGACGCGGCGCTCAGGCCGTTGAGACGCAGGGCTTCGGAGGTTTCGACCACCGTCTTTCCGTCGCCGCGCGCCAGCGCATCCAGCAGGCGGAACACGTAGCTGCGGTCCACGCTGCCCAGCATGGTGCGCACACTGGCCTCCTGCAACTGGCCGGAGCCAAATGCAATCGCCTGATCGGTCAACGACAAGGCATCGCGCATGGAGCCGCGCGCCGCGCGGGCCAGCAGGCGCAGGGCCTGTGGTTCGGCCGAGACGTTTTCAGTGCCCAGCACCTGCGTCAAATGCTCGAGCACCGTCTCGGGCGCCATGGGCCGCAGGTTGAACTGCAGGCAGCGCGACAGCACCGTGGCCGGCACCTTTTGCGGGTCGGTCGTGGCCAGCACAAACTTGAGGTATTCGGGGGGTTCCTCCAGCGTCTTGAGCATGGCGTTGAACGCCGTGTTCGTGAGCATGTGGACCTCGTCGATCATGAAGACCTTGAAGCGGCCGACGACGGGCTTGTACACCGCCTGCTCCAGCAGCTGCGCAATTTCATCCACACCGCGGTTGGACGCCGCGTCCAGCTCGGTGTAGTCCACAAAGCGGCCGCTGTCGATATCCTGGCAGGCCTGGCACACGCCGCAGGGCTCGGCCGTGATGCCGCCCTGCCCGTCAATGCCGGTGCAATTGAGTGACTTGGCCAGGATGCGTGACACCGTGGTCTTGCCCACGCCCCGCGTGCCGGTGAACAGGTAGGCATGGTGCAGGCGCCCGGTGCTCAGCGCATTGCCCAGGGCTTGCACCACATGCGACTGCCCCACCATTTCAGAGAAATTGCGGGGACGGTATTTGCGGGCAAGAACTAGGTAGGACATGCGCTCATTCTAAATTGCCCGAAGCGGCGCAAAACAGCGATCAACAGACCGAAGAGCCCCGCCGCCATCAGCGCCGCAGCGTAGCGTGCAGCGCCACCAGCGCCTGCGTCAGCTTGTGGCCGGGGTCCAGGAAGATCATGGGCAGCGACTGCTCGTGGGATTCGCGGACCTTGACGGAGGCCGGCAGGTAAGGCTGCAGCACGGGCAAACCTTCAGCGATCAGCTCATTGACGATGCGCTGCGGCAGGTTGGCCCGGGGCTGGAACTGGTTGACCACAATGCCTTCCACCGCCAGATCGGCGTTGTGGTCGGCCTGGATTTCCTGCACGTTCTCCAGCAGCGTATACAGCGCCTTGCGCGAGAAGTCGTCACAGTCAAACGGGATCAGGCAGCTGCGCGCCGCAATCAGCGCCGAGCGAGTGTAGAAGTTCAAGGCCGTTGGCGTGTCGATATAGATGCGGTCATAGTCGCCCGCCAGTTGCTGCAGCGCCTCGCGCAGCTTGAGGATTTTGTGGCGTGACTCCAGCTTGGTCTGCAGCTCATCCAGCTTCGGGCTGGAAGGCATCAGGTGTAGACCCGCATGCGGTGTGTGAACGATGAATTCGGCCGGCGACACCTTGCGCAGGCTGAAGCTCAGGGTCTCTTCAAAAAAACCGGCCACGTTGGGCTGGTCGCCGGCTGCTTGCGCACCCATCAGGTAAGCACTGGAATTGCCCTGGGGGTCCAGGTCAATGACCAGGGTGCGCAAGCCCTGACTGGCGCTGATGGCGGCGAGGTTGCAGGTGATGGTGGACTTGCCCACCCCACCTTTTTGATTGAATACGACACGGGGCATGGGAACGTCCTTGTGCGGCTTTGTACTGCTGGGTTGAAACCCTGATTGTGCCCGCCGGCGCGGCCGCTTGGCGCAAACCACCCTCAAGGCCTTGCTATAATTCACCTTGACGGGCCTTCCCGCATGGTGAAGCGGCCAACCGGGTCAGGTGGGGAACCAAGCAGCCCTAACTGTGGAGCCAGTGCCGGGGTCAAGGCTCGTCACCTTACATCAAAGAATTCCTTAAGTTTCAACAACTTAAGCGAAATCAAGGTCTTAGACCACTTTTCCGTATCACTTGCCTATGTCACTTCCTCGAAATTCAAGCAAGGGAAAAGACATGGCAAAGGTGGAAGGCCTGAACCCACGGGAAGGCCAATGGCATGTGCGGATCGTCATCCCGGATGACCTCAAGGCAGCCTGAAGGCGTACCGCACGGCACATCGAGAGATCACCCTTCGGGATTCCGGTGAGGTAATTGATACACCTGTCGTGTTGACTACTGAACCGCTGACCTTGAAGGTGTACACCCTGCGGGACGTCTATGACCGGTGGAAGCTGTCTGGCGATTCGCCACGTTCTACTGACTCTATCGCAGCCTGCGGGCGGGCGCTGGCGCTATTCGAGTCCTTCCGAGTCCTTCGCTCCCGAGGTGAAGGGCCACGCGGTAAGCACTGGGGCTAAGGTACACACACAGGAGCCTTACGGGGCTCAAGAGGGCTATTGAGGTACTCCACTACCCTGCCCTTTCGATTCCTCAGGTTGCCCTGCTCCCAAGCATGGCCCAGAAGCAATATCGAAGGTGAGCTATCCGGGGGCTTTGGGCAATCCCTAGCGAGTCGGCATATCGAGGGCCTTTGCTTCCCCTTCCGTTAGCCCGGGAAGTTCGACAGCTTCAAAGAGTGTGTTTGGGAACTTGATGATCCTGCTCCAATTGTCCTTAACGAGCTCCACATCTGACCGCCCCTGAACTAGTTGGCCGTGGCTTGATGCAGCTGAGTAGGCATCAACAAAACCATCGCGTACCTTTGGTTCCAGATAAATACAGTTCTGTTCCCACCATGTTTGGCACTTTATTACTGTCTTACCAATTTCTTCAGAGTGGACTGCTCCCAAGACCTCACGCCAAAGGGTGAAGGCTTCTTGGTGTGCCCGGAGTCGGACATCAATCGCAGCCATGCGTAGCTGATGCTTACCCTTCAGGTTCTCCACTGAGGCCAAATAGGGGGCACGAACATCCTCTACTAGCTTAGTGATCCCGGCTATATCTTCCTTGGTGGCAAGGTTCTTACCCTTCTCGCCCAGATATGCCGACAGATGGAAGCGGATGATTAAATACGCCACCACGCAGGCAGCCGCCGTTCCAAGCCCTAAACCAGCAAGCATGCTGTAGAGGGTTTTAAGTTCTTCAGGGGTCATTTTGTCAGTATGCCCGACTGACACCCTCGGCCTAGTTTTGCCGCAAATTTATGAGAGGGGTACACGCGGTTCGCCACACGGCCCCCGGGTGGGGGTGGGCGGTGCGGGCAGGCAACTCTCCGTGACGTCATGGACACCCCAGAACAGAACCACCCGCGAGAAGCCGCTGTACGACGGTCGTACATCCTCCCCCGTTGGCTGAATTACCTCATGGTGAGGAAAAAAGCATCCCCGAGATGTCCGTTAAGGAGCCTTTTGAAGACGCTTGGGAAACAGTTCTGCGGTGAGGTCCATCAGGGCGTGACCCACGGTCTCTAATGGCTGTCTATCGCAATAATTTTTTATCCACAAAATTGCCCCGTCGAAATCTGCCCCTCCCAAGATGTCGTATGTGCCGGGAGTCTGCAGGTTGTAAGCGCTAAGGTATCCAGCTACATAGCCCAGATGGGATGTATGAGCCCCGGAATTAATCTTCTGCTCATTTAAAAACTGGGCGCAGGAAATGGAACCTCGCACACTATATTTACCCGCTTGATCAGACGCTCTTGCTTCTGCACCAAGGACACATAGAACCAAGACGGGGAAAAGCATGGCTGTTTTCAAAGGCTTCATCAAGGACTCCGCGTGTTGCTATGGTCACTGGATGCTATCAGGGCAACTCAGCAGAGACCTAGTTTTGCTCCAAAAATGTCTGACGGGTACACGCGGTTCGCCACACGGCTTACCGACCCGACCAACCTCGTTGGCCTCGGGACTCTCGGGACCGCCACGGTTGCGAAGGTCGCAGCTTCGATTGCCGCCAAGGATGCCATCAAGAAAACCTTGATCACCTCTCTGGGCCGTACAGGCATTCAGGCAGGCATCTTCGGGGGCATCCAAGGAGCGGCCAATTGGCAGTACACAGGCCCCAGACGCTAACCACCCAGCCCGCTCTCCCTATTTCTTCCCCGCAAACGCCTGCGGCTTCAACGAGCGCAGGTAAGCGATCAGCGCGCCCATGTCGGCGTCGTTGATGTTCTTGTAGAAGCCAAACGCCATGGGCGGCTTGTAGGGACGGCCGTTCTTGTCCACGCCTTCGCGGATGGCTTTGGCGAGTTGGGCGTCGGTCCATTTGCCGATGCCTGTGTCCGGGTCGGGCGTGATGTTGGCGGCCTAGGCCTTGAAGGGCGGCTCTTCGAACAGCATGCCGCCCGAGAGACCTTTTTCGAACAGCGGCTGCCCCTTGTCGCCGCGTGCAAAGTGGCAATTGCCGCAGGCCACCACGCCTTCCATCAGGTACTTGCCGCGCTCGATGTCCTGCGCCCAGGCCGCGCCGATGCTGATCAGCAACAAGGCAGACAGAGCCAGCTTCGAAAACCTGTTCATGTTCCCCCTCCATGGCGGTGCTTGCACCGGACGCCGGCCTGATGAGGCCAAGCGTCGGTTTATCACGATATTGAGCGGCAGGACAAGGGCACGCGCACCATGCATTTGGAGTTACCCACTGCACAAAAAAACAGCACGCTAAAGAAGCGCCTTTAAAAACATGGGCTTAAGCCCGTCATTCACGCTCGGGCCACGGCTTGTCCACAGCATTGTCCCCAGACAGCTTGGAGAAGTTTCCACCCCGTGGCGCCCCATCGCCGCGCCGCGCTCAAGCGTAGCGCTGGAGTATCCGGTAATCCCCGGGCGCATCGCGCATCGAGGCCGCCAGGGCGTAGCCCTCGACGCGCCAGTCGATGGGCGGGGTGGCAGGCGGCGGCAGCGCCCGGCCGGCGCGGCGCGCCAGCGTGACATGGGGATCAAATGCCCGCTCTTCGGTCGGCAGGGCTAGCCGGCAAAGCGCCTCGCGCAGCGCCGCGTGCAAGTCCAGCAGGCCCGGCGCCGGGGCTTCCGGCCGCAGGACGGCGATGCCGTGCCGCCACAGCTCCGGGCGGTCCAGGCGCAGCGAAAACGGCGTGAACGGCACCGCCAGGGAGGGTCTCAACTGCGGCAGGCGTTGCACGGCGACCGGGCCTATGAAATGCAGGGTCAGGTGCAGCATCTGCGGCGGCATCCAGGCCACGCCGGCCGGCCAGGTCCAGGCCTCGCGGCCATGGGCCAGCGCCTCGCGCACGCGCTGGTCAGGCCAGAGCGCGAGAAACAGGCGGGCGGTGGGGCTGTCCTCGGTCATGCTTGCGATCATCGCACCCTTCCCCGGCCGGCTTCATCTTTGCACGAACGCTCGCTAAACTGGGGACCGCATAGTCCTCGCCCCTGCATAGAAGGAGTTACCCCATGGATACCAGCCTGCACGACCTGAGCGGCCTGTTTCGCCAGTTGGGCCTCGCCGGCGAGCCGCGCGCCATCGACGCCTTTCTGGCCGCCCACCGCCTCGACGCAGGCACGGCCCTGGCCGAAGCCCCGTTCTGGAACCCGGCCCAGGCCGCGTTTCTCGGCGAGGCGATCGCGGACGACTCGGACTGGGCCGAAGCGGCCGACGAGCTCGCCATGCTGCTGAGCCAACAACGCTAGCCGCTGACCTCTTCAATGGCGGTCGTGGTCTGCAGCGCATGCTCGGCAATCTGCGCCGACACCAGGGCCAGCGAGGCCAGCGCATAGGTGCCGCTGATCACGCCCTTGTAGGCGATTTCCGCGGCCACCGCATCGCGGCCCAAACCTTCGGTGGCGGCAACTATGCATTCCTCAATGCTGGCCAGGCCGGCGTCGCCATACAGCTCCTCGCCCTCATAGCTGACGCGGTATTCGTAACGGCCCTGTTCAATCGGGTCAATGTGGAAACGCACGATCATGGCAAAACTCCGGCATTCGGTAAAAATTAAACGCTATCAAATAAATAGCTTCTTGCGCCTATGCTGATTGGGCTACAGGCCTAAATGGTTCAAAACACCGAGCCCGGCGGCGCGCCCGCTGGCAAAACACGCGGTGAGCAGGTAGCCGCCCGTGGGCGCCTCCCAGTCGAGCATTTCGCCGGCACAAAACACCGGCTGGGCTGCGGCAGGCGCCGTGAGCCGCAGCTGCGCATCCATGGCCTCAAACATCACGCCGCCGGCGCTGCTGATGGCTTCGTCCATGGGCCTGGCGGCCATCACGCGCACCGTCAGCGCCTTGATGCCGGCGGCGAGTTTGACGGGATCGGCCATGTCCTCCTTGCCCAGCAGTTCATGCAGCATGGCGGCCTTGATGCCGTCCAGGTGCAAACGGCTCTTGAGGTGGCTGGACAGCGAGCGCGAGCCGCGCGGATGGCGCACCTCGGCCAGCACCTGCTCCGGTGATTTGTCCGGCAAGAGATCGAGCATGAAGCTCGCGCTGCCCTTCGCGGCAATCTCGTCGCGCAGCAGGCTGGACACGGCATAGACAAGGCTGCCCTCCACGCCCGTGGCAGTGGCCACAAACTCGCCCTTGCGGCTGAAGCTGCGGCCCCGTGAATCGGTGAAATGGATGGCGACCGACTTGAAGGGCTGGCCGGCAAAGCGGCTGGCGAAATGTTCGCTCCAGCCGGCCACATCAAAACCGCAGTTGGAAGGCTGCAGCGCAGCCACGGCTACGCCGCGTGCTGCCAGCAACGCCGCCCAGGCGCCGTCGGAACCCAGGCGCGCCCAGCTGCCGCCGCCCAGGGCCAGCACCACGGCATCGGCCTGCGCCAGCACCTCGCCGGCGGGCGTTGCAAACTTCAGCGCGCCCTGGCCCTCGCCGGCTTCGGCCCAGCCCAGCCAGCGATGCCGCATGGAAAACTGCACGCCGGCATGGCGCAGGCGTTGCAGCCAGGCGCGCAGCAGCGGCGCGGCCTTCATGTCCTTGGGAAACACGCGGCCCGAACTGCCGACAAAGGTTTCCACGCCCAGGGCTTCGGCCCAGGCGCGCAGCTCGGCCGGACCGAACGCGGCGATCAGCGGCTGCAGTTGCGCACGGCGCTCGCCGTAGCGGCCCATGAAGGGCTCTATCGCCTCGGAATGCGTGAGGTTGAGCCCGCCCTTGCCGGCCAGCAAGAACTTGCGGCCCACCGAAGGCATGGCGTCATAGACCTTTACCGCCACGGCCGGGCCGGCGCCGGCCAGCACCTCGGCCGCCATCAGGCCGGCCGGGCCGCCGCCTATGACGGCAATGCGCCGCGGCGTCACCAGCTGAACAGGAGAAATTGAGTCGTTCAAAAGAAAATCCGTCTGCACACGTGTGCAAGTTGAGTCAACAATGGCCAAGCATAAGCGGCATCACCGGCCAAAGCCAGGCGTGCCATTTCGCTCTTTATTTGATAGCTGGTTGCGCCCGTTCCATAAGGGCTGCCATGCAAAAATGCTTTGAATCCGCAGCCAGGGCCGGCCCCAGCCGGTTTGCGGGAAGGGCTAGATTATTGCAGCTACATGGGCGGCGCAAAGCCGTTGCGGCCCACGATCATGCGCAAGGCGGTCGGCTTGCCGTCCCTGACTTCCGCTGTGATCAGCACCTGGGCGCCCGGCACCACCAGGGCCTTCTCGTCATCCTTGCCGGGCCTGACCGACACCACGGGCACATCGGGCGGCACGATCACGGTCTGTTCGCCACCCGGGTATTTCAGCAGCAGTTTTTTCCCGCCCGGCACGCTGGAAGGAGCGGCAGCCAGGTCCGCCACGGTGGCGTTGGTCATGGTGCTTTGCGGCAGCAAATCCCAGGGGCGATGGCCCTCGCCCGTGCCGCGCGCGGACTCGGGGAACACCACCACCTCCAGCGCGCGCTGCGTGCCGTCGGCCTGCGGCATGGCCGCGGTGCCTATGTAGCTGCCGGCCTTGATGTCGGCCAGCGCCAGGGGAAACACCTCCGACACGACCATGTCGGCGGGCCGCACCAGCGTGAGCACTTCGCCGCTGCGCGCCTTCACGGTGAGGCTGCCGGGCTCGACCTTTTCAATCGTGGCGCGCAGCCGCACGCTGGGGTTGGCGGGTGCGGGCGCCTGGGCCTGGGCGCAGGCCGTGCCGGCCAGCAAGGCGATGGAAAGGGCAAGGGGCTTGAGCATGGCAAAGCCTTTCAGCTTTAAAAATGGGCAGGTTCGATCAGGCCAGTTCCACGACAGTTCCCTGCCCGGTCAGAAAGGCCGCCCTGACGGGGGCGTCGGGGTAAATCCGTTGCACCGCCGCCCGGTAGGCCTGCAGCTGCGCCACCAGGCCAGGCTGGCGCTGGGGCGCCAGCGCCGATTTGTAGTCCAGCACCCACCAGTGGCCCTCATGGCCGGCATCCCTGCGCCGCACCAGCCGGTCCAGCCGCAGGGGCTGGCCCTGGTACACCAGGTCCACCTCATTGCCCTGCCAGGCCAGCACTTCCGGCCGCCAGGCCCAGGCACCCTCGCCGCCCAGAATGCGCTGCGCCAAGGCCAGCGACCGGGCGGCCTGCGCCGGGCTCAGGCGAAACTCGCGCGCCACCGCGGCCACCTGCGGCGCCGCAAACGGCCCGCCCCACTCCAGCAGGCGGTGCATGGCCTTGCCTATGCGGGCATCGGCGGAGTCTTCAGCCTCGGCCGCAGCAGCGGGCGCATCGGGCACCAGCGTGGCCGGCAAGGCGGGCAGCTCGGGCAGGTGAAACACACGGGTGTCGCGGCCGTCGGATTCTGCTGCCTGAACGGTATCCACGGCGACCGGCGCCGCCAGTTCGGTCACCAGGCCGTGCAGGCGCTGCCACCAGCTGTCGGTGGTGGCCCGGTGCGGCTCAATCGACGAGACCACCAGCGTATGGCGGGCCCGCGTCAGGGCCACATACAGCGCATTGAGTTCTTCGCGCTGGCGTGCCGCCTGCTCATTGGCCAGCACCCCTTGGGCGCAGGCCGGCGGCCGGCTTTCGCTGACCATGAAAAAGAATTTACGCGGTGCGGTGGCCTCGCCGGGCCAATCCACCAGCACGCCCATGCTGTCGGCGTTGCGCTCCACCGTGTCGGTGTCCAGCAGCAGCACGGCCTCGGCCTCCAGACCTTTGGCACCGTGAATCGTCAGCAGTCGAACCGCCTCGGTGCTGACGCTGGCCGGCGCCAGCGTGCCACCGGCCTTGAGGGCGCGGACCAGGCCATAGGGCGTGGCGTAGCGCCCGCCATCACGCGCCAGGGCCACGCCCAGCAGCGCCCGCAAATTCGCCAGCACGGCGCTGCGCTGAACCGCAGGCGCCGCCGCGACGAAGCGGGCCAGCACATCGCCGTCGTGGTAAATGCTCTGCAGTGCGTCGTGCGGCGGCAGGCCGTCTATCCAGCCCTTCCATCGGGTCAAAACAGGCCCCAGCCCTTGCAGTTCAGGCGCCAGAAGCTCTGTTTTTTGTAGCACCTCGTACCACGAAATATTCAGTTCACGTTGCAGCAGCGCGATCTGCACCAGGCTGGCGTCGGCCAGCCCAAACAGCGGCGAACGCAGCGCGCGCGCCAACGACAAATCGTGCTGCGGCGACACCAGCACATCCAGCAGCGCCACCAGGTCCAGCACCTCGCAGCAGTCGATCAGATCGGTTTTTTCGCCGATCTGCGCCGGAATGTGCAAGGCCCGCAGCTCTTCCTGCAGCGGCAGCAGGCCGGCGCGCTTGCGCGACAGCACCATGATGTCTTGTGGTTTGAGGCCATCCACCAGTTGCCGGGATATCCAGGCGGCGGCCTGGCGCGCCTCCAGGGTGCGCAGGGTCTCTTCGGGCAGCTCGCGCGGCGTGCTCAGGCTGTCGCGCCAGCCGTCGGCCGGCGGGGCCTGCGCGTCTTCATCGCTGGCGCGCGGAATGGGCGGCAAGCACCCCGTCGCGCCGGCCCGATCGGAGGCCGTGCTGTGATCGCGAAAACCGTCGTAGCCATCGGCGGCCCGCGCCGCACCCATGACGGCGTTCACGGTGTCGATCACGGCCTCGGCGTTGCGCCGGGTGTGATCGCAGCTGAGCAAATCACCGCCCAGGCCCTGCACCACAAACTGCTGCGCGGCGCGAAACACCTGCGGCTCGGCGCGCCGGAAGCGGTAAATGCTTTGCTTGGGATCGCCCACCAGAAACACGCTGGGCGCCGAGCCCGCGCCGGCATAGCCGACCAGCCAGGCGTAAAGCGACTGCCACTGCAGCGGGTTGGTGTCCTGGAACTCGTCAATCATGAGGTGCTTGATGCGCGCGTCCAGCCGCTCCTGCACCCAGCCCGAGAGCACCGGATCGCCCAGCATGACCAACGCGGCCCGCTCCACATCGTTCATGTCGACCCAGCCGCGCTCGCGCTTGAGGGCGGTGAACTGCGCAATCACGGCGCGCGCCAGCCGCGCCATGCGCTGCTGATGCACCCAGGCCTCGTACTGCTGGCTGGCGGCCTGCACGCGCAGCACGAGGTCCTGGGCCTGGCGCACGTCTTCAATCCCCACGATTTTTTCGCCGAATTTGCGCGCCGTGCCCTTGTCGGTCAGCAGCGCGCTGAAAACGCCTGGCAGGTCTTGCGCCGTCAAGGCCTGCTCCAGCTCCACGCCCTTGGCCGAAAAGGTCGGCGCGCTGGCCCGGCCCAGGGCCTTGGCGGCCGCCAGCAGCAACTGCTGGTTGGAGAGCCTGGTGAGCGCCTCTTCGGGCGCATCCAGCCCGGCAAACTCGGGAAACTGCTCGCCAAAGGCTTGCACGGAAGCGTCGACCACGCCTTGCTCATCGGCCAGCGTGAACTCGGTGCGCTTGTCCAGCGCGGCCTGCAGGGCCTTGTCGGTCTGAAAGCGGCCATGCGCGCGCACCACGGCCTCAAAGTCGGCCTGGAGCGAGGCATCGCCCACAGCCTGCGCATAAAAGCGCCGCCACACCAGCGCCCGGGCCGGGGCGTCGTCTTCCAGCAGCTCGTAATTGACCGGCAGGCCCAGCCTTTGCAGCACCGCCACGGGCGCACTGCGCAGCAAGGCGGCAAACCAGCTGTGGAAGGTGCGGATCTGCACCGAGCGGCCGCTGGTCAAAATCGATCGGTATAAATTTGATAGCTGGCGGCGCACATCCTGATTGGCCTGCGGGCCGATCTGGCTTGTCATGCCGCGCAGGACCAGCTCGCGCTGCAGGGTGGCGTCGTCGGCACGGGCAAAGTCCTTGAGCCATTCGTCCAGCCGCTCGCGCATTTCGCCGGCGGCCTTTTTGGTGAAGGTGATGGCCAGGATTTCGTGCGGGCGCACCGGGTCCTGCGCAGCGCCCGCGCCATCCAGCAGCGCGCGCACGATGCGCGACACCAGCATCCAGGTCTTGCCCGCGCCGGCGCAGGCCTCCACCGCCACGCTGCGGCGCGGGTCGCAGGCGATGGCGTAAAACGCCTCGGCTGAAATGGGCTGGCCGTTGCGTTCGTAGGCGGCGGTCATCGGATATCTCCGGGGGAAGGGGTGAAAGAACAAACGAAGTCAAGCAGCGCAGCCCACGCGGCGACCCCGGCCCTGCAAGTTCGAGCCGCGGAACCGGCTTTGCCGGGCCGCAGGCGGGCGGCCCCCCCGGGGGGCAGAGAGTTACACGAAGTGAACGAACGTGGGGGCATCATGCTGTCCAGAAATCCTTGCGGCACAGGCCGCGCGCCGCGCAGTACTCGCAGGCCTTGCCTTCGCCCAGCGCGGGCAGCGCCGCGCCGCGCGCAATGCGCGCCATGTCGCTCTGGATGCTGTCTATCAACTCATCGCGCAGGCTCACGATGTCGGGCTGTTCATAGGTACGCGTCGGCTCTTTTTCGCCGACGTTGACATAGGCCGCGGCCAAGGTGTCATCGGCCATCAGGGCCGCATAAAACGCCAGCTGGGTGTCTTCCTGGCCGTCCTTGATGCGCTGGGCCGTGGTGGCGCGCGGCTCGGTCTTGTAGTCCATCACCAGCGCGTGGCCATCGGCCTGCCTATCGATGCGGTCCAGCTTGCCCACCAGGGTCAGCGCGCCCAGGGGGATTTCGCGCCAGATTTCTCCGGCCTCATAGGCGGCGCCGGAGGCTTCGTGCCCGGCCAGCCAGGCCAGGTAGCCGTCGCGCACGCCCGGCCAGGCGGCGGCGAACGGCAGGAACTCGCTGTCGCTCAGGCCCAGTTCCTGCGTGGCGCGCTCGGCCGCTATATTAATCATAGCTAGCCGAGCAGGAATATCCTGGGCTGGCGCCGCCTTCAGGTCTTCGTGAAAATAGTTCAACAGGCTGTGCAGCCAGTTGCCGAAGTCGCGCTTGCCCAGCTCGCTCTCCAGTTCGTCGGGCGCCTGCAGCTTGAGCTGGCGCAGCGCAAAAAAGCGGTAGGGGCAGCGGCGCAAATCTTCATAGGCACTGGCCGACAGCTTGGCTACCGGCAAGTCCGCGCCCGTCGGCAGCGGGCGCGGCGTGGGGCTGACGGCCACGGCGCGCAGGCTGCGCGGGTCGCTCGCCAGGGCTGTGGCCGTGTCCAGTTCATGCGCCAGCAGCAGCTCCTGCACAAAGCCGCTGGCGATCAGGTGCTCACCGCCCTCGCTGGTACGCCACAGCACATCCACCTGCGGCAGCCGCAGGGCGTAGCCCCAGGCCTGCCGGGCCGCGCTGGCCAGCGTTTCACGCGAGGCCAGGCCGAGCAACTCGCGCTGGACTGGCGTCCACTGGCCAGGGGGCTCGGGCGACACCGGCAGACGGATTTCATCGCAGCCGGGCAGCACCACCGCCTGCATGGGCCGGCCCAGCAACTGCGCCAGCGGCAGGATCACCACCTGCTCTTGCGGCGGATGGGCCGGGGAAAACTTGCCGGCCTCCAGCGTCTGATTGACCCAGCTGGTGAAGTCGCGCAGCTTCATGGTGGGAGAGGTTTCAAACTCGGCCTCGGCGCCTTCATGCAGGCGCAGCACGTCCAGCACGGTCTGGCCGGCCTCATCGAGTTCCAACGCCTCCCACTGCCCGGCCGACCGCAGCGCAGTGCGCAGATCGCGCAACCACATGGCCAGGGGACGTGCGCGAACAAAGCCTTCGCGCAGCGCATTGACCCTCACGGCCAGCGGCTGGGTGGCGGCCAGCGCGGGCAAGGGCGTCACGGGCAAGTCGCGCCAGGCACGCAGGCCGAGCTTGCGCAATTCGGTTTCAGCCGCGGTCACCGCGCTGGCGGCAAATGCGGGCGCGTTTTTCAGCCAGTCCAGCACGGCGTCGGTCGAGGCGTCCCAGGGCATGGCGCGCAGCAAGCCCATCAGGCCGGCCGCCGCGCGCGTGGTGGACAGCTTCCAGCCGGTTTCGTCGCGCATGGCGATGCCGCGCTCTGCCAGCATGGCGCTGACACGGTGCGTGAGCTGCCGGTCTTGCGCAATCAGTGCGACCGGGCAGCGCCCTTGCGCCAGCTGCGCCAGCACACAGGCGGCGGCGCGCTCGGCCTCGTCTTCGGCATCCAGCGCGGCGTGCAAGGCAGGCACAGGTGCGCGCTCCGTCTCCGCGCCATCCAGGGAAATGCCCAGAGGAATGGAGATGGCCCGCGCGCCAAAATGCGCCTTGAGCGCCTCAGTCAGCGGTTCGGCCTGAAAGCCATCGAGCACGGCAAAGAGCGCGGGACTGGCCTGGAAAAGACGGTCGGTGGGATAGGCGGACGCCGCCGCCCAGGCCAGCGCAATGCGCCCCAACGCGGCCTCGAGGGCCAGCACCGGCGAATCCAGGCCGGCACCCAGCGAAGCCGCCAGTTGCTCGCTCCAGGCCTGGCGCTTGTCGGGCAGCACCGCCGCCGCCACGCGGGCCAGACTCCAGGCGGCCTCGACCAGTTGCCCGGCCAGGATGTCCTGGTGGCTCGCCAGGCCGGCGCGGCTCAAGAGCGATGCGGCCGTCAGCATGTCCACGGCCACATCCATGCGCAAATCATCGCCCGAAGGGGTGAACAGCCCGAGCGTGCCGCCCAGGCTGCTGGCCCAGTTCATGGTGGTTTCAAAACGCGGCACGAAGAATGTGTCGCCGGCCTCCCTGGCCCAGGCCTGGCGCGCCTGCTGGATCAGTTGGGCATAGGGCAGCAGAACCACCACTTCGGCAGGGTGCACGCCGCGCGCCTGCAGCGCCTCGTGGAGCCGGACGATGGCTTGCTGCCAACAGCGGGTGGAAAGCGGGACGTCGGCAGGGTCTGGAAGCGGCATAAGAAAGAAGAAACCTCGGCAAGGGGCAACAAGGGAGTACGCGTGAAATCGGGGATGGCTATCGCGGCGATAGCCACTGCGCCACCGACCCGGTTACTTGCTTTCTGCCACAATGCCTGCAACTTTAGCCCTCCTATCGTAACCCTCGTAATTAGACCAAAGGAGCCGTCATGGCGAGCGAACTGATCAAACATACCACCGATGCCACATTTGAAGCCGACGTGCTGCAATCTTCCAAACCGGTGCTGGTGGACTACTGGGCCGAGTGGTGCGGCCCCTGCAAGATGATTGCTCCGATTCTTGACGAAGTGGCCACCGGCTATGACGGCAAGCTGCAGATTGCCAAAATGAATGTGGACGAAAACCGTGACATTCCCGCCAAGTTCGGCATTCGCGGCATTCCCACCCTGATGCTGTTCAAGGACGGCCAGCTGGCCGCCACCAAGGTCGGCGCCATGAGCAAGGCCCAGTTGACCGCCTTCATCGACCAGCAACTGGCCTGAACCCCTTTGCGTTGCACTTGAGCCTGGCCGGCCCGGGCGGACTCGATGTGCAACGCCAACCCCGGCAGCCCCGAGCCCGCGGCTCAGGTCGCTGCCAGGCGCCCCATCCCCGGAAATAGCGCCTGAATTTCCTGTCATAATGTGCTTTATTCACCGGTCGGTCATTGCCATCCGGTTCGAGTTCCCGGTTTGTAAGCCATCTCTTCAGCGGCTTCCTTTCAAACCTCCCCCGTTTTTTTAAATGAACTCCGCAAGGAGTAATTCCATGCACTTAAACGAACTCAAGGCACTGCACGTGTCTGAAGTCCTCAAGCAGGCCGAAGCCCTCGAGATCGAAAACGGCGGCCGTATGCGCAAGCAGGAGCTGATGTTTGCCATCATCAAGAAACGCGCAAAAACCGGCGAAACCATCGTCGCCGACGGCGTGCTGGAAGTGCTGCCCGACGGTTTTGGCTTTCTGCGAGCACCCGACTCCAGCTACACCGCCAGCACCGACGACATCTACATCAGCCCCAGCCAGATCCGCCGCTTCAACCTGCACACCGGTGACATGATTGAAGGCGAAGTGCGCACGCCCAAGGATGGCGAGCGCTACTTTGCACTGAACAAGCTCGACAAGGTCAACGACGGCGCGCCCGAAGACAACAAGCACAAGGTTTTGTTCGAGAACTTGACGCCGCTGTTTCCGCGCGAGCAGTTCAAGCTCGAGCGCGAGATCAAGGCCGAAGAAAACCTGACCAGCCGCATCATCGACATCGTGGCACCTATCGGCAAGGGCCAGCGCGCCCTGCTGGTCGCGCCGCCCAAGTCCGGCAAGACCGTGATGATGCAGAACATCGCCCACGCCATCACCGCCAACTACCCGGAAGTGGTCATGATGGTGCTGCTGGTGGATGAGCGCCCTGAAGAAGTGACCGAAATGCAGCGCAGCGTGCGCGGCGAAGTGATTTCCTCGACGTTTGACGAACCCGCCGCACGCCACGTGCATGTGGCCGAAATGGTGATCGAGCGCGCCAAGCGCCTGGTCGAACTCGGCAAGGACGTGGTGATCCTGCTGGACTCCATCACCCGTCTGGCCCGCGCTTACAACAACGTGCTGCCCTCGTCGGGCAAGGTGCTGACCGGCGGTGTCGACGCCAATGCGCTGCAGCGCCCCAAGCGCTTTTTCGGCGCGGCCCGCAAAATTGAAGAGGGCGGCAGCCTGACCATCATCGGCACCGCGCTGGTCGATACCGGCAGCCGCATGGACGAGGTGATCTTTGAAGAATTCAAGGGCACGGGCAATTGCGAAATCCACCTGGACCGCCGCCTGTATGAAAAACGCGTGTTCCCGGCGATTCACCTGAACCGCAGCGGCACCCGCAAGGAAGAGCTGCTTCTGGCGCCGGAAATTTTGCAAAAATCGCGCATCTTGCGTCAATTCATGTACAACATGGACGAAATCGAATCGATGGAGCTCATGCTGAAAAACATGAAGGCGACCAAGAACAACCACGAATTCTTCGACATGATGCGAAGGGGTGGTTAACCCCCACGGTCGCTCACTGCGTTGAGTTCCTTGCCCCCCGAAGGGGCCTTGGCTGCGCTGGCCGCTATCCTATCTATAGCTGCTGATTTCGTGGCATAATGATGGGCTCAGCGGAAAGTGCCCAGGAATGGCCTCGGTGGCTCCCGCAACGAATAAGGAAAGATCATGAAAGAAGGCATTCACCCCAACTACCGCGAAGTTTGTTTCCTGGACCTGTCCAACAACTTCAAGTTTGTGACCCGCTCCTGCGTGAACACCAAAGAAATGGTGAAAATGGAAGACGGTCGCGAGTTGCCTCTGTACAAGCTCGATACGTCCAGCGAATCGCACCCCTTCTACACCGGCACGCAAAAATCCGTGGACAACATGGGTGGTCGCGTTGAGAAATTCCGCAACCGCTTCGGCAAGACCGCTGCCAAGTAAGCTGCAAAAAGCGCTTGCGCTGGCCAGCAAAAAGCAGCCTGAAATTCAGGCTGCTTTTTTTTCGGCAAAATTTGGCGACACTGTTTCGCCTACCAATCAGAACCAGCCCCTTTACTGATCGCCTCACCGTTTTGAACAAGCCGTCCCCTGCCATCATTGCCCAGTCGGCCGTGCGCCGCCTGCCGCGGCTAGCGCTGCTGCTGTTTTGTGTGGCCTATGTGTTGCCGGGATTCCTGGGACGGGGACCGTGGAAACACGAGGACATCGCCGCCTTTGGCGTGATGCGCGAGCTGACCTCGGCCACGGCCCACTGGCTGCAGCCGCAGCTGCTGGGGCAGGTCAACGGATTCGATGCTCTCATGCCTTATTGGCTGGGCGCCGTTGCCATTCAATGGCTGCCTTTCCTGGACCCGGCCTTTGCCGTGCGCATTCCCTTTGGCCTGCTGCTGGGCCTGACGCTGCTCGCCACCTGGTACGCCGTCTATTACCTGGCGCGCAGCCCGCAAGCCCAGCCCGTGGCTTTTGCGTTTGGCGGGGAGGCACGCCCGGTGGACTACGCCCGGGCCATTGCCGATGCCGGCTTGCTGGCCCTGATTGCCAGCCTGGGCCTGGCCCAGCTGTCCCATGAAACCACCCCGGCCCTGGCACAGCTGGGCTTCACGGCCCTGGCGTTTTACGCCATGGCGGCCAGCCCCTACCGCCGCGCCACCAAAATTCTGGGCCCTGCGCTGGGCCTGCTGATAGGCCTTGCGGGATTGGCCCTGAGCGGCGCGCCTACGCTGGCCCTGCTGCTCGGCGTGGGCGGCACGCTGGTGGAGTGGGCCCACATGCGCTGGGGCCACGATCAGGGCAACCAGGCGAATGCCGCCAGCCGGCAGCAGTCCTGGCATTGGGTGCTGCTGATCGCCGGCATCACGCTGCTGGTCTCCCTGCTCGCCTATGCGCTGGACTTGTGGCGCTGGCGAATTCAGCTGCCTGGCGCCGACGGTCAATCGGCCTGGAATGACTGGCGCAGCCTGGGGCGCCTGCTGGCATGGTTCACCTGGCCGGCATGGCCGCTGGCCCTGTGGACGCTCTGGCGCTGGCGCCGGCAGCTGGCGAGCCGCCACGTGGCCCTGCCCCTCTGGTTTGCCGGTATGTCCATCGCGGCCACGCTGACCACGGCCTCGTCGGACCGCAGCCTGCTGCTGAGCCTGCCACCGCTGGCGGCGCTCGCCGCATTTGCCCTGCCCACGCTCAAGCGCAGCGTGGCCTCGCTGATCGACTGGTTCACGCTGCTGTTTTTCACGGGCTGCGGCATCATCATCTGGGTCGTCTGGATCGCCATGCAAACCGGCGTGCCCCGGCAGCCCGCCGCCAACGTGGCCAGGCTCGCGCCCGGCTTTGAACCCAGCTTTTCGTGGCTCGCCTTTGTGGCCGCCGTGGCTGCCACCGTGGCCTGGACCTGGCTGGTGAAGTGGCGGGCCGGCGCCCAGCGCGCGGCCATCTGGAAATCGCTGGTGCTGCCGGCCGGCGGCGCCACGCTGTGCTGGTTGCTGCTGATGACGCTGTGGATGCCTTTGCTGGACTATGCGCGCAGCTATGCGCCAACGTCGCGACAGGTCGCCAGCCTGGTCGACAAAACTGCCTGCGTGGCCATTTATGGCGTCGGTAGTCCCCAGGCGGCGGCCCTGCAGTACCACGGCCACCTCGACCTGCGCCAGGCCACCGCCCAGGCAAGCTGCCCTTACCTGATCGTCGATGTCCAAGCCCAGTCCACGCTCAGCCAGGTGGTGAATTTGCCGGATTGGGCCTTTCTGGCCACCGTGCGCCGGCCCACGGACAAAAATGAAAACCTCCTGCTGTACAAGCGGGTCAGCATCGACAGCCCGGACAAAGCCGCCAAAACGGCCAAGCCTGTGAGCCCCCTCAAGCACCCGTGAGCGAACTCAAGATCATCACCCGGCATGCCGGCACGGTGCTGGTCGGCCAGCTGGCCGTCATGGCTTTTGGTGTGGCGGATACCGTGATTGCCGGCCGCCACAGCGACGCGGCACTGGCCGCCTTGTCGGTGGGCTCGGCTCTCTACGTCAGTGTTTACGTGGCGCTGATGGGCGTTGTGCAGGCGCTGCTCCCCATCTGGGCCGAGATGCTGGGCGCCCGCCAGCATGAAGCCGTCGGGCGTTCCTTGCGGCAAAGCCTTTACCTGTGCGGCTTCATCACCGCAGCGGGCATGGCCGCGCTGCTGTTTCCCGGCCCGCTGCTTCGCTGGGCGCAAGTGCCCGAGCTGATGCGCGATGAGGTGCAGCGCTACCTCACCGTGCTGGCCTTTGCGTTTGCCCCTGCCCTGCTGTTCCGGGTCTACAGCACCTTCAACCAATCCGTCGGCAAACCACTGCTGGTGACCTGGCTCCAGGTCGGCGCCCTGGCGCTCAAAATTCCGCTGTCGGTCTGGCTGGTCGCTGGCGGCGCGGGTGTGGAACCCATGGGCGCCGTGGGCTGCGCCTGGGCCACGCTGGCGGTGAACTACATGCTGCTGTTATTGAGTGTGGTGATGCTGCGCACGCAAGACCTGTACAGGCCCTTTCGCATCTGGCGCCTCATGGAGCGGCCCGACTGGGTGCAGATCGGCCATTTTGTGCGGCTGGGCATCCCGGGCGGGCTGGCCTACCTGGTGGAGGTGACGTCCTTCACCCTCATGGCCCTGTTCATTGCCCGGCTGGGGACCGTCGCCTCCGCCAGCCACCAGATCGCGGCCAGTGTGGCGGCAGTGCTCTACATGATGCCGCTGTCCATGGCCATCGCCTGCAGCGCCCGCGTGTCGTTCTGGCTGGGCGCTGGCCGGCCGGACTACGCCAGGCGTGTAGTTTTTATGGCTTTAAAGCTTACAACCCTTTCCGCACTTGGGCTGGCAGCTATTGTTTCGGTAGCAGGCCCGCTGCTGGCAAGCTGGTATTCCGGCAACCCCGAGATCGTCGTCCTGGCCTCATCGCTGCTGGTATGGGTGGCCTTCTATCACGTGGCCGATGCCACGCAGGCGCTGTGCGCCTTTTTGCTGCGCTGCTACCGCATCACGATCACGCCGCTGGCGCTGTATGGCGTGCTGCTCTGGGGGCTGGGCCTGTTTGGCGGTTACCAGCTGGCCTACAAAGGCATTGCGGGCATGGCGGCCATGCAGTCGGCCAGCAGTTTCTGGGCCGCCAGCACCCTGGCCATTGGCCTGGTGGCGACCTGCCTGCTGGGCCTGCTGTGGCACGCAGTCCGGCAGAGCCAGCGGCCCCGTCGGCACACCGTTCAAGCGGCCTGAAGGCGTCGAATCCGGGCGACCGGGAAGATGAGCGAAAAGCACGAGCCCTGCCCCGGCTGGCTCTCGATCTGCAACTCGGCGCCGTGGCGCTGGGCAACATGCTTGACGATGGCCAGCCCCAGCCCCGTGCCCCCGGTTTCGCGCGAACGGCTGCGGTCAATCCGGTAAAACCGCTCGGTCAGGCGCGGCAGATGTTCCGGAGCAATACCCGGTCCCGAGTCCCTGACCTGGAACTTGCCGCGGCCATCCTCCAGCAGTGTCCAGCTGACGCGCACCGCGCCCCCTTCCGGCGTGTAGCGCACCGCATTGGTCACGAGGTTGGACATGGCGCTGTAAAGCTCGGTCTGCACGCCGGCAATCTCACAGGCCGGACCGGGCTCAAACACCAACGGGTGTCCCTTGGGCGCAATCACCGCAGACAAGGCCCTGGCCTCCTGCTCACACTGGGCCAGCAGCGCGTTAGTGGTCATCCAGTCGCTGGCATCCGGGAAGGGGCTGCCTTCCAGGCGGGACAGGGTCAGCAAATCACTCACCAGGGTCTGCATGCGCTGGGACTGCCGCCCCATCAGCGCCAGATAACGGGTGCGCTCAGCTTCCTTCAAGGGAAGGGTCTGCAGGGTTTCGATGAAGCCGGACAAGACGGTCAGCGGCGTGCGGATTTCGTGGGACACATTGGCCACAAAATCCCGCCGCATGGCTTCCGCCAGTTCAACGGCGGTGATGTCGCGCGACAGCAGCAGCTTGCGGCCCTTGCCGTAGGAGTGCACATGCACCGACAGCTTGACGGGCCGCGTCGGCGTGTTGAAATGGCCGGGAATCAGCACGTCATGGGAAAAGTTGGCCGCGGCCATATAGGCCCTGAAAGCCGGCTCGCGAACCAGGTTGGCAATGTGCTGCAGCATGTCGCGCTGAACATCGAAGCCGAAGTGCTGGCTCGCCATCTGGTTGCACCACTCGATGCGCCCCTGTGCATCCAGCAGCACGACACCATTCGGAGATGCCTGCATGGCCGCCAGAAATTCGTCGAGGCGTCCCTGGCTTTCCTGGTACTGCTGGCTGCGATTTTTCAGGAGCCAGCGGATCCGGTCGGTCACCTCGCCCCAGATGCCAGGCTGGCTGGGTGCCGCGCTGGCCAGGGCAGCCGGTGTTTCATTGCCCTGTTCGGTGCGCAGCCACCTGAGGAGCCGCGCCACGTAAAGGCTGTCGAACACCAGCCACAGAAAAGCGCCCAGAGCCAACCCGGCTCCGAGCCCGTCTTTCGCTGCAGTCCACCACCCCAAGCCGCCACCGACCAGCAGGCAGGCGGCAAAAAAAATCCAGCGCTTGATCATGTGCCCGTTTGCGCCGCGGCTACCGGCCCTCTGGCCGCAACTGCCGTCAGCCGGTAGCCCGCGCCGCGCACGGTTTCCACCATGGTCCCTGCCGCGCCCAAGGCCTCGCGCAGGCGTTTGACATGCACATCCACCGTGCGTTCCTCAATGAACACATGGTCGCCCCAGACCTTGTCCAGCAAGGCGCTGCGGCTGTGCACGCGTTCGGCATGCTTCATCAGGTAGTGCAGCAGCTTGAACTCCGTCGGACCCAGCTTGAGTTCCTGGTTGTGGTACGAAATGCGGTGGGTGGCGGCATCGAGCACCAGCGCGCCCACGGTGACGCTGTCGTTCACCGATTCCGGCGCGCGCCGGCGCAGCACCGCGCGGATGCGGGCCAGCAATTCCTGGGTGGAAAACGGCTTGGTGATGTAGTCGTCAGCGCCCGCATCCAGCCCGGCCACCTTGTCGGGTTCATCCCCGCGTGCCGTCAACATCAGGATGGGAATGCTCTTGGTGCGGGGCTGCTTGCGCCAGTGGCGCGCCAGCGCCAGGCCGCTCTGCCCCGGCAGCATCCAGTCCAGCAAGATGACATCGGGCAGCACGGCGTCCAGCTCGCGCTGGGCCTCGACACTTTCCTGCGCCACCACCGGGTCAAACCCGCCATGCCTCAAATTCACGGCAATCAGTTCGGCAATGGCCGGCTCGTCCTCAACAATCAATACGCGTGGCAAATGTTTCATCGAGCTTGGTTTGGCAATTATTTGACGGCAGACTCAATCTGCTCCATGGGGCTGTGCCGGATGTCCGCCCCCTTGACGATGTAAATGATGAATTCGGCAATGTTCTTGGCGTGGTCACCCACCCGCTCTATGGCCTTGGCCACAAACAGCAGGTCCAGGCTGGACGAGATGGTGCGCGGGTCTTCCATCATGTAGGTAATGAGCTTGCGCACAAAACCATCGAACTCCTGGTCAATCTGGTCATCCTCCTTGAGGATGGATACTGCGGCGGCCGTGTCCAGCCGGGCAAAGGCGTCCAGCGCCTTGCGCAGCAGGCCGGACGCCAATTCGGCAGCGACACGCAGGTCCGACGAGGGCAGCGCGCGGGCCGCCCCGCTTTCGATGATGGACTTGACCATGCGCGCAATTTTGACGGCCTCGTCGCCGACCCGCTCCAGATTGGCCGTGGTTTTCGAAATGGCGATCAGCAGGCGCAGGTCACGCGCCGTGGGCTGGCGGCGCGCAATGATGGAAGACAGCTCGCGGTCAATGTCGATTTCCATGGCGTTGACGCGCGTTTCGGCTTCAATGACCTGATCGGCGCTCTCGGTGCTGAACTGGGACAGCGCATAGATGGCCAGGCGAATCTGGGACTCCACCAAACCGCCCAGCTCCATCACGCGGGAGGAGACCGTGTTGAGCTCACTGTCAAACTGGGTGGACAAATGTTTATCAGGCATGGGTTGCTCCTCGATCCCTATCAGCCGAAACGGCCGGTAATATAGTCTTCAGTCTCTTTGCGTCGGGGCTTGAAGAAGAGGTCTTCCGTGGCACCGAATTCAACCAGGTCGCCCAGGTACATATAGGCCGTGTAATCGCTGCAGCGGGCAGCCTGCTGCATGTTGTGCGTCACGATGACCACGGTGTATTCGTCCTTCAGCTCGGCAATCAATTCCTCGACCTTGGCCGTGGAAATCGGATCCAGCGCCGAACAGGGTTCGTCGAGCAGCAGCACTTCCGGCTTGATGGCGATGCCGCGGGCAATGCACAGGCGCTGCTGCTGGCCGCCGGACAGGCTGGAGCCGCTCTGGCTCAGCTTGTCCTTGACTTCGCTCCAGAGCGCCGCCTTGCGCAAGGCCCACTCCACCCGCTCGTCCATGTCCGCGGCATTGAGGCTTTCAAACAGCTTGACGCCAAAGGCGATGTTGTCATAAATCGACATCGGGAAGGGCGTCGGCTTCTGGAAGACCATGCCCACCTTGGCGCGAATCAGCGCCACGTCTTTTTTGGAGGTGAGCAGGTTCTCGCCGTCAAACATGATTTCGCCTTCGGCCCGCTGCTCGGGATAAAGCTCGTACATGCGGTTGAAAATGCGCAGCAAGGTGGACTTGCCGCAGCCCGAAGGACCGATGAACGCCGTGACTTTCTTCTCGGGTATTTCCAGATTGATGCCCTTGAGAGCGTGGAATTTTCCGTAGTAGAAGTCAAGGTTCTTGACCGATATTTTTGACTTTTCGCGGGGGACTGTGAGGGTGTCCATCTTTAACCTTGTCTTGTTGTAGGGAGGCCGGCCATCAGCCCTTGTGGCGCGTCAACACGCGCGCCAGGATGTTCAAACCGAGCACTGTGACCGTGATCAGGAATACCCCCGCCCAGGCCAGTTGCTGCCAGTTTTCGTAGGGGCTCATCGCAAACTTGAAGATGGTCACGGGCAGGCTGGCCATGGGCTGGCTCAAATCCGAGGTCCAGAACTGGTTGTTCAGGGCCGTGAACAGCAAGGGCGCGGTTTCACCGGAGATGCGCGCGACGGCCAGCAAGATGCCTGTCACCACACCGGAGCGGGCCGCCCGCAGCGTGATGCTGGTGATGACCTTCCACTTGGGCGCGCCCAGCGCATAGGCCGCCTCGCGCAGCCCCGGCGGAACCAGCTGCAGCATGTTTTCCGTGGTGCGTATCACCACCGGAATCACGATCAGGGCCAGCGCCAGCACGCCGGCCCAGCCCGAGAAGGACTTGAAACGCGACACCACGACGGCGTACACAAACAGGCCGATCACGATCGAAGGCGCGGACAGCAAAATATCGTTGACGAATCGCGTCACCGAGGCCAGCCAGCCCTTGGTGTTGTACTCGGCCAGGTAAATGCCGGCCATGATGCCAATCGGCGTGCCCACAAATGTGGCCAGCAGCACCATCAGGAAAGAGCCGTACAGCGCATTGGCAATGCCGCCCGGCTCATTCGGCGCCGGCGTCATCTCGGTAAAAGTCGCCAGCGCGATGCCGCCTATGCCCAGGCGCACGGTTTCCCAAAGAATCCAGAACAGCCAGAACAGGCCGAAAGACATGGCCGCCAGCGACAGCACCAGCGCGATCTGGTTGACCCGCTTGCGGCGGGCGAACTTGGCCAGGCGAGCATCCTGCATCGCGGCGCTCATGACTTGGCTCCTTCGTTTTTCCGCAGTTGCGCCAGCAGCAGCTTGGACAGCGACAACACCACAAAGGTGATGAAAAACAGCACCAGGCCCAGGTAGATCAGCGCCGCCTGGTGCAGACCGTCGGCCGCCTCGGCAAACTCGTTGGCCAGGGCTGACGTGATGCTGTTGGCCGCCTGGAACAGGCTCAGGGAGTCCAGCTGGTTGAAGTTGCCGATGACGAAGGTCACCGCCATGGTTTCGCCCAGCGCGCGCCCCAGGCCCAGCATGATGCCGCCCACCACACCGGCCTTGGTATAGGGCAGCACCACCTTGAAAACCACCTCCCAGGTGGTGGCACCCAGGCCGTAAGCCGACTCTTTCAGAAGCACCGGCGTGACCTCAAACACATCGCGCATCACCGAAGCGATGAACGGAATGATCATGATCGCCAGAATGATGCCGGCCGACAAGATGCCAATCCCGACCGGCGGCCCTGAAACCAGGGCACCAAGGTAAGGCACATCGGCAAACAGGCTTTGCAGCGGCTGCTGCACATAGGTGGCGAGGATGGGGCCGAACACCAGCAGGCCCCACATGCCGTACACGATGGAGGGCACGGCGGCCAGCAGTTCAATAGCAGTACCCAAAGGCCTTTTGAGCCAGGCCGGAGACAGCTCCGTCAAAAACAGCGCGATGCCAAAGCTGACGGGCACCGCGATCAGCAGGGCAATGAACGACGTGGCGAGCGTGCCATAAATCATGACCAGCCCGCCATACTCGTTCTTGACCGGATCCCAGACGCTGCTGGTCAAAAACCCGAGTCCGTACTTGCTGATGGCGGGCCAGGCCCCAATCACCAGCGACACCAGAATGCCTATCAACAGGCCCAGTGTCAGCAGGGCAGCCCCTAGCGCGGCCCAGCCAAACAGCCGGTCCGCGATGGGGCTTCTGCGCACGGTATTTACGGAAGGGGGATTGGTCATGTCACGTCCGGTCAACTTCGCCGAACGATCCAAAGCGGCCCGGCCAGCCGGAAGTGTAGAAGACACGTAAGAAACCCCTATGGTTTGTAACTACAGCAGAAAACCAGTTTGCGCTGCCAGCTTATTTGTAAGCGACCGCTTTGCCTGAGGTGTCCTTGATCTCGCCCCAGGCTTTTTCAATCGCGGCCTTGACGGCTGCCGGCATGGGCACGTAGTCCAGGTCATCAGCGGTTTTGTCACCGTTTTTGTAAGCCCACTCGAAGAATTTAAGCGACGCAGCAGCCTGTGCAGGTTTGTCTTGCGCTTTGTGCATCAGGATGAAGGTTGCACCGGTGATGGGCCACGAATCCTTGCCTGGCTGCTCCGTCAGGATCTGGTAGAAGCTCTTGGACCAGTCAGCGCCAGCTGCGGCGGCCTTGAAGGCGACGTCATTGGGCGACACAAAATTACCCTCGGAATTCTTCATCTGGGCAAAAGTCATTTTATTTTGCTTGACGTAGGCATATTCGACAAAACCAATCGAGTTGGGCAAGCGGCCCACAAAAGCAGCCACGCCTTCGTTCCCTTTACCGCCGGCGCCTACAGGCCAGTTGACGGCCGTGCCCTCGCCCACTTTGGATTTCCACTCAGGACTCACCTTGCTCAGGTAATTGGTAAAAATAAAGCTGGTGCCCGAGCCGTCCGCACGGCGAACCGGCGCAATGGCGGCATCCGGCAAAGCCAGCGTCGGGTTCAGGGCCTTGATGGCCGGATCGGTCCACTTGGTGATCTTGCCCAGATAAATGTCTCCGAGAACCTGGCCCGTCAGCTTGAGCTGGCCCGAGGCAATGCCCTTGATGTTGACAACGGGAATAACGCCACCGATCACGGTCGGAAACTGCATGAGCCCCTTCTTGGCAAGCTCGTCATCCTTCAGCGGCATGTCCGAGGCGCCGAAATCCACTGTTTTGCTGTCGATCTGCTTGATGCCAGCCCCCGAACCCACCGACTGGTAATTGATTTTCACGCCCGTCGACTTGTTGTAGTCAGCAGCCCACTTGGAATAAAGCGGTGCAGGGAAACTGGCGCCAGCGCCCGTAACGCCTTGCGCGGCCGACAGGGCGGTAAAGGACACGGCAGCAATTCCCATCGCTACGGTCAGGGAAGCCTTGAAATTCAATTTCATCAGAACACCTCTTGGGTTGGTAGGAAAGAGGCGTTCACTGTAAGAGCCTCATATGACAAATATGTGACAAACATCCCCGAATTGCCCGGCATTTTCACACAACGGATTGCGTCACAAAAACTTCAAGTAACCGTCACACATTCGTCACATTCGCCCCCTACGCTTGCCGCTGTCTTAACCAGGAGAGTTTCGCATGTTCCATCGCCGCATTCTGATCATCACCGCCACGCTGGCCGCCCTCGCCGGCTGCGCCACCTCCGCATCGGGCCCGAAATCGGTCGCCGACACCCTCGCCGCCCAGCCACAGCTGAGCACCCTTAACAGCCTGGTCGCCAAAGCCGGCCTGGCCGATACGCTCAAGGGCACGGGTCCATTCACTGTTTTTGCCCCCAGCAATGAGGCCTTTGCCAAGGTTCCCGCCAAAACCATGGACCAGCTCGGCCAGGACCCAGCCAAGCTCAAGGCACTGCTGACCTACCACGTGATTCCCGGCAAGGTCATGGCAGCCGAGGCCAAGAACGGCAACCAGAAGACCGTCAATGGCGCCAATGTGGCCCTGTACAAGTCCGGCGACTTCCTCACCGTGGAAGAAGCCCTGGTTCAAACCGCCGATATTTCCGCGACCAATGGCGTCGTGCATATCGTGGACAGCGTGCTGATCCCTCCCGCGAAGTAAGGCAGCGCCAGACAGCCAGGCCTTGCCCGGCATGGCCTGGCGGACTCATTTCAAGCCGGCGCCCTTACTGACAGGGCGTTGATGGCTACAAATTTCATAGCAATTCAACCGGAAGGCGGGCCTGGCCTCGCCTGGGGATCCGCCATGCCTGTACAAAAAGCACCTTTACGCCGCCGGCAATGGCTGCAGCGCGCCGCGCTGCTGGCGGCCAGCACCGCCGCACCGGGCTGGGCCCAGCCGGGCAAGTCAGGCGCCATCTCACCGCACAACATCGCGATTGCGCAGGTGGTCGACTTCTCGCCGGCCCAGCAGGATGTGGCCAAGGATTTCCTGATCGGCTCACGCGCCGCCTGGCAGGACATCAACGCACACGGTGGCATCCGCGGCCGGCAGGTACAGCATCTCGCGGTCGAAACCGACGGCACGCCGGCCAGCCTGCGCACGGCACTGGACACCGTCAGGAACAACCCCGGCTGCATCGCCCTGTCCGGCACTGTGGGCGATCAGTTGGCCAGCCAGGTCGTCGCCCTTGCACACCGGAGCGGTCTGAACATGGCGCACGTGGCGCCCTGGCTGCAAAACGCCAGCCTGGAGGTCGACGACACCACGTTTCCCATCTTCGCGGCACGCCAGGAGCAGATTGCCCACGCCCTGAAAACCCTGTCGGTCATGGGCTTGACGGAAATGGGCGCCGTGTATGGCTCCGCGCAAGACTACGCGGGCTATCACGTCGAGGTGGAACGCATTGCCGCCGGCATGAAACTCAAGCTGCAGTCCTTCCAGGGGGCGGACGACCTGCGCCTGCTGGGGCAAAAACTCACGCCACAAACCCCCGCGGTGCTGCTGTTTGTGGGCGGCACGCCGGAGTTGGCCGGTTTCACCCAAGGCCTGCAAAAACAGGCACGCCAGCGCTACATCGTGGCACTGGCCGACGTCAACCTGCAGACCATGCTGCAAATGGGCGCTGCGCGCACCACGCCCGTGATCGCGACCCAGCCGGTGCCGCTCGTCAACGGCAGCCTGCCGGTGGTGAGAAGCTACCGCGAAACGCTGGCGCGCCTGTTTGACGAGCCGCCCACCCCGCTCAGCCTGGCCGGTTTTATTGCAGCGCGCTACACCTATGAGGTCCTCAATGGCGTCGAAGGCACCCTGACACGTCAAAGCGCCCTGGCGGCCTTTCAGCGCCGCGCCAGCCTGGATCTCGGCGGCTTTCCGGTCAGCTTCAATGCCCAGCGCAGAAGCGGCACCTATGTCACGCAAAGCATGATGACCATCGATGGCCGGCTGATTGGTTAGTACGGCAACCCGGAAGTAGCGAAACACCATGAAAGCGATGGATTCCTGCCCAGGGCAAGGCGCAAGCCGCAGCGAAGGCCATGCGCCTTCGCAAGGGTTGCAACGCTGCCATGGGTGCGAAGACGCGCTTTCATGTTTCGATATTTTCGGGTTGTAGTACAAGGGCCCATGCGACTCTCGCGTGAATGCTATGCTGGGCCCGCAAAAAGAAACTCAGACATGCAAAACGGAACGCTACTCGCCGCGGTGGATTTGGGCTCCAACAGCTTCAGGCTCGAAATTGGCCGCTTTGATCACGGCCTGATCCACCGCACCGAATACATCAAGGAAACCGTGCGCCAGGGCAACGGCCTCGGTGCCGACGGCAACCTGGGCGCCGAAGCCATGCAGCGCGGCTGGGACTGCCTGGCCCGCTTTGGCGAGCGGCTGGCCGGCTTCAAAAAAACGCAGGTCCGGGCGGTGGCCACACAAACCTTGCGCGAAGCGCGCAACCGCGAGGAATTTCTGGCGCGTGCCCACAAAATCCTCGGCTTTCCCATCGATGTCATTTCAGGCCGCGAAGAAGCCCGCCTGATTTACCAGGGCGTGGCCCACACGCTGCCGCAGTCGGACGAGCGCCGGCTGGTGGTGGATATTGGCGGGCGCTCGACCGAAATGATCCTGGGCCGCGGCCTTGAAGCCCAGACCATGGAGTCCTACAACGTGGGCAGCGTGGCCTGGTCCATGAAGTACTTTCCGGACGGGCAGTTCAGCCTCCGCGCTTTCGAGATGGCCGAAATAGCCGCCAAGGCGGTTCTTGACGAGGCCTTCGACATCTACCGTTCGGGCCTGTGGGATACCGCTTATGGCTCATCAGGAACGATTGGGGCCGTCGGCGATGTACTGACGGCTGCGGGCTGGCCACCCGGCGGGGTTACCCGCGGCGGCCTTGACTGGCTGCAGGATCGCCTGCTCAGGGCGCAAAGCGCCGACCGGCTGAAGATTGACGGCATGAAGGAGGACCGGCGCGCCGTCATCGGCGGCGGCATCAGCGTGCTGCGGGCCGTGTTTGACCTGCTGGATATCGAGCACATGGAAGCGGCGCAAGGCGCGCTGCGCCACGGCGTGCTTTATGACCTGCTGGACCGCGAGCAGGACCTGACCGATTTGCGTTCCACGACCGTGCGGCGCCTGACGACCAAATTCAATGCCGATGCGGCGCAGGCCCAGCGCGTCAGCAAGGTGTCCCGGCAGCTGTTTCTGATGGCGTGCTCGGGCATGCCGCGTGCCGAGTCGGAACGCCTGCAGCGCAAACTCGAATGGGCCGCGCAGCTTCACGAGATTGGCAGCCAGATTTCACACGGCGATTACCACAAGCATGGCGCCTACATTCTCGACAATGCCGATGCACCCGGCTTCGCCCTGCCCGAACTGCATCGACTGAGCCAGCTGGTGCTGGGGCATCGCGGCAAATTGCGCAAGCTGGAAGCCGACTTTGAAGACCGCGTGTTCATCCAGCAACTGCTTTGCCTGCGGCTGGCGGTCATCCTGTGCCATGCCCGCCGGGAGCCGGACCTCAAGGGCCTGCAGCTTGAATCCGGTGCCGAACCGGCACGGCTTTTTGTGCTGAACTGCCGGACCGGCTGGGCCCAAGCCTATCCCCAATCAGCGTATTTGCTGCAGGAGGAGGTGCTGGCATGGCAAAAAACGCCATGGACCCTGGCCCTGGCCGGGCTCTGAACCGGCCCGCCGAAACGCAGCCGCACAGCAGCGGCTCAAAGTACCTCGGGTGATTGCACGGTCACCACGATGGTCTGGCTGCGGCCCTCCCGGTCCCGGCTGCGAAACCACCACAGCGCCCCTTTTTTGACCGGGTAGTCGTTTTCCTGCAGGCCCAGCAGCTGCGCAATGACTTGCCCCAGCGTAGGTTGGTGGCCCACCAGCAGAATGGGTGATTTACCCAGCGGCCATTGCACCAGCTCCAGCAATTGCGCCGGGCTGGCACCGGGGCCCAGCTCGGGCCTGATCTTGTATTTGCGCCCCAGCGCCAGCGCCGTCTGCTCGCAGCGCCTGGCCGGGCTCACCATGATGCGCGCCCCTTCGGGCAACTGCCGGTCCAGCCAGCTGGCCATGCGCGCGGCCTGCTTTTCCCCGCGTGGTGTCAGCGCCCGCTGCAAGTCATGGAGACCCTGCGCATCACGGCCGGACCAGTCTTCTGCCTCCGCATGACGCCACAGGATCAGGTCCATGACTCATTTCTCCTGTTGCAGGGAGCCCGAATAGCGGGCCATCAAGGCCGACTGTGCGCCGTGGCGCTGTGCCGGATCTGGCGGATTGACGCGCGCGTAGGTGCCATCAGGTTGCAGATCCCAGGCATCGCACCCGTCGTTCAGGTAGGCCACCAGGCATTCGTCCACGATGCGCTGGCGGATGGCAGGATCGTTCACCGGCCAGGCCAGTTCTATCCGCCGCAGCATGTTGCGGTTCATCCAGTCGGCGCTGGATAAGTACAAGGCTTCTTCCTCCGCGCAGCGGAAATAAAACACGCGCGAATGCTCCAGAAAACGGCCAATCACCGAGCGCACCCGGATGTTGTCCGTGACGCCCGGCACCTGCGCCGGCAACATGCAGCCGCCGCGCACGATCAAATCAATTTTCACGCCGCGCTGCCCGGCCCTGACAAGCGCCAGTATCAGGTCTTCGTCGGTCAGCGCATTCATTTTGACCACAATGCGCGTGTCTTTGCCCTGCAGGGCGGCTTCGCCCAGCGAGTCGATTTTGTCCAGCAGCTTGCGGTGCAGCTGAAACGGTGCCAGCCACAGATGATTCAATTTGGGCAAGCGGCTTTGGCTGGCCAGGTGCACGAAGACATTGTCAATGTCTGCCGTCATCAAGGGCTCGGCCGTCAGGTAACTCAGGTCGGTGTAGAGGCGGGCCGTGCGCGGGTTGTAGTTGCCGGTAGACAGGTGGGCGTAGCGGCGGAGGCGCCGGCCTTCACGCCGGGTCACCAGCAGCATTTTGGCGTGGGTCTTCAGGCCCACCACGCCGTACACCACTTGCGCCCCAATCGACTCCAGCATTTCTGCCCAGTTGATGTTGGCTTCCTCGTCGAAGCGCGCCTTGAGCTCCACCACGACGGTGACTTCCTTGCCACGCCGAACGGCTTCCCGCAACAGCAGCATCAGCTCCGAATCGGTGCCGGTGCGGTAAATGGTCTGCTTGATCGCCAACACCTGGGGATCGTTAACGGCCTCGCGTAGAAAATCCAACACGCCGTCGAAACTCTCAAACGGCTGGTGGCTGGACACATCGCCCTGCTTGAGCCGCTCGAAAAAAGACTGCCCGGGCTGCAGTTGCATTGGATAGCAGCCGCTGTAGCGCGGGAAAAGCAGTTTGGGATCGTTGACCAGGTCCACCAGCTGAGTCAGCCGCACCAGGTTGACCGGGCCATTCACCCGGTACAAGGCAAGCGCCGGCAGGTTGAACTGCTTGAGTAGAAAGCCAGAGAGGTATTCCGAGCAGCCGGCCGACACTTCCAGGCGGACGGCCTGGCCATAGTGGCGCTGCTCCAGACCCTGGCGCAACGCCATGCGCAGGTTTTTCACGTCGTCTTCATCCACCGCCAGATCGGAGTGCCGCGTGACACGGAACTGGGAAAACTGCTCCACGCCCCGGCCGGGAAACAGCTCGGCCAGGTGGGACCGGATGACACTGGACAGCAAAACAAACAGCGTCCCCTTCTTGCCGTCCTGGCCAGGCATCTCGATCAGACGCGGCAACACCCGCGGGACTTTGACGATGGCAATGTCGTTCTGACGTCCAAAGGCGTCATACCCGCTGAGCCGGACAATGAAATTGAGTGACTTGTTGGCCACCTGTGGAAACGGATGGGAAGGATCCAGTCCGACCGGAATCAGCAGGGGCCGCACCTGCCTTTCGAAATAATCCTTGACCCAGCGCCGCTGGGCCGGATTGCGCGCGCCGTGCGAGATGATACGAATGCCTTGCCGTTCAAACGCGGGCAGCAGCTCATTGTTGTAGAGGGCATACTGGCGCGCCACCATGTCATGTGTCGCCGCCGAAAGCGCCTGGAAGGATTGGGCTGTGTACACACCCTTTTGCTCGCTGCTTTGGGCCGCCGTCAAATGAGGCGCCGTGCGGACCTCGAAAAACTCGTCCAGATTGGACGACACGATGCACAAAAACCGCAGGCGCTCCAGCAGGGGCACATCCGCCCGCCTGGCCCAGTCCAGCACCCGCTCGTTGAAGGCGAGGATGCCGTGGTCGCGGTCCAGAAACTGGATGACTGGCGCCGCAGCGGTCAGCGGGACGGGTGAAGCGGGCATCAACAAGGACAGATCTCAGTAATCAAAGGTAACCCTGAGTGTTTATTGGTTTGATGACAAAGGCGTGACAGTACTTTTGACTGATGTTGCACCGGCTCCGGCAGGCTTGCAAGCAGTCATGTTTTGGGCCGCCACCAGGTAACTCTCGAACAGCTGCGCGGCATGCGCCCAGCTGAAGTCTAAGGCACGCAGACGCGCCTCATGACGCGGCACCGCCAGCGCCCCGTAACAGGCCTGCTGCAAATCGGCGTCCATGACACCGCCGTGACAGCTGCCGTCGGGTTTTCCCAGCACTTCCAGCGGCCCATCGACCGGGTAGGCCGCCACCGGCGTGCCAGCCGCCATGGCCTCCAGCATGACCAGGCCAAAGGTTTCCGACTTGCTCGGAAACACAAACACATCGGCCGCCGCATACACCCTGGCCAGTTCGGGGCGGGCCAGCACGCCCATCCAGCGGACGTTGGGGTAACGCTCCCGGAGCGAGGATTCCAGCGGCCCCACCCCGCAGACGACTTTGGTGCCGGGAATATCCAGCCTTAAAAAAGCCTCTATGTTTTTTTCGTAAGACACCCGCCCCACAAACAGCGAGACCGGACGGGCCACGATGCCGGTGGGCGGAGAAAGCGGCGGATGGGGGCGCGGCTCAGGCTGGAAGATGAACAGCTGCGTATCCACGCCATGCGTCCAGCTGCGCAGGTTGCGAAAACCGCGCTGCGCCAGCATGCGCAGCACGCCATGGGTAGGCACCATCACACCGGAAGACGGCTTGTGGAAGTGGCGAAACAGCGCATAGCCCCACGACAGCGGAATTTTCAGGGCCGCATGGAGGATTTCAGGAAACTTGGTATGAAACGCGGTCGTGAAACGCAAACCGCGCTTGATGCAGTAGCTGCGCGCGGCCCAGCCCAGCGGGCCCTCGGTGGCAATGTGTATGGCTTCCGGCCCGAACGCGTCCAGCCTGTCCGTGAGGCCGCGCTTGGGGCGCACCGCCAGGTCAATGCCGGCATAGCCCGGGCAAGGCCGGGTCTTGAACAGGCCGGGGTGAATCACCTCGACCTCGTGTCCGGCTTGCCCCAACTCGCGCACCAGTTCCACCAGGGTGGTGACGACGCCATTGACCTGGGGCTGCCAGGCATCGGTGATCAGGGCTATCTTCATGCGACCGCCGTTGCAGCGACATGGCCGCGGCCCTGGGTTTCATGGGCCGGCGCCCAGTGCAGCAGTTCCAGCGTGCCGTCGAAGTTTTCCACCAGCGCGGTGCGGCTTTCGACCCAGTCGCCGTCGTTGCAGTACAGCACGCCGCTGATGTCGCGCATCTCGGCGCGGTGGATGTGGCCGCAGACCACGCCCTGGTGGCCACGCTGGCGCGCCTCGTTGGCGACAGCCACTTCAAAGTCCGTGACGTAGTTGAGCGCGCTCTTGACCTTTTGCTTCAGATAGGCCGACAGCGACCAGTAAGGCAGGCCCATGCGGGCGCGCAGGCGGTTCAGGTAGCGGTTGAGCTTGAGGGTGAATTCATAGAGGTTGTCGCCCACATAGGCCAGCCATTTGGCGCACTGCACCACGGCATCGAAATAGTCGCCGTGGATGATCCACAACCGGCGGCCGTCGGCGGTGGTGTGCACGGCTTCATCAATCACCTCGATGCCGCCGAACTGGTGACCGATAAATTCACGCGCAAACTCATCATGGTTGCCGGGCACATAAACAATGCGACAGCCTTTGCGGGCGCGCCGCAAGAGCTTTTGAACCACGTCGTTGTGCGATTGCGGCCAGTACCATTTGCGGCGCAACTGCCAGCCATCGACGATGTCGCCCACCAGGTAGAGGTTGTCGCTGGGGTGGGCCTTCAGAAAATCCAGCAGGGCCAAGGCCTGGCAGCCGGGTGTGCCCAGGTGCAGGTCGGAAATGAAAATCGTGCGGTAACGCTTGCGCAGCGCGTCATCGTCGTTGTCATCGTCGTCGGGTGCAAACCCGTTCCCGAGCGACCCCATGGCGTCGAACATGCTTCGCATCAGGCCGGCTCCGGCTTGCCAGACAGCGGTTTGCCGGAAAAATGCTTCAGGTAACGCGGCGGCAAATCGGCGATGCGCATCATCATGGGCAAGTCGGCCGAATTGAAGTCCGGGTCCCAGGCGGGCGCGCCCAGCACCTTGGCGCCCAGGCGCAGGTAGCCCTTGATGAGCGCGGGTGGTTCAATGTCCAGCGAATCGTCGAGTTGCTCGACCGGCAGGGCCAGGCGCGGCGTCACGCGGTACTCGATAGCCGCCAGATGGGTTTGCCTGACCTGGCGCCAGATGCTGGCCGCCGCGTGGCCACTGGACACACCGTTGTGCTGCATCGGGATGCTGGCGCAGCCAATCATGGTGTCGAGCTGGTTGCGGGCCATGAACTCGGCCAGCGCACCCCACAGCGCCAGGATCACGCCGCCATGCCGATGGTCGGCGTGCACGCAGCTGCGGCCCAGCTCGACCATGCGCTCGCGCAGGCTGCGCAGCCGGGTCAGGTCGAACTCGGTGTCGCTGTAGGTGCTGCCCACACGCTTGGCCTGGGTCGGCGTCAGCACGCGGTAGGTGCCAATCACCTCCTGGCTGTCGGCGTCGCGCACCAGCAGGTGCTCGCAGTAGTCGTCAAACAGGTCCACGTCATGGCCGGGCAGGGTTTTCGACAGCGTCGCGCCCATTTCCAGCGCGAACACCTGGTACCTCAGGCGCTGCGCCTGCCGGACCTCGTCCTGGTGCCGGGCCCAGCTGACCGAGATTTTCCCCACTGCAGGCCTTTGAACCCCTTGAACAGCGGGCTGGCTGACAACATGACCGCTTTGATGAAGTGACCCCCGTGGCATTGCGACGGGCGACAATGCAAAGGTGGGATTGGGCAGTTCTTTCATGGCTAACTCCTTGTTTTCTTGATATCTCAAAAAACGAAACCGCTTTGCCTGGAATCCGGCTGTAAAAAAGCCCCATTAAGAGGACTTAAAGGGGCTTGACACTTATTCATTGGCGGCCTGAAAAACCGCGCTTTCACGTCGGCCACCCGGCACACCCTCCAGCCAGGGCCGGGTCCCCGCCCTGAAACGCAAGCCGCCGGGGCTGCTGGCCATGGCCTTGGCGGTGCATCGCAAAATGCGCAGACACTGCGTGCCGAGGTCGTACTGGCCGAGTCGGCCGACCGTTTTTTCTGCTGCCGCCTGCTCACCGGCGTGATTCAAGTCCAGTCCCATCGCATGCTCCATCGTTCGGGTCATGGCGTGATTCTGAAAGCCGGGGGTGACACGTTCGTGTCAATTCAATGGCAGTTGCGTGACAGCAGCCCCGCAGCCGGGCCGCCGGCGTGAGCCGCTGCAGGCCCCGACAAACGCTATCAAATCAATAGCTACTTGCGCCCGCCAGCCGTGGACGGGAGGCCTGAAAGGCTTAAGAAGCCGGCCTGCGCCTGACCGGAATGGACTGAACGCCTGCTGCCGCGCCCAGAGCGTGCGCTACAGCGCGCGCTGGTTCACCCGTTGGGACAGTGCCTCGGCGCTTTCCTTGCGCTCGCTGTAACGGTCTACCAGCCAGGGCGACACGTCACGGGTCAGCAGGGTCAATTTGACCAGTTCCTCCATGACATCCACCAGCCGGTCGTAGTAAGCCGAGGGCTTCATGCGACCAGCCTCGTCAAACTCCAGAAAGGCCTTGGCCACCGAGGACTGGTTGGGAATGGTCAGCATGCGCATCCAGCGGCCCAGCACCCGCATCTGGTTGACAGCGTTGAAGGACTGCGAGCCGCCCGAGACCTGCATCACGGCCAGCGTCTTGCCCTGGGTGGGGCGCACCGCACCGTCCGAGAGCGGAATCCAGTCGATTTGCGACTTCATGATGCCGGTCATGGCGCCGTGGCGTTCCGGCGAACACCAGACCATGCCTTCGGCCCATTGCGCCAGCTGGCGCAGTTGCTGCACCCTGGGATGCGAGTCCGGCGCGTCATCGGGCAGAGGCAGGCCGCGCGGGTCAAAGGTTTGGGTTTGGGCGCCCATGGCCTGCAGCAGGCGGGCCGCCTCCTCGCTGGCCAGGCGGCTGTAGGAGCGCTCGCGCACCGAACCATAGAGCAGCAAAATGCGCGGCGGGTGCGTGCTGGGCACCGGCGCCTGGAGCCGGGCGGCCGTCGGCCGCACAAAAAACGCCGGGTCGATATGGGGAAGATCCGCGGCCGGGGATTCAGCGGCCGGCAACACGCTCGCCCTTCTCATCGATCACCGGCTCGCCATCTTCCTTGGCAAACGCAGCACGCTGCGGCAGCGGCAGGATGTCCAGCACGGCTTCGGAGGGCCGGCACAGGCGCGTGCCCAGCGGCGTCACCACGATGGGCCGGTTGATCAGTATGGGATGGGCCAGCATGGCGTCCATCAGCGCGTCATCGCTCAGCGCCGGGTCGTCCAGCTGGAGCTCGTCATACAGCTTTTCCTTGGCGCGGATCAGCTCGCGCACCGGAATCGCCATCTGCGCGATCAGCGCCGCGAGCTTTTCGCGCGTCGGCGGCGTGAGCAGGTATTCAATGATCTCGGGCTCCGCGCCGGTGTTTCTGATCAGCGCCAGCGTGTTGCGCGAGGTCCCGCAGCGGGGGTTGTGGTAAATCGTGATGTTGGACATGGGCGTATTTTCCTGATGAAGATGCCGGCACAGGCGCACTGAATGATTTGAAGCATTGCCTCATTTCCATAATTCAATTATATTTGAATTATGGAAGCAATTAGCCAAAGCGATAGTCTGACAACGCTCGATGAAACCTCTGCCGTCAAGGCCTTGGCGGCGCTGGCCCAGGCGCAACGCCTGCGCGCCTTCCGCGCACTGGTGGTGGCCGGACCGGCCGGGCTCACGCCGGGCAGCATGGCCGAGCAGCTGGGCGTGGCGCCCAGCGCCCTGTCCTTTCACCTGAAGGAGCTGGCGCATTCAGGCCTGGTCAGCAGCGAAGCGCGCGGCCGCAACCTGATTTACCGCGCCAATTTTGGCCAGATGAACGCCCTGCTGGGCTACCTGAGCGAGCACTGCTGCGAAGGCCAGGCTTGCGAAGCCAGCGCCGGAGCGGCCTGCCTCGATTGCTGACGATTTGATGAGTTTTTGGCACGCAGCCCAATACCAACGGGCGTAAACAGCTATCAACTTCATAGCAACAAATTTCCTTCGACCTCTTTAACCCACTGAAACACCATGTCTGATCGCCCCATCAACGTCCTGTTTTTATGCACCCACAACTCGGCCCGCAGCATCCTGGCCGAAGCCACGCTCAAGCACATCGGCAAAGGCCGCTTCCAGGCGTTCTCGGCCGGCAGCAGCCCGCGCAATAACCAGCAGCCCAACCCACTGGCGCTCCAAGTCCTGCAATCCGCCGGCATCTCGACAGAAGGCCTGCGCAGCAAGAGCTGGGACGAGTTCAGCCAGGCTGACGCACCGCAAATGGACCTTGTCATCACCGTTTGCGACAACGCAGCCGGTGAAGCCTGCCCCTTCTGGCCGGGCCATCCCGCCACGGCCCATTGGGGCTACGCCGACCCGTCGGCCACCGAAGGCAGCGACGTGCAAAAACTCGAAGCCTTTCGCCAGACCCTGCACGCCATTCGCCGCCGGCTGGAATTACTGGTCAATCTGCCCGCAACAGGCGTTGACAGGCTGACGCTGCAAACCCGCGCCCGCGATCTGGCCGCATCATGAGCCAGGTCCGCCCCCTCCCGGCAAGCCGCGTCTTGCCCAAAACCCACCAGCATCAGCTGCTCGCGGAATTCGTCGGCACGGCCGCCCTGCTCTGCGCGGTGATTGGCTCGGGCATCATGGCCGAGCGCCTGAGCGGCGGCAACACCGCCATCGCCCTGCTGGCCAACACGCTGGCCACCGTGTTTGCACTCTACGTACTGATTGAAGTGCTGGGTCCCATCAGCGGCGCACACTTCAACCCGCTGGTGACGCTGGTTTTATGGTCAAAAGGCCTTCCAGCCCAGGAAGCATCGCCGCAGAGGGCTATTCTTTTCATAGCAGCCCAACTGCTGGGTGCGGTGGCAGGCGCCTGGGCTGCGCACGCCATGTTCGACGTGAGCGTGCTGCAGTTCAGCAGCAAGCTGCGCGGCGGCTGGAACGCGGCCGGCCAGTTCAGCGGCTGGGGCCAGTGGCTGGCGGAAGCCGTGGCCACCGCCGGGCTGATCCTGGTGGTGCTGCGCGCGCCCAAAGACAAGGCCGCGGCGCTGGTAGCCTGCTACATCGGTGCGGCCTACTGGTTCACGGCCAGCACCTCGTTTGCCAACCCGGCCGCCGTTCTGGGGCGCATGCTGTCGGACAGCTTTGCCGGCATTGCGCCCACCAGTGCGCCGGGTTTTGTGATCGCCGAGCTTGCCGGCGCCGGGATGGGCGTGCTGCTCAGCCGCTGGCTGGGTGAAACAACCATTGAAACAGCGTGACGTTCAGGCTCATGGGCCGTCAGCGATGGCTTGTCTGGATGGGCGCATTCAACCGCCGAACATTGATCAGCAGGCCGCCACACCCGAGCGCTCTGCGCTCATGATGGCTTTCATGGAGAGGCTACGCCGCCAGAGTATCAAACGGCAGCTTGCGCAGGCGCTTGCCTGTCAGCGCAGCGACCGCGTTGGCGATGGCGGGCGCGATCGGCGGCACGGGGGGCTCGCCCATGCCCGTGGGAGGATCGCTGTTCGGCACCACATGCACATCCACTTTGGGTGATTCCCCCATGTAGGCGGGCGTGTAGTCCGAAAAGTTCGACTGCTGGACGACGCCGTCCTTGAGCGTGATCTCGAAGCCGGGCAAGGTCGCGGACAGCCCAAACACGATACCGCCCTGGACCTGCGCCTCGATCGTTCGCGGGTTGATCGGCATGTTGCAGTGCACGCCCGCGGTGACGCGATGAACTTTCGGCCGTCCATCGACGAGCGAAACCTCGGCCACATAGGCAATCGAGGTGTTGAAGCCGTGGTGGACCGCAACACCCCAGGCTCTGCCTTTGGGCAGTGCCCGCTTTCCGTACCCCGAACGCTCGACCGCGAGGTCAAGCGCCTGACGACTGCGCTCGCCCTCCTTGGCAAACAGGGACCTGCGGTATTCGACCGGGTCGCGACCAACGGATGTCGCAATTTCGTCGACCAGGGTCTCCATCACAAATGCCGAATGGCTGTGGCCTACCGACCGCCACCACAGGACGGGCACGTTGGGCTTGGCGTTATGGACCGACAGCGCAAGGTTCGGAATCGCATAGTGCGTGTGCCGAACCCCTTCGACCATCGTCTCATCGACGCCATCCTTGACGAGCAACGACTCGAACGGGCTGCCGGTGAGGATGGACTGGCCGACGATCACATGGTCCCAGGCGCTGATCGTGCCCCTGTCGTCGTAGCCAATGCGCACGCGATGCACGTGCATCGGTCGATAGTAGCCCGCCTTGAGATCGTCCTCACGCGAATACATGACCTTCACCGGCGTGCCCCGCATGACCTTGGCGACCTCGGCCGCTTCGATGGCGTTCTGGGACCCAGGCATGGCGCGCCGCCCAAACCCTCCGCCTGCCATCATGGTGTTGAACTCGACTTTCTCGACGGCCAGGCCCAGTGTCCTGGCGATCGCCTCGCGATCTAGAGACTGAAACTGTGAGCCCGCCCACACGGTGCACGCATCGCCGGTGTAGTGCAGCGTCATGTTCAGGGGTTCCATCGTCGCATGGGCCAGGTATGGAAACTCGAACAGGGCCTCGATCTTCTTCGGGGATGCCGCGATTGACGAGACATCGGCCTTCTCGGCCGGGGTTCCGGGCTTCAGCGACAACGCCTTGTAGTCATCGAGCAGCTTGTCGGTGCTGACACGCTCAACACCGGTCGTATCCCATTCGATTTTCAGCGCATCGCGCGCCTTCTTCGCGGTCCAGTAGCCATCGGCAACGACCGCGACCGCCTCGCCACCTCGATCGCCCGGAAACTTGAAAATGCTTCGTACACCAGGCATGGCCCTGGCGTTCATGTCGTCCAGCTTGGCAACCTTGGCACCCCAAGGAACGGGTCTCGCCACCAGTGCCACCTTCATGCCGGGCACATCGACATCCATCGCGAACTTTTGCTGCCCCGTCGACTTGGCCGCAGAGTCGAGGCGAGGCGTCGCCTTGCCGATGATCTTGAACTGCCTGGGATCTTTCAGCTTCACCGTTGGCGGCACGGGCAACTTCATCGCGGCGTCAGCGACCGCGCCGTAGGTCGTGCGCTGCCCCGCCGGCCCGGTGATCACCCCGGCAGCGGTCCTGCATGCTGCGGCGTCAGCGTTCCACTGGGCCGCAGCAGCGGCCACCAGCATGCTGCGCGCGCGCGCTCCAATCTCCCGGTATTGCTGAAAGGTATTTGCCATGCTGGTGGATCCACCGACCATCTGGATGCCGAACAGCGCGTCCCGAAAGACATCCTCACCCTTGGCAAGCTCTGCATGGACGTTCTTCCAGTCGCAATCCAGCTCTTCCGCAAGCAGCATGGGCAAGGCAGTCAGCGTCCCCTGTCCGATATCGACCTTCGAGACCTGCACATACACGGCGTTGTCCGGCGCCACGCGCAGGAAGGCGTTGGGCGGGAAGACCTTGCTGGACGGCTGCTGGGCACTTGCGACGCGGAGCAGCGACGGAATGAAGAATCCGATCACCAGGCCCGCCCCCGTGGCCGCTGAGGCCTGGACGAAGCGGCGGCGCGAGACACTCGGCTGATCGGGGGTGGATGCGGAGGCTGCACAGCTTTGTTTGGACGACATGGCATCCTCCCTATGCGAGAGACCTGGATGCATCCAGCACAGCGGCCTTGATGCGCTCGTAGGTTCCACAGCGACAGAGATTGCCGCCCATGGACTCGATCACTTCCGCTTCTGTCGGGTGCTTCTTTTTTTTCAGAAAATCCACCGCCGTCATCACCTGGCCGCTCTGGCAGTAGCCGCATTGGGGCACGTCATGCTTGATCCACGCCACCTGCACGGCCTTGCCAACGCGATCCGCACCGATGGCCTCGATCGTTGTGACGGGCTGATTGCCCACTGCAGACAACGGCAGCGAGCAGGACCGTACGGCGTTGCCACCGACGTGGACCGTGCAGGCGCCGCAGGCCGCCACCCCGCAGCCGTACTTGGTTCCTGTCAGCTTGAGGTTTTCGCGGATGACCCACAGGAGAGGCGTATCAGGCTCTGCGTCGACCTGGACGGTGCGGCCGTTGACTCGAAGCGAAATCATGTTGTGTTCTCCTGAATTGGAGGCGATTAGCCGGGGGTGGCCGAATCACTTGCTTGCGGCCGCGGTCTTGTCGGGCCCGGGGCACGGCCCCCCGGCCTTGACCCATGCGGCGAAGGTCTTGGCAAATTGCTCATGCGTCATCGGCGGTGCCGCCCGCGGCGTGCCATCGGACCGCATGCCCGGCTCAAAGGCCCACAGAACGAGCGGCTCCTTCTGGTGATGCTCCACGAGTTCGGCGAGGCTGTGGTTGCCGTTCTTCGCACGCGTCTTGAGGGTCGAACACAACGCGGCGCTGCTCATCGCCACACCAGGCCTTGACTCCCACGACATGCTCAACGGTGCGAGATGCCAGCCTGGGCCACCCGGGACACCGCTGGACGCGTTGTTGCTCGCCTGGTGACACGCCATGCACAGCGCAGACGGCGCCCCCTTCCCTTCATGCCCCCGCACCACACCGAACTTGTGTCGATGCCGGTCGTCACCTTGGCGCGGATAGCCTGTTGTGGTGTGGCAGTTCAGGCAGCGCGGATGCGTCAGTACCGAGTAGATCTCGCGCCAGCCGCCATCGCCGGCGGCGCCGGGCTCTGGAGCGCCCTGCGCGTGCAACGAGCCGGACAAGGCAAAGCAAGCCACGGCGGCGGCGGTGTGCCACCGGATCCTTGACGCCTGCAAGACTCTCGACCCTCTCTGAATCCCTTCCGCAGTCAGTCGGTCGCTGGAGAGCCTCATGGTGTTTTCTCCGGGTTAGCGGTGAAGTTCATGGCGTAAAAGGCGAAAAGGCCGCCTTGGCAAAATCTTCGGAAGGTATCAAGCGCGTGCTTATTGCTTTGATCAATACGATCTCGGCGCGTTTGTTATGTACCACTGATTCATGAAACGATCATGCAAAAAAACTGCCTGATGGCTTAATCCTCTTCCTTGCCGTGGCCGAACACAAGAGCTTCACCACGGCGGCTGCGAAACTGGACGTAACACTTATCGCCGTCCGCAAGGCCATTCGGCACCTGGAGCAGCGGCATGCGGTCATCCTGTTTCAGCGCACGACCCGGCGGCTGGCACTGACGGAAGCAGGCGCAAGCCTGTATGCCCGATTGCGCCCGGCAACCGAAGAAATCGGGGCGGCCTTTGCCGCCCTGGGTGGCGATTTGTCGCATCGGGCGTCGCCCACCGCTGGGAGTTCGAGCGCGACAAGCGCGAAATCCTGATTGATATCAAAGGCAAGATCATGTGAGTGACCGAGCCTCTTTGTTGGCTTCTGCGCGACAGGGCTTGGGGCTGGCCTAAATGGCCGATTTCGAGGTGGGCCCCGACCTGCAGGCAAGCCGGCTTGAACAGGTCCTCAAATCTTTCATACCAGCGAACGCCGGGCTGTATCTTTACTTCCCCAAGCGCACGCAGACGCTGCCCAAGCCGCGCGCGTTCATCGACCTGGCGAGCAAGCTGCCCGCCCAGCCGGGATTCATGGACCTGTTGAGGAGAAGGACCTGATGCGCATCCCCAAAGCCGAAATGCCCAAGACTTGTAACTCTCTCAACTGGACGCTGGACCTCGTGGAGGGCATCAGTCCAGCCATTTATGAAAAAACCGGGCCTGGCCCATGGCCGGGTCCAGCTGGTAGCCGGCAAAGCCCACGCGCTCATAAAGCCTGATCGCGCTGTGGTTGCCCTGCAGCACCTCCAGGGTGAGCTTGCAGGCGCCGCGCTCGCGCGCGATCTCGTCCACCAACGCCAGCATCTGCTCGCCCACGCGCTGGCCGCGGTGGCTGGCCATCACGGCCACATCATGAATGTTGATCAGGGGCTTGCAGGCAAAAGTAGAGAAGCCCTCAATGCAATTGATCAGCCCTACAGGCGCATCGCCGTCAAACGCCAGCACGCTGAAAGCCTGGGGCCGCACGGCGAGCTCCTTCACCAGGTGGCTTTTGGCGAAATCACTGAGCGGCTCGCCGCCGCCGGCCGGGTCCTGCGCGTAGGCGTCCAGCAGCAGCACCAGCGCGCCGGCATGCTCAGGGTTGTGGTAATCGGCCCGGCAAATGCGCAAGCGGGAAGGGGCAAGGTCAGTCACGCAATTCTCTCTATGAACAAAGAAGGCCTGATTTTAAAGACGTCGCCGGAGACCTCACTGCTTAAAGCCGGTACAGGCGCCGTGCGTTCCCGCCCATGATGGCGGCCTGTTCTTGCGGACGCAGAGAGGCCAGCAGCTGTCTGGTTTCGCCCCACCACCGCGCATAGCTGCCCGCGCGCTCCAGCACCGGCCAGTCGCTGCCCCACACCACCCGGTCTGCGCCAAAGCAGGCCAGCACATGCTCGGCCCACCGCCGCACGGCGCCGGGCGCGGGTGCGGAGCCGGCCTCGGTCATCAGGCCGGAGAGTTTGCACATCACACCGGTTTCTGCAGCCAGCCGAGCCATGCCGTCGGCCCAGGGCTGCCACTCACCGCCCGCGATACCGGGCTTGGCCGCGTGGTCGATCACCAGCTGCAAATCAGGGTGGCGCCGTGCCAGCGTCAACATATGCGGCAGGTGAACGGACTTGACCAGCGCGTCCAACACCAGGCCGCGCGCGGCCATGGCACGCAAGGCGGGCGCCAGCGCAGGCTGCAATATCCATCGGGCGTCATCCATGTCCTGAAGCATGGGCCGCAAGCCCTTGAGGCGGGGGTGGCTCGCCAGCTTTTCAATGCGGGCAGGCGCATCGGCAGCCAGCAAATCCACCCAACCCACAACGCCCAGCACGGCCGGGTTCGCATCGGCCTGCGCCAACAGAAAGCCGGTTTCGGCCTCGGTGGGCGCGGCCTGTACCAGCACGCCGCCGGTCACGCCGTGCGGGATGGCCTGGGCCTGCCAGTCGCTCACCGTCACGTCACGGTAGATCGGCGCCAGGGCGGGCGTGAGCCAGCCGTAGTCGCCGCGCGCCAGCTGCCAGCAATGAAAGTGCGCGTCGATGCTCATGGTGTGGGCGCCCCGGCGGGCAGCAGGCCCTGTGCACGCAGCGACTCCCAGAATTGCGGTGCAATGGGATGCTGCAGCATGGCCTGTGCATCGTCCCACTCGGCCACCTGGCGGGCGCCCAGCATCACGATCTCCACCGCCGGATGCGCCAGCGGAAATTGCAGCGCCGCCGCGCGCAGCGGCACGCCGTGGGCTTCGCACACCGATTCGATCCGCGCGGTGCGCTCAACCCATTCCCGCGCAGCCGGCGCGTAGTTGAAGCTGGGTGTTCCATCACGCACGCCGGTGGCAAGAATGCCCGAGTTGAAGACGCCCCCCAGGGCAATGCGCACGCCGCGCGCCACGCACTGCGGCAGCAGCTCGGGCAGCGCGCTGTGGTCCAGCAGGCTGTAGCGGCCCGCCAGCATCAGTACATCCAGCTCGGCTTCGCTGAGCACCTGCAGCACGACAGCCACATCGTTGGTGCCCAGGCCAATGGCGCGCACCAGGCCTTCCTTTTTAAGCTGCTGCAGTGCAGGCAGGGTTTCGTCAATTACCTGCCGCAGCACCTCGGGCGCTCTGGCGCCGTGGGTTGCCGCATCGGGGTCATGCACATACACCACGTCCAGCCGGGGCAGGCCCAGGCGCTGCAGGCTGTCCTCCACGCTGCGACGGGTCCCTGCGATGCTGAAGTCCCACGATTGATTGAAGGGCAGTATGTCCACATAGCCATGCTGGGCAGTGAGCGCCGCAGCGTCCGGCGTCAGTACACGCCCCACTTTGCTGGACAACACATAGTCATCACGCGGGTGGCGACGCAGAGCATCACCCAGCCGTCGTTCGGACAGGCCATGCCCGTAGTGCGGCGCCGTATCAAAACTGCGGCAGCCGCTGGCCCAGGCCCCCTCCACCAGCGCCCGGGCGTCTTCGTCACTGACGGCGGAAAACAGGTTGCCCAGCGGCGCACCGCCCAGGCCCAGCCGCAGGCCGCTGCCCGAGCAAGAAGGAAAAAAATACGTCATGGCAGGGTAAGCACTAATAAAAGTTCACCCATCGTATAACTAACATGTCAGCAATCGACACGGGGAAATCCCGTGGTTTCTTCAAATTGCTTTCAGAGACTTACGAGACGCAGGCGCACAGAAGAAACGCCCCCTGTCCACCGCCTTCATGCTGAAAAATGTCCCGCCACTGCTGAGCCCCGACGCCCTCCATGCGCTGGCCAGCATGGGCCATGGCGATGAGGTGGCGATTGTCGATGCCAATTTTCCGGCGGCCCGCATTGCGCAGCAAGGCGGCGCCCGGCTGGTACAGCTGGCCGGCGCCAGCGCAACCGAGGCCTTGAAAGCCGTGCTGCAGGTATTGCCGCTGGATAATTTTGTGCCCGAGGCGGCCTGGACCATGCAGGTGGTGGGTGATGCCAGCGCCGTCCCGGAGCCGGTGGCCGAGTTTGCCGCTGCCCTGCGGCAAGCCGGTGAACAGCCGGCCGTCTCGCTGGAGCGTTTTGATTTTTACCGGCGCGCGCAGTCGGCCTTCGTGGTCTTGCGCAGCGGCGAGGCGCGCAAGTACGGCAATATCCTGCTGCGCAAGGGTGTCATTGCCCAGTATGGCGAGTGATTGCACGATGAAGAGCACCCACCACCCCGCCCCCACCAGCCTGCGCGCGCAGGCCTACGAAAGCTTTCAGCAGCAGATCGTCGATGCCAACATCCGCCCCGGCCAGTTCATCTCGCAGCGCGAGCTGATGCAGTTGCTGGGCATGCCGCTGGGCGCCGTGCGGGAGCTGATTCCCCGCCTGGAGGCCGAGGGTTTGCTCAAGACCGTGCCGCAGCGCGGCCTGCAAGTGGCCCATGTGGACCTGAAACTGATCAACAACGCCTTTCAGCTGCGCCAGCTGCTAGAGCGCGAGGCGGCCAGCCGCTTTGTCACCACCGTGTCCGATCGCGACCTGGCCGCCATTGAGCAGGCACACCTGGACATCGTGCGGCGCGCGCGCAAGGGCCCCATTGACGCAGCCCTGCTCAAGGAGGCGACCGCGGTGGACTGGGGTCTGCATGACCTGATGATCGATGCGCTGGGCAACGAATTGATTTCCGAGGTGTACCGCATCAACAGCCTGCGCGTGCGCCTCATCAGACTGGAAGGCTCGACCCTTTCCGCGGACGTGCTGATTCCCGCCATGGAAGAGCACCTCTGGTTTATAGACGCCCTCAAGCGACGCGACGCGCAAGCCGTGGTCGATCGCCTGAGCCACCACATCGAGAGTGCGCACCGTCGCGTGCTCGGACTGCCGCGGCCGGATATGCCGTGGTCTTTGGAGACCCCTGAATGACGACTTCCGCTTCCCCGACCAACCCGGCCGCCTTCCGCGGCATCTGGCCCGCCCTGCTCACGCCGCTGAATGCCGACCTGAGCATTGACCACGCCAAACTGGCGGCCCATTGCAAATCGCTGATCGCCCGCGGCTGCCCCGGCGTGACGCCCTTTGGCACCACTGGCGAAGGGCCGTCCTTTTCCCTGGCCGAGCGCAAGGAAGCGATCGAACAGCTGATCAAAAACGGCATTCCGGCCAGCCAGATCATGGTGTCCACCAGTTGCGCCGCCCTGCCCGAAACCCTGGAACTCACGCGCCACGCGGTAAACGCCGGCGCGCACGGCTGCCTGATGCTGCCGCCCTTCTTCCTCAAGGGCGTGTCCGACCAGGGCATCATCGACTGCTACCGCTATGTGATTGACGGCCTGGCCGACGATCGGCTCAAGCTGTACCTGTACCACATCCCGCAGGTGACGGGCGTCGGGCTGTCACACCACGTGATTGCAACGCTCAGGGATTTGTACCCGCAGACCATCGTCGGCATCAAGGACAGCTCCTGCGAGTTGCAGCATTCGCTGGGTCTGGCCGACGCGTTCATGCAGCAGCTGACCGTCTACGTGGGCAACGAGCCAGACCTGCCGGCGCTGGGGCGGCGCGGCAGCACCGGCGCCATCAGCGGCCTGGCCAACTTCCTTCCGCAGCTGGTGCACCGCCTGGTCACGCAGCCCGACGAACCGGGCACCGTTCAAGATCTGGCGCGCGTCAAGGAGCTGCTGGCCATTCTGGGCGGTTACGCCCTGATCCCCGCGCTCAAGGGCGTGATGGCGCTCCTCAGCGGCGACGCCGCCTGGCTGCGCGTGCGGCCGCCGCTGGTGGCCATGAGCGACAGTGCGTACGATGCATTGTCAGAGCAGATTCGCACCTTTGGCATCGACGCCAAGACCGACTGACACTGCGGCCATTCAAACACCGACAAGTTCAAAGATCACCCTGGCCATTCAACAACGTACTGGAGACAAACCATGACACACGGCATCGACAATCAGCGGCGCATGCTCATTCAGGGCGCCGGCGGTCTTGGACTGGCCGGGCTGCTGCCAGCCTCTTTCGCGCAGGCCGGTTTCGACTGGAAGCGCTATTCAGGTCAAAGCATAGAGGTGCATCTGGTCAAGAGTCCGCGCGCCGACCTGCTGCAAAAGTACGAAAAGGAGTTCCAGACCATGACCGGGATCACGGTCGGCTCGGAACAGGTCCCCGAGCAGCAGTCGCGGCAAAAGGCGGTGATCGAGTTCAACTCGGGCAAGACCAGCTTTGATGTGATCCATCTCTCCTACCACGTGCAGAAACGCCAGTTCGCCAAAGGCAAGTGGCTGGAGGATCTGCGCCCCTACTTCGCGAGCCAGGCAGCAACCGACTTCGACCTCAAGGACTTCGCCGCCGGCGGCATGTTCTACGCCACGCAGACCGACGGACGCATCGACAGCCTGCCGCTGAACCTCGACCCGTGGCTGCTGTACTACAACAAGGAGCTGTTCGCCGCCAAGGGCATACAGGCGCCCAAAACCATGGCCGACATGCTGACAGCCGCCAAGGCCCTGCACGATCCCGCCAACGGCGTGTATGGCATGGTGGGCCGCGGCTTGAAAAACGCCAACGTGCCCTTGTGGACCACCTTCTTCCTGGGCTACGGCGGCAGCTTCACCGACGCATCGGGCAAGCTCCTGACCGATGGCCCCGAGGCCATTGCATCGGCCACGCTGTACCGTGACCTGTTGAAGAGCAACGGCCCGGCCGGCATCGCGGGTTTCAACTGGAACGAGTCCCAAAGCCTGTTCCTGCAAGGCAAGGCAGCCATGTGGATAGACGGCAGCGGCTTTGCGCTGCCGCTGGAAGACACCGCCAAGTCCAAGGTCGTCGGCAAGGTCGGCTATGGCGTGATCCCCGCCGGGCCCAAGGCGCATCTGGTTTCGATGTTCGGCGATGGTGTCGGCGTTTCGGCCTTCACGCAGAAGAAAGGGCCGGCCTGGTACTACGTGCAATGGGCGACCGGCAAGCTGATGCAGCAGCGCATGCTGGCCGACGGCATGGGCGCACCGGTGCGCACCTCGGCCTATGCCAACAAGGAGGCGCTGGCCGCGCTCAAGCTGCCCGTGGCCTGGCTGCAGGCGGTGGCGGACTCGCTGCGCATCTCCCGCCCCGGACTGCCTGTCATTGAGCCGGTCAACGAGTTTCGCGACACCTTCGGCATTGCGCTCAACAACATCCTGACCGGCGCCGACGTGGCCACGGAGATGAAGAAGGCAACCGCCGAGTTCCAGCCCGTGCTGAACAAAAGCGAAGGCAAGAGTTGAGTCGTCTTGCCATGTTCAACAGCAACCGTTCCGCGCTGTACTGGTTCATTGTCCCGGCGCTGATCGCCATCGTCGCGATCATCGCGTTCCCTTGGGCCTTTACGCTCTGGATGAGCCTGTTCGACTGGAAAATAGGCTCGGGCCAGACCTTCATCGGCCTGGGCAACTACACCTCTCTGGCGAGCGACCAGCGCTTTCTCGAGTCGATCTGGCACACGCTGCTGTTCACGGCCATGGCGGTGGCCGGACCGCTGGTCTTGGGCACGCTGGCCGCGCTGGTGTTCAACCACAAGTTCCCGCTGCGCGGTTTCATGCGCGGCCTGTTCACCTTGCCGATGATGGCCACGCCGGTGGCCATTGCCCTGGTCTGGACCATGATGTTCCATCCGCAGCAAGGTGTGCTGAACTACCTGCTGTCGCTGGTCGGCATCGGGCCCTCGGAATGGGTTTACTCGCCGCGCCTCGCGATCCCCTGCCTGGTGCTGGTGGACATCTGGCAATGGACGCCGCTGGTGATGCTGATCGTGCTGGGCGGCCTGGCATCGCTGCCGGTCGACCCCTTCGAAGCCGCCTATATGGAAGGCGCAAGCCGCTGGCAGACCTTTCGCCACATCACGCTGCCGATGATCCTGCCTTTCATCATGATTGCGGCGGTGGTGCGGCTGATCGATGCGCTGAAGACCTTCGACACCATCTACGTCATCACGCAAGGCGGCCCCGGAACCGCCTCCGAGACCATCAACCTCTACCTCTACCTGCAGGCGTTCTCGTTCTACCAGGTCGGCAAGGCTTCGGCCGTGGTGGTGGTGTTCTTCGTGATCGTGGTGGCCTTGTCGCTGACCCTGTTCTGGATGCGCGAGCGCTCCAAATGGAACGATTGACATCATGAAAAAACTGCTCGACCGGATCGGTCTGACCTTCCTGGTGCTGGTGCTGGTAACGCCGGCAGCGTCGGTGTTTCTGTGGATGCTGTCGCTGTCGATGAAGACCGAGACCGACAACCTGGCCTACCCGCCGGTGTTCATCCCCAGCAGCACGACGCTGGCCAATTTCCGCGCGGTGTTCGAAGGCACGCCCTTCTTCAGCTACTTTCTGAACAGCGTGACGGTATCGGGCCTGGCAACGCTGCTGGCGCTGGCCATCGGCGTACCGGCCGCCTACGGCATTGCGCGGCTCAAGGCACGCAAGCTGCTGCTGCTGATTTTGATAGCGCGCATGACGCCGGCGATCAGCTTTTTGATTCCACTTTTCACCTTGTTCCAGGCGCTGGGCCTGACCGGCACGCTCACGCCCATCATCATCACGCACATGGTGATCACGCTGCCCATCATCGTCTACATCGTCTCGGGCTACTTTGAAACCCTGCCCGGCGAGCTTGAAGAAGCCGCCTTGATGGATGGCTGCAGCACCTGGCAGCGCTTTCGCTATGTGGCGATGCCGCTGGCCCGCCCCGGCATCACGGTGGCGGCGATCCTGGCCTTCATCTTCTCCTGGAACAACTTTGTGTTCGGTGCGGTGCTGGCAGGCCGCGCCACGCGCACCTTGCCGGTGGCGATCTACAACGTGCTGACCTTCGAGCAGATCGCCTGGGGGCCGCTGGCCGCGGCGGCGCTGCTGGTCACCGCGCCGGTGCTGCTGCTGACCCTTGTCATTCAAAAAGAAATCGTTGGCGGCCTCACGGCCGGCGGCGTCAAAGGCGGTTAATCATGGCTTCGATTCAACTCAAGAATATTCGCAGGGACTTTGGTGAAGTCAAGGTCATTCGTGACGTCGACATCGCGATCAACGACAAGGAGTTCGTGGTCTTCGTCGGGCCCAGCGGCTGCGGCAAGTCAACGCTGCTGCGCATGGTCGCGGGCCTGGACCAGCCGACCAGCGGCGACATCGTGATAGGCGGCAAGGTCGTCAACGCGCTGCCGCCCAGGGAGCGCGATGTTGCGATGGTGTTCCAGAACTATGCGCTGTACCCGCACATGACGGTGGACCAGAACATGGGCTTCGGCCTGATGATCAGCAAGGTGGAGCCGCAAACCATACGCACCAAGGTGGCCGAGGCGGCGCGCATTCTCGGCCTGGACAAGCTGCTGGACCGCTACCCGCGCCAGCTCTCGGGCGGCCAGCGCCAGCGCGTCGCCATGGGGCGGGCCATGGCGCGCGACCCGGCGGTCTTTTTGTTCGACGAGCCGCTGTCCAATCTGGACGCCAAGCTGCGCGTGCAGATGCGCACCGAAATCCGTGCGCTGCACCAGCGCCTGGGCGCCACCTCGATTTACGTGACACACGACCAGATCGAGGCCATGACCATGGCCGACCGCATCGTGGTGCTGCGCGACGGCATCGTCGAGCAGACCGGCACCCCGCCCGAGCTCTACGACCGCCCCGTCAACACCTTCGTCGCGACCTTCATCGGCTCGCCGGCCATGAACCTGATGCCCGGCCAGCGCAGCGCGAACGGCGTGAGCCTGGCCGGCAGCGGCAGCCTGGACGCCGTGCCCGCGGCGGTACCCGCAGAGTGCATCGTCGGCGTGCGTCCCGAGCACCTCGAGATCGTTCCTTCAGGCACGCCGGGCGCATGGCCTGTCACGCTGGAGGTGGTGGAGTTCGCCGGCGCCGACACCATGTTGTCGTGCCGGCTGGGCGAGCAGCAGTTGCTCGCCACGGTGCACAGCCGCGTCAACGCGCGACCGGCAGACCAGGTTGCCCTGCGCCCACGCGACGGATGCGTGCACTGGTTCGATGCCGCCAGCGGCAAAAGGGCAGCCTGATGGCCGACGTAGTCTGCGTGGCCAGCTGGAATGCCGACCTGATTTCGCAGGTGGCGCGCCCCATCGCCCGCGGCGAGACGCTGATGGCCCGCTCTTTTAGCATCAGCCCCGGCGGCAAGGGCAGCAACGCCGCCGTCGCGGCGGCACGCCAGGGCGCAAGCGTGGCGCTGATCGCGCGCATCGGCGACGACGATTTCGGCCGCATGGGCATGGATTTGTGGCACGCCGAAGGCATTGCCACCGAGCATGTCGAGCAGGCCCCTGGCGAGCGCAGCGGCGTGGCGCAAATCCTGGTCTATGACGACGGCGACAACAGCATTGCCGTCCATCCCGGTGCCGGCGCCGGCCTGGGCGCAGCGCAGGTGCAGGCCGCAGCCGCCCTGCTGGCCAACTGCCGCGTCGTCATGGCCTCGTGCGAAGTGCCCGTAGAAGCCACGCTGCAGGCCTTTCAACTGGCGCGTAAGGCCAATGCCATCACCCTGTTGAACCCAGCCCCCGCGCGCGCCCTGCCCGACGCCTTGCTGGCGCTGGTGGATGTGCTGACACCCAATGAAAGCGAGTTGCTCCAGCTCGCAGGGCCAGCGCATTCGGGCTCTGTCGATGACGCGGCCCAGCATTTACTGACACAGGGCGTTGGCGCGGTGCTGGTCACGCTGGGCGCGACCGGTTGCCGGCTGTACCAAACAGGGCAAGCTCCGGTCGCGCTGGCGGGCCGCAGCATGACCGTGCGCGACACCATAGGCGCTGGCGACACCTTCACCGGCGCGCTGGCGGCGGCGCTCGCCCGTGGCCAAACGCTGGCCATTGCCATGGAATGGGCCAATGCCGCGGCGGCGCTGTCAGTGACCCGGCACGGCGCGATTGACGGCATTCCGGCTTATGGGGAAGTTGCGGCCTTGCTGCGCTGATCTGGCTTGACCGGGCCTGACCAAGCCCGTCACGCCGCCTTTTCTCTCCTTCTTATTGCCAGATACGGCACCAGCCCAATCGGCACGAGCGCAATACGCTATCAAAAAGATAGCAAACAAAGCCCCCTTAAGCACCTCCACTGAGGGCCGTTTTTTAGCGGCGGGCGGCCAGCGCTCTTTACCGGACGTTTACGTCGCTCTTTCAAGCCGTATACCTGTCCCCACAGTGTTGTGGTGATAATTATTGAACGCCGGGTGAGTACGGATTGAGCCATGCCCGGCACCCGGCCAGCCCCGCATATGACCCACCCCATCAAACACAATAAATGCTGCGGTACGCCGTTTACCGTGGCTGGCAACAAGGACAGCTGATGGACCCGAAAGCCGAAACGCCGCAAACCGGCGCCGATATTTCTCCCCGTAAACGTTTGAGCCGCCGCGCGTCCATCATTGGCGCCCTGGTGGCCGTTCTGGCGCTCGCCGGCACCGGCTGGCTGGCCTGGCGCCTGACCCATCCATCTGCGGACCCGGCCAGCACCGCCGCCGGCCCGGGCGGTCCCGGTGGCCAGGCCGGCCGGCGCAATGCACCGGCCACCACGGTCGGTGTGGCCACCGCAGAGCGAAGCAGCATCCCGGTGATTCTGGAAGCGCTGGGCACGGTCACCCCGCAGGCCACCGTGAAGGTGCGCCCCCAGGTGTCCGGCGTGATGGAGAAAGTGCTGTTCAAGGAAGGCCAGATGGTGCGCGCCGGCGACCTGCTGGCCACCATAGACCCGCGTCAGTTTGAAATGGCCTTGATGCAGGCCACCGGCCAACGCCAGCGCGACGAAGCGCAACTCGACAGCGCCCGGGTCACCCTGCAGCGCTTCAAGACCCTGCTGGAGCAGGACTCGATCGCCCGGCAAGAGGTGGACACCCAGGCCGCGCTGGTCAAGCAGCTCGAAGGAACGGTCGTGGTCGACAAGGCCGCCGAAGGCATGGCCCGCCTGAACCTGGCCTACACCCGCGTGGTGGCGCCCGTGAGCGGGCGCGTCGGCCTGCGCACGGTGGACGTGGGCAATGTGGTGAGCAGTAGCGATGCCAACGGCATTGCCCTCATTACGCAGCTCAGCCCGATTGACGTGGTGTTTGCGATTCCCCAGGACCAGGCCGGCGAGTTGCAGCAAAACGCCGGCGGCGGCATCGCCATGAAGGTCAGCGCGCTCGACCGGACGCGCTCGGCCACGCTGGACACCGGCGTGTTTTCCTCGCTGGACAACCAGGTCGACACGACGACCGGCACGGTCAAGGCCAAGGCACGCTTTGCCAACAACCAGCTGGCGCTCTTTCCCAGCCAGTTCGTCAATGTGCAGCTGCTGGTCAAAACCATTGAGAACGCCGTGGTGGTGCCGGTGACCGCCCTGCGCCATGGCAGCACCGGCGATTATGTCTATGTGGTGAACGGCGCCGAGCGGACCGTCAGCCTCAGGCCCGTGCAGCGCGGCCAGGCGACCATCGACAAAGTGATCATCAGTTCCGGCCTGCAGGCGGGCGAGCGCGTCATCACCGAGGGCGCGGACCGTCTGAAGGACGGCGCCAAGATCGTCTTGCCCGGTGACCAGCCGGGCGGCGCAGGCGCAGGCGCAGGCGGTGGCGCAGGCGGTGGCGCAGGCGGCAAGCGCCAGCGCCCCGGCGCGACGGGCACGGCGCCCGCACCTAGCGGATCGGCATCGGCATCCGCCGCAGCCGACGCGCCTGCGGACTATGCCTCCAGTCCGCGCCGCCGGCGCCCTGCTTCGCAAGCCGAGGGCTCATGAACCGGCACCCGGTTGAGCCGCCTGCGCGCCAACAACCCCCAAGCAGCATCACGCCATGAGCCCGTCACGTCCCTTCATCCTCCGCCCGGTGGCAACCTCGCTGCTGATGGTGGCCATCGTGCTCGCGGGCCTGGTCGGCTTCAAGTTCCTGCCGCTGTCGGCCCTGCCGCAGGTGGACTACCCGACGATCCAGGTCCAGACGCTCTACCCCGGCGCCAGCCCCGAGGTCATGGCGCAAACCGTGACGGCGCCGCTGGAGCGCCAGTTCGGCCAGATGGCCGGGCTGCAGCGCATGAGCTCGAACAGTGCCGCGGGCGTGTCCATCGTAACCCTGCAGTTTGGGCTGGGGCTCACGCTGGACGTGGCCGAGCAGGAAGTGCAGGCGGCCATCAACGCCGGGGGCTCGCTGCTGCCGGCCGACCTGCCGGCGCCCCCCATTTACGCCAAGGTGAACCCAGCCGATGCGCCGGTGCTCACCCTGGCCATCACCTCCGACACCATGCCGCTGACGGAAGTGCAGAACCTCGTCAACACCCGGCTGGCGCTGAAGATCAGCCAAGTGAGCGGTGTCGGCCTGGTGTCGCTCAGCGGCGGCCAGCGTCCGGCGGTACGCATCCAGGCGGACACCCGCGCCCTGGCTTCTTACGGGCTGGCGCTCGACTCGCTGCGCACGGCCATCTCGGCCGCCAATGCCAACGGCGCCAAGGGCAGCATTGACGGGCCGACCCGCGCCTACAGCATCAACGCCAATGACCAGTTGCTGGCCGCGGCTGACTACAACAACCTCATCATTGCCTACCGCAACGGTGCGGCGGTGCGGGTGAAGGACGTGGCGCAGGTCGTTGACAGCGCCGAGAACATCAAGCTCGGCGCCTGGAGCGGCCTGAAACCCGCCATCATCCTGAACGTGCAGCGCCAGCCCGGTGCCAACGTGATCGCCACGGTGGACGCCATCAAGCAACGGCTGCCCGAACTGCAGTCCGGCCTGCCCGACGCGCTCAAGGTCGAGGTGCTGAGCGACCGCACCACCGGCATACGCGCCTCGGTGCTGCACGTCGAGATCGAACTGGTGCTGGCCGTGCTGCTGGTGGTCCTGGTCATTTTTGTGTTCTTGCACAGCGTGCGCGCCACGGTGATTGCCAGCCTGGCCGTGCCTATCTCGCTGATCGGCACCTGCGGCGCCATGTATTTGCTGGGCTACAGCCTGAACAACCTCAGCCTGATGGCGCTGACGATTGCCACCGGCTTCGTGGTGGACGACGCCATCGTGATGATTGAAAACATCTCGCGCTACATCGAGGGGGGAGAGGAACCCATGGCCGCCGCCATCAAGGGCGCGACGCAGATCGGTTTCACCATCATTTCATTGACCGTCTCGCTGATTGCGGTGCTGATTCCACTGCTCTTCATGGGCGATGTCGTGGGGCGCCTGTTCCGCGAGTTCGCCGTCACCTTGGCCATCACCATCCTGATCTCGGCGGTGGTTTCCCTCACGCTGGTGCCCATGATGTCGGCACGATGGCTCAGGCACATTCCCGAAGGCCAGGGCAGCAAGACCGGGGCCTGGTTGCAGGCGCTGATTGACCGGGTCATTGCCCGCTACGACCGCTGGCTGAGCTGGGTGCTCAAGCACCAGGGCGCCACCTTGCTGGTGGCGCTGGCCACCTTGCTGCTGACGGTGCTGCTCTATGTGCTGATTCCCAAAGGCCTCTTTCCCACGCAGGACACCGGCCAGCTGCAGGCCCGCATTGAAACCGCGCAGTCGGTCTCATATGCGCGCATGGCCGATCTGCAGCAGGCGGCGGCCCAGGCCATCCTGGAAGACCCCGATGTCGATACGCTGAGCTCCTTCATCGGGGTGGACGCCGCCAACAACACCATGCTGCACACCGGCCGCATGCTGATCAACCTCAAGCCCGGCCGCGCCGACAGCCAGCAGGAAACCATGGCCCGGCTGAAGGCGCGTGTGGGCCAGGTCGCGGGCGTGACGCTCTACCTGCAGCCCACGCAGGATTTGACGATCGATGCCGAGACCGGCCCGACGCAGTTCCGCGTGTCGCTGGAGGGTGCGGACAACGCCACGGTGGTGCAATGGGCCACCCGGCTCGCGCAGCGCATGCAGACACTGGGCGGCGTGCGCAACGTGGCCTCCGATGCGGGCTCCAGCGGTGCCGGCGCCTACATCACGGTGGACCGCGACACCGCGTCGCGCCTTGCCATCACCACCTCATCGATTGACGACGCACTCTACAGCGCCTTCGGCCAGCGCATTGTCTCGACCATCTTCACCGAGACCAACCAGTACCGCGTGATCCTCGAAGCCATGCCCGACCAGCTGACGACGCCGGCCTCGCTGGGCGAGCTGCAGCTGAAAACCGGCTCCGGCAGCACGACGCCGCTCTCGGCGATTGCCACCATCACCGAACGGCCCGCGCCCCTGCAAATCACCCATGTGGCCCAGTACCCGGCGACCACGCTGGGCTTTGACACCGCGCCCGGCGTCTCGCTGGGCAAGGCGGTCGATGAGATCAAGCAGGCGGCCAAGGACATCGCCATGCCGGCCAGCGTGACCATGACCTTCCTGGGCGCGGCCGGGGCCTACCAGTCGTCCCTGTCCAACCAGCTGTGGCTGATCCTGGCGGCCGTCATCTGCGTCTACATCGTGCTGGGTGTGCTCTATGAAAGCTATATCCACCCGCTGACGATTCTCTCGACGCTGCCCTCGGCCGGCGTGGGTGCGTTGCTGGCACTGATGATGAGCGGCTCCGACCTCGGGGTGATCGGCATCATCGGCATCATCCTGTTGATCGGCATCGTGAAGAAGAACGCCATCATGATGATTGACTTCGCGATTGACGCCGAGCGCAGCCAGGGCAAGTCGGCGCAGGAGGCCATCCACCAGGCGGCCCTGCTGCGCTTCCGGCCCATCCTGATGACCACGCTGGCGGCGCTGTTTGCGGCCGTGCCGCTGATGCTGGGATGGGGTGAAGGCGCCGAGCTGCGCCAGCCGCTCGGGCTTTCGATTTTTGGCGGGCTGATCGTGAGCCAGGTGTTGACGCTGTTCACGACGCCGGTGATTTACCTGGCGTTTGATCGGATGGGGCGGAGGTTTGGGCGGAAGCGGAAGAGTGAGGTTTCGGTGTGAGGCGTCTGTCCGATGATTGCTGCAGGCTAGTTTTGAGGCAGAGGCCGGGTCTCGCCCCGGCGGGCGACTCACTTTCTCTTGCTTCGCCAAGAGAAAGTAAGCAAAGAGAAGGCGACCCGCAGTCTGGGTCCTTGCGCTTCGCTCCAGGCAACCTGCGCTGCTCGATTCCGGCGGGGGTCCGCAGAACTCGCTTCGCTCAAACAACTGCGGCCCTGATCCCGCCTCCATCTGCGCTGCTCAGCCCAGCCAGGACGGGACAGGCAAAAAAACGGATACCAAATACAAACACCAAAACAAGTACGCGCCAAAGCGCGTACTTGCGGAGTTCGGCTGTTGGTATTTCTTTCCCACCCCGTTCTGGCTGGGCTGAGGAGCGCAGGGCCAGGCGGATCAGGGCTCGTGCTTGTCTGAGCGAAGCGAGTTTGCACGAGACCCCGCCTGGACCGAGCACCGCAAGGTGCCCCGTAGCGAAGCGCAGGGGACCCAGACTGCGGGTCGCCTTTCTTTTGGGTACTTTTCTTTGGCGAAGCAAAGAAAAGTGCCTCGCCCGCCGGGGCGAGTCCCGGCCTCCGACCTCAAAAAGACCAGCACTAGGCGGAAAACAAGGGGGGCAAAAATGAACCTCTCCGAGCCCTTCGTCCGCCGCCCGGTAGCCACCGTCCTCCTGACCATAGGCCTCGCCCTGGCCGGCATAGGCGCGTTCTTCGTGCTGCCGGTCTCCCCCCTGCCGCAGGTCGACTTTCCCGTCATCTCGGTCAACGCGGCGGTGCCCGGCGCCAGCCCCGAGACCATGGCTACCAGCGTCGCCACGCCGCTGGAGCGGCGGCTGGGCGTGATTGCCGGCGTCAACGAAATAACGTCCAACAGCAGCAATGGGCAGACCCGCGTCAGCCTGCAGTTTGACCTGAACCGCAACATCGATGCCGCCGCGCGCGAAGTGCAGGCCGCCATCAATGCCTCGCGCGCGGACCTGCCGGCCACGCTGCGCAGCAACCCGACCTACCGCAAGGCCAATCCGGCTTCGGCGCCGGTCATCATCCTGGCGCTCACCTCCAAAACCCGCTCGCCGGGACAGATCTACGACGAAGTGTCAAATGTGGTGCAGCAAAAAATCGCCCAGGTGCCGGGCGTGGGCGATGTGGAGCTGGGCGGCGGTTCGCTGCCCGCCGTGCGCGTCGAGCTGCTCCCGTTTGCGCTCAACCGCTACGGCGTCAGCATGGAAGATGTGCGGGCCGCCCTGCAGGCCTCCAACGCCAACCGGCCCAAGGGCGCGATTGAAGGCAACGGCCAGCGCCTGCAGATTTACTCGGGCGCCAACACGACCACGGGCGGACTCAAGGCGGCCGATTACCGCGGCCTGGTGGTGGCCTGGCGCAATGGCGCCGCGATACGGCTGAGCGATGTGGCCGAAGTCGTTGATGGCGTGGAGAACATCAACACCCTGGGCCTGTTCAACGGCAGCCCGGCTGTCATCGTGCTGATCACGCGCCAGCCCGGCGCCAACGTGATTGACACGGTGGACGGCGTGCGTGCGCTGCTGCCCGAGCTGCAGGCCCAGCTGCCGCAAGACGTGCAGTTGCAGGTGGCCTCGGACAGCACCAATTCCATACGCCGATCGCTGCGCGAAATTGAACTGACGCTGCTAATCTCGATTGCGCTGGTGGTGCTGGTGGTTAGCGCTTTCCTGCGCAGCGCGCGCGCCACCGTCATTCCGGCCGTGGCCACCATCGTTTCGCTGCTGGGTACCTTCGGCGTGATGTATTTGCTGGGCTTCAGCCTGAACAACCTGAGCCTGATGGCGCTCACGGTGGCCACCGGCTTTGTGGTGGACGACGCCATCGTGGTGCTGGAAAACACCAGCCGCCACATCGAAGCCGGCATGGACCGCTTCAAGGCCGCGCTGCTGGGCGCGCGCGAAGTCGGCTTCACGGTGCTGTCCATCAGCCTGTCATTGGTGGCGGTGTTCATTCCCCTGCTTTTCATGGGCGGGCAGGTGGGGCGGCTGTTTCGCGAATTCGCCGTCACGCTGTCGGTCGCGGTGCTGATTTCGCTGCTGATTTCACTGACCACCACGCCCATGATGTGCGCCTGGCTGCTCAAGCCCACCCACGAAGGCATTCATGACAAGCCGCCCGGGCGCTTCGGATGGATACCGCGCTGGTTTCAAAATGCCTATCTGCGCGTGCATCGCACCTACGAAGTGAGCCTGGACTGGGCGCTGGCCAGCAAGGGGCTGGTGATGCTGATTCTGCTGGCCGTCGTCGCGCTCAACGTCTATCTGTATATGAAGGCGCCCAAGGGCTTTTTCCCGCAGCAGGACACCGGGCAAATCAATGGCGGCCTGAGCGCCGACCGCAGTATTTCCTTCCAAGCCATGCAGGGCAAGCTCAGGGAACTGGTCGACATCATCCGGCGCGACCCGGCGGTGGACACGGTGGTGGGCTTTACCGGCGGCTCGCGCGCCGGGGGCGGCTTCATGTTCATCAACCTCAAGCCCGTGGCGCAACGCACCGAGTCCGGCCAGGCCGTCATCACCCGGCTGCGTCCGCAACTGGCCAAGGTCACCGGCGTGACCCTCTTTCTCAACCCGGTGCAGGACCTGCGCGGCGGCGGGCGCCAGAGCAACTCGACCTACCAGTACACGCTTAAAAGCGACAGTACCAACGACCTGCGCGTCTGGGCTACGCGCCTGGCCGACCAGATGAAGCTTCAAAAGGCCTTGATCGATGTCGACACCGACCAGCAGGAAAACGGTGTCGAGACCATGATCGCGGTCGACAAAGACAGCGCCGCGCGCATGGGCGTCAGCTCACGCGACGTGGACAACGCGCTGTACAACGGCTTTGGCCAGCGCCAGGTGGCCACCATTTATGCCGAGTTGAACCAGTACCACGTGGTCATGGAAGTGGCGCCGCGCTTCACCCGCAGCCCCGAGTCGCTCAAGGACATCTACGTCCCGGCAAAAAACACCGGTGGAAGCGGCAGCGGCACCACGCCGGCCACGCCCACGACATCCACCATCCCGGTGAACCCGGCGCTGCGCGACCCGTCCAGCGGCCAGGCCCTGAGTTCGGCGCCCACCACCATGGTGCCGCTGTCAGCCATTGCGCGTTTCAGCGAGAGCGCCAAGGCCGCATCGGTCAGCCACGAGGATGGCGAGCTCTCCACCACGATCTCCTACAACCTGGCCGAGGGCAGCACGCTCAGCGATGCGCAGGCCGCCGTGAAGCAGGCGGAAGCCGAGATCGGCCTGCCCAACAATGTGCGCGGCAGTTTTGCCGGCTCGGCCAGAGATGCCCAGCAGTCGCAAGGCCAGCAGCCGCTGCTGATCCTGGCCGCGCTGGTGGTGATTTACATCGTGCTCGGCATTCTTTACGAAAGCCTGGTGCATCCCGTCACGGTGCTCTCCACCCTGCCCTCGGCCGGCGTGGGTGCGGTGCTGGCGCTGCTGATGTTCAAGCTGGACTTCTCCATCATCGCGCTGATCGGCATTTTCCTGCTGATCGGCATCGTCAAGAAAAACGCCATCCTGATCATCGACTTCGCACTGGAAGCCGAACGCGCGCGCGGCCTCACCGCCACGCAGGCCGTGCGCGAGGCCTGCCTGCTGCGCTTTCGCCCCATCCTGATGACCACGCTGGCCGCCATCCTGGGCGCCCTGCCGCTGGCCATAGGCTTTGGCGAAGGCGCCGAGCTGCGCCGCCCGCTGGGCATCGCCATCATCGGCGGGCTGATCGCCAGCCAGCTGCTCACGCTGCTGAGCACGCCGGTGGTGTATGTGCTGATGGACAAGCTACGCCGCCGCAGCCCGTCCGAGCGCCAGTTGAGCCGCCATCCCGATGCGCCATCGTTCCATGAACCATCCGCGGGTAGCCCGCTGCAACCGCAATGAGTCAAGCCATGCGCCCAAGTTCCGCCCCTTCCCTTTTCAGCGCTGCAGCGCTGACCCTGCTGGTCTTGTCCGTCACAGGCTGCGCCGTCGGCCCTGCCTACCAGCGCCCGGCCACGACCGATGTCAGCACCTTCAAAGAGGCCGCAGGTTGGGTGCCCGCCGCGCCCGCAGACGCGCTGGAGCGCGGCCCGTGGTGGTCGCTGTTTGGCGATCCGGTGCTTGACCAGCTCGCATCTCGCGTGGAGGTGTCCAACCAGAACGTGGCCGCCGCCGTGGCCGCCTATGCCCAGGCGCGCGCTCTGGTGCGCGAGCAGCGGGCCTCGCTCTTTCCTTCGGTCACGCTTGACGGCGGCGCCAGCCGTTCGCGCAGCGGCGGCGCCAGCACGGGCGGGCGCATCGGCAACAACTACCAGCTCAGCATAGGCGGCAGCTGGGAGCCCGATGTCTGGGGCCGGCTGGGCCACGCAGTCGACAGCGCCACGGCCGGCGCCCAGGCCAGCGCGGCCGACCTGGCCTCGGCCAGGCTGTCGGCCCAGGGCGAGTTGGCGGCCAACTACCTGTCGCTGCGCCAGACCGATGCACAAAAGGCGCTGCTCGAAAGCACCATTGCAGGTTACCAGCGCACCCTGGAGATCACGCAAAACCGCTATGCCGCCGGCATCGCCGCCAAAACCGACGTGCTGCAGGCCCAGACGCAGCTGGCCAATGCGCAGGCCGACGAGGCCGGGCTGGTGCGCCAGCGCGCCCAGCTCGAACACGCCATCGCCGTGCTGACCGGCGAGGCGCCCGGCAATTTCTCGCTGGCGCCGGCGGCCTGGAACCCCGTGGTGCCCGAAGTTCCCGTCGGCCTGCCCTCCACGCTGCTGCAGCGCCGGCCGGACATTGCCGCCGCCGAGCGCCGCGTCGCCGCGGCCAACGAGCAGATCGGCATCGCCAAAAGCGCCTACTACCCCAGCCTCGCCTTGAGCGCGTCTTATGGTTTCGGCGCCAGCCGTGTGGCCGACCTGTTCAGTGCCTCCAGCAGCGTCTGGTCGATCGGCCTGTCGGCCGTGCAGGTGCTTTTCAACGCCGGCGCCACCGGCGCTCGCGTGGAAGGCAGCGAGGCCGCGCACGCGCAGGCGGTGGCGCGCTACCGGCAAACCGTGCTCGCCGCCTTTCAGGCGGCCGAAGACCAGCTGGCCGCCACCCGCGTGCTGCTGACCCAGCAGGACTTGCGCCGCCAGGCCTCGCTGGCCGCCGACCAGGTGGAGCAGCAGGTGCTCAACCGCTACCGCAGCGGCCAGGTCAGCTACACCGAGGTCATCACCGCCCAGGCCACCGCGCTGAGCGCACGCCGCGCGCTGGTGCAGGCCATGGCCGACCGCCAAACCACCGCCGTGGCCTTGATCCAGTCGCTGGGCGGCGGCTGGCAGCCCGGCAAGTAAAGTGGCGGTACGGGCGCAGTACGCTATTATTTTGATAGCACACTGCACCCGTACTGATTGGGCTAAAGGCCTGTCTGGCTAAAAATGTCCAACCGAGATTAGCTCGCAGCCCCCGAGCTTCTCAAATGAAACTGGCTGCCAGCCCGCAAGGGACGGTCGCTAGTAGCTATCAAAACAATAGCGCCTGCAAGCCTTCATCAGCGCGGCGATGAAGGCTCGCTCCGGTGCAGCGCCGAGAGGAAAAACTGCGCCGCCTCGCTCAGCGGCCGGTCCTTGCGGGTGATGGAGCCAAACGACTCCATCTTGTGCCGGATATCGCAGGGCAAGACCTTGAGCAGGCCGTGTTGGGCATAGGTGCCCGCAATTGATTCGGGCATGACCGCGATCATGTCCGTCTTGTCGATCAGGTCGGTTGTGGTCAGGATGGAGGCCGTTTCGATCAGGCCCCTGGGCGCCGGCATCTGCAGCATGCGGAACTCCTGGTCCAGCACCTCGCGCATCGGGCTGCCGGTGGGCTGCAAGATCCAGGGGTAGCCCTGCAGGCTGATGAACGGTACCGATTTCTTGCTGCCCAGCGGGTGGTGCACGCCTACCACCACCGAGAGCGCCTCGTTCTCCAGCGCGGTAAAGCTGTAGTCCTGCCTGTGTTCATCACGCATACGGCCAATCGCTACGTCCAGCTCGCCCTCGCGCAGCAGCTCCAGCAAGCGGTCGCTGGTGTCCATCGTGATGTCAATCGACAGCAAGGGGTAGGCCTGCTTGAGCGCAATGATGGCGTTGGTCAGCAAGGTCGGCGACGGTGCCATGATGGTGCCCACCGAGAGCCGCCCGGAACTGCCCAGCTGCAGCTCGGCCAGCTCGCGCGTCATCGACTCCATCGAGCCACGCATGCCGCGAAAGTAGCCCAGCACGCTGCTGCCCGCTGCGGTGAGCTTCTGCCCGCGCCCGACCCGCTCAAACAGGCGCTGGCCCAGCGCCGACTCCAGTTCCTGAATCATTTTGGTGGCCGCCGGCTGCGTCATGCCCAACTCGGCCGAGGCCTTGCGCAAGGTGCCGTGCTCACCCACCGCCAGGATCAGAGCCACCTGGCGCATGCGCAGACGGTTAAGCAATTGGGGAATGGTATTGGGATTGGGATTGGGGTTGCTCATGGCGGGGGCGAACGCAAGCGATGGGTAAATGACGTGGGATTTCATTGATAACTGCAGATTATCAAACAATCATGCATTTTCAATTTACGTGACCAATCTGAGTCCTCACCATCAGGCATTCCCAAGTTCACCCTTCATTTAATAACAGCTGGAGACAAACCCATGAAACCGTATCACCGTCGCGCCACGCAGGCCCGCAGCCTCGGCTCAAGAATCGCAGCATTCCTGCCAGTCTGGTGCATCCTGCTTGCAGCGATGTCCTTGCCCGCCGCCGCGCAAACCTACCCCTCGCGGCCGATCGAGATCATTGTTCCCGTCACGGCCGGAGGCGGCACCGATGTGGTCGGAAGAGCCTTTGCCGAGGCCGCGCGCAAGTACCTGCCGCAGCAGCCGCTCACCGTGATCAACAAGCCGGGGGCCAGTGGCGCCATCGGCATGGGCGACGTCGCCAGCGCTAAGCCCGACGGATACAAGCTCGCCATCCTGATTTCGGAACTGACCATCGTGCCGTATATCAACAACGTCAGGTTTTCGATCGACGATTTCACACCCATCGCCCGCCTGAACGCCGACCCCTCTGCCATCACGGTGTCGGCCAATGCGCCCTGGAACACGATTGGTGAGTTCCTGGCCTACGCCCGCAAAAATCCCGGCGAGGTCAAGGTGGGCAATGGGGGCCAGGGCTCGATCTGGCATCTGGCCGCGGCCTCGCTGGAAGACAAGGCCCAGGTCAAATTCAGCAATGTGCCATTTTCCGGTGCGGCCCCGGCGGTGATCTCGCTGCTTGGCGGCCATATAGATGCCTTGGCCGTCAGCCCGGGAGAGGTATCGCAGTATGTGGCGGCCGGCAAGCTCAAGACGCTGGCCATCATGTCCGACCAGCGCTGGGGCGGCGTGTTTGAAAAGGTGCCCACTCTGAAGGAAAGCGGCATCGATCTGAAAGTGGAAGTCTGGCGGGGTCTGGCCGCGCCGAAGAATACGCCGAGCGAGGTGATCGATTTGCTGCGCGACGTCAGCCGCCAGGCAGCGAACGACCCTGCATTTCGCGAGACGCTGGCCAAGGCCAACCTGGGCTGGGCCTATGCCGACGCCGCCGCTTTCCGCACCACCATGGAGCGCGACAACGCCTCTTTCAAACAGCTGATCCCGAAGCTGCAACTGAAAAACTGACAGGCAGTTGCCTCCTCTTCACCACCACCCGCCGCGCGATGGCTCACCCGGCTGCGGACAAGCTCATCGCGGCGTTGGACTACGGGCCGCGCGCGGGCCCGCCCCGACCCGTTCAAACAGGCGCTGGCCGAGGGCTGACTCCAGCGCCTGGATCATCTTGGCAGCCGCCAGTTGCGTCATGCCCAGCTCGGCGGGCGCCTTGCGCAGAGTACCGTGCACCCCACAGCCAACATTAATTAAGGCCACCTGCCGGATGCGCAGGCGGTTGAGCAATTGGGAAATCGGGTTGGGGGTGTTCATGGCGGACGCCCAGGGTGGATGCAGACATTCGGCAGGTCAATTTCCGGGCACCGAAACTGATAACCAATGATTATCAAACAATCATATATTTTGAATTTACGTTAACAGTTACCGTCCCTACCATCAAGGCATTAGTTCACAACAAGAGAGCCGGAGACAAATCATGAAACTCTTCCCCGCCCTGCTGCTGGCCGCCTGCGCGCTGGCCAGCCAAACCCATGCCTTTGCCCAGGAATGGCCGACCAAGCCGGTGCGCATCCTGGTCGGCTCGGCCCCCGGCGGCGGCACCGACGCCATGGCCCGTGCCGTGGCCGACCGGCTGGGCCCGCTGCTCAAACAGCCGGTGGTGGTGGAAAACCGCCCGGGCGCGTCCAACACGCTGGCCGCCGATCTGACGGCCAAGGCCACCGATGGCCACACCATGGTGATGGGCGTCTCCACCGCGCACGCGATTGCGCCGCATCTGCTCAAGCTCGGCTACGACAACAACAAGGACCTGGTGCCCGTGGTCTTTGTCGGCGCCGTGCCCAATGTACTGGTGCTCAACAACTCGGTGCCGGCTGATTCGGTCCAGTCGCTGATCCAGCTGGCCAAGAGCCAGCCCGGCAGGCTCAATTACGCCACCAGTGGCGCCGGCAGCACCCAGCACATCGCGGCCGAGCTGTTCAAGGACAAGGCCGGTGTCTTCATCACCCATATCCCCTACCGCGGCAGCGGCCCGGCGCTGGTCGACCTGGTCGGCGGCCAGGTGCAAATGAGTTTTGACACCATGCCGTCGGTGATCGGCCAGGTGAAGAACGGCCGCATCAAGGCCCTGGCCGTGGCCAGCGCCAAACGCAATCCGCAACTGCCCAATGTGCCCACCATGGCAGAAGCCGGCCTCAAAGGGGTGGAAATGAGCGCCTGGTACGGCATTTACATGCCGGCCTCGACGCCCAAGGCGGTGCAGGACCGCGTCTATGCCGAAGTCTCCAAGGTGCTGGCCATGCCTGAGACGCAAGCCCGGCTGGGGGCCATAGGCGCCGACCTTACGCCCATGACGCAGGCCCAGTTTGCGCAGTTTCACGCGGCTGAAAACAAACGCTATGGCGACCTGATCGCCAAGAAAAACATCAAACTGGACTGAACCCATGAACCAACAACAGACACCGACAAAGACACCCGTCATTGCCCTGACACTGGGCGACGCCGCCGGCATTGGCCCCGAGCTGATCGCGCGGCTGCTGAGCCAGCCCGGCATCACGGACGGCGCCAACATCGTGCTGGTGGGCGACCCCTGGCTCTGGCAGGACGGCCAGGCCACGGCAAAGCAGACCGTGGCCACGCAACCCGTCACCAGCCTGGCCGAAGTGCGCACGCGCCCCGATCAGCACCTGCCGGCCTTCCTCGCCGTGGACACCATTGGCCCGGAGCAGGTACAGCGCAGCCAGGCGCAGGCGGCCTGCGGCGCGTCGGTGCTGCAGGTGCTCGACCTCTGCATGGACGGCGCCAAACGCGGCGAGGTCGATGCCATCTGTTTTGCACCGCTCAACAAACAGGCCATGAAACTGGGCGGCCTGAAGCACGAAGACGAGCTGCACCACTTTGCCGAGTACCTGGGCGTGACCGGCTATTTTTGCGAGTTCAACACGCTGGGCGACTTGTGGACCTCGCGCGTGTCATCGCACATCCCGCTCAAGGATGCGGCGTCCGTGCTGAGCAAGGAACGCATCGTGGATGCAGCCCGTTTGATCTACCAGTCGCTGCAGGCCAGCGGCACCGCCCACCCCAAAGTCGCGGTCGCGGCCTTCAACCCGCACGGCGGTGACGGCGGCGTCTGCGGGCGCGAAGAGATCGACATCATCGAGCCGGCCGTGCGCGAACTGCGCGCCAGCGGCTTTCCGGTGGATGGCCCCTTCCCCGCCGACACCATCTTCCTGAAGGCGCGTGACGGCCAGTACCAGGCCATCGTCACCATGTACCACGACCAGGGCCAGATCGCCATCAAGCTCATGGGCTTTTCCAAGGGCGTGACGGTGCAAGGCGGCCTGCCGGTGCCCATCACCACCCCGGCCCACGGCACGGCTTACGACATTGCCGGCCAGGGCGTGGCCGATGTGAATGCCACCTTCAATGCCTTCCAGATTGCCCGCCGCATGGGTGCTGCCCGACGACCGCCCGCAGCTTAAGCGCCTCCCTTTCAACCTTTCATTTACTACCCACCAAGAGTCATCATGAAAATCAAATCAGTTCGCGCACGCGTGTTCGAGTGGAAAGGCAAGACCGTTCCACCGCAAGGCAATTTCTGCTCCAACGCCATGGACCTGCTCTATTCCAACAAGGAAACCATGAGCACCTTCCGTTTCCATGCCTGGACGGTGGTGGAGATTGAAACCGACGACGGCATCATCGGCCTGGGCAATGTGGCGCTGGCGCCGCACATCGCCAAAGCCATCATCGACCAATACCTCACGCCGCTGGTGCTGGGCCAGGACCCCTGGGACTACGAATACCTGTGGCAGCGCATGTACCGCGCCACGCACGCCTGGGGTCGCAAGGGCGTGACCATGGCCGCCATATCGGCGGTTGACCTGGCGATCTGGGACATCCTGGGCAAGTCGGTGAACAAGCCCGTGTTCAAGCTGCTGGGTGGCCGCACCAAGGAAAAAATCCCCTGCTACTACTCCAAGCTCTACCGCACCGACATCAAGGCCATGCAGGACGAAGCGCAGAAATACCTGGACCAGGGCTTCACCATGTTCAAGTCGCGTTTCGGCTACGGCCCGGCGCATGGCACCAAGGGCGTGGCGGAAAACCTGAAGGCGGTCGAGGCGATCCGCGAAGTCATCGGCTACGACAACGACCTCATGCTCGAGTGCTACATGGGCTGGAACCTGGAATATGCCAAGCGCATGCTGCCCAAACTGGAAAAATTCCAGCCGCGCTGGCTCGAAGAACCGGTGATTGCCGACGACATCGACGGCTACGCCGAACTGAATCAGCTCACCAGCATCCCGATCTCGGGCGGCGAGCACGAATTCTCGCTTTACGGCTTCAAGCAGCTGCTCGACAAAAAAGCCGTGTCGGTGGTGCAGTACGACACCAACCGCGTCGGCGGTATCACGGCGGCGCACAAGATCAATGCCCTGTGCGAGGCCTACAGCGTGCCGGTGATTCCGCACGCCGGCCAGATGCACAACTACCACTTGACCATGAGCACGCTGGCTTCGCCCATGAGCGAGTACTTCCCGATGTTCGATGTGGAAGTGGGCAACGAGCTGTTCTATTACATCTTTGACGGCGAGCCGGTCGCCGAGAACGGCTTCCTGCAGCTTGACGACAACAAGCCGGGCCTGGGCCTCACCATGAAGACCGAGTACCTGGACCAGTTCCAGATCATCGAGTAGGTCGCCGCGGCGCGAGCACTGCACAAGAACGAGAACGAGAACGGAGACAACGATGGCGCAGACCGAAACGGCGCCGTCGACGATCGCGATCGTCGATGCGCACCACCACTTCTGGGCAGGCAGCTGCGGCGGCATCCTGATCCCGATCGTCACCGGCATGCTCCTGCAGGCCACCGGCTCTTTCGATGCCGTGATCACCTTCTTCAGCGCCTGCGCGCTGGTCTATGTGATCGCGACGCTCTTCATCGAGTTGCGTCATACGCGCCAAGCAGCGCGCGAACCCGAACGTCCCCCACGGCGTGCCCCACCCCAAAACGGAGTTTGATCATGTTTTCTCCTACCGAAGAGCAGGCGCTGGCCCAGGTCGCCGAGCCGCCGGTGCGCCCTCACGCCCGCGTCATCCGCCTGCATGCGGACGATGACGTCGTCATTTCGCTGGACCAACTGGTCTCGGGCACCCGTATCGCCAGCGAAGGCGTGACCGTCGCTGGGCTCGTGCCGCCCGGGCACAAGATGGCCACGCGCGCCATCGAACCCGGAGCCGCGGTGCGCCGCTACGGCCAGATCATCGGATTTGCGAGCCAGCCGATCCGTCCCGGCCAGCATGTGCACACGCACAACCTGGCCATGGGCGACTTCACGCGCGACTACGCCCATGCGGCGGAGTCCCGGCCCACGCCGCTCGCAGCCGGGCCGGCGACTTTCCAGGGCATCGTGCGGGCGGACGGCCGCGTTGCCACACGCAACTACATCGGCATCCTGACCTCGGTGAACTGCTCGGCCACGGTGGCGCGCGCCATCGCCGACCACTTCCGGCGCGACATCCACCCCGAAATGCTGGCGGACTTTCCCAATGTCGATGGCGTGGTCGCGCTCACGCACGGAGCCGGCTGCGCGGTCGACCCGGAAGGCGAAGGCCTCGCGGTCCTGCAACGCACCTTGGGCGGCTACGCCTGCCACCCCAACTTCGCCAGCGTGCTGGTGATCGGACTGGGCTGCGAGACCAACCAGATCCCCAGGCTGCTCGCCACCCAGGGACTGACCGACGGCGAGCACCTGCGCAGCTTCACGATCCAGGACACCGGCGGCACCACACGCACCATCGCGCACGGCATCGAGCAGATCAAGGCCATGCTGCCGCAGGCCAACGAGGTGCGGCGCGAGACGGTGCCGGCCAGCCACCTGGTGATCGGCCTGCAGTGCGGCGGCTCCGACGGCTACTCCGGCATTTCCGCCAACCCCGTGCTTGGCGCTGCCGTTGACCTGCTGGTGCGCCACGGCGGCACCGCGATTCTGTCGGAGACCCCCGAGATCTATGGGGCGGAACATCTGCTGACGCGCCGGGCCGTCACACCTGAAGTCGGCCAGAAACTGGTTGATCGCATTCAATGGTGGGAACAGTACTGCGAACGCAACGGCGCGGCTATGGACAACAACCCTTCGGCGGGCAACAAGGCCGGGGGCCTGACCACCGTGCTTGAAAAATCACTCGGCGGGATCGCCAAGGGTGGTTCGACCAATCTGGTGGAGGTCTATGAATACGCGCAGCCCGTGCGTGCCCACGGCCTGGTGTTCATGGACACGCCCGGCTACGACCCGGTCTCGGCGACAGGCCAGGTGGCAGGCGGCGCCAACATGATCTGCTTTACCACGGGCCGAGGCTCAGCCTATGGCTGTGCGCCCTCGCCCTCGGTGAAGCTTGCCACCAACACGGCTTTGTGGCTGCGCCAAGCCGACGACATGGACCTGAATTGCGGCGAAGTGCTGGATGGCGGCGCCTCCATTGAGGAGTTGGGCGCAAAGTTGTTCCAGATGCTGCTCGATACCGCATCAGGCAAACGCTCGCGCAGCGAGTTGCATGGCTACGGACAGAACGAATTCGTGCCATGGCAGCTCAGCGTTATTACGTGATCACCACGCTCGAAGAATGACCCTCCCGAATCCAAACGGCCTCAGAAAACCTACCAATTTACAGAGATAAATCATGCTTCAATCCAAGAACGTCCGATACCAAGGCGTATTCCCCGTTGTGCCCACCACCTTCGACGAAGCCGGCGAGCTCGACCTGGAAAGCCAGAAGCGCTGCGTCGACTTCATGATCGACGCGGGCTCCAACGGGCTGTGCATTCTGGCCAACTTCTCCGAGCAGTTTTTGCTGTCGGATGACGAACGCGAAACACTCACGCAAACCATCCTCAAGCATGTCGCGGGCCGGGTGCCGGTGATTGTCACGACCACGCACTTCGGCACACGCGTTTGTGCCGAGCGCAGCCGCCGCGCGCAGGACGCCGGCGCCGCCATGGTCATGGTGATGCCGCCCTACCACGGCGCCACCCTGCGGGCGAGCGAGGAAAAGATTTACGAGTTCTACGCCGCGCTGTCAGACGCCATCGACATCCCCATCATGATCCAGGATGCCCCCATGAGCGGCACGACACTGTCTGCGGCCTTCCTGGCTCGCATGGCCAAAGAGCTCAAGCAGGTTTCATATTTCAAGATCGAAACAGCCGGTGCCGCCTCCAAGCTGCGCGAACTGATCCGCTTGGGTGGCGACGCGGTTGAAGGCCCGTGGGACGGCGAAGAAGCCATCACCCTGCTGCCCGACCTGGACGCCGGCGCCACCGGCGCCATGACGGGCGGCGGCTACCCCGACGGCATACGCCGCATCATGGATGCCTATGCCGCAGGCCGCCGCGAAGAAGCTGTAGCGGAGTACACACGCTGGCTGCCGCTCATCAATTACGAAAACCGCCAGGGCGGCATCCTGACGGCCAAGGCCTTGATGAAAGAAGGCGGTGTGATCGCCTGCGAGGCCCCGCGCCACCCCTTCCCCAGCATGCACCCTGCCGTGCGTGCCGGCCTCCTCGAAACCGCCCGCCGCCTGGACCCGCTGGTGCTGCGCTGGGGGAAATAGCATGAATTAGTTTCACGACCTCATCAATTCAGTGTGTCAAAACAAGTTTTCCAACGAGATATAGAGACAAAGAGGCAAAAATGAACATTTTCCAAAAAATCCGCGCAGCACTTCAATGCGCCGCAGTATGTGCCACAACGCTGGCTGTATCACTCGGCGCTGCGACGCACGCTGGCGCGACTTCGGTAGACGACATCGTCAAACGTGGCACCGTAAAAATTGGCGTGTTGTCCGGCGTGCCGATCTACGGCACGGTCGATGACAAGGGCAACCCTGCTGGCTACGACATCGACGTGGCGCGCGTTCTCGCAACATATCTCGGCGTCAAAGCCGAACTGGTGCCATTGACACCGCCGGCCCGCATCCCCGCCCTGCAAGCCGGCAAGATCGATTTTCTGGTGGCCACGCTCGCGGCGACACCTGAACGCGCCAAAGCGGTCATGTTCACTGCGCCCTACAGCGCATTCCAGATGGTTATTTTTTCGGCCAAGAACACTGCGCTGGACAAGCTGGCCGATCTCAACGGAAAGCGCATCGGCGTGAACCGCGGCTCCAGCCAGGAAACCGCCTTGGTGCGCGCGAATATCCCCGGCCTGCAAATCATTCGCTACCAGGATGATGCGACCGTGGTGCAAGCCCTGATCGCGCATCAAATCGATGCCGCCGCCATTCCGGACGGTGTCGCCAAGGATGTGCTGAAGCAGCAGGCTGATGCCGGGCTGGCGATCAAATTCACCTTCTTCCATCAGCCGAATGCCATGGCGGTCCGCCTGGATGACCCGGAAATGCGCGACTGGCTCAACAAGTCCATCGTCAAAATGACCGCTTCCGGCGAGCTGAACAAGGTTTCGCTGAAATGGACCGGCAATCCCTTGCCCGACCTCTCCAAACCCTGAGTGTTGATGAATCGATCCGCTGCGTGTCTGAATCCTGACCCGCTTGCGGCGATTCCTTCACAGACATATTCGCACTCGGCTGGAACTCGCGCACAGGGCTGCGCGGCCAGCCGGTACTTGGAAAAGGACCATGGCTTATCAATTTCAATTCGAGCCGGTATTCGCGCACGTCAATCTGCTGGCCGAAGGCGTGCTGATGACGATGGCGATATCGTCGGCGGCGATTTTTTTCGGCACCGCCATCGGCATCGCGACAGCGGCATTACGCTCGGTGCAAACCGGCCGCATCCGCACGCTGATCGACGCCTATGTCGAAGTGGTGCGCAACACGCCGTTTCTGGTGCAAATCTTTATCCTGTATTTCGGCCTGCCGGCGGTCAATTTGCGGGTCACCGCGACCGAGGCGGCGCTGATCGGCATGATCATCAATCTCGGTGCCTATTCGACGGAAATCATCCGCGCCGGCATCGAGGCTATCCATCGTTCGCAAGTCGAGGCTGGACTGTCGCTGGGCATGACGCGCCTGCAGATCTTCAGGCACGTGATTCTCAAGCCGGCGGTCGCAAAAGTTTATCCGGCCTTGTGCAGCCAGTTCGTTTTGATGATGCTGGCATCGAGCGTGACCTCGGCCATCTCGACCCAGGAATTGTCGTCGATGGCGGCGCAGATCGATTCCGAAACCTTCCGCAGCTTTGAGGTGTACACCGTCGTGACCTTGATTTATCTGGGGCTCGCCTTGCTGTTCAAAGCGGTGCTGACGCTGATCGGTCACCTGATTTTTTCGCGGCGCCGGGCGGCTTCCCGTCAGGTCGAAATCGGCGTCGTATCCCCTATGAAAGAGGTGGCGCCATGATCCGTTCATTGAGCTGGAACGACATGCTGTTTTTCCTGGATGCCTTGCGTTGGACCGTGCTGCTTGCCGCCATCGCCTGCACCTGCGGCGGCGTGCTTGGCTTGGGCGTGGCCTTGGCACGGGTCGCCCGCTCACGATCGTTGCGGACCGCAGCAGCCACCTATATCCAGGTCGTGCAAGGCACACCGGTGCTGATGTTGCTGTTCCTGTCCTACTACGGCCTGAGCCTGTTCGGCTACGACTTGCCGCCAATGGTCGCAGCCAGCGTGTCGATGACGATCTACGTCAGCGGCTATCTTGGCGATATCTGGCGCGGCTCGATTCAGTCGGTGCCAAAGCAGCAATGGGAGGCCTCGGAAAGTCTCGCGATGACCCGGCGTCAGCAATATCAATACGTCATCCTGCCGCAGGCGGTGCGTATCTCCTTGCCACCGACGGTCGGCTTCATGGTGCAGGTGGTGAAGAATTCGTCGATCGCATCGATCATCGGTTTCGTCGAACTGGCAAAGGCCGGGCAGTTGATCAACAACGTGACCTTCCAGCCGTTCCGTGTGTTTTTAATCGTGGCGGCGCTGTACTTCTGCGTCTGCTACCCGCTTTCATATTGCAGCCGCCGGCTGGAAAGGAAATCCCATGCCTGAGATCATGGTTAACAATATTCACAAGAGCTTCGGCGCGATGCAGGTTTTGAAGGGAACGTCGCTCTCGGTCAAAAGCGGTGAAGTAGTCGCACTGATAGGCCGCAGCGGCTCCGGCAAAAGCACCATGCTGAGATGCATCAACGGTCTTGAGACGATCGATTCCGGCAGCATCACGGTGGCCGGTCATACCCTCGACGGCAACCCCAAGCATCTGCGCGCCTTGCGCACCGATGTCGGCATCGTGTTCCAGAGCTATAACCTGTTCCCGCATTTGACGGTCGGCGAAAACATCATGCTGGCGCCCAGCATCGTCAAGAAAGTGAAACGCACCGAAGCCCGCAAGGCAGCGGAAGAGGCGCTGAAACTGGTCGGCCTGAGCGAAAAGTTCGACGCCTATCCCGACATGCTGTCGGGCGGACAGCAGCAGCGCGTTGCGATTGCCCGTTCGCTGGCGATGCAGCCGCGCGTGATGCTGTTCGACGAAGTGACATCGGCGCTCGACCCGGAACTGACCCAGGAAGTGCTGACCGTCATGGAGACGCTGGCGCGCAAGGGCATGACGATGGTGCTGGTGACGCATGAAATGGGTTTTGCCCGGCGGGTGGCCAACACTACGGTCTTTATGCACCAAGGAAAAATATGGGAAACAGGTCCGTCACAAGATCTGTTCGCCAACCCTAAAACGCCGGAAATGCGGCAATTTTTAAGTGCCGATGTTAAATAAAAGACGGGAATGGCCGCTCGCGATGCGTGAATCGGCCTCTTCGCTTCTGCCTCAGAAATTCACCCGCGCCACCAAAACCAATAAGGCCTGCAACATGAAAACCGTCTCTAAATTCGTACTGACTTTGACGTTGGTCATAAGCGGCGCCACAAGCCATGCGCAAACGGCTGCAGGCGCGGCACAAACTTTCTTGCGTCTTTCGCATGTCGGGTCAACCACGTCCAGCCAGCATCTGGCGGCCTTGAAAATGGCAAGTTCGGTGAGCGAGCTGACAAAAGGGAGTTTGCGCATAGACGTTTACCCCAACGGAGAACTGGGCAATGATGCCAAATCCATTGCCGACGTCAAAAGCGGTACGCTGGACATGACCATGGCCGGCAGCGGCAATTTTGTTTCCCTGGCGCCTCGACTGGTCGAGATTGACCAGCCCTACTCCTTCCAGACGCCACAAGATGTCTGGAAAGAGCTTGACTCCCCTTATTTCGGCAAAGCGCTGCTGAATGAAACCATGGCCTCGGGCATCAAGGGTCTGTCGTTCTGGGAAGTGGGTTTTCGCATCATTACCAGCAACAAAGGCTTTGTCAAAACCCCAGCCGACTTCAAGGACTTGCGCCTGCGGGTGGGAAACTCGACACAGGAAGCGTATTTCAAAGAATTGGGGGCAGTGACCACAAGCATGCCGCTGGGTGAGCTGTATGACGCCATCAAGGCAGGCAAGCTTGATGCCCAAGACCACCCGCTGCCCATTACCTACAGCGCCAAGCTCTACGAGGTACAAAAATACGTGACCATGACCAGGCACGCCTACACCGCCTTGATGGTGGCGATCAACCTCAAGCGCTTTGAATCACTTTCCCCAGCACATCAAAAAGCCCTGCTCGATGCCGCGGTCATTGGCCGCGATTTTCAACGTGCGCTCAACAGCAAAAATGAAGCCGCCATGATCGCCGACCTTCGCAGCAAAGGCATAGAAGTGCTGGAAAAAGTCGAATCGCGGCCATTCCGCATGCTGGCCATCAAACAGAGCGCCGTCCATTTTTCAAATCGACTTTCCGCCACCGCAAAACCCAGCCAACCGGCAACCAAATGACTACAAAATCCGAAACACTCCTGCTGGTGCAGAAATGCGCCCATACTTTCAGTTTCTACAACCTTGCCAGCGGCGAGGCAGAAAAACACATCGTGCTGCCCAACTTTCCGCATGAATTCACGGTCGACCCGGTGCGCCGGCGAGCCTATGTCGGTCACTACGGCATCGAAACCGCCAGCCACCTCGGCGATGTGGGCGGGCACTCGGTGTTCGTGATCGATCTGGACAGGCGCGAACATGTGGCTACGCTCAACCTCTGGCCGTTTTACCGCCCGCATGGGCTGACGGTGGACGCCGAAGGGCGTCTGTTCGTGATGTCTGAGGCGCACAACACCCTGCTGCGTTTCTCCGACCCGGTGAATCGCCATGTGCCGGACCTGGCCGTGGCGTCTGGCGGCTACAAGACCCATTTGTTTGCACTGACCAAGGACGCACAGACCGCCTACGCGCTCAACCTGCTGTCGAACACCGTCACCAAGATCAAGCCCAATGACCCGACCTTCACGCCGGTGGCGATGATGCCGGGGCCGGTGCCTGAAGGCAATGTGCTGTCGGCGGATGAGTCGCTGCTGTATGTGGCCAACCGCGGTGACGACACCATCGTGGCCGTGGACACGGCCAGCATGAAAGTCGTGGCCCAGGGCAAGACCCGGCGCGACCCGAACCGGGTCTACCGATTCCGCGGAGCCGAGGGCAAGGACTTGTTGCTGACCACCAACTCCGGCGAGCACTCGCTATCGGTGTTCGGCACCGATCTGAAGGAGCAGCGCTGCTTTGCGCTGCCAAGCAATCCCCTGGCGCTGTCCTTTCACCCGGCGGATCGCGCGGTCTACATCTCGTTCCAGGATGAGACGGTGCGCCGGCTCAACCTCGACAACTTCGAGTTCGAGCAGGAAATCAAGACCCTGCGCGAGCCCGATTCGTCCTACGTCTGGCAGCATTGAGTCGACCAGGGCACAAGCCAACCATGATCAGCGCGGGAACATCTTCCCTCCCCCTTGATGCACAGCGGCTCCGACAGCCTGTCGTTGATGCACATCATCACTTGTGGGATCTGTCGCAAGGCCGCTATCCCTGGTTGCAGCAGGACTACAAGCCGCAGGAGTTTTTCCTCGGCGACTACCAGGCTTTGTGCCGCGACTTCCTGCCGGCGGACTACCGCAAGGCAAGCCAGGGCTGCAATGTGATCGCTACGGTGCATGTGGAGGCCGAGCGCGACCGCTCCGAACAAGTGGCCGAGACCGCCTGGCTGCATAAGCTGCACGCTGAACACGGATTTCCCAACGCGGTGGTGGCGCATGCCTGGTTCGACCGCCCCGATACCGAGGAGCGTTTGCAGCAGCATTCGCGCTATCCGCTGGTTCGCGGCATTCGCAGCAAGCCGGTGACCGCGCGCTCGAGCGCCGACAGCGTGCGCGGCCAGCCCGGCACCATGCAGGATGAAGCCTGGTTGCGCGGCTTCTCGCTGCTGCAGAAATTCGGCCTGAGCTGGGACCTGCGGGTACCGGCCTGGCATCTGCCCGAAGCAGCGGAAGTTGCCGCCATGTTTCCAGAGGTGCCCATTGTTCTCAATCACCACGGCTTTGCCTGGGACCGCAGCGAGGAAGGCCTCAAGCGCTGGCGAGGCTGGATGCAGGTGCTGGCGCGCCAGCCCAACGTGCATGTGAAGCTCTCCGAATTCGGCTTGCGCGACCAGCTCTGGAACTGGCAGGACAACGCGCGCATTGTGCGCGACACGCTGGCCATCTTCGGCTGGCAGCGCTGCATGTTCGCCAGTAACTTTCCAGTGGCGGGCTTGCGTATCGGCTACCCGGAACTGGTCGATGGCATGTTGCGGATGCTGGACCCTCTGAGCCCTGAGCAGCGGCATGCCGTGATGTGTGGCAACGCCCTGCACTTTTACCGTATTGATCTTCCCAACCAACCGAGATTTGAATAAATGAGCGAACACAACAACTTTATCAACGGCCAATGGGTCGCCGGCAACAGCACCAGCGCCAACCTGAACCCGTCCAACCTGGCCGACGTGATCGGCGAATACGCGCAGGCCGATGCCACTGGGCTCAATGCCGCAGTGCAGGCGGCCCAGGCAGCGTTTCCCGCCTGGTCCACCTCGGGCATCCAGGCGCGCTCGGATGCGCTCGACAAGATAGGCAGTGAAATCCTGGCGCGCCGCGAAGAGCTGGGCACCTTGCTCTCGCGTGAAGAAGGCAAGACCCGCGCCGAAGGCATAGGCGAAGTAGCCCGCGCCGGCCAGATCTTCAAGTTCTTTGCCGGCGAGTGCCTGCGCCTCAGCGGTGAAACCCTGCCCTCGGTGCGCCCCGGCATCGGCGTGGAAATCACGCGCGAGCCCGTGGGCGTGATCGGCCTGATCACGCCCTGGAATTTCCCTATCGCCATTCCGGCCTGGAAGATTGCGCCGGCGCTGGCCTTCGGCAACTGTGTGGTGCTCAAGCCCGCCGACCTGGTGCCCGGCAGCGCCTGGGCGCTGGCCGAGATCATCTCGCGCTCGGGCATTCCGGCCGGCGTCTTCAATCTGGTGATGGGCCCCGGGCGCGTGATTGGCGATGCGCTGGTCAACCACCCCGGCATCAACGCCATCAGCTTCACCGGCTCGGTCGGTGTGGGCAGCCGCATTGCCGAGGCCTGCGCCAAGAACCTCAAGAAGGTGCAGCTCGAGATGGGCGGCAAGAACCCGCAAGTCATCCTGGACGATGCCGACCTCACCCAGGCGGTGGAGCTGAGCGCGCAGAGCGCTTTTTACTCCACCGGCCAGCGCTGCACGGCGTCCAGCCGGCTGATCGTGACCGAAGGCATTTACCCCGCCTTCGTCAAAGCCCTGCAGGAACGCATGGCGCGCATCAAGGTGGGGGATGCGCTGGCCGCCGGAACCGACATCGGGCCGGTGTCATCGCAGGCGCAGCTGGAGCAGGACCTGAGCTATGTCGAAATCGGCAAGAGCGAAGGCGCGACCCTGGCCTTCGGTGGCGAGCGCATCCAATGCCACACCGGCAGTGGCGCCGAGGGCTACTTCATGACCCCGGCGCTCTTCAGCGAAAGCACCGCCGCCATGCGCATCAGCCGTGAAGAAATCTTTGGCCCGGTGGCCAGCATCATCCGGGTGAAAGACTACGAAGCCGCACTGGCCATGGCCAATGACACGCCGTTTGGCCTGTCGGCGGGCATTGCCACCACCAGCCTGAAGTACGCCACACACTTCAAGCGGCACAGCCAGGCCGGCATGGTCATGGTGAACCTGCCCACCGCCGGTGTCGACTACCACGTGCCCTTCGGCGGGCGCAAGGGCTCCAGCTATGGCCCGCGTGAGCAGGGCAAGTATGCGCAGGAGTTTTTCACGATGGTGAAGACCGCCTACACGCTGGCCTGAAGGTCATGCGCTTGTGAAATCGGGCCGCAATAAGTGCTATTTAATTGATAGCTTGTTGCGACTGTGTTTGTTGGGCTACGGCCATTATTTTCTTAAAAGTTGGTAACGACTCAGTCCTTCCTGCCGCTTGAACAGCGATGTTTCCCGTTTTTTTTTACGCCTTCCCGCCTTTGGGGGAAGGTTGGGATGGGGGCTGCGACTGATGCAAAAGACGGGACCTTTTTATACGCCGCTGGCCCTCACCCCAAGCCCGACCCGCTGTACGACAAGCAGGCTACGGGTGAGTCCAAGCCGATAAAGGGCTTTGGACCCAGGACTTGCGCTTCAACGACTACAACACCGCCACCTGCCCGGCGGGCAAGCTGATGACCAGCCCAGGCAGCATCCACACCACAGCAACTGGTTTGTACTACCAGACATACACAGCCAATGCGGTGGGTTGCAACGCCTGCAAACTCAGTGGCAAGTGCCTCAAAGGAGCGCTCAAACCCAATGATGGACGGGGCCGCCAAGTTACCCCCGCTTTGAGCCCAAACCCAAAGACCCGACCAATCCGAGTGAACGCATGCGCCAGGCCATCGATTCACCTCGGGGCCGACAGCTCTACAGCCAGCGCATTGGCACGGTGGAGCCGGTGTTTGCCAACATCCGGCACAACAAGCGCCTGACCCGCTTGAACCACAGAGGGCGAGCCAAGGTCAACACGCAGTGGAACCTGTACTGCATGGTGCACAACATCGAGAAGTTGGCGAGGACGGAATTGGGGCGCAAGAAGGATCAATAGGGCCGCAGCAAGGCTCTGAACTGCCATCGCAGGCAAAAAAGAAAGGCGAAATTGCGGCACACTGTGGGCATGAACGTCCCATTCACGAAACTCGATCCGCGCACGGGACAACGCCACAGTTGCGCGCGTAGGAACCGGTTTTTTTTACAGCCTCGTTAGGCCTCTTATGAGCGCGCACGAAGAACGCTGGGAACGCTTCCTCGATCCGGACGTTGTCAGGCCGTCGCTCTTCATGGCCACAATGTTCATCACCACCTTTGAGATTCTCAAGAACTCAATAGTTGATCGCATCCGAGACTTCTACTCGATTGGTTGGTCGGAAGAAGGTTCGACTGTGTCCCCCAAGTACGAAGCAAATGTTCTTGCGCGCAACAAAAGCACGGTCTACGCATCTCTCAACTGGCTGCTTGAGCACCAAGCAATAAACGACGAAGACCTAAAAACATTCGAGCTACTCAAGAAAACCAGAAATCTTCTCGCTCACCAACTCTTCGCGGTAGTCACGGGCCAAGCGGAGTCCAACCATACAGACCAGTTCCACGTTCTAGTTGAGCTTCTGCGAAAGATTGAAGTATGGTGGGTGGTCAACGTAGAAATTCCAACCAACCCAGACTACGCGGATGCAGAGGTCGATGAAGAGGGCATTGTTCCGGGAGCTATCCTGTCCCTTCAAATGCTCCTGGAAGTCGCAGGCGGCAACACAGAGCTCCTTGAGGCCTGGCGAAGAGAGCGCGCAAAACGGCATCCACATGCGCCGTAGCATCACAAAAACCGGCCTAACAAGGCGTTGCACCCAACCCCCATGCCTTCGCTTCGCTACGGCGCAGGGTCGGGTGAATTTAGGCGTTAGGCCTATGGATTAACCATGAAAAACTTCCCCAAAGACATCTACACGGAACCCGAACCGGACGTCGATACGCTCGCCAATCTGGGACCGCTCACCGGGATGGCAGGCATCTGGACCGGCACGCGCGGTCTCGACGTCAACCCGAGGCCTGACGGCCCCGAAAAGCAGGCTTTCATCGAACACACGGAGTTGCAGCCGATCGATGCACAGACCAATGGGCCGCAGCTGTTCTACGGATTGCGCTACCACACGCGGATCGTCAAACCTGATGACGTCGAGACATTTCACGATCAGGTCGGCTATTGGCTATGGGAACCGGCGACAGGCACCGTGCTCCTGACGCTTTCGATACCGCGCGGACAAACGGCGATGGCTGTCGGTCGCGCTGCGGCTGACGCGAGGACATTTCGCCTCCAGGCGGTCCGGGGGTCCGAGACGAATGGGATCGTGTCAAATCCGTTTCTGGAGTACGCATTCAGGACGGAGAGCTACACCATCACGGTTTCGATCAACGCCGATGGAACGTGGTCCTACGAGCAGGACACCGTGTTAGTCATCCCGGGTCAGGCAGAACCGTTCCACCATACGGACCGCAACACGCTCCGGAAGATCGGCGAGCCTACGCCCAACCCCACGGCGCAAACGGCAGCAGCGAAACCGGGGAAATCCCAAGCGAGATAGGGCAAGCCCGAGCGGTTTGCGTGTCTGGAAAGGGGGCGGCGGGTACAGCCAAAAAGTTTCAGGCGCGCACCGTATCAGCCACGCGCTCGGCGCAGGCTTTGGCCTGGCCCGCGTCGCGCGCCTCGACCATCACCCGCAGCAGCGGCTCGGTGCCGCTGGCGCGGATCAGCACGCGGCCGGTGTCGCCCAACTCGGCTTCCACGGCTTTGGTCATGGCCGCCAACTGCGGACTGCCTTTCCAGTCCTGGCCGGGCTTGAGCCGCACATTGACCAGCGTCTGCGGAAACAGCACCACATCGCCCAGCAGCTGGGCCAGGGTTTTCTTGCTGCGCACGCAGGCCTGCAGCACCTGCAGCGCGCTGATGAGGCCATCGCCGGTGGTGTGCTTGTCCAGCGCCAGCAGGTGGCCCGAGCCTTCGCCGCCCAACAGCCAGCCGCGCCTTTCGAGCTCTTCAAGCACATAGCGGTCGCCGACCTTGGCGCGCACAAACTCGACGCCCTTGCGCTGCAAGGCCACTTCCACGGCCATGTTGGTCATCAGGGTACCGACGGTGCCGGGCACTTTCTCGCCGCGCGCCAGCCGCTCGTTGACCATGAGGTAGAGCACTTCATCGCCATTGAACAGCCGCCCTTCGGCATCCACCATCTGCAGGCGGTCGGCATCGCCGTCCAGCGCGATGCCGTAATCCGCCTTGTGGGCCTTGACCGCGGCGATCAGCGCCTCAGGGTGGGTGGCACCGACCTCGTGGTTGATGTTCAGGCCGTCCGGTGCGCAGCCGATGGCAATGACTTCGGCGCCCAGCTCATGAAACACCATGGGCGCGATGTGGTAGGCCGCGCCATGGGCACCGTCGACCACGATCTTCAGGCCCTTGAGTGTCAGGTCGTTGGCAAAGGTGCTCTTGCAAAACTCGATGTAACGCCCCGCCGCGTCGTCCAGCCGGCGCGCCTTGCCCAGTGCGGCCGAGTCGGCCCATACCGGCGGCTCGTCAAGGGCGGCCTCCACGGCCAGTTCCCACTCGTCGCTGAGCTTGGTACCCTGGGCGCTGAAAAACTTGATGCCGTTGTCGGCAAAGGCATTGTGGCTGGCGCTGATGACCACGCCCAGGCTGGCCCGCTGGGCCCTTGTGAGGTAGGCCACGCCTGGCGTGGGCAAAGGTCCGAGCAGCACCACATCGACGCCCGCGGAGTTAAAGCCGGATTCCAGCGCGCTTTCGAGCATGTAGCCGGAAATCCGGGTGTCCTTGCCGATCAGCACGGTCGGGCGCGCTTCGGTCTTGCGCAGCACGCGGCCAACGGCATGCGCGAGCCGCAAAACAAAGTCGGGCGTGATGGGCGCCTGGCCCACCGTGCCGCGAATGCCGTCGGTGCCAAAGTATTTTCGGGTCATGAGTTGTTCCCTCTGGGGGTCTGTAGTTCTGTCGTTCCGTGCTTGCAACACGCGTGCGCTCATTTTAGAAGGCCAACCCGGGCAAGGCCCTGCACCGAGCGTAACCAGGCGCAAGACCTGGTGAATGCTTCGGGCGGGAAAGGCTTGCTGCTCAGCGCGCAGCGGCCCAGACTTTAAGGGCCAGCACGGTCTCGCGCACATCGTGCACACGCACGATGCGGGCGCCACGGTCAACCGCCAGCAAGGCTGCGGCTACGCTGGGCACCATGCGGTCCGCCATGTCCAGCGGATCTCCGGCCGGACTGGCGCACACGGCGGCCAGCGAGGACTTGCGCGACCAGGCCGCCAGCAGTGGATAGCCGGCCGCCAGAAAGACCGGCTGACGTGCCAGCAGCGCGAAATTCTGCGCCACGGTTTTGCCAAAACCCACCCCGACATCCAGCACGATGCGGGCCTTGTCAACGCCGGCGGCTTGCAGGTCTTGCGCAGCGCGTTCCAGAAAGGACAATACTTGCGGCACCACGTCCCCCTCCATGGGGGCCGCCTGCATGGTTTGCGGCTCGCGGTGCATGTGCATCAGGCAGACGCCGCAGCGCGGGTGCGCGGCCACGGCCTGCACGGCACCCGGCTGGCGCAGCGCCCAGACGTCGTTGATGATGTCAGCGCCCAAATCGAGCACGGCTTGCATCACCTCTGGCTTGTAGGTGTCGATCGACAGCGGCACGCCGAGCGTGGCGGCATGCCGCACGACGGGCAGCACGCGCGCCAGTTCTTCTTCCAGCGGCACGGGCGGCGCGCCGGGGCGTGTGGACTCGCCGCCTATGTCCAGCAGGTCGGCACCATCCCTGATCAACTGCTCGCAGTGCGCGAGCACGCCAGAAAATCCGCCGCCCTGGGTGAAATGCTTGCCGCCATCAGAAAATGAGTCGGGCGTGACATTCACGATGCCCATGACGCGCGGCTGCGACAAATCAATCTGAAAGCGTGAGGTTTGCCAGATCACGGAAAGGCCTTCCTTCAAAAACTCGTTGTTCCAGCAGCACATGGCGGCCAGCAAAGAAAAACCGGGGACTGGCCCCGGTTGTCATGATGCGCTGCGGCAGTCTCCTGATCTTCAGGCCACTGTCGGTGCCGGATGATCGGTGCTCACGGCAGGCGTGCCGCCAGTGGGGCCGCCACCGCCGCCCACGGAGGCGTTACGTGGTGTCCAGTCCTTGGGCGGACGGGGCTCCTTGCCGGCCATGATGTCGTCGATCTGCTCCATGTCAATGGTTTCCCATTCGAGCAAGGCCTTGGCCATGGCGTGCATCTTGTCCTTGTTGTCCTCGATCAGCTTGCGCGCCTGGGCGTACTGCTCATCAATGATGCGGCGCACCTCGCCATCCACCTTTTGCAGGGTCGACTCGCTCATGTTGTTGGTCTTGGTGACAGAACGGCCCAGGAACACTTCCCCTTCGTTTTCGGCATACACCATGGGGCCCAGGGCCTGGGTCATGCCGTAGCGCGTGACCATGTCGCGGGCCAGTGCCGTGGCGCGTTCAAAGTCGTTGCTGGCGCCAGTGGTCATCTGGTTCATGAAGACTTCTTCGGCAATACGGCCGCCGAACAGCATGCTGATCTGGCTCAGCATGTATTCACGGTCATAGCTGTAGCGGTCTTGCGCCGGCAGGCTCATGGTCACGCCCAGTGCGCGGCCGCGCGGAATGATGGTGACCTTGTGCACCGGATCGCATTTGGGCAGCAGCTTGCCGATCAGCGCATGGCCAGACTCGTGATAAGCCGTGTTGCGACGCTCTTCCTCGGGCATGACCATGCTCTTGCGCTCGGGGCCCATGAGAATCTTGTCCTTGGCTTTTTCGAAGTCCTGCATCTCGACGGTGCGCGCATTGCGGCGCGCCGCCATGAGTGCGGCTTCGTTGCACAGGTTGGCCAGGTCGGCGCCGGACATGCCTGGCGTGCCGCGGGCGATCACGCTGGCGTTCACATCCTGGCCCAGCGGCACCTTGCGCATGTGCACATTGAGGATCTGCTCGCGGCCGCGGATGTCGGGCAAGGTCACATAGACCTGGCGGTCAAAACGGCCGGGGCGCAGCAAGGCAGCGTCCAGAATGTCGGGGCGGTTGGTGGCAGCCACCACGATCACGCCCACATTGGTTTCAAAGCCGTCCATCTCGACCAGCATCTGGTTCAAGGTCTGTTCGCGCTCGTCATTGCCACCACCCAGGCCGGCGCCACGCTGGCGGCCGACGGCGTCGATTTCATCGATAAAGATGATGCAGGGCGCGTTTTTCTTGGCGTTCTCGAACATGTCGCGCACGCGGGCTGCGCCCACGCCAACAAACATTTCAACGAAATCGGAGCCCGAAATCGAGAAGAACGGCACCTTGGCCTCGCCGGCAATGCCTTTGGCGAGCAGGGTCTTACCCGTGCCCGGAGGGCCAACCAGCAGCAAACCACGCGGAATACGGCCGCCCAGTTTCTGGAATTTTTGCGGATCTTTCAGGAAATCAACGACTTCCTTGACCTCTTCCTTGGCCTCGTCGCAGCCGGCCACGTCAGCAAAGGTCACGGGATTGGTGGATTCATCGAGCATGCGCGCCTTGGATTTGCCAAAGCTGAAGGCGCCGCCCTTGCCGCCGCCCTGCATTTGCCGCATGAAATAAACCCACACGCCAATCAGCAGCAGCATGGGGCCCCAGCTGACCAGCAGGGTCATGAGCAGGGAGCCTTCTTCACGCGGCTTGACGTCAAATTTCACGTCGTTGGCGATCAGGTCGCCCACCAGGCCGCGGTCGAGGTAAGTCGCCGTGGTGCGGATTTTGCGATCGTCAGTGGTGGTGGCAGAGATTTCCGTGCCGCCCTGGCCTTCCGCAATGGTCGCTGTCTTGATGCGCTTGCCGCGCACTTCTTCCAGGAACTCGGAATAACCCAGGTAGTTGGAGCCGGAGCCGGCACGTGTATCAAATTGCTTGAATACGGTGAACAGCACCATGGCAATCACCAGCCAGATTGCAATTTTTGAAAACCACTGATTATTCAAGGACTACTCCGATGTAAGAACCCAAAGCCGATGGGATGGCACATGTGACTGATTTTAGGCCTTTCAAGGGCAAAAACAGCATGTAACAAACCTGCCCCTTGATTTGAAGCGGTTTTTGGTGATTTTTAGCGCCTCCTGCCCCCAATACACGCCGTCCTGCGGCCTATTCCGCGACCTCGGCGCGCCTTTTCAGCCCCATGCCGACCAGAAAGGTTTCCGACGAATTGGGTCGTGAAGCCTTGGGTTTCATGCGCTTGACCACTTTAAAGGAGGCCTGGAACAACTTGACCAGGTCGTCATAGCCGCTGCCGTGGAACAGCTTGACGACGAGCGTGCCCTCCGGCTTCATCCGGTTTTGTGCAAACTCCACCGCCAGCTCGACCAGATGCGCAATGCGCGCCGCATCCGCCGACTCGATCCCCGACAGATTGGGCGCCATGTCCGAAATCACCAGGTCCACCTTGACAGGCCCATTCTCGGAAGCAAGCGCCTGTTCGAGCTTCTGGAGCACGTCAAGTTCCCGGAAATCGCCCTGGATAAAGGTAACGCCTTCGATCGGCTCCATGGGGAGCATGTCCAGCCCGATGATGCGGCCATTGAGCGCGCCGACGGCGGCCCCGGTGGGCGAGAGCTTGCGTCTGACATACTGGCTCCAGGCGCCCGGCGTGCTGCCCAGGTCGACCACGCACTGGCCCGGTTTGATCAGGCCCAGGGTTTCATCGATTTCCTTCAATTTATAAGCCGCACGGGCGCGGAAGCCCTCTTTTTGGGCCAATTTCACATAGGGGTCGTTGATGTGGTCGTGCAGCCACGCCTTGTTCACCTTTTTGCCCTTCGCGCTGGTCTTGGTGCTCGGCTTGGTGTCTGTCTTGGCATTTACTTTCATAGCGTCTATTGTCCTCTTCCGGACTCCACCGATAATTGGGACATGGCTCAAATACAACTTACCCCCGCCCAGCGCAAAGAACACCGCGCAGATGCCCATCACCTCAATGCGGTCGTGATGATTGGCTCCGACGGCCTGACCGCTGCCGTCAAGAAGGAAACCGATGCGGCGCTCAACGCCCATGGGCTCATCAAGGTGCGGGTGCAGTCCGATGACCGGGTCGGCCGCGAAGCAATCTTTCAGGCCCTGGCCGAGGAGTTGAATGCCGCCCCCATCCAGCACATTGGCAAGCTGCTGGTGCTGTGGCGCCCCATGCCGGAAAAGGAAAAAAAGGTCAATGAAGACCGCATGCCCGGCCCGCGCGATATCAAGGTATTGAAAAACAGTTCGCGCTACGGCCAGCGCCCCGAAGTCAAGACGCTGCGCGTGCTCGGCAACCAGCGGCTGACACCGGGCGGCACCGTCAAGCGTGCCAAGCCCAAGCAGCGCAGCATCAAAAAGCGCTCGCAGGGCTGAACCAGGCCTCTTGCCGGTTGAGCCGCTCACTTCGACCGGCCAGTTTTGCGCATCCGGGCCTTTACAGCCCTTTAGGGCCCCTTTAGATTCGCCCCACCCGCCCACAGCTAGACGTCATGACCAATCCACTTCTCGACTTTTCTGACCTTCCGCTGTTTGACCGTATCCTGCCCGAGCACGTTGGCCCGGCGATGGATGAGTTGCTGGCGAAGGCCGATGCCGCACTGGAACAGGTTACCGCGCCGCAATTTCCGGCCTCCTGGGGCGAGATAGCCCGCGTGCTGGATGTCGCCACGGAAAACCTGGGGCGGGCCTGGGGTGCCGTCAGCCATCTGAACAGTGTGGCGGACACCCCCGAGTTGCGGGCCGCCTACAACGCCGCCCTGCCGCGCGTGACCGAGTTCTGGACCCGCCTGGGCGCGGATGAACGCCTCTACGCCAAGTACAAAGCCATCGATGCGGCGAGCCTGAACACCGAGCAGCGCCAGGCGCATAAAAACGCCATTCGCAACTTCGTGCTCTCGGGCGCCGAGCTCACCGGCGCCGCCAAGGAGCGTTTTGCCAAAATCCAGGAGCGCCAGGCCGAACTGAGCCAGAAATTCAGCGAAAACGCACTGGATGCCACGGATGCCTTTGCCTACTACGCCACCGACGCCGACGTGGCCGGCATCCCTGAGGACGTGCTGCAAACCGCCCGCGCACAGGCGCAAGCCGAAGGCAAGGCCGGCTACAAACTCACGCTGAAAATGCCGAGCTATCTGCCCGTCATGCAATTTGCCGAGAGCAGCGCGCTGCGCGAAACCCTCTACAAGGCCTACACCACGCGCGCCAGCGACCAGGCCCCGGCCGAATTCAGCCAGTTCGACAACAGCGCCGTGATGCAGGAGATTCTGGCGCTGCGGCTCGAAGAAGCCTTGTTGCTGGGGTACAAAAATTTCGGCGAAGTCTCGGTGGTGCCCAAAATGGCGCAATCCCCGGAGGAAGTGATCAAGTTCTTGCGCGATCTGGCCCGGCGCGCCCGGCCCTATGCGGAAAAAGACGTCGCCGACCTGCGCGCCTTTGCCGCCGACACGCTGAAACAGCCCGATCCCCAGCCCTGGGACTACGCCTATATCGGCGAAAAGCTCAAGGAAGCCCGCTACGCCTTCAGCGAGCAGGAAGTCAAGCAGTACTTCACCGCGCCCAAGGTGCTGGCCGGCCTTTTCAAGATCGTGGAAACCCTGTTTGAAGTGGCCATCCGCAAGGACTCGGCGCCGGTGTGGAAACCCGGCGTGGCGTTTTACCGCATTGAACGCAATGGCGAGCTGGTGGGCCAGTTCTACCTCGACCAACCCGCCCGCACCGGCAAGCGCGGCGGCGCCTGGATGGACGACGTGCGCGCCCGCTGGCTGCGCCCCGACACCGGCCAGCTGCAAACCCCGGTGGCGCATCTGGTCTGCAACTTCGCCGAGGGCGTTGGCGGCAAGCCCGCGCTGCTGACGCACGACGACGTGACCACCCTGTTCCACGAGTTCGGCCACGGCCTGCACCACATGCTCACGCAGGTCAACGAGCACGACGTCTCGGGCATCAGCGGCGTCGAATGGGACGCGGTCGAGTTGCCCAGCCAGTTCATGGAAAACTTCTGCTGGGAATGGGAGGTGCTCAGGCACATGACAGCCCATGTCGACACCGGCGAACCCCTGCCGCGCGCCCTGTTTGACAAAATGCTGGCCGCCAAAAACTTCCAGAGCGGCATGCAGACGCTGCGCCAGGTCGAGTTTTCGCTGTTCGACATGCTGCTGCACACCTCGCACAACCCTGCGGACGACCTGATGGGTTTGCTCAATGAAGTGCGCAAGGAAGTCGCGGTGATTCCAGCGCCGGCCTACAGCCGGACCGCGCACACCTTCAGCCATATTTTTTCCGGCGGTTATGCGGCCGGCTATTACAGCTACAAGTGGGCCGAGGTGCTGTCCGCCGATGCCTACGCCGCTTTCGAGGAAACCGCCGCTGCGGCAAAAACGACAGACGTGGGCGGAGATGCCGGCAAAACGACTGTGACGGTGGAAACCGGTAGAAAATACCGCCAGGCCATCCTGGAAGCCGGCGGAAGCCGCCCGGCCATGGAGTCCTTCAAGGCCTTCCGGGGCCGCGAGCCTTCGCTGGATGCGCTGTTGCGCCATCAGGGCATGGCGTGAACACATAAAACCTGTGCGCAAGACCGACTGGGGAACCCATGAGCTCAAATCTTGTTAAATCTTTGACACCTCAAGCGCCTTTGGCCCTGTTGACCCTGTTGACTCTGATCATGGCGGGCAGTCTTTTCCCGGCGCAATCGCAAGCCCAACAGGTTTACCGCATCGTGGGACCCGACGGCAAGGTGACATTTTCAGACCAGCCTCCGCCGCCCAGCAGCAACGCCAGGGTCAGCGCCACCAGCGCCGGTTCGGCAGGCGGCCCGGCCACGGCCAGCCTGCCTTTCGAGCTGCGGCAGGTCGCCGCCAAATACCCGGTCACCCTGTACTCGGGCGACAACTGCGGCCCTTGCGGCGCGGCCCGTTCCCTGCTGACCAGCCGCGGCATCCCCTTTGCCGAAAAAACGGTGTCCACCAACGAGGACGCCCAAGCCCTGCAACGTCTGAGCGGCGACAACTCGCTGCCTTTTCTGACCATTGGCGCCCAGCAGCTCAAGGGTTTCTCGGATGCCGAATGGGACCAGTTCCTCGACGCGGCGGGCTATCCCAAGACCTCGCGTCTGCCGTCCGGCTACCGCCAGCCAGCCGCCGCGCCGCTGGTGGCGGTCCAGCGTCCGGCAGAAGCCACAGTCCCGGCTGTCAACGCGTCGCCTGCGCCGGGGCGGCCTATGCCTGAACCAGCGGCGAGCCCCAACCCGGCCGGGATCCGCTTCTGACGTCCCGCTACACCGCCACCTGGCCCAGCGACATGATCATGCGGACCAGGTGCGACTGGCGGTTGACCCGCGCCTTGGGATAGATTTCCTTGATGTGGGCGCGCACGGTCTCCTCGGCCATGTTGAGCTCGCTGGCCACCTGCTTGTAGCTGGCCCCGCCGGCCAGGTGACGCGCCACGCGGGCCTGGGTTTCAGTGAATCCGTAGAGCTTGCGCAGCCGCGCCGTGTCGGGCAACTGTACCGCCGCCGGATCGGTGATGAACACCACAAAGCGCACCGCCTCGCCTTCGGCCTGCCAGGCATCGGAAACCGGCAGCGCGGAACACTGCAGGGCATAGCTGTTCACGCCGTCGCTGCGCGGCAGCAGCAGGCTTTCGGAAAAATGCGTGGGATCGGTAGCGTCCAGGGCCGCGATGCTGGCCAGCCAATGCGGCAGGCTGGCCGAGTTGGTATGGCTGCCTGGCGCCTCCAGCTGCTTCAAGGCGTTCAGCACCAGTCCGTCACCGCGTCCCAGCACGTCCTGTGCTGCCAGGTTGAGGTGCAGGACTTCGGTGCGCTCGTTGAGCAGTGCGACGCCGAAGGCCAGGCGGTCCAGCGCCGAAAGCAGGGAGGCCTCCTTCAGCCGCGCCGCGTTGAGCCGGTGCATGAGGCCGAGCGCGCGCGACAGGTGCGGCACCAGCAACTGCAGCCAGGCCTTGTCAGCCGCGCTGAACGCGGGCTCGTGGAAGTCGCGAAACACGGACAAGCTGGTTGCAGGTAGCCCCGGCGCCCCCTCGAACACCACGCCGACACAGACCCTGCCGATCCCCATCGTGCTCAGGAACTCGCGGTAGAAGATCGACTCACGCAAGGTTTCGCGGCTCACCATCTCCTCGTCCACCACCGTCGTACCTTCGATCAACAGGCCGCGCTGCATGGCTTGTTCAGACCAGATGTCGTGCCCGATGTAGTGCGTGGCCCACAGCTGCAGTTGCTGCTCGGCAATCTTCCACGGGAAGACCATCCCGCCTTCCTGGGGCCCCACATACGGGGTGAACAGCAAGCCCTTGGAGGCGTTGAGGGAATCCGCCAGGGCCCCGACCACCTCACTCCACTTCTGGGGCTCGGCCGCCGCTTCGTAGATGAGGTGGGTGAGCCTGGAAAACTCCTCAACACTGCGTGTCGTGCCGCGCGAGCGTTGCTGTTGCATCACGACCCCGCCTTAGAAGGTCAAGGTCTTGACGCCGTCGGTCGTGCCCAGCAGGCAGACCTGCGCCTTCTGGTGTGCAAATACGCCCACCGTGACCACCCCGGGCCACTGGTTGACCTGCGACTCAAACGCCAGCGGGTCCGTGATCTTCAGCCCGGTCACGTCCAGGATGTGCTGGCCGTTGTCGGTGACCAGGGGCGCGCCGTTCTTGAGCCGCACGGTGGCCGTGCCGCCCATGGCCGCAAACTGGCGCGCAATGCGCTTGGCCGCCATGGGAATCACCTCCACCGGCAAGGGGAAATGGCCCAGTGCCTGCACCAGCTTGGACTCGTCGGCGATGCAGACAAACTTGCGCGATTGCGCGGCCACGATTTTTTCGCGCGTCAGCGCCGCGCCGCCACCCTTGACCATGTGGCCGGCGTGATCGATCTCGTCGGCGCCATCGATGTAGACGCCCAGCTCATCGACTTCGGTCGCGTCAAACACCTTGATGCCCAGCGCCTGCAGGCGTTCGGTCGAGGCCACCGAACTGGAGACAGCGCCGGCAATGCGGTCCTTCATGGTCGCCAGCGCGTCGATGAATTTGTTGACGGTCGAGCCGGTGCCGACGCCGACAATGCTGCCGGCCTCGACGTAATGCAGGGCGGCCTGGCCGACCAGGGTTTTAAGTTCGTCTTGGGTCATAGGAGGCTTTAAAGGGTTGGAAAGGGAGGAACTGCTTTTTGCGACAATCGGCACTCATGACTCGCGGACCCGAGAGCCTGACCGGCCCGCGCCATCCACTGCAATCTGCCCGAATTATCCAATGTCCCTGCTCCCCTACGCCCTGGCCCGCCCCTTTTTATTTGGGCTAGACCCCGAAACCGCTCACGAACTGACCATGTCGTCGCTGGCGCGCACCCAGGGCACGCCGCTGGCCATGGCCTACTGCACCAGCCGGATCAGCGACCCGATCGAGCTGGCCGGGCTGAAATTCCCGAACCGCGTGGGCCTGGCCGCCGGGCTCGACAAAAACGCCCGCTGCATCGACGGCCTGGCCGCCATGGGTTTCGGCTTTGTCGAGGTCGGCACCGTGACGCCCAAGGCGCAGCCCGGCAACCCCAAGCCGCGCATGTTCCGCCTGCCCGAAGCCAACGCGCTGATCAACCGCCTGGGCTTTAACAACGAAGGCCTGGATGCGTTTTTGGCCAATGTGCAAAAGTCCGCCGTTCGTAAGCAAGGCGGCCAGGCGCCGCTGCTGCTCGGCCTGAACATCGGCAAGAACGCCGCCACGCCGATTGAAAACGCGGTGGACGACTACCTGATCTGCCTTAGCGGCGTGTACCCGCATGCCGACTACGTCACGGTCAACATTTCCAGCCCCAACACCAAAAACCTGCGCGCCCTGCAAAGCGACGAAGCCCTCGATGCCCTGCTGGGTCGGATTGCCGAGCGCCGCGAAACCCTGGCCGCACAGCACGGCAAGCGCGTGCCCATCTTCGTGAAAATCGCACCCGACCTCGACCAGCCCCAAGTCGACGTGATTGCCGCCACCCTGAAGCGCCACGCCATGGACGGCGTGGTCGCCACCAACACCACGCTGAGCCGCGAAGCCGTCAAGGGCCTGCGCCACGCCGAGGAAACCGGTGGGCTCAGCGGTGCGCCGGTGCTGCAAGCCAGCAACCGCGTGATCGGCCAGCTGCGCGCCGCACTGGGTGCGGGCTTTCCCATCATCGGCGTGGGCGGTGTGCTCAGCGGCCCGGACGCGGTCTCCAAAATCAAGGCCGGCGCCGACCTGGTGCAAATCTACACCGGCCTGATCTACAAGGGCCCGGAGCTGGTGGCCGAAGCCGCGCTTGCAATAAAAAAGAGCCGCTAGCCCAATGTTTTCGGGCACAGGCAGCTATTAAATTCATAGTACCCAGCGGACCTGGGCGGTCTGTCAGGGTTTGCCCGCAGGCGTGCTAGAGGCTGTCACCTAGAGGGCACGGTGCGGCCACGAACCGCGCAGCTTGCGACTACCATGCAGTCAAACCTGACCCGGAGACTTGCATTTGGCCGCGCCTCTACCCTCTTCTTCGCGTCCCTATCCGCACCTGCTGGCGCCGCTGGATCTGGGCTTCACCACCCTGAAAAACCGGGTACTGATGGGCAGCATGCACACCGGGCTGGAAGACGGGCGCAAGCATTTTCCGGCCATGGCCGCCTACTTTGCCGAGCGTGCGCGCGGCGGCGTGGGCCTGATGGTGACCGGTGGCTTTGCCCCCAACATGGCCGGCTGGACCAAGCCCTTTGCCGGCATGCTGGCCACTTCGGGCGCGGCGCGGCGCCACAAGCAGGTAACGGATGCCGTGCATGCCGAGGGCGGCAAGATCGCATTGCAAATCCTGCACACCGGCCGTTACGGCTACCACCCGCTGTGCGTCGCACCCTCTCGCCTCCAGAGCCCGATCTCGCCCTTTGCGCCGCGTGAACTGAGCGTGGGCGGCATAGAGCGGCAAATCCGCGCCTTCATTCGCTGCGCCCTGCTGGCGCGCGAGGCCGGCTACGACGGCGTCGAGATCATGGGCAGCGAAGGCTATTTCATCAACCAGTTCCTCGTCACCCACACCAACCAGCGCAGCGACGACTGGGGCGGCAGCTACGCCAACCGCATGCGCCTGGCCGTCGAGATCGTGCGGCGCACGCGCGAGGCCGTGGGGCGCGACTTCATCCTCATCTACCGCCTTTCGGTGATCGATCTAATCCCCGATGGCAGCAGCTGGGAAGAGGTCGTGCAGCTCGCCAAGGCGGTGGAAGCGGCCGGCGCCACCCTCATCAACAGCGGCATCGGCTGGCACGAGGCCCGCGTGCCCACCATTGCCACCTCGGTGCCGCGCGGCGCCTTCACCTGGGTCACGAAAAAGTTACGGGAAGAGCTGCGCGCCGCCGGCCTCACGATTCCTCTCATCACCAGCAACCGGCTCAACATGCCCGAAGTGGCCGAACAGGTGCTGGCCGAGGGCTGCGCCGACATGGTCAGCATGGCCCGCCCCTTCCTGGCCGACCCCGAATTCGTCAACAAGGCCGCGCAGGGCCGCAGCAGCGAGATCAACACCTGCATCGCCTGCAACCAGGCCTGCCTGGACCATGCCTTCAAGGCCAGGCTGGCGAGCTGCCTGGTCAACCCGCGCGCCGGGCACGAAACCGAACTGATCATCAACTTCGCCCTGGCCAGGAAACGCGTGGCGGTGGTCGGCGCCGGCCCGGCCGGGCTGGCCGCCGCCACCACAATGGCCCAGCGCGGCCACGAGGTGACGCTGTACGACGCCGCGGCCCAGATCGGCGGCCAGTTCAACCTGGCCAAACGCGTGCCCGGCAAGGAAGAGTTTGAAGAAACCCTGCGCTACTTCGGCCAGCGCATCGCCCGCACCGGCGTCAGGCTGCAGCTGAACAGCCGCGTGCAGGCCGCCGACCTGCTGGCGCAGAAGTTCGATGAAGTCATACTCGCCACCGGCGTCACGCCGCGCAACCCGCGCATCCCCGGCCAGGAGCATCCCAAGGTGCTCAGCTACATCGACGTGCTGCTGGGCCGCCAGCCCGTGGGCCAGCGCGTGGCGCTGATTGGCGCGGGCGGCATCGGCTTTGACGTGGCCGAGTTTCTGGTCACGCCCACCGGCCACTCCACCGCGCTTGACCTGCCCGCCTGGCTGGCCGAATGGGGCGTGGCCGACCCGGGCGAGGTGCGCGGCGGCGTCGTGCGCCCGGTGATCACGCCACCGGCACGCCAGGTCACGCTGCTGCAGCGCAAGCCCGGCAAGCTGGGCATGGGCCTGGGCAAGACCACCGGCTGGATCCACCGCGCCGCGCTGAAGATGAAAAATGTGGACATGCTCGCCGGCGTGAACTACGAGCGCATTGGCGAGGAAGGCTCGGGCCTGGGCCTGTTCATCACCTTCGGCGACAAGCGCCAGGACGGCACCATGCTGGCCGTCGACAACATCGTGCTCTGCGCCGGCCAGGAGCCCCTGCGTGAACTGCTGGAGCCGCTGCGCGCCGCAGGCGTCAAGCCGCACCTGATAGGCGGCGCCGACGGCGCCAGCGAGCTGGACGCCAAGCGGGCGATTGACCAGGGAACGCGGCTGGCGGCAGCAATCTGAGTCATGGGCCGCACCTTGAATGCGGCCTGGTCTATGCATGAATCGCTATCGAATCAATAGCTTCAAATGCCCGCCCTATAAGGGCTAGCAGCACTTTTCATGCTCAATCCGGGACAAACTGGGCCTTGAACTTCGCCTCGTCCCCGGGCAGCTCCAGCGTGACCAGTTGCCCCATCTTCATGTCGGACAGCCGGCAGGCCGCAAACAGGCTGTACTTGCCCTGAAAGCCGTAGCTCTCCAGGTCGATCAGCATGTAGGGGTAAGGCACAAACACCTGGTACAGGAAAATCGTGCGATGCCGGTTGCGCGGCGAGGGGAACAACTTGTAGTCGTCGGTGGTGATGCTTTTTGCGGTGGCCATGATGGATCGTGCTGTCCGTGCTGACGCTACAGCATTGGGCTGTAAGCTCTAGCCCTATTTTCATGCATGGAACCCTATGACCGAGCGCCATTTGACCCCCGGTAAAGAGCAAATCGCCCTGCTCGAGCCTTTTGACCGCCTCGGCTTGAGCCAGATCGAGGTGATTTCAACGGCGCAACAGGCCGCAACGGCCCTGCAAGCGCTGGCCGGCGTCACGGCCCTGGGGTTTGACACCGAGTCCAAACCCACTTTTACCAAAAACGAGGCCTCCGGCGGACCGCATATCGTGCAGCTCTCCACGCTCGAAAAAGCCTATATCTTCCAGCTGGAAGACGCCGACTGCCGCCGCGCCGTGGCGCAACTGCTGCAGGCGCCGGCCATCACCAAGGCGGGTTTTGGCCTGGGCGATGACCGCCGGCGCATCATCCACAAACTCGGGGTGGAGCCGCAAGGCGTGCTGGATCTCAACCATGTGTTCAAGGAGCGCGGCTACCGCAAGGACATGGGCGTGCGTGGCGCCGTGGCGGTGCTGTTCAACAAGCGCTTCATCAAGTCCAAAAAGGCCGCCACCTCCAACTGGGCCAACGCCCGCCTGTCGGAAGCCCAGGCCGTCTATGCGGCGAACGATGCCTATGCGGCGCTGCGCGTGTACAAGGCCCTGGGTTTGGGCTAAAGGCCAGCGCATGGACAAGGCCGCCCGGCCTAAGTCGCTACCAAATTCATAGCTGCTTGCGCCCACGGCTCAGGCCCCAGAGGCCAATCAGCCCATCAAGATCACGGAGAGAGTCATTTCTGCCTGCGCTGGCGACAACTGCCATTCAAGGGCCCCAAGGCGTCATCGCAGACCGGCAGACCGTGCCCGCCCCAGCGTGCTGCGCGCCACGACAAACGCCATCAGTGCGCAGCCGGCGATGCCGGCAATCATGGGGCGCGCGCTGCCATCCACAAACTGGCCCACCACAGCCATGACCAGCGCGCCGCTCACAAACTGCACGGTGCCCATCAGGGCCGAAGCCGTTCCGGCAATGCTGCCATGCGCCTCCAGCGCCAGCACGGCCGTCGTCGGCAGCACCAGGCCGAGGAAGCCGTAGCCCAGCAGCAGCAAGGCAATCATCACCTCCAGCCGCTCGACGCCCAGCAGACTGGTGAGCAACAGCAGGGCCATCACCGCCGCATAACCGGCGACGGCCACCCTCACCACAGCCACCAGGCCAAAACGCGCAGCGAGTCGTCCCGTGAACTGCGAAGCGCCTATGAAGGAGGCGGCATTGGCCGCGAAAACCAGGCTGTACTGGCGCGGCGTGAGCCCATAGTGGTTGATCATCACAAACGAGGAATTCGCCAGGTAGACAAAAAAGCTGGAAATTCCGAAGGCGCCAATGAACACCAGCCCCATGAAATGGCGGTCGCGCAGCAGCACGCCGTAGGCCGCGAGCGCACTGCGCAAGCTGCTGTTAGCGCGGCTCGCCGCCGGCCGCGTCTCGGGCAGGCTGAAAGCCAGCAATAGCAGGCCCAGCGCCGCAGCAACCGTCACGGCCCAGAACACACTGCGCCAGCCGAACCACTCGATGAGCAGGCTGCCCGCCAGCGGCGCGAGGATGGGCGAGACGCTGAACACCAGCATCAGCAGCGACATCAGCCGCGCCGCGTTGTGGCCGGTGTGCAGATCCCGCACCACCGCGCGCGGCACCACCATGCCGGCGCAAGCCCCCAGCCCCTGCACAAAGCGCAGCAGCACCAGCGTCTGGATGTCCGGCGCCAGCGCACAGCCAATGCTGCCCGCCGCAAAAAGCAGCAGGCCGAAATACAGCGGCGGCTTGCGGCCGGCCATGTCAGAGACCGGCCCATAGATGATTTGCCCTATGCCCATGGAGATGAAGAACGCCATCAGGCTGGCCTGCACGGCCCCCATGGAGGCGCCCAGACTCTGGCCTATGGACGGCAGCGCCGGCAGGTACATGTCGATGGCGAAGGGGCCAATGGCCGACAGCAGGCCCAGCACCAGGGCGGCCCGCAGGAAATTCTTGTTCATAAGGGAATATTTTCTAACGCTGGAAATGTCGCACGGCGTGCTCGACAGTCAGCGCGGTTTTGAGGCAAGCATGGGTGGGGCCGCCCATCGGGCTGACGCCCCAGCGCAAGGTTAAAAGAGGAACTATCGTACCGCGGCGCATGAAGCAGGCGCGGTGAGGCAGTGCGCCTCAATAATCCCCGTGGGCGCCGCTCGCCAGGCTCTCAAACTTGGTAATCCGGTTCATGAAGGCCAGCTTCACCGTCCCGGTCGGGCCGTTACGCTGCTTGCTGATGATGACCTCGGCCACGCCGGGCTCCTTGCAGGCCTCTTTGGTGTAGTACTCGTCGCGGTAGATGAACATGATGATGTCTGCGTCCTGCTCGATGGCGCCGGACTCGCGCAGGTCGCTCATCATGGGGCGCTTGTCGGTGCGGGACTCGACACCCCGGCTGAGCTGCGACAGGGCAATCACGGGGCACTGCAGCTCCTTGGCCAGCATCTTCAGGCCGCGTGAAATTTCGCCGACGGCGGTGGCGCGGTTTTCATCGCTCATGCCGGTGGACACGCTCATGAGCTGCAAATAGTCGATGACGATCAGGCCCAGCTTGCCGCACTGGCGGGCCAGGCGCCTGGCGTTGGCGCGCAGCTCGCTGACCGTGAGGCCGGCAGTTTCATCGATGTGCAGCGAGATGGTGCGCAGCTTTTCAATCGCCTCGGTCAGGCGCGGCCACTCCTCGTCGGTGAGCTTGCCGGTGCGCAGGTTGCCCTGGTCAATCCGGCCGATGGAGCCCACGATACGCACGGCCAGCTGGGAGGCCCCCATTTCCATGGAAAACACGGCCACCGGCAGGCCTTCATTCAAGGCGACATGCTCGGCGATGTTAATGGCGAGTGCGGTTTTACCCATGGACGGGCGCGCCGCCAGAATGACCAGGTCGCCGGCCTGCAGGCCGGAGGTCATGCGGTCAAGGTCGACAAAGCCGGTGGGCACGCCGGTGACGTCCTGCGGGTTTTCCGACATCTCGGTGACGCGATCCAGCAGGTCCACCACCAGGGTGTCCATGCTCTGGAAGCCCTGCTGCGAGCGGGAGCCCTGCTCGCCGATGTTGAAGATTTTCTGCTCGGCTTCGTCAAGAATGGTCGCCACCGCCTTGCCCTGCGGACTGAAGGCCGCCGTGGCAATCTCGTCAGAGGCTGAGACCAGCTTGCGCAGAATGGAGCGCTCCCGCACGATCTCGGCATAGCGGCGCACGTTGCTGGCGCTGGGCACGTACTGGGCCAGCGCGTTGAGGTAGCTCAAGCCCCCTACTTCGTCCGCCTTGCCAAGGTTTTGCAGGTGCTCGTAAACGGTAATGATGTCGGCCGGCTTGGAGGCGTTGATCAGCGCGCCCACGGCCGCATAAATCAGCTGGTGTTCGTGGCGGTAGAAGTCCTTGTCCGACAGCAGGTCGCCCACGCGGTCCCAGGCACCGTTGTCGAGCAACAAGCCCCCCAGGACGCTGGATTCACCTTCAATGGAGTGCGGCGGAATACGCAACTGGGCGATCTGGCGGTCGGGGCTGTAGCCTGGATCGTCATAGGTGGAAAGTACGGCAGACATGGGTTCCTTGAGAGAGAGCTAAATACTACGCCGGCACGCTGGGAATGCGGAGGACAAGTCTGTGGATAAGCGGGGGAAATTCAGTGGAAATGCGGCCTGGAGATGTGCATAAGCGCTCAAACCGTTGCCCCAAGAAAAAAGCCGCTCCAGAGAGCGGCTTTTCAGGACAACACAATCCCGATTTAAGCGGTTTCGCCGTAAACCGTGACCGTGATGTCAACCGTCACGTCGGTGTGCAGCGCCACGCTGACAGCATGGTCGCCCACGGTCTTCAGCGGGCCGTTAGGCATGCGGATTTGCGACTTGGCAACCGGGAAGTTTTGCTTGGTCAACTCATGAGCGATGTCATGGTTGGTCACGGAACCAAACAGACGGCCGTCAACGCCAGCTTTTTGCGTCAGCTTGACGGTGGTGCCGCCGAGCTTTTCGCCCTGGGCTTGCATTTCAGCGAGCTTGGCGGCGGCGGCTTTTTCAAGTTCAGCGCGCTTGACTTCGAACTCCTTGATGGCCACTGCCGTGGCGCGACGGGCGCGGCCGGAAGGGATCAGGAAGTTGCGTGCGTAGCCGTCTTTGACTTTGACGACTTCGCCCAGGTTGCCCAGGTTCACGACTTTGTCGAGCAGAATAATTTGCATGGTCGCTCTCCTTACAGGCTACGGTGCTGGTCGCTGTAAGGCAGCATCGCGAGGAAGCGAGCGCGCTTGACGGCGGTGTTGATCTGGCGCTGGAAAATCGCGCGCGTGCCGGTCAGGCGTGCGGGGATGATTTTTCCGTTTTCGGCTACGAAATCGCGCAGGGTGTCGATGTCCTTGTAGTCGATCTCTTCAACGCCAGCGGCTGTGAAGCGGCAAAAACGCTTGCGCTTGAACAGCAGGGATTGGGTATTGCGCTTGGGGCGCTTGTCTTTGTTGAAACGTTTTGGTCCGGCCATGATGGACTCCTTAAATGGGGTTCAGTACTTGCTCGATTGCTTGAATATGAAAAACAACGCTTTTGCTGGTGCGTGCATTGATCAGAAAGCCGGTAAACCTGAAAGCCTTGCCTAGGGCCAGCTGAACAGCCTGTTCAGCCAGTGATCCGAAAGCAACGGCTCGCATCGTTAACTTGACTTGCCTCTTGACCCCGGTTTCGACGATTTCGGACTCGTGTTCGAGGACGAAATTGACGGCGGGGATGCCGGCGGGCGTGTAGCGAAGAGGACTGGCCTCGGCGATACAGGCGGTCAGTTCAACGTGGTTCACTGCGGGGACTGGAGCACGGCAGCGAAGCGTTCAACAGCTGGTTGGGCGAATTACGCCGCAAACTCCTGCTGCTGGGCTTTACGGGCTTCTTCCCTCTCGACGTTGCGCATCATGAGGGACGGGCCGGTTTCAGCCTTCTTCTTGACCACGGTCAGGTGGCGCAGCACGGCATCGTTGAACTTGAACGCATGTTCAATTTCTTCCATCACGGCCTGGCTGGCTTCGATGTTGATGCAGAGGTAGTGGGCTTTGGCGAGTTTCTGGATCAGGTACACCAGCTGGCGGCGGCCCCAATCTTCAACACGATGCACTTTTCCACCGCCGGCGGTAATCATGCCCTTGTAACGTTCCAGCATGGCTGGGACTTGCTCGCTTTGATCCGGGTGGATCAGCAAGACGATCTCGTAGTGACGCATAAACTCTCCTTTTGGTTGAATGAAAGCTGCCCCAGCGTCGTTAAGGGTGCAGCAAGGCGAAGCCCATCATTATAGCCTGATCACAGGCTGGGGCGCCAAAAGCCCAACCGGCGGTCCGCGGGGCGACTTAAAGTTAGTTTTAAAAGCTCTTCAGGTCGGGATAACGGATATGTTCCACCAGCGCCTGGGCCTTCTGGCTGGGCGGCGGGGTCATCAGGCTCACCAGCACGATCACGGCAAAACCCACCGGCACGCCGAAGAGGCCTGCGGAAATGGGCTCTATGCCCCACCACAGCTGAACAGGTGACGTGATGCCAAAGGTGGCGCGCAACCAGGGCTGGGTGGTGAACATGTAATAAGAGGTCACGCCCAAACCCGACACCATGCCCAGCACCGCCGCAATGCCCGTGGCACGCTTCCAGAAAATACCCAGGCTAAGCGCCGGAAAAAAGGAAGCCGCGGCAAAGGAAAAGGCCGCCGATACCAAAAACAGGATGTCCGCAGGTTTTTGGGCCGCCACATATGCGGCCAGCAAGGCGACCATGAGCAGCAGGATTTTGGACACCGTCACCCGGCTCACGGTCGAGGCGTTGGGGTCGATCATCTTGTAATAGAGGTCATGGCCCAGCGCATTGGCAATGGTCAGCAGCAGGCCGTCCGCCGTGGAAAGGGCGGCCGCCAGGCCCCCCGCCGCGACCAGCCCGGAAATGACATACGGCAGCCCGGCCAGCTCGGGCGCGAGCAGCACCACAATGTCGCCGCCTATGGTGATTTCATTGAGCTGCAGGATATGGTCCTGGTTGACATCGGCCACCGACAGCAGCGCCGGGTCTATCCGGCTCCACCGCTGGACCCAGGCGGGCAGCTGGTCAAACGACGTCCCGACCAGCACCGTGAATATTTCATACTTCACCAGCACAGCGAGCGCAGGCGCCGTGAAATACAGCAGGAAGATAAAAAACAGCGACCATGTCACGGACTGACGCGCCTCCCGGACGCTGGGGACGGTGTAGTAACGCATCAGGATGTGCGGCAAGGCCGCGGTGCCCACCATGAGGCAGAAGATCAGGGCAAGAAAATTCCGGCGTGAGGTGTTGTAAAGCTCCTTTTCCTGGGCCGTTCCATCGGGGTCTCCGGCAAATTGCGCCGCATGGGGGGGCATGCCATTGAGCGGCAGGGTCTTGATGTCTGCCGCGGCTTTGGCGGCCATCCAGGCCGCACTGGCCGCGGCCTCATCCCTGGGCATGGCCGCCAGTACCTTGCCTGCCGCCGAAATTTCCGCCGCAGAAGCGTTGCCGCCCTTCAGCGCATCCATGCGCTGGTTGGCGGCCAGCTTGTCGGCCGCCAGCGAGATGGCGGGATGCTTGAGCTTTTCAGCCAGCGCTTCGGAGCGCTGCCGGAACAGCTCGCGGACCTGCAGCTCCCTGGGGTCGGTGCTCAGTTCTTTTTCCTTGGCGGTGACCTTTTCCAGCTGAAAACCGTACACCAGTTGCGGCACCGGAACGCCGGTCTGCTTGACCGACAGCCAGACCACCGGAATCAGGTAAGCCACAACCAGAATGATGTACTGGGCCACCTGGGTCCAGGTTACGGCGCGCATGCCGCCCAGAAACGAGCACACCAAAATGCCGCCCAGGCCGAGAAAAATTCCGAGCTCAAACGCCACGCCCGTGAGGTAGGACGTGATCAGGCCCACGCCGTAAATCTGGGCCACCAGGTAGGTGAATGAGCACAGAATCGCAGCGGCCAGGCCAATCAGCCGCGGCAAGTGCCCGCCATAACGCTCACCCAGAAAGTCGGGGATGGTGAACTGGCCAAACTTGCGCAGGTAAGGCGCCAGCACCAGGGCGACCAGGCAATAGCCACCCGTCCAGCCCATGATGAAGGCCAGGCCGCTATAACCGGTGAGGTAAAGCGTGCCCGCCAGGCCGATAAACGAGGCCGCCGACATCCAGTCGGCCCCGGTGGCCATGCCGTTGTAGACGGCCGGCACGCGCCGGCCTGCGACGTAATACTCGGCGGCGTCGGTGGTGCGGCTCATGACACCGATGGCCGCATAAAGGCCTATGGTCGCCATCAAAAACGTGAAGCCTATCCACAAGCGCGGCAGGCCCATGCGCTCGGCCACCGCAAGCACGGCCACAAACAGCACGAAACCGAGCGTGTACCAGCGGTAGACGCGATTCAGCTGGGCCTTGAACTGCTGACTTGAGAGCTTGGTGCCTTCGCGCGAACCAAAAAAACCGGCCATGGCTCAGTCTTCTTCGTCGGCAACGTCGTGCGCAATATCAAGGCGGTTCATGTACCAGGCATAAAAACCGATGATCAGGCAATACACCAGCAAGGCGCCCTGCGCGCCCACCCAGAAACTGAAAGGCCAGCCCAAAAAAGTGAAGCTCAGCGCGCGGGCAAAGTAGCTCACCCCGAAAGTGACGGCAAACCAGATCAGCAGCAGCACCGCCGTCACGACGAGGTTTTTGCGCCAGTAGCGGCGATGGCTCTCAGTGGGCTGCATCGGGTACCGCCCTGACGACAGCCTCATCACTGGAGTCAACCTGGCCCAGCCCGTTTTCACGTTCCAGCAGCGCAGCGACTCCGGGTTCAAACTGGCGCAGGTGTTCGATGACCCCGCGGGCCTTGTCGGTTTGCCCCAGCGCCAGCCTGGCCTGCGCCAGCCGGTACCAGCCATAGGGGCTCATGGGCTGCAGGGCCGTGTTTTTTTTCAGAGCCTCCACCGCTTCACGAAACTGCCGCTGCTGCATCAGCACCAGTGCCAAGCCGTACCAGGCCCTATCCATAGACGGGTCAAGCACCAGCGCGCGTTGAAACGCGGGCCCTGCATCATCGTGGCGCCCGGCTTGCTGCAGCACATAACCGAGGTTGAACCAGGCCGCCGCCGCTTGCGGCCCATCAGGAGCAAGGCCGGTGAGTTGCTGCAGGCAGGCAATGGCGTCTTCAGGCTGATTCAGCGCCACCTGCAGATGGGCACGGCTGGCAAGCGCATAACGGTCCGTGGGACGCAGCTGCAGCATCCGCTCAAACCGGCGCAATGCGCCCGATTTGTTGCCGCAGACCAGAAGCAGCACGGCCTGCATCCTTAACACCCGGTAATTCAGCGCCAGCCTCATTTGCACAAGGCCACACCTATTTGCAGGCAAATGCCGACCTTGGCGACGGCAGCCGCGCACCAGATCAATAGCAGAAGCAAAAAAGCCACCAGCGGCAGGTGGCGGTCCAGCACGACGCGCGGCGCAAGCCAGCGCGCGGCACGCACCCAGGGGCGCCCCACCAACTGCAGCAAGCAATAGACCGGGTTGCCCTCCCGGGCAGCGCCAGACAGCAGGCCAAGCAGCCACTGGCCCAGCAGTGCCAGCAGCGCAATTTCAGCAAGCAGTTTGACAGTGGTGGCAACAGCAAGCATGGCTCATCAGACGCAAATGAAAACAGGTCCTCCGATTGTCATCCGAGGACCTGCCAATTGCTCACGCCAGAAAATCAAGTCAGCCGGGGTTTTCCCTCGGTTGACGCTGAGACGCTCAGCCTGCCAGACGCTTCCAGGTATCGATCACCGTGTCAGGGTTGAGCGAGATCGAACCAATGCCCTGCTCCTTGAGCCACTGCGCAAAGTCAGGATGGTCGCTGGGGCCCTGGCCGCAAATGCCCACGTATTTGCCCTGACGCTTGCAGGCCGCAATCGCCTGGCTGAGCAGCGCCTTCACGGCCGGGTCGCGTTCGTCAAAGTCCTTGGACAGGATCTCCAGGCCCGAGTCGCGGTCCAGGCCCAGGGTGAGCTGGGTCAAATCGTTCGAGCCGATGGAGAAGCCGTCAAAGTACTCAAGGAACTGGTCGGCCAGCACGGCATTGCTGGGCACCTCACACATCATGATGATGCGCAGGCCCTTCTCGCCGCGCTTGAGGCCATGCTGGGCCAGCAGTTCAGTCACGCGCTTGGCCTGGCCCAGCGTGCGCACAAACGGCACCATGACTTCCACATTGGTCAGCCCCATGTCCTTGCGCACGCGCTTGATGGCTTCGCACTCCATGGCGAAGGCCTCGCCAAAGTCGGCGCTGATGTAGCGTGCCGCACCGCGAAAGCCCAGCATGGGGTTTTCTTCTTCCGGCTCGTAGCGCGAGCCGCCAATCAGCTTGCGGTACTCGTTGGACTTGAAATCAGACAGGCGAACAATCACCGGTTTGGGCCAGAAGGCCGCGCCAATGGTGGCCACGCCTTCGGCCACCTTGTCGACGTAAAACGCGCGTGGCGAGGCATGGCCGCGGGCCACGCTTTCCACGGCCTTCTTCAGGTCGGCATCAACATTCGGGTAGTCCAGGATGGCCTTGGGGTGCACGCCGATGTTGTTGTTGATGATGAACTCCAGCCGCGCCAGGCCCACGCCGTGGTTGGGCACCTGGCAGAAGTCAAACGCCAGCTGCGGGTTGCCCACGTTCATCATGATCTTGATGTCAATGGGCGGCATCTGCCCACGCTGCACCTCGGTGACTTCGGTTTCCAGCAGGCCGTCATAGATGTTGCCGGTGTCGCCCTCGGCGCAACTCACGGTGACCAGCATGCCGGTCTTGAGCTGCTCGGTCGCGTCGCCGCAACCGACCACTGCCGGAATGCCCAGCTCGCGCGCAATGATGGCGGCGTGGCAGGTGCGGCCCCCGCGGTTGGTGACGATGGCGCTGGCGCGCTTCATCACAGGCTCCCAGTTCGGGTCGGTCATGTCGGTCACCAGCACGTCGCCGGGCTGGACCTGGTCCATCTCGCTGATGTTGTGCACGATACGGACCGGGCCGGTGCCTATCTTCTGGCCGATGGCGCGGCCTTCCGCCAGCACGGTGCCGGTGCCCTTGAGCTGGTAGCGCTGCTCGGCCTTGCCCTTGGACTGGCTCTTCACGGTTTCGGGGCGCGCCTGCAGGATGTAGAGCTGGCCGTCGGTGCCGTCCTTGCCCCATTCAATGTCCATTGCACGGCCGTAGTGCTTTTCGATGATGACAGCGTAGCGCGCCAGTTGCTCGACATCCGCGTCGCTCAGCGAATAGCGGTTGCGCATTTCGGTCGGTACGTCGGTGGTCTTGACCAGCTTGCCGCCGGCTTTCTTCTCATCGGCGGTGGTGAACTCCATCTGCAGCAGCTTGGAGCCCAGGTTGCGGCGGATCACGGCGCGATGGCCGGCCTTGAGCATGGGCTTGTGCACATAGAACTCGTCGGGGTTCACGGCGCCCTGCACCACCGTCTCGCCCAGGCCGTAGCTGGAGGTGATGAAGACCACGTCTTCAAAACCGCTTTCGGTGTCGATGGTGAACATCACGCCGGCCGCTCCCAGGTCGCTGCGCACCATGCGCTGCACGCCGGCCGACAAAGCCACGTCGGCATGGGCAAAACCCTTGTGCACGCGGTAGCTGATGGCGCGGTCGTTGTAGAGCGAGGCAAACACCTCTTTCATCTTGTGCAGCACGTCCTCGATGCCGACCACATTCAAAAAGGTTTCCTGCTGGCCGGCAAACGAGGCATCGGGCAGGTCTTCGGCGGTGGCGGACGAGCGCACGGCGAAGCTGGCCTGGGCATTGCCGGCGCTTAAACTGGCAAAGCTGTCGCGCACGGCTTTTTCGAAGTCGGACGGGAAAGGCTGGGCCTCGACCAGACCCCGAATCCTGGCGCCGGCTTCCGCCAGGGCGCGCACATCGTCGGTATCGAGCGCATCCAGCACCGCATTGATTTTTTTATCGAGGCCGTCATGGGCCAGGAACACGCGGAAGGCGTGCGCTGTCGTCGCAAAGCCCGTGGGCACGCGAACACCCTCAGGCCCGGTCGGGAGCTGAGAGATCATCTCGCCGAGGCTGGCATTCTTGCCGCCAACGGCCTCGACGTCTGTCATCCTCAGGTTTTCAAACGGCACGACCAGGGCGGTCGCCTCAAACAGCTTGGACATGAAAATACTCCGGGAGGTTTAAAAACGGGGGTATTAGCCATGCGCGGCATGCAACCTTGTTGTTGTTTTAAGGGGTTGGCGCGGGGCATGGCATGACAATCTGGATAATTGCGGCAATTGTAGAGCGCAGCCGCCCGCTGCGCCTGCCCTGGCCTTTTACCCGCCTGAACAGCCCACCATGTCCCAACGCACCGTGTTTTTCATCTCCGACGGCACCGGCATCACCGCCGAGACCTTTGGCAACGCCATCCTGGCCCAGTTCGAATTCAAACCGCGGCATGTGCGCCTGCCGTTTATCGACAGCGTGGACAAGGCCCACCAGGCGGTCCGGCAGATCAACCACACGGGGGAACTCGAGGGCAAACGCCCCATTGTTTTCACCACGCTGGTGAACATGGACATCCTGGCAGTCATCAAAACCCAGTGCAACGGCATGCTGCTGGACATGTTCGGCATGTTCGTGGCGCCGCTGGAAAGCGAGCTCGGGATCAAATCCAACCACCGGGTCGGCCGCTTTTCGGATGCCTCCAAAAGCAAGGAATACGACGACCGCATCGAGGCGATCAATTTCTCGCTGGCCCATGACGACGGCCAGAGCAACCGCGACCTGGTGAGCTCGGACGTGATCCTGGTCGGCGTGAGCCGCAGCGGCAAAACACCCACCTCGCTGTACCTGGCCATGCAGTACGGCCTCAAGGCCTCCAACTATCCGCTGATTCCGGAAGACTTTGAGCGCCGCCAGCTGCCGCCGGCCCTGGTGCCGCACCGCAAGAAAATCTTTGGCCTGACGATCGCGCCCGAACGCCTGAGCCAGATCCGCAACGAACGCCGGCCCAATTCCAATTACGCCAGCCTGGCCAACTGCCGCAACGAAATCCACGAGGCCGAAGCCATGATGCGGCGCGAAGGCATACGCTGGCTGTCGACCACCACCAAGTCCATCGAAGAGATCGCCACGACCATCCTGCAGGAAATCCGGCCGGAACGGCTGGAGTATTAAAGGAACAGAATCGCTATCTTTTCAATAGCTTCTTGCGCCCAATAAATAAGGGCCAGCAAGCTTTTTCTTGAAAAATCAAGGCATTTCAACACTCAGGGATCAGCGGTCTGGGGACGCCAGCTTCAGCCGGTTCAGTGCGACAAGCGCAGCGCCTCTTGATCTGATGTCGGCCAGACGCTTCAACGCCACGAACAAGAACGCCTATCACTCCCATTCGCCCTCAGAACAGATCTGAAGGGTCATGTTTTTTACTTGCCCATTACCGTGCGCCTGAAGACAATATGCGCATTCAAAACTACAAAGAGGATTCCGTATGAAAGGCGACGCACAAGTCATTGCCCACCTGCAGGCTCAACTCAAGAATGAGCTGACCGCCATCAACCAGTATTTTGTGCACTACCGCATGTACAAGCACTGGGGCCTGGGCCAGCTGGCCAAGAAGGAATACGAGGAATCCATCGGCGAAATGAAGCATGCCGACCGCTTGATGGACCGCATCTTCATGCTCGACGGCCTGCCCAATCTGCAGGACCTGGGCAAGCTGATGATCGGCGAAGACGTGCCGGAAGCGCTGAACTGCGACCTGCAACTTGAAGTCGGCGCACAGGCCACGATCAAGGACGGCATCGCCCATTGCGAAAGCGTGCGCGATTACGTCTCACGCGACCTGCTGCAAGGCATTCTGGACGACACCGAAGAGCACATCGACTTTCTGGAAACCCAGATCGAGCTGCTCGGCAAGGTGGGCCTGCAGAACTACCTGCAGAGCCAGATGGGCGAACTCGGCTGAGCCGACAACCCAGGCAGCGCCAAAGCGCTGCACCGAACAACGGGGCCTTTGAGGCCCCGTCGTCGTTTCTGGCCCCAATTGGCCATGGCTCATGCCACAAGAAGCGCAATTCAGGGCGCTATGCGTGTGATTTTCGATGATTTGCACATGCGAATCATTCGCATTTAAGATACACTCGAAGACTAACTTTACAGGCCAGCCAACTCGCGTTCCGAAGGATTGTTTCGAGCACAGCCAAGCTATTTTCTGAAACCAGGTCCGCCGCCGACAAGGCCGGATCACGCTTGGAGCCCCTCTTGGCACACCCTTACGCACGCCCTGCGCGCAGCAAAAAGTCCCGTCGCAGCGTTGACAATGCCTCATCCCTGACAGCCGCCATCACCAGCCAACCCGCATCGTCCGACAAGGCCCTGCTGCCCCTGGGCGCGCTCATGCTGGCCGCGTCGGTCAGTGGCTGGGCTCAAACCGCGCCCGCACCTACTGAAAAAACCCTCGCACCGGTGACGGTCAAGGAAAAAGCCGAAGCCCCGGAGGGAAAAGACACACTTCAGACCAAGAAAACCAGCATTGGCAAGGGTACGCAAGATATCCGCGACATTCCCCAGTCCATCAGTGTGATCACGGGAAAACTGCTCGAAGATCGCAAGATTGACACGCTGAAGGAAGCGCTTCACCTGACCGCCGGCATCACCTTTTCAGCCACCGAAAATGGCACCGACCAGGACATCCGCCTGCGCGGCTTCCCGGTCGCCACCGTGGGTGACCTGCTGATCGATGGCATGCGGGATCCTTCCCAGTACGATCGCGACGCATTCAACTACGACCGCATCGAAATCATGCGTGGCTCGGCCTCCATGGTGTTTGGCCGCGGTTCCACGGGCGGCGTGGTGAATCAGGTGACCAAGCAGCCGATGTTGATCGATCAGCATGACGTGGAGGCGACGGTTGGCTCCAGGGGCTACGTCCGCACCACCGGCGACTTCAACATTCAAACGGGTGACGAGGCGGCACTGCGCATCAACGTCATGGCCAACAAGGCCGACAACGGTGGCGCGAACATCGACAAATACGGCATTGCGCCCACCTATCGCTGGGGCATAGGCACCCGTGACGAGTTCAGCGTTGGCTTGTTCCATCTGAATGTAGACAACATTCCCCAAGCCGGTATTCGCTACCTCAATGGCAACGTCCCCAACATCAGACCGGGCAATTTCTACGGCACGAAGAGCGACTTTCTTGACGGCAAGGCCACTTACGGAACCCTCAAGCACACCCACCGCTTCGACGATGGCGGGGAATTGCGCAGCCAGGTGCGTTCAGGCACCTTCGACCGGGCCCAATGGGGAACGACCGCTGGCTTTCAAAATCCGGCAGCCGCCGCAGCCAATCTGGATGGCAGCACCGTCCTGACCCGCGCAGGTCTGACGCCTCGCAAAGACCAGTATGACGGCACCTATTTCCAGAGCGATTACAGCAACAAGGCCAGCTGGTTTGGCCTGAAGCATGAAATCCTGACCGGTGTTGACGCCTCCAGCGAAAAGGCCAACCGCTTTGGCTCCGGCAACGTGGCGCCCAACTTCAACAAGGGCAACACCACCGTGGGCACGCCGGATGATGGCACCACACTGGCAGTCAGCCCTACGTGGCGCGACATCAGTAGCTATAAATCGAGTTCACTGGGCATTTACGCACAAGACCTGGTTCAGGTGGCGCCAGACTGGAAACTGCTGGGGGGCATTCGCTACGATACCTTCAAGGGCGACTTCAGTCAGACGGCCTACACCGGCGCCGCCGTCAGCAGCGTGACCAACACGCATCTGTCGAACGGCATGTTCAGCTACCGCACGGGGGTGCTTTACCAGCCAACCCCGACCAGTTCCTACCACCTGTCCTACAGTACGTCCTTCAATACCTCCGCAGACACCTACCAGTTCGTCACCCCTCAAAACGCGAATACGCCCCCAGAGAAGAGCCGCAACATCGAGCTTGGCACCAAGCTCGACTGGCTCGACGGCAAGCTATCCACGCGCGCAGCCCTGTTCCATACGGAAAAGTACAACGAACGCACGACGGACGCGGACTTTGCCGCAAACTCTTTCCTGCTATCCGGCAAGCGTCACACCGCAGGCCTTGAGCTGGACGTCGTCGGCCGCCTCTCACCCAAGTGGGAGGTCTATCTGTCCTATGCGTTCACGCCCGTGGCCAAAATCGACCAGGCGGGCAGCACCGTCCAGAACATCGTCGGCTCACGCGTTGGTTTGACGCCAAAGCACAGCGGCAGCGCCTGGATCAGCTACCAGGCCACGCCTCAGTTGCGCGTCGCCGGCGGTCTGACGGGTGCCAGCCAGAAATACGCACTGCAAGGCAACACGGGTGCGGCGCAACTGACGGCACGTGCCGCAGGCTATATGGTCGCCGACGTCATGGCCGAGTACCGCTTCACGGAAGCCACCTATGCGCAACTGAACATCTCCAACATCACCAACAAGTTGTACGGCGACCAGTTGTACCCGGGCTTCTCGATCTCAGGTGCGCCCCGCACCGTGAAGTTCACGGTCGGGACCCGCTTCTAACCGTATCATCACTTCATGCTGTTATCCGTTCATGAAGTGTTGACGCCCGACCAGGTCGGTCGGGCGCGTGACATCCTGGCCCGCGCGCCCTGGGGCGACGGGCGAGCGACCTCTGGCGAGCAATCCGCCCAGGTCAAAAACAACCAGCAGCTTCCCGAAGCCTGTGAAGAAACCCGGCTCTTGCAGGCGATGGTGCTTGCCGGCCTGGAGCGCCAGCCCAGCTTCTTCTCGGCCGTGCTGCCCAAACATATTTCGCCACCGCTGGTCAACCGCTATGGCGGCGATGCCAACAGCTTTGGCAAGCATGTCGACAGCGCCGTGCGCTACCTCGCCAGTGGTGCGGGGCGCGTACGGAGCGACGTCTCCTGCACCCTCTTCCTGTCTGCCCCGGAAGACTACGATGGTGGCGAACTGGTCATTGAAGACCCTTCCGGTGAGCGGCGCATCAAACTGGCGGCCGGGGACATGGTGATCTATCCCGGCACCAGCGTGCACCGGGTGGAACCCGTCACGCGGGGCCACCGCCTCGCCTGCTTCTTCTGGGTTGAAAGCATGGTGCGCAGCCTGGAGCAGCGGCAATTGCTGTTCAATATGGACAACGACCTGCGGCACCTGCGCAGCACGGTCGGCGAAACGGACAGCGGCGTGATTGGCCTCACCGGTACCTACCACAACCTGCTGCGCTTCTGGGCTGACACGTGAGCAGCATCCCCGCGCTGGCCGTGATCCCGCCCGGGGTCGTCACGCTCGCAGACCATGAAGCCCACGCCCGCACGCGCATGGACGACAACGCCTGGGCGTATTTCAGCGGCGGCGCGGCCGATGAGATCACGCTACGGGCCAACCGTAGCGCCTGGGACAACTGCCTGCTACACCCCCGTGTGCTTCGCCAGATGGCAGGCGGACACACGCGCATCGAACTCCTGGGCCGCACGCTGGCCCACCCCATCCTGCTCGCGCCCGTGGCCTTCCAGCGCATGGCACACCCCGATGGGGAACTGGCCAGCGCCTATGCCGCGGCCGCGCAAGGCGCCGGCATGGTGCTCAGCACCCAGGCCAGCATGCCGCTTGAAACGCTAGCCAGCGCCTATCTGGGCGAGGCCCATCGTGGCCCGTTGTGGTTTCAGCTCTATATGCCGCACGACCGCGGCTTCACCCGTGAGCTGATCCAGCGTGCCGAGCACGCCGGCTTTGAAGCACTGGTCCTGACCGTGGACGCCCCCAGCAGTGGCGCCCGCGATCGCGAGCGACGGGCCGGCTTTCGCCTGCCCGAGGGGATCTCTGCCGTCAACCTGCAGAATTTGCCTCCCGCGCCGCACATCACGCTGCAGCCCGGACAAAGCGCCATGTTTGACGGGCTGCTCACGATGGCGCCCACCTGGTCCGACATTGAGTGGCTCATGGCCAATACCCGGCTTCCCCTGCTCCTCAAGGGCGTGCTGCACCCCGACGATGCGCGGCAGGCCGCCGCGCTGCAGCTGGCCGGCCTCATCGTCTCCAACCATGGTGGCCGCACGCTGGACACCGTACCGGCCACCGCCGCCGTGCTGCCACGCATTGCGAAGGCACTGGACGGCGCCATGCCTATCTTGGTTGATGGCGGCATACGCCGCGGCACGGACGTGCTCAAGGCGATCGCACTGGGCGCCAGTGCGGTACTGCTGGGGCGCCCTTATGCCTATGGCCTGGCCAACGCCGGCGCGCTCGGTGTGGCGCATGTGCTGCGCTTGCTGCGCGACGAGCTCGAAATTGCCATGGCGCTCTGTGGCTGTCCCACACTGGCACAGGCCACGCCGGAACTGCTCTTCAGGCCCGACTGAGCCGTTGGCGCAATCCACAACGCGGCAAGGGTGAATCAATTGCAAATGCGATGGATTCGCATTTATAATTCAAACACTGATTCACTCAGTTCACTAACCAGCCAAGCCAATCCATGATCGTCTGTGTCTGCCGCCGAATCTCTGACCGTGAAATTGCCCGCCATGCCCGTGCAGGGATGGACTTTGACGATATCCAGTTCGAACTCGGCGTCGCCACCCAGTGCGGCCAATGCGAAGGTTGTGCCCGCGATGTGGTGGCGCAATGCAGCGCCACCTGCCCCACGGCCAACATCAAGCTAGCCATCCCAACCCAGGAAGGCAGCTCGTGGAACACCTCTCAACCCTAGTCGCAGCACTCCCCGTCAGCCTGGTCCTCGTGATCGGCTGTGCCTGGTGGATCTTTCGCCGATAACTCCAACTGCATTTGTGGCACGCTTGTGGCCATGCGCCCCCTATCGATTCGCCCATGAATGCCACAGCCCTTTCCAGCACGCCCCCTCGGCCAATTGTCCCGTCATCACCCAAGCCCCTCAGCCGCAATGCCCTGATTGCCCTTGCGGTGGTCGCGCTGCATGTCGGGTTTATCTGGGTGCTGCAAAGCGGCCTGCTCTTGCACACCGCCGAGCTGTTGGTACCGGCCGAGGTGCTGGCGGAGTTTATCCAGCCGCCCGCCCCCAAAGTGGAGCCAGTCCCCCCGGCGCCACCCACCCCTGCGGTGCAGAAAAAGGCCGTGGCCAAAGCGCCCGTGAAGGTGCAACCGCTGGCCATCGCCGACCCCACGCCTTCCCCCAACACCCCCACCGGGGTGATCGCACCGCCTGAACCGCCCCCGCCGGCCCCAGCTACCCCCGTGGCGGCTGCACCGGCAGCCCCAGCGGCTCCCGCCTTTCAGCTGCCGTCCAGCGATGCCCAATATCTGCAAAACCCCCGCCCGCCCTACCCGCCCATGAGCAAACGCCTGAATGAGCAAGGCAAGGTCCTCGTTCGCGTTCTGATTGGCGTCGATGGCCTGGCGCACAAGGCGGAAATCAACAAATCCAGCGGCTACGAGCGACTGGACCAGGCGGCTTTGAATACTGTCCTCAAATGGCGCTACGTGCCCGGTAAACGCGGCGGCGTGGCCGAGGAAATGTGGTTCAACGTGCCTGTCAATTTTGTCCTTGAATAATTCTCTGGAGCAGTTAAATGGAAAACCAATTCGGCCTGGCCAACGTCTGGTCTCAAGGCGATATCGTGACGCGCGGCGTTGCCCTTCTGTTGCTGGGCATGTCGCTGGCCTCGTGGATGGTCATCATCCTCAAGGCGCTAGATCTGCGCCAACTCTCGGGCCAGGCCAAAGCCACAGAAAGTTTCTGGCACAGCGCCGACTTCGCCGATGGCCTGTCCAAGTTCGGCAAAGACCCCAGCAACCCCTTCCGGCTGCTGGCCCTGGAGGGCCGTGAGGCCACCGCCCACGTGCTTCACAAGGACGGCAACACCAAGCCCCAGCTGCATGACGGCCTCGACGTCAGCGACTGGGTGACGCGCTGCCTGCGCAACTCCATCGACGACATCACGGCGAAGATGCAGTCCGGGCTGGCGGTGCTGGCGTCGGTGGGCTCGACCGCGCCCTTTGTCGGCCTGTTCGGCACGGTCTGGGGCATTTACCACGCCCTGCTGGCGATTGGACTGAATGGCCAGGCCAGCATCGACAAGGTCGCCGGTCCCGTGGGTGAGGCCCTGATCATGACGGCCCTCGGTCTGGCCGTGGCCATTCCCGCGGTGCTGGGCTACAACGCCTTGGTGCGCGGCAACAAGTCGGTTCTTGGCAAGCTGAACCGCTTTGCCCACGACCTGCACGCCTATTTTGTCACTGGCGCCCGCGTGACGGGTACGGGCTCCACCAACGTCGTGGCCATGAAAAAAGGCAGCTAATCATGGCCTTTGGAACCCAAGACGACAGCGATGAGGTGATGAACGAGATCAACATGACGCCGCTGGTCGACGTCATGCTGGTACTGCTCATCATCTTCATCATCACGGTCCCGGTGATGAAGCATTCGGTCAATATCGACCTGCCGAGGGTGAGCAACGAACAGCAAAACATCAAACCGGAAACGCTTCGCCTGGCTGTCGATGCGGAGGGCCGCTACTTCCTCAATGACAGCCGGATTGGCGACGAGGAACTGGCGCCGCGGCTGAAGGCGGCGGCGGCACTGGAACCCCAGCCGGATCTGCATATCAGCGGCGACAAATCCGTGCGCTACGAGCGCGTGGCGCAAGCCATGGCAGCGGCGCAGCAAGCAGGCCTGCGCAAAATTGGCTTCATCACCGAGCCTAAACACTGAGGGCTTCGGCCCGCTTGCGATTTTTTGGGCCGGTCATTTAAAAAAAATCCGGCCCACGCAAGTTCAGTGAAAAAACCGCTTGATTTTTAAATGAGAATGGTTATCATTCGCTTATTGAATTTTAACCAGCTCAACCAACCGGTTCAAGCATCATGTCCATCGCGCTGCCTATCTCGAATACCTTGCGTCTGCCCACCCGCGCTACCCCTGCTGCGGCCGATTCAGCGGCTGCCGTCGGCGGCCATGTCAGCAGCGGCAGCCCCGCCGCATGTGTCGACAGCACCGAAATCCTGCGTGGCCAGAAAGCCGTGGAGATCAACCACAACGGCGCCACCTACCGCCTGCAGGCCACGCGCCTTGGCAAATTGATCCTGACCAAATAGGCAGCCTCCGTCCCCAAAAGGCACTCAGCACATTCAGCGGTTTCATCGTGGGGCGATCCGGGGCTAGCCAGCTCCCAAGGTCGTTTTTAGCCAGCCACAGACTCTTTCGGGTCGTTTAGCCAGGCTTTTTTTCAAGCCCGCGTCATGTGTTTCGGTCTTGCCGCCCCCTGCCCCCAAAAAAGCCGACACTGGGTCGGCTTTTTCATGTCTGCTCAAGCGCCGGACCGGCGCCTGCTCAGTGCCCGCTCACAGGCCGATCGCGGCAATGCCGGCACGCGCAATCTGCACATCCTCCGTGGACTTCACGCCGCTGACACCGACAGCGCCAATGCACTGCCCGTCCTTGACCACAGGCACGCCGCCTTCGAGCATGCCCTGGATATAGGGTGCCGACAGGAAGGACGTGCGGCCACCATTGATCAAGTCCTCATAAATCTTGCTCTCGCGGCGGCCCATGGCGGCCGTATTGGCCTTGGCCGGGGCGATGTGGGAGGAGATAGGTGGCGCGCCATCCAGGCGCTGCAGGTGCAGCAAATGACCGCCGTCGTCGACGATGGCAATGGTCACGGCCCAGTTGTTCTTCAGGGCCTCGGCTTCCGCAGCGGCGGCGATGACTTTGACGTCGGCGGATTCAAGCACGGCTTTTGATTTCATGGTCTTTCGGTTTTATTGGCAAAGATGTTGAGCATACGCAAGTTTGGGCCTTGTCCGAGGGCCGATTGCCCCCAAATTGGCTTATAGAATCCTTACAAATAGTAGGAGGTAGGCCCTGCGGCCTGATTGAAAAAGCAGGGATGCCCCCTAGAATGGTCAATGACTCCCGCCTTCGCGGACTCTATGGAGATGATGCACATGAATGACAACGTCCAAATCCTCGACTATGGCCAGCCGGCGATCTCCGTCGAGCAGCGCAACAAGGTCTTGCGCAACACCTACTGGCTGCTGGCGCTGAGCCTCCTGCCCACGGTGCTTGGCGCCTGGCTGGGCGTTGCAACAGGCATCACCCGCTCGCTCTCCGGCGGACTCGGCATGGTCGTGTTTCTGGCCGGCGCCTTCGGCTTCATATTCGCCATTGAAAAGACCAAGAACTCGGCCGCTGGCGTTCCCGTGCTGCTGGGCTTCACCTTCTTCATGGGCCTGATGCTGTCGCGCCTGATTGCCATGGTGTTGGGCTTCAGCAACGGTGCCTCGCTGGTGATGACAGCATTTGCCGGCACCGCGGGCGTGATGCTCGTCATGGCAAGCCTGGCCACCGTCATCAAGCGCGACCTGAGCGGCATGGGCAAATGGCTGTTTGCGGGCGTGCTGGTGCTGGTGGTGGCGTCCATCATCAACATCTTTGTCGCGTCGACCATGGGCATGGCCGTCATCAGCACGCTGGCGATTGCGATTTTCAGCGCCTACCTGCTTTATGACCTGAAGCAGGTCATAGACGGCGGCGAAACCAACTACATCAGTGCCACGCTGGCCATCTATCTCGACCTGATCAACATCTTCCAGAGCCTGCTGGCGCTGCTGGGTATCTTCGGCGGCGAGCGCGACTGAGGTTTGCTGCACGCCATAAAAAAGGGCCTTGGGGCCTTTTTTTTTATGCTCGCTCGAAGACCGCAATCGACTCCACATGCGCCGTGTGCGGGAACATGTTGACCACGCCGGCGGCCGTGCAGCGGTAGGCGCCGCTCTCCACCAGCACCCCCGCATCGCGCGCCAGCGTGGCCGGGTTGCAGCTGACGTAGACGATGCGCTGCGGTGGCGTCCAGTCGCCCAGCGCCAGGCTTTGCTGCTGGCCGCCATCGTCGCAGGGCACGCCGGTCACGATCTGCTGGTGCAGCGCCGCCAGCGACTTGAACAGCTCAAACGCCCCTTCGCGCGGCGGATCGACCAGCCATTTATCCGCCCGGCCATCCTTGACCAGCAAGCCCGGGCTCATCTCGAACAGGTTTCTCGCTGCGAATTTTGTAGCTGCCAGCGCAGGCCGACACTGGGTTGCAGCCTTGTTTCTCTCCAAATTCTGGCGTGAGCGAGCGACCAGCGCCTCGCTGCCCTCAATGCCCAGCACCTCGCGCGCGCGCGTCGCCAGCGGCAGCGTGAAGTTGCCCAGGCCGCAAAACCAGTCAATCACCCGCTCATGCGGCTGCACATCCAGCAGCCGCAGCGCACGCGACACCAGCACCTGGTTGATGTGCGGATTGACCTGGGTGAAATCGGTCGGTTTGAAGGGCATGACGATGTCAAATTCCGGCAGCGCGTAGTTCAGCTCCTGCACGGCCTCGTCCAGCAGCTCGACGGTGTCCAGCCCGCCGGGCTGCAACCACCACTGCACGCCGGCATTCGCCGCGGCAAAGGCCCGCAAGCGGGCCAGATCGCCCTGGCTGAGCGGCTCCATGTGCCGCAGCACCATGGCCGTCACCGCGTCGCCACAGGCCAGTTCGATCTGCGGAATGGTTTCCCTGGCGTCCATGCTGCCAATCAGTTCGCGCAGCGGCAGCAGCATGTCGCTGACATGCCTGGGCAGCACATGGCACTCGCTCATGTCGGCCACGTAGGCACTCTTGCGCTCATGAAAACCGACCAGCACCGTGCCTTTTTTGCGCACATAGCGCACCGACAGGCGCGCGCGGTAGCGGTAACCCCAGGCCGGCCCTTCAATCGGCCTGAGCAGGTTGTCGGCCATGACCTTGCCGATGTGCCGGAGGTTGTCTTCGAGCACGCGCTGCTTCACGGCCACCTGGGCGCCAACATGCAGGTGCTGCATCTTGCAGCCGCCGCAGGCTCCCGTGTGCATGCCAAAGTGCGGGCATTCCGGGCGCACCCGCTGCGATGACTCGCGGCGAATCGCCATCAGCGTGGCTTTTTCAAAGCTGCTTTTCTTGCGGTAAACGTTGGCGCTCACCTGCTCGAACGGCAGGGCTCCTTCAATGAACACGACCTTGCCGTCGGCCCGGTGGGCGATGCCCTGGGCTTCAATGTCGAGCGACTCCACGGTGAGCCAATCAATCGGGTACTCTGCCACAGCGGTCTGTGGTTTCTGGGTTTCTTCGGTCATCCCCAATTGTCTCAGGCTGCACTGGCATTTTTTGGGCGACACGAAAGGAATGAGCAATGGAGATGCGCATCTGCATTGACGTAGACGACATGGCGCGCGCCGTCACGTTTTACACCGCGGGCCTGGGGCTGCGCGTGGGCCGCCGCTTCAACGGCGATTTCGTCGAACTGCTGGGCGCCGGCAGCCCGCTTGACCTGCTCTTCAACGCGGCCGGGACCCACCCCGTCGCCGGCAGTCCCGGCACCCGCGACTACCGGCGCCACTGGACGCCCGTGCACCTGGACTTCGTGGTCGAAGACATCGAGGCAGCCATCGCGCGCTTGCTACGGCACGGTGCCGTGATGGAAATGCCGGTGGCAGACCGCGCCTGGGGACGCATTGCCGGGCTGGCCGACCCTTTTGGTCACGGGCTGGATTTGCTGGAGTTCAGGGGACGCGGCTACGACGAAATTTTGCAGTCCGATTGAGCGCCCGAGCCACTACAAAATTAATAGCTACCAGCGCCCATCAACCAAGGGTCGGAGGCCAATTCGGTTGAAAAAAATCAAAAATCCCGCACCCATAAAAAAGAGCCCGGTCAAGGCCGGACTCCTGGGTCCTGAATGCCTGGCGCTTATTTGGCCGGCAGGTATTTGGCCGGATCGACCGGTTTGCCCTGGCGGCGGATCTCGAAATGCAGCTTCACGCGATCTGCATCGCTGTTGCCCATCTCGGCGATTTTCTGGCCTTTTTTGACCGTCTGGTCTTCCTTGACCAGCAGGGTCTGGTTGTGCGCATAGGCCGTCAGGAAGGTGTTGTTGTGCTTGAGGATGACCAGGTTGCCGTAACCGCGCAGGCCGGCACCGGCGTAGACCACCCGGCCATCGGCGGAGGCCAGCACGGCATCACCGGCCTTGCCCGAAATATCCAGGCCCTTGTTCTTGGCCTCGTCAAAGCCCGCAAGCAGCGTGCCATGGGCGGGCCAGATCCACGCCACATCCTCATCACCGGTCGGCGCCGGGGCGGCAACGGGTGCAGGAGCCGGTGCCGGTGCCGGAGTTGGAGCCGCTGCAGGAGCCGGAGCGGGCGACGGGTTGCTGCTGGCCGGCGCCGACGCCGGACGCGCCGCGCTGGCCGCCTGGACCGGTGCCGTGCTTGCGGAGCCCGATGACACGGGCCGCGTCACCACCTGCGTGTTTTCGCTGACGGGCGGCACCACGCGCAGCACCTGGCCCACTTCAATGATGTTGGGGTTTTCAAGGCCGTTCCAGCGCACGATGTCGCGCCAGTTCTGGCCGCTGTCCAGTCCGATGCGGATCATGGTGTCGCCGGGCTTGACGGTGTAGTAGCCGGCCTTGCCGGCATTTTCAAACCCCGGGAGTTGCTTGACAGTGCCGTTATCGACCGCCGTGGGAAGCGGCCGCGACTGACCGGTGCCGCGATCTTCCACTGGAGCGTTGCCCTGGCGTGAGGCGCAGCCTGCCGCCAGCAGCATGACGGCGGCCAGCGCACAGGGCAGCGCCCAACGGCGCGCCAGGCGGGCGCTCTGCCCCGCGCCGGAGATGACTAGAGATTCCACGCTGTTCGACCGTGTGGTTTGGTTCATTGCTTCTTTCGTCTTCAATTTTGGCCTGATCCCGGTTTTTTTTCTGGCCAGGTGAGCTTCTCAACTAGTACCCGATTTTAAAGGCACAAAGTGGACGGCTTCCAGCAAAGTCTGCCGAATGCCCTGCGATGTTTTATCCACCACCACCAGTGCCTGCGCCCCCCCGGCCGTTTGCAGGGGAGCGACCAGGCGGCCACCCGGGGCGAGTTGTTCTATCCAGGCGGCCGGAATGGCCTCGCCGCCCGCCGCCGCAATGATGGCCGCATAGGGCGCGCCCTTGGCATAGCCGATCATGCCATCCGCAAAAAGCAGATGTACATTGGGCAAGCGCAAAGTCCGCAGGTTCTCCCTGGCCTTGTCATGCAGGCCGCGCAGGCGCTCGATGCTGTAAACCTCGGTGGCCAGATGGCTGAGGACGGCAGCCTGATAACCGCAGCCGGTGCCTATCTCCAGCACCCGTCCCAATTTCCCCGCGGCGCCCTGCCGCAGTAATTCCAGCATGCGCGCCACGACATTGGGTTTGGAAATGGTCTGGCCCAGGCCGATAGGCAGGCTGGTGTCCTCATAGGCCTGGTTGGCCAGCGCGGTATCGACAAAACGGTGGCGCTCCACCCGGCCCATGGCCGCCAGCACTTGCGCATCGGCCACGCCCTGCGCCGCCAGCTTGTGCACCATGCGGGCGCGCACGGCCTGCGAATCCAGGCCCACGCCGCCGGGCACCGCGGTTTTTGAGGGAATCTTCAAGTCATTTTTGCCTGCAGCGCCCGAAGAACGGGCGGAGGCAGCTACCAATTTCGTAGCAGATGGCACGCCCGCCTCCGGCTTGAGGCGGACCGGAAACGCCGGCCGGGGCCCCGCCGCGGGCACCTTGGCCGTGGGGTTGAACGGTGGCTTGAGCGGGGACTTCATGCGGCGGCCGTTACTGCTGCGCCTGGGTCAGCCTGGCGGCGGTCTGCGCCCAGTAGGGCAGCCGCTCGTGATCGGTCAGGTCCACATGCAGCGGCGTGATGGAGATGAATTTTTGGCTCGTCGCGTAAAAGTCGGTGCCCTCGCCCGCCTCCTTGGCGGGCCCGGCGCCGCCTATCCAGTACATGGTTTCACCGCGCGGGCTGGTCTGCGTGATCACGCGCTCGGCCGCATGGCGCCGCCCCAGGCGCGCCACCTTGAAGCCCTGGAGTTGTTCGTCCGGCAGATTCGGGATGTTCACATTGAGCAGCCAGGGCGCCACGGTCGGCTGCGCGCCTTCGGCCAGCGTTTCCAGCGAAGGCATCAGCTGCTGCACCAGCGCGCGCGCGCGCCGGGCCGCCACGTCGATATGGGCCCAGCCTTTTTCGGTTTGCGAAAACGCAATCGCCGGAATGCCAAACAGATAGCCTTCCATGGCCGCCCCGACCGTGCCGGAATAAATCGTGTCGTCGCCCATGTTGGCGCCGTTGTTGATGCCGGAAACCACCAGGTCTGGCCGGTAACCCAGCAGGCCGGTAAGCGCAATGTGCACGCAGTCGGCGGGCGTGCCATTGATGTAGCGAAAGCCGTTGGCGGCCGTCTGCACGTACATGGGCGAATGCAGGGTCAGTGCGTTCGATTTGGCACTGTTGTTCTGCTCGGGCGCCACCACCTCGACATCGGCAACGGTTTTAAGCGCTTCATACAGGGCAATGATGCCGGAGGCCTGGTAACCGTCATCGTTGCAGATCAGGATTTTCATGAGGCGATTCTACGGTCACGGCCGCGACAGGCCGCGGCGGCCCGGATGGCCTCGGCGCGGCCGCTGTGCCTATGATGCCAACTGAATCTTGTTGGCCCTACTTTGCCCATTATTTTTTTGGAGACATCCCATGCAAGCATGGCTTTGTGAAAATCCCACCGGCGTAGACGCCCTGACCTGGAAAGAATTGCCGACGCCGCAACCCAAAGCGGGCGAGGTACTCATTGAGATCCGGGCCGCCAGTCTCAATTTCCCCGACCTGCTAATCGTGCAGAACAAATACCAGATCAAGCCGCCGCTGCCCTTTGTGCCGGGTTCTGAATACGCCGGCGTGGTGCAGGCCGTGGGTGAAGGCGTGAAGCATCTGAAGGTCGGCCAGCATGTCGCGTGCCTGTCGGGCACGGGCGGATTTGGCACCCACACCATCGCGCCGGCGGCCCTGTGCATGCCCCTGCCCGCCGGCTTTCCCCCAGTGGATGCCGCCGCCTTCATCATGATTTACGCCACCTCCTGGCACGCGCTGATGGACCGGGCGCAGCTCAAGGCCGGTGAAACCGTGCTGGTGCTGGGCGCTGCGGGCGGCGTGGGCACCGCCGCCATCCAGATTGCCAAAGCGGCCGGCGCCCGCGTCATTGCCGCCGCATCGACCGATGAAAAATGCGCCCTGTGCACTTCCATAGGCGCGGACGCCAGCATCAACTACAGCCGGCAAAATCTGCGCGACGAGATCAAGGTCCTGACCGACGGCAAGGGCCCGGACGTGGTTTATGACCCGGTCGGCGGCGACTTCACCGAGCCGGCCTTTCGCTCCATCGCCTGGCGTGGCCGTTACCTGGTGGTGGGGTTTGCCTCCGGCCCCATTCCGTCGCTGCCGCTGAACCTCACGCTGCTCAAGGGCGCCTCCATCGTCGGCGTGTTCTGGGGCGACTTTGCCAGGCGCGAGCCCCAGGCCAACGCGGCCATGATGGCCGAGCTGGCCGGCTGGTACGCCCAGGGCAAGATCAAACCGGTGATTGACCGCACCATGCCCATGGCGGAGCTCAAGGCCGCGTATGCCCACATGGGCTCGCGTGGCGTGATGGGCAAGCTGGTGATGGTGAACGAACCAGCGCCCTGAGCGCGGCGGCTGGCGGGCCCCTTCGGCAAATGAGCCGGCGCCTTTGGGGCGCCCAGGGCCTGTTTATCCTAATTGCTCGTCACATTTTTTGCGCCGCATGCCGCCTTGATGATGCGTACATTCGGGCTGTCGCCAATGTCCTTGAACATCATGGGCTGGATATCGTCTTTGGCGTAAGTCTGGACCTTGAAGGGCTCGCCGTGAAAATCCGGCTCCGCGTAGAAAGCAGCCTTCAAATAATGGGCGCTTAGTTCGGTGCAGTTAATCAGGACCTCGGTCTCCACCGAGCGGAACTGTATGCCCTCGGGACTGCTCCAAATCGTCGCCCGATTGATACGAACGGGAATCACGCGCAGGTCACCCTTGATATCGATCAGCACCGGATTGACCTGGATGTACTGACTGTCGGGGTTGGCCGGCTCCCCCGCAATGGTCAGCCAGGACTCGGCCGCCGGGGCAGTTACCGCCCATGAGGCGGCCAGCAGGCCCAGCAGATAGCACTTTATCCTGGGTAGCGCGGAGGCAATGAGCATAAAAGCGGGTCTTTCTGCGGCTCAGCGGCCTCGGTCACAAGAAGTCGGCAATTTCAAGCCGGTCATCGGAAACAGGGCGTCAGGCTTGTTTGATGGATATTCCACCGGCACCACTCGCGGCGGCTTCCAATTGTTTCCCAAGCCCGGCGATTTGTCACCTGAGAAAGGGCTCATTCAAAACCGCATACGGGATAAGCACCCCAGCGCGCCAAAGCTTCATGGGCAAAAAAAATCCCGCGTGCAAATGACACGCGGGATTTTCAGATACTGGGGTGGCTGATGGGGCTCGAACCCACGACAACAGGAATCACAATCCTGGACTCTACCAACTGAGCTACAGCCACCGGAGCCCTGCATTATAGCGGTAAAGCCGCACCGGTTACTGCGTTGTCACATTTTCTTCTGTATTTACTTTGCCGGCCACGGGCTTGGACACCAGGATTTCCGCCTTGAAGCGTTCCTTCAGCCCGTTGTAATAAGCCAGGTTTTCGGCAGACGTCCACCACTGCGCGTACTGGTTGCGCTCCTGCCTGGCAACCGCTTCGGCCGGCGCATCGCGGGGCACGACCTTGCTTACCTTGACAACGGCATAGCCCTGGGGGCCCAGATCCACGCCGGCAAACACCGGCAAAGCGCCCACATCGGCATGCAGCGCCGCATCCACAACCTGCACCGGGAGCTTCTGCGCCTGGTCACGTGATACCAGTACCGGGGCAGACAACGCGGCAGACGCCGGCGCGGCCTTCCAGGCGGCCAGCTTGGCGCTGCCTTCCTTGCGGGCTTCCTCTGCACCCCGCTGTGCCAGCCAGCGCTGGCGGACGATGTCCTTGACTTCCGCAAAAGGCTGAGTGTGCGCGGGCGCGTACTGGACGATGCGGCCCGAAGCCAATTGGCTGGGCGCCACCTCGACGGCCTCGGTATTGCGTTTTTTCTCGATCGCATCGGGGGCAAACAGCGCGTTGAGGAATTTCGGGCTGGCCAGCACGCCGGCAGCACCCGCGGCAGGCTGGCGCGTCACACGGCTTGCGGTTTTGATGTCGAGTTTCAAACGGTCAGCAACCGGCTTGAGGCTGTCGGACTGTTCGTACACGCCGTTGGTAAACGCTTCGGCGGATTCAGAAAATTTCTTCAGGGCTTCCTGCTTCTTGAGGTCGGCTTCCAGCTCGGGCCGCATTTCTTCAAAGCTGCGCTGCTTAGGCGTCTTGATATCGGTCAGCTTGATGATGTGATAGCCGAAATCGGACTCCACCACATCGCTGATGTCACCTTTTTTCAGGGCAAAGGCCGCATCCTCAAACGGCTTGACCATGGCGCCGCGCGCAAAGAAATCGAGATCGCCACCGTTGGAGGCGGAACCGGGGTCCTGTGAATTCTTGCGCGCCACATCGGCAAAGGTATCCGGGGCCTTCCTGACGGCCGCGAGCAGCTCCTGCGCTTTGGCCTTGGCCTTTTCACGCTCGGCTGCCGGCGCCGACTTGGGCGAGGCAATCAGGATATGGCTGGCACGGCGCTCTTCGGCACCGCTCAGTCGCTGGGCGTTCTGTTCGTAATAGGTTTTGAGGTCGGCTTCGTTGACGGTGAGGCTTTTCTTCACACTGTCCATGTCAAGCAGCACATATTCAATGCTGGCCTGCTCGGGGGCCTGGAAGAGCTTTTCGTGGGCTTTATAGAACTGCTCCAGATCGGCATCCGTCGGGCTCAGCTTGGCAGCGAAATCGGCGGCATTGAAAAGAGCCAGCTGAACTTCACGCTTCTGAAAGTAAGCATTAAGCGCCAGGTCGGCGGCGGCGTTGGAAGCCAGCCCGCTGGAAGCAATGCCCATCAGGACCTGACGCTTCGACAGATCGGCGCGCACATTGGCTTCAAACATTTCCGGGCTCATGCCCTGGCTGCCCAGCAGCTGGCGATAGCGCTCCATGTCGAGCGAGCCATCCGGCCGGCGCAAGGATGCAATTTCAGGGCTTTGCTGCAACTCGCGCGCCAGGTGCTGGTCGCTGGTGCTGAGCTTGAATTTCTCTGCCGCGGCGGCGATCACGCGCTCACGCACCAGCCGTTCCAGCGTGGCGTAGCGTGCTTCCGGTGAATCCAGCAGCTTGGCATCCAGCGTAGGCATGGAGGCGCGCAGTCTGTCGACTTCGCTCTGGTGTGCCCGATCCCATTCCGACTGGATGATGTCCTTGCCGTCCACCTTGGCAACAGTCACTCCGTTTTCCCTGGAGCGGTTATAGCTGTTAAGGCCAACCAGGATAAAGGACGGGACAATCAGCAAAAACAGCAACCCCATCGTGACTTTGGTGTGCTTGCGAATGAAATCAAACATCTCGAATTTCCTGTACGACTGTCGAATGGACCCAACAAAAAAAAAGGCGAACCTTGTTCGCCTTTTTTCAATGGGTGGGTGGTGGGTGCTGACGGGCTCGAACCGCCGACCTACGCCGTGTAAGGGCGCTGCTCTACCAACTGAGCTAAGCACCCCACCTGAAACCTTTATATCAGTTCAAAGCATCCTTGAGTGCTTTGCCCGGACGGAACTTTGGAACCTTGGCAGCCTTGATTTTAATCGCATCGCCGGTGCGCGGATTACGACCCGTACGGGCAGCGCGTTTGCCGACAGCAAAAGTGCCAAAACCCACCAGAGACACGGAGCCTCCTTTTTTCAGGGTGGTTTTCACAGCACCAATGGTTGACTCCAGTGCGCGCGTAGCGGCAGCTTTGGAAATGTCAGCATGTTTGGCAATGTGCTCGATTAGTTCAGTCTTGTTCACAAGGAGCCCCTCGTTGATAAAAAGTTAATCTGGTTGTCTCTAAAAAATATCTCCCGGGACACAGTGATGGAAGTGTCAGCGGGAGCGGCATGCGCAGGTTCTCTGCTGATGCCATTAGAGCCATGGACGTCTTAGCTGTCAATACAGCAGCATGTTTTTACAACGTGCGGACGCGGATTCTAGTCCCTTTTTTGCGGCTTCTCGGCCAGAGCGCTCACGCGACATGTATTTTTCATGCGTCAGCAAATGCCTTCAGCCCTGCGCAAGAGCCGCTGCCACGGCCTTGCCAAGATCCGCAGTGCCAGCCAGGCCGCCCAGATCCGGCGTGCGTGGTGCGCCACTGTCGGGCTGCAATACCTTCTCAATCGCCGCAAGAATGCCGTCGTGCGCCTCCTTGTGTCCGAGGAACTCCAGCATCATGGCACCGCACCAGATCTGGCCGATGGGATTGGCGATATTGCGCCCGGCAATGTCCGGTGCCGAACCATGCACGGGCTCGAACAGCGAAGGGAACTTGCGCTCCGGATTCAGGTTGGCGCTGGGTGCGATGCCAATGGTGCCGGTGCAGGCGGGCCCGAGGTCGCTGAGAATGTCGCCAAACAGATTGCTGGCCACCACCACGTCGAAGAAATCGGGGCGCTGGACGAAGTGCGCCGTCAGGATGTCGATATGAAACTTGTCCAGCTGAATCGCCGGATAGTTCTTCGCCATCTCGGCCACGCGCTCATCCCAGTAAGGCATGGAGATGGAAATGCCGTTTGATTTTGTGGCGCTGGTCAGATGCTTCTTAGGCCGTGACTGCGCCAACTCAAATGCAAACTTCAGCACGCGGTCCACACCGATACGCGTGAACACCGACTCCTGCAAGACAAACTCACGATCCGTGCCCGGGAAAGCCTTGCCGCCAATGCTGGAGTACTCGCCCTCTGTGTTTTCTCGCACGATGTAAAAATCAATTTCACCCGGCTGGCGTGGACGGCCATCACGCCTGACCACGGGCGCGATGATGCCGGGCATCAGGCGTGCGGGACGCAAATTGATGTACTGGTCGAACTCGCGCCTGAACAGCAGCAGCGAACCCCATAGCGACACATGGTCGGCGATTTTGTCGGGCCAGCCCACCGCGCCGAAGTAAATCGCATCGTGTCCGCCGATCTGGTCTTTCCAGTTGTCGGGCATCATCTGCCCGTGCTTTTCAAAATAGTCCCAGCTTGAAAAATCAAAATGATCGAACTGCAGGTCGATGCCGTATTTGTCGGCCGCCGCCTCCAGCACGCGGATGCCTTCGGGCATCACTTCCTTGCCAATGCCGTCACCCGCGATGACTGCAATTCGTTTCTTGCCGATGTTCTTGCTTGTGTTCATGCTCATGATTGAGTTCCTTTGGTTCAGGTTTTGAAAAAATTCAGGGCGTCGGCAAGCAGCAGCGCTGACGCTTCTTCCGCAATGTAGTGGCCGCAGGGCAAGGCGCGCCCCGACACGTCGCTGGCGCGTTCCCGCCAGAGACCCAGCACGTCAAAGCATTGGCCCACCGCGCCATGCTGCCCCCACAACACGCGCAGCGGCTGTGCCAGGCGATGCCCCGCCGCGACATCGGCCCGGTCGTGCACCAGGTCAATCGTGGCGGATGCGCGGTAGTCCTCGCAGATGCTCATGGCTGTGCCCGGAATCTGCGCGCAGCGCTCGTACTCCGCCAGCGCCGCCGGGGCAAAGGCCGCCAGCCCCGCATGGCGCTTGCCCATCACGCTGCGTACATAGCGCACCGGGTCCGACTCGATCAGGGCTTCCGGCAATGGCGGCGGCTGGATCAAAAAGAACCAGTGCCAGTAAGCGCGCGCAAAAGCATCCGACGTGTTGTCATACATGGCCAGCGTGGGCGCAATGTCCAGCAGCATCAACCGCTGAACCGCTTCGGGATGGTCGGCCGCCAGCCGGTGCGCCACCCGTGCACCGCGGTCATGGGCCAGCACCTGAAACTGCTCGAATCCATGGTGGCGCATCACGGCCACGGCATCGAGCGCCATCGCACGCTTGGAATAGGCCTGGTGTTCCGCATCGCTGCCGACCCGGGCTGAATCCCCGTAGCCGCGCAAGTCCATCATGACCACGGTAAACATTTCGGCCAGCTCATGCGCCACCGCGTGCCACATCACATGGGATTGCGGATGGCCATGCAGCAGTAACAGCGGCGCGCCCTGCCCGCCACGCAAGGAGCGCAGCCTACCGGCGGGACCTTCGATATCGCATGACGCAAATCCATCAAACATTTATCCGCCTTGCTTTTCTTTCCATGACGTGAACCCTTGCCTCTGTGTACTCTTCACAGATTTTGTCGCACCCAGAAGCTCGATTCAAGCAATAATCCGGCAATCAATTATTTCTTTTAGGGCATGAATGGAACGCAGCGACCTGGAGCTTGTACTGGCGGTACGCGATCACGGCAGCCTGTCCGCCGCCGCGCTCAGCCTCGATGTGGCCCCGCCCGTTGTGACCAAGCGCCTGGCCGCGCTGGAAGCACAACTGGGCCAGCGTCTGTTCCAGCGCACCACGCGGCGCGTCAGCCCGACCGCCGAGGGCGAGACCGTGTGCGAACGCGCGCTGGTGTTGCTGCAGGGCTTTACCGCGCTGGAAGCCGAGTTGCAGGAACGCAAGGCCGAGCCCACGGGCTTGATCCGGCTGGCGGCCACCTTCGGATTCGGGCGCTTGTGGCTGGGGCCTGCGCTGGCGAACTTTCAGGAACGCTACCCACGCATCGAGATCCAGTTGCAGCTCACCGAGCAACTGCCAGACCTTGTGCTCGAAGGATATGACGGTGCCATCTGGCTCTGGGAGGTGGAAGGCCGGCAGGCCGCGCAATGGGTGTCGCGCCGGCTGGCGCGCAACCAGCGCGTGCTGGTGGCCTCACCCCGCTACATCAGGCAGCATGGCGCCCCTTCAAGCGTGGAAGCCTTGCAGACGCACGCCTGCCTGATCGTGCGTGAAAACGGCAATGCGGGCCAGCGTTTTGATGTATGGACCCTGCACAAAGACCGCGACAAAACACCCACCCGGGTGCGCGTGCATGGGCCGCTGTCGAGCAACTCCGGTGAGCTGGTGCGCGACTGGTGCGTGGAGGGCCGCGGCATCATGCTGCGCAGCCTCTGGGATATTGCGCCCCAGCTGGCGTCAGGCCAACTGGTGCGCGTGCTGCCGGGCTACGCCATGCCCGACGCCGACATTCACTGGCTGGCGCCCTACCGCACGGACTCGCCGCGGCGTATCCGCCTGCTCATCGATTTTCTGCTCGCGCAGTTTCAGGACGCGCCCTGGAGGACTACGCCACCCGCGGCTTCGCGGACCGCACCACGAGGCTCACGCCCAGCGCCGTGAGCGCCGTGCCCACGATGGTCGCTGCCGTGATCGGTTCGCCGAACAGCAGCCAGGCCATCAGGGCCGTGGTGGGCGGCACCAGGTAGAGCAAGCTGGTCACCGAGGTGGCCGCTCCGCGCTGGATCAGCAGATAGAGCAGCGAACTGCCGCCCAGCGTGAGCGCCAGCACCGACCAGGCCATGGAGCCGATGAATGGGGCGTTCCAGACAATGGCTTCGCTTTCCAGAAAGGCCAACGGCAAGGTCAACAACAGGGCCGCGCCCAGCTGGATGGCATTGGCGCTGCGCACATCGGCAGGCTGCACAAAACGCTTCTGGTAAAGCGTGCCCACCGTGATGCAGAGCAGCGCAAACAGCGCGCAAGCCAGGGTCAGCGCCGTGACCTCGCTGCCCGTGCCAAATTTGCGCGCGACCACCAGCAGCAAACCACCCAGGCCCAGCACCAGCCCTGTCCACTGCCGTGCGGTGACTTGGGCTTGCCCGGAACCGCCGGAAGGCGCCGCCCACGAAATCCACAGCGCCGTCAGCACCGGCTGCAAGCCCACGATCAGCGCCGTGAGGCCGGAGCCCATGCCGCCCTTGACGGCCACCCAGACACCGCCCAGATAGCCGCCATGCATCAGCACCCCTGTCACGACCAGATGCAGCCACTGCGCGCGCCCGCGCGGCCAGGAGGCTCGGGCCAGCATGATCCAGACCAGGAAGCAGACGATGGAGAAGAAATAGCGAATCGCCAGAAAGGTCAGCGGCGGCGCATAAGGCAGTCCGAACTTGGCGACGATGAAGCCGGTGCTCCAGATCAGCACGAACACGGCGGGCATCGCCCGAATCATGAAGGGAACCGGGGCGCTGGAGGAATGTACGGAACTCAAGAACTGACCACTTCAGCAAAGATTCATTTGGCCCGCGCGCGAATTTCCGGAATGGCTTTTTGCAGGTAATAAACCATGGACCACACCGTCAGAATCGCCGACAGCCAGATCAGCCAGGTGCCCCATACATGGGTGTCGACCAGCCCGAACAGCCTGCCGTCAAACAGCAGGAAGGGAATCGCAATCATCTGCACCGTGGTTTTGACCTTGCCGATCATGTGCACGGCCACGCTCTTGGCGGCGCCGATCTGCGCCATCCATTCGCGCAGCGCCGAAATCGCAATCTCGCGGCCAATGATGATGAGCGCCACAAACACATCGGCGCGCTGCAAATGCACCAGCACCAGCAGGGAGGCACACACGAGGAATTTGTCGGCCACCGGATCGAGAAAGGCGCCAAACGAGGAGGTCTGGTTCAGCTTGCGCGCCAGAAAACCGTCCAGCCAATCGGTCGCGGCGAAGACCACGAACATCAGCGTGGCAATCAGGTTGCGTTCGGCCGGGGCGATATTCAGATAGAAAACCCCCACGATCAACGGAATCGCAACAATGCGGGTCCAGGTCATCAAGGTGGGGATGGTCAGAAACATGAGCGCGATTTTGGCATGAGCCGTCCCCTGCCCTGTCCGCGCAGGCCAAAATGCCTGGGTTCGTTGTACAAAAACGTCTCGCCTGACCGAGCCGGCGAGCGTCTGCACACTCAATGCAGGGCCCGGTAAATTTCTTCGGCCAGGTCTTTGGAAATGCCGTCGACCATGGCGATGTCTTCGGCGCTGGCCGACGCGATGCCGCGAATGCCGCCAAAGCGCTGCAGCAGGCTGGCGCGCCGCTTGGGGCCTATGCCCGGAATATCTTCCAGCTTGCTGCCACCCACACGCACCTTGGCGCGCTTGGCGCGCATGCCGGTGATGGCAAAGCGGTGGGCCTCATCGCGGATCTGCGCAATCAGCATCAGCGCGGCCGAGTCCCGGCCCAGGTAGGCCTTGTCGCGGCCGTCGGCAAACACCAGTTCCTCCAGCCCGACCTTGCGGCCCTCGCCTTTTTCAACACCGGCAATCAGCCCCAGGTCCAGGCCCAGCTCGCTGAACACTTCGCGCGCCATGGAAACCTGCCCCTTGCCGCCATCGACCAGCACCAGGTCGGGCAACCTGGCGTCGCCATTGCGTGCGGCCTCGGCCAGCCTGGTGTAGCGGCGCGTCAGCACCTGGCGCATGGCCGCGTAATCGTCGCCGGGCGTGATGCCTTCGATGTTGTAGCGACGGTATTCGCTGTTGACCATCTTGTGGCCGTGAAACACCACGCAGGAGGCCTGGGTGGACTCGCCCGCCGTGTGCGAGATGTCGAAACACTCGATGCGCAGGGCATCCAGGTTGTCCAGGGACAGGTCCAGCGCTTCGGCCAGCGCACGCGTGCGCGCCTGTTGCGAGCCCTGCTCGGCCAGCAGCCGCGCCAGCTGCAGGCCGGCATTCTTTTGCGCCATTTCCAGCCAGATGCGGCGCTGTTCGTGCGGCTGGTGAAGGGCCGTGACCCTGCTGCCGGCCTGGGCGGCCAGGGCATCGATCAACGCCTTGTCCACCGGCTCGCTGCACACCAGGGTGGGCGGCACGGGCACGTCGATGTAGTGCTGGGCGATGAAGGCTTCCAGCACCAGGGCCTCCAGGGACTTGCCGCCTGGCTGCGGCCTGGCAGGCGTGCCCTCGCCTGTGCCCGCTTCCTCAATCTCCAGATCCAGTGTCGCGGCATCGGTGGCATTTTCGACATGCGTGGGGAAGTAAGCCCTGTCGCCCAAATGCCGGCCGCCGCGCACCATGGCCAGGTTGACGCAGGCCTTGCCGCCCTGCACTTTCACCGCCAGGATGTCCACGTCCTTGTCGCCGCCAATTTCCATGGACTGCTGGTGCAGCACCTTGGACAACGCGGCCATCTGGTTGCGCAGTTCGGCGGCCTGCTCGAACTCCAGCTTGTCGGCGTGCGCCAGCATCTTCTTTTCAAGCTCGGTCAGGATGTCCTGCGCCTGGCCTTGCAAAAAGCGCTCGGCATTGGCGGTGTCCAACGCATACTGCTCGGCCGACACATGGCCCACGCAGGGCGCGGAGCAGCGCTTGATCTGGTACAGCAGGCAGGGCCGGGTGCGGTTGTTGAACACCGTGTCTTCGCAGGTGCGCAGCTTGAAGACTTTCTGCAGCAGCAAGATGGTGTCCTTCACCGCCCAAGCGCTGGGATAGGGGCCGAAGTAGCGGTGCTTCTTCTCCACCGCACCACGGTAGTAGGCGATGCGCGGGAAGACCTGCGCCGGCGGGCCCTCCGCCTGCGCGGTGCTGGTGCCCGTCAACTTGAGGTAGGGATAGCTCTTGTCGTCCCGAAACAGGATGTTGTATTTCGGATTCAGCGCCTTGATCAGGTTGTTTTCCAGCAGCAGCGCCTCGGCCTCCGAGCGCACCACCGTGGTTTCCATGCGGGCTATCTTGCTCACCATGTGGCCAATGCGCGTGCCGCCGTGGTTTTTCTGGAAGTAGCTGGTCACCCGCTTTTTGAGGTTGCGCGCCTTGCCGACGTAGAGCACACCGCCTTCGGCGTCGAAATAGCGGTAGACCCCCGGCAGTGCGGGCAACGCTGCCACTTCGGCCAGCAGCTCGGGCGTATGTACGGTGCTCAGGTTTTGGGACATAAGCCCTATTTTGCCGCGCGCCCCGATACGGCGTGCCCGCTGCCCGCCTGAGGCCGGGCTTTACCCTCTTACCGTCGCGGCTTGCCAGGTGCGCCGGCGCTTCCCCACACCCCATGCCCACAGAGCGCCGCAAGCTGCAAGCCCGGTCCACTTGGCCAGCGCCGCGGCCGTCATGGCCAGCCCCACCAGCAGTTCCGCCTGCGGAAGCAGGGTGCTGGGAAAGCCGCTGACGAGCAGCAGCGTGAGCATGTTTTCCGTGAGGTCGGCGGCCACCGTGAACAGGCCACTCATTCCCAGCAGGTTGAGCGCGAGCGAAGGCCGCTGTGAGGCCCGGCGCAGCCCGGCCACGCGCGCAAATGCCCAGGTGATCCCGCGCGAGATGATGTAGCCATACGCGGCGATCAGGCCCAGGTCAGCCAGCAGTGCGCCTGCCACACGCCCAAAAGCCGGTAGCGCCTCTGTGGGGTAAGCCCATGACAGCCACCACCCGAGTTGCCAGTGCGCGAGCACCAGGTTGGCGACGGCCGCCTCGGGCAGCGCGGTGACCAGCGCCAGCAGGCACTGCCACAGGGACATCGTGCCCGGGTCGATGGCGCCGCTCAAAAGCCCGCCTGCGGCCGACCAGAAAACCAGCAGGAACACCGCCGCGACGACAAGCGGCAAGGGTGAACGGGATTTGGCCCACACCGTGTCGGCCGGAAAGGAAAGACCCAGCTGTGCCACGCAGGGGTGCTCCACCGGGTGCGCAGGCAGCATGGGGCCGCCCGGGTCACCCACCGCATGAGTATCCCGCAGCCTGAGCCCCGCAAGTGCCCACAGGGGTGTCTCGAAGGTTTCGCTGTGCACCCGGGGCACGGCCATGAAGGAAGGCAAACCGGCCGCCCGCTGCACTTTCAGAACGGCCTGGGCATCCACCCCGCCGGAGGCCGCCAGGAAGTTCGCCGGCAGGCGCAACCCGCATGCCACGGACTCTTCCAGCATCCATTGCAGCGATTCATTGGACAGCCGCGCGGCCGACGTGATGTAGCCGCCGCCCACGTCGCAGTGCGCGCCTGAAAACCACAGCTGCCGGATGCTCTGGCCATGCGCCGCGTAGTCGAAAGCCGGGTCGATGTAATAGGGACGGGGCTCGAAAGAGCGCCGGTATTCGTCCAGCGCCAGGGCCTGGCGCACATGGTGGAAGCGCTTGCCCACGATGGTGGGCGAGGCGGTGATGGTGCGGCTGAGGAAAGGCGCGCCCACGGACGCCACCGTATCCCACACGCCGACAAACCAGATCGGGGCCAGCCTCGCGTCGCTGGCGCAAAACAGCTCGCTGATCTGGGCCCGGATTCGCTGGTATTCGCCCTTGCCCTTTTCCCTGTCGGAGAAATAGACATGCAGGAGCGTGGGCACCATGCTCTCCATTTCGGGCCGCAGCAGGCCGAACTGCGTAACCAGGCCGCCAATGCTGCGCGCGGTGAAGGCGCCGCGCGAAAAGCCATACAGGAAAATCTGGTCACCGGCCTGGTAGTGGCGCATGAGAAACAGGTAGGCCTCGGCGATGTTTTCGTAAATACCCTTGCCAAAAGCCAACCCGTAGAGCCGCTCATAGCGGCGGCTGAAGTTGTCCGACGCCGTCGCCCCGGGCAGCTGGCCCGGGTTGCCCACGCCTGGGTCGTAGTAAAGAAGCTGGCCGCTGGCCTCCGGCGCCAGCAAATCGCAAAGCTTGGTCACGTTGGTGTCGTGGCTGCCGCCGGTCAGGTTGTTGTTGGTGCCGTCGCAGCAAACGATCAGTTGCCTGGGTGTCATGGGCCTCTCCTGCCGCACCGGGCATGGCGTGGGGCCTACAGCATAGCCACGGGCAAGCCGTTCACCAATGCCCATTCGAAGGGGTAGCGGTGGTTCGGGCAATATTCACCGGCAGACAGAGTATGGAAACCGGCGGCGCCATGGCGCCCGCCGTGCTGGCGTCACAATATCCGCATGGCTGCCGTGCGCGTTTGGGACATTTTTTGCAAGGTTATCGACAACTTCGGGGACATCGGCGTGTGCTGGCGCCTGGCCGCCGACCTCGCCGGGCGCGGCCAGCAGGTGCGGTTGTGGGTCGATGACGCGTCGGCGCTGGGCTGGATGGCCCCTGCCGGCTGCGAAGGCGTGCGCGTCCTGCCCTGGACCGGGCCGCTGGACCTGGTTGCCGCGGGCCTGGAGCAACAGGCGCCGGACGTGATGGTGGAGGCCTTCGGCTGTGAAATTGCTCCTGAATTCATAGCATTTTGCGCCCGCAAGGAATGGGCTGCAGGCATAAAACCCGTGTGGATCAACCTCGAATACCTGTCGGCCGAGCCCTATGTCGAGCGCTGCCATGCCATGCCCTCGCCCGTGATGAGCGGCCCCGCCGCCGGCTGGACCAAGTGGTTTTTCTACCCCGGCTTCACGGCCGCCACCGGCGGCCTGCTGCGCGAGCCCGGCCTGGCCGGACGGCAGGCGCGCTTTGACCGCGCCGGCTGGCTGGCCGCGCAACACATCCCCTGGAACGGCGAAAAGCTGGTCTCGCTGTTTTGCTACGAGCCCGCGGCATTGTCCGAACTCCTGGCGCAATGGGCCGCGCACGGGCTGGATGGCGAGCCCGTGCGCCTGCTGGTGGCGGCCGGACGGGCCGAAAAGGCGGTGAAAGCCGTTTTAAATAATGAAAAAGGCCTCCAGCCCTTATTGGACGGACGCAAGCAGCTATCAATTTCATACCTGAACCTGCTGACGCAGCAGGAGTTTGACCATTTGCTGTGGGCTTGCGACCTCAATTTCGTGCGGGGTGAGGATTCGGTGCTGCGGGCGCTTTGGGCCGGCAAGCCCTTTGTCTGGCACATCTACCCGCAAGAGGACGAAGCCCATCTGGCCAAGCTGCAGGCCTTTCTGGACATGCTGGATGCCCCGCCCTCGCTCAGGGTCTTTCACACCCGCTGGAACACCGGGCCAGCGCCGGCCCCTGCCCCGGAACCAAGCCCCGCAACGGCCCTCGACCTGGCCGCCTGGCAGGCCTGCGCACTGGCAGCCCGCTCCCGCCTGATGGCCCAGGACGACCTGAGTACCCGCCTGCTCGGCTTTGTGGCAAAAAAACGCTAAAATCAAGAGCTCAGCGGATTTGCCTGCCTGACAAAGCGCATACCCGCTCACACAACCCGCCGCAGAACCTGCACATCCCTGCACCCGTTTAGCGGTCCACCCTAGTCAAAACTGCTATGAAAATCGCTCAAGAAATCCGCGCCGGTAACGTCATCATGAACGGCAAAGACCCCATGGTCGTGCTCAAGACCGAATACAGCCGCGGCGGGCGCAACTCCGCCACCGTGCGCATGAAGCTCAAGAGCCTGATCGCCAACTTCAACACCGAAGTCGTGTTCAAGGCCGACGACAAGATGGACCAGGTCATTCTGGACAAGAAGGAATGCACCTATTCCTACTTTGCCGACCCGATGTACATCTGCATGGACACCGAGTACAACCAGTACGAAGTCGAAGCCGAAAACATGGGCGACTCGCTGAACTACCTGCAAGACGGCATGGAACTGGAAGTCGTGTTTTATGACGGCAAGGCCATCTCGGTTGAAGTGCCCACCAGCGTGCAGCGCGAAATCACCTGGACCGAGCCTGCCGTCAAGGGCGACACCTCCGGCAAGGTCCTCAAGCCCGCCAAGATTGCCACCGGCTTTGAAATCGGTGTGCCTATTTTCGTGGCCCAAGGCGATGTCGTTGAAATCGACACCCGCACCGGCGAATACCGCAAGCGCGTCTAGGCGCCCCTCAAAGGGCCCGCTCAGGCGCGCCCTGCCCCCCGAAAAAAGCTCCCTCCCGAGGGGGCTTTTTTTGTTCTGGGGCTCCCTGCTGCCGTACCCCTTGCCGTACACACGGCATGGCTGTTACCTGCTGTTGCGGGATGCCGGCTGAAGCGCATCCCGCTGTGCCACGCAGCCCGTCCATGGTTGACAATGGCGCATGGACCAAACTCAAGACCTATCCACCAACCGCCTGGCAGATGCATGGGCGGAACTGCAATCCCACTCCAGCAACGGATCGCCGTTACAGGCAGATGCCTATCGGCTCGCCTTCGCCGATCCGGAGTTCCTGCTCCGCCGTGAGACACGCGGCATCCGCTTCCAGCTGGAGATGCTCAAACCCGAGATTGACCAGCACGAGCAGGGCATCGAAAACACCGTCGTGGTGTTTGGCAGCGCACGCTTTCCCGCACCCGAGCAGGCCGCAGCAACGCTCAAAGCCGCGGAGGAAAGCGGCGATGAAGCGGCGCTGGCGCTGGCCCGCCGCCACATGCGCAACGCCCGGTATTACGAGCAGGCCAGAGCGTTTGCGCGCCTGGTGGCCACCTACAGCAAGCCGCGCCCAACGGCCGAGCAGCTGTTCATCTGCACCGGAGGCGGCCCCGGCATCATGGAAGCGGCCAACCGTGGTGCGTACGAGATGGGCGCCCTCACCGTAGGACTCAACATTGCACTGCCGCACGAACAGTCGGCCAATCCCTATGTCTCGCCATCGGTGAACTTCAAGTTCCACTACTTCGCATTGCGCAAAATGCACTTCATGATGCGTGCCAAGGCGCTGGTGGCCTTTCCGGGGGGATTTGGCACGCTTGACGAGCTGTTTGAAGTCATCACGCTGGTGCAGACCGGCAAGGCCAGGCCCGTGCCCATCATTCTCTTTGGCTCCGACTACTGGAAACGCCTGGTCAACTTTGACGTGCTGATCGAAGAAGGCGCGATATCGCCTGGTGATCTCAAGCTGTTCGAATATGTCGACGACCCCCAGTCGGCCTGGGATGCCATCCGGAAGTTTTACCAACTCTAAGAACTGGTGCCCCCACGTTCGCCCACAACGCGCGAGCTCTCTGCCCCCGAGGGGGCTAATTTTCCTTGGGGCGGCCCGGCGCTGAAATGGCCCCCACGTTCGCCCACAACGCGCGAGCTCTCTGCCCCCGAGGGGGCTAATTTTCCTTGGGGCGGCCCGGCGCTGAAATGGCCCCCACGTTCGCCCACAACGCGCGAGCTCTCTGCCCCCCGAGGGGGCTAATTTTCCTTGGGGCGGCCCGGCGGAAAATTGTGGCCTTCCGCTGATCACTAATGAGGCGAGTGCGGCTCTGCGTGCCCGCCATGGGATGACAGGCTGTCCTTGAGCAGCCATGCCGCGCGCGAGCCGACGCCGACCAGAGCGCCTGTCGCCCAGAAGACGCCCGCAATACCCACCAGTGCGCCAGCCGAGCCGAACAGCATCGGCATGATGACGCTGGATGCATTGATCGCCATCAGCCGCAGCCCCAGCGCTTCGCCATGACGCGCTTCGGGCGTGATCTGGTGCAGCATGCTCATGATCATGGGCTGCACCGTGCCCAGTGCAAACCCCAGCAGCACGGAGCACATGCCCATGGTCAGCGCGGAGGGCATGAAAGGGTAGACCGCGAAAAGCGCCGCGGTAGACAGCATGGCACCGGCCAGCACCTTCCACTCGCGCAGATGCGCCGCCACCAGCGGCATCAGCATGCGGATGACGGCCGCCGCCATGGCAAAGGCGCCCAGTATGAAACCGATGACCGACGCGCTGATGCCCCGCTCAAAGCCCAGCACCGGCACCACAAAGGTGTGCACATCCCAGCAGGACGACAAAAACCAGTTCACCAGCATCAGCCGGCGAAAGGTCGGCTGGCGCAACAGGTCCCAGGCCTTGGGCGCATGGCTGCCGTTGGCGGCAATCACGGGTGGCAGCTCACGGGTTCGCCGGACCAGAAACCAGCTGGCCAGGGGCAACACCGCCATCAGCAGAAAAGCCGCCCGGTAACCCCAGAGGCTGCCCCAGGTGGCGCCGGCGTGGTCAATCAGCAGCCCGGCCGTGAACGGCCCGATAAAGTTGGAAATCGCCGGGCCAATCGACAGCCAGCTGAACACCCGCTTGAGCTGCAGCGCCCCGACCGCCGCACGCCCGACATGCCGTTGCAGGGCAATGACGGCCGCGCCCGTGGCGCCGCCCGTCAGCAACGCGGCCAGGCACAGCACCGGAAACACCGGGAAGACCACCGCCGCGCCCGCGCCCGCCACCGCCGCCACCACGCTGTAGCTGATGGGCCGCCGCAGGCCGTTCCGGTCCGCAAAGCGGCCGGCCGGCAAGGCCAGAAAGACCTGGGTCAGCGCGAAGAGCGCCAGCAGCACCCCGACGGCCGCCGGGCTGTAGCCCTCGCGAAGCGCCAGCAAGGGCGCTGTCATGCGCGTGCCGGCCATGCAGGCATGCAGACAGATCTGCGCCAGGATCAGGCGGGCCAATTCACGGGTCATGCGGCGCGGTTCAAGTTCAGTCCAGTTCTTTGTCCATAGGAATCAGGAGTGCGGAATCGGCTTCCGGCAATGCCTCGACATCGCGCAAGGCCTTGCCCATCACGCGGCTGCGCTGCTCGGCGCTGCTCAGCGTATTGAGCACGGTCTCGGTCTGCGACTTGACCTTGGCCAGCACGTCGCCGAACTTGCCAAACTCGGTCTTCACCGCACCCAGCACCTGCCAGACTTCGCTGGAACGTTTTTCCAGCGCCAGCGTCCTGAAACCCATCTGCAGGGAAGTCAGCATGGCCAGCAAGGTCGTCGGCCCCGCCAGCGTGACACGGTGGTCGCGCTGCAGGCTCTCCATCAGGCCGGGGCGGCGCAGCACTTCCGCGTACAGGCCTTCCGTCGGCAAAAACAGGATGGCGAAGTCCGTGGTGTAAGGCGGCTCTATGTATTTTTCGGAGATCGATCTGGCCTCCAGGCGGATGCGCATTTCCAGCGCCTTGCCCGCCGCTTCAGCGCCCGGCACGTCGGCGCGCTGCTGCGCATCCAGCAGGCGCTCGTAATCTTCATTGGGAAATTTCGCATCGATAGGCAGCCACAGCGGCTCGCCCGCATCGGAGCGGCCCGGCAGCTTGATGGCGAAATCCACCAGGCTCTTGCTGCCACGCCGCGTCGCCACCTGCGCCGCATACTGGTCGACGGTGAACACCTGCTCCAGCAGGGCCGACAGCTGCGCCTCGCCAAAAATGCCGCGCGTCTTCACGTTGGTCAGCAAATGCTTGAGGTCGCCCACGCCTTGTGCCAGCGTTTGCATCTCGCCCAGGCCCTTGTGCACCTGCTCCAGCCGGTCAGCCACCTGCTTGAAGCTCTGGCCCAGACGGGTTTCCAGCGTGGTTTGCAGCTTCTCGTCAACCGTCTTGCGCATCTCGTCAAGCTTGGCCGAATTGGTTTGCTGCAACTGCGCCAGCTGCTTTTCCAGCGTTTCCCGCACCTCGCCCATGCGGCGCGCATTGGATTCGCTGACCGATTGCAGCTGCGTGGTCAGGGTGTCCGACAGGGTTTTCTGCAGCAGCGTGAGTTGCTGTGAAAACGCATCGATCTGCGTGTTTTGCGTGCGAATGGCCTCGGCACTCTGCTGCACCAGCGTTTGCTGGAAGGTGGCAAACGTGCCGGCCAACTCCTGCCGGCTGCTGCGCGAGTTCTCGCCGATCTCGCGCCGCAACTCGCGCTCCACCTTGTCGTGGCCCGCCGCCATGCCGGCCAGCAACTCCATGCGCCCCTTCTCGGGGGATTCGGCAGGTTCAGGCGGTTTGCGCAGCAGCAGCCAGACCAGCAACAACAGGTTGGCCACCAGCATGGCCATCATCAACCAGAAATCCATGAATGCTTTGCTATTTAATTTGCTATTTATTTGCTAGCTAATACCGCAGGATTCAGGGGCGTCAGAGGACTTTTTCCCGTGAAAAATGCGATCAGGTTGTCGGCCGCCAGGCTGGCCATGGCCAGGCGCGTCGGCATCGTGGCGCTGGCGATGTGAGGGGTCAGCACCACATTGGGCACCGTCAGCAGATCGGGATGAACCTTGGGCTCGCCCTCGAACACATCCAGGCCCGCCGCCGCAATCGTCTTGTTGCGCAGGGCCGCGGCCAGCGCCGCGTCATCCACAATGCCGCCGCGCGCGATGTTGATCAGGGTGGCGGTGGGCTTCATCAGCGCCAGCTCGGCCGCGCCTATGGTGTGGTGAGACGCCGGCGAATAGGGCAGCACCAGCACCAGATGGTCGGAGGTCTTGAGCAGCTCGTCCTTGCTGACGTAGCTGGCCCTGCACTCGGCTTCCAGGCCGGCCTCCAGGCGCGAGCGGTTGTGGTAAATCACCTTCATGCCAAAACCATGCGCGCCGCGCCTGGCAATGCCCTGGCCGATGCGGCCCATGCCCAGAATGCCCAGGGTGGCGCCATGAATGTCGGAACCGGCAAACATGTCGTAGCTCCAGCGCGTCCATTTGCCGGCGCGCAGGTAGTGTTCGCTCTCGGTCACCCGGCGGGCCGTGGCCATCAACAGGGCAAAGCCGAAATCGGCCGTGGTTTCGGTCAGCACATCGGGCGCATTGGTGCCCAGGACACCGGCAGCCGTCATGGCATCGATGTCGAAATTGTTGTAGCCCACCGCCATGTTGGCGCAGATTTTGAGCCTGGGCGCCACCGCCAGCACCTCGCCATCGATCCGGTCGGTGCCGGTGGTGAACACGCCGTCCTTGTCCTTGAGGCGCTCCATCAGTTGCGCCCTGGACCAGCTCTCATCGTTCTGGTTGGATTCCACTTCGAAATATTGCTCAAGGCGTGCAATCACCTCCGGGAAGATGGCACGTGCGATCAGAATTTTAGGTTTGCTCATAAATGTCCAGACGTTATGTGAAACAGCGTTATTAAAACCAGATAAAGGTCATGAAAATGAAAAGCGGCACCAGAATGGCACAGGACCAGGCCATATAGCCAAAAAATCCAGGCATCCTGATGCCGCGGTCTTCGGCAATCGCCTTGACCATGAGGTTGGGCGCGTTGCCGATATAGGTGTTGGCGCCCATGAACACCGCGCCGGCCGAAATCGCCGCCAGCGTCGGCGCCAGCGTCGTCATGAGCGTGGCCGAATCGCCCCCCGCGGTGTTGAAGAACACCAGGTAAGTCGGCGCGTTGTCGAGAAAGGAACTCAAAAGGCCGCAGGCCCAGAAATACATGGCCGGGTCGGGCTGGCCATCGGGCCGGGTCACGGCGGACACCACCGCGCCAAACGGGCCGTTGACGCCGGCCTTGAGCATGGCAATCACCGGGACGATGGTCAGGAAGATGCCGGCAAAGAGCTTGGCCACCTCGACCATGGGCCCCCATGAGAACTGGTTGTCCGCATGCACCTTGGCGGCCGTGATCCTGAGCGAGAGCAGCGTGACCGCCACCAGGCCCACATCGCGCACCAGGCCCGGCAGCCCGACCTCGGTGCCCATCAGCTCGAAGCCGAGTGGCGACTTCCAGAAGCCGCTGAGCAGCACCAAGGCCACTGCCGCCGCCAGCAGCGCAAAGTTGACGGCGCCGTCAAACCCCAGACGGCGGGTATCCGGGGTCGGATCGACAGGCAGCACGCCCTCGCGGCGGAAAAACCAGCTGTCGAGCGCAAAGAAAACAAGCAGCAGGCTGCCAAGCAAAAAAAGCGTTTCCGGAAGGATGTGCCCGACGGTCCAGAAAAAATCCACGCCCAGGAGGAAGCCGAGAAACAGCGGCGGGTCGCCCAGCGGCGTGAGCGAGCCGCCGGCGTTGGAGACGATAAATATGAAGAACACGATGACATGGGCCTTGTGCAGCCGGTTGTCATTGGCCCGGATGAGGGGGCGCAGCATCAGCACCGATGCCCCCGTGGTGCCCATGAAACTCGCCAGCACCGCGCCCAGGGCCAGAATGCCGGTATTCAGGGCCGGGCTGCCGTGCAGGTTGCCGCGGATATGAATGCCGCCCGCCACCGTAAAAAGCGCGGTCAGCAGGACAATGAAGGGAATGTATTCGGCCAGCAGGGCATGCACCAGGCTGGCGGAGGCCGCAGCGCCGCCGTAAATCACCGCGAACGGCACAAAGAAAGCCAGCGCCCAGCCGGCGGCCACCTTGCCATAGTGGTGGTGCCAGAAAGACGGTGCCAGCAAGGGCATGACGGCAATCGACAGCAGGATGCCGGCAAAGGGAACGCCCCACGCGGCCGACAGGCGGCTGCCGTCAAAGTCAGCCGCCAGGGCCAGGCCGGGCGATAAAAAAAGCAGCGCCAGTGCGGCGGCCCGTCGTACAGACCTCACGAATGTTTCCGCTCCTGTTTGAAGCGGCCCCAGGCCGGGACCGTCATGAGGCGGCTCATGCAATCTCAAATACCTGGCGCAGGTAGGCGAGGTATTTCTCGTCGTCGCACATGTTTTTCGATGGTGTGTCCGACAGCTTGGCCACCGGCTGGCCATTGCAGCGGACCATCTTGATCACGATCTGCAGCGGCTCGTAGCCCAGGTCGTTGGTCAGGTTGGTGCCTATGCCGAAGGCCAGCTGGCAGCGCCCCCTGAACTGCTGATACAGCTCAATGGTGCGCGGCACGGTCAGCGCGTCGCTAAAAATCAGCGTCTTGGTTTTCGGGTCAACCCGGTTTTTCGCGTAGTGCGCCAGCATGCGCTCGCCCCACTGAAAGGGGTCGCCGCTGTCATGGCGCGCGCCATCAAACAGCTTGCAGAAATACATGTCGAAATCACGCAAAAAGGCGCTCATGCCGTACACATCCGACAGCGCTATGCCCAGATCGCCCCGGTATTCCCTGGCCCACGATTCGAAACCGTACACCTGGCTGTCACGCAGACGCGGACCCAACGCCTGGCAGGCCTGCAGGTACTCGTGTGCCATGGTGCCCAGCGGTATCAGGCCCAGCTTCATGGCGAACAGCACGTTGCTGGTGCCGGCCAATTGCCCGGTCACGCCGGTACCAAGGCGCGCAATCAACGTGCGCAGCACCTCCTCATGCCAGGCCTTGCCAAAACGCCGGCGCGTGCCGTAATCGGCGATCTTGAGTTCCCCCAGCCCAGCGGCCTGCAGTTCAAGGATTTTGGTATCCAGGCGTTTGCGGCCCTCGGTGACATCGGGCTGCTTTTGCGTGTTGCGAAAGTAGACCTCGTTGATGATCGCCAGCACCGGGATTTCAAACAGGATGGTGTGCAGCCACGGGCCCTTGATCGAGACCTCGATCTCGCCCGAAGGCAGGGCCGTGATGCTCACATACTTTTCATTGAGCCGGAAGATGCCCAGGAAATCGACAAAGTCGCTCTTGATGAAACGCATGGCCTTCAGGTAAGCCAGCTCGGCATCCTGAAAACGCAATTGGCACAAGCCGCGGATTTCTTCGCGAATCTCGCTCACATAGGGCGCCAGGTCGCCCAGGCCGGGCGCGCCGGCGTTGCGGCACTTGAATTTGTATTCCACCTCGGCGCCAGGGAACTGGTGCAACACCACCTGCATCATGGTGAATTTGTACAGGTCGGTGTCGAGCAGGCTGGTGATGATCATGGTGAACGCTTGAGGCCCGTGGTGGGTGATCAGGTGCCCAGGCCCCGTGCGGGCCTGGCTTTTTCAGGCGGCTCAGGTGCCGAGGAAATCCACTTCGAACAGCAAGGTGGCGTTGGGAGGAATCACGCCGCCCGCGCCGCGGGCGCCGTAGCCCAGCGCGGCCGGGATGATCAGGCGGCGCGTGCCACCGACCGACATGCCCTGCACGCCCTCGTCCCAGCCCTTGATGACCTGGCCCGCGCCCAGCGAGAACTCGAAAGGCTGGCCGCGGTCCTTGCTGGAATCAAACTTGGCGCCCTGCACGCCGTCGTTGTACAGCCAGCCCGTGTAGTGCACCTTGACATATTGCCCCGCCTTGGCGATGGCACCCGTGCCCAGAACGGTGTCTTCGTATTGCAGTCCGGATGGGGTGGTGGTGGTCATGGCAATGTCCTTCTGAAAATGAAATGAAAATCGAATAAAACGCAGCACCGTGAAAATTAATTACGGGCTTTCTCTCGAACCCCTGACTTTACCCGCAACCAGCCACAGCAAGCGGTCGGCACGCGCGGCCAGCGTCTGATTTTGCTCGACCACCAGCATGGCCAGGCCTTCGCGCTTGAGCGACAGCAAGGCATCGCGGATGGACTCCACCAGCACCGGCGCAATGCCTTCGCAAGGCTCATCGAGCAGCAGGACGCGGGGATGGGTCATCAAGGTGCGGGCAATGGCCAGCATCTGCTGCTCGCCACCGCTCATGTGGGCCGCCGGCCGCTTCAGCAGGGCCTTGAGCACGGGAAACATATCCAGCACCCTGGCCTCGCGCTGCGCGGCATCCCGGCCGGCCGCCACCAGCAGGTTTTCGCGCACCGTGAGCGCGCTGAACAGCCGGCGGTCTTCGGCCACATAGCCCAGGCCGGCGCGCGCGCGCCGGTGGGTTTCCCAGTGTTCAATGGCCGCTGCGCCGCCCGCGGCCTGGTAGCGGATGCGGCCTTCGGCGCGCAGCTCCAGCCCCATCAGCGCCTTGAGCAGGGTGGACTTGCCGGCGCCGTTCAGGCCTTGCAGCACCACCAGTTCGCCCGGCCCGATTCGCAGCGACACGTCGAACAAGGCCTGCGCCGGGCCGTAAAAGGCGTTGAGCTTTTCGACTTCAAGCATGCGCCGCCCCTTCGCCCAGATAGCGCCTGCGCACCGTGGCGTCGCGCGAGATGGCTTCAAACGAGCCCTGCGCCGCCAGCCGCCCTTCAATCAGCACCAGCACGCGGTCGGCCACGCCGGCCACGGCGTCCATGTTGTGTTCGGTGTAGAGCACGGCCATGCCCTGCCCTGCCAGCTGCCTGACCAGCTGCATCAGGCTGGCGCGCTCCTGCTCGGCCAGCCCGGCCGCCGGTTCGTCCAGCAGCAGCAACTGCGGGCTGGCCGCCAGGGCCATGGCCAGCTCCAGCCGCTTCTTGGCGCCATAGGGCAAGCTCAGCGCGTCTTGATCCGCCAGCGCCTGCAAGCCGGTTTTCTCGAGCAGCGCATGGGCCGGCTCGCGCGCCTGCGCATCCAGCAATTTAAAGGCTGAAATAGCCCGTAGCCCCCGGCTGGCCTGCGCCGCCAGCTGCACATTTTGTAGCACCGTGAGCGCCTCAAAGACTTGCGCCACCTGAAAGGTACGTGCCACGCCGTGCCGCAAATGGGCTGCCGGCGCCAGCTTTTCCAGGGGCTGGCCCTGCCACAGAATATGGCCGGCCGTGAGCGGATACTGGCCCGCAATGCAGGCAAAGCAGGTGGACTTGCCGGCACCGTTGGGGCCTATCAGCGCCACGCACTCGCCTGGCGAGACCTCAAAGCTCACGCCATCCACCGCGTGGATGCCGCCGAAATGCTTGACCACCTCCTGAACCTTCAGCATCAGCGCCCTCCCTGTGGCGCAGCGGCGCCAGGGGCCGCCGGGCGCGACCGGCCGACGCGGGACAGCAGGCCCAGCAGACCGGACGGCGAAGCCACCATGATGAGCATGATGAACAGGCCCAGCAGGCCGCGCCAGTAAGTCACCTCGCGGCCCAGTTCGGCCCCCAGATAGCTCAGCACGGCGCTGCCCACCACCGCCCCCCAGAGCTGGTGCACGCCGCCGAGCAGCACCACCAGCAAGGCATCCACAGAAGTCGAGACGGCCGCCATGGACGGAAAGACATTGCCCTTGTGCGCGGCAAACAGGCCGCCCGCCAGCCCAGCCAGCACCGCACTTTCGACAAAAACCCGGTACTTGAGCCAGCCCACTGACAGGCCGGAAGCCGCCGCACGCAGGGGCGCGTCACGCCCGGCCTGCAAGGCCGCGCCCAGGACCGAGCGGCCCAGCCAGCGCAGCGCCAGCACGGCCAGCAGCGCCAGCAGCACCAGCAGCGCATAAAAAAGCGGCCGGCCCTCCTCGCTCACCAGCGTGAGGCCAATCAGGCCGTTGTCGCCGCCCGTGAGGCTGACCCACTGGGTCGCACCGGCCCAGATCACCTGCGCCAGGGCCAGCGACAGCATGGCCAGGTAGACCCCGCTGCTGCGCACCACCGCCGCGCCAAACACCGCCGCCACCGCCAGCGCGGCCGCGCAACCCGCGGCCAGCGCGAGCGGCAGCGAGGCGCCCCACAGGCTGTGCGACAGCGCGGCGCCGTAGCCGCCCAGCGCAAAAAAAGCCGCATGGCCAAAACTGACCAGGCCCCCCAAAGCCATCATGGCCTGCAGGCTGATGCCGAAGAGCATCAAGATCAGCGCGTCGGCCGCCAGCGTTTGCCAGTAAGGCCCGCCCCACCAGGCCGCGCCGGCCAGCAGCAGCATCGCCAGGGCCATGCAGGCGAGCCACGCCCAGCCCAGGCGCAGGCCACGAAATTTCTGCGCCGCTTCGCGCGGACCTTGCAGTGCGGCGGCGGGCAGGCCATTGAGCCCCTGCGGCCTGAACACCAGCACCACCGCCATGGTCAGAAACACCAGCACCAGGGTGGCCTGTGGAAACAGGCTGATGCCAAAGGCATGGACCAGGCCTATCAGCAAGGCCGCGACAAAGGCGCCGCCTATGCTGCCCAAACCGCCCGTGACGACCACCACAAAGGTCTCCACGATTACATTCATGTCCATCTGCAGATGCGCCGGCTCGCGCGGCAACTGCAAGGCACCGCCCAGACCCGCCAGCGCGCAGCCCAGCACCACGGCGCCCAGCATCAGCGGCTTGGGATTCACGCCCAGCGCCGCCAGCATGCCGCGGTCTTGCGTGGCGGCGCGCAGGCGCCGGCCAAACAGAGACTTGCGCAGCAGCAGGTGCAGCCCCAGCCAGACCAGCGGGCCCAGCCCGATCATCACCAGCTGGTAGACCGGAAAGAACTCGTCACCGACAGGCAGCGAGCCCTTGAGCCCCGGAAAACGCGGCGCAAACACCTCGTCGGGGCCAAAGCCCCACTGCATCGCGTCATGCATCGCCAGGGTCAGACCGAAGGTCGCCACCAGCTGGTACAGCTCGGGCGCGCCGGCCATTCGCCGCAGCAGAAAGAATTCGGCCACAGCGCCCGCCAGTCCTGCGCAGACAGCTCCCAAAAAAATAGCAAGCAGGTACAACGGCCCGCTCTCGCCCCAGGCCGGAAACCAGTCGGTGACCCAGTGCGCCGTGAACAGCGCGCCCAGCATGAAGAAACTGCCATGCGCGAAATTGACGATGCGCGTGACACCGAAGATCAGCGTCAGCCCCGCCGCCATCAGGAACAGCGTGGTGGCGTAAGACAGCCCGCCCAGAAGCTGGACAAGGGAAAAGGTCACGCGTTCAATCTAGCCAGGTCGTGAATTCGGAAGCCGCTATACGCGGCGTGCGAAAGGTGTTGACCAGCGCTGCTTCGTCGGCATAACCCAGCGACATGCCGCAGACCAGCATCTCGTTGCCGGCGGCGCCGATATGCGGCAGGATGATTTTGGCAAAGCCGTTCCACGCCGCCTGCGGGCAGGTGTGCAGGCCATGGCCGCGCGCGGCGACCATAAAGTTTTGCAGGAAGGCGCCGTAGTCCAGCAGGCTGCCGCGGCCCATGACCCGGTCCAGCGTGAACATCAGGCCCACCGGCGCATCGAAGAAGCGGAAATTGCGCTGGTGCTGCGCATGCATCTTGTCCTTGTCGCCTTTGGTGATGCCCAGCAGGCCGTACAGGCCCCAGCCGTTTTCACGGCGCCGGTCTATGTAGGGGGATACCCATTTTTCAGGGTAATAGTCGTATTCCTCTTTGTACTCGGCGGCCAGTTCGGGGTTGGCGCGCAAGGCATCGTGGGCCCGGCAGACTTTTTCGACCAGGCGCTCCTTGCTGGCGCCCTGCAGCACATAGGCCTTCCAGGGCTGGGTGTTGGTGCCCGAGGGCGCGCGGCTGGCGACTTCCAGCAGATGCTCTATGGTGGCGCGGGGTACCGGCGCCGGCAGGAACTCGCGCATGGACTGGCGGCTTTCTATCGCGTGGTCCACCGGATTGACGGGATGGGCAAACACGCTGCCCGAGGCATCCACGGCGGCAAAGTCGCCGGCAACAACCGGGGTGGAAGAAATACCAGCTGGCTTCATGTCAAGGTCTCCAGTACACAAAGTAATTGAGGGGGCAAGGGCGCCGGGCGGTGCGTGGCGCGGTCGACATAGACATGGATGAAATGGCCCTTGGCCGCGCACGGCTGCTTTTCGTCGCCCGGGAATAGCGCCACCTCGTAGCGCACGCTGGACGCGCCGATGTGCGCCACCCGAATGCCCGCCACCACCGGCTCGGGAAAGGCCAGCGGTGCAAAGTAGTTGCACCCGGTTTCCACCACCAGACCAATCACGCCGCCGCAATGGATGTCCAGCGCGCCGCGCTCGATCAGCAGGCCGTTGACGGCGGTGTCGAACCAGCCGTAGTACACGACGTTGTTGACATGGCCATAAACATCGTTGTCGGACCAGCGTGTGCCGATGTCGCGGAAAACCTTGTAGGCGCTGCGGGGCTCGGCTTGCGGGCGGGTCGATGACGTCATGGGTCGCTATTTTGCCAGTCAGGCCTATGAGCCTTCAGGGATTCCATCGTTTCCAATATTCCAGCGCCACGCGATAGGTGTTCATCTGCACCTGCACGGTTTCATCGATGTTCACGCCGTAGCCGCCGGCCATCGAAAAGGCCAGCGGGATGCGGCGCTGCCAGGCCCAGTCAAACACGCGCCGGTCACGCGCTTCGAGGCCGTCGAAGCTCAACGAAAGACGCCCGAGGCGATCGCCTTTGAAGGGATCGGCGCCCGCCAGGAACAGTATCAGTCCCGGTTCAAAGCGCCGCTCGAGTTCGTCCAGCGCATGCTCCAGCGCCTGCAGATAGGGCGCATCGCTGCAGCCGTCGGGAAGCTCCACGTCCAGGTCACTGGCCTCCTTGCGGAACGGGAAATTCTTTTGCCCGTGCAGCGACAGCGTGAACACGCTCGGGTCATTGGCGAAGATGCTGGCCGTGCCGTTGCCCTGGTGCACGTCCAGATCAATCACCGCCACCTGCAGCGGCCTGCGCTCATGGCGGTGGGCCCTGGCCCATTCCGCCTGCATCAGCCGGGCCGCCACGGCCGCGTCATTGAACACACAAAATCCCCCGCCCTTGTGCGCATAGGCGTGATGCGTGCCGCCCGCCATGTTGGCGGCGATGCCCGCTGGCCGGGCCGCTGCGCTCAGGCCCAGCGCCGCCCGCGCCGCAGCCACCGTGGCCCCGGCCGAACGGCGTGCGCGCTCGGCCATGCCCGGGCTCCACGGGAACCCGATCTCGTGCTGGGCTGGCGCGGGCAAGGTGCCGTGGGCAATGGCGTCAATGTACTCGGGGGTATGCACCAGGGCCAGTTCGCCATCGCTGGCGGCCGGCGCCTGGGCCAGGCTTACCTGCGGCAGCTCATTCACCACGCGATCGCGCAGCAGCCTGTATTTGCCCATGGGAAAGCGGTGCCCGGGGGGCAATGGCAGAACGAAGTTGTCGGCGTAAAAAGCTTGCAAGAGAAATTACCGTGGAAGTACCATACCTACGAAAAAACCAAAAAAACCAGCGCCTGCGGCCAGCCGCAGGCCACCAGGGATTGTGATCCGAAGCGTCCCGGCTAGGGCTTCACCTCTAAAAATGGTGCAGTGCAACAAAAAACACTTGCAATGGCGCGCGCAATCCCTATACTTGGAATTATGTTGCAGTGCAGCAATTCAGGGCAAAGCAACATTTTTCGTGATCCACCCCCTATTCCTATCTGGAGATTCTCAATGCTGACCGCTGAACAAATCATGGCCTCCCACAAAGCCAACATCGAAACCCTGTTTGGTCTGACCCACAAAGCCTTTGAAGGCGTTGAAAAACTGGTCGAACTGAACGTGCAAGCCACCAAGGCCGCCCTGGCTGAAACCGCCAACCACACGCAAGCCGTTCTGGGCGCGAAAGATGCCCAGGAACTGCTGGCCCTGCAAGCCGGTCTGGTCCAACCCCTGGCCGAGAAAACCGCCGCTTACAGCCGTCACCTGTATGACATCGCTTCGGCTGCCGGCGCCGAACTGGGCAAGACCTTTGAAGATCAGGCCGCTGAAGCCCAGAAGAAATTTGCCGGCCTGGTAGACAGCGCCGCCAAGAACGCACCCGCCGGCTCTGAAACCGCTGTGGCCGCCCTGAAGAGCGCCGTGGCTGCGGCCAACACCGCTTTCGACTCGGTGCAAAAGGCTGTGAAGCAAGCCGGTGACATCGCCGAAGCCAACTTCAACAACGTGGCGGCAACGGCCGTGAACGCCACCAAGACCGCAACCAAGAAACGCTGATGGAGGGACGCCCGGCGCCAGCGCGTTGAGGGCGTCTTTCCCTGACAACCTCTGTAAAGAGGTGTCGCAACCCTTGTCTCCTCGGATCCTTCCAGAAATTCAGTTTCACGGATCCGTTCAAAGCCCGCTCGCAAGACCGGGCTTTTTTTTGCTTCAATTGGCCTGCAGCCCAGGCAGTGCGGGCGCAAACAGCTATCAAAACAGGAGCGCCTGCTAATGGGCTGACGCCACCCCGGCCTCCAGCCTGGCCTTGAGCGCGGGCAACGCCGCCAGCATGGCGGCCCGGCCGGAATCGATGGCGCGCTGGCGGGCCGAAAAATCGGCACTCTTCAGGCCCGTGAGCGAGGGCCGTACCACCACGTCGGCCTCCTTGAGCTCGAACTGGTTGATGCTTTTGCCCATGATGGCGAAAGTCTGCAACAGGATCTGCAGCGTATCGCTGGCCGGGTTGCCCTCGGGCGGGCTGGAGATATCGACGGCAATCACCAGGTCCGCGCCCATCTGCCGCGCAAAACGCACCGGCACCGGCGACACCAGTCCGCCATCGACATACTCCCGGCCGCTGATCTTGACGGGCACAAACACCGCCGGCACGGCGCTGGACGCCCGCACCGCGGTGCCGGTGTCGCCGCGCCTGAACAGCACGGCCTCGCCGCTGTTCAGGTCGGTCGCCACGATGCCCAGCGGAATCGCCATGTTCTCAACCAGGCGCCCGCCCACCAGCTGATTGACGTAGCGGGCCAGCGCATCGCCGCGGAACATGCCCCGGCCAATGATGGGCAGCATCCAGTCGGTGATGGCGACCTCCTCCATGTTGAGCGCGGTCTGGTGCAGCTGGGCACTGTTTTTGCCGCTGGCATAAATCGCCGCCACCAGGCTGCCGGCCGAGGTGCCGACCACGTACTGGGGCCTGAGCCCAGCCTCTTCGAGCACCTCGATCACGCCCACATGGGCAAAGCCGCGCGCCGCGCCGCCGCCCAGCGCCAGACCGATCTTCAGCGGCCTTTTCACGGCCGGCTCCACCGTGGCCGGCGCAGCGGAAGGCGTGGCAGGCGGTGTCGCACAGCCGGCCAGCAGCAAGGCGGGCAAGACCAGCATTGCCATGATGCGCTGGCAGCGCCTGGCCACCTGCCGGCGCCAGTCGCCGGCCGCAGGCAAGCTCCCAAACCCTTGACGCCCCCAACCCTCAACGTCAAACCAATTGAGAATTATTCGCGTTTGTATTAAACTCATCCGCTCCCAACCTTTCAGGATTTCTTTCAGCATGTTCAAAAAAGCTTCGTCGTTTGCCAGCCTGGCACTGGCCACCGCAGCCCTGTTTGGCGCCGCCGGCAGCGCCGGCGCCCAGGAACAGGTCGTCAACCTGTATTCTGCCCGCCACTACCAGACCGACGAAGCGCTGTTCTCCGACTTCACCAAGGCCACCGGCATCAAGGTCAACCGCGTGGATGCCGACGATGCCGGCATTTTGGCCCGGCTCAAGGCCGAGGGCACGGCGTCGCCGGCCGACGTTATTTTGCTTGTCGATGCGGCCCGCCTCTGGTCGGGCGAGGTGCAAGGCCTGTTCAAGCCCATCAAGTCGCCCTTGCTGGAAACCGCCATTCCCGCCAACCTGCGCGCCAGGCCCACGCCGGACGGCATCGCCTGGTTCGGCTTTTCGACCCGCGCCCGCGTGGTGGTCTATGACAAGCTGCACATGAAGAAAACCGATGTGGACAGCTACGAGAAGCTGGCCGATCCGCGCAACAAGGGCAAGCTCTGCACCCGCTCCGGCGCCCACCCCTACAACCTGTCGCTGTTTGGCGCCGTGACCGAACACATGGGCCCGGCCAAGGCCGAGGAATGGCTCAAGGGCCTGGTCGCCAATATGGCACGCGACCCCAAGGGCGGCGACACGGACCAGATCAAGGCCGTGGCCAGCGGCGAATGCGGCGTGGCGCTGACCAACTCCTATTACCTCGCCCGCATCATGCGTTCCAACGCGCCGGAGGACAAGGTCGTGGCCGAGCGCGTGGGCGTGGTCTTCCCCAACCAGGACAACTGGGGCACGCACCTGAACATTGCCGGCGCGGCCGTGGCCAAAAACGCCAAGCACCCCGAGAACGCCATCAGGTTCATGGAATACCTGGCCAGCCCCAAGGCCCAGAACTACTTTGCCAACGGCAACAACGAGTGGCCCGCCGTGGCCGGCCTGGACATTGACAACCCGGCCCTCAAGGCCATGGCCCGCAGTGGCTTCAAGTCCGAGACCATTCCCATCAGCGCAGTCGGCGAACACCAGCAAAAGGTTCAGCAGATGCTGGACCGCGTGGGTTACAGGTAAACGGCAAGCCCCAGGGCCTGCTCACCCCCAAAACACCCCAAAAGCCCGGCCGCAGGCAAACGGCCGGGCTTTTTCATGGGTCATAATTGACGTTTACGTTAACGTCAATATCGGCCTGCCTCCCAGGCTGGCCGACCCAGGCATCAGGCCGTGCTGGCCCGCCGCCCTTTTCAATCTTTCAACTTCAAGGAGCAACCCCATGGAAATCGCAGGCAAAGTATTCATCGTCACCGGCGGCGCATCCGGCCTGGGCGAAGGCACGGCCCGCATGCTGGTGGCCAACGGCGCCAAGGTCGTCATCGCCGACATGCAGGCAGAAAAAGGCGAAGCCGTTGCCAAGGACCTTGGTGAAGGCAAGGCCGCGTTTGTGAAATGCGACGTCAGCCAGGAAGCCGACGGCCAGGCCGTGGTGGCCCAGGCCGTGTCCATGGGCAAGCTGATGGGCCTGGTCAACTGCGCCGGCATTGCACCGGCCGAAAAAACCGTCGGCAAGAACGGCGCGCACGGCCTGGCCCTGTTCAGCAAAACCATCACCGTCAACCTGATCGGCAGCTTCAACATGATCCGCCTGGCGGCCGACGCCATGTGCAAGAACGAACCCGAAGCCACCGGCGAGCGCGGCGTGCTGATTTCCACCGCCTCGGTGGCGGCCTACGACGGCCAGATCGGCCAGGCCGCCTACAGCGCCTCCAAGGGCGGCATTGTCGGCATGACGCTGCCGATTGCCCGCGACCTGGCGCGCAACGGCATCCGCAACATGACGATTGCCCCCGGCATCTTCGGCACGCCCATGCTGTTTGCCATGCCGCAGGAAGTGCAGGATTCGCTGGCCGCCGGTGTGCCTTTCCCCTCGCGCCTGGGCACGCCGCAGGACTACGCCAAGCTGGCCAAGCACATCATCGAAAACGACATGCTCAACGGCGAAGTGATCCGCCTCGACGGCGCCATTCGCCTGGCGCCGCGTTAAGACAACACAGGTTTGGATGCTATCTAATTGATAGCTATTCACAGCATTCCCTCAAGGGCTGGAGGCCGATTTGACTGATAAAACAGTCCCGTCGGCCTTACCTTTTCGGCGGCCTGCAAATCACCTCCCGGCAAGGTCATTTCGCTGCGGCGCCCGGGTGAACCTGGTTTTGCATGAAGCCGGTGACACCGGAAGCCATGAAACCCGCCGCCGCGCGCTGCCAAGGCATGGCGATGCGTGATTGACGCCGCCCCCGCGCCCATTTGCTTATAAAAACTCGGACTATGACATGGGACTTGCAAAGCTTTACTTTTCAGGTGTTTGTGCGAACATCGATTCATGCCGCCCGGGCATCGGACGGCTGAACCGGACCCATAAATCATCTACCAAGCTCTGGAGTCAACAATGCTGAACCTGTTTGAAAAACGCTGCTTTGCGGCTGCCGCCGTGTTGGGCATGGCCGCGCTCGCAGCGCCGGCCCATGCGGGCAAGACGCTGGACGCCATCAAGTCCCGCGGCCAACTGGTGTGCGGCGTCAGCAGCGGTGTTGCGGGCTTCTCGCAAGCCGACAGCAGCGGCAACTGGTCGGGTCTGGACGTGGATGTCTGCCGCGCGATCGCCGCCAGCGTGCTGGGCGACCCCGCCAAGGTCAAATGGGTGCCGCTGGTCTCGCAGCAGCGCTTTGCCGCCCTGCAATCGGGCGAAGTGGACATCCTCTCGCGCAACACCACCTGGACCTTGACGCGCGACGCGTCGCTGGGCTTGAGCTTCACCGGCGTGATCTACTACGACGGCCAGGGCTTCATGGTGCCGGCCAAGAGCAAGGTCAAGAGTGCCAAACAGCTCAAAAACGCCACCGTCTGCGTGCAGTCCGGCACCACCACGGAAAAGAACCTGACGGAATTCTCAAAGGCCAACAACCTCAACCTCAAGCCTGTGGTATTCGAGAAATTTGACGCCGCCAACGCCGCCTACTTCTCCGGCCGCTGCCAGGCCTACACCACCGACGCATCGGGGCTGGCCTCGATCCGCAACAAGGAGGCCAAAAACCCCGCCGAGCACGTGGTCCTGCCCGAGCTGATCTCCAAAGAGCCGCTCGGCCCGGCAGTGCGTCGCGGTGACGACGAGTTTTTCGCCATCGCCAAGTGGGTGGTGTTCGGCCTGATCGAAGCCGAGGAGTACGGCGTGACGCAGGCCAACGTCGAGGCCCTTCAGCAGGCCAACAAGGACCCCGCGGTCGGCCGCCTGCTCGGCAGCGGCGAAGACACCGGCAAGCTGCTGGGCCTTGACAAGGACTGGCTGGTGCGCGCCATCAAGGCCACCGGGAATTACGGCGAAATCTTTGAACGCAATGTCGGGCCCAAAAGCCCGCTGGCCCTGCCACGCGGCAGCAACAACCTGTGGTCGAAAGGCGGCCTGATGTACGCACCACCGGTGCGCTGATGTCCGGGCTGATTCCGGCACGCCCCGCCCGCGCCGCGCCGCGCCGGAACTTCTCGTGGCGCAGCCGCCGCTTGCGCAGCGTCGTCTACCAGGTGCTGGCCGTGGCGCTGATTGCGCTGCTGGTCTGGCTGCTGATCGGCAATACGTTGAACAACATGCGGCTGCGCGGCATTCAGAGTGGCTTCGATTTTTTGTTTCAACCGGCCGGCTTCGACATAGGCGAGGGCTGGCTCAACTATGACCCGGTCAACCCCTACTGGAAAGCTTTTCTGGTGGGCCTGCTCAACACGCTGCGTGTCGCGGTCATCGGCTGCGTGCTGAGCACGGTACTCGGTACCTTGCTGGGCATCGGGCGCTTTTCGCACAACGCGCTGGTGCGTGAGCTGTGCTACGGCTATGTGGAACTTTTTCGCAACATCCCGGTGCTGCTGCAATTGCTGATGTGGTACTTGCTTTTCATCGAGTACCTGCCTCCGGCCAACGAGGCGCTGGGCATCGGGCAGCTTGTCTTCCTGAGCAAAAACGGCGTTTCGTTTCCGTCGCTCATGTGGGAGCCCGGGCACTGGCTGGCACTGGCCGGTCTGGCGCTCGGTTGCATTGCCGGCTTTGGCTATGCACGTTTCGCCCGCGCCCGCTTCGAGCGCACCGGCCGCCCGCTACCGGTGGCCAGCGTGGTCGTCCTGCTGCTGACCGGCCTGACGTGGCTGGGCTGGCTGGCCGGCGGCGCGCCGGCGCAATTCGACTACCCCTCCATCAGCGAGCTGCAGGTCGAAGGCGGCAGCGCGCTGAGTCCCGAATACATGGCCGTGCTGCTGGGTCTGGTGCTGTATACCTCGGCATTTGTCGCCGAAGTCGTGCGTGCCGGCATCGCCTCCGTGCCGCTGGGCCAACACGAGGCCAGCGCCTCGATCGGCCTGTCGCGCGCGCGCACCATGCGCCTGATCGTGCTGCCGCAAGCGCTGCGGCTGATCATCCCGCCGCTGACCAACCAGTACCTCAACCTGACCAAGAACTCCTCACTGGCCGTGGCCGTAGGCTACCCCGAGGTGGTGTCGATTGCCAACACCTCGCTCAACCAGTCGGGCCGCGCGGTGGAGTGCATCGCCATCATCATGGGGGTGTACCTGACGCTGTCGCTGGGCACCTCGGTGCTGATGAACTGGTTCAATCGGCGCGCCGCGATCAGGGAACGCTGAAGCCGTGCCTGAGTCCTTTCAAGCCATTCCCGCACGGCCCGCGCCGGTGCGTATCTCGGGCCCGGTGCCGTGGTTGCGCCGCAATCTTTTTTCAAGTCTGCCCAATGCGGTGGTGTCGCTGCTGCTGCTTGCAGCCTTTGCCTGGCTCGCCGCCAAGGGCCTGCGCTGGGGCGTGATGGAAGCCGTGTTTGTGCCGGACGCCGACCAGTGCCAGGCGGCACGCGGCATCGGCGCCTGCTGGGGCGTGATCAACGAGAAGGCCCGCTTCATCCTGCTCGGCCGCTACCCGCAGAAGGCGCAGTGGCGGCCGGTGCTGGCGACCTTTGCGCTGCTCGCGCCCGTGCTGGCCAGTTGCAGCCCACGCTGCTGGAAGCCCTGGCTTGCGCTGGTCTGGTCCGCGGGTCTGGCCGTGTTCTTTGTTCTCATGGGCGGCGGTGTGGGCGGCATGAGCAAGGTGCCCACCGACCTGTGGGGCGGCCTGCCGCTGACACTCATGCTCAGCGTGATTTCGATGGTGCTGGCCTTTCCGATTGCCGTTCTGGTGGCATTGGGCCGGCGCTCCGCGATGCCGGCGATCCGCTCGCTGTGCGTGGTCTACGTCGAGCTGGTTCGCGGCGTGCCGCTGATCTCGGTGCTGTTCATGGCTTCGTTCATGCTGCCTTTGTTCATGCCGGTGGGCAAGTCGCCCGACGTACTGATCCGCGTGATCGTAGGCATCACGCTGTTTGCCGCGGCGTACATGGCCGAGATCGTGCGCGGCGGCCTGCAGACCGTAGGCCGCGGCCAGGCCGAAGCGGCGGCCAGCATGGGCCTGTCCTATTGGCAGGCGCAGCGCAAGATCATCTTGCCGCAGGCGCTGGCCTCGGTGGTGCCCAGCATCGTGAACAACTTCATCTCGCTGTTCAAGGACACCTCGCTCGTCACCATCGTCTCGCTGTACGAGCTCACGGGTTCGCTGTCGCTCGCGCTGGGCTCCGACCCGAACTGGCGCCCTTTCAAGATCGAGGCCTATCTCTTCATTGCGACCATCTACTTCGCCTGCTGTTATGCCATGTCGCGCTACAGCCTGCGCATCGAAAAACGCCTGGCCCGCAGCCGCGGCCACTGACCGCCTGGCGCACAAGGACAAAAACAATGAGCGATGCCATCATCCGCTTCGACAAAGTCAACAAGTGGTACGCCGACAGCTTTCACGTGCTGCGCGACATCGACCTGTCGGTCCAGCCGGGCGAACGCATCGTGATCTGCGGTCCGTCGGGCTCGGGCAAGTCAACGCTGATCCGCTGCGTCAACGGGCTGGAGGATTACCAGGAAGGCACGCTGACCGTGGCCGGCGCGGTGCTGGGCGACGACGTCAAGGCCATTGAAGCCGTTCGCCACCAGGTTGGCATGGTGTTCCAGCAGTTCAACCTGTTCCCGCACCTGACGGTGCTGGAGAACCTGGTCCTCGGCCCCACCTGGGTGACCGGCCTGCCCAGAAAGCAGGCCGTGGAGCGCGCCATGGCGCAGCTTGAACGCGTGCGTATTGCCGAGCAGGCTCACAAATACCCCTTGCAGCTCTCGGGCGGCCAGCAGCAACGTGTGGCGATTGCGCGCTCGCTGTGCCTCACGCCAAAGATCATGCTGTTTGACGAACCCACTTCGGCACTGGATCCGGAGATGATCAAGGAAGTGCTCGACGTGATCATGGGTCTCGCAGGCCAGGGCATGACCATGCTGTGCGTCACGCACGAGATGGGCTTTGCGCGCGCCGTGGCCGACCGCGTCATCTTCATGGACGAGGGCCAGATTGTTGAAGAGAACACGCCCGAGGCTTTCTTTGCCGCACCAAGAACGGATCGCGGCCGCGATTTCCTGTCGAAGATCCTCGGCCACTAGGCACAGGATGCAGCTATGCGCCGACGGGCGGATGCAGCGCTGCCAGCCTTTCGGTCAGCAGCGCTGAAAGCCGCTCTATCACTTCATTGACACGCGCCGGCACATAGCGCCGGCTCGGCACCACGGCATACAGCGGCGCCGGCTCACCCAGGTGGGCCGGAAACAGGCGTACCAGCTTGCCGCTGGCCAGTGAGGCCATGAGGGAAATCTCGGACTGGTAGACGATGCCCCGCCCTTCCAGCGCCCACTGCAGCGCGATGGAAGCGTCGTTGCAGGCCAGCGGTCCGGCCACCCGCACCTGGCACGGCGCGCTGGCTTCACCCTGCAGTTCAAACTGCCACTGGTCTTGCCGGCGCTCCCGCACATGGCAGACCAGGCAGTCATGCTGCACAAGTTCAGCGGGTTCGCCAGGCGCTCCGCGGCGTGCGAGATAGTCCGGGCTGGCGCAGGCCACGCGACGGGCCGGCGCCAGCAAGCGCGCCGAATGGCTGGAGTCCACGAGGGGGCCGTTGCGCAAGGCCACATCGATGCCTTCGCGCACCAGGTCAACGTGGGCATCGCTGATCTGCAGGTCGATTTCGATGCCGGGGTGGCTTGCCGCAAATTCCGCGAGCCAGTACGCGAGCATTTCGCGCACCAGTATGGCGGTTGCCGTGATGCGTATGCTGCCCGTCAAACCGAAGGTGCCGGCACGCACCTTGGCCTGACCTTCCGACACCAGCTCCAGCGCGCGGCGCGCATGGTCCACCATCACCGCGCCTTCGGCCGTGGGCCTGACGGCGCGCGTGGTGCGCTCGAACAGACGCACGCCGAGCGATTTTTCCAGCCGCTTGATCGCCGCGCTGACGGCAGCCGTAGACAGGCGGCAGCGCTTGCCCGCACCCGTGAGGCTGCCGGTTTCTGCCGTGGCCAGCAACACGCGCAGGGCATCCAGATTGTCAAATTCCATGGAAGAGTGTTTTCTCCGAAACGCCATTGTGAGGCGAGGGACCGCTAGCTATATTTGCCGGCGCGGGCACAGGGTCCCGCTACAACCTACAACGACAGTCAAGGATATCGCATGAGACACATCCTCCCGGCCCTGGCCGCCACCGCATTGGTCGCAGCCTGTGCCAGCGCTCCGGGCCAGTTCGGCTACACCGTCCCGGCGCAGCCCGAAGGTTCATCGGGCTACACCCCCAAGCCCGGCTGGGCCACCAGCAAATTTGCCGTCGCTGCGGCCAACCCGCTGGCCACCGATGCCGGTTACCAGGTGCTGAAAGCCGGCGGCTCGGCGATCGACGCCGCCATTGCGGTGCAAATGGTGCTCACGCTGGTGGAGCCGCAATCGAGCGGCATTGGCGGCGGCGCGTTTTTACTGCATTCCAGTGGCGGCAAGGTCGAGGCCTTTGACGGCCGCGAAACCGCGCCTGCTGCAGCGGATGGAAAACTCTTCATAGGCGCGGACGGCAAACCGATGCCGTTTGACGCCGCCGTGGTCGGCGGCCGCTCGGTCGGCACGCCCGGCACCGTGCGCATGCTGGAGATGGCGCACAAGCAGTATGGCAAGCTGCCCTGGGCCCAGCTCTTCGTGCCCGCCATCCAGCTGGCCGAGAACGGCTTCAAGGTCAGCGCGCGGCTCAATACCCTGCTCAAGGACGAGAAGTACCTGAAGAACGACGCGGTGGCCGCCGCGTATTTCTACAAGGCCGACGGCACGCCGGTCGACACCGGCAGCACCTTGCGCAACCCGGCCCTGGCCGAGGTACTGCGCCAGATCGCCAGCAAGGGCTCCAATGCGCTGCTGCAAGGCCCGGTGGCGCAGGCCATCGTCACCAAGGTGCAAAGCCACCCAAGCAACCCCGGCAAGCTGGCCCTGAGCGACCTGGCCGGCTACCAAGCCAAAAAACGCGATCCGATCTGCTCGGACTACAGCGCCGCCGGCAAGGCCTACCGCCTGTGCGGCATGCCGCCGCCGAGCTCCGGCGCCATCGCCGTGGGGCAGATTCTCGGCATTTTGAACAACACCAACGCCGCCAGCCTGCCACTGACCAGCGGCATGGGCGGCGTGCCTGGCACCGTGGCGCCCACACCGTCGGCCGACTGGCTGCACCTCTATACCGAAGCCTCGCGCCTCGCCTTTGCCGACCGCGGCCAGTACCTGGGCGACCCCGATTTTGTGCAGCCGCCCGGCGGCAGCTGGATGAGCCTGCTGGCCCCGGCCTACCTGAGTGAACGCGCCAAACTGATCCAGCCCACCGGCGCCAGCATGAAGACTGCCAGATCGGGCGTGCCGGGTGTGGTCAAAACCGCTTACGCGCCCATGCCCGACCAGCCTGAGTACGGCACCTCGCACATCAGCATCATTGACGGCTATGGCAACGCCATTGCCATGACCACGACGATTGAAGACCAGTTCGGCTCGCGCCTGATGACCGACGGCGGCACCGGCAAGGCAGGCGGCTTTTTGCTCAACAATGAGCTTACCGACTTCAGCTTTACCCCGACCGACGCCGAGGGCAAACCGGTGGCCAACCGGGTGGAGCCCGGCAAGCGTCCGCGCTCGTCGATGGCGCCCACGCTGGTGTTTGACAAAAACACCGGCCAGCTCGTCATGAGCGGCGGCAGTCCCGGCGGCGCGCTGATCATTCACTACACGGCCAAAACCTTGTATGGCGTGCTCAACTGGGGCCTGCTGCCGCAGCAGGCTATCGACCTGCCCAACTTTGGCTCGCTGGGCGGCCCCAGCCTGCTCGAAGAAAAACGCTTCGCGCCGGCCACTGTGGAGGCCTTGAGGGCACGCGGTGCCGAGGTGCGCGAGATGAACATGACCAGCGGCCTGCAGGCCATCCAGAAGACGCCCACCGGCTACTTCGGCGGCGCCGACCCGCGGCGCGAAGGCCTGGTGCTGGGCGACTAAGCATTAAAAGCGGCTTCCGCCCAGTCACACCGGGCGGGAGCAGCTACGCTTTTAATAGCAAATCAGCACCACAAAAGCGCACGCATCAATCGCCGCCGCCGGGCCGGCCTGTTTGTGCAGCTCAAACTTCTGGATCTTGCCGGTCAAAGTTTTGGGCTGTCCACCAGGTAGCGGCGGAACTTCGCGCGGTCTTGAGTCAACCCGGAACCGGCCTGGGGGCACAATACAGACCGTGAGTATCCCCCAATCATTTATCCAGGAGCTGTTAGCGCGCGCCGACGTGGTCGACATCGTGGGCCGCCATGTGCAGCTCAAAAAGGGCGGCGCCAATTTCATGGGCCTGTGCCCGTTTCATGGCGAAAAATCCCCCTCCTTCAGCGTCAGCCCGGCCAAGCAGTTCTACCACTGCTTTGGCTGCGGCAAAAACGGCAACGCCATCAGTTTTTTGATGGAACACGCCGGCATGACCTTTATCGAGGCCGTCAAAGACCTGGCCCAGCAATACGGCCTGCAGGTGCCTGAAGACGACGTCTCGCCGCAGGACCGGGCGAGAGCCGCGCAGATGCGCGAGCAGCAGGCTACCCTCACCAGCGTGCTGGAAAAGGCCGGCATGGCCTACATCCGGAACCTGCGCAGTTCCGAGCGCGCCATTGAGTATTTCAAGCGCCGCGGCGTCTCCGGAGAAATCGCCAAAACCTTCGGCCTGGGCTACGCGCCCGAGGGCTGGCGCAGCTTGGCCAGCGTCTTTCCCGAGTACAACGACCCCTTGCTCGTGGAAAGCGGCCTGGTCATCACCGGCGAGGCCGGCGAAGAAAACGCGGCGGGTGAGGCCAAGCGCTATGACCGCTTCCGCGACCGGGTCATGTTCCCCATCCGCAACGTCAAGGGCGAATGCATAGGCTTTGGCGGCCGTGTGCTGGGCGACGAAAAGCCCAAATACCTGAACTCCCCGGAAACCCCGGTCTTCAGCAAGGGCCGCGAGCTTTACGGCCTGTTCGAAGCCCGCACCGCCCTGCGCGAGCATGGCTACGCGCTGGTCACCGAAGGCTATATGGACGTGGTGGCGCTGGCCCAGCTGGGCTTTGCCAACGCCGTGGCCACGCTGGGCACCGCCTGCACGGCCGACCATGTGCAAAAGCTGTTCCGCTTCACCGATTCGGTGGTCTTCAGCTTTGACGGCGACGGCGCCGGCCGCCGCGCGGCGCGCAAGGCGCTGGACGCCGCCCTGCCCTTTGCCAGCGACGTGCGCACCGTCAAGTTCTTGTTTCTGCCGGCCGAGCACGACCCCGACAGCTACATCCGCGAGCATGGCCAGGAAGGCTTTGCGGCCTATGTCAGCAAGGCCGTTCCGCTGAGCCGTTTCCTGCTCGAAGCGGCGGCCGAGGGCTGCGACCTGGACACCGCCGAGGGCCGCGCCCACATGGCCAGCAACGCCCGCCCGCTGTGGAGCCTGCTGCCCGACGGCGCCCTCAAGCGCCAGCTGCTGGCCGAGATCGCCGACAAGGTGATGATTGACAGCCGCGAACTGCTGCAGCTCTGGCAGCCGGCCGCTCCGGGCTACAAAAACTATAAAAACAATAGCAGCAACCGCCCATCAGGAAAAGGCTACAGGCAAAATCCACCCAAAGATTCCGGCCCGGGGCACGAGATGCCCGAATTTGCCGGCTACCCGGCGGAGCAGCGCGAGGACGCCGACTACGCGTCGTCGGAACCCTCGGAATACTATTTCGCGCCGCCGGCCGCCGCGCCTGCGCGCAAGTTCGGGCGCTCGTTCGACAAAAGCAATGGCAGCGCCAGCCGTGCCCCGCGCCGGGTCACGGGCCGCATCCTGCCCGCCAGCCGCGAAGACCGGGTGCTGCGGCTGCTGCTGACCGAGCCGCAAAGCTGGGACCGGCTCAGCACCGAAGAGCACCATTTGCTGCTGGCCCTGCCCCCGCCGCACGGCCCCCTGTTTGTGTGGCTGGTCAGCCAGATCCATGAGCACGGGCCCCAGCCCTGGGCGGCCCTGCGCGAGGGCCTGCGCGGCCACGCCCATGAGCATTACGCCGTGACCCAGCTGGCGCAAATGCTTGAGGGCGTGGAGTCCGACTGGAACGAAATGCGCGCAATCCTTAAGCACATGGCGGATTTGAAGCATCAAGCTCACAAGGCCGATCTGGTAGCCCGAGCCCCGAGTGACCCCGTTGCTTACCAGCAGTTGAAGGAACTGGAGGAGCAATCCAGGGCCAAAAAGGCAGCGGCCAAATCGGCCTGATGGCCTGCAAAAAACCACCGTTCACGGTATAATCCCATTTTTCACGGCAAGCGCGACAGCAGCACCTCCGGCACCGGCCCCCGTCACAACGGGAACTCACACACGAGATGGCCTCTTTCCCGCAAGGACTGCACCCCAAATGTTCGCCCACACAGCTTGCCCAAAGAAATAACCCGCCCCGCGTGCCCCGGCACTGGCTGGCTTGTTTTTTTAACGCTCTCGCTTTGAACTCTGAATCTTTGACACCTGTGTCTTGCCCCCCGGTCAGGCGCAAGCGCATTTTTGTTTACTGGTAATTCGATCGATATTTAGAACTATTCCGACAACTGGAGGTCTCATGCCTTTTGCAAAGTCCAAGTCCGCTACGCAGGCGGGCAAGCCCGGCACGCCGTCCAAAGCGGCCGCGAAGCCAAAAACCACCGCCAAGGCGGTGGCCAGGCCGGCAAGCAAGCCTCCAGTCAAAACGCCCGCCAAACCGGCCGTCAAGCCGGCTCCCGTGAGTGCCAAGGTTGAAAAGCCCGGAAAAACCGCCATATCCTCTACAACCAGTACCCAGCATGCCCCGGTGAGCAAAGCGCCTCCGAAATCTGCGAAATCCGATACGCCCCTGAAGAAAGTTACTGCCGTGCCGCCCAAATCAACCCAAGCCCAGCTCCTCGCCGCTGCCGATGCGCTGCTAGCCGCATCAACCCCAGCCAAGAAGAAACCCGGCCGTCCGCCGAAAAACCCGGCGGCTGCCGTTGAGGGCGGCGCGCCTGCGACGACCGGCGCCAAGCGCGGCCGCAAGCCCAAGAGCGCCAAGCCGGACGGCGACGAGGACCTGTCGGACATCGAAGCCGAGTTTGCCGAAGAACCCGCAGCCGTAGAAGCGACGACGGAAAAGGTCAAGCCGCTGCGCATGAAGATCAGCAAGGCCAAGGAACGCGCCTTGATGAAGGAATTCGGCCTGGACGAAACCGTCCTCTCCGAAGAGGACATGCTCAAGCGCCGCATGCGCCTGAAAACCCTGATCAAGCTGGGCAAGACGCGCGGCTACCTGACGCACGGCGAAATCTCCGACCACCTGCCCGACAAGCTGGTCGATGCCGAAACGCTGGAAGTCGTCGTCAACATGCTCAACGACATGGGCGTGGCGGTCTACGAGCAGGCCCCTGACGCGGAAACCCTGCTGCTGAACAACACCGGCCCGACCGTGGCCACGGAAGAGGAAGCCGAAGAAGAAGCCGAAGCGGCCCTCTCCACCGTGGACAGCGAATTCGGCCGCACCACCGACCCGGTCCGCATGTACATGCGTGAAATGGGTACGGTCGAGCTGCTGACCCGCGAAGGCGAAATCGAGATTGCCAAGCGCATCGAGGGCGGCCTCATGAAGATGATGGAAGCCATCTCGGAAAGCCCCGCCACCATCGCCGAGATCATGCGGCTGGGCGAGGAAATCCGCGAAGGCAAGATCGTCATCTCGACCGTGGTTGACGGTTTTTCCAACCCCAACGAGGCCGATGACTATGTGGCCGAGGAAGACTTTGACGAGTTCGACGAGGAAGACGACGACGACGGCAAGGGCGGCTCCAAGGCCCTGACCAAAAAGCTCGAAGAGCTCAAGAAGGAAGCGCTCAGCCGCTTCGACAAGGTCGCCCTGCTGTTCGAGAAGGTTCACAAAACCTACGACAAGGAAGGCTACGGCACGCCGTCTTACGCCAAGTCTCAGAAGGCCCTGAGCGATGAGCTGATGACGGTGCGCTTTACCGCCAAGACCATTGAAAAGCTGTGCGACATGCTGCGCGGCCAGGTGCTGGACGTGCGCAAGAAAGAGCGCGAGCTGCGCCGCATCATCGTCGAGAAATGCGGCATGCCGCAGGAAGTGTTCATCAAGGACTTCCCGCCCAATCTGCTCAACCTCAAGTGGGTCGAAAAACAGGTCGCCGCCGGCAAGCCCTGGTCGGCCGTGATGGCGCGCAACATTCCGCCCATCCAGGAACTGCAGACCAAGCTGGCCGAATTGCAGGCACGTGTGGTGGTGCCGCTGGGCCAGCTCAAGGACATCAACAAGCGCATGAACGAAGGCGAGTCCAACTCGCGCGACGCCAAGAAGGAGATGATCGAGGCCAACCTGCGCCTGGTGATCTCGATCGCGAAAAAGTACACCAACCGTGGCCTGCAGTTCCTCGATTTGATCCAGGAAGGCAACATCGGCCTGATGAAGGCCGTGGATAAGTTCGAATACCGCCGCGGCTACAAATTCTCGACCTACGCCACCTGGTGGATTCGCCAGGCCATCACGCGCTCGATCGCCGACCAGGCCCGCACCATCCGCATCCCTGTGCACATGATAGAGACCATCAACAAGATGAACCGCCTGTCGCGCCAGCACCTGCAGGAATTCGGCTTCGAGCCGGATGCCAGCATCCTGGCCGCCAAGATGGAGATTCCTGAAGACAAGATCCGCAAGATCATGAAGATCGCCAAGGAGCCGATCTCCATGGAAACGCCTATCGGCGACGATGACGATTCCCACCTCGGCGACTTCATCGAAGACGGCGCCAACACCGCACCGCTGGAAGCCGCGATGCAAGCCGGCCTGCGCGATGTGGTGAAAGACATCCTGGACAGCCTGACGCCGCGCGAAGCCAAGGTGCTGCGCATGCGCTTCGGTATCGAAATGTCCACCGATCACACGCTGGAAGAAGTCGGCAAGCAGTTCGACGTGACGCGCGAGCGCATTCGCCAGATCGAAGCCAAGGCCTTGCGCAAGCTCAAACACCCCAGCCGCAGCGACAAGCTGCGCAGCTTTATCGACACGCTCTGACCTTTCGCCGGTGGCGGCCCCTTGTAGGCTGTCATTGCGGATCTGATACGGAATCCGTGTAACAAAAAAGCCCCAGACCGCATGCGCGGCCTGGGGCTTTTTCTATGGCGAACCTATCGAGCTCAGCGCGCCCGCTTGGGTAACAGCGGCGTCGTGATGCCGTCCACACCCACCAGCGACAACGCCGTCAGCAGCGTGTTCTGCGGGCCGAGCCAGGCATTGATCGGCGAGAACCATTCACCGGGCCCGTGCGCACCACCGCCCACGCCTCCGCCGCCCAGCGTCACGGCCGGAATGCCCAGGCTGATCGGCAGGTTGGAGTCCGTGCTGGAAGCACCGATGTGACGCACCTCGCCGCCCACCGTGGCCACGCTTCGCCGAGCGGCATGCACCATGGGTGAATCAAGCAGCCCGGCGCCCGCCGGCCGGTCGCCGACGAGCTTGAACTCCACCTTGATCACGTCTTTTTTGTCCCAACGTTTGTTTTCATCATCAGCGGCCTCACGGGCCAGCGCCATGATGCGGTCTTCCAGCTTCTTGAGCTCAGCGGCGCTGTTGGAACGCATGTCCAGCCCCAGTTCGGCATCGGCCGCAATCGCATTGACCGAGGTGCCGCCCTTGAGCGTGCCCACGGTAAACGTGGTTTTGGGCTCGTCGCTTGTCCGCACTTCGCTGATTTTGGCAATGGCGCGGCCCAGCGCATGCGTGGCTGAAGGCAGGCCAAAGGCCGAAAAACTATGCCCGCCGGGGCCGGTATAAATGATGCGAAAGCGGCGGCTGCCGGTGGCCTGGTTCACTATACGGCCGATGTCGAGGCCGTCCAGAGAAATGAAGCCGTCAATGCCTTTGTTATCGCGAAACAGTGCCTTGACACCGCGCAGGTCTCCCAGTTCCTCTTCCCCCACGGTGCCCACAAACACGATGTCGCCCACGGTCTTCAGACCCGTCTGATTGAGCGCACGGATCACACTGAGCAGCGCCGCCAGACCGCGCCCGTCGTCATAAATACCCGGAGCTTCATAACGATTGCTCTTGACCTTGACCTTCACATCCGTAGCTTCTGGAAACACGGTGTCCAGATGAGCAGACACCACCAGCACAGGCCCGTTGCCGCTGCCTTTGCGCACGGCAATCACGTTGCCTTCGGCGTCGATGCGGGTGTCGGCGAGGCCCAACGCTTTCAGCCGCTTCTGGTATTCCATCGCGCGCACCGCCTCTTTGAAGGGCGACGCGGGGATTTCGGTCAGTTCAATCTGGTCCTTCAGTGTGCGCTCGTCATCGGCCTTGATAAAGTCAACCGCCTGCTTGACGCCCGCGTGGGCCGTGAGCCTTGCAAACACCGCCTCGGTATCCGCATTGATCGGCGGAAGTGGCGTTTGGGGATAGGCCGCGGTCATCGCCAGCGTGAGCGTGGCGACAGTGAACAAGCGTCGTAGCATTGAATCTCCGTTTGGGTTTATTTGAGGCTGGCGGGCGCCGCTTCGACCAGCCGGTAAAAAATGCCGCTGGGGTCGTTGTCCAGCAGCATCAGGCGCCCCTCGACCACCACGGGGTCGATCGAATATTTCACGGCCGTGCGCGCCCGCACCTCCACCATGGCTTCAGGCCCTGCCGTCTGGCAAAACGGACAGGTAGGTGACCATGCCGAGAGCAGGAAGTAGCTGTGTGTCTGCCCGGCTTCGATTGGCAGGATGTAGCCCTGCAGCTTGACGGTTTTGCCGTTGAACGGCCGCAGCCCCGCCGGAAAGTCCGGACCCAGCTTGCCCTTGGTCATCTTGATGGTGACGGTACTCAGCAAGGACCAGGGCACCGCGCCCCGGGCATCGGGCAGCATGGAAGTGCTCGGGTCGTGCAGAGCCGCTGCAGAGGACTGCGCCACGGTTTGCGCGGCTGCCGGCAGCAACAGCATCAAGGTCGATAGACAAATCAAGGCCAGGATCGACAGCAGATCAAGCTGGACAAAGCGCAGGCGTCTCATGCAATGAGTGTATCAAGCCGGGCATGCACGGCCACCACGACCTCGCGCGCGAAGCTACGGCGCTGTGCTGAAGCGGTAGAGCGTGCGCCCATGGCGGCTCTGGCCCGGTTGGTAAACGGCGGATGGAAACTCCGGCCGGTTGGGCGCATTGGGGTAGCCTTGCGGCTCAAAGCACAGGCCTTGCTGCTGAAAATACGCCCAGCCGCGCTTGCCGTGGCCGCCCGGCAGGGGCTCCTGCGGCAGCAGGCCGGTGTAGAACTGCATGGCAGGCTCCGTCGACCAGACCTCCATCACGCGCCCGCTCTCCGGGGCACGGACACGGGCGCACAGCGCCAGCCCGTCGGACGGCGAACGATTCACCAGATAACAGCAGTCATAGCCGTCCACCCATTCGCCCGTCGCATTCAGGCCGGCACCGGATTCGGGAGGCACGCCGCGCACCCGTGTATTGAGAACCGTGGGCCGGCGAAAGTCAAAAAGCGTTTGCTCCACGGGCAGTATCTCGCCCGTGGCCACGAGTTCTGCGTTCATGGCGAAATGGCGGTCCGCGCAAATCATCACCTCATGGCCCAGCGCACTGCCGCCGGCCTCGCCGTTGAGGTTGAAAAACGCATGCGTGGTGAAGCTGGCGACGGTGGGCTTGTCCAGCGCCAGCGCTTCGTAGTCGAGCAGCAGTTCATTGGCCTCGGTCACGCGGTACGTGAGGTGCAGCGCCAGCGTTCCGGGAAAGCCCTCTTCGCCGTCGGCGAACACATAGCGCATTTCGACGCTGGACTCATCGTGCTGCTCGGCCTCGAAAACCCGAAAGCGCGAACCCCTCAGCCCGCCGTGCAGGCAATGCTTGCCGTTGTTGGCGCTCAGCACATGGTCGCTACCGGCCAGCGTGAAGCGGGCGTTGGCAAGGCGGCCGGCATAGCGCCCGACAAAGGCGCCCATGGAGGGCGAGCCGCCTATCACGCCCTCCAGGCTGTCGTAGCCCAGCACCACGTCGTCAAAGCGGCCCTGACGGTCGGGCACGACAAGCTGCTCGATCTTGGCGCCGTAATTGGTGATGGCGGCCACCATTCCCCGGCTGTTGCGCAAGGTAAACAGCCTGACCGGTTGGCCATCGACCTCGCGTTCAAATCGCGCCGGATCCAGCAGGCGGTCGCCAGGAAAAGTGTCGTCGTTCATTGCGAAATGATACTCAGCAACTGCTGCCGGGTGGTCGGGTCGGCCCGGTATATGCCATACAAATCCCCCAAAGCTTCCCGAGCCAGGCACCGAAATTAATCGAAAAATCAGCGCCAGCCCCTTACGGTGCTTGCACCATAAGCTATGAAATAAGGAGCATACTTTCAGTCCAGCTTGATACCGGCCTGCGCCACGACTTTCGCCCAGCGGCTTCTCTCGCGGTTAAAGAACTCGTCCTGCTGGGCCGCTGCCATGGTGACCACTTCGGCGCCCTGCCCCGCCAGCTTGGCGCGGATGTCAGGATTGCGAATGATCTTGATGAGCTCGGCGTTGAGGCGGCTCACAATGCCGGCCGGCGTGCCATGGGCCACCAGCACGCCCTGCCAGGTTCCCGACTCAAAATTCGCCACCCCCTGCTCGGCCAGTGTCGGCACGTCGCCAATCAGGGGCATGCGGGTGCTTTTGGAGACGCCCAGTACCTTGAGCTTGCCGCTCTGAACGAAAGGCAGCGTCGCCAGCATGCCGTTCATCAGGACCTGGGTCTGCCCGGCAATCGTGTCGGTGATCGCCTGCGAGCCGCCCTTGTAGGGAATGAACTGCCACTTGGCGCCGCTGGCGCGCTCGACGGCCACGCCGGCCAGGTGCGGCGCACTGCCCATGGCGGTTACCGCGAAATTCAGCTCCGAACGCCTTGACAGGGCCACCAGTTCCTTGAGGTTGTTGGCCGGCACGGAGGGGTGCACCACCAGCAGGTGCGGCGAATAGGCCAGCATGGTCACGCCGCGCAGGTCTTTGGAGGGATCAAACGACAGCCTGGTGTAGACCGAGGGGCTGATGGCCAGGGCGCCGGTGTCGCAAAGCAGCAGCGTATAGCCATCGGGCGCCGACTTGGCCACGAAATCCGCGCCCAGGTTGCCATTGGCCCCGGCCTTGTTGTCCACGATGACGGACTGCTTGAGCGCCTCCGACAAGGGCTGGGCAATGGAGCGCGCGATGATGTCCGAAGAACCGCCCGGCGGGTAAGGAACCACCAGGCGGATCGGTTTGGCCGGCCAGTTCTGCGCATGGGCAGAACCCAGGCCCAGGGCCAGCGAGCCGGCAATAAGTTCTCGTCGATTGATGCTCATGATGTCTCCTTGTTCTTCTGCTTGCCTGCAAGCCTGCCGCCGGCGTCATGCCCGAGGCACGAAACTGCCCTGCCGCTCAGGCGGAGGCGACCTCGTGATGGGCCATGAGTTCCAGCGCACGCACCAGCGCGGAATGGTCCAGGTCCTGCATGCCATTGGCGCTGCAGACCTGCATCAGTTGCGCGGCGCTGGCAGTTTGCGGCAGGGCGACGCCCAGCGTCCGCGCGCCGCTCAGGGCCAGGCTCAAATCCTTCTGGTGCAAACCGATACGGAAGCCCGGGTTGAAGGTGCGCTTGATCATGCGCTCGCCATGCACTTCCAGAATGCGCGAGGACGCAAAGCCGCCCATGAGCGCCTGGCGCACCTTGGCTGGATCGGCCCCGGCCTTGCTGGCAAACAGCAGGGCTTCGCCCACGGCGGCAATATTCAGCGCCACGATGATCTGGTTGGCGACCTTGCAGGTCTGACCATCGCCATTGCCGCCCACCAGCGTGATGTTCTTGCCCATCAGTTCAAACAGCGGCTTGACACGCTCGAACACGGCCTCGGGACCACCGACCATGATGGTCAGGCTGGCGGCCTTGGCGCCGACCTCACCGCCGGAGACGGGCGCATCGAGGTAGTCGCAACCCAGGGCGTTGATTTCCTTGGCGAATTCCTTGGTCTCCATGGGCGAAATGGAACTCATGTCGACCACCGTCTTGCCCTTGCTCAAACCCGAGCCCACGCCGTTCTCGCCAAACAGCACCTTGGCCACATCGGGGGTGTCGGGCAGCATCAGGAAGATGATGTCGGCCTGTTCGGCGACCTCGCGGGCGGAGCCGCAGGCCTTCGCCTTTCCGGTCAACAGATCAGCGGGTACCTTGCTCCGGGTGTTAAGAAACACCTCATGCCCGGCCTTGATCAACTGCGCCGCCATAGGCGCGCCCATGATGCCCAGGCCAATAAATCCAAGTTTGCTCATTGAAAGACTCCTGTCAAAAGATTCAAAAAAAATGATGCGCCAATCAGGCGCCGTAGCGCTCACGCAAGGCCTGCGTTCCCGCGCGGAAGATGCCCAGGTCGCTGCCCACGGCCACAAGGGTCGCGCCCATGTCCATGTAGCGCCTGGCGTCAAGCTCGACCGGTGCCAGAATGCCTATAGGCTTGCCGCAGGCCCTGGCGTTGGCAAACACACTGGCAATGGCTTGCTGCACGTCCGGATGGCCAGCGTTGCCCAGGTGGCCCAGGCCCGCCGCGAGATCGGACGGCCCGACAAAAATGCAGTCCACGCCCTCGGTCTCCGCAATCGCTCGGGAGGCAGCCACGCCGGCCTGGCTTTCGATTTGCACGGCCACGCAGATCTGCTCGTTGATGCCCTTGAAATAGTCGGGCACGGTGCCGTAGCGGTTGCTGCGCTGGGAGACGGAGACACCGCGGATGCCTTGCGGCGGATAGCGCGTGGCAGCGACCGCGCGCTGCGCCTCGTCCGCGCATTCGACAAAGGGCACCAGAAAGTTGTAGAACCCGGCGTCCAGCAGGCGCTTGATCTCGACGGCGTTGTTGCTGGTCGGGCGCACAAAGGGGGCGCTGGGGCTGTCTTTCAGCGCCATCAGCTGAGGGATGAAGGTGGCCACATCGTTGGGCGAATGCTCGCCGTCCAGCAGTATCCAGTCGAAGCCGGCAACGCCCAGCACCTCGGTGGTGATGGCGTTGGCCAGTGAGGACCAGCAGCCAATCAGTTTTTTACCCGCAAGCAGATCCCGCTTGAAGCTGTTGGGGTAACTCTGGTAAGGGGTCGCTTGTGTCATGGAATTTCTCTTTTAGTCGGTCAATCGGTCTGGTCTGTACGGCCTGTATGGTCGGCTCGACCTGTCGGGGCTTGCCCGTGCATCACCATCAGGTGATGGGCGCCGGGTTGAAAAGCACCAGCGCGTTGTGCAGCTTCCAGTGCTCGGCCCAGGTTTTCTTGCGGCCGCTGGCCACCTCCAGCATGAAATGGAAAAGCTCCCAGCCCACCTCTTCGATGGACGCATCGCCGTCGGCGATACGCCCGGCGTTGATGTCCATCAGGTCGTGCCAGCGCCTGGCCAGGTCGCTGCGCGTGGCGACCTTGATGACAGGCACCTCCGCCAGGCCATAGGGCGTGCCGCGGCCCGTCGTGAACACATGCAGGTTAATGCCCGCGGCCAGTTGCAGCGTGCCGCAGATGAAATCGCTGGCCGGCGTGGCGGCGTAGATCAGCCCCTTCTGCCTGACTTTTTCGCCCGGCGACAGCACGCCGCTGATGGGCGCCGTGCCCGATTTCACGATGGAGCCCATGGCCTTCTCGACGATATTGGACAGGCCGCCCTTCTTGTTGCCCGGTGTGGTGTTGGCGCTGCGGTCCACACGGCCCTTTTGCAGGTAGGCGTCGTACCAGGCCATTTCACGGATCATGGCCTCGGCCACTTCAGGCGTGCTGGCCCGCGAGGTCAGCTGGTCGATGCCGTCGCGCACCTCGGTGACTTCCGAAAACATCACGGTGGCACCGGCGCGCACCAGCAGGTCGGTGGCAAAGCCCACGGCCGGGTTGGCCGTGACGCCGGAGAAGGCATCGCTGCCGCCGCATTGCACACCCACCACCAGTTCGCTGGCCGGCACGGTCTCGCGCCGGCGGGCATCCAGCCGCTCCAGGTGCAGCAAGGCCGTCTCCATGATGGAGTCGATCATGGACATGAAGCCGACATGATTTTCCGACTGCAGGCAAACCACGTCCAGCCCGGCATCGGCGTTGACGCCGACATCGGCCACATTGCGTTCATCGATGATCTGTATGCTGCCCGGCGGCAGCAGGCGCTCGGGCTGCAGCTTCTCGCAGCCCAGGCTGACCACCATCACCTCGCCGCCAAAGTTGGGGTTGAGCGAGATGTTGCGCAGGGTGCGAATCGGAATGACCGCGTCGGGCGCATCGATGGCCACGCCGCAGCCGTAGCTGTGCTCCAGGCCCACCACGTCGTCCACATTCGGAAAGCGCGGCAGCAGCTCTTCCTTGATGCGCTTGACGGCGAACTCCACCACGCCGGCCACACACTGCACCGTGGTGGTGATGGCGAGGATGTTGCGGCTGCCGACTGAGCCGTCCGGGTTGCGGTAGCCCTCGAAGGTGTAACCCTCCAGCGCAGGCAGGGGCTCAGGCTTCACGGTGGCGATGGGCAGATTGTCCAGGCCCCTCGCATCCGGCATTTCCAGCAGCCGCTCATGCACCCAGCTGCCGGCCTGAATGTCTTTCAGGGCATAGCCTATGGGCACGTTGTAGCGCAGCACGGCGCTGCCCTGGGGCAGATCGACCAGCGCCACCTTGTGCCCCTGCGGCACGCGCTCGCACAATCGCAGGCCGTCGGCGAAGGTGGCGCCCGCGGGCAGGCCGCCATCGTTGGCGACAATCGCGACGTTGTCGCGCGGGTGCATGCGGATGTGGAGCGGCGATCGCGGGGTGGCGTTACTCATTGCAGTGTCTTTGAAATGCACGTTGGGAAAGCATCAATGTACGCCCCTGGTTACAGCACCGGGTGCCCGGTGATCAGTGACGGCAGCCAGGTGGAAAACGCCGGCACGTAGGTCACCAGGGTGATGGCGATGCAGATGGCCAGGTAATACGGCCAGGCCGTTTTTGTCGCCTCCCCGATGGAAATTTTTCCGATCGCACACCCCACGAACTGAACCGTCCCTACGGGGGGATGGACAAGCCCCAGCGCGCAGTTCAACAGCAGCATCATGCCGAACTGCACCGGGCCGACGCCCATCTGGATCGCCAGCGGCAAGAACAAGGGCGTGGTGATCAGGATGTGCGCCGCCATGTCCAGGAAAATGCCCAGGATGATCTGGATGATGTTGATATACAGCAGCATCACCCAGGGCGTTGTCGTTGCAGTCAGCAGCGCGGCCTCAATCGCGTCCGGTATTTCCAGGTAAGCCATCTGGTAGCGCAGCATGTTGGACACGCCGATCAGCAGCAGGATCACGCCGGTGGTCTTGGACGCCTTGGCCAGAGACTTGAGCAGCTTCTGCTTGTTCATGGTGCGGTAAATGAAGACCGTCAGCAACAGCGAATAGGTCACCGCAATGGCCGCCGCCTCGGTGGCGGTCGCAATGCCCTCCATGATGAAAAAGAGAATGATGACCACCACCATCAAGCCCGGGAGCGATGCAATGAAGGTGCGCAGCACCGCGTTCCAGCCCGGAAACCGCTCGACCATGGTCGAGCCATCCGCACGCTTGGGATAGCCATACTTCACGGCCTGCCAGTAGGCAGTGACCAGCATGCACACCATGATCCAGAAGCAGGGAACCAAGCCGGCAAACATCAGGTCGCCGATGGAGACGCCCTTGATGACATGCCCGCCAATCATTCCGGTAGCGGCCTGCGCGGCGAACGCGTAGATGATCATGTTGTGCGACGTCGGCATCAGCGCGCCCGACAGGGATGCATGCGTCGTCACGTTGACGGCGTAGGCGGCGCTGTAGCCCTCCCGCTTCATGATGGGAATCATGACGCCGCCCATGGCCGAGGTATCAGCCACGGGGGAGCCGGACACCCCGCCGAACAGCGTGGAGGCCACGACGTTCGCCAGGCCCAGGCCGCCCTTCCAGTGGCCCACCAGGCTGCGCGCGAAGTTCACGATCTTGTCGGCAATGCCGCCGTGCAGCATCAACTCGCCGGAAAAGATGAAAAACGGAATGGCGAGAAAGGAAAACACGTTCATGCCGGAGACCATCATCTGGATGGCCGTTTCAAACGGCAGGCCTTCCACGGCAAACGTCGCCAGGCAACTCAGCCCGATCGCGAATGCGACCGGCACGCCCAGCAACAGGAAAACAACGAAGCTCAGACAGAGAACGGTCAATGCCATGATGGGACCACTTCCTTACCGGTGAATTGAGCAAGCAGGTGCTCTATGGAGAACAAGGCGATGAGGACCCCGGCAATAAGGATGGGCACATAACGGACGGCCTCGGAAAGTCCCAGCGTGGGAATCGTGCTGCCGTGTGTCGACACGGCCATCTCGGCGCCGCCGGCGAACAGCATGATCGCAAACCCGACGGTCAGGACATAGACGACGGCCTCGCACCAGAACTGGGCTTTTGCTGGAAGCACGGCAACCAGCGAATCCAGACCAATGTGGCCGGCATCCCGCACGCCCGCGGAAGCGCCGAACATGGCCACCGAAATCACCAGCAGCAGGGCGACCTGCTCGACATAAGGGGGGGCGTCATTGAAAACATAACGCAGGACGACACCATAGACGACCACAGCCAGCAGCCCGGCCAGGCAGAGACAGGCCAGATACATCGTCCAGCGCGACAATCGCGCATTCAACGCCGAAAAAAAATCCATTATTTTTCCTCCTGAACGGCCCTCGGCGCGGAAATGCGCCGAGGGGTTCAACTAAAACTGGCTAGCAAGCCAGATGGCGAATAAAGATTACTTCGCGTTGACGATGTCCTGAACCAAGGCCTTGAGTTCCGGCGTGTTCGTGTACTTGTCCCAGACCGGTTTTTCGGCCTCGACAAAGCCCTTGCGGTCGATTTCGGACACCGAAACAATCTTCGCGCCACCCTTGATCACGGCGGCCTTGGCATCTTTTTCCTTGGCTTCCCACAGCTTCACGTAAAACGGAACCGAGGCCTTGGCGGCCTTGCGGATGGCGGCCTGCTCCTCGGGCTTGAGCGTGTCCCAGATCTTCTTCGAGAACACCAGAATCTCGGGTGACATCGAGTGCATGGTTTCGGAGTAGACCGGCGCCGACTCGAAGTGCTTGGCCTCGTCGTAGGAGGGGTAGTTGTTTTCAGCGGCATCCAGCAGGCCGGTCTTCAGGCCGGTGTAGACCTCGGCGAAAGGCATTGGCGTGGCCGAGGCGCCCATCGCGCCGACCAGGCTGACCCACAGGTCCGAGGGCTGCACGCGCAGCTTCAGGCCCTTCATGTCGGCAATCGACTTGATCGGCTTCTTCGCGTAGATCGAGCGCGCGCCGCTTTCGTACAGCGCCAGGCCGACGAAGCCGGCCTTCTCGAAGGCAGCCAGGATCTTGTCGCCCTGCGGCCCGTACATGGTCTTGCGGAAGTGCTCAATGTCGCGGAACAGGAAAGGCAGCGCCGGCACCACGGACTCGGGCACGATGCCGTTGAAGGACGCGGTGTTGACACGCACCATGTCCAGCGCGCCGATCTTCACCTGCTCGACGGTGTCCTTCTCGGAGCCCAGCGAGCTGTCGCCGAAGATCTTGATGTTGTCCTTGCCGCCGGTCGCCTTGGAAAGCTCGTCGCCCATGAACTTCACCGCCTGATTCGTCGGGAAATCCTTGGCATGCACGTCGGCCGAGCGGAAATTGCGCGCCATGGCGGTTGTCGCCGTCATGGCAAACAGGGCGACCACCACCAGGCCGGATATTTTTTTGAGCTTGAAATTCATAAGGTCTCCTTGATAAACAAAAACGGCTTTCGCCAGGGATGGGGTACGCGCGGAAAATTCTTTGCCATACCTTTGCACTTGATCGCCCTGCCAACTTTCAGCGTCAACCCGGCGACATGACTCAGGCAGACTGCGGACACGCGGGCTCGGGCAGCCCGCGCACGCCGGGGCGCAACGCAAACACACCACCGGCCAGCGGCTGGTCAGATAAATCGACGCCCTCCGGGCGGATCGACGTCACGAACAGGGTGTCCAGGCCGGCGCCACCGAAGGCGCACATGGCCGGCTTCTTCACGGGCACGGCCAGCGAGCGGTCCAGCTTGCCGTCCGGCGTGAAGCGGTGCACCAGCCCGGCATCGTTTCCGCAGATCCAGTAGCAGCCGTCGGCATCCACCGCCGCGCCGTCCGGGCGTCCGGGCAAGGGATTCATGTCGATGAACAGCCGGCGATTGGAGGGGGTTCCCGTCTCAATGTCGTAGTCGAAGGCCCAGACCGACTGCACCGAAGGGTGGGAATCGGAGAGGTACATGGTGCGCCCATCGGGACTGAAAGCCATGCCGTTGGGGGTGATGAAGCCGTCCAGCAGTTTTGTCAGTTCGCTACTTTTTCCATAGCTGTATACGCAGCCTACACGGGCGCCGGCGGCCATATTCATCAACATCGTTCCGGCCAGGAAACGGCCCTGGCGGTCGCAGCGGCCATCGTTGAAGCGCATGCCTTCCATGGCATGGCTGACGGGCGCAAGACGTTCAAAGCCCAGCCCTCCATCGGCTTGCGGCTGCAGCCTGAAAATGCCGCTTTCGGCGCCGGCGATCCAGCCGGCCGCCGTCCCCATGGGAGCGATACAGGCCAGCATTTCAGGCGCCAGCCAGCTGCTGGCCTGCCCGGTGGCCGGCGTCCAGCGGCACAGCTTGCGCGCCGGGATATCGACCCAGTACAGCGCCTGCTCCGCGGCCAGCCAGACCGGGCTTTCACCCGTTCCATTGCGCGCGTCGAGCACCAGCTCTGCTTTTGTGATGTCGCGGCTCATGCTGCTAGTCGCCGAACGGGCCGGCCACGACAAAGCCGCCGCCCTGGTACTGGGCGACCGGGTCCTTCAGGTCGGGCGGCGGCGTGCGCGCATACACCGCCTCACGGAAGACGTCGGAACTGTCCTGCGGCACGTAGCCGATATGGCGGGCCCGGCTGTTGTCCCACCAGGTCACGGCGTTGTTGGACATGCCGAAGATGATGCTGTGCCCCAGCACCGGCGTGGTCAGGCAGGCGGTGATCAGGCGGTGCAAATCGTCAAAGCTCAGCCAGGTGGCCAGCATGCGGCGATCCCTGGGTTCGGCAAACGAGGAGCCTATGCGCACACAGGCGGTTTCTATGCCGTAGCGGTCAAAGTAAAACCGCGACAGGTCTTCCCCGAAGGCCTTGCTCAGCCCGTACAGGCCATCAGGCCGCGCCGGGTGGTCAGCGGTGATGGTTTCATCCTGGCGGTAAAAGCCCGTGACATGGTTGGAGCTGGCAAACACCACGCGTTTGACGCCATGCTTGCGCGCCGCCTCATACAGGTTGTAGACACCGAGAATATTGGCCTGCAATATCGGGCCGAACGGCCCTTCTACCGACATGCCGCCCAGGTGGACGATGGCATCCACGCCCTCCACCATCTGGCTGACGGCCGCGGCATCGGCCAGGTCGGCGAGCACCACCTCTTCCCCCGCAAGCGCCTCGCCAAAGGCTTGCACATCGGACAGGCGAAGCACCGAACAATTGGCCTTCAGGCGCTCGCGCAGGGCCTTGCCCAAACCGCCCGCAGCGCCCGTCAGCAACAGCTTTTCATGAACTTTGATGGTCATTTTTGAGTCTTGGGTCCGGTGTTTATCGCCAAGCAGCGAGCACTGGACTTTTCTTTGAAGTTTGTTAAAGTCAACCCATTACCGCATCAGTCGTAGGTTGTCTGATGACTGAGAATTCTCAGGCCCTCCTTTTTGCTTGTCAATTGTTTTTCAATGTCCTCAGTGAAAACCCCTAGCCGCGCCGAAGCCAGCCTGACGCCCTCTTTTGCCGAGGCGCCGCTGCGCGCGCGCCGTCCCCGCGGACTGGTCGGCGAAATCGTCGAAAACCTGACCGCCAGCATCCGCGAAGGACGGCTCCAGCCGGGCGCAAAGCTGCCCACCGAAGCCGAAATCATGGCCCGCTTCGATGTCAGCCGTACCGTGGTCCGCGAGTCGCTGTCCAGGCTCCAGGCGTCCGGCCTGGTCGAAACCCGGCACGGTATCGGCACCTTTGTCTTGCCGCCGCAGGAGGCGGGAAACTTCAAAATCACCGCCGAAGATTTCGCCACCGTGGCCGACGTCATCTCGGTGCTGGAGCTGCGCATCAGCCTTGAGACGGAGGCCGCTGGCCTCGCCGCCCAGAGGCGGACACCGGAAAACCTGCTGGCCATGGAAAATGCCCTGCGGGCCTTCCAGGACTCCATCAGCCTGGACTCCGACGCGGTGCCGCCCGACTTCCAGTTCCATATGGAGGTCGCCCGCTCCACCGGCAACCGCCACTTTGCCGACCTGATGACCTACCTGGGCACCATGATCATTCCGCGCACCCGCGTGAACACGGCGCACAGCGCGCCCGAGGGCCGCTTCAATTACCTGCAGCGTGTCCACAGCGAGCACGAGAGCATTTACAACGCCATCCGCAACCAGGATGCGGAGGCGGCACGCGCCGCCATGCGCACCCACTTGAGCAACAGCCGGGAACGCCTGCGCCGGGGCAACAACGCACACACCATGCAAAACCCGGATGGCGGGACGAACAGCCCCTTGCCGGCGGGCATGACGACAAACCCGCCTGTCTAAACAAAAATCAAGTTGTACGATAACTGACAATAATTTATCCACCCTCAAGACAACCGGCATGCCCGCCTCCACCGCGTCCCAGCCCGCAACGCCCCAGACACCATGCATGACCCGGCTTTGGCTGATCCCCGTCGCCGGGCAAGACGGCATGCGGCCCAAACTGAGCGGCGCGCATGGTCCGTTTTTCCCCCGCAAGCCGCTGATCCGGACGGACAGCTCCGGCCGTGCCTGCCGCGCGGCATGGTTCGCCGAGCGCGTATGCCGTCATCGCCTGGAAAGTTAGAAGCGTCCAACGGTTTCAGCGTGAATTTGACCTGACTTCCCCCCAGTACGGCGCCTCGGGGACGGTATCCCCCGAGGCGCCTTGTTTAATAAGAAATACCATCACAGGAGACCACATGCAACGCCGTTCCTTCATGCTTTCCACGCTCGCCTCAGCCATCGCCGGCGCGGTGGCCCTTCCCGGCTGGGCCCAGGACAAATGGCCCACCAAGCCCGTGACCTACATCGTGCCCTTTCCGGCCGGCGGTACCACCGACATCCTGGGCCGGCTGATAGGGCAAAAGCTGGGCCCGGCCCTGGGCACCACCATCGTGGTGGACAACCGGGGCGGCGCCGGCGGCAGCGTGGGCTCCGAAGTCGCCTCACGCGCACCCGCCGACGGCTACACCCTGCTGGGCGGCACCATCAGCTCGCACGCCATCAATGTGAGCCTCTACCCCAGGCTGGGCTACGACCCGGTCAAGTCGTTTACCCCCGTGACGCTGATAGGCACCAATCCCGTGGTGCTGATCGTCGGCCAAAACAGCCCCTACAAGAGCCTGCAGGACGTGCTCGCCGCCGCCAGGGCCAAGCCCAAAACCATCTCGTCGGCCTCCGCCGGCAACGGTACCTCGCAGCACCTGGCCCTGGAGCTGCTGGGTTTCAAGTCGGGCACGCAATTCATCCATGTGCCCTACAAGGGGAGCGGTCCGGCGATTCAGGACGTGATTGGCGGCCAGGTCGACATGATGTTCGACACCACCGTGGTGGCCGGCCCCCATATCCAGAGCGGCAAGGTGCGCGCACTGGCCGTCACTTCTGCCAAGCGGCTGGAATCGCTGCCCAGCGTGCCCACGGTGGCCGAGTCGGGTGTGCCCGGTTTTGAAGTCCTGTCCTGGCAAGCCATTTTTGCGCCTGCAGGTACGCCCAGGCCTCTGGTTGAAAGGCTGCATGCCGAAATCGCAAAAATCCTGCAGCAGCCCGAGATGCAGGAGCGCCTGAAAGCACTGGGCATGCAGCCTTCGGCCATGGCCATGGACCAGTTCGCGAGCTTCCAGAAGGCGGAAGTCGAGAAATGGGCCCAGGTCATCAAGGCCGCCAACATCAAGCTCGAATAAGCATGCCCAACCTTGTTTCCGCGCGGCTGCGCCTGGCCGTCATTGGGGCCGGACTCGCCTCGGCCCCTCATTTCCAGAGTCTGGACGATCTCGCCGACCAGGCGGAGGTCGTCTGGGTCTATGGGCGAAGTGCCGAGCGCCTGGCCGCCGTGCGCGTGCCAGCGGGCGCCCGCAAGACCACGCGGCTTGAAGACATCCTGGAAGATGCCGGCGTGCAGGCCGTGCTGGTGCTGACGCCGGCCAACACCCACCTGGACATCGTGCAGCGCGCAGCCCACGCGGGCAAGCATGTGCTGGTCGAAAAGCCGCTCGAGATTGACCTGAACCGCGCCAATGCGCTGGTCGAGGCCTGTGAAGAAAACGGCGTCACGCTGGCCGTCATGCTGCAGCACCGCCTGCGCGAGGCCGCCCTGGGCATGCGGGCAGTGCTCGACGCCGGCCAGTTGGGCCAGCTGGTCAGCGCCGCGGCGTCCGTGCGCTGGTGGCGGCCGCAAAGCTATTACGACGAGCCGGGGCGCGGCACCCTGGCGCGGGATGGCGGCGGCGTGCTGATCACGCAAGCCATCCATACGCTGGACCTGCTGCTGAGTTTCACCGGCCTGCCCGAACGCGTGACCGGCCTGGCCAGCACCAGCCCCGTGCACCGCATGGAATGCGAAGACACGGCGGCCGCGCTGCTGCATTACGCCGGCGGCGCCGTGGCCGTCGTGCAGGCCACCACCGCCGCCTATCCCGGCTTTCCCGAGCGCATCGAGCTCAACGGCACCCACGGCAGCGCCACGCTGGAAGCGGGCGAGCTGCGGGTGATGTTGAGCGACGGTCAAACCATGACGCGGGGCGCCCGGCAGGCTTCGGGCGGCGGCGCCAACCCCATGCAATTCGACCATGCCGCCCACCGGGCCGTGCTGCAGGACTTCATTGCCGCCGTGCAAAGCGGCAGTGCGCCGGCCGTGACCGGGCGCTCGGCGCTCGGCGTGCAGCAAGTGATAGAAGCCATCATGGAGTCGTCGAAAACCGGCAGCACGATCTCGCTGCACCCGGCGGCACTGATTCCGGTGATGTAGGGCCAACTTGGACGCCGCAGAATTCCAGCACCTTTTTGCGCCCGTCCGCAACCGGGTTTTCCAAGAGTTTCAGGCCGCCAGTGCACATGCAGCGGGCGTTGGCAGCTATAAAACTCGTAGCAATCCGGAATTTGCGTTATATTTGGCGCCACGCTTTCCGTTACCAATCAACCGTGATCAAACCGTGACCAGAGGAGAAAACCCAATGAGTGCCAAAGAAAATGCAGCCGTAAGCCAGTTGCTTGAGCTGCTGGAATCACGTTATGCGCTGCGTGTGTTGTGGGCCCTGAAAGACGGCCATCCCCAGACCTTTCGCCTCCTTCAAGACAGCATTGGCAGCATCACGCCGAACACCCTGAACACCCGCATCAAGGAATTGCGCGCCGCCGGCCTGCTGGGCCATGGCAGCGATGGCTACACCGTCACCACGATGGGTGCCGACCTGCTCAAGCGCCTGAATGACCTGCAGGCCTTTGCCGGCAAGTGGGCCACCAACCAGACCAAGGTCGCCGTCGTCAAGAAAAAATAAACCCCCAGGCGCTCCGCGCTTGCAAAAAAAGACGGGCCTCGGGCCTGTTTTTTTTGCCGGAAAAACACCGGCAGGCCCGAAAGCGGTGACGCCGTCCGGCAAGCCAAAGCGGGCGGCGCCGGCGCAGACCCGGCCCCCGCGCCACCATTTCAGGCTGTTTTCAGCCTCCAGCCCAATCACAGCGGCCGCAAAAAGCTATCAATAGCATAGCAACCATGCGCCAACCCCTGGCTGGCGCCCCCACCCGGCGGCCGCCAGCCCGCCAGAGCCCCGGTTTCCCCCAGCATCTACAATCCGGCATGACCTTGGTGACGGCGGTTTGCGCCAGACGCCAGGCACGCCGGGGGTGGCTCAACAGACTCCCCCGCTGCGCCAGCCCTGTGGCTGAAAATTTCTGTCCCCCAGTGAAGCCCTTGCCTTGAAAAGGGCTTTACAACCCCCAGTTAAATAAATTATTAGCTTGAAACCTGTCATTGCGCATGTCTACAAATAACCAACCCGAGCAAGATCAACCCCTGACGGGCGCCCCCAGCCCTGAAGAGCTGGAAGCCGCCCAGGCCGCCAACGAGTTTGATGCCTTGACCGTGGCACAAGCCGAAATCGCCACCCTGCAAGCCAAAAACGCCGAACTGGCCGACAGTTACCTGCGTGCCAAGGCCGATGCCGAAAACGCCCGCCGCCGCGCCGAAGACGAAATCGCCAAGGCCCGCAAGTTCGCCGTGGAAAGCTTTGCGGAAAGCCTGCTACCCGTGGCCGACAGCCTGGAGGCCGGCCTGGCCATCACCGACGCCACGCTGGAACATATCCGCGAAGGCTCGGAAGCCACGCTCAAGCAGCTCAAGAGCGCACTCGAGCGCAACAAGGTGGTCGAAATCAATCCGGTCGGTGCCGCCAAGTTTGACCCGCACCTGCACCAGGCCATCAGCATGGTGCCGTCCGAGCAGGAAGCCAACACCGTGGTCAGCGTGCTGCAAAAAGGCTACCTGATTGCTGACCGTATGCTGCGCCCGGCCCTGGTGACCGTGGCGGCCCCGAAGTAAGCAGAAAAAAAGGGGTTGGAGCACTTGAAGTCACAAAACTTATCCACAAGTCATCAACAACTTGATCCACAAGGGCTGAAACATCAGCCGCCCCACCATCCAACCTTTAACGAATCAAAAAAGCAGGAGTAAATCATGGGAAAAATCATCGGCATCGACTTGGGCACCACCAACAGCTGCGTCTCCATCATGGAAGGCAACACCACCCGGGTCATCGAGAACTCGGAAGGCGCACGCACCACGCCGTCCATCGTCGCTTACCAGGAAGACGGTGAAGTGCTGGTGGGCGCGTCGGCCAAGCGCCAGGCGGTGACCAACGCCAAGAACACGCTCTACGCCATCAAGCGCCTGATCGGCCGCAAGTTCACCGAGAAGGAAGTGCAAAAGGACATCAACCTGATGCCCTACAAGATCGTGGCCGCCGACAACGGTGATGCCTGGGTCGAAGTGCGCAACAAGAAAATTTCCGCCCAGCAGGTCAGCGCCGACATCCTGCGCAAGATGAAGAAGACCGCCGAAGACTACCTCGGCGAGCCTGTCACCGACGCCGTCATCACGGTGCCGGCCTACTTCAACGACAGCCAGCGCCAGGCCACCAAGGATGCCGGCCGCATTGCCGGCCTGGACGTCAAGCGCATCATCAACGAGCCCACCGCTGCGGCCCTGGCCTTTGGCCTGGACAAGCAGGAAAAAGGCGACCGCAAGATTGCGGTGTATGACCTGGGTGGCGGGACGTTTGACATCTCCATCATCGAAATCGCCGACGTCGATGGCGAGAAACAGTTCGAAGTGCTGTCCACCAACGGCGACACCTTCCTGGGCGGCGAAGACTTCGACCAGCGCATCATCGACTACATCATCGGCGAGTTCAAAAAAGAGCAAGGCGTGGACCTGAGCAAGGACGTGCTGGCCCTGCAACGCCTGAAGGAAGCCGCCGAGAAAGCCAAGATCGAGCTCTCCAACAGTGCGCAGACCGACATCAACTTGCCCTACATCACGGCCGATGCCTCGGGTCCCAAGCACCTGAACATCAAGCTTTCGCGTGCCAAGCTGGAAGCCCTGGTCGAAGAACTGCTCGAGCGCACCATTGCCCCTTGCCGCACCGCCATCAAGGACGCAGGTGTCAGCGTGAGCGACATCCACGACGTGATCCTGGTCGGCGGCCAGACGCGCATGCCCAAGGTGCAGGAGATAGTCAAGGAGTTGTTCGGCAGGGAGCCGCGCAAGGACGTGAACCCCGATGAAGCCGTGGCCGTGGGCGCTGCCATTCAAGGCCAGGTCCTGTCCGGCGACCGCACCGACGTGCTGCTGCTCGACGTCACCCCGTTGTCCCTGGGCATTGAAACCATGGGCGGCGTGATGACCAAGATGATCAAGAAGAACACGACCATCCCGACCAAGTTTGCACAGACCTTCTCGACCGCGGAAGACAACCAGCCGGCCGTGACCATCAAGGTGTTCCAGGGCGAGCGTGAAGTGGCTGCCGGCAACAAGGCGCTGGGCGAATTCAACCTCGAAGGCATTCCGCCGGCAGCGCGCGGCACGCCGCAGATCGAGGTGTCGTTTGACATCGACGCCAACGGCATTCTGCATGTGGGCGCCAAGGACAAGGGCACCGGCAAGGAAAACAAGATCACCATCAAGGCCAGCTCCGGTTTGACCGAGGCCGAGATCCAGCAGATGGTCAAAGACGCCGAGCTGAACGCCGAAGAAGACAAGAAAAAAGTCGAATTCGTGCAGGCCAAGAACAATGCCGAAGCCATGGTGCACAGCGTGAAGAAATCGCTGAAAGAGTACGGCGACAAGCTGGACGCCGGCGAGAAGGAAAAAATCGAGACCGCCATCAAGGACATGGAAGAAGCACTCAAGGGCGAGGACAAAGCCGCCATTGACGCCAAGAACGCGGCCCTGATGGAAGCCAGCCAGAAACTCGGCGAAAAAATGTACGCCGACATGCAGGCTTCGCAGGCCGCCGGCGGCGATGCCGCCGGTGCGGCCGGTGCCGAACAGGCCCAGGCCAAGCCTGCCGACGACAACGTGGTGGATGCCGAAGTCAAGGAAGTCAAAAAGGGTTAAGACCCCGCTCGGGGTTTTGCCCCGATGCAGGCAAGCGGAATCCGGGCTTAAACACCCGGTTCCGCTTTCCCGTTTGCGGACCGCGGAATTTTTATTTACCGAACACGCATTTTCATGGCCAAAAAAGACTACTACGACACGCTGGGCGTCCCCAAGAACGCCAGCGATGAAGACATCAAGAAAGCCTATCGCAAACTCGCGATGAAGCACCACCCTGACCGCCACCAGGGTGAGACGTCCAAGGCGGCCGAAGAGAAATTCAAGGAGGCCAAGGAAGCCTACGAAATGCTTTCCGACAGCCAGAAGCGCGCCGCCTATGACCAGTACGGCCATGCGGGCGTGGACCCCAACATGCGCGGCGGTCCGGGCGCTGAGGGTTTTGGTGGATTCGCCGAAGCCTTCGGCGACATCTTCGGCGATGTGTTCGGCGGCCAGCGGGGTGACCAGCGGGGCGGCGGGCGCCAGGTCTACCGTGGCGGCGACCTGAGCTACGCCATGGAAATCACGCTGGAAGAAGCGGCCGAAGGCAAGGACGCGCAAATCCGCATCCCGAGCTGGGACGACTGCAGCACCTGCCATGGCAGCGGCGCCAAGCCCGGCACCAAGGTCGTCACCTGCACCACCTGCCACGGCCACGGCGTGGTGCAGATGCGCCAGGGCTTTTTCAGCGTGCAGCAGACCTGTCCGCAGTGCAAAGGCACCGGCAAGCTGATTCCCGAACCCTGTGTGGCCTGCCACGGCGTGGGCAAGACCAAAAACAACAAGACGCTGGAAGTCAAGATTCCGGCCGGCATTGACGACGGCATGCGCATCCGCTCCACCGGCAACGGCGAGCCCGGCACCAACGGAGGCCCGCCGGGCGACCTGTACATCGAGATCCGACTCAAAAAGCACGACATCTTCGAGCGCGACGGCGACGACCTGCACTGCGCCGTGCCCATCAGCTTCACCACGGCGGCACTGGGCGGCGAAATCGAAGTGCCCACGCTGTCTGGCAAGGCGGCCATCGACATTCCCGAAGGCACGCAGTCGAGCAAGCAGTTCCGCCTGCGCGGCAAGGGCATCAAGGGCGTGCGCTCCAGCTACCCCGGTGACCTGTACTGCCACATCACGGTGGAGACCCCCGTGAAGCTGACGGAACACCAGCGCAAGCTGCTCAAGGAACTGGACGAGTCGCTGAAAAAAGGCGGTGCCAAGCATTCGCCCAGCGAAGAAGGCTGGACCGACAAGCTGAAGAGCTTCTTCACGGCCTGAGTTCAGCGCCGGGTTTTGCGAGCGGCTCCTGGCCTCGCACACACGCCAATGCCGGACCTGTTCCGGCATTTTTTTTGAATGCGCCCGTATGGGCAGATCGCTATTTAATTCATAGCTATTCGCGCCCGTACCTAAAGGCCTGGAAGCCTATTTCCTTCAAAATCAAGCACTACAGACCAGGCCTTGCGCGTGTTACCCGGCACGCGCAAACGGGGTCTGGCTTATAGTGCCGATTCGCGCCTCGCACGCGCATCTTCTTCCTCGCTCCACTCTACGCAGATCGACACCCCATGAAAACCAAAGCCGCCGTCGCCTGGCAAGCAGGCCAACCCCTGACCATAGAAACCGTCGACCTGGAGGGCCCGAAGCTCGGCGAAGTGCTGGTCGAAATCAAGGCCACAGGCATCTGCCACACCGACTACTACACGCTCTCGGGCGCCGACCCGGAAGGCATCTTCCCCGCCATCCTCGGACATGAAGGCGCGGGCATCGTGGTCGATGTGGGCCCCGGCGTGACGACGCTCAAGAAGGGCGACCACGTCATTCCGCTCTACACGCCCGAATGCCGCCAGTGCAAGTTCTGCCTGTCGCGCAAGACCAATTTGTGCCAGCTGATACGCGGCACCCAGGGCAAGGGCCTGATGCCCGATGCCACCAGCCGCTTCAGCCTGGGCGGCCAGCCCATCTTCCACTACATGGGCACCTCGACCTTCAGCAACCACACGGTGGCGCCCGAAATTTCGCTGGCAAAAATCCGTGAAGATGCGCCCTTCGACAAGGTCTGCTACATCGGCTGCGGCGTCACCACCGGCATAGGCGCGGTGATCTTCACCGCCAAGGTCGAAGCCGGTGCCAATGTGGTGGTGTTCGGCCTGGGCGGCATTGGCCTGAACGTGATCCAGGGCGCCAGGATGGTGGGCGCCGACAAGATCATCGGCGTGGACATCAACCCGGCGCGCCAGGACATGGCCCGCCAATTCGGCATGACGCACTTCATCAACCCCAGGGAAGTCGAGAACGTGGTCGATGCCATCGTGCAGCTGACCGACGGCGGCGCCGACTACAGCTTCGAGTGCATAGGCAACACCCAGGTGATGCGCCAGGCGCTGGAATGCACGCACAAGGGCTGGGGCCGCAGCATCATCATAGGCGTGGCCGAAGCCGGCGCGGAGATCAGCACCCGCCCCTTCCAGCTCGTCACCGGGCGCAAGTGGGAAGGTTCGGCCTTTGGCGGCGCACGCGGGCGCACCGACGTGCCCAGGATCGTCGACTGGTACATGGAAGGCAAGATCAACATCGACGACCTGATCACCCACACCATGCCGCTCGAAGACATCAACAAGGGCTTTGACCTCATGAAGCGCGGCGAATCCATCCGCGGCGTCGTGCTTTATTAATCAAACAGCGCTCCAGCGCTTGCCAGTCAAGCGCTGGCCGCTATCAAATCAGTAGTCAAATGAACCCTACCCAACTCGAACTGCTGAGCGAGCAGGCCTGCTTTGGCGGCGTGCAGCGCTACTACCAGCATGCCTCGACGGAAATCGGCCTGCCGATGAAGTTTTCGGTCTATCTGCCGCCCCAGGCACAGCCAGGCGCCAGGGTGCCGGCCCTGCTCTACCTGGCGGGCCTGACCTGCAATGAGGAAACCTTCATGACCAAGGCGGGCGCGCAGCGTTGGGCGGCCGAACTGGGCCTGGCGCTGATTGCGCCCGACACCAGCCCGCGTGGCGCCGCTGTGCCCGGAGAGACGGAGAATTGGGACTTTGGTGTGGGCGCCGGTTTTTACCTTGACGCCTCGCAAGCGCCCTGGGCCACGCACTACCGCATGGAGAGCTACCTCACCGCCGAATTGCTGCCGCTGCTGACCCGCAGCCTGCCGCTGGATGCCGGCCGGATCGGCCTCTTCGGCCACTCCATGGGCGGCCACGGCGCCTTGACGCTGGCACTTAGACATGGTGATTTGTTCAAGTCAGTCTCGGCCTTTGCCCCCATCTGCGCCCCCAGCCAGTGCCCGTGGGGCCAAAAGGCCTTCACGGGCTACCTGGGCGCAGACCCCTCCACGTGGCAGGCGCACGATGCCACGGCATTGATGGGCGGCCGGTCCGGCACGCCCTACCCCGGCGGCATCCTGATTGACCAGGGCCTGGCCGACAAATTCCTCGCCGGGCAGCTGCACCCGCATTTGTTCGAAGCAGCCTGCGCCGCCGTCCGCCAGCCCCTCACACTGCGCCGCCATGCGGGCTACGACCACGGCTATTACTTCATCGCGACCTTCATGGAAGACCACCTGAAACACCATGCCCGCCAGTTGCTGGCCTGGGCGTGAGCCCGGCATGACCTAAGCCTGGCATAAGGCGCTACAAATACAATGCAACGCTATGTCGTTGCACGCTTCCTCCCCCCTGTTGACACCCGCTACCAAACCCGCTCCTCCACGCATGTTCCGCAAGGGCTCCAGAAATACCGGACAGGATGCCGACGGCATGCGGCAGTTCTGGCTGGTTGTGCTGGCCAGCCTCTGGATCGCCACCGTTTGCAACGTGGCGCTGTGGCGCGAGCTGGGCCGCCTGCCCGACCTGAGCGCAGGCCAGGCCGTCACCATCAGCATCGCGCTGGGGCTGGTGATTGCTCTGGCGACCATCGCCCTGCTCAGCCTGCTGGCCTGGCGCTGGACCCTCAAGCCCGTCATCACGATTTTCCTGGTCTCGGCCGCCTTGGGCGCCTATTTCATGATGGCCTATGGCGTGGTCATCGACCAGACCATGATGGTCAACACCTTGCAGACCGATGTGCGTGAAACGCGCGACCTGCTGAACTGGCGCCTGCTGGGCACGGTGGCAGCGCTGGCGGTGTTGCCCGGCTATTTCCTGTGGCGGCAAAAAGTCAGGCGCAAAGGCGCCGCGCGCCAGGTGCTCGCCAATGCCATGACCCTGATCGGCGCCTGCGCCCTGCTGGTGCTGGTGGTGATGCTGTTCTTTCAAAGCATCGCCTCGGTGATGCGCAACTACACGCATGTGCGCTACCTGATCAACCCGCTCAACTCCTTTTACGCCCTGGGCTCCATCGCGGCCAAACCCTTTCAGCGCGACGAGACCACCATCCTGCCCCTGGGCAAAGACGCGAAGCTGGGGGCCAGCTACACGGCCCAGGCCAAACCGCCCCTGCTGCTGCTGGTGCTGGGCGAAACGGCGCGCAGCGGCAACTTCGCCATCAACGGCTACAACCGCCCCACCACGCCCCGGCTGGCGCGGGAAAACATCGTCAGCCAGCACAACGCCTGGTCTTGCGGCACCAGCACGGCGGCATCGGTGCCCTGCATGTTTTCCAATTTCGGGCGCGACGCCTACGACTCGCGCCCCGCCAATTACGAGGGCCTGCTGGACGTGCTGCAGCATTCCGGCCTGGCCGTGCTCTGGATTGACAACCAGTCGGGCTGCAAGGGCGCCTGCGACCGGATTCCCAGCGTCGACACCACGCAGCTGAAGGTGCCCGGCCTGTGCGACGGCGGCGAATGTTTTGATGAGGTGATGCTGCAGGGCCTCGATGAGCGCATTGCCGCACTGCCCGCCGAACGCCGCGCCAAAGGCGTGGTGGTGGTGATGCACCAGATGGGCGGCCACGGTCCGGCCTATTACAAGCGCTCGCCCGCGGCCTTCAAGAAGTTCCTGCCCGAGTGCACCAGCAACTCCCTGCAAAGCTGCGATCGTGCGGCGCTGGTCAATGCCTACGACAACAGCATCGTCTACACCGACCACCTTCTGGGCGCCACCATCGACTGGCTTAAAACGCAGGAAGCGCGCAGCGCGCCCGCCATGCTTTACCTGGCCGACCACGGCGAGTCGCTGGGCGAAAACAACCTCTACCTGCACGGCATGCCCTACGGCATTGCGCCCGATGTGCAAAAACGCGTGCCCTGGATCACCTGGCTGTCGCCCCAGTTTGAGCAGCGCAGCAAGATCACCACCGCCTGCCTCAAGCAGCAACTCGACGCGCATGTGAGCCATGACAACTACTTCCATTCGGTCCTGGGCCTGATGAATGTGCAGACCAGCGTTTACCAGCCCGCGCTCGACATCTACGCGCACTGCGCCCAGCCCTGAGGGCCACCACCAAAAGCCAGGCGGCGCATTCGCCCTGATGCAAGCCCGGGCTTTTGGGCTGCCGGCTTTCCGCTTCCAAGGCCAGGTTTAATATTCGTTTTTTCGTCTCAACAAGAACCTCCTTATGCAAAGGTTGAATATGAATATTCGCAAAGCCCTGGCCTCCGGCCTTCTCCTCACACTCGCCTTGAGCGCCGGTGCCGCCGATTTGCTGGACACCGTCAAGCAGCGCGGCACGCTCAAGGTGGCCCTGGAAGGCACTTACCCGCCCTTTAACTACAAGGAAAACGGCAAGCTGGCCGGCTTTGAAGTCGAACTTGCCAACGCGCTGGCGCAAAAGCTGGGCGTCAAGGCCGAATTCACCACCAGCGAGTGGAGCGCCATCCTGGCGGGCCTGCAGGCCGGCAAATACGACGTGGTCATCAACCAGGTCGGCATCACCGACAAGCGAAAAGAGACCTTTGATTTCTCCGAGCCCTACACCGTCTCCAGCCCGCAGCTGATCATCCGCAAGAACGAAAAGCGCGAGTTCAAAACCCTGGAAGACCTCAAAGGCAAGAAGCTTGGCCTGGGCCAGGGCACCAACTTTGGCGACATGGCCAAAGCCGTCGGCGGCATCGACATCAAAACCTATCCCGGCGCGCAGGAATACCTGCAGGACCTGGCATTGGGCCGCATTGACGCAGCGTTGAACGACAGCCTGCTGATTCCCTACATCGTCAAGCAGACCAAGCTACCCCTCAAGCCCGGCGCCCCGGTGGGCGAGCTGGAAAAATCCGGCATTCCTTTCGTCAAGAACAACCCCAAGTTCAAGACCGCCATCGACAAGGCGCTGGCTGATCTGCAGGCCGACGGCAATTTCGCCAAAATTTCCAGCAAATGGTTTGACCGCGACGTGAGCAAACCGCCTGTCGCCAAATAAAACCCGGCGGGAACAAAGTAACATTCATTCAGCCGCGCGCCCCGAGCGCACCCGACGTCTGAAGCACCCCGGCTTGATGCCGGGGTTTTTATTTGTGGAGATTGCAATGGATTTTTCTGGCGTGCCCCAGTTGCTGCGCGATGCCCTGCCCCTGATGCTCACGGGTGCGGGGTGGACGCTGCTGCTGGCCGTGGCCTCCGTATTTTTTGGCGCCATCATCGGCACCCTGGTGGCCATCACGCGGCTGGCCAGGGTGCCCGGCCTGTCGCGGTTTGCCGCACTGTATGTCAGCTGCATGCGCGGCACGCCGCTGCTGGTGCAGCTGTTTGTGATTTACTTCGGCCTGCCCAGCATAGGCATCCAGTTTGAACCCATCACCGCCGGCATTCTGGGCTTGAGCCTGAACGTCGGCGCCTACCTGTCGGAGACGATTCGCGGCGCCATCAACGGCGTGGCGCATGGCCAGTGGGATGCCTCCCGCAGCCTGGGGCTCACGCAGGCCCAAACGCTGCGCTATGTGGTCGGCCCGCAAGCCTTGCGGCTGGCCGTGCCCAGCCTGTCCAACAGCCTGATCAGCCTCATCAAGGACACCTCGCTGGTGTCGGTGATTGCCGTGAGCGAGCTGATGCTGGCCACCAAGGAAGTCATCGCGACGACCTTCCAGCCCTTTCCGCTGTATCTCGCGGCAGCGGCGATTTACTGGGCCATGAGCGCGAGCTTTGAAGCGCTGCAGAAAAAGCTCGAAACACGCTTGAACCGGAGTTATCTGCGCTAAGCCGGCCCAACGGGGGCGGTCCAGGCGGTCCGGGCATGCGCATCCGCATGAGCCGCCGCGCCGGGAATGAAGGCCGGAACCGGCCCGCTCAGGCGCGCAATTTGCGCCAAAGCGTTGCCCGGCTGATACCCAGCCGCTTGGCAGCTTCCGCCTGATTGCCGGTGCATTCCGACAGCACGCTCTGCAAATGGGCTTTCTCCGTTTGCCGGGTGACGGCCTTGAGTTCGCCCGCCGCTGCGGGCGGCCGGGCACCGCTGCCAGCCACGCGCGGCCCATGCAGCTCGGGGAGCAGGCGCTGCAAATCGTCCGGACCCGGTATGCCGTGGAGGGCGATGCAGCCAATGGCCAGCCGCTCGGCGGCATTTTCAAGTTCCCGCACGTTGCCGGGCCAGCTGTGGGACATGAACAATGGCAGCACTGACTTGACGATGTCGCGCGCCTGGTCTTGCAGGCCGGCACGCTTGAACGCGGCATCGAACAGCGTCACGGCCAGCAGCGCCAGATCTTCCGGACGCTGCCGCAGCGGCGGGATCACCACCTGCAGGATGTTCAGGCGGTAAAACAGGTCTTGCCGAAACTGCTGTGCCTCCACCATGCCCAGCAAATCCCGGTGGGTGGCGGCAATGACGCGCACGTCGACAGGAATGGACTCGCGGCCGCCGACCCGCATGACCTCCTTTTCCTGCAGCACGCGCAACAGCCTGGTCTGCAGCACCAGCGGCATCTCCCCGATCTCGTCCAGAAAAATGGTGCCCAGGTGCGCTGACTCGAACAGGCCGGCTTTTCCGCCTCGGCGGGCACCGGTGAACGCACCGTCCTCGTAGCCAAACAGTTCGCTTTCCAGCAGTGACTCCGTGAACGCCCCGCAATTGATGGCCAGGAAAGGCTCCGCGGCACGCCGGCTGGCATTGTGAATCCCCTGCGCAATCAACTCCTTGCCAGTGCCGCTTTCGCCTGAAATCAGAACAGTGGCGTCGCTGCGCCTGGCATAGGTTTCGCATAGGGCAATCAGTTGCTTCATGCGCGTCGACACAGCCGCCACCTGGTGCAGGTGGTAGCGCGCGTGGCGGTTCTTGACCTGCTGGTGCAGGCGCAAACGGCTGGTGACCTGCTCGACGTCGCCCGAATCGATGACGGTCAGGACGGCGCCGGTTTGCACGCCTTGCTCAAAGACCGGAACCCGGTTGATGACCAGCGTGCGCTGACCGACCTGTTCCACGCTGCCCAGGTCGGGCCAGCCCCGCGTCAGCACCGAACCGGCGCGAACGGCCGGCAGCACCTCGCGCAGCGGCTTGCCCAGCCATTGCGCCATCGGTGTCTCCGGGCTGCCCGCCAGGCGCAGCATGGCCGGATTGACGGAGAGCACCTTCTGCGTCATGTCGATGGCCACGACGCCGTCGCTCAGATGCTGCAGCACCGCATCCAGCTGCGCATGGCGCGAGGCCTCCACATGCTTGATGCGTGCGATCTCCACGGCGTCCGAAAATGCTTCACGCGCCGAATCAAGTGAGTAGAGAAAGACGCCATGCAAGCCCAGCTCGTCCGCCAGGTTGGCGACCAGCCCCGGCCCCACCACCACCGCGATGCCCTGGGCCGCGAGCGCCCGGATGCAATGCCTGGCCTGGTCCGCCGTCTCGTAGGAGCGTTCCTTGATCGGCAAATCGAACAACCGGATGAATTTGCCCAGTTCCGGTGCCGTGGTTTTATGAGTCACGATGGCGATGCGGTCCGACACCTGCCGCGCGCGCGTCAGGGCGGCCAGGATGTCGAACCCGCCGACCTTGACCAGCACCAGGGGCAGCGCCAGATGCTCGCGCAAATAGGCGCCGTTGGAGCCGGCCGCCACAATCACATCGCAGCGCTCATGACGAAGACGCGCCTGAATCTCATCCACCGCGTCCGCGAAGCCTTTGTTGATGATGTGGATGTCGGCCTGCGCCGAGAACTCCGGCGCGATGCCCCGAAAGATGTCGGTCAGACGATAGGCGCTCACCGCCCAGATCACGGGATGATGCGCTATCGCGGCATGGCGGCTGGCGGTGTCTTCAGGACTCATGGGGCTGTCAGTGAATGCTGATTGGGTGGTCCGGATTATGGCCCGACGGTTTCAATTTTGAATAAATGCGCATATTTGCAACAAAAAAATGAAACGCCGCAACGACAAGCCCCAAAGGCATAAAAAATAATCAATCAAATCAATGACTTCATTGCTTTTTACCGTGAGCATCAGGCGGGCACACCTCTTGCCTACAGTGATCAGTCTCTCAACGGAGGCGAACCATTCAATAAGCATAAGGAGACCTGATATGAAGCCAGTCATCACGCGTCGCGATTTCGGCACCTTGGCGGTTGGCGCCCTGGGAGCAGTTGCCGCGCCTGCCGGTTTTGCGCAAAGCGGAACCTTCCCGGCGAAGCCCATCAAGATCATTGCGCCATTTGCCCCTGGCGGCGGCACCGACTACATCGCGCGCGTGGTGGCCACCAAGCTGGGCGAGCGTCTGAAACAGCCCGTGATCGTTGAAAACCGTCCCGGCGCCGGAGGTAACCTGGGGACGGAGCTGGCGCTCAAATCGCCGCCGGACGGCTACACGCTGCTGCTGGTGGCGGGCAGCTACACCGTCAACCCGAGCGTCTACAAGCTCAATTTCGATCCCATCGCCGACATGACGCCGGTCATCCAGCTGTCGCGCGGCGCCTATGTGTTGGTGGTCAACGCGGCGCTGCCGGTCAAGAGTCTTGCCGAGTTGCTGGACCTGATGCGCAAGGAGCCCGGGAAAATCGCTTACGGCTCCAGCGGCCAGGGCGGCCATCTTCATATCGTGACCGAATACATGCTGGACCTCGCCAAGGCCAAGGCCACGCATGTGCCCTACAAGGGCACCGGCCCCGCCGTCACCGACCTGATCGCCGGCAACGTGCAGATGATGTTCGCGGGCACCGAGGCCGTGATGCAGCATGTCAAGGCTGGCAAGTTGCGTGCGCTGGCCGTCGGCACAGCCAAGCGGCTTGCCGCGTTTCCGGACATCCCATCGGTGGCCGAGGCCGGTGTGCCTGGCTACGACGTGGTGGCATGGCATGGTTTGATTGCGCCCAAGGGCGTGCCGGCCCCCATTGTTGAGGCGTTGAACCGTGAAATCAATGCAACGCTGGCGACCAAGGAAATGGAGGACCGGCTCGCGATCAACGGTGTTGGCACGGCAGGCGGCTCGCCCGCACAGTTCGGCAGCTTGCTGCAGGCCGAAGTGGAGCGCTACGGCAAGGTGATCCGTCAGGCCGGCATCAAGGCGGACCAATGAGCATGCAGACCTCCTTGCCACGCGTCTCTGCAGGCACAGCCTTTCGCGCGGCAGTCGCCGATGCGGCGCCGCTCCAGATCGTCGGCGCCATCACGGCCTACACCGCGCGCATGGCAGAGGCCTGCGGCTTTCAGGCCCTGTATGTCTCGGGCGGCGGGGTGGCCGCCAACTCGCTGGGCATGCCTGACCTGGGCATCAGCACCATGGAAGACGTGCTGGTGGATGTGCGCCGAATCACCGACGCTACCACCTTGCCGGTGCTGGTGGACATCGACACCGGCTGGGGCGGCGCCTTCAACATCGCCCGCACCATCCGGTCGTTCATCAAGGCCGGCGCCGCCGCCGTGCACCTGGAAGATCAGGTCAGCCAGAAGCGCTGCGGCCACCGGCCGGGCAAGGAACTGGTGGACACGGCCGAGATGGTGGACCGCATCAAGGCCGCCGTCGACGCCCGCACCGATGACAGCTTTGTGATCATGGCCCGCACCGACGCGGCCGCGACGCTTGGCCTGCAGGCCGCGATCGACCGCGCCTGCGCCTACGCCGAGGCCGGTGCCGACATGATTTTCCCGGAGGCCATGACCGAACTGGCGATGTACGGCCAGGTCAAAAAGGCGGTGCAGCGGCCGGTACTGGCCAACCTCACCGAGTTTGGCGCGACGCCCATCTTCTCGCTCGACGAACTCCGCTCGGTCGAGGTCGACATGGCGCTCTATTGCTGCGGCGCCTACCGCGCCATGAATGCCGCGGCCTTGAATTTTTACCAGGTGTTGCGCCGCGACGGCCACCAGCGAGCGGCCATACCGACCATGCAGACGCGGGCCGACCTGTACGACTACCTCGACTATCACGCGTACGAGCAAAAACTCGACGCGCTCTTCGCCTCCAAAAAGTAAGCAGAAATTCCATGTCCCATCAGATTTCCAACATCCGTCCTCAACCCGACCAGGTGCTGGTCGACATCGCCGACTACGCCAGCCAGTACATCATCGACAGCTCCCTCGCCTATGACACCGCGCGCACCTGCCTGATCGACACACTGGGTTGCGGCCTCGAGGCCCTCGAGTACCCGGCCTGCACCAAGCTGCTCGGGCCGGTGGTGCCCGGCACCGTGGTGCCCAACGGCGCCAAGGTGCCGGGCACGCAGTTCCAGCTCGACCCGGTCGCGGCCGCCTTCAACATCGGCGCCATGATCCGCTGGCTGGACTTCAACGACTGCTGGCTCGCGGCCGAATGGGGCCACCCCAGCGACAACCTGGGCGGCATACTGGCCACCGCCGACTGGCTGAGCCGCCAGGCCGTCGCCGCCGGCAGGAAGCCGCTGACCATGCGCGACGTGCTGACCGCCATGATCAAGGCGCACGAGATCCAGGGCGTGATCGCGCTGGAGAACTCGTTCAACAAGGTGGGCCTGGATCATGTGGTGCTGGTCAAGGTGGCCTCCACTGCGGTGGTCGCGCACATGCTGGGCCTCAGCCGCGACGAGATCATCAACGCGGTGTCGCTGGCCTGGCTGGACGGACAATCACTGCGCACCTACCGCCATGCGCCCAACACCGGCTCGCGCAAGAGCTGGGCCGCCGGCGACGCCACCAGCCGCGCGGTGCGCCTGGCACTGATCGCCCGCACCGGCGAGATCGGTTACCCGAGTGTGTTGAGCGCCAAGACCTGGGGCTTTTACGACGTGCTGTTCAAGGGCCAGCCCTTCAAGTTCCAGCGCCCCTACGGCAGCTACGTGATGGAGCATGTGCTGTTCAAGATCAGCTACCCGGCCGAGTTCCACAGCCAGACGGCGGTCGAGGCGGCAATGACGGTGCGCGCAAAGCTCGCCGAATTGAACAAGACCAGCAACGACATCCGGCGCGTGACGATTCGCACCCACGAGGCCTGCATACGCATCATCGACAAGAAAGGCCCGCTGAACAACCCGGCCGACCGCGACCACTGCATCCAGTACATGGTCGCGGTACCGCTGATCCACGGCCGCCTCACCGCCGCCGACTACGAAGACCAGGTCGCCGCCGACCCGCGCATCGATGCCTTGCGCGACAAGATCAGCTGTGTCGAGGACCCCCAGTTCACCAAGGACTATCACGACCCCGACAAGCGCAGCATCGCCAACGCCATGACGGTCGAGCTCAAGGACGGCACCGTGCTGCCCGAGATCGTGGTCGAGTACCCGATAGGCCACAAGCGCCGCCGCGCTGACGGCCTGCCGCTGCTAGAGGCCAAGTTCCGCACCAACCTGGCGCGGCGGTTTCCAAAGAAGCAGCAGGAGCGCATCGCCGAGGTCAGCCTGGACCCGCAGCGGCTCGATTCGATGGCGGTCAACGACTATGTGGACATGTATGTGATCTGAGGCCTTGCCCTGTTCATGACGTCGTGCCAGTGAATGCCACAGGGCATGGGCACCGGGCGACTGGTGTGTCAGCTGCGCGGGAGGCTGATGGCGAGCGCTTCCCGGAACGCCGTATGCGCCGACCTGCCACACCCAGGTCGACGCGGTCTTGGCGTGCGGCTTGCGGTCCGTCGATGTAGCGTGGTGCTGCGGCGCCGTGGAGGCTGTGGCCTCGCAGGTGATTCATCTCCAGGCAGGCGGGCGCCAACGCCCCCGCCCGGCAGGGGCACAGGTCTGCAGTGAAATGCAAGCCTTGCATGAGTGAACTTCTCCACGGGTCGTGCCTGCGGCCGCCAGGGTCTGGATGGCCTGCAGGCAGCTACTTGGCAGCAGGCTGGCCGTAGTTCTGCACGAGGTAGTTCGCGATGATCTCCACGTCTTCTTTGGGAATCGGCGCGCCGAATACGTTGATCATCTTGTTGATCGACGCGGTCCAGCCGGCCTTATCTAAAAAATGCGAGTTCATCTGGATGTAATCAAGGCTGTGGCAGGCGATACACTGCATCGCCTTGTCCTTGCCGGGCCCCTCTTTCAGCACGACTATCGATTCCTGCGCGGTGGCGGCAGTAGCGGCGGTAGCGGCCAGGGCGAGCGCAAGGGCCAGTTTCACCGCCGGGCCGCCCCAAGGTGAAACGCGGCCCCCTCGAGGGGCAGGGAGCCGCACGCAGTGGGCGACCGTGGGGGCCAGTCCAGCGGCAACGGTTCGCATGGGCGTCTTCATACCACCTCCAGGTACAAGCGCTGGATCACGTTGTGGTGATAGCCGGCGGGGTTGTGGATGAGTTGCTCGACCTGCGTTTCTCCCGAGCGGCTGGTGGCGCGCGCCATCACCACGACAGCGCCGCGCTCGCGCGCCGGTACGGCGAGCGCGAATTCGCGGAACGAGAAGCGGCCAAGGTCGCGGCCTAGTCTTGCTTGCTGCCAGCTCGCGCCCAGGTCAAACGACACGTCGACGCGGGCTATGCCCGCGCCACCGTCCCAGGCAATGCCTTTCACCTCGATCGGTTTGCCGCGGGCAATCTGCTGTCCGCTCTTCAACGATGTGATCAGCGAGTTCACGACCATGGTCGTGATCGGCTCGTTCGCACTGCCCACCTGCGACTTGAAGCTGGGCGTCTTGAACTTGCCGCGCGGCAGCCGGTAGGCCGTGCTCATCCAGAAGTTCGCCTCGGGCTTGGACACGACCCTGACGCTTATCAATTGTTTGATCCAGTAGGTACCGGTCCAGCCCGGCACGACGAGGCGCGCGGGAAAACCGTTCCAGTGCGGCAGCGGCTTGCCGTTCATCTCGAACGCAATCAGCGTGTTCTCGTCGAGCGCGACGTCCACCGGCAGCGATTTGACAAAGTCAGGCGTCTTGTCCATGACGGGGTGGTCTGCACCGTCGAACACCACTTCGAGCGCATCGCTCTTGACACCTACCTTGGCAAGAATGTCCTTCAGGCGCACGCCGCGCCAGACCGCATTGCCCATCGCGCCCACGCCCCATTCGACACCGGTGACATGTGGCTCGAACAGGCCGCGGCGGTTGCCCGAGCACAGGCACACCGCTGTAAGCTCGGCAGGCTCGAATTCCTTCTTCAGCTGATCCAGCGTGAATGCAAGCTCGCGCCCGGCGCTTTCGCCGCCGACAGTGAGCGTCCAATCGGCAGCTTTGACCTCGGGAATTCCGGCCAGGTGATAGCGCACGAAGAACGCGTTGTTCGGGGTAATCGGCGTGCGGAAATACTCGAGCGGCGTCTCGAAGTTGGGCGGGCGGTAGGTCTTCTTGATCAGCGGCACCTTGCCTGGCAGCGCGTACAGATGCTGTTCGGCAAGCGCTCCGTCGGGAATCTCGGCGAAGCCCAGCGCGCCCGAGCTGCCGACCTCGCCGGCCAGAATGCGCACCGGCCACAGCGCCGCAAGAGCGCCGGTACCGGCCAGAAGCCTGCGACGCGATTCACTGCTAACGGACTTTTTCATAAGATGTCCTCCGTAGGCCGGTATCTGAAGCGATCATTCTATGCTTTTGTACAGGTGAAACAAACCTGTCAAGGACACCTCGCTGGTGTCGGTGATTGCCGTGAGCGAACGGATGCTGGCCACCAAGGAAGTCATTGCGACGACTTTCCAGCCCTTCCCGCTGTATCTCGCGGCAGCAGCGATTTACCGGGCCATGAGCGCCACGTGTGAAACGCTGCAGAAATGGCTGGAGCTGCGGCTGAACCGCAGCTACCTGCGCGAGTTGCTGATACCGGTCAGTTGACGACCTTACCGGCAATCACTGATCCACTTACTGATTTAGGGGATGCAGGAGAGATTTAAAGGCGGTTCACCTTCAGAAAAGGCGAGTCGTCATGCTGTGGACTTGTGCGCTGAAAACATTCACTCCACAACATCCAAAAAGATGACCTCTCCTGGAGGCCATCTTTTTTTTTTAGGCTGTCATGCTGGCAAAAAATCAGCCATCCATGACCTTGATTCACCGCCGCTTCAGGCGCCGGCTCACTTGCCGATTTGCGCGCTGACTTTGTTCTCTTGCTGGTTCAACGTCTTTTGTTCTAGCTTGGTGATGTGGCCACCGTTTTGTGCCGCCATGGCGCGCTCTTCCTGGCGAATCTGACGGTCTTCTTTGTGAAGTCTGGCTGCTTTGGCCTTGCTCATATCGCCTTCCTTGACCTCTTCTTTGATCCGCTTGTTCTGGTTGGCCAGGCGTTCGTTGACCTGCTCGCGGCGCGGGTGCGTCTTCTGGAAGTGATTGTCTTTATGCTCCCCAGTAGCGGCTTGCGCAAAGCTTGACGCGGCGAGGACGGAAAAGAGTGCGGCAGCGATCAGAAGTTTTTTCATGATTGATTTCCTTTTGAAGGTTGCTGGTCACAACTGCCTGCAAACCTGAACGTTCAACGGCAGATCGAATGCTTGCGTTGACGGGCGAATTGTTGCTGGACGGTAAAGTGACCTTGCCCCCGAAAAACCTAGCTCTTGGCTGCTGTTCAAAATGTGAGCAGGGAATCAAGGTAGGAGATACAGGACTGATTTGACTTTGAAGTGAATAACGACCGACGCTGCGCTCAAGCCGGGGGGTGCGTCAGAAAAGACTGCCCTGCCCGGCCGACCCCGGTGGCCGGAACTGGCTCAGGTCCAGCTCGGTGCGCTGGCGGTTAAGGCCCAGGCGATGGCAGGTTTTCTCAAAGCGCTGGGCAATCAGCTCGGCCCACAGGCCACTGCCCTTCATACGCGAGGCGAAATCGCTGTCGTAGTCCTTGCCGCCGCGCATCTCATGAATGCGCGCCATGATGCGGGCGGCGCGCCGCGGGTAGTGCAGTTCCAGCCACTCCTTGAATATCGGTGCCAGCTCCCAGGGCAGGCGTATGACGGTGTAGAACGCCGTGCGCGCGCCCGCGTCCCAGGCCGCCTCCAGCACCTGCTCCATATCCTCGTTCACAAACGGGATCTGCGGCGCCACGCTGACGCCGACGGGCACGCCTGCGGCCGCCAAGGTCGCGATGGTGCGCAGGCGGCGATGCGGGGCGGCGGCGCGCGGCTCCAGCTTGCGTGCCAGTTCGCCGTCCAGCGTGGTGATAGTGACGTACACGGCAGCCAGCCTGTCGGCCGCCATGGGGGCAATCAGGTCCAGGTCGCGCTCCACGCCGCTGGACTTGGTGACCAGTGAAAACGGATGCCTGGCCTGCTGCAGGACCTCGATCACGCCGCGTGTGAGCCGCAGTTCGCGCTCCACCGGCTGGTAGCAGTCGGTGGCCGAGCCGATGTTGAGCAGCCTGGGCATATAGCTGCGCTTGCCCAGGTCGGCGCGCAGCGCCTCGGCAATATTGCGCTTGGCGATGATCCTGGTTTCAAAGTCCAGGCCCGGCGACAGGTTGAGGTAGCTGTGCGTGGGCCGCGCATAGCAGTAGACGCAGCCGTGCTCGCAGCCCCGGTACGGGTTGAGGCCATAGTCAAAAAAGATGTCGGGCGAGTCGTTGTGCGTGATGGCGCTGCGGGCGTCTTCAAACAGCACCTCGGTTTCCAGCCACCGCGCCTCGCCTGCGGCCTCTTCCAGCGTGCCCCAGCCATCGTCATAGGCGGCGCGCGCCTCCTTCTCGAACCGGTGCGCGATGCGCGTGGCGCTGCCCCGGCCCTTGATGGCATGGAGAGGGATGATGACTTCAGCCATGGGATGCAAAACGACCTGCGGGTATGATTTCGGGCGCCCACAAATAACTGTATATAAATACAGTATAAACAAGCAAAAACCCCATGGCAATCGCGGGGTGATTCAGGCCGCAATAATGGCCCCCTACCCAGGGGTTGAACATGGCGCACGTATTGGCAAAACTCACAGGCGTCAAACTGGCGGACGTCAAACAGCAACTCGAAAAAGATGCTGCCGACCATGCCGAACAGGGCATGGTCCTCGAGCATCTTTGGCAAAACGCGGAAGCCCCCGGGGAGGTGCTGTTTCTTTTTCAGGTCGATGACCTCGACCATTGCCGCCAGCGCATCAGGAAGGTTCATGCGCAGGCCCGCCAGGACAATCCGGACATGCCATTGCCGGACATGACTTTTCTGGAAGGCGCTTGAATCTGTAGCGGCCCCTCGCCCGCCCGACATGGCGGCCCGGGCATCCCCTTTTGTCTTTCCTCTCTTTTGCCATGACCCAACGCCCCGAAAACATCCACAGCCACTACCACGCCCATGTCTATTTCGGCCCGGAAACCGTTGCGCAGGCGCGTGCGCTGTGCCAGCAGGCGGGCGAGCTTTTCAAGGTCACCGTGGGGCGCGTACATGAGCGCGAAGTCGGCCCGCATCCGCACTGGAGTTGCCAGCTGGCGTTTGACAGCGTGGAATTTGAGCGCCTGATCCCGTGGCTGGAGCAGCACCGCGAAGGGCTTGATGTTTTTGTGCACGGCGTCACGGGCGATGACCTGGCGGATCACACGACCCATGCCACGTGGCTGGGCAACGCCTCAGTCTTGAAGCTGGAGATGTTCAGGCGCTGAACGAAGAACCTGATCGCTATCTATTTGATAGCTGCCTGCGCCCGTCCTTCATGGGCCCAAGTTAGCTTCCATCAACAAAAGCCGCAGTGGCAGGAATGATGGCGAGAGGGGGGCTCGCCTGAGACGCGCCACGTGCTGGCAGTTGCCGGGATTCAACAAGCCTGTACAGCAACGCGCCCGCCAACAGGGACAGCACGAAGGCGGCCAGCATTCCCAGCGCGTTGGCCATGAGCTGTGTCGGCCAGAAAAAACTCACCACCGCATTGACCAGCAGGCAAGCCGGGAAATGAATCAGAAACACCGAGTACGACATCTGGCCGAGTTGCACCAGCCAGCGCGGCTCCCGCCATGGCCTGGGCCAGGCGCTTTTTTGCAGCCACACCAGGCCCAGCGCCAGCACCAGCGCGAGAGCGATCCGCCCCCGGAAATCCAGCAATAGCGCCGCCCCGCCCAGCAGGGCGATGGCCAGCAGCCACTGCCCACGCCTGACCTCGCTGGCCGTGTTCGAGGCCCAGAAGGCCATCATGCCCAGGGCGTAGGAGCCAAAGAAATACAGGCCCGTCATGTCCAGGCCCGCCCGGCGGTTGAAAAACAGCAGCGAGGACATGGCCAGCAGCAGCAGCAGCAGGCCCATGCCGAGCCGCACGGGCAATTGCGGCCAGCGCTGCTGCAGCTGGCGTGCGAAAGCAAGAATCAGCACGCTGATCACGAACAGCTGAAAATCAATCGCCACATACCAGACGCCTGCCGACAGCGCCTCCAGGCCCAGCACATCCTGCAGCAGCAGCACATGGGCGAGAACTTGCTGCGACGTAGGGGCCTCGGGCACCGAGGGGTGTTCAAACCACGGCCGCACCAGCGCGGCCACCAGCACGCTCACAGCCAGCGCCAGCAGATAGGGTTGGAGCAGCCGCCGGTAGCGGCGCAGCAGCAGGCGGCCAGGCTGCCTGAAGCTCGCCTGGCCCTGGGGCGCCAGCGAACTGGCCGCCAAAAAGCCGCCGACCACCAGAAACACCTGCACCGCCATACGCCCATAGTCATAAAGCCAGTCCGTCAGGCCCGGCACAAAGGCGTGAACCACATCCGACATCGGGCCGTAAAAAGCCAGGTGGTGCCAGACAATCAGGGCGCAGGCCATGCCCTTGAGCGCATCGATGCCGCGCAGGCGCTGCTCAGGCGAACGCATGAGGGCTGGCGATCAAGCTCGGAGCGGACTTCAAAGCGCCAGCCGAAGGCGGGCATCTTCGTACTCGCGCTTGAGCTGGGCCACAAAGGCGGCCGTGCTCTGCACCTTGCTGACCGCGCCAATGCCCTGCCCGCCGCCCCAGATGTCCTTCCAGGCCTTGGACTTGTCGCCGCCAAAGTTCATCTTGCTCGGGTCGCTCTGGGGCAGGTTCTCGGGGTCCATGCCGGCGGCGCGTATGGACGGCGCCAGGTAGTTGCCGTGCACGCCGGTAAACAGGTTGCTGTAAACGATGTCGTCGGAACTGCCCTCGACGATCGCCTGCTTGTAGGCGTCGGCGGCACGCGCCTCCTCGGTGGCGATGAAGGCCGAGCCGATGTAGGCAAAGTCGGCGCCCATGGCCTGCGCGGCCAGCACGGCGCCGCCGGTCGAGATGGAGCCCGACAGCGCCAGCGGGCCGTCGAACCACTGGCGGATTTCCTGGATCAGCGCAAACGGGCTTTTCACGCCGGCATGGCCGCCGGCGCCAGCCGCCACGGCCACCAGGCCGTCCGCGCCTTTTTCGATGGCCTTGCGCGCGAACTTGTTGTTGATGATGTCGTGCAGCACCACACCGCCGTAGCTGTGCGCGGCGGCGTTGATGTCCTCGCGCGCGCCCAGGCTGGTAATGTAGATGGGCACCTTGTACTTCACGCACATTTCCATGTCGTGCTCCAGCCGGTCGTTGGACTTGTGCACGATCTGGTTGATGGCAAACGGCGCAGCCGGCTTGCCGGGGTTGGCCTGGTTATAGGCGGCCAAGGTTTCGGTGATCTCGGCCAGCCAGTCTTCCAGCTGCGAAGCCGGGCGCGCATTGAGCGCGGGCATGGCGCCCACGACGCCGGCCTTGCACTGCTCTATCACGAGCTTGGGATTGCTGATGATGAACAGCGGCGAGCCGATGATGGGCAGCGGCAGATTGTTCAGCGGAGCGGGCAGTCTGGACATAGCGTCTTTCAACAAGTTCAGTGAAGCAAAATTTTCAAGAAAATACCGCTCTAGCCCAATCACAATGAGCGAGAGAGGCTATCAAATCAGTAGCTAGACAGCGCTGATCAGAAGGCGTCCAGTGCCAGCGCGGTCACGCTGTCGGCGCCTTCGACAATGCTGTCGCGCATGCCGGGAGCCTTGGTCAGCAGGTGGTCGGCGTAAAAGCGGGCCGTCGTGATTTTGGCCTTCATGAAGCCGGCATCGACACCCTGGGCCAGTTGCTCCTGCGCCACCAGCAGTGAACGCGCCATTTGCCAGCCGGCCACCACATTGCCGGCCAGCATCAGGTAGGGCACGCTGCCGGCAAACACCGCATTCGGGTTGGTTTTGGTATTGGCGGTGACAAACTCGACCACATCAAGCAAGGCTTGGCGCGCAGCTTTCAGGCGCCTGGCCACGGCCAGCGCATCGGCGCTGCCCTGCTGGAGCAGCTCGCTTTCAGTGGTTTCAATTTGCCCGGCAATGGCCTTGGCGGTCTGGCCACCATCGCGCGCGGTCTTGCGGCCCACCAGGTCGTTGGCCTGGATGGCGGTCGTGCCCTCGTAAATCGTCAGAATCTTGGCGTCGCGCAAGTACTGCGCTGCGCCGGTCTCTTCGATAAATCCCATGCCGCCATGCACCTGCACGCCCAGCGAGGTGACCTCCAGGCTCATCTCGGTGCTGTAGCCCTTGACCAGCGGCACCATGAATTCGTAGAAGGCCTGGTTTTGCTGGCGCACCCCGGCATCGGGATGGTGGTGCGATGCATCGTAGGCCGCGGCCGCGCTAGAGGCCATGGCGCGGCAGCCTTCGGTGTAGGCGCGCATGGTCATCAGCATGCGCTTGACGTCGGGGTGATGAATGATGGGCGCGCTGGCCTTGATGGAGCCATCGACCGGGCGGCTTTGCACCCGGTCCTTGGCAAACGTCACCGCCTTCTGATAGGCGCGCTCGGCAATCGCGATGCCCTGCATGCCCACGGCGTAGCGCGCCGAGTTCATCATGATGAACATGTATTCAAGGCCGCGGTTTTCCTCGCCGACGAGGTAACCGACGGCGCCGCCGTGGTCGCCGTACTGCAGCACGGCCGTGGGCGAGGCCTTGATGCCCAGCTTGTGTTCTATGCTGACGCAGTGCACGTCGTTGCGCGCGCTTAAGCGACCGTCCTGGTTCACCAGGAACTTGGGCACGACAAACAGGCTGATGCCCTTCACGCCTTCCGGTGCGCCGGCCACGCGGGCCAGCACCAGGTGCACGATGTTCTCGGCCATGTCGTGCTCACCATAGGTGATGAAAATCTTGGTGCCAAACACCTTGTAGCTGCCGTCGGGCTGCGGCTCGGCGCGGCTGCGCACCATGGCCAGATCGGAGCCGGCCTGCGGCTCGGTCAAATTCATGGTGCCGGTCCACTGGCCGCTCACCAGCTTTTCCAGGTAGACCGCCTTGAGTTCGTCGGAACCGGCCGTCAGCAGCGCTTCAATGGCGCCGTCGCTCAGCAGCGGGCACAGGGCAAAGCTCATATTGGCCGAATTGAGCATTTCACCGCAGGCCGCGCCTATGGTCTTGGGCAGGCCTTGGCCGCCAAAGTCGGTCGGGTGCTGCAGGCCTTGCCAGCCCCCTTCCACATACTGCCTGAAAGCCTCCTTGAAGCCGGGGGTGGTGGTGACCACGCCATCTTTCCAGCTCGAAGGGTTTTTATCGCCTTCAAAGTTCAGCGGCGCCAGCACGCCCTCGTTGAACTTGGCGCATTCTTCCAGCACCGCCTGCGCCGTTTCAAAGCCGGCGTCTTCAAAGCCGGGGATCTGCGCCACCTGGTCAATGTTGGCCAGATGCTGGATGTCAAACAGCATGTCCTTGAGGGGGGCTTTGTAGCTCATGGTTGTCTCCGGTGTCTACTAATGCTCAATCAGTCATTCAATCGATTGGCCAAGAAAAAAAGGCACCGCGAGCGATGCCTTTTCAAATCGCAGCAATTACAGCGCCGCCACCAGTTCCGGCACGGCGGTAAACAGGTCCGCCTCCAGGCCGTAGTCGGCCACCGAGAAGATCGGTGCCTCGGGGTCCTTGTTGATGGCCACGATGACCTTGGAATCCTTCATGCCGGCCAGGTGCTGGATGGCGCCCGAGATGCCGCAGGCAATGTAGAGCTGGGGCGCGACGATCTTGCCGGTCTGGCCGACCTGCCAGTCGTTGGGCGCGTAGCCCGCATCGACGGCGGCCCGGCTGGCGCCCAGCGCGGCGCCCAGCTTGTCGGCCAGCGGCGTCATGATTTCGTTGAACTTCTCGGCGCTGCCCAGGGCCCGGCCACCGGAGACGATGATCTTGGCGGCGGTCAGCTCCGGGCGGTCGCTCTT